>NZ_JAIEWN010000003.1:99760-110853 GCF_019599295.1 Oscillochloris sp. ZM17-4 | reverse complement strand
GAACAGTTATGCCGAAGATGAAGACCCACAAGGGTGCCAAGCGCCGGTTTAAGATCACGGCGACCGGCAAGGTGATGCAGCAGCAGGGCGTGCGCGGCAACAAGCGCCGTCGGCCTAAGCGATCCCAGCGCCGGTATGGCAAGGATCAGCCCATGTCGCTGACGAGCAGCAACCACATCGCGGTTGCCCTGCCCTACGGCCTGAAGTAGGGCCAGCGCGACACACAACGTTCGCGGACGGACAAAACCATGCCAGGAATAGTCGCGTGAACGCCGACGCCTTCGTGTCGGATTTCATGTGATCAGGTTCCTGTTGCAACATGTGTATAGCAGGGCGAAGCTCAGGGTTCGGTTTGCCACCCCCTGACCTGCCTATTCTTTGGAGGATCGCATACTATGGCTCGTGTCAAGCGTGGCATGATGGCGCGTAAGCGCCACAGCAAGCTACTCGATCAGGCGAAGGGATTTCGCGGCGCGCGTTCGCGGCACTACAGGGTCGCCCACGAGGCGGTCATGCACGCCCTCGCCTACGCCTACCGCGACCGGCGCAACAAGAAGCGTGACTTCCGCCGGCTCTGGATCCAGCGCATCAATGCGGCGGCCCGCCTGAACGGCACCACCTACAGCCGCCTGATCAACGGCCTGAAGATGGCCGGGATCAACCTCGATCGCAAGATCCTCGCCGATATCGCCGTCCGCGACCCGAAGGCGTTCAGCGACATTGTCGCCGCCGCCTCGTCTAAGCCCGCCGCCAGCGCATCGGCGTAGGCCCACGGATCGCGTGTAGGGCGGCTGCCCTAAAAACCCTCATCGTAATTGGTGGAACGTGCCAGCGAAGCTGGCACGTTCCACCAATTACGATGATCATCCTGTGGAGCCTGTGGCCCCAGCCTCTCGCCGTCGGGCGTTACGTGATCCATGTAGGTTATAGGATCGTGATCTCTAGCGCAAGCAACGCATACGTCAAGCACCTGCGCTCGCTGCGCGCCGACCCGCGGGTTCGGCGCAGCGAGCGCAGCTTCGTTATCGAGGGCGTGCGCCTGGTGGCGGACGCCTTCGACGCCGGGGCTGAGCTACGGGTGGCCCTCTACAACCCCGATCAGCTGCGCGGCACGCCGGCGGGCGCGGCCCTGCTCAACCGGCTGGCCGAGCGGCCCGGCTGCTACGAGGCCGGCGAGGTGGCAGTGTCCGCCGCCGCCGACACCCGCAGCCCCCAGGGGGTGGTGGCAGCCGTCGCCTGGCCCGAGATCGCGCCGCGCCCCGGCCTAAAACTCGTGCTCGACGCGATCCAGGACCCCGGCAACCTCGGCACGCTGCTGCGCTCGGCCGAGGCAGCCGGGGTCGGCATGGTGCTCTGCTCGCAGGGCTGCGCCGACATCTACAGCCCGAAGGTGGCGCGCGCCGCGATGGGCGCCCACTTCAGCCTGCCCCTGCGCGGCGACCTGAGCTGGGACGATCTGGTGATGGAGCTGCTCGACTCCCCGCTGGTGTACGCCGCCAGCGCCGAGGCGACGATGCCCTACTACGCCGCCGACTGGCGTCAGCCCGCCGCGCTGATCATCGGCTCGGAGGCCCACGGGGTGGGGCCGGAGGGCCTCGGCATGGCCACGCACCACATCGCGATCCCGATGCTCGGCCGCGCCGACTCGCTCAACGCCGGCGTGGCGGGCAGCATCATCCTGTTCGAGGCGCTCCGCCAGCGGAGCCGAGGGCGGACGTAGGGGCGCAGCGCAGTGCGGCGAGAGAACGTATAATTGGCCCGTAGGCCCGCAACCCCAGGCGAATGGAGACAGGGAACGATGACAATCACCGATGAGCTGACAGCCCTTGAGGCCCAGGCCCAGGCTGACCTCGCCGCCGTGGGCGATATGGCTGGCCTGGCCGACTGGAAGAGCCGATACACTGGCAAGGCCGGCGCGCTCACCCGCGCCCTGCGCAGCATGGGCAGCGTGCCCGCCGAGCAGCGGCCGGAGCTGGGCCGCCGGCTGAACGCGCTGCGCGTGCTGCTTGATGCCGCCTTCGAGTCCGCCGAGTCCCGGCTGAAGCTGGCCGCGCAGGACGCGGAGCTGGCCTCCGACCGGATCGACGTGACCATGCCCGGCCACGCGCCGGCCCTCGGCCACACGCACTTGACCAACCAGGTGATCGCACAGGTCCACGCGATCTTCGCCGAGATGGGGTTCCAGCTCGATGAGAGCCCCGAGGTTGAGCTCGACTCAAACAACTTTGGCCTGCTCAACTTCGCCGACGACCACCCCGCCCGCGATATGCAGGACACCTTCTATGTGGAGATGCCGCCGGAGGCGCCGTCGGTGCTGCTGCGCACCCACACCTCGAACGCCCAGATCCACGCCATGCGCCGCGCGGCCCCCCAGCCGCTGCGCGTGCTGGTGCCGGGCAAGTGCTACCGCAACGAGCAGGTGACGGCGCGCAGCGAGATGCAGTTCTACCAGTTCGAGTTCCTCGCCGTCGGGCGAAATATCACGATGGCGGATCTGAAGGGCATGCTGGGATTCTTCGCCGAGCGGATGTATGGCCCCGGCACAAAGGCGCGGCTGCGGCCGAGCTACTTCCCCTTCACCGAGCCGAGCGCCGAGATGGATGTGAGCTGCTTCCTCTGCGAGGGCAAGGGCTGCCGGATCTGCAAGCACTCGGGCTGGCTGGAGATCGGCGGCTGCGGGATGGTCCATCCGACTGTGCTGCGCAACGGCGGCTACGACCCGGAGATCTTTAGCGGCTTCGCCGGCGGCTTCGGCCCCGAGCGGATCGCCCTGCTGAAGTACGGCATCGACGACATCCGTAACTTCTACTCCGGCGATGTGCGCTTCGTCGAGCAGTTCGGCTAGCACTGAGGCACTGAGGCACTGAGGCACTGAGGTGGTGAAGCAAAGCGAGCCACAAGACTCATTACCACAGTGGCTCAGTGCCTCAGTGATTTTCTGATGAGACTCTCTCAGCGCTGGTCAATCCTTGGTTTACTCCTGCTGTTCCTTGCTCTCTGTGCCATCTATAACGCGAATATCCCTCTGGGCGAGGGGCCGGACGAGCCGGGGCACCTAGCCTATGTGCTGTTTCTGGCCCGCGAGGGGCGCCTGCCGGTGCAGGGCGCCAGCCCGGCCGAGAGCGATGTGCCCGGCGAGGGGCACCAGCCGCCCCTGGCCTACATGCTGGCTGCGCCGGCGGTGGCATGGCTGCCCGCCGACGACCGGCAGATTGTGCTGACGGCTAACCGGGCCTTTGTCTGGGCCGGCGGCGACCAGCCGGCGGCCTTTATGCGCGGCAGCCGCGAGTACTGGCCCTGGCGGGGCAGCACCCTCGTCTGGCGCGTGGCCCGGGCAGTCTCGGCGCTCTGCGGGGCCGCCACGGTGCTGTGTACCTACCTGGCAGCCCGCGCCCTCTGGCCGGGCCGGCGCGACGCCCCGCCGCTGGCGGCCGCCCTGGTGGCGCTCAACCCGCAGTTCCTCTTCAGCTGCGCCCTGGTGAGCAACGACCCGCTGCTGGCCGCCCTTGGCGCGGCGATCCTCTGGCGCTGTCTGGCCCTCGCCAGACGGCCCGCACCCAGCTGGGTGGCGTTTACGATCTGCGGGCTGCTCTTCGGCCTGGCCCTGCTCACCAAGCAGAGTGCCCTGCTGCTCGGGCCGCTGCTGCTCTGGGCCGGCTGGCGGGCCGCGCGGGGCGACATGCGCCGCGCGACCGGCTACACCCTGGCCTGGGGGCTGACGAGCCTGCTCGTGGCCGGCTGGTGGTACCTGCGCAACCGGCAGCTCTATGGCGACCTCTTCGGGGCGGCGCTGTTCAGCGCGGAGTTCGCCGGGCAGCCCTTCGCCTGGGGCGACCCCGCCGCCTGGGCCGGGGCGCTCGGCCAGCTCTTCGGCTCGTTCTGGGCCCGCTTCGGCTGGATGAGTGTGGAGCCGCCACTATGGACGATCTGGGCCTATGGCGTACTGGTGGCAGGATCGGTGATCGGTTGGCTGACACAAGCGTTGGGAGAGGTGCGGAGAGGGCTTGGCCCTCTCCGCAAAAACCCCTTTTTACCCTCTCACGTTACTGGCCCCGTGATCTCGCTGGCGATGGCCCTCGCCTGGACCCTCAGCTTCGCTGCGACCGCCGGGCTGGTGGCATGGCAGGGGCGCATGCTCTTCCCGGCGATCGCGGCGATCGGCATCCTGCTGGCAGGGGGGCTGAGCAAGATAAAAGGCGACAGGCAAAAGGTAAAATCTCAGGCCTTTTACCTTTTGCCTTTTACCTTCTACCTTTGCCTGGCGCTCTCTATGCCCTTCGGCGTGATCGCGCCGGCCTACCGGTGGGATACGCTGCCGCCGGCGCAGGCGCAGGCGGAGCTGGGCACGCCAAGCTATCTGCGCTACGCCAACGACTGGGAGCGCGGCGTGGTGCTGCGCGGCTGGCGGCTGGGCGGCCCGGCCACGCCCGGCGCGGAGCTGCCGATCAGCCTGACCTGGAATAGCCTGGAGCCCATCCCGCGCAGCTGGACGGTGTTCATCGAGCTGCGCGACGCCGCAGATCAGACGGTGGCCCGCACCGAGAGCCGGCCGCGCGGGGCGACCCTGCCCTTCACCTACTGGACGCCCGGCGACTGGGTGGCAGATCTGCATCAGCTCGCGCTGCCGGCGGATCTGACGCCAGGATCGTACCGGCTGATCGTCGGCCTGTATCGCCCCGAGAAGGATAATATCCGCCTGCCGGCCTGGGCCGAGGGCGGCGAGCCGCTCGGCGACGAGGCCGAGGTGGGCGCGGTGCTAGTAGCTCCATAGGATGATCGTACCGTTGTGGTACCGCCCGTCTTGTCGTTATACTAAAAGTATAAATTTAGTTAACGGCAATCCGGGGGAGGTAGCACATGCTCCGACCACTGCTCCTTGGCGCGATCTTCATCCTGATCGGCGCGGGAATGACCGAGGCTCAGACGATCGGCCTACAGGCGAAGATCGTAGGAAGCGGCAGCCCGGCGAGCTGCACGCGCGCCGCCCTGGCGGCCGAGCTTGTGGGCGGCGGGATGATCAGCTTCAACTGCGGCGGCCCGGCGACGATCGTCATCGACAGCGCGCTCGATATCACCGCGCCGGAGACGACCATCGACGGCGGCGGTGTGATCACTCTGGCGGGCAGCGGGGCGAGCCGGATTATCAATCACCATACCTACGGCATTGCAGCGATTTTAAGTTCTAAAACTTGTCCATCTTTGTATCTCATACCATCAGCGGGAGCCAGTTCATCGATAACGACGCCAGCAACGGCGCCGGCGGGGCGATCCATATCCTCCAGAGCGGGCTGAGCATCGAGGCCAGCACTTTTAGCAACAACAGCGCGATCGGCGCGCGCCCGCAGGACGGCTTCGGCGGCGCGATCTCGATCGACGGGCTGGGCGGCCCGACCGGGGTCTTCAGCGTTGTGGGAAGCAGCTTCAGCGACAACCGCAGCTACAACTCGGGCGGGGCCATCCACCTGAATATGTATGACGACGGCAACCGGGCCGAGATCGGCCAGAGCAGCTTCGTGAATAACGCCGTGGTCGGCGGGGCGCGGGCCCAGGGCGGGGCGATCGGCGGCGGCGGCACCGGCGGCAACCCGACGATCAGCATCAGCGCGAGCCTGTTCAGCGGCAACTCGGTGAGGAAGACGCTGGTCAGCGGCGGCGTGGAGGACGGCTCTGGCGGCGCGCTGGCCTTCCCCCAGCGGGCGCGGATCAGCATCGTCAACAGCAGCTTCTACCGCAACCGGGCCAACGGCACAAGCTATAACGCCAACGGCGGCGCGCTCTATGTGGTGAACAACACCGAGCAGTTCACGGTGGCGAGCAGCACCTTCGCCGAGAACAGCGCCGGCTGGGTCGGCGGCGCGATCAGCAACAGCAAGGTTGCCGACGGGCCGGGCGGGCGGGTGAGCAACACGATCTTCGCCCACAACACAGCGGACAACGGCCCGAACACATGGGACATCCAGCAGCACTGCTCCTCGGAGCTGCAGGAGGACGGGCCGAACCTGCAGTACCCGCCGCGGCTCACCGGCGGCAACTTCTACAACGACGTGACCTGCTTTGTGGGCAAGAGCGCGCCGGAGCAGACGGGGCTGCCCGCGTTCCGCGACCCGCTGCTCAGCCCGCTGGCCGACAACGGCGGGCCGACCCAGACGCTGGCGATCGGCGCGGGCAGCCCCGCGCTCAACGCCGGCTCTGGCTGCCCCGCCACAGACCAGCGCGGCGTAGCGCGGCCGCAGCTGGGCGGCTGTGACATCGGCGCCTTTGAGCTCGACCTCACGCTCAGCGTGAGCCCCTCAATGATCCAGCAGGGCAGCACAAACCGGCAGATCAGCGTGCTGGGCTACGGCTTCACAGCGGCCAGCGTCGTCCAGGTGGGCGGCGCGCCGCGAGCGACAACCTTCGTGGACGGGCAGACCCTGCGCGCCGAGCTGAGCGCGTCTGATCTGTCCATGGTCACGACGCTGAGCGTGAGCGTATCTGGGCCGGGGAGCGACCTGGGGGCGGCAAGCGCGCTGGTGGTGGCCGAGCTGAGCCAGGTGTACCTGCCGCTGGTGCGAAAGTAGGGCGTTTGGAACGCGGAGGACACGGAGGGGCGCGGAGGGCACGAACGCGAAGTGCGCACATGGAGAAGGGGTGGATGGCGAGGGCAAAGCCCTCGCCATCCACTCCTCTCTTTTACGCGGCCGCAGGCTTCGAGAGGAAGTTGAGCACGATCACGCCGGCGATGATCAGGGCGATGCCGATGACGCGGGCCGGGTCGAGGGACTCCTTCCAGAGCAGCACGCCGATCAGCACGATCGCGGCGGTGCCCAGGCCCGACCAGATCGCGTAGGCGGTGCCGAGGGGGATGTCCCGTAGGCAGAGCGACATCAGGTAGAAGGACAGGGCGTAGCCGACCACGACGACCATGCTCGGCACGGGCCGGCTGAAGCCGTCAGAGAACTTGAGCGCGGTTGTCCCGATAACCTCGCTGACGATGGCGGCGAGCAGGATGAGCAGGGCGTTGACATTCATCAATGCGTCCTTTTACTATGTCAAGTTATCTATTAGGTGCGACCTCTGGCGGAGCGATCCATGGCGTAGCTGTGCTATAATACCGCACAGTTACCTACGTAAGCGTGTTTATACCAGGGTACAGGGTACAGCGGATAGGGCACAGGGAAACTGCCTGATAGGACTTGCCTGTACCCTGTACCCTGTACCCTGTACCCTGTACCCTGTACCCTGTACCCTGTACCCTGTACCCTGTACCCTCGTACAGCTCCGGAAGGGAGGTGAGCACCGTGTCGGAACCTGACCTTAGTGGCCTTTGCGTCCGTATCTTCGTCAGACGAGCTGCAAGGCATGTTGCCTGTGCTCACTTCTTAAGGAGCCTATAACATCATGAGCGACGCAAAGCCCGATAAGACTGATCGCTACGACCCGACCGCCATCGAGAAGAAGTGGCAGGACCGCTGGGCCGCCGACGACCTGTACCGCACCGCGCCGGCCGACGAGCGGCCGAAGTACTATATTCTGGACTTCTACCCCTACCCCAGCGGCGAGGGGCTGAGCGTCGGGCACTGCCGCAACTATGTGCCCACCGACGTGATCGCCCGCCACTACCGCATGAAGGGCTATAACGTCCTGCACCCGATGGGCTGGGACGCCTTCGGCCTGCCCGCCGAGAACGCGGCGATCAAGCTGAAGACGAACCCGGCGGTGCTGATCCGCCGCTTCGCGGACAACTACAAGCGGCAGATGAATCTGATCGGCGCGAGCTACGACTGGAGCCGCGAGATCAACTCATCGTCGCCAGAGTACTACCACTGGACACAGTGGATCTTCCAGCGCCTGTACGGCTCATGGTACGACACGCGGGCCGATAAGGCCCGGCCGATCGCCGAGCTGGAGGCCGAGCTGGCCGAGCACGGCACCAGCCGGCTGCGCCTGGCCCTGTCGGACCAGCAGGTGAGCGCCGAGGAGTGGAACGCCGCCAGCCCCCTGGAGCGGCAGAACACCCTAAAGCGATTCCGCCTGGCCTACCGCGGCGAGGCGACGGTGAACTGGGACCCGGTCGATAAGACGGTGCTGGCCAATGAGGAGGTGCTGCCCGACGGCACCGCCTGGCGCTCCGGCGCGCTGGTCGAGCGGAAGACTCTGAAGCAGTGGTTCTTCCGCATCTCGGCCTACTCGGAGCGGCTGGACCGCGACCTGGACACGGTGGACTGGCCGAGCCGGATCGTGGCGATGCAGCGCAACTGGATCGGCCGATCCCAGGGCGCCGAGGTGATCTTTGTAAGGGCGCAGCAGTCGCAGGGCGATGAGCCGCAGGCGGCTCATCGCCCTGCGACTGCTGCGCCCCAACCCGACGATAAAATTATTGTCTACACCACACGGCCGGACACGCTGTGGGGAGCCACCTTTATGGTGCTGTCGCCCGAGCACCCGCTGGTAGCGAGCGTGACCAGCGCCGCGCAGCGCGAGGCCGTCGCGGCCTACGTGGCCGAGGCGAAGGTCAAGGGCGCGGTGGTGGTGCCGGTGGAGGACAAGGAGAAGACCGGCGTCTTCACCGGCGGCTACGCGCTGAACCCAGTGAACGGCGCGCGCATCCCGATCTGGGTGGCCGACTATGTGCTGATGGGCTACGGCACCGGCGCGATCATGGCCGTGCCCGCCCACGACGAGCGCGACTTCGCCTTCGCCCTGAAGTTCGGCCTGCCGATCATCCCGGTGATCGCCCGCAGCGACGACGCGGCCCGCTCGCTGCTGAGCCCCGGCACCTACGACCCGGCGCTGCCCGATGCGCTGCGCGCGGCGGGGTACGCCTTCAGCGACGAGGGCGGCGCCCTGACGGTGACGCTGGCCGGCGCCCAGGCCCAGGCCTACGCCGACCTGGTGCGCCCGCACCTGACCGAGGGCTGGACGGAGGTGGTCGGCTCGGGCTGGCTGGCGATCTTCCCCGACGCGGTGATCGCCTTCGACTCGGCCGCCGCCGACGAGCAGATCAGCAGCCGCATCCGCACCGCGCTGAAGATCGACGCCCTGCCGAGCTTTATGGCCTACCTGGCCACGGTGCCGGCCTACCAGGATCTGATCTACCACAGCGAGTACAGCAGCCCGATCAACTCCGGGCCGATCAACGGCCTCCCCGGCGAGGAGGCGATCAGTCGGACGATCGCCTACCTGGAGGAGCGCGGCCAGGGCCAGGGCCGCCTGAACTACAAGATGCGCGACTGGCTGATCAGCCGGCAGCGCTACTGGGGCACGCCCATCCCGATCATCCACACCGAGGATGGCCTGGAGCTGACGCTGCCCGAGGCCGAGCTGCCCCTGACCTTGCCGGATGTCGAGAGCTATGAGCCGACGGCCACCGGCGAGTCGCCGCTGTCGCTGATCGACGGCTGGGTGAATGTGGCCCTGCCCGACGGCCGCACGGGCCGCCGCGAGACTGACACGATGGGCACCTTCGCATGCTCCTCGTGGTACTACATGCGCTTCGCCGACCCGAAGAACCCCGGCCAGCTGGCCACCCCCGAGGAGCTGGACTACTGGCTGCCGGTGGACATGTACGTCGGCGGGGCCGAGCACGCGGTGATGCACCTGCTGTACGCCCGCTTCTGGACGAAGGTGCTGTACGACCTGGGCGTGGTGCCCTTCTTCGAGCCCTTCCAGCGCCTGCGCAACCAGGGGCTGATCCTGGCCCCCGCCCGCGAGGTGGACGGCCAGATCGTTATCGAGAAGATGTCGAAGTCTAAGGGCAATGTGATCACGCCCGATGAGGTGGTGGCCAAGCACGGCGCCGACGCCCTGCGCGGCTACGAGTGCTTCATCTCCGACTTCGAGGCGGCGGTGCCCTGGAACACCGACGGCGTGCCCGGCGTGCGCCGATGGCTCGACCGGGTCTGGCGAATCGTGCTGAACCCCGGCGATGAGGCCGGCCAGTCCGGCGAGTTCAGCGAGCGCCAGCTGCGCCGCGTCACCCACCAGACGATCATGCGCGTCGAGCACGACATCGCCGAGTTTAAGTTCAACACGGTCATCTCGGCGCTGATGGAGTTCACCAACGCCATGTATAAGGCCCGCGACGGCGGGATGGCCGGCACGCCGGCATGGGCCGAGGCGACCGAGGCCCTGGTGCTGCTGATCGCCCCGGTGGCCCCGCACATGGCCGAGGAGCTGTGGGCGCGCACCGGGCGCGGCTACAGCGTCCACCAGCAGCCCTGGCCTGCGGCCGACCCGGCCCTGGCCGCCGAGGACGAGGTCGAGGTGGTGCTCCAGGTGAACGGCAAGGTGCGCGATAAGCTGACGGTGCCGGTGGGCGCCAGCGAGGATCAGCTGCGCGCCCTGGCGATGGAGAGCGACCGGGTGCGCAGCCACATCGGCGAGAAGTCCATCCGCAAGGTGATCGTGGTGCCCGGCAAGCTGGTGAATGTGGTCGTTGGATAAACCGTGAGCTACCAGGGGCAGACATACATAGAGACGCCCCGCTGGGGCGTCTCTATGTATGTCTGAGGCATTATGCAATTTCTTCAGAACCGGATCGTGCGCGCCTACATCGTCATCACGGTCGGCGCCATCCTCTACATGCTGCGCCGCTACGCCCTGCCGACCTTCTTCGACACCGAGGGGCTGCCCTTCGACATCGCCGGCCCCTCGGCGCTCTACGCCTGCTACAGCGGATTCGCCCTGAACACCTGCGCCGACGGCTTCATCGTGGGGCTCACGATCATCGGCGTGGTTGTGGCGGTGGGATGGGGCAGCCTGGGCATGGCGATCTTCGCGGTCATCCTGGCCATCCCGCCCACGGTGCTCTTCTTCGCCCTCAGCCCGATCTGGGCACCGCTCCTGAGCCTGCTGATCATCCCCCTGGCCCTTGAGATTGGCCTGCGCTTCCTCTTGCCCGCGCCGACCCCAGAGGCCTGACTCCGCTAGAGCGTTGGGGTTTGGCGGCTTTGCCGCCAAACCCCAACGCTCTATGACGGGAGCGGCATTGCCACTCCTGCATTCCTGCTGAGCGTGGATTAATCTTTTATCGGCTCGCGGGTGGGCCGGGGCGTGCTCGTGGGCGCGGGCACTGGCGTGCTTGTCGGCGGCACCGGCGTGTCCGTCGGCGG
>NZ_JAIEWN010000003.1:55496-99660 GCF_019599295.1 Oscillochloris sp. ZM17-4 | reverse complement strand
ACTGACGTGCTCGTTGGCGGCACTGGCGTGCTCGTCGGCGCGGGCACCGGCGTGCTTGTTGGCGGCACTGGCGTGCTCGTCGGCGCGGGCACCGGCGTGCTTGTCAGCGTCGGATCTGGCGGCCTGCTAGAATTCGGCTTCTTCGTCGGCGTCGGCGTCCCCGTCGGCGTGAGCGTGTTGGTCGGCGTCAGCGTGGCCGTGGCCGTGCTCGTGGCCGTGGGCGTGCTCGTGCTCGTCGCCGTGGGCGTCGCCGTGGGCCGCGCTGTGGCGGTGGAGGTCAGCGTGGCCGTCGCCGTCGGCGCGGGGGCAGCGTCGGCGCGCGCAGGCAGCGCCAGCGGCAGGAGCGGCTTGCGCAGGAAGGGCGAGGCGAGGCGCAGCAGCGTGCAGGGGCCAGCGGAGTCGATATTCACTGGGGCCGAGTCTAGACTTTGACTCGGCGCAGACGCCTCAACCTGTAGCACCAGACTGGTGTTGTAGCGCGTCTGGCAGGCCCCAACATTCGGGAACGTACCATCTATCGTGATCACCAGCGTGGCACCTACCGGTATGGTGCCGTTCCAGCTCACTGTCGCGCCGGTGCCTGTCGTGAATGTGAATGCGCCAGCAAGGCTTGCACTTGGTGGTGGCGTATTCGTCAGATTGTAGGTGGCGTCGAGCGTATCGGTGACAATCACATTCAGGGGAATGCCCGTCGATAGCGGATTGTTGATCGTGATCGTATACCGCACCGCGGTCGTGCCGCCCGGCCCTGTGTTCAGACCCAGCACCGCCGTCTTGTTGAAGCCAACGACCGAGTCATCGTTGGTGATCGTGCCGGTGCCCGTAGCGCCGTTGCCGATCGGGCCAGTGATCGACACCGAGAACGTCTCATCGGGCTCGAGGGCATCATCGCCGTTGATCGTCACCGGCAAGTCCACAAAAGGAGCGTTGGCAGCAAAGGCGACGATGCCGTTTGTCACGGGCACATAATCATTGTTAGCGACCGTGGCAGTGCCATCAGCCGTGCTGTAGATAATCACGCCGGCAGAGGTAGGCGGCGACACGAAGGTCGCGCGGAAGTTGAGCGTGGTCGTTACGCCAGCCGCGCCCTCAAGGACTGAGGGGGCATTAAATGTCAGCGTCGAGAAGTCATCGTTGAGGATGGTGCCGGTGCCCGTGCCGTTTGTCGCCGAGATCACCGCACCGCCAGTCGGGTTCTGAAGCTGGATCGTGAAGGTTTCGTCCGGCTCCGCTGTCGTGTCGCCGATGATCGTCACCGGGATTTGCCGAGTCATGCCCCCTGCACTGGTGAAGGTGAAAGTCCCAGTCGCGGGGGCAGCTATGTAATCGCTATCGGCTACGGTCGCCGTGCCATCCTGCACCAGATAGACAACGGTCACCGGCGCGATAAGCGCCGATGGCTGGGCGTTCAGGCTCACCGTAAAGGTCAAGACCTTCGTCCCACTGTTCCCCTCGGTAATCGATGGCGAGTCAATACTCGCAGTCAGCGTGTCGTCATTGATGATCGTACCCGTGCCAGTCGCCCCGATAATCGGGGCAGAGAAGCCGCTCACGCTCGCGCTCGTCAGCGAGATGGTGAATGTCTCGTCCAGCTCGTAGGTCGTGTCGCCATTGATCGTCACAACGATCAGCCCTGTCTGCTGGCCCGCATTGATGTTGACCGAGCCAGCCGCCAGAGCGACGTAATCCGAGCCAGCCGTCGCCGTCCCATTCACCGTGGGGTCATAGTTGACCGTCACCGTGTAGCCAGCCGGCACTGGAGCGGGCAGAGTCACCGTAAAGGTCAAGACCTTCGTCCCGCTGTCCCCCTCGGTAATCGATGGCGAGTCAATGGTGATGGTTGAGAAGTCATCGTCGGTAATCGTGCCGATGGCGCTGCCGGCCGTGATCTGCGCGCTGGCGGGCGCGGGCGCCGTCAGCGTGACCGTCAGCGTCTCGTTCGGCTCAGTGATGCTATCCTGCACCACCTGCAGCGTGATCGTCTGGGTCGTGCCGGCGGCCGACCCCGCCGGGAAGGTAAGGGTGCCGCTCGCGCTCGCAGTTGTCACATCCGTACCGATCGTCGCCGGGTTTGCGCCCGACCCGGCGGCGGCATAGCTCAGGCTCACCGCCGCGCTGGCCGGGTCGAGCAGCGTCACCGTAAAGGTCATCGGCGTCGTGCCGGCCGCTGAGGTGCCCTCGGTCACGCTGCGCGTCGCCGGGCTGATGCTCACCCGCGGCAGATCATCGTCGAGGATCGTGCCGGTGGCGCTGCCGACGGTGATCTGCGCGCTGGCGGGCGCGGGAGCCGTCAGCGTGACCGTCAGCGCCTCGTTCTGCTCAGCGATGCTATCCTGAACCACCTGGAGCGTGATTGTACGGGTCGTACCAGCAGGCGCGCCCGCGGGGAAGGTGAGGGTGCCGCTCACGCTCGCAGTTGTCACATCCGTGCCGATCGTCGCCGGGTTCGTGCCCGACCCGACCGTCGCATAGCTCAGGCTCACCGCCGCGCTGGCCGGGTCGAGCAGCGTTACCGTAAAGGTCATCGGCGTCGTGCCGGTCGCTGAGGTGCCCTCCGTCACGCTCACTGTCGCCGGGCTGATGCCCACCCGCGGCAGGTCATCGTTGAGGATAGTGATCGTCGCCGGCGATATGCCAAGCGTGGCGTTTGTCGGGGCGCTCAGGGCGACGGTGAATGCCTCGTTCAGCTCGGCGACCGTATCGCCGTTCACCACGACCGAGATCGTCTTAAGAGTCTCGCCGGGCGCGAAGGTCAGCGTGCCGCTGGCGGCCACATAGTCATTGTTCGCCGTCGTCGCCGTGCCATCGGCCGTAGCGTAGTTCACCGTGACGGGCTGGAGGCTCACACTGCTCAGGCTCACATTCAGCGTGACCGTCGTCGTAATGCCGGCAGAGCCCTCGGCCACGCTGCCCGACGCCGGGGACGCCACGGCGATGCTCACCGCAGGATCATCATCGTTCAGGATCGTGCCAGTCGCCTGCGGCAGCGCCGACAGCAGCCTGAGGCCCTGCGGGTTAAAGAGCTCAAGGATAAACGACTCATCAAGCTCATCGACCACATCGCCGACCACCTGCACCGTGATCGTCTTTGTCTGCTCGCCGGGCAGGAAGGTGAGCACGCCATTGAGTGCCTGATAGTCATTGTTCGCGACCGTCGCCGTGCCGTCGATCGTGCGGAAGCTCACCTGCGCCGTCGAGATCGCCCTGATATCCAGGCTCACGGTAAAGGTCAGAGCGGTGAGGCCGCTGTTCCCCTCAGCCACAGAGACGGTCGTCGCGGCGAAGAAGCCGGTGGGCACCGGGTCGGGCACACGCGTCGATGTTGGCGTGCTCGACGGAGTTGGCGAGAGCGTCTGCGTCGGCGTCTGCGTCGGCGTCTGCGTCGGCGTCTGCGTCGGCACCTCCGTCTGAGTCGGCGTGGCAGTGCTCACCAGCGGCGGGGTCGGCGTGCTTACCAGCGGCGGGGTCGGCGTGCTTACCAGCGGCAGGGTCGGCGTGCTCACCAGCGGCAGGGTCGGCGTAGCTATCGGGATGCTCGTATCGCTGGGCAGCGGCACCAGCGTACGCGTTGGCGTCGCGGCCCCATTCGTCGGCAGAGTGGTGGTTGTCGCCGTCGGCGTGCGCGGGGTCGTCGGTGAGGGGGGCAGCGTAGGGCCGGTGGTAGCCGTGGAGCCAGAGATGATCACCAGGCTTGTCGGGGTGGGGGAGATGCCCGCGCCGCCGGCCACATCGGTGGGAGAGGGGGCTTTTGTCGCGGTGGGGCGCTGCGCAGCGACGGCCGTCGGCGTCGCCGTCGGCGTCGGCGGGTCGATCTGTGAGACCGGGGGAGCCACCTCAACGACTGGGGCGACGGTGATCGCGCCGCGCAGCCCCACCGGCGTCAGCTCGCGGCGAGCGATCTCCGTCTCGCGCAGGTTCGGCAGGTTCGGGTCGGGGGCGGCGTAGCTCAGGCCTGGAGGGAAGGGCATGTAGGCGCTCAGTCCCGACGAGGAGCCGACATCCTTAAACGGCGCGTTGGAGGGCGTCACGAAGCGCAGCGCCAGATCGGCGACACACCCAATAGGGAGGAGCGCAAGGAGTAGGGCGAGAAGGACAAGCCATGCTAGCCCGTCACGACGACGCCGTGGATCCGTTTGATTGTGCGACCGCGAGCGAGTGTTCATTGGCCTGCAACAGCGTAATTGTAAACGTGCTTCCCTGGCCGGGCGTGCTCACGACGCCGACACTCCCGCCGTGGCGGTCGATCAGCTGCCGAGTGATAGCGAGGCCGAGGCCGCCGCCGCGCTGGGCTGAGTTATTGCCCTCAACGCGCTGGAATCGCTTAAAGAGCATCGGCAGCATCTCGGATGAGATGCCGTGGCCCGTATCGATAATATCCACCTGGATGTTGTTACGGGCATCCAGAGAGGCCCGGACCGTCACGCTGCCCGCATCTGTGTAGCGCATGGCGTTATCGAGGATCTGGCCGAAGGCACGCTTCAGCTGCTCGCGGTCTGCCAGGACCGGCGGCAGGTCGGGCGGAAGATCCAGGTTGACCGCGATATTCTTCGACTCAAAGCCCTGGCGCAGCGGCGCCATCGCCATGCTGAGCACCAGCTCGACATCCTGGGGCTGCAGATCGGTCTGGAGCTGGCCGGACTCAATATCGGCAATCATGATCGCGTTATTGACCATATTGGTCATATCGACGGCCCTGGCGCGCACCTGGCCAAGCAGGTCGGACTGATCTGCCGTCAGCGCCTCGTCGCCGCGGCCGCGCAGCAGCAGCTCGGTGAAGCCGCGGATCACGGTGAGCGGCGTCCGCAGCTCGTGCGAGATCGTGGCGATAAAGTCCGTCTTGGCCTTATCGATAGCGACCGCCTCGGTGACATCGTGCAGGACGATCACCTCGCCGAGCGCCTGGGAGTCCTCAGCGACGACAGGCGCCCGCGAGAGCGTGATGAAGCGCTCGCCGAGGCGGAACTGCTCATCGCGGCCCTGGCCAAACACCTCACGGCGCTGCTCGACCTGCTCCAGGGGCAGGTCGGCGAAGCGCAGGGCAGAATGCTGCCAGTCATACCGGCCAAGGATCTGCTCGGCGGCGCGGTTGAGCAACACAATCTGGCCGCGCTCATCGCAGACCACCACGCCATCGCTGATCGAGGTCAGGATGGCCTGGCGCTGCTTGGCATCCTGCTGGACCTGGGCGTAGAGCACGGCGTTCGAGAGCACGGCCTGGGCCATATTCGCGATCACCGCGAGGCTCTGCTGCTGCGCCTCATCGAGCGGGTCGGAGCCTGAGAGGGCGAAGAGCAGCGCCCCAGAGAAGCGGCGCTGGCGAAAGAGCGGCGCGACGTAGAGCATCTGCACGCCGACATCAACGCCCAGGCCCACCTGCGTGCGCAGCTCAGCGTCAGCGATCGGCAAGACCCGGCTCTCCTGATCGCCGTGGGTGGCAAGGTCGGTCAGGAGCACGTGGTCGGCCGCAAGCTGCTGGCCGACCAGGGCGCGCAGCGGGGCCGGCGCCTCGGGCCGAACGCGGAAGAGGTAGAGATCATCCGCAGCGATGAGCGCCAGAGCCTCGGTGTCAGGGACAAATGACGCCGCAGCCGCGCTGACGACGGACAGCACCTCATCGATCTCGATCGTGCGGTTGAGCTCGCGGCTCGCGGTGTAGAGCCGCAGCAGGTGCTCCGTCATCTGGTTGAAGGCGGTCGAGAGCTGGCCGAGCTCATTCACATCAGCCACATGGCTGCGCCGGGCGAGGTCGCCGGAGGTGACAGCCGCCGCCGTATCGACCAAGTCGCCCAGGGGGAGCGTGATCCGGCGGGCCACATAGTAGCCGAGAAAGACGGCGCTCATCGCCAGCACGGCGGTCACGGCCAGCACAGCCGATCGGCTGCTCGACCATGCGCTCACCACAAAGTCACGCGAGAGGCCGACCGCAAAGTAGCCCGACTGAACGCCGCGGATCAGCAGCGGCGCATAGACGACCTGGTACTCCCGGTCGGCGAGCACCGTCGTGGTGTTGACTGAGCATGTGGGCAGCCGAGTCGCCTCCAGGGGGGTGACGAGGCGGCCGGTGAGGTTGCCAATATCGAGGCAGGGGTCCTCTGCATCGCCGGTGCGCTGCCCGCCGCCGGCCTCGGCCGCGCCAGCGACCGGCGCATTCAGCGCCGCCACCTGATTGATCAGATCAGCGTCAAGGTCGAGCGCCATCGGATCGACGCCGGTGACCGTCGTAGCCCGCGCGACGCCGTTGACATCGTAGATGGTGCTGATCGCCGACTGGCTCTTATTCTGTAGAAACTGAAGCAGCGTATCGAGGCGCTGGGCCACGAGCAGGCCGCCGACCAGCGTGCTCTCCGTGGTATCGGCGTTGCTGAGGTAGACAGGGGCGACAGTGAAGAAGTAGAGGTTATCGGTGCCGCTCTTCGAGCGGAAGGCGATCAGGCCGCTATACTTATCGCCGAGGGTGTCGCTGTTGGCGATCGGCGTCTGCTCCCTGCCCAGCACCGCCTTCACCAGAGGCAGGTCCGACAGGCTCGTGCCGACATAGCGAATGGGATCGTTCGCATTCTCCGGGCTGCGCTCCCAGTCGAGCAGCGAGACGCCGCGGGTGTCAAAGACGATCAGGCGATCCTGGTCGACATTCTCATTCCCCAGGCCCACCTGCCACAGCCCTTTGAAGGCGAGCTCAAGGCCGGCGCTATCGAGGTCGTGCATCGCATCGACGACCGACGGCGCCCCGGTGACCTGGTTCGGCGCGGTGAACTCGATCTGGCGGAGATAGGTGATGTTGCCAATCTCGCGCTGCGCAAAGGACTCGCTGAAGTTACGCGCCACCTGGCCGAGCTGGTTATTGAACCGCTCCTGCCAGTTGTCAGCCACAAGCGTAATCGCAATGCCGGAGCCAATCAGCATCACAATGATCATCAGCACGATATAGGGCAGGATGATCATGTAATGAATTTGTGACTGTAGCTCGCGGTATAAGCGACGCATTGATCAACCTGTGCGTGTAGAGGATTAAAGCGTCACCTGTAAAGCGCCTCTGGTGCAGCTTTTGGTCAGACTCTATTCTTACAGTTTGTAATAGATAGATGAGGGGGCGACTTCATTATATATGATTGCCAAAGCACATACAAACTGATTGTTGGCGACCGAAAATATGTCAAAGATGTAAAGCGTTTCCAGCAAGAGACACCCCTCCGTCCGCTGTCACGCAGAGCGGATGGGCATCAGTACGGGCTCGCCGTCCGCTGCTCCTGGCTCAGCGGCAGCGCGAGCGCAAAAATACTCCCCTTCCCCTCCGCACTTTGCAGCCAGATTCTCCCCCCATGAGACTCGATAGCGAGCTTACAAAATGTTAATCCCAGCCCCGTCCCGCGCACTTTCCGCCCCCGCACCTGGCCAAACTTCTCAAAGATACGCTCGTGGTATTGCGGCGGAATGCCCGGGCCCTGGTCGCGCACCCAGAAGGCCAGCCAGTCGCCTGCGGGCAGCGCGGGCAACTGCAGCGGCAGGCCATCCACCGCGCCGGTCACACCCTCGACGACCCGCAAGTGGACAGCGCCGAGCGTCACAGCGGCGCCGGTCGGCGAGAACTTGATCGCGTTATCGAGAAGATTCTGGAGCACGCGCACGAGCTTCTCCCGATCGGCCTCCAGCAAGGGCAGGCTCACCGAGAGCTGCTGCTCCAGCTGCACCCTCTGGTCACGGGCAGAGACGATCAGGCGGTCGAGGGTCTCATCGATGAGGGCATAGGGCGAGATCGGCTCCACCTCCAGCGCCATGTGACCCTGCTCCATCTTCGAGATATCGAGCAGGGTGTTGACCATCTCCAGCATCGTCTGGCTGCCCTGGTGGGCGATGCTCAGCAGCTCCTGCTGCTGGTCGGAGATCGGCCCGCCGAGGCCGCGCTTGACCATCATGATCCCGTTCATGATCGCGGTCAGCGGCGCGCGCAGATCGTGGATGAGCATCCCGGTATAGTCTTCACGCAGCTGGGCCAGCTCACGCTCCTTGGAGATATCCTGGAACAGCGCGAGCCGACCGATCTCGGAGCCGTTCGCCTCGCGCACCGGCAGCGTATAGTGGCGGATGAAGCGGGCCTGCGGGCTGCTCAGCTCCAGCTCAACCACCTGATCGGCGGAGTCATCGTCGTTCAGCCATGACGGGCTGCTCACCGAGAGGGCGCGCGCGCTCAGCTCAGCCAGCAGATCATCGATCTGGCGACCGATCAGCAGCTCCTTCCGGCAGGCGAAGATCTGGGCGGCCATCGGGTTCGCCGTCACCACGGCGCCGTGCATATCGGCCATCAGGATGCCATCGTTCGTCGAGTTCAGGATGGCCTCGAAGCGGTCGCGCACCGTCGTCACCTCCTGGAAGAGGCGCGCGTTATCAATGGCGACGCCGATGGTCGCCGCCATCCGCATCAGGCGTCCCGCATCCTCCTCGGTGAAGATACCGTCGCGCTTGTTGAGCAGCTCGATCACCCCAATCGTCCGATTCTTCACAATGATCGGCACGCAGAGGATGGTATGCACCTCGTAGTTCACCGACTCGCTCACCTTGACGTAGACGCGCGGGTCGTTCTGCACATCGTGGACGAGCTCATAGCGCTGCGACTGGGCCACCAGCCCGACGATCCCCTGGCCCTGCGGGACGCGCACGCCGAAGAGCTTCTCCTCGCCGGCCTCCAGCGTCATCACAAAGACCAGCTCATCCGTCTCGGGGTCGAGCATCAGCAGCGAGCCGGCGTCCACCTGAAAGTACTCATTCAGCTTCTCCATCACCAGGTGGTAGACATCGCGCGCGTTCAGCGAGGAGGTGACGGCGGCGGCGATCTCGTTGAGGGTGGCGAGCTCCGCGGTGCGGCGCTGGGCCTGCTCGGTGATGCGGAACGAGGTGATCGCGGCGGCGAGCTGCCCGGCCATCAGGCGGGCCAGGGCCACCTCGCTCTCGGAGAAGTGCCGTGGATGATCCACCGTCGCGAAGATCATGATGCCGATCACCCGATCCTGAGCGACCAGCGGGATCATCAGCAGCGAGCTGATATGCTCGCGGTCGAGGAGCTGGATCAGCCGCCGCGTCGTCTCGCTGGCGTGTGCCCCAAACTGCTCGTCATGGAGGTCGCCGATCTGGACGACCCGGCGCTCAGTGACGACCTGGAGCAGAGACGGCGTCTCGACGAGCGTGATCGGCATCGGCAAGCTGACCCGCGGCGGGTGAAGATTGACCATGCGGGCGGTGGTGCCATCCTCGCTGACAAAGAGCACGCCACTAAAGGGGATAGCAAAGAGCTGCGAGAACTCGGCGAGGCCGAGCATCAGCAGCTCATCAAGAGTCGCAGCCGTCTCGATGACCGAGGCGATTCGCAGCAGCGCCGTGGTGCGCAGGTCGATAAGCGACGGATCGCCGCCGGAAGCCGGAACCGAGAGGCCCTTACTCATCATCCCACCACCTTCTGCATTGCCCAGAACCAATCCCCGGAGCGATGGCCATGATACCTGATCAGGCGCGGCCTGCCGCGAGCCGATACACCGCGCGCATACCATCGCCGCTCGCGGAGTGAAACGGCGCAAGAGTCTCGAACTGAAAGACGCTCTCAGCGCCGAGGCTATCGACCAGTGTATCAGAGACCAGCACCTCGTCGGCGCGGGCGAGCTGCTGGAGCCGCCGCGCCTCACGGATCGCATCGCCGATCAGCACATAGCGCTGGTGGAGATCGGCGCCCACGAGTCCAGACGTGAGTGTGCCGGGCGCGAGGCCGACGCTCATCATCAGGTCGCAGCCGATCTGGGAGCGCCAGCGGCCGCGCAGGCGCCGAGCGACGATCTGGATCGCGAGGGCGGCCTTGATGGCGGCGATACGGCTATCGCCATAAATGGAGGGGAAGCCAAAGACCACCAGGAAGTTGCCGTCGTCGTAGTGCTCGACATAGCCGTGTTGCTCGTAGGCGATCGCGCTGATCTCCTCAAGGTAGGGCGTGATCACCTGTGTCAGCACCTGATCGGCGGACAGGTGCTCGCCGATGCGGTCGAGCCCGCGCACGCCGACAAAGAGCGCGACGGCGAAGCGGGTCTGCGATGCAAGGGCGCGATCAATCGCGCCGGCGTCAGCGAGCAGGCGGTTCAGGTCATCAGCGCTTATCCGCCCCTCAAAGAGCCGACGAGCCACAACCATACTGCCGCTATCGATCATCGCATCATGCTGCATGCGGGCGAGGATATTCACCGCATAGGCGGCCAGGGCAGAGGCGAGAGCGAGGCTGCGCATGCTATAGTGCCGGGGGATAGGGTCGGCAAGGGTGAGCACGCCGAGGGCGCGCTCGCCGTAGAGCAGCGGCACCACCAGCACCGAGCGCATCTCGCCGAGGCCGGGCACCGGCAGCCAGCGCGTATCGCGCTCGGCGTCATCGACAATATCGGCGCGGCGCTCACGCAGCGCCCAGCCGGCCAGCCCGTGCTTAAGAATGGCGCCGGCGGTCACGCTGAGCGGCAGAAGATCGCCCTCCTTCAGGGTGATCCGGTAGCGCACGCGGCTCTCATCGGGCTCAAGGAGCAGGAGCGACCCGTGCATCGAGTCGGTCACGCGCGCAGCGACGCGGAGCACCTGCTCAAGCGCGGACTCGAAGCGCTCGCTGCTATCGATCATCGTGCCCAGCCGCTCAAAGGCCGACAGCCGGTCGCTCTCGCGGTCGAACAGCATGCGGTGCATCGTGCTCTGGATAGCGAGGGTGAGCATATCGGCGATCGAGCGGGCGTAGGCCTGCTGATCACCGCCGAGGCGCACATCGGCGCCGGCGCTGGTGAGGCAGAGCATGCCGAAGGGCTGGCCGCGCACCAGCAGCGGCATGCAGAACAGCGTCATCGACTCGGGGCCAACCTGGAGCGGCAGCAGGTCGCGCACCTGCGCGCCGCTATAGAATGCCGTGCGCTGCTCCTGGAGGGCGCGGCCGATAGCCGTCTCATACAGGTCGAGGGTGACACCATCAGGGAGGCTCGCCTGGCCCCAGGTGGCCGACGGGTAGAGCAGGCCGCGCTCGCCGTCGAGGATGAGCAGCAGGGCTCCCTGGATCTGGAGGTGGTTCGCGATATGGCCAGCCGCAACGGCGAGGGCGGCCTGGGTGTCAGCGGCCATCGCCAGGCCTTGGGCTATCTGCGGGTAGCTGTCGGGGCGCGGCACATTCTTAATGGCCCGGGCCAGCGTGTTGCGCATATAGGCAACCTCGTCGCCCAGGGCGTGCGTCTTCGGCGGCGGGAGCGAGGTCTCGGTAAGCGCGACGGCGTACTGGTGCAGCGAGGCGGCCACCGTGCGGAGCGCCAGCTTGATAGCGACGATGAAGCAGAGCCCGACGAGCGCGCCGACGATCAGGGCGAGCAGCACGGC
Source organism: Oscillochloris sp. ZM17-4 (assembly GCF_019599295.1). Taxonomy (GTDB): domain Bacteria; phylum Chloroflexota; class Chloroflexia; order Chloroflexales; family Chloroflexaceae; genus Oscillochloris. The sequence continues at coordinate 88,287 of NZ_JAIEWN010000003.1, read as the reverse complement.
CCCCTCACGCGAGAGGTCAACGCTCAGATCGGCGGCCCGCACGAAGCCAACGATCAGCACGCCGAGGGCGAGTCCGCCCACCAGCGCATAGCTGAAGATACGCCGTATGTTGGTGCTCGGCAGTTGCACGCCAGGCCTTCCCGATGAGCGCAGAGTCCGTCAGAGAGATGAACGGATTGCGGCTCTGAGTTTGCATCTATAGGCGAGCAGGCACAATAGGGCACAGTATAGCCTGCGCCTCAGCGCGCTGCAACCGATGCGTAAAGCAGGGCGTGCGGCGTATGTTTTCGGCGCATACGCGAGGCACCCGGCCGTGAACGGCCGGGCTGATCCACAACGCCCGCTTCGCGGGCTGATGGCGGCAGCCCCGCAGGGGCTTCGTCGATCAGCCGGGCCGTTTACGGCCCGGCGGAGCTGGCAGCCCGAAACAATACGTCGCGCCCGTAGAGCATGGCGTGCTGGCGGGCGATCTGCGGCCAGCCGAACGGGGCGGCGGCAGCGCGCCCGGCGGCGGCCAGGTCGGCGCGCAGATCGGGGGATGCGGCGATGCGGGCGAGCGACTCGGCCAGGGCGGCGCAGTCGCCGGGGGGGGTGAGCATGGCGGCCGCCCCGTCGCCTAGCGCGGCGGCGGTCTCGGCATCGGCGGGGGCGCTGGTGAGCAGCGGGCAGCCGTGGGCGAGGGCGGCGAGCAGGCTCCCGCGCCGCAGCGAGGCTCCGTCGCGGAAGGGCAGGGCGGCGCAGTCGGCGGCCAGCAGATGGGCCGAGACATCCGCCGCATCGACGTGCCCGGTGCGGATCACGCGCTGGCCGAGGCCGAGGCGGGCGATCTGGGCCTCAAGCTCGGCGGCGAAGGCGACATCCTGCGGGGCGATGGCGGCCCCGCCGACGATCAGCAGCCGCCAGGGCGTGGCACTATCGAGGGTGGACAGCGCCTCGACGAGCAGGTCGGCCCCCTTGCTGCGCGAGAGCAGGCCGAAGTAGGCCACCAGGAGCTCGCCGGGGCCGACGCCGAGGCGCTCGCGCCAGGCCGCGCGGCGGTAGCCGGGGGGCGGGGCCACAGCGATATTCGAGCCGATCGGGATCGTCGCCAGGGCCGGGCCGCGCAGCCGCATGGCCGCCAGCCGATCCGCGTCGGCGGCGTTGGTGGCCACCACCGCGTCGGCGTCAGCGGCGAGGCGGCGGTTGACCCACGCGCGCAGGGGGCCGGCCTTGGGGAAGAGGTAGGGCTCCAGCAGATCGTGGAAGGTCACGGCGATCTGCGGGCGCTCCGGGAAGAGGCGCAGGTAGCGGGGGAGCAGGTTGACGCCGGCGCTCATCGCATAGGCCCCGGTCTGGTACTGAATATGCAGCCAGTCGGGGTGCCATACGTGGATGGCGGTGCGGATGGAGCGCCAGGAGCGCGGCGACCAGGTGAGCGGCCGGGGATCGCGCAGCATCTGGAAGGTGACAAAAGATGGCTCGGCGAGGTCGGGCCGATCCATGATCTGGTCGTAGATCGCCAAGCAGCCGTCCCTCATCGTGATCGCCACCACCTGATGGCCATCGGCGGCCAGGGCGCGGCCGAGCTGGCGGGTGTAGTCGCCAACGCCGCCGGGCTGCGGCGGGTACTCGCCGGTGAGGAAGGCGATGCGTAAGGGCGCAGCAGCGCGGCGCTGCTGCGCCCTTACGGCACTACGACTGCCGGCCAAGCAGGCTCTCGGCGACGGCGCGGATCTGGGCGCGGGCGGCGGCCGCCTCGGGCGAGCCGCCGGTGCCGAGCGCGTCCAGAGCGGCGAGGGCGGCGTGGTGGTGCTCGGCGGCCATCGCGGTGCAGTACTGGCGCGAGCCGGCGGCGTCGAGGATGGCCAGGGCGCGGCTCACCGCCGCGTCGTCAGGCGCGGGCTGAGCGTAGATAGCCGCCAGATCAGCGGCGTCGGCGGCGTGACGCAGGGCGTGGACCACCGGCAGGCTGAGCTTGCGCCGGTAGAGGTCGGCCGCGCGCGGCTTCCCGGTGAGCTCGGGGTCGCCCCAGATGCCCAGGATATCGTCCTCGATCTGGAAGGCCAGCCCGAGGCTGCGGCCGAAGGTGCCGAGGGCGGCGACCGTAGCATCATCGGCGCCAGCGGCCATCGCGCCGAGTGCCGCCGACCCATCGATCAGGGCGGCCGTCTTGCGCCCGATCATCGCCAGGTAATCCTCGGGGGAGATCGACAGGTCGCCCTCGAAGCTGATATCGAGGAACTGGCCCTCGCAGACGTGCAGGATCACCTCGTCGAAGCGGCGGAGGACGCGCAGCACCCGCTCGGCGGGCACCCCGGCGTCGACGAGGCCGTGGATCGCCAGGTGCGCGATCACAAACATCCCGTCGCCAGCGTTGATCCCTTGTGCGAGGCCCCAGAGGTGCCAGAGCGTCGGCCGGCCGCGGCGCGTGTCGCTATCGTCCTCGATGTCATCGTGGATGAGGGTGAAGTCGTGGAGCAGCTGGATGCCGGCGGCCAGGGGCAGCGCCTGGGCCGGGTCGCCGCCGGCGGCGCGGCAGGCGAGCAGCACTAGCTGCGGGCGGATGAGCTTGCCAGGGTCGGAATCCGTCGGCGCGAGCTGCGGGTCGCGCCATCCGAGGTGGTACTCCTGCATCGCATAGAAGCGGGCGACCCGGTCCTCGGCCTGGGGGAAGGCCGCGCGCATGGCGGCCTGGATACGCTGGCGCGTATCAGGTTTAGTGTCAGGTTGTGTCATTCTGTTCTCATCTAAACGGCTTACACACCACCGTTGGATATAGTACGAGATGCGATAGTATTCTCCGCATCCCAATGGGCTACGAGCCCGAAGCGTACGAACTCTTCTGTAACCAGGCCGTAATCAAAATCCATTGTCGGACTGAGGCCAGACTAGTACACTGCGACATATGTAAGGCCGTAGGAGCACAGGCAACAAGCAGCACACAACGACTGTTGCCCAGCGCAGAAAGCCTGCAAGTCGCAGCCACAATCTTGAAAGGAGTGCAGTGATGCCGCTCAACATGCGTTTCCGCTTCAGCCCGGCGAAGGATGGCCTCGTGAAGGTGCTCGGCCCGCTCGAGACTGAGATCATGCAGATCCTCTGGCAGGATGAGCGCAGCACCGTCAAGAAGGTTCACCGCCGGCTCTCGGCCCAGCGCGAGATCGCCTACACCACCGTGATGACGACCATGAGCCGCCTGGCCGAGAAGGGCGTGCTCAACCGGCACCGCGAGGGTCTCGCCTACGTCTACGCCCCGTCCATCTCGGAGGAGGACTTCGTGACGATGGTCGTCCGACAGGTGCTCGACGGCCTGCTGGACGACTACAGCGACACGGCCATCGAGTATATGGTCGACTACCTGGCCCGCAACAACCCCACCGAGCTCAAGCGGCTCCAGTCGGCCATCCAGAGCCGCACGGGCGCCTGAAGCGAATGTTGAATGCTGAATGTTGAATGCTGAATGTGACATTCAACATTCAACATTCAACATTCATTTCCCCCCACAGATCGTAATCTGTCGCCTGCGTGACGTGTACCGTCACAATCTCCCCAACCGGCGGCGATCCCCACACGAAGACCTGACCATCAACCTCCGGCGCGTCGCGGAACGAGCGGCCCAGCGCGAGCGGGCGTCCGTCATCCGCCGTCCCATGACCCTCAACAAGCACATCGATCCTACGGCCAAGCCAGTGCTGACTACGCTCGCGCGAGATCCCCTGCTGGAGCTGCATCAGCTCGTGCCAGCGCTTCTCGATCACCTGCGGGCGCACCTGCCCCGCCAGGGTTGCGGCGTGGGTGCCCGGCTCCTGCGAGTAGCGGAAGGCGCCGACCCGGTCGAGGCGCACCTCATCGAGGAAGGCGAGCAGCTCCTTGAACTCGGCGCTCGTCTCGCCGGGGAAGCCGACGATAAAGGTCGAGCGCATGGCCATATCGGGCATGGCGGCGCGCAGGTCGCGGATGATCCCACGGGTGCGGTCGGCGTCCGGGGGGCGACGCATGCGGCGCAGCGTGTCGGGGTGGGCGTGCTGCAGCGGCATATCGAGGTAGGGCAGCACCTGCCGTCGGTCGGCCATCACCTGGATGAGCCGATCGGAGACCCCGTGGGGGTAGGCGTACATCAGGCGCAGCCAGACATTCTCGGGGAGCACCTGGCAGAGCTCATCGAGCAGCGTGGCCAGGCCATCGGTGATCTTCAGGTCGCGGCCATAGTCGGTGAGGTGCTGGGCGACCAGGACGATCTCGCGCACGCCACGGGCGGCCAGCTCCTGAGCCTCGGCGAGGATGGAGCCGACCGGCTTAGAGGCCATATCGCCCTTGAAGCTCGGGATGGTGCAGAATGCGCAGCGCAGGTTACAGCCGTCGGAGATCTTCAGGTAGGCCGAGGGCGCGCTGCGGGTGCGGCGGATCTGGGCCGTGCGCCAGTCGGCGTAGGAGCTGGGGGTTGGGGGTTGGGCACTGGGGGTTGGGGCCTTTGCCGCAGGCTCAAGGCCGATCACGGGCACCTGCCTGCCGTTCGCGCTGGCACGCTCGCCAACCAGCTCGCCGATACGCATCCACTGCTGGGTGCTGAGGGTGGCATCGACGCCGGCCACGCCGGAGACGAGGTCGCCGTGGCTCTGGGCCATGCAGCCGGCGGCGATCAGGCGCTGGCCCTCGCGCTTCTGGGCGCCGAGCTCGCCGAGGACGCTCAGCGTCTCGCTGCGGGCGGCGGCGATGAAGCTACAGGTGTTGACGATGATCACATCGGCGTCATCGGCGCGGGCGGCCTGCGCGTGGCCCTCGCCGGAGAGGATTCCGTCCATGCCCTCGCTATCGACAGCGTTCTTGGGACAGCCAAGGGTGACTATGTGGTATTTCATACGAATGAAGGGGAGGGTTTTGGGGAGGGCACGCCCTCCCCAAACCTCCCGGCCTTCTTCTAGCGAAAATTCGTAAACTGGAGGGGAACCTCGATATCGCCCTCGCGCTCGCGCATGAATGCGATCACGGCCTGGAGATCATCGCGGCTCTTGCTGGCGACGCGCAGCGTATCGCCCTGGATGCGCGGCTGGATCTTGGGGAACTGGTCGCGGATCTGCTTGGCGATCTTCTTGGCGAGGTCGCTGTTGATGCCCTTCTGGAGGGTGATCACCTGGCGCACCCGGCTGCCGCTGACATCCAGGGCGGGGCCGTAGCTGAAGATCTTGAGCGAGAGCTTGCGGCGCAGGGTCTTCGTCTCAAGGATATCGCGCACGCTGGTGAGCGACATCTCGTTATCGGTCTCGATCACCAGGTCTGTCTTGCTGAGCGTCAGGCTCGTCTTGGTATCCTTGAGGTCGTAGCGGGTCTGGATATCGCGCTGGGCCTGGTCGACGGCGTTCACCAGCTCCTGGTGATCGAAGTCGGACTCGATGTCGAAGCTTTGTTCGCTTGCCATAGATTTCGGTGATTATGAATCGCAGCAGCGCTGCGCACGCGGATGAACGGTTAAGCCTGGGGCAACGCCACAAGGCGCAGCGATCACGCACGCTTCACGAGCTCAGTGGCTCAGTGTTCTAGTTCGGCGGCCAGGGCCAGTTCACCGGCTGGCCGGAGACCTGTCCGAGCGGGCCTTGCTCCAGGCCGTTGACGGTGACGAGGACCGCCGGCGGGTTGCCGGCGCGGATGAGGATGCGGCGCTGGGCCTCAAAGACCTGGCGCTGACCGGAGCTCATGGTGCCCTCGTAGATCGTATTGCCATCAGACTGGACGCGCACCCAGGAGCTCTCATCGCCGCGCAGCGCGGCGATGCGCAGCTCGACGATGATCGGCGCGGATGCGGTGGCGGTCTGCGTCGCGGTGAACGAGACGCCGCCAGCCGGGCCTGCGGTGGGCGTCCCCGGGGCGGGCGTCGTCGCGGGGGAGATGGGGGCGGCGGCGATCGCGGTGGCGCGCCCGGCGGTGGGCGAGGGCAGCGGCGATGGCGGGGGGACGGTGGCCGAGGGCTCGACCGTCACCACGCTCGCGATGCCACCATCGCCGATGCGCCCGATCGCGTTCAGGGTCACATAGGCCAGGCCGATCAGCGCGACGGTGACGAAGAAGACGCCGAAGAAGCTGGGGAGGACGTAGGATCGGCTGCGGGGCGGGTTGGTTGCCGGAACGATCCGGATCTTATCGGTGGCCCCGCGCTCGCGACGGTAGAGCTCGATCAGCTCATCGGCGGGGAGGGCAAGGTACTGGGCGTAGTTACGGATGAAGCCGCGAATAACAACATCGCCGGGGAGGCGCTGGTAGGCTCCCTCCTCAAGCGCTATCAGTGACTGCTGCAATATGCGGGTGTCGACAGACGCCTGGGCCAGCGAGAGCCCCTGGCCCTCACGCGCCTGGCGTAGCCGCGCACCTAGCTCACTCATGACAGGGGAACCTCATGGGCGCGCTCACAGCGTGAGGCGGCCTTCACTCGTTGATAACAGCAGCGACGGCCAGGGTATGCCGCGCCACCACACATCACATCCCTATTGTGTTATGGTCTTGCTACATCTGCCATATTATACCATACTGGCAGGGTACGGCCTCTTCAGATGATTAGAGCGCGGAGGAGCGACCCATGAGCGGAGTGCAGGCGGGCGGCCAAGACTGGCTGGCGATCTGGCGGCAGATGTACGAGGCCGAGCGGGCGCAGGGCGAGGCAGCGACCGACCCCTCATTCGGGCGGCACGCCGACCCGTGGGCCGGGCGGGCCAGGCGCTTCGCGGCGGCGAGCCAGCGCCAGCCCCAGCCCGACAGCTTTATGCGCGCCCTGCTGCCCCGCCTGCGCCCCGACGACACGGTGATCGATGTCGGCGCGGGCACCGGGCGCTACATGCCGGCCCTGGCGGCGGCGGTGCGCGAGGTGATCGCCGTCGAGCCGTCGGCGGCGATGCGCGCCGAGATGGAGCAGCTGATCCCGGCCGAGGGGCTGCGCAATGTGACCGTGCGCGCGGAGCGCTGGCCGCCCGAGCGGCCGATCCGCGGCGATGTGGTGATCTCCGCCCACGTCGTCTACGGCGTGGCCGAGGTCGGCCCGTTCCTCCGGGCCATAGACGGCGCGGCGCGGCGATCTTGCCACCTCTACCTGGGGCTGCGCCACCCCGGCTACGCCCTCGCGGCGTTCTGGGAGCGGGTCCACGGCGAGCGGCGGCTGGCGCTGCCCGCCGCCATCGAGGCGCTGGCCTGCCTGCACCAGCTGGGGATCTACGCCTCGCTGGAGCTGCTGCCCATCCCGGGCTCCTTCCGCTTCGCCGACATGGGCGAGGCGATCGAGGAGATCCGCCACCGTCTGCGGCTCTCCCCGCAGCCAGATCGCGACGCCCGCATCGCGGCGGCGGCGGAGGATCTGCTGTCGCCGAGGGATGACGGGAGGCTCTCCCTGCGCGCACAGCCGACTCATGCGGCGATGATCAGCTGGGCGCCTGCGACAAAATAATGAGTCTGTGCGTACAATCAATGGCGTTAATGGCAACTAGGCAACGCCCGCCGCCGAAGGTGCGCGCTATCCAAGGAGACCCCAATGACACTGATCATCCTCATGATCATCGCCGGCATCCTGCTGCTCACCGCCATCGGGTGGGGCACCTTCTGGGTGCTCATTCAGCTCGGGGTGATCGTGCAGAAGGCCGGCGAGCCGCCGACGACCGACACGAATAACTACTCCATCGGGCAGGGCCGCGACGTAGGGAATGGGGAGTGAGGGACGCGTGGATCGACGCTATGCTGAGGCAGCAATCATGGGGCTGGCCATCGGGCTGGGTGCCATCCTGCTTGAGGTGTGGGTCGGCCACGCCGGGTGGCCGGCGCGGATCGCCGCCCTCGTGGTGATCGGGGCGGTCATCTGCGCGGCCCAGTATGGCCTGATGCGCTGGCGCAAGATACGGTGACGGGCTAGGACGCCTCGGGGTAGGTCGCCACCTGCTCGCCGGCGCGGCGCCGGGTGAGCCGGCCCGCGCGGGCGGACACCTCGCGCAGCACGCGCCCCTTGTCGATGGTGAGCAGCCGCCTGCCGCGCATGAGCACGCGCCCGGCGACGATCAGCGTGTCCACGTCGGCCGGCTGGGCGCTGTAGAGCAGGGCCGCCGGGAGATCGTGGGCCGGCTGCATGTGCGGCGCGTCAAGGCGCAGCAGGGCGATGTCGGCCTGCATGCCGACCTGGAGCGCGCCGACGGCCCCGCCCAGGCCGAGGCAGCGGGCGCCGCCGGCGGTGGCCAGGCCGAGGGCCGCGCCCACCGGCAGCACCTGCGCGTCGCGCCGGGAGTGCTTCTCCAGCAGGGCGATCAGCCGGGCCGCCTCTAAAATATCGTAGCTGCTGTTGCTGGCCGCCCCGTCGCTCCCCAGGCCCACCGCAACCCCCGCGCCCAGCAGATCCACCACCGGCGTCACGCCGACCCCCAGCTTCATCTCGGTCTTCGGGCAGGCCGCGACGGCCACGCCGCAATCGGCAAAGACCGCGATATCCTCGGCGGTGAGGTGCGCCGCGTGGGCGACCAGGGCCGGCACCTCGAACAGGCCGGCGTCGCGCGCGAGGGCGACTGGCGTCTTGCCATGGGCGGCGAGGCTCTGGGAGACCTGCTCAGCCGTCTCGGAGAGATGGATATGGATGCCGAGGCCCGAGGCGCGGGCGGCGGAGGAGACCAGCGAGAGGAAGCCCGGCGTGCAGGTGTAGGGCGAGTGCGGGCCGAGGCAGGTGCGGATCCGTCCGCCGGCCGCGCCATGCCAGTGCGCGGCGAAGGCCAGCGTGTCCTGGAGCTGATGTTCCTCGTCGGGGCCGCTGAATACCGTCCAGGCCAGCAGGGCGCGCACGCCGGACTCGTCCACGGCGCGGGCGACCTCGTCCATGGCGAAGTAGTGATCGGCGAAGGAGGTGACGCCGGCCTCGATCATCTCGGCGATGCCCAGCAGCGTGCCCCAGTAGATATCCTCAGGGGTGAGGTTCGTCTCCATCGGCCAGATGCGCTGGTTGAACCACACATCGACCGGCACATCCTCGGCGACGCCGCGGAAGAGGCCCATTGCGGCGTGGGCGTGCGCGTTGACCAGGCCGGGCGCGGCGAGCATGCCGGCCGCGTCGATCACCTCGGCGGCGAGGCCGGGGCTGATCGCGGGGGCGACGGCGACGATGCGCCCGGCCCGCACGGCGATGTCGTGCCCGGGCAGCAGGCTGGCGGCGGCCCCGTCGATCTGGAGCAGGCCTGCGCCGCGGATGAGGAGGTCGTACATGGGCACCTGGGCTCCGGGGCGTTTGAAACACGAAGGGCGCGAAATGGCGCGAAGGACACGGACGCGAAACGGCGCGAACGCGAAATGGCGGGCACGTAAAGGGGCTGCGCTATTGTATGCTGATGCGCCGCCGCTGGCAAGTCTGTGACGCCACTAATGGTACAATACGCGCATAGTGCTCGCATATCGCATATTGAGGATGTGACATGAGCGTTTTTATGATTCGTGTGATCGCCGCAGCGGCGATGGCCATAGCCCTGGCGGCGATGACGCGCCGGGCGCCCGCCCGATCTTCTCGGCGCAGCGCATTCGGGTTCAGCGCTGCGGCCTTCGCCATGTTCGCCCTGAGCAACGGGCTCGCGTCTGCCGGCGCGGGCGCGCAGCTGGTGCAGGTCTCTAGCATGCTGGGGGTGGCGCTGATCGGCGTGAGCCTGCTGATGATGGTGCGGTCCTACACGGGCGGCGAGATGGGCGAGAAGCTGCGCCGCGCCCGCGAGATGGTGGCCGAGGAGCGGGCGCGCACGAAGGAGCGACGATGAGCGGCGACCTTGAGCAGATCGGCCGGCGGGCGAAGGCGGCGGCGCGGCAGCTGGCCCGCCTGGGACGCGCAGAGAAGGACGCGGCGCTCCTGATGATCGCCGATGTCCTGATCGAGCGGCAGGAGGCGATCCTGGCCGCGAACGGCGATGATATGGATGCGGCGCGCGCCGCCGGCACCAGCCCCGCGCTGCTCGACCGCATGCTACTCACGCCGGCGCGGCTGGAGGTGATCGCCGCCGACACGCGCAGCGTGGCCGGGCTGCCCGACCCGGTGGGCGAGCTGTTTGACGCGGCCGATCTGCCCAACGGCCTGCGCCTGCACAAGCGGCGCACGCCGCTCGGCGTGGTCGGCGTGATCTATGAGGCCCGGCCGAATGTGACGGTCGATATCGCCGCGCTCTGCATGAAGACGGGCAACGCCTCCATCCTGCGCGGCGGCAGCGATATCGCCCGCAGCGTGGCCGCGATCACTGAGGCAATCGGCGTGGCCCTGGGGCGCTGCGGGCTGCCCGCCGACGCCGTCCAGAGCATCACCGACCCCGACCGCGAGCTGGTGCGCGGGCTGCTGTGCCTAGATCGTTATGTCGATATGATCATCCCGCGCGGCGGCGGCGGCCTGCACCGCTTCTGCCTAGAGAACGCCACCATCCCGGTGATCACCGGCGGCATCGGGGTCTGCCACATCTACGCCGACGCGACGGCGGACGTGGCGCGCGCCGTGCCGCTCATCCACAACGCCAAGGTGCAGCGCCCGAGCGTCTGCAACAGCCTCGACACGCTCCTGGTGCAGCGCGAGGCCGCCCCGGCCCTGCTGCCGCCGGTGGCCGAGTCGCTGTGCGCCGCCGGGGTCGAGCTGCGCTGCGACGCGGAGGCGCTGGGCATCCTGGCCGACGCGCCCGGCGCCGCGGGCTGGCGGATCGTGCCCGCCGGGCCGGACGACTTCGGCACCGAGTTTATGGCCCTGATCCTGTCGGTGCGCGTGGTGGACGGGCTCGATATGGCCCTCGACCATATCGCAGCCTACGGCACGCACAGCGACGCCATCCTCACGGAGGACGCGGCGGCGGCCGAGCGCTTTGTGCGCGAGGTGGACAGCGCGGCAGTGTTCGTCAACGCCAGCACGCGGTTCAACGACGGGGGCCAGTTCGGCCTCGGCGCCGAGGTGGCCGTCAGCACCCAGAAGCTGCACGCCCGCGGGCCGATGGGGCTGAGGGAGCTGACGACCTATCGGTGGGTGGCCGTCGGTGACTATAGCGTGCGGGCGTAAGCGTGCGGTAAGGGCGCAGCAGGGGCCGCGCCTCCGAGTAGCCCAGCGACCTCATATGCATCGGGCGCGGCCCCTGCTGCGCCCCAACGACAATCCCATGATACAACCCTCTATCTTAAAGCTCGCCCACCTCTACCCCGCCGAGATGAACGTGTATGGAGATCGCGGCAACGTGATCGCCCTGCGGCAGCGCTGCGCCTGGCGCGGGATCGCCCTGGAGGTGACGCCGGTGGAGCCGGGGGATAGCGTGGACTGGGCCGGCTTCGACCTGGCCTTCTTCGGCGGTGGGCAGGACAGCGGGCAGTCGCTGATCGCCGCCGACCTGCTGGAGCGCCAGGGGCCGGGGCTGCGCGCCGCGATCGACGACGGGCTGGTGCTGCTGGCGATCTGTGGCGGCTACCAGCTGCTCGGCCACTACTTCATCACCCACACCGGCGAGCGCCTGCCGGGCCTCGGCGCCCTCGATGTCCACACCGTCGGCGGCAGCAGGCGCCTGATCGGGAATATTGTGATTGAGGTAGGGGTTGGGGGTTGGGGGTTGGGGGCTGGGTCTTTCGTGCCAACCCCCAACCCCCAACCCCCAACTCCTGTCCGTCTGGTGGGCTTCGAGAACCACAGCGGGCGCACCTACCACGGGCCGGGGGTGCGCAGCCTGGGGCGCGTCCTGTCCGGCCACGGCGACAGCGGCGAGGATGGCCGCGGCGGCGCGATCTACCGCAACACCATCGGCTGCTACCTGCACGGCTCGCTGCTGCCGAAGAACCCGCAGCTCACCGACCACCTGATCGACCTGGCCATGCGCCGCCGCTACGGCGCGGATGTGGCCATCGCCCCCCTCGACGCGTCGCTGGAGCTGCGCGCCCAGCAGACGATGACGAGCCGACTGCTGTGAGCATACTATGAGCACACCTCTCCAGATCCAGATCATCGCCACGCCCGGTTCCGCCGACCCGACGAGTGAGGAGGCCGCCGCCGCAGTCGCGGTGATTATGAGCCTGATGGCCGAGGGAGCCGAGCAGCCGGCCGACGACCCCGAGCCGGCGACCGGCTGGCGCGACACCGCCAAGCTTGTATCCCACGGGCTCGCGCCGAGCCGCGCGCCGGCCCGGGCGGGGTGGGGCACCATCGAGCGAATCCGCCGCGCCGGAAAGGGAGGCAGCGGAATCACCGGACTGTGACGATACCCGCCAGATGTTCAGGGGCACAGAGGTATAGAGCCCGCGTCTCTATGCCGCTGTGCCCCACGTGTTTGTCGCGTAGGAGAAAGTGAATCCCCGCATGAAGACACGCTATCGCGCCTACCTTGAGCTCCCAGCCCCCCACGATCTGGCGGCCGATCTGCTCAGGGATGCCCAGATCTGGCCCAAGCTCCCCGGCGGATGGGAGTCGCTCGGCACGCTCTGGCGCTATGACAGCGACCTCTACCGCATCGATATGCGCGCCGACAGCCCGGCAGGCGACCAGATGCGCTGGGAGGCCGCGCCGGTGACCGGCCAGGGCACCCGGGCCACGCTGACGATCACCCTCCACGACGGGGCGGTATCGACCCACGCCGAGGTTGAGGTGGTGCTCGATAGCCCCGGCCCGGCGTGGCCCTGGCGACAGATGCGCCTGGGGGGCGAGCTGCGCCGCCGGGTCGCGGCGTGCTACGCCGAGCTGAGCGCGGAGCTGCGCCGGCGCCTCGTGCGCGAGCCGGCCCTGATGATCGCAGGCGATGACGATGACGACGATGACACCGGCGGGCCGGCGCTGGTCTCGCGGAGCGTGAGCGCGGCCCAGGCCGCGCTCATCGACCAGCTCCGGCCGCGCTACCCGCAGACGGTCGAGCACTTCCTGGAGATGGGCGCCATCGAGCACCTGGAGCGCGTGGCGCGCCTGGAGGCCGGCTGGGAGCAGATCATGCGCGGGGCCTACGACGCCTCGGTCTATGAGGTCGCGGGCGAGCCGACGCCGACCCCCGACTTCGACCTGATCTACGCCGGCGGCGGGCTCGGCCTGCTCCACGCGGCGGTGATGGCGGCGCGCTACGGCCGCAAGGTGATGGTCTTCGACCGCAGCGAGGTGGGCTGCGCACACCGCGAGTGGAATATCAGCCGGGCCGAGCTGGATGCGCTCGTCGGGACGGGCGTGGTGAGCTGGGACGACCTAGACGCCGTGGTGATGCGCGAGTACCGCGACGGGCTGGTGCGCTTCCACAGTGGCAAACACAGCGACGTGCCATCCACCGACCTGTGGCTGCCCGAGGTGCTGAACGTGGCCATCGACGCGTCGGCGCTGCTGCGGCTGATGCGGCGCAAGCTGGAGGATGCCGGCGGCACGGTGCTCAGCGGGCGGATCTTCCGCAAGCTGCGCGTCTCCACGGGCGACCGGCCGACCGTCGAGGTGGAGCTCGCGCCGGCGGGCCGCGGGGATGGCGAGCGCTACAGCGCCCGCCTGCTGCTCGACGGCATGGGCAGCACCTCGCCCCTGGCCCTGCTTCGCCACGCCGGCCGGCCCTTCGCCGGCGTCTGCCCCACCGTCGGCACGGTGGCCCACGGATTCGCCCAGGGCGACGGCCCCCAGGAGTACGACCCGACCCTGGGCGACATCCTGGTGAGCGTGGCCGACTCGCAGAGCGGAGAGCAGCTCATGTGGGAGGGCTTCCCCGGCCGGGGCGACGAGCTGACCGTCTACCTCTTCTACTACTCGGCGATCCGGCGCGACAGCGCGCGCAGCTACTCGATGCTCGACCTGTTCGAGCAGTACTTCACCCTGCTGCCCACCTACAAGCAGCCGGGGCCGGCCTTCCGCCACACCAGGCCAGTCTACGGCTACATCCCGGCCCGCCACAGCCTGCGCCTCCAGGAGGCGCCCCTGCTCCCCGGCGTGCTGCCTGTGGGCGACTCGGCGGCCCAGCAGAGCCCGCTCACCTTCTGCGGCTTCGGCTCCCACGTGCGCAACCTGCGCCGCACCGCCGGCCTGCTCGACTACGCCCTGTCCCACGATCTGCTGGACCCGACGCACATGGCCCCGATCAACGCCTTCCAGGTCAACGTCTCGCTCAACTGGGTCTTCAGCCGCTTTATGGAGCCCTGGGAGCAGGCCGATGATGTCAACCGGCTCCAGAACATCTTTATGCGCGTGCTCCACGAGATGGGCGTCGAGACGGCGACCCGCTTCTTCCAGGATCGCATGCGCTGGGCCGACTACCACCCCATGCTGCTGGGGATGATGTGGCACAACCCGAAGATCCTGCTGGCCGCATGGAAGGTGCTCGGCCCGCAGGGCATCCTCCAGTGGATGGGCGACTACTCCCGCTTCACCGCCGCCGCCGCGACGGCGGCCATCGCCAGGGCGTCCGGCCGGCGCGCCGAGGCGGCGCTGATCGGGCTGGCCGACCGCGTCGCGCCCAGGGTCAGCCTGCGCCTGCGGGCGCGCTACGCCGAGTGGCGGTCGATGGGATGGGTGTGATGCTGTAAGGGCGCAGCAGCGCGGCGCTGCTGCGCCCTTACGATAGTGCTCAGCCAGTAGGCTGAGCTGTGGCCCAGCCTACTGGCTGAGCACCCAGTCCCGCCACTCGGCCTCAAGCTGGTCCAGGCTCTTGCCGTAGACGCCGAGGTAGTCGGCGGAGCCGGGGTCGGAGTGGCCGCTGACATAGAGGGCGTCGAAGCGGTCGCGGCCGTAGACCTTGATCAGAAACTCGACGAAGCTGGCCCACTCGTAGTAGAGCGTGTTCATGTCGTTGATCGGGCGACCGACATAGCTGGTGGCCAGGGGCAGGGCGTTGCCGGCGGCAACCCACGGCCGCACGAAGGCGGCGAAGCTCGGCTCGCCGCCCAGCCAGTAGTCGCCGGCGCCCCAGGTGGCCACCCCCTCCAGCAGGATCAGGTCGGCCTGAAGGTGCCGGTCGCCATAGCGATCCTGGGCCAGCTGGTGGACGAACTCGTGGGCCATGATGTTCACGGCGCGCGCGCGCGGCAGGTCGGGGCATGTGTAGACCTGCACCATGCGCTCGGCGGTGTAGGCGATCCCGTGCAGGCCGCAGCCCGGCTCCAGGACGAGGTAGGCGCTGATCCGGCCGGTCGGCCCGCTGCCGAAGCGCTGGCTCACGTAGGCCAGGGCGCGCCCAAGGTCGGCGGCCAGGGCGTCCTTCTCGCCGGCGGGGAAGAGCCCCTCGGCGCTGACGATATCGAGCGCGCCGCCGGGGGTGTACTCGCCCGAGATGGCCATGGGAGTCGGCGTGGCCACGCCGGGCAGCACCAGACGCTCCGGCGCGGCCGGGGCGCCCACCACCGCCGAGGGCGGCGCGATGCCCGGGCGGGGCCGCGGGGCCAGCAGCGCCGCCATCAGCACCAGCAGCGAGGCGATCAGGATCGGGCCGAGCGCCTCGCGTGAGATCCGCGGCAGGGAGCCCATCACTTGGAGGTCACGCTATAGCTCGCGACCTCAGTGGTGTGCAGGGTCGCCCCCATCACCATCAGCACGCCGCGCTCGCCGGGTGCCAGCCGCGCCGCCGCCCGCCCGTCGGCGCCCACGGACAGCGGCTCCACCCGCACCGAGCCGTCGGCGGCCGTGATCACCAGGCGCAGCTGCCAGTGCTGGGACAGGTCACCGTCCACGCGCACAAACCCCGCCGCCTGCCAGTCGCCCGCCCCCTGCTCCACATCGTCGCTGAAGCCGAGCTCCGGGATGGCGATGTTATCGATCAGCATGCCCGGCGCGTTGAAGCCCTGGTCGTTGATCTGCCAGAAGCGCAGCAGCACCTGCTGGCCAGCGTAGGCGCTCAGATCCATCTTCTCGCTGACCCAGCTCCCGCGCAGCCCGTCGTCAAGGGCGCGGCCGGGCGCGCCGCTCACCCCGGTGATGCCGTTACCATAGTTCACGCCCTGCGGGTCGTCGGTGGTGGTCAGGCTGCCGGGCAGGGTCTCCCAGGTATCCCCGCCATCGGTCGAGACCGTGACAAAGGCGTAGTCGTAGTCGTTCTCGATCTCGTACCATGTGTCGAAGGTGAGAGTGGCCGCGCTCAGGCCGCGCAGATCGACGGCGCGGGTGAGCGTAGCCTCACTATCATCGCTGCGGTTGCTCCACCAGGTGTAGCGGCCCCTGGGCAGCTCGGCGGCCAGGCGCACGCTGGTGGAGCCCTGAAACTCCAGGCTGGTGGTGCCATCGGGCAGGGCCAGGTAGTCGGCACCGAACTGCGACACCGTGTCGCTCATCTGGCCGCCGCGGATCGGCGTGGTATCGGCCTTCATCGGCAGCAGTTCCGGCAGATCGTGGCCGGTCTGGTAGGTGAAGCGCCCGTCGCCGGCGGATGGGTCATCGATCAGATTGGCCACCGCCCAGTCGGCGACCAGCTGGCCAAAGCCGGCGATATCGGGGCGGGTCTTGTCGGCCAGGGCCACGAAGGCATCCACCTCATCGCCGGCGTCGGCCTGGATGAGCGGGCGCAGCTGCTCGGTCCCGGCGTACTGGGCGTAGAGGTAGCGCAGGAAGAGGTGCGCGGCGCCATAGTGATTCGCCGAGCTGCCCGGCGCGCTGCCCCATGTGTTCAGCTGCGTGTCGGGGTTAAACAGGTAGCTGGTGGTGAAGCCATCGCTGATGAAGCCGTTCAGATCCTCGGAGAGCTGCGAGCAGCCCTCGTTGAACCAGATCGCCGAGTTGGGCTGCTGGTTCTGGTGGATCATGTGCTGGAACTCGTGGGCCAGCACATCGAGGTAGTGCGTGCCGCCGAAGGCGAGGGCGGCAGCATTCATGAAGAACATGTCGCGCTCGTTGCTGAAGCGGTTGACCTGGGCGGGCAGCGAGTCCTGGGATGAGTAGTAGCCCAGCACGGTGCCGCTAGGGTCGTTCGCGTTGAGGATGGTCAGCCGGTTGTCGCCATCAACGCCGGGCTGCACCTCAGAGCCGAAGATCTCGCGGGTGCGCGGGTAGATCTCCTGCTCGAAGGACTGCGCCGCCCGCTCCAGATCGCGCTGCCGGTAGTCCAGGCCCTGCTCGACATACATCAGCACCACCGGGCCGGCGTAGCGCAGCTCGGCCTGGATCTGGCGCTGGCCGTTGGTGGCGAAGTCGGCCACCCAGAAGCTGCGCGTCTCGCCAACCTGCACATCGAGCGGCGTGGTGCGGGCCACCGTCGGGCAGGCGGACGGGTCGGCGCGGCAGGAGCCGAGCGCGCGGGCGAGGGCAACCTGGTCGCGGGCGAGGCGGGGCGAGGCCGCGATCGCGGCCAGGTCGGCGGCGTCAGCGGCCGGGTCGGCGGTGGCGATGGGGGCGGCGGTCGGCGGCGCGGCGGTCGGCGTCTCGCTGATCGCCAGGGCGCTGGCGATCGGCGCGGGGGAGGCCGTCGGCGGCGCGGCGGCGCTAGATGCCGCCGGGGAGGCCGGGGGTGGGTCGGCGACAGCCGAGGAGCAGGCGGCGAGCGCGAGCGTGAGCAGCAGGGTGGCGGCGCGTTTCTTCATACGCCCATTGTACCCCGGCGGATCGGCGGGCGACAAGGGCAGCGCGCGGCAGATCCACATTGATCGGCCGCGCGCTGCATGGGGGGAGGGAGATGTTATGCGGCGACGAGGCCCCGTCCAGCCATGGCCCGCAGGCGAGCGATCCGCTCGGCGGTGGCCGGGTGGGTGCGGAACAGGCCGGCAAGCCCGCCCACCAGGGGGTTGACGATGTACAGGTGCGAGGTGGCCGGGCTGGCCTGCATCGGCACGCGCCCGGATGCCCACTCCAGCTTCTCCAGGGCGCTGGCCAGGGGCAGCGGGTCGCCCAGGATGCGCGCGCCGCCGGCGTCGGCCAGGTACTCGCGCGAGCGCGAGATCGCCATCTGGATGATCATCGCCGCGATCGGGGCCAGGATCATCATCAGCACACCGCCGACCATCCCGGCGATGCCCTCGTCCTCGCCGTCGTCCGAGCCGCCGAGGCCGGCGAACATCATGCCCCACATCGCCATATCGGCGAGCATCGAGATCGCGCCGGCGATGCTGGCGGCGACGCTGGAGATCAGCGTGTCGCGATGCTTGATATGGGCCAGCTCGTGGGCCACCACGCCGGCCAGCTCATCGCGGGTGAGCAGGCGGGCGATGCCGGTGGTGACGGCCACCGCGCCGTTGGCCGGGTTGCGGCCGGTCGCGAAGGCGTTGGGCGTCTCGCTCTCGATCATGTAGACCCGCGGCTTGGGGATCTCGGCGCGGGCCGCGAGCTCCTCGACCATGCGGTGCAGCTCGGGCGCGTCGGCGGGGCTGACCTCCTGGGCGCCGCTCATACGCAGGGCCAGCTTGTCGGAGAACCACCACGCCCCCATATTCATGCCGACGGCGAGGACCAGGGCGATCACCATGCCCGCCTGGCCGCCGAGCGCGCCGCCGATCACCACAAACAGCGCGGTCAGCGAGGCCAGCAGGGCCGTCGTCTTAACGTTATTCCACATCCTCATCGGTTCGCTCCATCGGTGCTTGCACGCCGGGGTACCATGCCCGGCGATGCACCTATGGTAGCGCGGGGAGGGGGGCGGCGGTAGGGGAAGGTGTCGGGGGCGGGGCGGGGATTCTTCCCCGCCCCTAGCGGTCTGGAACCGAGAAACTGAAGCATGTTCTGTTGGTGCGAGCATAGCTCGCACCAACAGAACATGCTTCATGTACCGTGTCAGGCCCCGAGCAAGATCAGCGCACCTCGGGCGGCGGCACCAGGCCGCGCTGCACGGCGGCGATGGCGGCCTGGGTGCGGTTGCTGACGCCGAGCTTCTGGAAGATCTCGCTGAGCCGGTTGCCGACCGTCTTCTCGGAGAGGCTGAGCTTGAGCGCGACGGCGCGGTTGTCGTCGCCCTGGGCCACCAGGGCCAGGATGTCGCGCTCGCGGGGGGTGAGCAGGTCGCCGGCGACCACCGCGCCCTCGCCGCGGCGCAGCAGGTCGAGGACGCGGGCGGCCGCGCTGCCGGCGAGGGCGGCGTCGCCGCGGTGGACGACCCGGATGGCCTCGATCAGCTCGGCGGCGTCGGCGTCCTTCAGCAGGTAGGCGTTGGCCCCGGCCCGCAGCGCCTCCAGGATGGTGCGCTCGTCGCGGTGCATCGTCAGGATCACGCTGCGGGTATCTGGGCTGGCCGCGGCGATCTGGCGGGCGGCCTCAATGCCGGTGAGGCCCGGCATCGAGACGTCGAGCAGGGCGATATGCGGGCGCAGGGCGCGCGCCTCGGCCACGGCGGCCTCGCCGTCGCTCACCTCGGCGATCACCGTGAAGCCCCCCTTGCGCTCCAGGATCTCGCGCAGGCCCTGGCGGAACATCGTGTGGTCGTCGGCTATAAGGATGGTGATAGGTTCACTCATAGCATTCATCATACCATTCTCCTGATGCATTGGCGGCGAATCCGCCCTGATGTGCACCTCCTTTGCATAATCGTACTATACCTCGTCTGTACAGGCGGTATAATGGGATGCATCTCGCGACAGCATCGCTCCATCGAGGGCAAGATTCCTGGGTAGTTTACAATTTGACCTGATGCGTCGCATGCGGTCAAATCTGCAATCTACAATCTGCAATCTTGCCTATCCCAGGCCACGCCTATGATGCCTCAGCCCAGCATCCTCCTCGCCCACGGCGACACGCAGGCCCGCAGCGCGCTGGCCCATGCGCTCTCCTCGGCGGGCCTGCGTGTCGCCGAGGCGGCCTCGGCCGATGCGTGCCTGCGCCTGGCCGCCGAGATCAGCCCGGCGGTCGCCCTGGTGGCCCAGGATCTGCCCGGCGGCGACGGGCTGGCCGTCTGCCGCGCGCTGCGGGACAGAGGGGTCGCCCGCACAACCCGATGCGCCCTGCTCGCCACCGCGCCCCCCGATACGCAGGTCGCGGAGGCGCTCAGCAGCAGCGCCGACATGTGGCTCGCCCCCCCGTTCAGCGCGCCGCAGCTGCTGGCCCTGGTGCGCCTGCTCCTGCGCACCCACGCGGCCGAGCGCGAGCAGGCGCTGCTGCTGCCCTACGAGAAGATTGTCCAGTCGGCCATGGAGGGCTTCTGGATCGTGCGGGCCAGCGATATACGCTTCCTTGCCGTGAACGACGCCTACTGCGCGATGATCGGCTATAGCCGCGATGAGCTGCTGTCCATGTCCGTCCGCGACGTTGAGGCCATCGAGAGCACGCAGGACACCATAGAGCGCAGCGCACGCATTATGCGCCAGGGCTACGACCGCTTCGAGACGCGCCACCGGCGCAAGGACGGGACGATCTTCGATGTCGAGGTGAGCGTACGGCTGATTGAGGCCGCCGAGGCCATGATGGTCGTCTTCGCCCGCGATATCACCGCAAGCAAGCGGGCCGAGGAGGATCTGCGCCGCAGCGAGGCCCGCTACCGCAGCCTGCTCGAGGCCATCCCCGACCGGGTCTTCCGCCACGATGCGCAGGGGCGGTTCATCGACTACCACAACCCGCGCGACGCGGCGCTGATCATGCCGCCCGAGATGTTCATCGGCAAGCACTACCGCGATGTCGTCCCGCCGGCGATCAGCGAGCCCTTCGCCGCCGCCCTTGAGCGCGCCGCCAGCAGCGGCCAGATGGAGCGCTTTGAGTACGATCTGTCAGGCTCTGACGGTATGACTCACACCTTCGAGACGCGGCTCGTCATCGGCGAGGATGCGGACATCGTGACGATCATCCGCGACATCACCGAGCAGCGCCAGGCCGCGCGCGCCGTCCAGAAGCAGCACAAGCAGTTCCTCACGATCTTCGACGCCTTCCCGGCGATCCTCTATGTCGTCGACCCGACCACCGACGAGGTGCTCTTCGTCAACAAGGTCTTCCAGAATCTGCTCGGCAGCAACCCGATCGGCGGCACGTGCTACCGCGAGTTCCAGGGCCTCGCGGAGCGCTGCCCGTTCTGCACCAACGAGATCATCCTGCGCACCCGCCAGCCCTACACCTGGGAGTATCACAACCCCCTCCTGCATACCGACTTTCTGATCACTGACCAGATCATCTGCTGGCCCGACGGGCGCGATGTGCGCTTCGAGCTGGCGATCGATATCACCGCGCGCAAGCAGGCCGAGGTCGCCCGCGAGCGCCTGAGCGGAGATCTGGCCCGCAAGAACCGTGAGCTTGAGCAGATCGTCTATGTCGCCTCCCACGACCTGCGCTCGCCGCTGGTCAATGTGCAGGGGTTCAGCCGCGAGCTTCAGGCGTCGCTCGATGATCTCAAGCTCGCCCTCGCCGAGCTCGATCTGCCCGCCACGCAGCGTGACCAGGTCAGCTTCCTCACCGAGCAGGATATCCCCGAGTCGCTCAGCTATATCCTCACCGGCGTGAGCAAGATGGACGCCCTGCTCAAGGGGCTGCTGCGCCTCTCGCGGCTGGGCCGCGCCGCGCTCAGCATCGAGCCACTCGATGTCGGACAGATTGTCGCTGAGACTCTGATCGCCCTCGACTTCCAGATCAAGCAGGGCGGGATCCACGTCGATCTCGGCCCGCTGCCGCACTGTCGCGGCGATGCCACCCAGGTCGGGCAGATCTTCGCCAACCTGATCGGCAACGCCCTGAAGTACCTCGCCCCCGAGCGCCCCGGCAGCATCAGCATTACCGGTCGCACCGCCGAGGGCATGGCCGTCTACTGCGTGGCCGATAACGGGCGCGGCATCGCCGCCGAGCACCAGGAGAAGATCTTCGAGCTCTACTACCGCCTAGAGCCCGCCCAGAGTGAGGGCGAGGGGCTGGGGCTGACGATTGTGCGCACCATTGCTGAGCGGCTCGGCGGCTGGGTGCGGGTCACCTCGACGCCAGGTGTGGGCAGCCAGTTCGCTGTTGCGCTCCCGGAGGCGCTATGAGCCACCCACAGAGAGAGGCTGCTGTGACGGATGAAGTGGTTATCCTGATCGCCGACGACGACGACGGACATGCGACCCTGATCCAGAAAAACCTGCGCCGCGCCGGCCTGCATAATATGATTATGGTCTTCGGCAATGGACAGGAGATCCTCGACTTTCTTTTTCGACGCGGCGACGGGCCACAGCGCGATCACGGGCGCGCCTACCTGCTGCTGCTCGATATCCGCATGCCGAGGGTTGACGGGGTCGAGGTGCTGCGCCAGATCAAGGCCGACCCCGAGCTGCGCAAGCTGCCGGTGACCATGCTGACCACCACCGAGGACCCGCACGAGATCGAGATCTGCCACCTGCTGGGCTGTAGCAACTATGTGACGAAGCCGGTAGACTACGATGCGTTTATCAAGGCGATCCGGCAGCTCGGGCTCTTCTTCAGCATTGTGCAGGTGCCCTCGCTCAACGGGCATAGCTAAGACAAGATTGCAGATTGTAGATTGCAGATCGCAGATTTGGTGCAGAAGAACGCCATGCACGGCATCAATTGGAACGCCATGCGCGGTAATCTGCAATCCAAAATCTGCAATCTGCAATCTGCAATGGTATAACAGGTATCGCAGAGGTGCTGGATGAACGACAGCGACACACCCCAGCCCGGCACAGGGGACACGGGCCGCCGCCAGCTGACATTGCTGGTTGTGGAGGATGATCCTGGCCTCAACCGCCTCATCCAGAAGCGGCTCACCCGTCACGGCTTTGTGGCCGAGGGCGCCCTGAGCGGCGCCGAGGCGCTGCGCAGGGTCGCCGAGCTGCCCGAGCTCCTGATTCTGCTCGACTACCGGCTGCCGGATATGACCGCCAACCAGCTCATCCTGACCCTGGCCGCCCAGCGGCGCGCGATCCCCTTCATTGTGATGACCGGCAACGGCGACGAGCGGATCGCCGTCGAGATGATGAAGCTCGGCGCCCGCGACTACCTGACCAAAAGCGAGACCTTCCTCGACCTGCTGCCGACCGTGGTGATCCAGGCGGTCGAGCGGATCGCGACCGAGCGGCGCCTCCAGCAGGCTGAGCGCGCCCTGCACGAGGCCGAGCACCGCTTCAGCCTGCTCTTCCAGCGCATCGGCATCGGCATCGTGCTGAGCACAGCCGACGGGCAGATCCTCATCGCGAACGAGTCTATCCTGCGGATCACCGGCTACTCGCTGGACGTACTGCGGCAGACCCCGATGGCGGCGCTCTATGCCGACCCCGCCGCGTACGCGGCGATGATGCATGCGGTGTCCGCCGAGGGTGGCGTGCGAGAGGCCGAGGTCACCATGCGCCGCAAGGACGACACGCGCTTCCAGGCGAGCTGCTCGTTCGACACGCTCGACATCGAGGGCAACCGAACCATCCTGATAACGGCTGAGGACATCACCGAGCGGATCGCCTCCCGGCAGCGGATCAGGCACCTGAACGCGGTGCTGAATGGGATCAGACGGGTCAACCGCCTGATCGTCGAGGAGGCCGACCGCGACAGGCTGATCCAGAGCGCCTGCGAGAGCCTGATCCAGACCTTTGGCTACGGCAACGCCTGGGTCGCGCGACTCGACTCGCAGGGTGGCGTTAGCGGCATCGCGAGCGCAGGGTTCGCTAGCAACACCGCGCAGCAGCTCAACACCATTGGCACCAGCAACACCCTGCCATGGTGCGCGCAGCAGGCGCTCCATCACACCATCGCACTCGCCATCCGCAGGGCGACAGCCTGCACGAGCTGCATGCTCGAGCGATCCTGCGCCGAGGAGCCGCGCCTGGTGATCCAGATGGCCTACAATGGCAAGATCTACGGGGTGATGTCGGTCGGGCTCGCCCCCGGCTTCGTGGTTGAGCAGGAGGAGCAGAACCTGTTCGCCGAGGTCGCCCGCGACCTGGCCTTCGCGCTCTATAAGATCGACATTGAGACCGAGCGCAGCAAGGCCGAGTCCGAGCTCCAGACATCGCGGGAGAGTCTCAAGCAGGCGCTCGACGAGCTGGAGCAGCGCGTCGCCGAGCGCACCAACGAGCTGAGCATGGCGAACCTGCACCTGGCTCGTGCCGTCCGTGTCAAGGATGAGTTCCTCGCCAACATGAGCCACGAGCTGCGCACGCCGCTCAACGCCATCCTTGGCCGCGCCGAGATGTGCCGCGAGGGCTTCTACGGCGCGCTCAGCCCGGGCCAGAGCGAGGCGCTGCGCACCATTGAGGAGAGCGGGCGACACCTGCTTGAGCTGATCAATGATGTGCTCGATGTGGCGAAGATCGAGGCTGGGCGTGTCGATCTCGACATTGAGCTTGTCCAGGTAGACGCCGTCTGTGAGGCCAGCGTGCGTCTGGTGAGCCAGCAGGCGCTCAAGAAGCGGCTGCGGCTCACACAGCAGCTCGACCCGTCGGTGGGCCTGATCTACGCCGACGGGCGCCGGCTCAAGCAGATCCTGGTCAACCTGCTGAGTAATGCGGTCAAGTTCACGCCCGAGGGCGGCGAGATCGGCATTGAGGTTGCGGGCGACCGCGAGCGCGAGATCGTCTCGTTCAGCGTCTGGGACACGGGAGGCGGCATCGCCGCAGAGCACCTGTCGCGGCTATTTCAGCCCTTCGTGCAGGTTGACAGCAGCCTCTCGCGGGCCCACGAGGGCACCGGCCTCGGCCTGAACCTTGTCCTCAACCTCGCGAAGTTGCATGGCGGCAGCGTGAACGTCACAACCGAAGTTGGACAGGGCAGCCGCTTTACCGCCGCCCTGCCATGGCGCAGCCCTGAGGCCGAGGCGGCGGTGGCGTCAGCCCAGCCCGAGGCTATCGATATGGCTACGCGGCCTGCGGATCAGTGCTACCTCGACGGGCCGCTGATCTTGCTAGCCGAGGACAACGAGGACTCGATCAGCCTGATCAGCAGCTACCTTGAGTTCCACGGCATGCGGCTCGCCGTGGCCCACAACGGCACCGAGGCCGTGCAGCTGGCCGCCGACATCCTGCCGGCGATGATCCTCATGGATGTGCAAATGCCACAGCTCGATGGCCTGGCCGCAACCCGCCAGATCCGCGCGATCCCTGACCTGCGCGACACCCCGATCATCGCCCTGACCGCCCTGGCCATGCCGGGCGACCGTGAGCGCTGCATTGAGGCCGGGGCCAGCGACTATATCAGCAAGCCGATCAGCATGCGCCACCTGCTCCAGATCATCAGCACCTTTATCGAGGCCTGACGCGGTGTTCGCCGGTGGGGGTGCGGGGGCGGCTTCGCCTTGTTTATTGTGTTTGGGCGGCGAAGCCGCCCAAACACAATAAAAAACCGGGTCTGGGGCGAAGCCCCAGGACGTTGCAGAAGCCCTGCAACATGGCCAGCTTCGCTGGCCATGTTGGCCAAGACACGGTTTTTAGGGCGGCAGACCTAAACGCGATGCGTCTGGGGCTTCGCCGCGCCCTATGCGCGCTGCGGGCGCGGGCGGGACTGCCACTCGCTGAGCAGGGCGCGGGCCTGCTCGTCGCTGAGGGCCTCGCTCGCGACGCCGAAGCGCTGGCTCGTCTCCGCGTCCAGGCTGAGGGCGCGGGTCTGGGCGATGCGCGCGAGGGCCTGGAGCTGCTTCTCGCTGGCAGGCTGGCTGGCTCCGGCCGGCTGATCGGACACCGCGCGGGCGCGGCCCTGGTCGGCGCCGTAGCGGGTGCGGTCATCGGCGACCTTCTTCAGGCTGTCGATAAAGCTGGAGGCCTGGCCCTTGGTCATCGTCACCAGGTCCACGCTGTGCTCGCCGGCGTAGCTGCCGAGCTGCTCGTTCGTCCAGCTCAGGTCGTCCTGGAGGGCGGCGATGTAGTTGCGCTGCTTGTCGCTGGCCGGCGAGTCCGGGTCGCGCACCGTGATCGGCGCGGCCTGGCCGTGGCCCTCGCGCGCGCCGGCGACCTGCTGGGCTACGGCATCGCGCTGGGCCGCGTAGATGCGCCAGCCGAGATCGACGGCCCGCTGGACATCCTCGTCGCTGGCGTCCAGCGGCAGGGTGACGGTCTCCTCAAGGGTGATGAAGTCTTCGCCGAGGCGGATGGCGGCGCGGTAGGTGCGGGTGACGCTGCGCTCGCCGGGGGTGGGCTTGGGGCTGGCCATACGTACTCCTTGCCGAGGGCGCCGGCCGTGGCGCGCGTTCGGCCTGCGTGTTCTGACCTGTCGTAGGTGCTCGTCCCGTGTGTACCTGGGGTGCCCAGTCTGATTGCTGATTGCTGATTGCTGATTGCTGATTGCAGATTGCAGATTGCTGATTGCTGATTGCAGATTGCACATTCCGCGCCTGGGTGCCCGCTGCTCTGTCGCTCGGCCTTGCAGCAGGAGCCATGTCAGTATAGCACGTTTGTTCCTATTGCACAAGGGGGGCGTTATACCAATTTCCTGTTGAACATACCGCATATATAGTACAGACATAGCGCATTGGAACGCACTGTCCGGCAATCTGAAATCTGAAATCTGAAATCTGAAATGGTATTAGCCGTCAGCCGAGTGATGCTATAATCCCCACAACGATTGAGCGTGCGGCGCGAGATTCAGTGGCTCAGTGACTCAATCATTCCGCTCAGTGCTCTAAGAAAGGACCGCCGATGGCAGCCGACACGACAGAGGCCGTGGTGCAGGCCGACCGGGAGTATATTCTGCAAACCTACGCCCGCCCCGACTTTGTGTTTGAGCGCGGCGAGGGGGTGTACCTCTACGACACGGATGGCAAGCAGTACCTCGACTTCGTGGCCGGGATCGCGGTCAACGCCCTCGGCTATGGCGACCCAGACGTGACCGAGGCGATCGCCGCGCAGGCCGCCAAGCTGATCCACGTCTCGAACCTCTACCACACCGCCCCCGGCGGCGAGCTGGCCCGCATGCTCGTCGAGAGCAGCCCGGCCTTCGACAAGGTCTTCTTCAGCAACAGCGGGGCCGAGGCGATCGAGGGGGCGATCAAGTTCGCCCGCCGCTACGCCCGCGAGCACTTCGGCGAGGGCAAGACGACGATCGTCGCATTCGACGGCTCGTTCCACGGGCGCACCATGGGCGCCGTCGCCGTCACCGCCCGCGAGAAGTACCGCGAGCCGTTTATGCCGGTGATGCCCGGCGTGCGCTTCGCCGACTATAACGATCTGGCCTCGCTGGAGGCCGCCATGGGCGATGATGTCTGCGCCGTGCTGCTGGAGCCGATCCAGGGCGAGGGCGGCCTGCGCGTGGCCGATGAGTCCTTCCTCAAGGCCGCCCGCGCCCTCTGCGACCGCCACCACGCCCTGCTGATCTTCGACGAGATCCAGTGCGGGATGGGCCGCACCGGCACGCTCTGGGGCCACGAGCCGAGCGGCGTGCGCCCCGATATGATGACCGTCGCCAAGCCGCTGGCCGGCGGCCTGCCGATCGGCGCGGTGCTGCTCAACCAGCGCATCGCCGACACCATCCACGCCGGCGACCACGGCACCACCTTCGGCGGAAACCCCCTGTCCACCGCCGTGGCCGGCGTGGTCTTGCGCAAGATCAGCGACCCCGACTTCCTCGCCCACGTCCGCCAGGTGAGCAGCTACCTCGACGAGTCGCTCCAGGATCTGGCCGCCGACATGCCCGGCACCGTGCTTGAGCTGCGGGGGCGCGGCCTGATGCGCGGCATCCGCATCGCCGGGTCGGCCGGAGCCATCCGCGAGGCCGCCCACAGCCACGGGCTGCTGGTGGCCACCGCCGGCGACGATGTGATCCGCCTGCTGCCGCCGCTGGTGATCGACACCCAGCATATCGATGCAGCGGTCGCCGCGCTGCGCGAGGTGCTGCGCTAGGCCAGGGTGAGTGCAACGTCCCTGGGGCTGCGCCCCAGACCTCACTTTTGTCAGGTTTGGGCGGCCAAGCCGCCCAAACCTGACAAAAAAAAGAACGCGGGGGCGGCTTCGCCGCCCCCGCGCCCCCACGGGAGGTGACGTTGCACTCGCCCGGTGCGCTAGGCGCTGTCGCCGCAGCCGCCGGCGCGATATCTGCTACAATTGCGGGGCAAGCGCGTTGTTCGTAGCGCCCTTGCCCTTCTGACCGCTTAGGCTTCACGCGCGCCGCTCGCCAGCGCCGCTGGAGTCCACCCACCTGAAAGGGACGGCCATGTCAGTCGTCGCACTCATTGGCGCCCAATGGGGCGATGAGGGCAAGGGGCACCTTGTCGATCTGCTCGCGAGCAAGGCGCGCCTGGTGATCCGCTACGGCGGCGGCAATAACGCCGGCCACACGGTGGTGAACCACCTTGGCACCTTCAAGCTCCATCTCATCCCCTCGGGGATCTTCGACCCGGCCACCGTCAATGTGATCGGCAGCGGCGTGGTGGTGAGCCCCGAGGCGCTGCTGACCGAGATCCAGGGCCTCGAGGACCGCGGGGTGAACACCAGCAAGCTCTTTGTCAGCGAGCGCGCCCACGTGGTGATGCCCTACCACGTCATGCTCGATAAGCTCCAGGAGGAGGCCCGCGGCGAGGGGAAGATCGGCACCACCGGCCGCGGGATCGGCCCGGCCTACGCCGATAAGATGAGCCGCAGCGGGATCCGCATGGCCGACCTGCTCCACGAGGAGACGCTGCTCAACCGGCTGCGCGGCGTCCTTGAGGAGAAGAACCGCCTGCTCACCAAGCTCTATGGCGTCAAGCCGCTCTCGCTCCACGACACCTACCTGCGCTACCTCGACTTCGGGCACAAGCTGGCCGACCACATTGCCGACACGCACCCGATCATCCTGCGCGCCCTGGAGAAGGATCTGCCCATCCTCCTGGAGGGTGCCCAGGGCAGCCTGCTCGATGTCGACCACGGCACCTACCCCTATGTCACATCCTCGCCGCCCGGTGCCGCCGGGGCCTGTCAGGGCGCCGGGATCGGGCCGACCCGCATCGACTCGGTGATCGGTGTGTATAAGGCCTACACCACCCGTGTCGGCGAGGGGCCATTCCCCACCGAGATCGATGGCCCTGACGCCGATGCGCTGCGCCAGATCGGCACCCCCTGGGCTGAGGTGGGCACCACCACCGGCCGGCTGCGCCGGGTCGGCTGGTTCGATGCGGTCATGGCCCGCTACGCCGCCCAGGTGAACGGGATCGACACCTTGGCGATCACCAAGCTCGATGTGCTCGATGGCGTCCAGACGATTAAGATCTGCACCGCCTACAAGCTCCACGAGACGACGCTGGAGTTCCCGCCCGCCACGACGGCTGTCCTCGAACAGGTCGAGCCGGTCTATGAGGAGATGCCGGGCTGGATGACTCCCACCACCGCCGTGCGCCGCTTCCAGGATCTCCCTGATAACGCCCAGGCCTATGTCGCCCGCATCTGCCAGCTGGTCGGCGCCCGCCTTGGGATCATCTCTGTCGGCCCCGACCGCGACCAGACGATCATGGCCGCCGAGGTGTTCTAGTAACGCTTCCTACGCAGTGAGGGGCGGCCAGGCTTAGCCTGTCCGCCCCTCACTGCGTGATCGCTATCCGATCAGCTTGGCCTGAAGCTCCATGTTCGATGGCTCGACCAGGATTGAGCCGTCGGGGAAGACGATCGTCGGGACGCTCTGGTGGCCGCGGTTCACCTGCATCACATAGGCGGCGGCTTGCTCGTCCGACTCAATATTCACGTAGGTGTAGGGCCGACCGACTTGATCTAAGACACGCTGGGCACGCCGGCAGTCGGGGCACCACGTCGTTCCGTACACAACAATCTCCTGGCTCTCCATAACACCATTCCCTTAGCATACGAGCGATGGCCGCGAGATATCACTGCACAGAATCATTATAGCAGATGCAGTTGCGCGATCAGTCCAGATCAAGATGATATTTAACGGGATTTTTCCCTCTTTGCACACACCTTGTCAACCCCTAAACGTTTGACATCTCCAACACCGGTATGCTACCATAATGGCATCAGCACCTCACAAAAGTTGTTGTCATTCTGATCACTTTGGCGGCCTGTGCCACGTGCGATGGTGCGCGGGGCTGTGTCCCATGCTTCGTTGTTTGGCCTGTGTTCGGCGCGCTGTCGGACGCAGGGGAGCGCACCAGAACCCATGAAACTGCACGAGTAGCAGGCCCGCGATCTTCTCGCCAAATACGGGGTTCCAGTAACCGGCGGCGGCGTCGCGAGCACCCCCGCCGAGGCCCGCGCCATCGCCGAGCAGATCGGCACCAAGGTCGTGGTCAAGGCCCAGGTGTTCGTCGGCGGGCGCGGGAAGGCCGGCGGCGTCAAGCTCGCCGACACGCCCGAGCAGGCTGAGCAGGTCGCCGGGCAGATCCTGGGCATGGACATCAAAGGTCTGACGGTCGAGAAGGTGCTGGTCGCCGAGGCGATCAGCTACCAGAAAGAGATCTACGTCAGCGCCATCCTCGACCGCGCCACGAAGCGGGTGATGATGATCGCCTCGGCCGAGGGCGGCGTCGAGATCGAGGAGGTCGCGAAGACGAACCCCGGCGCGATCATCAAGATCGCCGCGCACCCGCAGCTCGGCCTGCTGGACTATCAGGCCCGCGAGCTGGCCTTCGCCATCGGGCTGAAGGACGGCAAGCAGGCCCGCCAGTTCGCCCAGATCGCCAGCGCGCTCTACCGGGTCTTTGTGGAGTCGGACGCCTCCCTGGCCGAGATCAACCCGCTGGTGATCCGCGACGATGGCAGCCTCCAGGCGCTGGACTCAAAGGTGCTGCTCGACGACAGCGCCCTCTTCCGGCACGCCGACCTTGAGGATATGCGCGACTCGTCCGATGAGCCGGCGACCGAGCGCCAGGCTCGCGAGGCCGGGATCACCTTCATCAAGCTTGATGGCAACATCGGCTGTATGGTCAATGGCGCCGGCCTGGCCATGGCCACAATGGATGTGGTCAAGCTCTACGGCGGCGAGCCGGCTAACTTCCTCGATATCGGCGGCGGCGCCGGCAAAGAGAAGGTCAAGGCGGCCCTCCAGATCATCCTCGCCGACCCGAATGTCAAGGCGGTGATGTTCAACATCTTCGGCGGGATCACCCGCGTCGATGAGGTCGCCCGCGGCATCATCGCCGCCCTCGAAGAGGTTGACACCGATGTCCCGATGGTCGCCCGCCTGACCGGCACGAACGAGGTCGAGGGCCGCCGGCTGCTCGCCGAGTCGCGGCTTGTCCCGGCCGAGTCGCTCGCCGACGCAGCGCAGAAGGCGGTCGCCGCCGCGCGGGGCTAGCGTGCAGACGGTGAAGAGGTGCAATGACGCAGCCCATCGTGTGCCGTGTCGCTGCACTTCTTCCGCTTTTCTACAGGCTCGCTAGCAGCCGCCGGGCACATGCGATCAGCTCCTGCTGACGCCGATCCACAAGCGACCGGCTCAGATCATCGATAATGAGCGACCAGCGATCTCGCACCGTACGAACAAGTATCGTATAGTCTGGAGAATCGTAAAGCTGGCATAACCACTCATGATCACGCTGAAGCAGCGCCAGCTGTAGCTCAACCTCAGTATAGCGGCAGGCCACCACAGGCAGCCGCTCGGCCTTCGCCTCAGGGTAGCCAGTGTCGGCCACGAGCTCGCCCGGCTCACACTTGAACAGGCCTGCGAGCAGAGTCACCGTACGCTCGCCCGGAACAGAGAGCCCCACCTCCACGTGCGAGATGGCCACCCGCGAGATAGCAACCCGCTCCGCGATC
The DNA here is from genome assembly GCF_019599295.1 of Oscillochloris sp. ZM17-4. Taxonomy (GTDB): domain Bacteria; phylum Chloroflexota; class Chloroflexia; order Chloroflexales; family Chloroflexaceae; genus Oscillochloris. The sequence goes on along the minus strand of NZ_JAIEWN010000003.1, from coordinate 56,880 downwards.
TCCTGCTGAGTCCAACCATTCTCTGCGCGAAGGCGCGCAATACGCCGGTGAAGCGGCTCGATCATCGATAACTCACTTAGCAGACAGCGACGACTCAGACTGCTATAGTACCATCGGTTCTGAGTCACTCTGTGTCTGCAACGTGAGGAGCATCCTATATGAAGAAGCGTGCGCTTATTACCGGTATTACGGGCCAGGACGGCAGCTATCTGGCAGAGTTTTTGCTAGGGCAGGGCTATGAGGTGATCGGCATGGTGCGCCGCACCAGCACGGTCAACTTTGAGCGGATCAAACACTTCCAGAGCCGGCTCACGCTGGTCACCGGCGACCTGCTCGATGAGGTGTCGCTGATCAACATGCTGCGCGACCACCGGCCGAGCGAGGTGTACAACCTGGCCGCCCAGTCCTTCGTGCAGACGTCATGGCCCCAGCCGGTGTTCACCGGCGAGACGACGGCCCTCGGGGTGACGCGTATGCTCGATGCGGTGCGGCTGGCCGACCCCGACATCCGCTTCTACCAGGCCAGCAGCAGCGAGATGTTCGGCAAGGTGGTGGAGGTTCCCCAGAAGGAGACGACGCCCTTCTACCCACGCAGCCCCTACGGCGTGGCCAAGGTCTACGGCCACTGGATCACCGTGAACTACCGTGAGAGCTACGACATGTACGCCTGCTCGGGAATCCTGTTCAATCATGAATCTCCCCGCCGCGGGCTGGAGTTCGTCACCCGCAAGATCTCAAATGCGGTGGCGCGGATCAAACTCGGGCTCGATGAGGAGCTGCGCCTTGGCAACCTCGACGCCCGGCGCGACTGGGGCTTCGCCGGCGACTATGTCGAGGCGATGTGGATGATGCTCCAGCAGGATCAGCCCGATGACTATGTGATCGCCACCGGCGAGACCCACTCGGTGCGCGAGTTCTGTGAGCAGGCCTTTGGCCACGTGGGGCTCAACTATACCGACTATGTCGTCATGGACGAGCGCTTTATGCGACCGGCAGAGGTAGATCTGCTGATAGGCGACCCATCGAAGGCGCAGGGCGCGCTCGGATGGAGGCCAAAGACCTCATTCGCCGATCTGGTTCGGATGATGGTCGATGCCGATGTGCAACTACTTAAGGAGCAGAACCGATGACTCAGGCGGAGATGCGACTGATTGAGGAAGGCTGGGATGCGCTGGTGGAGCGTTTGGGCATCGCTGAGGCCACACGCTTCGCTATGCTCCTAGACCGCCGCACTGGAGGTGCGCTCCAGCACCTGCGCGTCCTCTGGACAACCCCGAGCGCCGGAAAGCGGCACGCGGGTGGGCTACAGAGCCAGCCAGTCAATCAGTTCGACGCCTAGGTCGCCGCGAGGCGCACCACCTCAATGATGAGCAGGCCAGGGGAA
>NZ_JAIEWN010000003.1:32581-55396 GCF_019599295.1 Oscillochloris sp. ZM17-4 | reverse complement strand
CCACCTGCATGGTCCGCACCCGGTAGAGGATCTCCTCCTGCACCCGCCGCACCCCGCCCACCCGGTCGGCCAGCAGGCCGATCAGAAAGGTGATCAGGGCCATCATCATGAACAGGCTGCCCAGCTGGAGCGACTGCAGGTTGTCGGCCTCAAGGCCAAAGTTGCGGCCGATGTAGACGTAGGCCGCGCGCAGCAGCAGCAGCGTGCCGGGGATGAAGAAGACCAGGGAGATGTAGCTGAACACCTTCAGCGGCTCGTATGCCGTGTAGGTGCGGGCGATGATCGCGGCCTGGCGCTTGATAAAGTTCCAGTTGCCGCGGTGCAGCCGCGAGGGCCGGTCGACGAGGTTGGTGCGGATAGGCACCGCCGTGATCGTCAGGCGGCGCTTGCCGGCCTGGATGAGGTTCTCGACGGTGTAGGAGAAGTCGGTGGTGACGAAGGTGCGCAGGGCGGCCTCGCGCGAGAGCGCGCGGAACCCGCTCACCGTGTCGGGCACATCCGTCTCCGAGGCCCAGCGCACCACCGAGCTGCCGAGGTACTGGAGACCCCGCTTCAGCGCCGAGAAGTGCTCGATCGTCTGCACCTGACGGTCGCCGACGACAATATCGGCCCGCCCGGAAACGATCGGCTCGGCGAGGCGCGCGATCTCGCTGCCGGGATACTGGTTGTCGGCGTCGGTGTTGACAATAATATCGGCGCCCAGGCGCAGCGCCGTGTCGATGCCGGTCTGGTAGGCGGTGGCGAGGCCCTTGTTCGAGGTGTGGCGCACCACATGGTCGGCGCCGGCGCGCAGGGCCACCGCCACCGTGTCGTCGGTGCAGCCGTCGTCGATGATCAGCACCTCGACGCTGCCGACCCCTGGGATATGCCGCGGGATGTCCGCGATCACCGCCGCGATCGTCTCGCTCTCGTTCAGCGCCGGGATCTGGACGATCAGCCGCAGCGGGGGCTTGTTCTGCTGCTCACTCATAGTGGGCGCTATTGTAGCACAAAGGGAACAGGGAACAGGGAACAGGGAACAGGCAGCATGTTCTCGCTGTTCCCTCTGTTCCCTGCTCCCTGTTCCCTGTTCCCTAGCCCCTGATAAACTCCTCAGTCAGGTCGCGGGCCTCGTAGTCGGTGTACTGCTTGGGCGGCGTCTTCATGAAGTAGCTGCTGGGGGCGTAGAGCGCGCCGGAGATGCGCCGGTCGAGGGCCAGCTTGGCGCAGCGCACGGCGTCGATCACCACGCCCGCCGAGTTGGGCGAGTCCCAGACCTCCAGCTTCAGCTCGATGTTCAGCGGCACATCGCCGAAGGTGGTGCCCTCCATGCGGATGTAGGCCCACTTGCGGTCGCCCAGCCAGGGCACGTAGTCGCTCGGGCCGACGTGGACGTTGTCGGGGTGCATCTGGTAGGGCAACTGGCTGGTGACGGCGTTGGTCTTGCTGATCTTCTTGCTCTCCAGGCGCTCGCGCTCCAGCATGTTCAGGAAGTCGGTGTTGCCGCCGAAGTTGAGCTGGTAGGTGCGGTCCAGGCGCACGCCGCGCTCCTTGAACAGGGTGGTCAGCACGCGGTGGGTGATCGTGGCGCCCACCTGGCTCTTGATATCGTCGCCGATGATCGGCAGGCCCTTCTCCTCGAAGCGCTTGCGCCAGTACTCCTGGCTGGCGATGAAGACCGGCACACAGTTGATGAAGCCGCAGCCGGCCTCCAGGATCTGCTCAACGTACCACTTGGTGGCCATCTCGCTGCCCACCGGCAGGTAGGAGACGACGACGTCGGTCTTCGTCTCGCGCAGGATGCCGACGATATCATCGGTGGAGCGGGGCGACTTGTGGATGACCTCGCCCAGGTACTTGCCGATGCCGTCGTGGGTCATGCCGCGCGAGACCGGCACGCCCAGGCGCGGCACGTCGGCGAACTTGTAGGTGTTATTCGGGTGAGCGAAGATCGCCTCGGAGAGATCTTTATCGACCTTGGTGTCGGCCACGTCGAAGGCCGCCGAGAACTCAATATCGCGGATATGGTAGCCGCCCAGGTTCACGTGCATCAGCCCGGGCACATCGTCGGTCTCGCTCGCGTTCTTGTAGTACTGCACGCCCTGGACAAGGGACGAGGCGCAGTTCCCCACACCGATAATCGCCACACGGATCTTCTTACTCACAGCGCTCTAGCCTTTCAGTTGACTCTCACTCGCGCGCCGACTGCTGGCCGACCTTCGGCCAGCGATCGTCGGACGCCAAACCGGCCTGCTCTCATGACAACAGCAGATGATTCTACGTTGACGCACCGTATTTGTAAAGCTGGACAAATAGGTAGTCTCTCCCAAGCCAGGCGGCGTTACGACATGTGTTAGTTTTCGCCCCCATGTAGTAGCCAAGGGTACGGTGCGAATAACGACTGATGTACCACCGCTCGGCTTGACCCTGACGTGGCTTTCAGTGTATGCTTCGATTCTAAAGACTGAGCCACTGAGTCGTATGCGCTGCTGTGCCTGATGCGCTCTGCCCGTACCCTGTACCCTGTACCCTGTACCCTGTACCCTGTACCCTAACCCTAACCCTGGTCACCGATGAACGCCAGCGAGCAGCCAAGCGAAGATTATCTGATCGTGCGGGTAGGCCCCGAGCGCTACGCGCTGCCCAGCGCAGCGATCCGCGAGGTGGCGCGCTGGCGCGCGCCGACGCCAGTCCCAGGGGTGCCGCCGCTGTTGCCGGGCATCATCAGCCAGCGCGGCGTCGTGCTCCCCGCAGTGGATCTGCGACAGCTGCTCGGCCTATCCGTCGCCGAGCCTGATCGATCATCGCGCTTTATCATTGTACACCAGGAGCTCGCCGATATCGCCCTGCTGGTCGACGCCGCCCTAGACATCTGTCATCTGGCCAGCGAGGAACTCGCCAGGCCGCCGGCGGGGCTCGACCAGCAGCGCGCGCGGCTGCTGCGCGCGGTGGCGCAGCACGAGGGGCAGCCGCTGCTGGTGATCGACCTGGCGACTCTCTTCGCCGTGCTCCAGGAAGGCGCGTAGCCAGCCATGAGTGCCAGCCGCGACAGCACGATCTTAGGCGTGGATGTGGGGCGGCGGCGCTACGCGATCACGCCGGCCCAGATCGATCACCTCGGCATGCTGGACCCAGATGGCGACCCGACCGACCAGCGCGGCCGACCGCTGATCTGTCGCGATCTGGGGGGGCTGCTCGGCGACGCCGCGCCGCCCGCCGCCCGACGGCAGCACGCGATCACCGTATCGCTCCGCAGGCGCAGCGTCGCCCTGCTGATCGACCACATCGACAGCCTGGATAGCGAGGGGCCGCTCGCCGTTCAGCCCCTCTCACCGCTGCTGTCGCGCCGGCTGGCCTGGCCCTGGTTCCTCGGCGCAGTCGTCTATCGGGGCGAGCCGCTGCTGCTGCTCGATCTGCGCCGGATCGCCACCGATGTGGCGATCGGCGCCGTGTAAGGTGCAGAGCTTCTGCAACGCCCTGGGGCTTCGCCCCATGCGCATCAACGTAAGCCCTGGCCCCCCCGGAATTTCTTGTTGTTTTGGCCAACATGGCCAGCAAAGCTGGCCATGTTGGCCAAAACGACGTCGGTTTTTTAGGGCTGCCGCCCTAACGTTGATGCGCATGGGGCTTCGCCCCAGACCCTGCTTTTGTTGGGGGTGGCTTCGCCACCCCACCCCCCCGCCTAGCGGCGCCCCGCCCAGCTGACAGAGGCGGTGTTCTGAACCGCGACAGAGATCGAGATAGAGGCATACTATGGCAGAGATTGCGCGGCGCATGATGGGCACGTCCGACGACGAGCAGGCCAGCCTGCTCAAAGACAACCTCAAGACATTGAGCCTGCTGATCGCCGTCGGCGCGGCGGTGGTGGCGATCTTCTGGGTCGCCGGGGTCGCCCTGCGGGTCAGCGCACAGATCAGCGACAGCGCCATCGGCATCACCTCGCTGATCTCCGCCGGCGCCCTGGGCTCCTACGGGGCGGCCTATCTGCTGATCAGGCAGCAGCGCATCACCCTCGGCAGCCGGCTGCTGTTCTACGGCATGGTGCTCGGCTGCGCCCTGGGCACCTACCTCATCGGCGGCCCGGACGGCCCGCTCGTGCTGAGCTTCTTCATCCCGATCGTCAGCGCCGGGCTGCTCGGCCGGGGGCGCGACAGCATCCTGGTGTCGGTCGGGTCGGTGCTCTGCGTGGCCGCCCTGCTCGCCGCCGAGCAGGCATTTGGCTACCGCGCCCCGATCGCTGGCGGCGCCCTGATGACCCTGCTCGTCTTCAGCGTCGCCACGGCCCTGCTGGCGGTGCTGGCCTGGCTGAGCGGGCGCGACCTAAGCAGCGCCACGGGGCAGTCACAGGAGCGTGCCCAGGAGCTGATGAATAAGACCGAGCAGCTGATGGAGAAGAGCATCCAGCAGGTGGAGCTGGGCAGCGAGCTGGCCTCCGCCGCCGCCGAGATGCAGGTGACATCGCAGCAGCAGGCCAGCGGGGCCGCCGAGCAGGCCAGCGCCGTCTCGCAGGTGTCCACCACGATCGAGGAGCTCGGCAGCACGGCGCGGCAGATCGCCCAGGCCAGCGAGCACGTGGCCATGGCCGCCCAGCAGACGCTGGAGAACCTGAGCAGCGGGCAGGGCGCGGTGGACGAGAGCATCCAGGCGATGGAGCGCATCCGCGGGCGGGTGCAGGATGTGAGCACGCGGGTGCTCAGCCTGGGCGAGCGATCCCAGCAGATCGGCGAGATCATCGACCTGATCGACGACATCTCCGACGAGACGCACCTGCTGGCGCTCAACGCGGCGATCGAGGCGGCCGGGGCGGGCGAGCACGGCCGGCGCTTCGCGGTGGTGGCCGCCGAGGTGAAGAGCTTGGCCAACCGCACCCTCGCCGCCGCCAAGGAGGTCAAGGGCGTGATCGCCGAGATCCGCCAGGCCACCAGCTCGGCGGTGCTGGCCGCCGAGGAGGGCAGCAAGGCGGTCGAGCGCGGCGTCGAGCTGGCCCACCGCGCCGGCCAGGTGATGGACAACATCGTGATGGTGGCCGAGCGCACCGCCCAGTCCGCCGCCGAGATTGGCCTGGCCACCGCCCAGCAGCAGAGCGCCAGCGAGCAGGTGGTCGAGACGATGCGCGAGGTGGCCGAGGTGGCCCGCCAGTCGGCCCTCGGCGCCCGCCAGATGGCCGAGTCCGCCGCCACGCTCACCGCCATCGCCGATCGGCTCCACGGGATCGTTGTGAATGATGAGTAGCTCGTAAGGGCGCCCCTTGTGGGCGCCCACGAGGGGCGCCCTTACCATGGACCTCTCCGCCTTCTACAACCAGTTTCGCGAGGAGACCGCCGAGAACGTGCGCGTGCTCAGCGATGGGCTGCTGGCGATCGAGGGGCTGGCCGACGATCAGGCGCGCCGCGCCGAGATCGACCGGGTCTTCCGCGCGGTCCACACGATCAAGGGCTCGGCGCGCATGCTGGGCTTCGAGGCGGTGGGCCGCCTCGCCCACGAGCTTGAGAGCGTCCTCGGCGAGCTGCGCCAGGGCCGGCGCGCGCTCGACCGCGACCTGGCGGGGCGGCTGCTGCGCGGCGGCGACGCCCTGCTTGAGCTGAGCGCAGCGGCCGTGGATGGCCGCCCCGCCGCCGTGGATGTCGACGTGGCGATCGCCCTGTTCGGCGGCGGGCCGCCCCCCGCCGTCGCCACCACCCCGCCCGCCCCGCCGGATGCGGCCGCCCCGCCCGCCCCGCCGGATGCGGCCGCCCCGCCGCCGGCCGCCCCCGCAGGCCCGCGCGGCGGTGGCACGCGCACGGTGCGCGTGCGGGTCGACCGGCTCGACCGCATGCTCAACCTCGCCGGCGAGCTTATGGTCGGCCAGCAGGTGCTCGCCAACCACGCCGATCAGCTCGCCGCCATGCGCCAGCTCGCCCGCCAGCAGGAGCGGGCGATCCAGGAGCTTGAGGAGGAGCTCGACCGCCTGCGCTTCTCGGCCGTCCAGCGCCACGCCATCGACCAGCGGATCGCCGCCGTCCTCAGCGTCGCCGGGCAGATCCAGGGCGCCACACAGCGCCAGGCCGAGCGCTTCGGCCGCCACCTCGGCCAGAGCGACCTGCTCGTGCGCGACCTGGAGCAGGAGGTGATGGCCGCCCGGCTCATCCCGATCAGCACGATCTACGCCGGGCTCCCACGGGCCGTGCGCGATATCGCCGAGGCCACCGGCAAGTCGGTCCGGATCGAGCTGCGCGGCGAGACGGTCGAGCTCGACCGCAAGGTGCTTGAGCTGCTCCAGGACCCGCTGCTGCACCTGGTGCGCAACGCGGTGGACCACGGCATCGAGCCGGCGGCCGAGCGCGCGGCAGCCGGCAAGCCGGAGCTCGGGAGCATCGAGGTGAGCGCCGAGGCGATCGGCGGCGAGGTGCGGGTGACGATCCGCGACGACGGGCGCGGGATCGACCCAGCGAAGCTGCGCGACCGCGCCGCGCGCATGGGCCTGCTGCGCGCCGAAGATGCCGCCCGCCTGCCGGATAGCGAGACCCTCGACCTGATCTTTCTGCCGGGCTTCTCCACCGCCCCGATGGTCACCGACATCTCGGGGCGCGGGGTCGGCCTGGATGTGGTGCGCGCGAACATCAACGAGCTGAGCGGCCATGTGCTCGTCGAGTCGCAGCCGGGCCACGGCACCCAGATCGTGCTCACCCTGCCGCTGACTCTGGTGACGACGCGGGTGCTGCTGGTGCGGCTGGGGCAGGCCAGCTTCGCGCTGCCGGCCAGCGGCTGCCAGGGGACGATATGGGTACACCACGACACGCTGCGCAGCATCGAGGGCCAGCCAACGGTGAGCCACGACGGACGAGACATCGTGGTGAGGCCGATGGCCGATCTGCTGGGGGTGGCGGCCGACCAGAGCCGCCGGCGCGGCGAGCGGGAGCCGGCCCTGCTGGTGGGCAGCCCCCAGCGCATGGTCGCGCTGCTGGTCGACGCGCTGCTCGACGAGCGCGAGGCGGTGGTCAAGCCCCTCGGGCCGATCCTGGCCCGGCAGCGCAGCTACAGCGGGGCGATCCAGCTCGGCGACGGCAGCCTGGTGCTGCTGATCAACCCCCTCGCCCTCATCCAGATGGCCGGCGGCGCGCGCCAGGCGCCGGCCATCGCCGCGCCGGCCCCGCGCCGCCGGCCGCGCCTGCTCGTCTGCGACGACAGCTTCACCACGCGCGAGCTCATCCGCAGCATCCTCCAGTCGGCCGGCTACGAGGTGGCAGCAGCCGTGGATGGAGCCGACGCCCTTGACAAACTGCGCGCGCAAGCCTACGATCTTGTCGTAAGCGATGTCGAGATGCCACATGTCGATGGCTTCCAGCTCACCGCACGCATCCGCAGCGAGCTCGCACTGCACGAACTCCCCGTCGTGCTGATCACCAGCCTGTCCTCCGAGGATCACCGCCGCCGTGGACTGGAGGCAGGCGCACAGGCGTACATCGTCAAAAGCCAGTTCGACCAGGGCAGCCTGCTCGAAGTGATCCAGCAGCTCCTTGGCCCATCCCCCTAGCCACCCCGTAGGCCGCAGTCGATTGCCATCCATATCAGCCCGCGCCCCGGCCGCCCGCCGGGCACCATCTGAGGATGCTATGCCAGGAAAAATTCTCGTCGTCGACGATAGCAAGCTCGTAACCGATATTGTCAAGCTCCGCCTGGAGATGTTCGGATTCCAGGTGCGCCTGGCCCACAGCGGAGAGGACGCCCTGGCCGCGATCGCTAGCGAGGTGCCGGATCTCATGGTGCTCGATGTGCAGATGCCCGGCATCGACGGCTACGAGGTCTGCCGCCGGCTACGCGACGACCCCATGCTCGATGATCTGCGGATCATTATGCTCACCTCAAGCGACGACAAGCACGCCGCCTTCGAGGCCGGGGTGGACGACTACCTGAACAAGGACATCGACCTGCTGAACCTGCCGAACCGCGTGAAGATGATCCTTGAGATGTGACGCGTATGAGCCAACCGCTGCGCATCCTGATCGTCGACGACTCTGCACTGATGCGGCGGATGATCCGTGCTATGCTTGATCGCGACCCCGATCTGACCGTCGTCGGCGAGGCCGCCGATGGCCGCGAGGCCATCGCCCGCGCCGCCGAGCTGCGGCCAGACCTGATCACCCTCGATGTGCGTATGCCGGTGATGGACGGCGTGGAGACCACGCGCCAGATCATGGCCTACCAGCCCACGCCGATCCTGGTGCTCACCGCATCGCTCTCACGCTACGATATCGACATCACCTTCCAGATGCTCGGCGCGGGCGCCCTCGATGTGATGGAGAAGCCGCAGCTGAGCGATGGCGCAGCCCTGGAGCGCGCCCGGATCGCCCTCGTCCGCAAGATCAAGCTCCTCGCCAGAGTGAAGGTTGTCACCCATCTGCGCGGGAGACGCAAGCAGAATGTTGAATTGTCAATGGTGAATGGTGAATTGCCGAATAAACAGGCCACGGCCACTTCCCCCAGCTTGGGAGGCACGTCAACAACGGATCATTCACCATTCACCATTCAGCATTCACCATTCCCCGTCGTGGTGATCGGCGCGTCAACCGGCGGCCCGGGCGTGGTGCGGCAGATCCTCGCCGGCCTGCCGCGCGGCTATGGCGCGGCGGTGGTGGTGGTGCAGCACATCGCCCAGGGCTTCAGCGCCGGCATGGTCGAGTGGATGGCGGGCAGCTCGGCTCTGCCGATCATGCTGGCCGATGCGGGCGCGGCGATCAGGCCGGGGCAGGTGATTGTCGCGCCCGACCGCGTCGACCTCCTGCTTGATGACAAGGGCCGGGTGAAGCTCAGCGCGCTGCCGCTGCTGCTCCAGCGCCCGGCGATCGACATCACCATGCAGTCGGTGGCCGAGGCCTACGGGCCGCTGGCCACCGGCGTCCTGCTCACCGGGATGGGCCGCGACGGGGCGCTGGGCATGCGCTCGATCCGCCGCGCCGGCGGCTACACGATCGCGCAGGATGAGGCCAGCTGCACGATCTTCGGCATGCCGAAGGCGGCGATCGACCTCGGCGCGGCCCATGTGGTGCTCCCGCCCGACAAGATCATTGAGGCGCTGATCGCCCGCGTCGACACCCCGCGCAGAGGCATCACATGAGCCAGCCGATCACCACAGCCGAAGACCTCAGCCCAGCGCAGGTTGTCGCCCTACGCGACCTGCTGGCGGGCTACTGCGGCGTCTACCTGGACGACTCGCGCCACCCGACCCTGCGGGGCGCCGCGCGGCGGCGGGCTGGGCTGCTAGGCCAGCCGATCCAGGCCTACGCCGACGGGCTCGCCGGCACCGGCGCCGGCCCGGAGCTGCACTCCCTGGCCGAGCTGCTGCTCAACCACGAGACGGTCTTCTTCCGCAACCGGCCGCACATGGCCGCCCTGCGCGACGCGATCTTGCCCGACCTGCACCGCCGGCTGCCGCCCGGCGCGCCCATCCGCATCTGGAGCGCCGGCTGCGCCACCGGCGAGGAGGCCTACTCAATCGCCATCGCCGCCTGCGAGGCCCTGGGCGACCAGCCGGCCCGCCCCATCGAGATCCTCGGCAGCGACCTGAGCGAAGATGCGCTGTCGCGCGCGCGCGCCGGAGTCTACCGGGGCCGCAGCCTGGGCAACCTGAGCGAGGCCCAGCGCCGCCGATTCTTCACGCCCCGCGGCGATGGGCTGGCCGTCGGCGCGCAGCTGCGCCGGATGGTGCGCTTCGAGCGGCGCAACCTGCTTGAGCCGATCCCGCCCGAGTTCATCGGCGTCCACCTGATCTTCTGCCAGAACGTGACGATCTACTTTCAGGTAGAGACCTGCCGGGCGCTGATGGGCCGCTTCTACGAGGCGCTCGCCGAGGGCGGCGGACTCTTCCTCGGCTTCTCCGAGACGCTCTGGAATATTTTTAGCCGCTTCCGCTGGCGAGAAGTCAGCGGCACCTACGTTTACTATAAGGAATCGCAGCGCGCCGCGCTGCCGCCAACGGCCCCGCTGCCGCCGCTCCCGACGAGCCGCCCGGCGCAGCAGCCCAGGCAGATCGGGCCGCGCCATCCGGGAGGGGCGGGCACAGCCAGCGAGCGTGGCCGGGCGCTGATAGACGAGGGCAAGGCCGACGCGGCGCTCGAGGCGCTCTACGCCACGCCGCTGCGGGGCGATCAGGCGCCGCAGATCCTGGCCCTGGCCGCCCGCGCCCACGCGAACCGTGGGGACCTGGACCTGGCGGCGGCGGAGGCGCGCCGGGCGCTTGAGCTCGACCCGCTAACGATGGAGGCGCACCTATTGATCGGCATGATCTACGCCCGGCAGGACCAGCCCGCCGAGGCCATCCGCCAGCTTGAGCGAGCGCGCTACCTGGACACAACGGCACCGCTGATCTCATTCCACCTGGCCGAGTGCTACCGCCAGGTTGGCCGCACCGAGGCTGCCCGGCGCGAGTACTGGAACACGATCCAGAAGCTCGCTGGCCAGCCGCCAGATCACTTGATCGATGGGGTAGCCGTCGGATGGCTGGCCGAGACCTGTCAACGGTATCTCAGCACACTGAGCAACGGGCGAGCATAAAGGGGTGAAAACCCCTTTTACTATCTTCGTTAGTACGACAATGGGCCAACGCCACACACACACATCCTGGGTTTCGTTCCTTGGCCACCGGCCACCGGCCCGGCTGGGTGGGCGGCGGCGCGCGCGCCCCGAGCCCGCCGCCACGCCGCCGTCGGCCCCGGCACTATCGAGCGAGCAGCAGCGCCGGGCCGACGAGCTCCAGCAGGACTTGCAGCTGGCCCGCGACATCCAGCAGGGACTGCTGCTAGAGGCAGCGCCACGGCTGGCGGGCTGGGAGCTGAGCGCCATCTCTATGCCCGCGCGCGACCTGGGAGGCGACCTGTACGATTTCCTGAGCCTTGGCGGCGGCATCCAGGGCATTATGATCGGGGATGTGAGCGGTAAGGGGCTGCCGGCGGCCCTACGCATGGCGGTGGCGCGCACCGTCTTCCGGCACGAGGCCCGCCGCGACGAGGCACCGGCGAGCACACTAGCCGCCGTGAATCGCGGGATTCTGAGCGAGATCCCGCAGGGCATGGTGACGATGCTCTACGCCCGGCTCGACACCGCGCGCGGTGAGCTGCATCTGGCTAACGCCGGCCACACCTTCCCGCTGATCGTCAACTGCACAGTAAGCGAGATTGAGCTCTCGGGGCTGCCCCTGGGTGTGGACGCCGACAGCGACTACCGCGAGGCGCGGGCGCAGCTTGGGCCGGGCGACAGTGTGGTGCTCTATACCGACGGCGTGCTTGAGGCCGAGAACCCGGCCGGCGAGATCTTCACCTATGAGCGTCTGGAGGCGCTGATCGCGGCGAACCGTCAGCTCAAGCCGCGAGCCATGGTGGCGCTCATGCTACACGAGCTACGAACCTGGGCCGGCGACACGCTCCAGAGCGACGACGTGACCATGGTGGTGCTCCGGCGTCGCCTGACCGACCTGGGCGCAGAGCTGCGCAGCATCGTCGAAGATATCCTCGGCGCGGAGCCAGCGGCCCCGTTCTGGGACGAGGAGCTGGCGCCGCTGGCCGAGGCCAACGCCGAGATCTGGATCGCCGCCCTCCCTGAGATCATGAAGCGAGCGCAGTCACGCCTGGGGCGAGGGCTCGCCCGCGAGCTCAACCAGCAGCTGCGCCTGACGCTGGAAGACTACCGCGCGTGACAGGACCGTTATACACATGTGCAGATCAGCGTGCTATAGTATGAAACCCGGCTGCGCCCGGGCCATTAACAGGTGATGCGGAGATACCTATGGCTGCGAACGACCAGCTGCACTTTATGCCCTTAGATCTCGACACCTTCGCCGGCAGCGAGCGGTTTATGACCGGCACGCGCCTGGGTGCGGCGTTTAGCCAGGGCATGCGATCATACCTGCGGGCCGCCTACGCCGAGGCGATCGAGCATTTTAAGGCCGCCCTGATCGCCGCCTATGTGGACGGCGAGGAGCAGGCCCAGATCTTCGAGCGCGAGCGCGCGATCATCTACCTGTATATTGGCAACGCCCTGGCCTTCCAGGATGACTGGGAGGGCTCGCTACGTGAGTACCTTGAGGCGGTGCAGACCGACCACCAGCTGGCCGAGGCGCACTACAACCTCGGCGTGGCCTTCGCCGCCCGCGGCCAGGTTGACCGGGCGGTCTCCGCCTTCCGCGAGACGCTGGAGCACAACCCGAACCTCTACGAGGCCCACTTCGCCCTGGGGCGCTGCTACCAGAAGATCGACGACGCCGGACGGGCCTATATCCACTACAGCAGCGCATGCAACGCCCGGCCCCAGGCCGCCGAGCCGCGCTACTATATGGGCCTGATGCACCAGAGCCACGGCGCCCACGAGCTGGCCCAGAAGTGCTTCGCCGAGGCGCTGCGCGTCGAGCCGACCTTCATCTCGCCCGATGTCGGCATCTTCGAGGACGCCCTGGTGAGCCGCTCCGAGGAGGAGGTGTCGCAGTGGTACTACCGGCTGAGCCAGGCGCTGAAGTCGCAGAGCTACGAGGAGGAGGCCGAGCGAATCTACCGCGCCCTGCTCCAGTGGCGGCCCCAGGAGTACCACGCCCGCTACCTGCTGGGCAATCTGCTGGCCCGTCAGCGCCGCTGGGATGAGTCGCTGGATGAGTATGGCCAGGTGCCGCCACAGGATAAACATTATGTCAATGTACGCCTACGCATGAGCGCGGTGCTGCGCCTGCTGAAGCAGCCCAAGCAGGCATACGACTTGCTCTTCGCATGTGCCAAGCTGAACCCTGGGAACGGATCACTCTTCCTGAACATGGGCAAGCTGCTCTACGATATGGGGCTGAACCCGGCAGCCGCCCGCGCCTTCGAGCGGGCGGTGCAGCTGCTGCCCAACGACCCACAGGCCAACTATCTGCTCGGATTCATCTACAATGTGCTTGGCCGCGAGGGCTGGGCGCTGGCCGCCTGGCGCAAGGCGGTGGAGCTGGCCCCCAACGCCCACTCGCTACGCTACGACCTGGGCTACATGTATGTGCGGCGAAGCCGCTTCGACCTGGCCGCCAATGAGTTCGCCCACGTGATGGAGCACTGGCCCGACGATGTAGAGACGAACTTTATGCTCGGCCTCTGCTACAAGGAGCTGAGCGAGCCGGGCCGCTCGATCCCGCTCTTCGAGAAGGTGCTGCGCCGCAACCCGCGCCACGCCCAGGCGCTCTACTACCTGGGCGCCTGCTACCTGCAGATCGGCAACACCTCGCTGGGCAAGGCCTATCTGCGGCGCTACGACCACCTCGCACGCCAGAGCGACACAATGGCCAGCCTCGCCAGCACGCGTCGGCGCACACTGCCCACGGCGGCCACGACTGGCCGGTGATTTCGCTGGTTCAGCTCGTTTGTTATGCTAGTGGTAACGCGCAGCCAACGGCGCGCTATCACTCGATGGTGCCGCATGCAGCGTGTAGAGCTTAGCATCCCCTCACACCCGATCTTCGAGCGCGTCGTCCGCGCGAGCGCCGCCGAGGTGGGGGCAGCCTTCGGGTTCTCCGACGAGCGCGTGGAGGATCTGAAGCTGGCGATTAGCGAGGCGGTCAATAACGCGATCGACCACGGCAACCGGGGCGAGGTGACGAAGCTGGTGGCGGTGGTCTTCGAGATCGACGGCGAGAAGCTGGAGGTTCGGATCAGCGACCAGGGCAGCGGGATGGAGCATCACGATATCGCACGTCACGTGGTCGATGAGCAGAGTCTTGAGTCGGGTCAGCTGCGTGGGTTCGGCATGTACCTGATCAGCGAGCTTGTAGATGACTATGAGGTGAGCTCCTCGCAGAAGGGCACCATGCTCACCCTACGGCTCTACCGGAGAGAAGAGCAGCCATGAGCGATATCATCAGGCGCGAGGAGTTCGGCGAGGTCGCCATCCTGCATATCACCAGCACCAGCGTTGATGCGATCTCGGCGGCGGCGATCGCCGCCGAGAACGAGCAGATGCGCCCGATCACCGTGCTTGATTTCAATGAGGTCTCGTTTATCAACTCGGGCGGGATCTCCGCCCTGCTAAAATTTGTAGTCTCGGCGCGCAAATCCGGCTACCAGCTCTTCGCGATGAACGTGAGCCCGCACCACCAGAAGATCTTCAAGATGGTCGAGATGTCACGCTTTATGCCGACGATCGATGAGCGCGACCTGGCCGAGTACCGCTAGAGCACTGAGGCACTGAGGCACTGAGCAGCACGATACGCGCCGATGGCGCGTATCGTGCTGTTCTGCGGTAACGCCGCCGCCGACAGGGCATGTGCAAAGCCCCTGCCCCCCGGCTGGCGACGGGAAGTCGCGCCAACGGGGCGCCGCCCGCGACGTTGCACATGCCCTGCCGCCGCCGGAATAGCACCTGTAAACACGGCTCAGGGTGTGGTATCATAAGAGGGCGGCGATAGGTCATCATCGGCGAGGTATGTGCATGACGTTAGGGAAGCGCAGCGGGAAGGTTGGGCTTGTGGGAACGGGGATGGTGGGAACATCGTTCGCCTACGCCCTGACACAGCGCAGCCTGGCCAATGAGCTCATCCTCGTCGACGCCGACCAGGCACGCGCCGAGGGCGAGGCGATGGACCTCAACCACGGCATCCCCTTCGTCCGCCCGATGCGCATCCGCGCCGGAGACTACGCCGACCTGACAGGGGCCGACCTAGTGGTGGTCGCCGCCGGGGCCAACCAGCGGCCCGGCGAGACGCGGCTCGACCTGCTGGCGAAGAACGCGGCGATCTTCCGCGAGATCATCCCGAAGGTGCTGGCCGCCAGCGATGACAGTGTGATCGTGATCGCCACCAACCCGGTGGACATCCTCACCTATATCAGCGCCGAGATCGCCGGGCAAACCAGCCAGCGCGTGATCGGCTCGGGGACGATCCTCGACACCGCCCGCTTCCGCTACATGCTCGGCGAGCACTACGGTGTTGACGCGCGCAGCGTCCATGCCTATATTATCGGTGAGCACGGAGATAGCGAGCTCGCGGTGTGGAGCCTGGCGAATATCGCCGGGGTGCGCCTGGCAGATTTCGTGGGTGCCAATGGGCAAGGCTACGACCAGCAGACGCTCGACGGGATCTTCGAGCAGACGCGCGGGGCCGCCTATGAGATCATCAAGCGCAAGCGCGCCACCTACTATGCGATCGGCCTCGGGCTGCTGGCGATCGCCGATGCCGTCCTGCGCAACCAGCACACGGTGCTCACCGTGAGCAGCCCGATGATCGGCCAGTATGGGGTGAGCAATATCGCGATCAGCCTGCCCACGATCATCGGGAGGAGTGGGATCGAGGAGGTGCTCGACCTGCCCCTGTCCCCGGATGAGATCGCCGGGTTCCAGCAGTCGGCACAGCTATTGCAAGAGAATCTTGCCAGCCTCGGCTAGCCAACCAGCCGACGGGGCTACGCGATATCGTGACTAATGTTCGTTCGTCTAGGTGGAATGCGTCTTTCTATTGTAGCGAAGCGAGGCAAACGTGTCATCCACGGTGATGATCGTCGAAGATGATCCGGCAACCCGCCGTCTCTATCGTTTTCTGCTGACGAGCAGCGGCTATACCGTCTTCGAGGCCGAGGATGGGCTCTCGGCCCTTGAGCGGCTCGATACGCAGCCCTGCGATGTGATCATCACAGATATGAATATGCCGCGCATGGGCGGCATCGACCTGGTGCGTACGCTGCGACAGAAGAACGCGGACGTCTATGTGATCATGGTGACGGCGTTCGGCACGCCCGACACTGAGAAGCTCGCCTACCGCGCGGGAGTCAATGAGTACCTTACCAAGCCCTTCGACTTTGAGGAGCTTGAGCGACGCGTCGAGACATTCTTCACACGCAGATCAAACGGCTGATCGTCGTCCCGCCCCTCATCAGTCTGACACCCGCTCCCCGCCGGCCCCCCCTAACGCCGGTATGTGTCTGTGTCTCCGCCAGAATCCCCGCCCCCACCGCACCGCCGCGCACCACGATGAACAAAATGCAAGCATCATGCGACGCACTGTAGTCGGCATGACAGATTATGCTGTTACAATTATCAAGAGAAAGTTAAGGCGGCCCACACTAGCGTAGGGAGGGATGGCATGGCCGACCTGCTGATTGGCGCATCGACACCGCAGCGCGCTCGTATCCTCGTCGTCGAGGACGACACCTACATCCGCACCTTCTGCCAGCGGCTCCTGCGGCTCACCTACGATGTCTCCACGGCGGAGAACGGCGCGGTGGCGGTCGAGATGCTCCAGCAGCAGCCCTTCGACCTCGTGCTGACGGACATGCAGATGCCGATGATGGACGGGATGCAGCTGCTGCACCACATCCGCCAGAGCCACCCCGACATCGACGTGGTGATGCTCACGGCGTTCGCCACGGTGGACACCGCCCGCCAGGCGCTCAAGCTCGGCGCCCTCGACTACCTGGCCAAGCCGATGGAGGCCGAGCATCTGGAGCGGATGGTGCGGACCTGCCTGGAGCTGCGCCGGGTGCGGCAGGAGAAGGAGCGCCTTTCTGACCTGGTGTTTATGTACCAGTTCAGCCAGGCGATCGCCACCTCGCTGGACATCGAGACGCAGGTGGAGCAGATCGTCGAGTTCCTCTGGCAGCGCTTCGCCCCCGAGTCGCTGGCGCTGTCGATGCACCGACCGGAGGACGAGACGCTGCAGCTGCTCGCGGCGCGCACGGCGGCGGGCTGGAGCGAGCCGGGCGCGGCGGCGCTGGCCGCCGACTGCGACGACCAGCAGCTGCTCGCGGCCCACATGCGCCTGGTCGGCGGCCCCGGCACAGCTGAGGAGAGCCTGTTCGCCGGGGCGCTGCTGCGCAGCCACGACACGTCGATCGGCTACCTGCACATGGCCCGCCGCGCCGAGCAGCCGCCCTTTGACGCCGGCGAGCGACGTCTGCTGGGCATCTTCGCCACACAGGTCGCCGCGTCGCTCGATAACGCGCGGCTCCACCAGGCGCTCAAGGACCAGAACCGCCAGACAATCGAGGCGCTGACGGAGGCGATCGAGGCCAGAGACGCCTACACCTACGGCCACTCGCGCCAGGTGACGCGCTACGCCGTGCGCCTGGCTCAGGAGGTGGGCCTGCCGCAGGAGCGCATCGAGCTGATGGACTACGCCGGGCTGCTGCACGACGTGGGCAAGATCGGCATCCGCGACTATGTGCTGCTGAAGCCCGGCGCCCTCTCCGACGAGGAGTTCGCGGTGATGAAGCGGCACCCGGCGATCGGGGTGAAGATCATCGAGCGGGTGCAGGGGCTGCGGGCGACCCTGCCGATCATCGAGGGGCACCACGAGCGGGTGGATGGAAAGGGGTACCCGCGCGGCCTGAAGGACCAGGAGATCCCGCTTGAGGCGCGCATCCTGGCGATCGCCGACGCGTTCGAGGCGATGACGGCCGACCGGGCCTACCGCCCGGCGATGGAGACGGAGCGGGCACTGGGCATCCTGCTCGATGGCCGGGGCACGCACTGGGACCCGGCGCTGGTCGACCGCTTCGTGGAGCTGATCCGCAGGGAGGGCGACCAGCTCAAGCTGAGCGCGAAGGCGCTACGCCAGGCCCTCGTGCCGCTGATCAAGGGGCAGCAGCCTGTGCCGATCGGGGACGTGCGGGACTGATCACGAAGGACGCGAAATGCGAGCGAGCTGAGCTCGCTCGCATTTCGCGTCCTTCTGTTGCCAGCAACAACACTGCGCACGGTGAGGGTGTGGGAGAGCTTTGCTCTCCCACGCCCTCACCATCGTGATCACCCGTTCGGGCTGATGATCGTCGGCGACTCGCCGCTGTCATCCTCGGGCTCCTCGACGGACAGGGCCACCACCCGGTCCTTCCCGCTGGGGTTGACGATAGTGACGCCCTGAGTGAGCCGGCCGAGCTGCGAGATCTCATCGACCGAGGTGCGCATCACCACGCCGGCCAGGGTCACGAAGGTGAGCAGGGAGCGATCGTTGACCACGGCGGTGCCGGCCACCGAGTCCTCCGGGCGCAGCTTGATCGTGATCACGCCGCCGGTGGCGCGGCCCTTGGTCGGGTACTCATCGAGCTTGGTGCGCTTGCCGAAGCCGCGCGCCGTGATCACCAGCAGGTCGTCGCCGGGGGTGGCGAGGTGCATGCCGATGACCCGGTCGCCGTCGCTGAGGTTGACCCCGTTCACACCGGTGGCGGGGCGGCCCATGGGGCGGACGTCGCCCTGCTTAAAGCGGATCGTCTGGCCGTTCACGGTGGTCATCAGGACGTCCTCATCGCCGTTGCTGACGTTGACCCAGCCGAGGACATCGCCTTCCTCCAGGCCGATGGCGATCAGGCCGTTGGAGCGCACTTGGCTGTACTCCTCAAGCTTGGTGCGCTTGATCTTGCCGCGCTGGGTGGCCATCACCAGGTACTCGCCGTCGTAGTCGGGGACGGCGAGCATGGAGGTGACCTGCTCACCCGGCTCCAGGGAGATCAGGTTGACCAGGGGCAGGCCCTTGGCGGTGCGCGAGCTATCGGGCACCTCGTGGGCCTTGAGCTGGTAGACCTTGCCCTTGTCGGTGAAGAAGAGCAGGTTCTCAAGCGAGCCGCAGGTGAGCAGGTGGCGCACGAGGTCCTGCTCGCGGGTGATCATGCCCTTGATGCCGCGCCCGCCGCGGCGCTGGGTGCGGTAGACATCGGCGGCCTGGCGCTTGATGTAGCCGCGGTCGGTGAGGGTGATCAGGACGCGGATGTCGGGGATGAGGTCCTCGTCGCTGACCTCGCCGGTGGCGTCGGGGGCGATGCGGGTGCGCCGCTCATCGCCGTACTTCTCCTTGATCCGGCGCAGGTCGCTCTGGATGATATGCAGGACGCGTCGCGGGTTGGCGAGGATGTCCTCAAGCTCGGCGATCAGCTTGATCACCTCGGCGTACTCGTCGTCGATCTTCTTGCGCTCGAGGGCGGCCAGGCGGCGCAGCTGCATGTCGAGGATGGCCTGGGACTGGATCTCGCTGAGGCCAAAGTTGCGGATGAGGTTGTTGCGGGCGCTCTCGACGGTGCGCGACTCGCGGATGGTGCGGATGATCGCGTCGATGTTGTCGAGGGCGATCTTGAGGCCCTCGAGGATGTGGGCGCGGGCGCGGGCCTTGTCCAGGTCGAACTCGGTGCGCCGGCGGATGACATTCTGGCGGTGGGCGACGTGCTCCTGGAGCATGCGCTTGAGGGTGAGCACCTTGGGCTGGCGCCCCTCCTCGACCAGGGCCAGCATATTGATGCCGAAGGTCGTCTGCATCTGGGTGTGCTTGTAGAGGGCGTTGAGCACCTTCTTGGGCTGGGCGTCCTGCTTGAGCAGGATGACCAGGCGCATCCCGGAGCGGTCCGACTCGTCGCGCACGTCGCGGATGCCCTCGATCTTGCGGTCCTTGGCCAGCTCGGCCATGCGCTCCTGGAGGCGGGCCTTGTTGACCTGGTAGGGCAGCTCGGTGACGACGATGTTGAAGGCGCCGCGGTTGGCCTCCTCGATGTGGGCCTTGGCGCGCAGGGTGATCTGGCCGCGGCCGGTGCTGTAGGCGGCCATGATGCCGTCGGCGCCGAGGATATTCCCGGCGGTGGGGAAGTCGGGGCCGGGGATGATCTTGATCAGCTCCTCGACCGTGGCCTCGGGGTTGTCGATCAGGTAGATGATCCCGTCGCAGAGCTCGACGAGGTTGTGGGGCGGGATGTTGGTGGCCATGCCGACGGCGATGCCGGCGGCGCCGTTGAGCAGCAGGTTGGGCAGCATGCCCGGCAGCACCGTCGGCTCGCGGTAGGACCCGTCGAAGTTATCGCGGAAGTCGACCGTGTTCTTGTCGATGTCGAAGAGCAGCTCCTCGGCGATCGTCGAGAGCCGGGCCTCGGTGTAGCGCATGGCGGCCGGCGGGTCGCCATCGACGCTGCCGAAGTTGCCCTGGCCGTCGATCAGCGGGTAGCGCATGTTCCACGGCTGGGCGAGGCGGGCCAGCGCATCGTAGACGGATGAGTCGCCGTGGGGGTGCATCTTGCCGAGCACGTCGCCGACGATGCGGGCGCTCTTCTTATAGGCCGTGTTGGCGCGGAAGCCCATGTCCCACATGCCGTAGAGGATGCGCCGCTGCACTGGCTTGAGCCCGTCTCGCGCGTCGGGGAGGGCGCGCGAGACGATCACGCTCATCGCGTAGCTCAGGTAGGCCGTGCGCATCTCGCTGGTGATGTTGACCGGCCTGACAATCCCAATTTCCATACCACTCTCCTGGAATCATCGATGAGGGCGTAACGTAGGGACGGAGCGCGCTCCGTCCCTACTCCGTCCCTACGTCGCCCTCGTATTACGCTTCGTAAAGCGTTAAATGCTCTTTATATTATACCCTATCGGGGCGGTTTTCGCAAGGAATTTACGCACAAGTGTGCGTCAGAGGCCGCGCACACCGACCGGCCCGAAGCCAAGGTAGTCGCAGGCGGTGAGCTGGTAGGAGACGCCATCGACCGTCTCGTTCACGGCGTGGTCGTGATCCTGGCGGCGGTGGAGGTGCCCGTAGATACAGGCCCGCGCGCCGGCGGCGGCGATGCGGCGGGCGAACTCACTGGGCTGGCGGTTGATGAAGGGCGGGTAGTGGAGCATCACGATGATCGGCAGGCGGCCGGCGGCGAGCCGCGCGGCGTGCTCCAGGGACCGGTCGAGCATGCCGAGCTCGCGCAGGTAGATCTGCTCGTCGGTGGCCGGGGCGTAGCCGGGGGTGTCGGGCGTCGTCCAGCCGCGGGTGCCGCAGACCACCGCCTCGCCGATGAGCATCGCGTCGGCGCTGAGCAGGCTGATCGAGGGGGGAAGCTGGGGGCGGATGGGGTTGACCCGCCGCGAGCACCAGTAGTCGTGGTTGCCGCGAATGATCACCTTGCGCCCGGGGAGCCCGTCGATCCAGCGCAGGTCGACCAGGGCGTCCTTGAGCTTCATGGCCCAGGAGACATCGCCGGCGATCAGCACCCAGTCGTCGGGGGCCACGCGCTCGCGCCAACTCCTGGCGATGCGCTCCGGGTGTTCCCTCCAGTGAGGCCCGAAGATGTCCATCGGCTTGGGCTGCGCGAAGGAGAGATGGAGGTCGGAGATAGTCCAGATCATAGATAGGGTACAGAGTACAGGGCACAGGGTACAGGTGCGGTGATCCGCAGCATCATAGCAGCGAGGGGCGCGGCGCGCAAATCGGGGGTTGGGGGTTGGGGGTTGGGGGTTTGGCGGTATAATGTGCCGGTGTGCGCGCAGAATAGCGCGTCAGAGATGGTGTGTATGGGATTGGCCGACCTCAAGCCAAATATTGGGCAGCGCGAGGCTGACGCCCGGGCGCGCGCATGGCGCGACGGCGTCGCGGCGCTGCGGCCACTCCTCTTTGTGCTGGCGCTGGCGTGCGCCGTCGGCGTGATGGCCTACCAGACGCCGCCGACCGGCGGGGTGCGGGTGGGCTGGCTGGGCGACCGGCTCTTCCTCGGGGCGGACCCGGGCCTGGGCGCCGAGCCGATCATCCGCGGGGACTTCTACGCCGATGACCTGACGCCGGACTCGCCGACGGGGCGCAGCCGCTGGACGCGCGAGCACGCCAGGATCACGCTGCCGAATGTCGGGTCGGGCGCGGCGCTCACCCTCGCGCTGACGACCCAGGGCTGGCCGGCGGATGTGATTGGCGCGGCGGTGCGACAGCCCGCCGTCGCCGTCTTCGCCAACGGCGTGCAGATCGGCCAGCTCACGCCGGAGGCGGGCTGGCGAACGCAGGTGTTTCACATCCCGGCCGCCGCCCAAGATGGCGGAGATCTCGTGATCGACCTGCGCAGCTCGGCGACCTTCACCGACACCGCCAGCTTTGGCAGCGACCCGCGGCCAAAGGGGCTGCGCCTCGCGGAGGTCAGCGTCGCACCGGCGCGCGTCGACCTGCTGGCCGTCTACCCGCCAGCCTGGCGGGCGGTGCTGCTGCTCTGCGCGAACGCGCTGCTGCTCTACCTGCTGCTCTCGCGACTGCTGGCAGCGGCCACGCCGGTGTACGCCCTGACGATCGTGGGCGTGGGGGCGGCGGGGATCGGCCTGTCCAGCCTGCGGGTCTGGATGGGCGCGGCGCTGCTGGTGGCCCTGACGGCGCAGGTGGGGCTGCTGCTGCTGGCGTGGCGCGGCGAGCTGCTGGACCTGGCGCGGGCGATGGTGCGACGCTACGCGGTGGGGCGCGGCCTGGGCTATGGCCTGGTGACGGCCGCGCTGGCATGGTTCACCTACAGCCTGGCCCAGCCGCTGGGGTGGCTGGGCAGCCGGGGCGGGCCGCTGTTCTGGGCGATCTTCCCCGACTCGCTGCTCTACAGCCTGTTTGGCGCGGGCCTGCTCACGCTGGGGCTGGTGCTCGGGCGCGAGGGGCTGCCGCGCCTGGCCGACCGGGTGGTCGGCGCGGTCGGCTCGCGGCGGGGGGCGGCCATCCTGCTGGCGATCTTCGGCGCGATCTGGCTCGGCTACGAGGCGGCGATCATCGCCCAGCTGCCCTTTGTGGGCCACGCCGACTACGCGGACAACGCCGTGGTGGCGCGCAACATCGCGGCCGGGCGGGGCTGGGTGGTCGACTATGTCACCCAGTTCTACCGGCTCTACGACGGGCTGACGCGGCCGCAGGAGACCTGGCCGCTGCTCCAGCCGCTCTGGATCGCTCCCTTCTTCCTGCTGTTCGGGGCGACGGCCTGGGCGGCGAAGATCCCGAACCTGATCTTCAACGCCCTGCTGATCTGGCTGATCTACCGGGCCGGCGCGCGGATCTGGGACCGGCGGGTGGGCCTGACGGCGGCCGTCTTCGTGCTGACGAACTACCTGTTCTTCCGGCTGACGATCTACGCCACCAGCGACCTGGCCTTTGTGGTGTTCAGCCTGGGGGCG
>NZ_JAIEWN010000003.1:16997-32481 GCF_019599295.1 Oscillochloris sp. ZM17-4 | reverse complement strand
TAAACCTCACCTTGCGCTCCCACGCCATTTCGGGTACCCTGCCAACAACAGCCCACTTGCGCAAATCGATCCTGGACCCAGTGCCCTGTGCCCTGTACCCTATACCCTGTACCCTGTACCCTGTACCCTGTGCCCTTGTACTCTGACTATGGATCTTGCACGTCTCTGGTCGCGGCTCAACCCGCTCACATCGCCCTTCGCCCTCCTCGACATCCTGATCGTCGCCGTCCTGTTGTACTGGCTCTTCGGCGTGATCCGCGGCACCCGCGCTGTCCAGCTGCTGCGCGGCATGGGCGTTGTCTTGGTGGCGGCCTTTGTGGTGGGCACGGTGGCCAACGGGCGGCTCACGACGCTGTCGTGGCTGCTGAGCAATATTATTAACCCGACGCTGATCGTCGGCGTGCCGGTGCTGTTCCAGCCCGAGCTGCGCCGGGCGCTTGAGAGCCTCGGACGGTCGAGCAACCTGATCAGCCGGCCCTTCGGCGGCGCGAACCGCTCGGAGCTGCTTGAGACGATCACGGTGATCTGTCGCGCCTCGGCCCAGCTCTCGCAGCAGGGCGTGGGCGCCCTGATCGTGATCGAGCGCGCCACGCAGCTCCAGGAGTACGCCGATCGCGGGGTCATCCTCGACTCGCGCATCTCCTCGCCGCTGCTGCTAAATATCTTCTACCCGAACTCGCCGCTCCACGATATGGCGGTGATCGTGCGCGGCACGCGCATCCTCGCGGCCAACGTGGTGATGCCGCTGAGCGAGGATGTGATCGGGCCGCGTCGCTACGGCACGCGCCACCGCGCCGCCAAGGGGATCAGCGAGCAGACGGACGCGATCTCGGTGGTGGTCTCCGAGGAGACGGGCGCGATCTCGCTGGTGAACGACGGGCGTATGGCCAGCTACCTGAATGAGTCTCGGCTCCGCAGTATGCTCGCCGGGCTGCTCCGTGTGCCCCTGGATGAAGAGAAAAAGTCATGACGGCGACCGAATGACAACTCTGCGCGCTATGACTCTGCGGGCGCTGCTCGCCCTTGGCCTGAGCTTCGCCCTCTGGGCCTTTGTCTCATTCAGCCAGAACCCTGAGGAGCTGGTGCCCTTTGAGGGGCTCACGCCGCAGGTGGTTGGCCTGGGCAGCGACCTGGTGATCGTGGACGCCAACGGCCTGCCGAACCCGACCCTGCCGAGCGTGAATGTCACCCTGCGCACCGACCGCAACCAGCGCGCGGAGCTGCGGCCGGTCGATATCCGCACGGTGGTCGACCTGACCGGGCTCGGGTCAGGTGAGCACATCGTGCCGGTGAATGTGCAGGCCACCCGCAGCACGATCTCATTCACGGTGCCGGCCGACGGCGTCACACCCTCGGCCATCCCCTTTCGGATCGAGGAGATTATGACGGGCACGGTGCCGATCGACCTGAAGGTCGCCGGCAACCTGCCCTTCAGCTTCGAGCGCGGCGAGCCACAGATCACCTTTAGCGGCGTGCCGATCGGCGCGGTGCAGATCACCGGCCCGCAGAACCGGGTGCAGCGCGTGACGGCGGCCCAGACGACGGCGAATATCGAGCAGCTGCGGGCGAGCTATCAGGCACCGCTGAGCCTGGTGGCGGTCGATGAGAACGGCCAGACGGTCGATGGCGTGCAGATCAGCCCCGGCACGGTGAATGTGCGCATCCCGATCACCTCGGTGGTCGGCCTGAAGCTGGTGCCGGTGCAGGCCAGCATCGTCGGCCTGCCCGCCTCCGGCTACGTCATCACGGCGGTGCAGGTTGACCCGCCGCTGATCGCGCTCACCGGCAGCTCCGGCCCGCTCGATGCGGTGCTGGTGCTGGAGACTGAGGATGTCGATATCGGCGGAGCGCGCGGCTCGCTGGTGCGCCAGGCGCGGATCAGCTTCCCAGCCGGCACCTCGCCGCAGCTCGGCGAGCCCAGCAGCGCCAAGGTGACGGTGCTGATCTCCCCGGTCAGCCAGTCGTTCCAGGTCACCCTGCCCGCCGAGGTCGCGGTGGGCGGCGTCGGCGGCGGCATGCTGATGAGCGTCAGCCCCAATAGCGTCTCGGTAACTATTACCGGCAGCAGTGCGTTCCTTGATCAGCTGGCACAGCAGCCGCTGAAGGCGAACGTTGATGTGAGCGGGCTGGGGCCAGGCAGCTACCAGCTCCCTGTGACGGTGAGCCTCCCGAGCGGGGTGCGTCTGGCGGGCGAGCCGCCCTCGGTGACGGTCGTGCTGCGGACCCCTCCGCCGTCGCCGACAAGCCCTGCCTCACCTACCGCCGAGCCCCCGACTGATGTGACGGCCACGCTGCCATCCTCCGGGACGCCTGAGGCCACGCCGGTGCTGGAGGCCACGCCACCGCCGGAGGCGGTGGGGACGCCCGATCCGGTGACGATCAAGCCGCCGACCCCTGAGCCGCCGACCCCTGAGCCGCCGACCCCTGAGCCGACGCCCTAGGGTGAGCGCAGATTGCAAATTGCAGATTGCAGATTGCAGATTGCAGGACACGAGGTGCTAGCTCCCACGTACTCGAGTATATGCGGCCTGTATGGCCGAAGGAGACGGAGCGTGACTGAGCCATTGGGAACAGATGCCCGCCCGCTACGCGTTGCGATTGTGGGCGCAGGCCCGGCCGGGTTCTACGCCGCCGAGGCGCTGCTCAAGCAGCAGAATCTGGTCTGTCAGATCGACATCTTCAACCGCCTGCCCACCCCCTACGGCCTCGTGCGCGAGGGAGTCGCCCCCGACCACCAGTCGATCAAGGCGGTGACCCGCGTCTACGACAAGCTGGCCGCCGCGCCGAACCTGCGCTACTTCGGCAATGTCACCTTCGGGCGCGATATCTTCCACGAGGATGTCACGCAGCTCTACGACCAGGTCGTCTACGCGGTGGGCGCCCAGTCCGACCGCAAGATGGGCATCACCGGCGAGGATCTGGACGGCAGCTTCCCGGCGACGATCTTTGTGGGCTGGTACAATGGCCACCCCGACTACTGCGACCTGACCTTCGACCTCTCGCACGAGCGGGTGCTGGTCGTTGGCAACGGGAATGTGGCGATGGATGTGGCGCGCATTCTGGCGACGGACCCGGAGGACTTGGCGAAGACCGATATCGCCGACCACGCCCTGGAGGCGCTGCGCAAGAGCAAGGTGCGCGAGGTGGTGATGCTGGGTCGGCGCGGGCCGGCCCAGGCCGCCTTCACCAACCCCGAGCTGCGGGAGTTCGGCGAGCTGAACGGCGTCGATGTGATTATTGACCCGGCCGACATGGAGCTCGATGAGGTGAGCGAGGCGTCGCTCGCCGACGATAAGACGGCGCGCAGGAATGTCGAGCTCATGCGGACCTACGCCGAGCGGGGCAACACCGGCGCGCCCCGGCGGATCGTGATGCGCTTCCTGGTCTCCCCGGTGGGCATCATCGGCTCCGGCAACCGGGTGGCGGCGGTGACGATCGAGCGGAACAACCTGAAGCAGGCCGCCGACGGCAGCCTGAAGGCCCGCGGCACCGGCAAGTACGAGACGCTCCAGTGCGGGATGCTCCTGCGCTCGGTGGGCTACCGCGGCTCGCCCATCCCCGGCGTGCCGTTCAGCGACTCCTCGGGCACCATCCCGAACGTGGCCGGACGGGTGTTCCAAGATCGCGATGAGGTGATCCCCGGCGAGTACGTGGTCGGCTGGGCCAAGCGCGGCCCCTCCGGCATCATCGGCACGAATAAGCCCGACTCGGTCTCGACGGTGGCCGCGATGATCGAGGACATCCCTAGCCTGGAGGCGATCCCCGACGAGAAGCGCGGCCTGCACATGATCGAGGAGCTGCTGCGCTCCCGCGGCGTCGATTATGTGACCTACGCCGACTGGAAGATCCTCGACGCCCACGAGCTGGCGGCCGGGGCCGCCCAGGGCCGCCCGCGCGTGAAGGTGACCTGTGTAGACGACATGATGAAGATCATCCGCGCCGGGCGGTGATCGCCGTGGCCTTGTAGGGCCGAAGCATTTCGCTCTTTGCGCTCTGCGCAAAGAGCGAAATGCTTCGGCCCTACGGAACGGCTGGAACATATGCGAATCGTGATGATCGCGCCCTTCGGCATCCGGCCGAAGGGCACCCTACTGGCGCGCATGCTGCCGTTGGCCCAGGCCCTCGACCGGCGCGGCCACCGGCTGGCGATCGTCGCGCCGCCGGTGCAGAACCCCGAGGACGCCGGCACCCGCGTGACCTATGGCGCGGTGACGGTGAGCCACACCCGCCTGCCGCGCCTGCCCGGCCCCGCCGCCGTGGCCGAGCAGAGCCTCAGCCTGCTGCGCATGGCCCTGGCCGAGCAGCCCGACCTGCTCCACCTCTTTAAGCCCAAGGGCTACGGCGGCCTGGCCGCCCTGGCCGCCCGCGCCCTGCGCCCGCGCCTGCCCCTGGTGGTCGACACCGACGACTGGGAGGGCTGGGGTGGCTGGAACGACCTGCTGCCCTACCCCGCCTCGGCCAAGGCGCTCTTCGCCTGGCAGGAGCGCGACCTGCCGCCTGCCGCCTGTCATCCTGCTCTACACCCGCTTCTGGGAGATCGACCTGGCCGAGCTGGTGGCGGCGCTGGTGGCCATCCGCCAGGGGCGGCCGGACGCGCGCCTGGTGGTGGTGGGCCGGGGCGAGGGCGGCGAGGAGCGCCGGCTGCTCGCCCTGGCCAGGCGCGCGGGCATCGGTGCGATGATCGACGAGCGGGGCTGGCTCCAGCCCGCCCAGATCCCGGCGGCGCTCGCCGAGGCCGACCTGGCCCTCGCGCCGCTGGAGGACACGCTGATCAACCGGGCGCGCGGCCTGGCCAAGCTGCTTGAGCTGATGGGCGCCGGGCTGCCGATCGTGGCCAGCGACGTCGGCCAGGCCGGCGAGTATCTTCAGCACGAGCGCAGCGGGCTGCTCTGCCCGCCCGGCGACCCGGCGGCCCTGGCCGGGGCCGCCCTGCGCCTGCTCGGCGACGATGGCCTGCGCGCCAGGCTCGCGACGGGCGCCCGCGCCGCCGCCGCGCGGTTCTCCTGGGACACCCTGGCCGTCACGGCCGAGGCCGCCTACCGCGCGGCGACGAGGAGGTAGCGCTCCGCCCGGCGGCTGAAGCCGCGGGCGAGCGTCTGCGAAGGTCGCCTGCGCGACCTCATTATGAGGAGGTAGCCATGCTCGACTGGCTCTTCGGGCGCGGGGCGCCCGCGCAGGCCCCGCAGATCGTGCGCGCCGACCGCGCCGCCGCCGAGCCCTTCGACCTGCGGGTTGCCGTGGTCATCCACAACCCGCGGATCATGTCCGCCGTCGGGCGTCGGCTCAGCGAGCAGATGGGCTGGCAGGACCCCGACGCGCTGGCGGCCCAGTACATCGACGATATGCGCGCCTGCAGCGGCGGCATGGCCCGCTACACCATCGCCGAGCGCCACGAGGTTGACGGGTTCCCGCCCAAGGCCGACGGCTTCATCTACGACAGCGCGAGCTATCTGGCCGCCTGGCAGCGCGGCGGCGGCTTCCACCAGCCCGACGCGGCCGACTACCGGCGCATCCTGGCTGAGCACCGGCTGGTGGAGAAGGTCGAGTCCGGCGCGATCGATGAGGTCTGGCTCTTCGCCTTCCCCTACGCCGGCTACTACGAGAGCCAGATGGCGGGCGACGGGGCCGTCTGGTGCAACGCGCCGCCGTTAGCCCTGCCCGGCGCCCGCCGGCGCTTCGTGATCATGGGCTTCAACTTCGAGCGCGACGTGGGCTGCATGCTGGAGAACTTCGGCCACCGGGTCGAGTCGATCATGGCCCACGTCTACCGCCACCAGCGCGGCGAGGCTAACCTCTGGGAGCGCTTCACCCGCTACGAGCAGCGCGCGCCGGGGCGGGCCGAGTGTGGCAACGTCCACTTTGCGCCGAGCAGCCAGCGCGACTACGACTGGGGCAACCGCCGCGAGGTGATCTCCGGCGCGGACGCATGGTACGCCTTCCCGGACCTGGGCTCCCCGCCGCGCCCGATGCGCTGCGCGGAGTGGGGCGGCGGCGATATGCGCCTGCACCACATGTGGTGGCTCGACCACCTGCCACGCGCGGCCGGCGGCGCCGAGGAGATCCTGCACAACTGGTGGGCCTACGCCCTGCGGCCCGACCGATTCCTCTAGGCTGTGACCCAGACCCGGCCTTTGTATTGGGTTTGGGCGGCGAAGCCGCCCAAACCCAATACAAAATCCTGCGGGGGCGGCTTCGCCGCCCCCGCACCCCTACCGGGACGCATGTGTATGATGCAGGTATGCTACGATAGACGTGGATGCAATCCGCATCCTGTCATCCTCTGTGGGAGCGCCGCATGGCCGCCGAGACCCCGCTGTTCACCCGCATCGCCGCCGCCTATGTGCGCGGCTCCCTCGGCGACGCCGCCGGGGCCCGCGAGGCGCCCCTCGACTCGCTCAGCGCCGACCAGCGCGCCGCGCTGATCACGCTCGGCCAGTCCCGTGGCCTCCGCATGCACCGCTTCAAGCGCACCCCGGGCCGCGCGCGCGTCCAGGCCGTGCTCAGCATCCTGCGCGGGCTCGTCCCCAGCGATCTGCTCGATATCGGCAGCGGGCGCGGCACCTTCCTCTGGCCGCTGCTCGACGCCATGCCTGCGCTCCCCGTCACCGCGACCGACACCCTCGCCCAGCGGGTGGCCGATATCCAGCGCGTCGCCGACGGCGGAATCCTCACGCTCAGCGCGGCCCGCGCCGACGTGACCGACCTGCCCTTCGCCGACGGGAGCTTCGATGTGGTGACGGCGCTGGAGGTGCTGGATCGCATCCCTGACACGGCGCTCGCTCTGCGATCGGCCCTGCGCGTGGCCCGCCGCTTCGCGATTATCTCGGTTTCCTCGCGCGCGGACGAGACCTCCGCGCACATCCACCGCTTCAGCGCGCCGCAGCTGGCCGAGCTGCTGCGCGCCCACGGCGCCGCGCGGGTGAGCGTCGAGCATGTGCCCGGCCACATCATCGCCGTGGCGAAGGTGGCGCCCTGATGGCCCGCGAGTGGGCGCTCGCGCTCGACCTCGGCGCGATCTCGCCGGGCCAGATGGCCTATGTGGATGTGGACGGGCTGCCGGTGGCCCTGGCCAACGTAGGCGGGGCGATCTACGCCTTCGGCGACTCGTGTCGCCACGAGGGCGGCCCGCTCTCGTCCGGCCTGCTGATCGGTGAGGCGGTGACCTGCCCCTGGCACGGCTGGGCCTACAGCGTGCGCACCGGCAAGAGCCTCATCCCGCCGGTCGGGCTGCGCATCCCGGTCTACCCGGTGCGGGTTGAGGATGGGCAGATCTGGGTCGGCGTCGACTGGCCCGACGCATGAGGCGGGCGGCGCATCGCGCACGTGAGCAATGACGCAACCCGGGGCGGCCACTCGCCTCAGTGCCTCAGCGGCTCAGCCTCTCAGTGATCTAAATTGACATAGCCCCTGCGTATGGGGTAAAGTAACAGGACTATTTCTCAGATTCCTCGCGAGGTTCCCCTATGTCGCCAATCGCCATCAACCAGCGCCAGCTGGAGACACTCAGCCAGCTCCTTATCGCCGGCGGGCACCATGATGTCTCCGGGCTGCTGGCCGCCTCGCTGGAGCGCCTCGTCGCATTCTGGCCGGCTCAGGCCGGGGCGCTGCTCTATATCACGCCCTATGGCGAGACGGTGCAGCTCGCCCACGGCGCCCTTGACGATGAGACGAGCACCCTGATCGACCAGGCCCGCAGCGGCTTCATGCGCCGCGACGATGGCAGCGAGCCGATGCTCGGCTCCTACTCGCTGGAGGGCAACCGCGACCTGATCGAGCTGCCGCTGCAGAGCGGCGGCCAGGGCGTCGGCCTGCTGCACCTGGTGGTGATCGGCCCCGAGCTCGGCGCCGATGGCAAGGGCGGCACGATCCCGGTCAACGCCGATGAGGATCTGATGGTGCTGCTGGTGCGGGCCATCGGCGGCGAGGCCGATAAGCTCTCGATGCTGCGCCGCGCCGAGCGCGACCTGCGCGAGCTGAATTTGCTCTATGAGATCGGCCAGTCCCTCTCGATCAACCTCGACCTGTCCAGCCTGCTCAACGATATCAAGCTGCGCGCCCCCAAGGTCGTCGGCGCCGAGCGCTGCTCGATCTTTCTGCTCGATGAGGCCAAGGGCGAGCTGGTGCTAGAGAACCCCGGCGAGAACCGCCAGTACCGCATGCCCGCCGACCGCGGCATCGCCGGCTGGGTGGCCACCCACGGCGTCGGCCAGATCGTCAACGATGTCGAGCAGGACGCCCGCTGGTACGACGCGATCGGCCGCGAGGCCGACTTTGTCACCCGCTCGATCCTCTGCGTGCCCATGCGCATCAAGGACCGGGTGATCGGCGTGATGCAGCTGCTCAATAAGATCGATGGCAAGCCCTTCGGCGACCAGGATATGCAGCTGCTCACCACCCTGGCCGCCCAGGGCGCGATCGCGATCGAGAACGCCCGCCTCTACCAGAGCCTCAAGCAGGAGCGCGACCGCCTGCTGAGCAAGGAGGCCGACACGCGCACGGCGATCGCCCGCGACCTGCACGATGGCCCGACCCAGAGCGTGGCTGCGATCGCCATGAACATCGAGTTCATCAAGAAGCTGTTCCGGGCCATGCCCGAGCGCGTGCCGGCCGAGCTCGACACCCTCTCCGAGCTGGTGATCAAGACCACCAACGACATCCGCACCCTGCTCTTCGAGCTGCGGCCGCTCGGCCTGGAGACCCAGGGCCTGGTGATCACGCTCCAGCAGTATGTGGATCGCTGGCGCGACCCCTCGGGCAACCCGACCCGTCTGCGCCTTGAGGCGCCGATGAACGTGCCGCGCCTGCCCTCTGAGGTCGAGGCCGCCACCTTCATCATCCTCCAGGAGGCGGTGAATAACGCCCGCAAGCACGCCCACAGCGATGTGATCACGATCTACCTCTATGTCGAGGAGGACACCTTCGTGGCCAGCGTGCGCGACCGGGGCCGGGGCTTCAACGTGGCGGCGGTCGAGGGCACCTACAACAGCCGGGGCAGCCTGGGCCTGCTGAACATGAAGGAGCGCGCCCGCCTGATCGGCGCCGACCTGCGCATCCGCTCGGAGCCCGAGCAGGGCACGACGGTGGAGCTGCGGATACCGCTCTCCTGATTGTACGGGCGCAGCAGCACGAAGCCGGGTCGCGCTATGCGCGACCCGGCTTCGTGCTGCTGCGCCCCTACGGCGCATTGGGGATATCGGGTCTACCCCAGAACGTCCTTCACGATCTGGGCGATATCGGTGGGCTGGCGGGCCACCTTCACGCCCACGGCCTCCAGCGCCTTGATCTTCTCCTGGGCCGTGCCCTCGCCGCCGCTGATGATCGCGCCGGCGTGGCCCATGCGCTTGCCCTCGGGGGCTGTCTGCCCGGCGATGAAGCTGACCACCGGCTTGGTCACATTCGCCTTGATGAAGGCGGCGGCCTGGATCTCGGCGTCGCCGCCGATCTCGCCGATCAGCACGATCGCCCTGGTGGCCTCGTCGGCCTGGAACATGGCCAGCACATCCACGAAGCTCGTGCCGATGATCGGGTCGCCGCCGATGCCGACGATGCTGGTCTGGCCGAGCCCGATGCGGGTCAGCGCGTCGACGGCCTCGTAGGTGAGCGTGCCGCTCTTGCTGACCACGCCAACCGGGCCGGGGGCGGTGATGTTGCCGGGGATGATCCCGACCTTGGCCTCGCCGGGGGTGATCAGGCCGGGACAGTTCGGGCCGATCAGGCGCGCGCCGCACTGCTGCACGAACTCGTAGGTGGCGACCATGTCCAGGGCGGGGACGCCCTCGGTGATGCAGACCACCAGGGCGATGCCGGCCGCCGCCGACTCGCGGATGGCGTCGGGGGCGAAGGGCGCGGGCACGTAGATCACCGAGACGTTGGCCCCGGTGGCCTCGACCGCCTCCTTCACCGTGTTGAACACCGGCACCTTGCCGTCCACCGCCGTCTGCCCGCCGCGGCCCGGCACCACGCCGGCCACCACGTTCGTCCCGTACGCGATCATCTGGCGGGTGTGGAACTCGCCCTCCTTGCCCGTGATGCCCTGGACAAGCAGCCGCGTATCGTTGTTAATCAGGATGCTCAATGGAACCCCCATCTGAATGTTGAATGTTGAATGGTGAATGTTGAATTCAACATTCACCATTCAACATTGATCAATAACCTTCTTTTTCAGCCTGCCTGCTAGGAGCAGAGCCTTCTGATTCACGGACGATCGCCACCCCGGCGCTGGCGCCGATGCGGCTGGCCCCGGCGGCGATCATCGCCTGGGCGTCGGCCAGGGATCGCACGCCGCCCGATGCCTTCACGCCGATGTCGGGGCCGACGGCCCGGCGCATCAGGGCGATGTCGGCGGCGGTGGCCCCGCCCCCCGAGAATCCGGTGCTGGTCTTGACGAAGTCGGCCCCGGCGCGGGCGGCGAGCAGGCAGGCCGCCACCTTCTCCTCGTCGGTCAGCAGCGCCGTCTCGATGATCACCTTCACTAGGGCGCCCTGGGCGTGGCCGGCGTCCACCACCTGGTGGACGTCCTCGGCCGCCTCGGCGTAGCGCCCGGCCTTCAGCTGGCCCACGGCGATGACCATGTCCAGCTCGCGGGCGCCGTTGGCGGCGGCCTGGGTGGCCTCGAAGACCTTCGTCTTTGTCGTCGTGGCGCCTAGCGGGAAGCCGATCACCGTGCAGACGGCCACCGGCGTGCCCGCGAGCAGGCGCGCGCAGAGCGGGACGAAGGAGGGGTTGACGCAGACGCTGGCGAAGCGGTACTGGATCGCCTCGGTGCAGAGCTGCTCGACCTGCTCGGGGGTGGCCTCGGGCTTGAGCAGGGTGTGGTCGATATACCCGGCGATCGGGGTGTCGGAGATGGGTGCGGGCGCGGCGGCGGCGAGGCGCGCGCCGCTTGGCAGGCCGGGGATGGCCGCGAGACGATGGGCCACGCGCTCGATCAGATCATCCATGATGCTGCGCCTCCTCGCTGCTGTGTCCGACCGCAGATCCTCCGCGCCGGCTATTGTAGCACGAAACGTTTGGGCCACGAAGGACGCGAAACGTTTCGCGTCCTCCCCCCCCAACGCCCTCCGCGCACAAAGGCCCCCGGTTAAACCGTGGTATACTAGACCATCCCACCCAACGGGTTTGATATGCAGCGATTGCACCTTTGCGGCCACGCATGCCGCTCTGGCTGTCCGTATACGCTTTCCAGGAGATCGCCTTGAGTGACGGGAACGCGATTGAGCTGCGCGATGTCGTGAAGGCCTTCGGCGATGTGTACGCTGTGGACCACGTCTCGCTCCAGATCCGTGACGGAGAGTTCTTCTCGCTGCTCGGCCCCAGCGGCTGCGGGAAGACCACCAGCCTGCGCATGATCGCCGGCTTCGAGTACCCCACCAGCGGCGAGATCATGATCCACGGCCGCGAGATGAGCAGCACCCCGCCCCACCTGCGCCCGGTCAACACCGTCTTCCAGTCCTACGCCCTCTTCCCCCACATGTCGGTCGAGCAGAACGTGGCCTTCGGCCTGGAGATGAAGGGCGTCGCCAAGGCCGACCTCGGGCCGCGCGTCCAGGAGGCGCTGGAGATGGTGCGGCTCACCGGCTACGGCGCCCGCCGGCCGCGCCAGCTCTCCGGCGGCCAGCAGCAGCGCGTCGCCCTGGCCCGCGCCCTGGTCAACCACCCCGAGGTGCTCCTGCTCGACGAGCCCCTCGGCGCGCTCGACCAGAAGCTGCGCAAGGAGATGCAGCTGGAGCTCAAGGGACTCCAGGAGCGTGTCGGGATCACCTTCATCTTTGTCACCCACGACCAGGAGGAGGCCCTGACGATGTCCGACCGCATCGCGGTGATGAGCCACGGCAAGGTGCTCCAGGTCGGCACGCCCACCGAGATCTACGAGCGGCCCTCCTGCCGCTTCGTGGCCGACTTCATCGGCGAGACGAACTTTGTCGAGGGGAAAGTGGTCGAGAGCGCCGGCGGCTACGCCACGATCGAGACGGCCGACGGCATCCGCCTGCGCGGGTGTAGCGCGCGGCCGCTCAGCAGCGGCGCCGCCGCCACCCTCTCCATCCGCCCCGAGAAGGTGCGGCTGCTGCCCCAGGGCGAGGGCAGCGCCGGCGATGAGAACGCCCTGCCCGTGCGCGTCGAGCGCGTCAACTATATCGGCAGCGACACGCGCATCACCGTGCGCCTGAGCGACCAGCGCACCCTCAACGCCTGGGAGCAGAACGACCGCAGCACCGTCGATCGCAACGCCTACTGGCAGCCCGGCGAGGAGTCGCTGCTCGTCTGCCCCGCCGATAACGCGCTGGTGTTGACGGAGTAGGTGCGCAGCAGCAGCCGTGCGCTCCGCGCACGGCTGCTGCTGCGCACCTACGACGAACGGCGATACACGGGAGGTATCGACATGGCCCTCGACACCCTTCAGAAACAGCGCCGGCGCAGCGGCCGCCTGCGCCTGGCCGGCCTGCTCGGCCCCGGGGCGCTCTGGCTCACCCTCTTCTTCGCCATGCCCCTGGTGATCATCCTGCTCTACAGCTTTATGACCGCCGGCCCGCGCGGGAATGTGATCTGGCAGGCGACCTTCGGCCAGTACGCCGCCCTCTTCACCAAAGATATCTACGTCAACGCCTACACCCGCTCGATCTGGGCCAGCGTGCTCACCACCCTGATCTGCCTGCTGATCGGCTACCCGCTGGCCCTGTTCATCGCCCGCAGCCCGCAGCGCTGGCGCACCCCGCTGCTCTTCCTGATCCTCATCCCCTTCTGGACGAACTTCCTGGTGCGGATCTACGCCTGGCAGATCATCCTCTCAAACAACGGCCTGATCAACAGCGCCCTCGACTCGCTCGGCCTGCCTACGCAGACCCTGCTCTACACCGAGAACGCCACCCTGCTCGGCCTGGTCTACGGCGAGCTGCCCTTCATGGTGCTGCCGCTCTACGCCTCGATCGAGCGCTTCGACTTCACGCTCATGGAGGCCGCCGCCGACCTGGGGGCCAGCCGCTGGCGGGCCTTCCTGCGGGTCATGCTGCCGATCACCATGCCCGGCGTCGCCGCCGGCTCGGTGCTGGTCTTTATCCCCACCGTCGGCCAGTTCGTGGTCTCCGAGCTGCTCGGCGGCGCGAAGGTTGACTATATCGGCAACCTGCTCCAGCGGCTCTTCCTGCGCTCCAACCCGCCCAACTGGCCGCTCGGCTCGGCCATGGCCGTGGTGATGATGGCGGTGCTGATGGTGATGATTATGCTCTACTTCCGCTCGACCACGGAGGAAGATCGATGATCGAGGCCACCTCGCAGACGAAGACGGTCGCCCGCCCCGCCAGCGCCCGCGAGCGGACATCCCTGGGCGGCCTGGCGCTGCTGGCGAACGCCGTGCTGATGTACGCCTTCCTCTATGTGCCGATCGCCATCCTGGTGATCTTCTCCTTCACCAGCGACCAGTTCGGCGTGCGCTGGACGGGATTCACCCTCGACTGGTACGCCCGCCTCTTCGCCAACCAGCGGCTCATGGGCGCGGCGCTCAACACGCTCTATGTGGCCGTCATCTCCACGGTGGCCTCGACGATCATCGGCACGCTGACCGCCCTGGCCATGGAGCGCTACCGCTTCCGCGGCCGCGCCGGCATGGACGCCCTGCTCTACCTGCCGATCGTCATCCCCGAGATCGTCATGGCCGTGGCCCTGCTGGCTTTCTCGGCCTTCGCCTTTGATCTCCTCCAGTCGATCACCGGCGAGCCCATCCGCCGCAACCTGACCACGGTGATCATCGCCCACATCGCCTTCAGCATCTCGTTTGTGGTGGTGGTGGTGCGTACCAGCCTGAAGAACTTCGACCGCCGGCTTGAGGAGGCCGCGGCCGACCTCGGGGCCAACGGCTGGCAGACCTTCTGGCGGATCACCTTCCCGCTCATCCTGCCCGGCATCATCGGCGGCGCCCTGCTGGCCTTCACGCTCTCGCTCGATGACTTTATCATCAGCCTGTTCCTCTCCGGCCCCGGCACCTCGCTGCTGCCCGTCGAGGTCTACAACAAGGTGCGCCGCGCCGTCACCCCGGAGATCAACGCGATCTCCACGCTGATGCTGCTGCTCTCGATGGCCCTCGTCGGCCTCTCGCAGCTCGTCCAGCGGCGGCGGTAAGAAAGGGTTCAGGCAGCAGGCGGCAGGCGGCAGAGGCTGCTCAGCTGAGATTGCCAGCGAATCTGGTAATCTCAGCCACAGAGATGAGGGTTTTTAGTGCGCCAGCCCTACATGTGACTATAGAAGGAGTATTGCCCGATGAAACGTTGGCTCCCCCTGCTCGCGATGGCCCTAATCATGCTTAGCGCCTGCGGCTCCGCCCCGGCCAGCGCCCCGGCGGCCGCGACAGACTCCCCCGGCGGCGCGGCCGCCAGCGGCGATGTGGATACGAGCAAGCTCTCCAAGGAGCTGTTCTTCTACAACTGGTCGGACTACATCGACCCGAGCATCCTCGCCGACTTCGAGCAGGAGTACGGCGTCAAGGTGACGCTCGACACCTACGACGCCAACGAGGATATGATCGCCAAGGTGCGCGCCGGCAACTCTGGCTACGACATCGTGGTGCCCTCGGACTACGCGGTGACAACCATGGCCGCCGAGGGGCTGATCATCTCGCTCGACAAGAGCCTGCTGACTAACCTCAGTCACATGAGCCCGGACCTGCTGAACAAGTACTTCGATGAGGGCAACGTCTACTCGATCCCCTATATGTACGGCATCAGCGGGATCGCCTACAATCAGAAGAACTTTCCCGATGGGGTGGACAGCTGGTCGGCCCTGTTCGACCCGGCCAAGATCGCGGCCTACAGCGGCAAGTTCAGCATGCTCGACGACGAGCGCGAGTCGCCCGGCGCGGCCCTCAAGCTCCTGGGTAAGTCGCTCAACGACACTGAGCCGGCCGACCTGAAGGCGGCTGAGGATCTGCTGATCGCCCAGAAGCCCTTCCTGGCGGCGTACAACAGCTCGGACGTGAACCGCAAGCTGGCCTCCGAGGAGTATGTGATCGCCCACGCCTGGAGCGGCCAGGCCATCCAGGCCCACAACGGACTCGGCGACGAGTTCTCGGGCAACCCGGATATCCTCTTCACCATGCCCAAAGAGGGCGGCATGATCTGGATGGATAACCTGGCCATCCTCAAGGACTCGCCCAACGCCTACACCGCCCACGTCTTCATCAACTTCCTGATGCGCCCCGATATCGCCGCGCGCAACACCGAGTATATCGGCTACCTCTCGCCGAATAAGGACGCGGTCGATCTGCTCTCGCAGGATATTAAGGATCTCTACGCCCAGGGCTTCGCCCCCGACGCGGAGATGATCAAGCGCCTGGAGTGGGCCGAGCGCAACGAGAAGACGACCGCATTCACCGATGTCTGGACGGTGGTGAAGGGCGAGTAGCCCGCTTGTACATTACGGCAGGGTGCGGGGCCGGCTGAGCCGGCCCCGCACTTTTTTGTTAGACAAGGTTTCAGACAGGCCGATGTTGCTTTAC
>NZ_JAIEWN010000003.1:0-16897 GCF_019599295.1 Oscillochloris sp. ZM17-4 | reverse complement strand
TGGGGGGTGAGGGCTGCCCGGCGGCAAACGGTAAAGCTGCTACGAACCATGCCTTAGCGCGAATAAGTCTTGAGTCAAGCCCCACCGGCTGGCGACTGAAGTCGCGCCGGAGCGGCGCTGCGCGCCGGGCGTCGGTCTGCGCCGACGCCGACGCCGCCCGCGGAGGCGGGCGGTTGGCCAGAGGCCCCCGCGCTGCGACTTCAGTCGCCAGCCGAGGCACCGACGCGCACAGGTTAGCCCAGCGCTTGTTCGCGCTAACTACTTTTTGTTGCGATCTCGCAATACTTGCGCTTGACAGGCACCTCTATGGCGATCATCATGGTGGAATAGGCTAATATAGGAGGTTATTGGCCTGATGGCACCTGCGGAGGCGCGCGGATGGATTCGGCAGACAACCAGCTTGTAGCATTTTCCGATGCCGATGCGCGGCTTCAGGCGGTGGTGAATGTGAGCCTTGAAGGGGTGCTGATCGTCGATGGCGACGGACGGGTGCGCTTTGTGAACCCGGTCGCCGCCGCGCTCCTGCACCGGCGGGCCGAGGATCTGATCGGCCGGATCTTCGGCCTGCCGTTTATGGTTGGCGAGGTCGCCGAGATCGGCCTGCTGCGGCCATCGGGCAACCTGCTGATCACGGAGATGCGGACGGCGGCGATCACATGGCACGGGGAGCCGGCGCAGCTGATCGTGCTGCGCGACGTGACCAAGCAGCGCCGCGCCGAGGAGGCGCTGCGCGACGCTGAGGGCTTCAGCCGGACCATCCTGAACTCGCTCGCCCAGCGGATCGCGGTGCTCGATGACCAGGGGGTGGTTGTGATGGTGAACGACGCCTGGCATCAGTTCGCCGTCGCGCACGGCGACGAGCAGCTGCGCAAGACCGGGGTGGGCGTCAACTACTTCGATGTCTGCCTGACCGCCACCGGCGTCGGCTCACAGTATGCGCCCGGGGTGCTTCAGGGCATGCGCGATGTGCTGAACGGCGAGCTGCCCTTCTTTGATCACGAGTACTCCGCCGATTCCCCCGATGAGGAGCGCTGGTTCCATATGCGGGCGGTGCCGCTGCACGGCCAGCGACGTGGCCTGGTGATCTCGCACACGGATATTACGGATCAGCGGCGTCACGGCTGGGCCGTCGCCGAGGCCAATGCGCTGCGTGAGCAGCTCCAGGCCCGCGAGCGCGAGCTGCTCGCCGTCAGCACGATCTCGGGCACGGGGCGATCCGTCGCCCGCACGCAGCGCGCCGAGTCGGTGCTGCGTGTCGATAGCCCCGCCATCTTCCTCGACTGCGTCGAGCAGTACAGCGCGCTGCTGGATGCCGCGATCGAGGCCCGCAGCTTTGATACCGCCCCCAACATTCAGGTTTCGGCGCGCGCTCTGGCAGTACGCCTCGGCGAGCAGCACGCCGTGGCCCGCGATGTGGTCGAGATCCACCTGGCCGCGCTGCGCTCCCGCAGCATCGACGCCTCGCCCAGCCGGCAGCAGGCCTACCTTGAGGATGGAAGGGTGCTCGCGCTCCAGCTGATGGGCTACCTTGTGACGTACTACCGTGATGGAGTTGTGGTATGAATATTTGCATATTGTCAATTTTCAGTTATGATAATCTCGCGATGAAAGTGACAGGCTGATCTCTGTGAGCACGATTGTTCTTCAGCTCTTTATCGCTGGGCGCACGCCGCGCACCGAGCATGCTATAGCTACACTCCAAGTGCTCATTGTCGAGCGCCTTGCCGGCTACCCGTGTGAGCTCGTCATCGTCGATGTGCTGACAGATCCACAGCAGGCCGAGGAGCGTCAAATATTTGCGACGCCGACCCTGATCAAAGAGTCCCCGCTGCCGCAGCGCCGGATCATTGGGGATCTCGCCGACGCCGATGGCCTGCTCACCGCCCTCGGCCTGCCGCCGGCGCGCTTGCCCTCATGATACAGCGTTGTTCGCTTCCGTACGCCATGTGCCCGCCAGGGATGCGCGGGCGTTCCTCCAGGGCTAACAAATCGGTGGTAGCTCTTCTGATCTCATAGCACACATACAAGACTATGACCGTGTTTCCCATGACCCCCCCAATTGAGAAGCTTCCCACCGGTATTCCAGGCTTCGACCATATCTCCAATGGCGGGCTGCCGCGCGGTCGCACCACGCTCGTCTCTGGGACGGCCGGCAGCGCGAAGACGGTCTTCGCCACCCAGTTTCTCGCCGCCGGCATCCAGCAGTTCGATGAGCCCGGTGTCTTCATCACCTTCGAGGAGACGCCCGAGGCGCTGCGGCGCAACATGGTCGGCTTCGGCTGGGATATCGCAACCTGGGAGGCCCAGGGCAAGTGGGCCTTTGTCGATGTCTCGCCGCAGCCTGAGGCCGAGGAGATCGTGCGCGGCGAGTATGACCTTGGCGCCCTCCTCGCCCGCATCACCTACGCCGTGGGCCGGGTGGGCGCCGCCCGCGTGGTCCTCGACTCGCTGGGGGCGATCTTCGCGCGGATGGAGAACAGCCAGATGATCCGCAGCGAGCTGCTGCGGATCGTCGCCGCGATGCGCCGCATGGGGGTGACGGCCATCCTCACCGCCGAGCGCACCCAGGAGTATGGCGAGATCGGGCGCTACGGCGTGGAGGAGTTTGTCACCGACGATGTGGTGATCCTGCGCAACCCGATCGAGGAGGAGAAGCGCCGGCGCACGATCGAGATCCTCAAGTTTCGCGGCACCTCGCACCAGAAGGGCAGCTTCCCCTTCACGGTCATCCCCGGATCGGGCGTGGTGGTCATCCCGCTCTCGGCGATCGAGCTGAAGCAGCGCTCCTCGAACCTGCGCATCAGCTCCGGCAACGATGATATCGACCGCATGTGCGGCGGCGGCTTCTTCCGCGACTCGGTCATCCTGGTGTCGGGGGCCACCGGCACCGGCAAGACGCTGATGGCCACCACCTTCCTGGCCTCGGGCGCCGCCCAGGGCGAGCGGGTGCTGCTCTTCGCCTTTGAGGAGAGCCGCGACCAGCTCTTCCGCAACGCCACCGGCTGGGGCTTCGACTTCGAGGAGTACGAGGCCAGCGGCCGGATGCGGGTGATCTGTAACTACCCCGAGGCGGCCAGCCTGGAAGACCAGCTGATCATCATGAAGAATGAGCTCGAGACCTTCCGGCCGCAGCGCGTGGCGATCGACAGCCTCTCGGCCCTTGAGCGCGTCTCGACGATGAAGGGCTTCCGCGAGTTTGTGATCGGGCTGACCTCGTTCATCAAGCACCAGGAGGTGGTCGGCCTGTTCACCTCCACCACGCCGATGCTCCTGGGCGGGAGCTCGATCACCGAGGCCCACATCTCGACGATCACCGACTCGATCATCCTCATGCGCTATGTCGAGCTCTTCGGCGAGATGCGCCGCGGCATGACCGTGCTGAAGATGCGCGGCTCTGCCCACGACAAGGAGATCCGCGAGTTCATGATCGACGGCGGCGGCCTGCATATCGGGAAGACGTTCCGGACGGTCTCGGGGATCCTCTCTGGGCAGTTTACCCACACGACGCCGAGCGAGATCGAGCGCCTCGGCAACCTGTTCAAAGATGACACCGGGGTATAAGCTCGTCTCATGACACGCCATCCCCGAGGGCGAGGTCTTCCGATGAAAGAGGGCTATTCGAGTATTGCAGATCACTACAGCCCACCATCTGCGACTGCCATGACCGACAGTACGTTCCTGCGCGCGATCAATACTACGGGCAACGACCCGCAGCTCATCCTCGATGCGGATGGGGTCGTGTGCTTCGCCAACCGTGCCGCCGAGGCTCTGTTCGGGCGCAGCCGCGATGAATTGCAGGGGTTCCCCTTTGGCTTCCCCCTCGCATCGCACGAGACGACCGACCTGGAGATCATCCGCCCCAACGGGAGCGTGGCCCTGGTGTTGATGCGCGTCCAGCCGCTGACTCTGGACGGCAGGCCCGCCTTCCTGGCCACCCTCAGCGATATCACCGAGCGCCGGCGGAGCGAGCTGCTGCTGATCGAGTCGCAGCAGTTTCTGCGCTCGACCCTCGACGCGCTCTCGGCCCATATCGCCATCCTCGATCAGGACGGCATGATCGTGGCGGTGAACCAGGCCTGGCAGGAGTTCTCGCGCAGCGCCGGCTACAACCCGTACCGCAGCGGCGTGGGCTACAACTACCTGGCCATCTGCGACGCGTCCGAGGGTGAGGATGCGCCGATCTCTAGGGCGGCGGCGGCCGGCATCCGGGCGGTGATCGCGGGCGCGCAGACGCACTTCCACCTCGACTACCCCTGCCACGCGCCGGATCAACACCACTGGTTCACCCTGCGCGTCACCCGCTTCGGCGAGGGCGATCACCTCCGGGTGGTGGTGGCCCACGAGGACATCACCCGCCGCAAGCAGGCCGAGATCCTCAGCAACGAGCGCCGGCAGGTGCTTGAGCTGGTGGCCCGTAGCCAGACGATCAGCGTGGTCATCCAGCAGATCCTCGTGATGATCGAGCAGCACTACCTGGGCCTGATCTACGCCTCCCTGGCGCTCGCGGATGTGCCGGTGCAGCACCTTGCCCGCCCCGATCTGCCGGACGATACGCTGGCGCGGCTGGATGTGTGGTCGCGCATGCGCGCCGACAGCCGCCTGTCCGATGGCGCGGGGTACGGGAAGATCGTGCGATGCCCTCCCGGAGACGCCCGCTGGAACGAGATAGCGGACATTGTCGCCGATACAGGCCTGAAAGACTGCTGGCTCGCGCCGATCCACTCCCACACGGGCCGGCTCAATGGCGTGCTGGTGATCCTCCTTAGCGTGCCCGTGCCGCTAGATGTCGATAATCTCCAGGTGGTCGAGCTGGCAGAGCAGCTGCTGATGATCGCCATGGAGCAGCAGGAGCACACCCACCAGATGGCCTACCAGGCCCACCACGACGCTCTGACCGGGCTGCCGAACCGGCTGCTCTTTGACGATCATCTGGGGCGGGCGATCGAGTCCGCCCGCCGGTCTGGCAATATGATCGCCGTGCTGTTTATCGACCTCGACCGCTTCAAGCAGATCAACGACTCGCTTGGACACACCATCGGCGACGCCCTGCTCATCCATCTGGCCCGCCGCCTCGAGAGCTATGTGCGGAGCGCCGATACGCTGGCCCGCCGGGGCGGCGATGAGTTTATGATGGTGCTCACCGAGATCACCGGGCCCCAGCAGGTGGCGAAGGTGGCCCATCGCCTCCACGAGCTGCTCCAGCCGCCCTTCCACATCGCCGGGCACGAGCTCTTTGTCAGCGCCAGCATCGGCGCCAGCCTGTACCCCGCCGACGGCGAGGACTCT
Organism: Oscillochloris sp. ZM17-4; assembly: GCF_019599295.1. Classification (GTDB taxonomy): domain Bacteria; phylum Chloroflexota; class Chloroflexia; order Chloroflexales; family Chloroflexaceae; genus Oscillochloris. The sequence goes on along the minus strand of NZ_JAIEWN010000003.1, from coordinate 11,611 downwards.
GATAGCCTGCAGCGCTGCGCCGACACGGCGATGTACCGCGCCAAGAACACCCTGCGCAACAGCTTCCAGTTCTTCGACTCGGACACGAACCAAACCGCCCTGGAGCGCCTGCGCCTGGAGAACTACCTGCGCCGCGCCCTGGAGCGCAATGAGCTCGATATCTACTACCAGCCCAAGGTGGACATGGCCGGCCGCATCGTCGGCGCCGAGGCGCTGCTGCGCTGGAAGCACCCCGACCTCGGCATGATCCCGCCGATCCGCTTCATCCCGCTCGCCGAGGAGCTCGGCCTGATCATCCCGTTTAACGCATGGTGTATGGCGAACGCCTTCCGTCAGGTGCAGCGCTGGCAGCGCCCGGGCCGCCCCATCTTTATGTCGGTGAATGTCTCGATCATCCAGTTCTCACAGCCGAACTTTGTCGAGAGCCTGCGCACCATCGTGGCCGAGAGCGGCCTCGCCCCGAGCCTGATCGTGCTTGAGCTGACCGAGAGCATGCTGATCGGCGACCGCTCCAGCGTCACCCAGATGCTCGACCGGCTGCGCTCGCTCGGGCTGACCCTGGCGATCGACGACTTCGGCACGGGCTACTCGTCCCTCGGCTACCTGCGGCGTCTGCCGATCAGCATCCTGAAGATCGACCGCTCGTTTGTGTCCGATATCGGCACCGAGCGCGACGATAGCGGGCGGGCGATTATCATGGCGATCATGAGCCTGGCCCACCAGCTCGGCATGCGCGTCGTGGCCGAGGGTGTGGAGACGGTTGCCCAGCGCGACTTCCTGCACAGCGTCGGCTGCGATATGATCCAGGGCTACTTCTACAGCGAGCCGCTTCCCCCCGCGCTCTTCGAGCATCTGCTCCGCGACGATCATCTGCCCGGGCCGATGTGGAAGCAGTGACGTCGCTGAGGGTGTGGGAGAGCTTCGCTCTCCCACAAAAAAACTGCTTACCTGTCCCCTAGCTCTTGATCTGCGACTGGCGCTGCTGGAGCATGCGGTTGGCGGCCGTCGCCAGCGCCTCGATGCGCCCCTTCTCAACGCCCTCCATCTTCAGCATGCGCGCGTAGAGCTGGACAGCCTGGCCGTACTCCTCGCGGCGCATCAGCATATCGCCAAGGAGATAGTAGGCGTCGAGATCCTTCTGGTCCAGGCCGATGATCTGGTGCAGCTCAGCGATCGCGCCGTCGTAGTCGCGCTGCTGGGCGAAGATGCGGGCGATCTGCTTCTTCTCGGCCACGGCCTCGCCGGTGCGGCGGGCGAGGGTGTGCATCAGGGCCAGCCACTGGCGGGCCTCAATATCATTGGGCGCGATCTGGACGATCTTATCATAGACGTGGCGGGCCTTCTCGTGCTCGCTCATCATCCAGTGAACCTGGGCGGCCTCCTGGAGCGAGGCGACGGCGTCCTTCAGCTGGCCGGCCTTGCGCTGGAGCTCGGCGGCGCGCATGAGCCCGTCCACGCCCTTGTCGAGGTAGCCGCGGCGCAGCTGCATGCGCGCCAGGCGCCCGCTGATCGCAATATGGTTCGGCGCAATCTTCAGGGCGTACTCCAGCATCTCGATCGCCCGGTCGAGCTGCTGGCGCTCCTCGTAGTAGGTGGCGAGCTCCTCAAGCTGGGCCAGTGCCTCGCCGAGCTTGCCCTGGCGGAAGTAGACATCGGCCAGCTTCGTGTGGATCGCCCGGTCGTAGGGGACGAGCTTCTTCGCCTCGACGAGGGCCTGCTCGGCGCCGTCGAGGTCGTCGGTGGCGGCGTAGGCCTCGGCCATGCGCCGAGCCAGCTCGCCCTTGGCCAGGGGCACGGCGAAGGTGTGGGTGATGTTCGGGTTCGCGGGGTTGCGCCCAGCGACGGCCTGGCCCTTATGCAGCTGGGCCAGGGCCTCCTCGGCCTTGCCCATCGCAATATAGCTATCGGCGGCGGCCTGGTAGATCAGCACCGGGTGCAGCAGTGGGTCCGCATCGCTCTCAAGCATCATCTGGGCCTGCTCAAGCTCCAGCAGGGCGGAGCTATGCTGGCCAGAGTGCTGCTGAATGATCGCCAGGATATAGTGCAGAATGCTGGCGTCGGAGATCAGCAGGGCCGAGCGATACTCCGACTGCACATGGCTGAACTCCTGGGGGCGCTGCTTGATCTGGTCGAGCAGCGTGGCCAGCGAGTCCCACACATCGGCGGGCTGGTCGCCCATCAGGGCCAGGGTGATATTCAGCCGGGAGATCGCGACGAGGTCGTCGGGGCTGCCGAGCTCCATCGCCTTGCGGAACTCGCCGAGCGCCGCCTCAAATCGCTCCAGCTTGAGCAGGGCCAGCCCGTACTGCATGTGGACATCGCGGTTCTTCGGCGCCCACTGGAGCAGGCGGCGGTACTCCTCCAGCGCCTTGTTGCTCTGGCCCATCCGGTAGTAGTTGTTGGCGACGTGGATGGACTGTTCGACCGCCTCATCGACCCGGTCGGCGCCCTTGAGGATCTCGGCCAGGCGGGCGCGGGCGTTGATCGTATCGGGCGACAGACCGATGAAGCGGAAGTAGACATCGATCGTCTTCTCGGGCTCATTGCGCACGCGGTAGGTGTCGATCAGCAGCTGATACTTGGAGAGCGCCTCCTCGGGCCGGCCCTGGCGCTCGTAGATCTCGCCCATCCGCAGGTGGATGGGCAGGTAGTCCACATTCACCCGGATCGCCTCAAGGCAGGCGTCCAGCGAGGCCTCGATCAGCCCCTGGTCGAGGTACTTTCCGCTGAGCGTGACCCAGCCCTCGGTCTCAGGGTCGAGGCCAGTCGTATCGATGGGGGTGCTCGGCGCAAAGCGCGGCTCGGCGGGAGCGATCGGCATCGTCTCCAGGATCAGCAGCGGCTCGGAGATCGGCTTCGGATCAAGCTGGGCGCGGGTGCCGAGGCTGCTTGTGGTGGCAGGGCGGTCGTTGCGCAGGAAGTCGGTGATCGGCCGGATCTTGCCCCAGCTCTCCGGCATCGCCTCCTCGGGCGCCGAGACCGCATCCGGCTCCGACTGCGGGGTCAGGCTGCCGGTGCCAAGGGTGCGCAGCTTGGCGAACATATTGCGCTCAGAGAGCTCCTTCGCCCGCGCCTTAAACTCGGCGGCCCGATCGCGGCCCCAGCGCTTGCTCTCCAGGAAGGACGCGAGCGTCGAGTAGAGGGCGGCGGCGCGGGCGATATCGCCGATCTCGCTATAGATCGTCGCCGCCGACTCATACATGTTGATCAGGTCGTCGGCCTCGGCGCGGCCGATCGAGTTCAGGTCGACCAGTCCGATCGTCTGCTCGAACTCCTGGGCGGCCTGGGGCAGCTGGCCGAGCTCGCGGTGGCTCTGGCCGAGGGCGAAGTGAGACGAGAGAGCGTACTCGGCGTCGGAGGAGGCGCGGTTGAGCACGCCGACGGCGGCCCGGTGGTCGCCCCGCTCCTGGTAGATCAGGCCGAGCGAGTAGAGCACATCGGCCCGCTCGAGGCCGGCCTCCACCGCCTGCTCGTACAGCTCCGCCGCGCCGCTGGAGTCGCCGGCCTCCTGCTTCTTGATCGCCTGCTCGATCAGCTTCTCGATCTGGAACTGCTGCGAGCGGAGGGCGCCGGTCATCCCGCTCGTGCTCACCCGCAGATCGCCGCTGCCGGGGGCGGCGGGCGCCGCCGGCTGGATCCCGGCGGCGCGCGACATCGCATCGCGCAGGGTGACGATCAGATCCTTGGCCTCGCGCGAGTTCGGCTCGAGCCGCAGCGCCGTCTCGGCAGTCTCAGCGGCCGCGTCAAGCTGCTGGGAGTCATAGAGGCGGCGGGCCAGGATGAGATACTCGCCGGCCGCCTCGCGGACGGCGCCGAGCTCCTCATAGAGCCGCGCCAGACGTCGCCGCTGATCATCCATGTCGGGCCGTAGGGCGAGCAGCTCGCGCAGCGGCTCGACGGCCTGTGCGGGCCGGCGCTGGCTGACATGCAGCTCGGCCAGGCTGCGGTAGCTCTGCACTGCGGCGCTCACGTTCCCCTGGCGGCTATTGCACTGGGCCATATAGCCCAGGTAGAACGGGTTATTCTGATCCGACGCGCGCAGATCCTCAAAGATCTGCAGGGCACGGTCGAGCTTGCCGGTGTTGAACAGGGCCACCGCAGCGGCGATACGGGCATCGGTGTCCTGGGAGAACTCCTGCAGCGCGCGGATCGCGCTCTTCAGCGAGTCTTCCCAACGTCCGCCGCGGGCGGCCTCACGGCTCTGCTCCATCGCCCGCTCGAAGATTGCGCGATTTCCTGCCATAGCGTTTTGAATTGCAGATTGTAGATTGTAGATTGTAGATTGCCGGGCCTTCGCCCAATCTGCAATCTACAATCTGCAATCTACAATTCTAGAAGCGTCAGCACAAGAGCCTTCTGGACATGGAGCCGGTTCTCGGCCTGCTCGAAGATCACCGAGCGCGGGCCATCGATCACCTCTGCCGTCACCTCCTCGCCGCGGTGGGCCGGCAGGCAGTGCATGGCCACCGCCCGCGGGTCGGCGTGGGCCATCAGGGCCGTGTCCACCTGGTAGGGCTGGAAGGCGGGCCGGCGGCGGGCCGACTCGTGCTCCTGGCCCATCGAGGTCCACACATCGGTGTAGACGGCGTCGGCCCCGCCCACCGCCTCGTCCGGCGATGAGGTGATCGTGATCGTGGCGTCGCTATCGGCGGCCAGAGCCTCGGCCCGCGCGACGAACTCGGGGTCGGGCCGGTAGTCGGGCGGCGAGGCCACGGCCACGCTCACGCCAAGGGTCGCGCCGAGCAGCATCAGCGAGTTGCAGACATTGTTGCCGTCGCCCACATAGGCCAGCGTGAGGCCCTGGGTGCGCCCAAACCGCTCGCGCAGGGTGAGCATATCGGCGAGCGCCTGGCAGGGGTGCTCGACATCGCAGAGGGCGTTGATCACCGGCACCGTGGCGTAGCGGGCCAGGGTCTCAACCGTGCTGCGCTTGAAGACGCGGGCGGCGATCACCTGCACCCAGCGGCTCAGGTTGCGGGCCACATCGGGCACGCTCTCGCGCCCGCCCATGTCGATGTCGTTCGCCGAGAGGTAGCTCGGGTGCCCGCCGAGCTGCGTGACGCCGGCCTCGAAGGCCACGCGCGTGCGCAGCGAGGGCTTCTCGAAGACCAGGGCCAGGGTCTTGCCCTGCATCGGCAGCCCGGGGTGGACGCCCTTGCCGCCGGCGTGCCACTCCGCCTTGAGGGCGGCGGCCCGGTCGAGCAGCGCCTCAGCCTCGGCCCGGCTCAGGTCGGTCACAGAGAGGAAATGTCGTACCATTCGGGCAGTACTTTCTTCAACCGAGCTTCCGGGAAGCTCCTTACCAATTCCGCGACCCGGTCGGCCCCGCGCGGCCCTCGGCCTTGCGCTTACGGGCGCCGGAGCGCTGCTCGACGCTCAGGCGGCGGTAGTCGGCGGCCTCGATCATGATCCGCTCGGGGCAGAGCGCCACATCCTCCATGCGCGAGAGGATGCGCGGGTCGATCTCCTTCGGGTCACGGTTGCTGGTGATCACCGTGGGGAGAGCATAATTATAGCGGTGGTTAATAATCTGGTAAAGCTTCTCCCTGGCCCAGGGGGTGGCATTCTCGGTGCCCAGATCATCGAGCACGAGCAGCTTAGCCCGGCGCACCTGGTCGAAGCGCTCGTCGTAGTCCACCTCCGAGTTCGGGCCGAAGGTCGAGCGCAGGTGGTCGAGCAGGTCGGGGACGACCGTGAAGAGCACCTCGGAGTTCATCTTCAGCACCTCGTTGGCGATCGCGGCGGCCAGGTGGGTCTTGCCGCAGCCATAGCCGCCATAGAGGATGAGCCAGCCGCGCGGGTTGCGGGCGAACTCGACGCAGCGCGAGAAGGCCCGCACCACGCCGGGGATGCCGCGGTCGAAGTTCTCGAAGGTCTTGTCGCGGAAGGGCTCGATATTGCTGATCTTGAGCAGCTTCAGGCTGCGCAGCCGCTGCATCTCATCGTCCTTACAGTGGCAGGGGATGAGCTGGCCGAAGTCGGGGTGCCCGTAGTGAACATCGCGCACATAGAACCCGGCCCCGCGGCAGGTCGGGCAGTTCGGGTCGCCGACGCTCTCAGAGATCGGTGTCGTCGCCGCCGCGTCGGTAGAGCCCTCCGAGCTGGCCGCCGGTGTACTTCTCGATATCGATAGGTCGCCCGGCGCGATCCGGCGCATCTTGTCGTCCATTGGTGGCCCACCTCTCCAGGACCTTACGAATATAGCGCCACGAGCGGGCGTTGGCCCGCACGGCCTCGCGCATCGCATCCTCGACCCAGGCCGGCGGGTAGCGCTCCTCGGCCTCGCGCAGCTCATCCACCAACATCGGCGTCACCAGGCCGATATTCTGCTCGTAGAGGCCGATCAGCGAGGGCCGCTCGGCGGGCGCCTCGTTGGGTGCCAGGGCCGCGTGGGCCAGGGCCATCTGCTCGGCCCAGCCCCGGTTCGCCTCCGTGTTGACCAGGTACCAGCTGCTCACCCGTCCGCCGGCCGGCGCGACGAGGTGCAGCAGGCTGCCCCGGTGGACCGCCGCGTCGAGCCCCTCGGACAGCAGATCCTCCAGCGGGCGCAGCTTCGAGACGGCCCGCAGCGAGCGGCGCAGCGTCTTGTCCGCCAGCAGATCGTCCCAGCTCAGGCGGCGCGGCGTGCCACGCTGGCGGCTCAGCCGGTAGAACAGGTGCAGCGTGACCTTGAGCTCGCTGGCCAGGGTGATCGCCGGCAGCACCTCGCTGAACAGCTCGGGCGGCAGTCCGACGAGACCATCGGTTGAGAAGCCGGCGAAGGGCATTGACACCTCGGGAGCGGGCATTGGGAGGGAATGTTGCGCGCTCGCGGCGCAATATGTGCCATGTTACCACATGCGCGGGGCATTTGGATCATTCAATGCAATGATCCTGTGCATATACCTGTGCAAGGTATTGACAAAGGTGCGGCAAATGTGTTATAGTTTGCACAAGGAAATATCCCGAGCTCAAACATCTACGAGGTAGAAACCTGTGAATAGCAAGCGCTCACCACTTATCTTCATATTCCTCACCGTCTTCATCGACCTGCTGGGCGTAGGCATCGTGGTGCCGCTGCTGCCATACTACGTGAAGATCATCGAGCAGGCCGACGCGGCCTGGCTCTCCAGCAGCCGCGCCCTGATCGTCGGCGCGCTGGCCGCCAGCTTCTCGCTCTTCCAGTTCGTCTTCTCGCCGGTGCTGGGCGCCCTGTCGGACCGCTTCGGCCGCCGGCCGGTGCTGCTGATCAGCCTGGCCGGCACAGGCATCTCCTATATCGTCTTCGGCCTAGCCGACCAGCTGCTGCCCCTGGGCGTCGGCACAGTGCTGGCGGTGCTCTTCTTCGCCCGCATCCTCGACGGGATCACCGGCGGGAACATCAGCACGGCCCAGGCCTACATCGCCGACATCACCGCGCCCGAGGATCGGGCCAAGGGCCTCGGCCTGATCGGCGCGGCCTTCGGCCTGGGCTTCATGCTCGGCCCGGCGATCGGCGGCCTGCTCAGCACGATCAGCCTGGCCGCCCCGGCCTTCGCCGCCGCCGCCCTGACCTTCGGCAATGTGATCTTCGGCTTCTTCCGCCTGCCCGAGTCGCTGCCGGCCGAGCGGCGCACCAGCGTGCCCTTCCGTAAGATGAACCCGGTGACCCGCCTGCGCGCCGTGGTGGGCAAGGCGAGCATCCGCCCGCTGCTGGCCGGCGTGCTGCTGCTGAACTTCGCCTTCGCCGGCCTCCAGAACAACTTCGCCGTCTTCAGCGACCTGCGCTTCAGCTTTGGCCCGACCGAGAACGCCTTCGTCTTCGCCTTCATCGGCCTGATGGCGGTGCTGATGCAGGGCTTCCTCATCCGCAAGCTGCTGCCGATCTTCGGCGAGGCCCGCCTGGCCATCACCGGCCTGGGCATGATGGTGGTCGGCTTCGCCGGGATCGCTATGGCCCCGGTCGCCTGGGCGCTCTACCCGGCCATGGGCGTGCTCGCCGCCGGCTCGGGCATGGCCACGCCCTCGCTGACCAGCCTGATCTCGCGGCGGGTGGCCCCCCAGGAGCAGGGCGGCGTGCTCGGCGGCGTCCAGGCCTTCAACAGCCTGATGATGGTGGCCGGCCCGCTCTTCGCCGGCCTGATCTTCGACCTGATCGGCCCGGCCGCGCCCTACTTCAGCGGAGCCCTGCTGGTCGCCGCCGCCGGCCTGGTGATCTCGGCCGCCGTCCGCCCCGAGCTCACCGGCGCCGCCCCCCTGGAGCCCGCCCGCGCCGGCGTCTCCATCGAGGCCGAGCAGCACCTGGCGCACTAAAGGTAAGGGCGCAGCAGCGTCACGCTGCTGCGCCCCTAAATTGTGGTATACTAACAGCACGGCTGTTTCATACAACGTTACTGCGCCGCCACTCGAAGCACCTGCTCGCTGGCGGCGCTTTCGTCTGCACACCTGGCGCAAAGCGGGCCAACGACGCCCTCTTTGTAGCCTAAGCTGAGCCCCAGCGCAGAGCAACACTCAACATTCAACATTCAACATTCAACATTCAACATTCAACATTGACCTAGCCCAGGAGCATCCATGGGAAAAGATACGATCGTCATCAAGGGCGCGCGCGAGCATAACCTCAAGGGCGTCGATGTCGAGCTGCCGCGCGACAAGCTGATCGTGCTGACCGGGGTGAGCGGCTCGGGCAAGAGCTCCCTGGCCTTCGACACGCTCTACGCCGAGGGCCAGCGCCGCTACGTCGAGAGCCTCTCCTCCTACGCCCGCCAGTTCCTCGGCCAGATGGAGAAGCCCAAGGTCGATCTGATCGAGGGCCTCTCGCCGGCGATCGCGATCGAGCAGAAGAGCGCATCGAAGAACCCGCGCTCCACGGTCGGCACCGTCACCGAGATCTACGACTACATGCGTCTGCTCTACGCCCGCGTCGGCACGCAGTTCTGCCACCAGTGCGGTCGCGCCGTGGCCTCGCAGACGGCCCAGCAGATGGTCGACCGCATCCTCGGGCTGCCCGCCGGGTCGCGCTTTATGGTGCTGGCCCCGGTCGTCTCACAGCGCAAGGGCGAGTACAAGGATATCTTTGTCGAGGCGAAGGCCGAGGGCTTCGTGCGCGTCCGCGTCGATGGCGAGGTGCGCGGCCTCGACGATGAGATCAAGCTCAACAAGAAGGTCAAGCACACGATCGAGGTGGTCGTCGACCGCCTCGTGATGCCCGACCGCCAGCAGGCCGAGGCCAACACCCTGGATGCCGAGGCCGGCGCCGGCTTCGCCGCCTCGGGCGCGGGCAGCGAGTGGGACGGATTCGTCACCCGGCTGACCGACAGCGTCGAGCAGGCCCTGCGCGTCGGCGAGGGCACGATCATCGTCAGCGTCCAGCCCCTCAGCCCTCAGCCCTCAGCCCTCAGCCCTTCCGAAGACTGGCTGATGAGCGAGAGCAACACCTGCCTCACATGCGGGATCTCCTTCCCCGAGCTCTCGCCGCAGATGTTCTCCTTCAACTCGCCCCAGGGCGCATGCCCCACCTGCACCGGCCTCGGCACCCGCATGGAGATCGACCCGGCCCTGCTGGTGCCTAACGGCGACCTCTCGCTGAACGATGGCGCGATCACCTACTGGGGCGAGGTGCGCAAGAAGAAGGACTCCTGGGCCGCCAAGTCGCTGCTCTCGATCGCCGCCCACTACGGGATCGACATGGACACACCCTGGGGCCAGCTCACCCAGGCCCAGCGCGATGCGGTCATCCTCGGCAGCGGCAAGCAGAAGATCCGCTTCACCTGGGAGAACGAGAGCGGCAGCCGGGGCGAGTTCTTCCGCACATGGGAGGGCGTCGCCGCCGAGATCCGCCGCCGCTTCATGCAGACGGGCAGCGACTCGCAGCGCGAGTACTACACCCAGTATATGAGCGAGCAGCCCTGCCCCGACTGCGCCGGCGCCCGCCTGCGCCCGCAGAGCCTGGCGGTGCGCGTGGCCGGCGAGGGCATCCGCGAGGTCTGCGCCAAGAATATCGGCGAGGCCTACCAGTGGGCGCTGGAGCTGGCCGAGGGCATGGAGGACGGCCGCTCGCTGGGACTCACCCCCACCCAGATCGAGATCGTCGGCGATGTGCTCAAGGAGATCCGCGAGCGCCTGAGCTTCCTGCGCAACGTCGGCCTGCACTACCTGACCCTGGAGCGCCCCGCGCCCACGCTCAGCGGCGGCGAGGCCCAGCGCATCCGCCTGGCCTCGCAGATCGGCTCCGGCCTCGTCGGCGTGATGTATATCCTCGACGAGCCCAGCATCGGCCTGCACCAGCGCGATAACCGCAAGCTGCTCGGCTCGCTGCTGCGCCTGCGCGACCTCGGCAACACCCTGGTGGTGGTCGAGCACGACCTGGAGACGATGCAGGCCGCCGACTGGATGGTCGACTTCGGGCCGGGCGCCGGGGTCAAGGGCGGCGAGGTGGTGGTGGCCGGCACGCCCCACGACGTGTCCCAGCACGCCACCTCGCTCACCGGGGCCTACCTCAGCGGCCGCATGGAGATCGCCGTGCCCGGCCTACGCCGCGCCCCCGCGGGCGGCTGGATCAGCATCGAGGGCGTCACCCTGAACAATCTGCGCGATGTCAGCGTGCGCTTCCCGCTCGGCACCTTCGTCACCGTCACCGGGGTCTCCGGCTCCGGCAAGTCCTCGCTGATCACCGAGACGCTCTACCCGGCCCTGGCCAACCGCCTGAACAAGGCCCAGTTCAAGCCCGGCCCCTACGCCGCGCTCCACGGCCTGGACGCCCTCGATAAGGTGATCGATATCGACCAGCAGCCGATCGGGCGCACCCCGCGATCGAACCCGGCCACCTACGTCAAGCTGTTCGACATCCTGCGCCAGCTCTTCGCCGGGACGGCCGAGGCGAAGCTGCGCGGCTACGAGGCCGGCCGCTTCAGCTTCAATGTGAAGGGCGGGCGCTGCGAGGCCTGCGAGGGCAACGGCGAGATCAAGATCGACATGCAGTTCCTGGCCGATGTCTGGGTGCGCTGCGATGAGTGCAAGGGCCGGCGCTACAACCGCGAGACGCTCCAGGTCAAGTATAAGGGCAAGTCGATCTCTGACATCCTCGATATGGACGTGCAGACGGCCCTGGACTTCTTCGACAACGTGCCCAGGGTCAGGCGCATCCTCCAGACGCTGCACGATGTCGGGCTGGACTACATCAAGCTCGGGCAGCCGGCCACCACGCTCTCGGGCGGCGAGGCCCAGCGCGTCAAGCTGGCCAAGGAGCTGGCCCGCGTGGCCACCGGCCGCACGATCTACATCCTCGACGAGCCGACCACCGGCCTGCACTTCGCCGACGTGCAGCACCTGCTGCGCGTGCTGCACCGCCTGGTGGACGCCGGCAACACGGTGATCGTGATCGAGCATAACCTGGATGTGGTGAAGACGGCCGACTGGATTGTGGACATGGGGCCGGAGGGCGGGGACGGCGGCGGCTACGTGGTGGCCGCCGGCACACCCGAGGACGTGGCGATGGCCGAGGGGTCGCACACCGGCCACTTCCTGCGCGATATCCTCTTTGCGTCTGAGGGTCAGCGGGCCGCCGCAGACTAGGGGCGCAGCAGCAGAAACGCCTCTGTCGCTTAGACAAGGTTTCAGAAGGGCCGAGTCAGGGTAACAGTTGGCTCACGCT
>NZ_JAIEWN010000029.1:26149-72266 GCF_019599295.1 Oscillochloris sp. ZM17-4 | reverse complement strand
CGGGTCAACGTCACCCCCGAGACCTGCATCGGCCCGCGCTGCACCCACTTCCGCGAGTGCTACTTCTTCCAGGCCCGCCGCAGGGCCGAGGCCGCCCATATCGTCGTGGTCAACCACGCCCTGCTGATCGCCGACCTCTCGGCCCAGTCAAACGTGCTGCCGGCCTACGAGCACCTGATCGTCGACGAGGCCCACAACCTTGAGGATGTCGCCACCGACCAGCTCAGCTTCGCGGTCGACCAGGCCGCCCTGATCACGTTCCTCGACGACCTCTACTACGAGGGCGGCGCCCAGGCGGTGAGCGGCCTGCTCTCTGAGCTGCCGAAGTATCTCAGCGAGAGCTCCGCCGAGCCGGCCGAGCGCGAGAAGATCGCCCAAATCGCCGGCCAGATCCAGCCCTCCCTCGTCCGCGCCCGCGCCACCATCTACGAGTGCTTCAACCAGCTCGCTGGCTTCGTCGCCGGCGCGACGGAGTCCAACCAGTACGACACGCGCCTGCGGCTCACCCCAGAGGTGCGCAGGAAGCCGGCCTGGCAGGCCATCCAGGCCGGCTGGCAGAACCTGATCGACGGGCTCTCCACGATCGGCGACGGGCTGGGCAAGATCGACGCCATGCTGCGCGATATGGAGGGCGACGGCATCCCCGGCTACGACGAGCTGATGCTGCGGGTCAGCTTCCTCAACCGCTTCGCCCTGGAGGCCCGCGTGCAGACGGGCCACATCATCTTCGGCAACGAGGAGAGCATCTGCTGGCTCAACCACGACCGCCTGCGCGACACGCTCAGCCTGCTGGCCGCGCCGCTCAGCGTGGCCGAGATCCTCGCGGCCCAGCTCTTCGCCCAGAAGCAGACGGCGGTGCTCGCCTCGGCCACCCTGACGATCGAGGGCCGCTTCGACTTTGTGCGCGATCGGCTTGGCCTGCCCGAGCCCGAGGAGCTGATGCTCGAGAGCCCCTTCGACTACGAGCGCCAGGCCCTCGTCTTCATCCCTAGCGACATCCCCGAGCCGAACCAGCGCGGCTACCAGCAGGCCGTCGAGCAGGCCCTGGTCGAGCTGTGCGGCGCCACCGGCGGGCGCACCCTGGCCCTCTTCACCGCCAACAGCGCCCTCAAGCAGACCTACGCGGCCATCCAGGAGCCGCTTGAGGAGCTGGAGATCGCCGTGCTCGGCCAGAACATCGACGGCTCGCGCCGCTCGCTGCTCGACCGCTTCAAGGAGTTCCCGCGCACGGTGCTGCTCGGCACCAGCAGCTTCTGGGAGGGCGTGGATGTCGTGGGCGACGCGCTCTCGGTGCTGGTGATCGCCAAGCTGCCCTTCGCCGTGCCCACCGACCCGATCTACGCCGCGCGCAGCGAGCGCTTCGACGACCCCTTCGGCGAGTACAGCGTCCCGCTGAGCATCCTCAAGTTCAAGCAGGGCTTCGGCCGGCTCATCCGCTCCCGCGAGGACCGCGGCATCGTGGTGATCCTCGACAAGCGCCTGATCAGCAAGCGCTACGGCCAGCAGTTCCTGGCCTCGCTGCCCCACACCCGCGTGCGCACCGGCCCGCTCAAGCAGCTGCCGGCCCTCGCCGCCCGGTTTCTGGTGTAGATGTCACCTCACCCTCACCGTGTACAGTGTTGTGCTGGCAACAAAACCGGGGTTGCTTTGACCAACATGGCCAGCTTCGCTGGCCATGTTGGTCAAAGCAACCCCGGTTTTGAGAATGATGCGCTTACTTCTCGCCGCGAAACTTCGCCAGAACGTCGTCGACATTCAGGCCGGCCTGCTTCGCGAGCCGCATCTGCTCAAGCAGGCGCGACTCGGCGTCGGCGCGGCGGGCCGATGACTCGTTCGCCCGGCGCTTCTGATCCTCGGTCAGCTGACGATCAACCCACTGGTTCATCTGCTTCGTCTGCTGGTCGGCCCACTGGGTCGCCTGCTTCGCCTGCTGGTCGGCCCACTGCGACGCCTGCTTCGCCTGCTGATCGACCCAGTCGAACGTCTCCTTCCCCTGGACATCGGCCCGCTGAAGGGCCTGCTCCAAGAACAGCCCCGTCTCACGGAACAAGATTCCGAAGATCCCCGTCGTGCTGCCCTGCGGTCGCTCGCTCATTGGTGACTCCTTCCGCTCCATGTGACCTGGCTGCATCTTATTACGCTAGAGATAAAAAGTCAACGCGTTGTAGCCGCCGCTCGATGATTTCGCAGTCATTATCTTGCATAAAGATCGGCGAGATGCTATAATCGCCTGCATCGAATGCTTGCATATATGCAAGGGAATCACGACAGGCCGGTGAGGCGCTCGTCGCCCACCCGCGCAAGGAGCGCCGTATGGCAACGGCCAGCCCAACCAGCCCTCGGGTAGATCGCGCCGGCAGACATATTGTCCAGCTTGGCGGCCAGGCAGTCCACGTCTTCCGCTTCGCCGCCCCCGCCGATCTCGCCTACGAGTACTTCTGCGACGTCCCTGCCGTCTTCCAGCTGCTTCCCGACGCCCTCGACATCCAGCCCTATGGGCCCAACCGCTACCGTCTCGTCGTCGGCGCGACCGACGGCCACGGGCACACGATGGCCGCGATCTTCGACCTGCTGGCCATCCACGCGCCGGGCCAGTCGATCCGCGTCGTCCCCGACGACAGCGGCCCGCCGGCCAGGATCCCTGGCCTCGTCTTTAACGGCGCCCTCTCCGCTGAGGCGGTCTTCTTCCCCGAGCGCGACGGCACCGCCATCGAGTACACCGTCGATATCGCGATGGATATCCCTGTGCCGTCGGTGCTCCGCCTCATGCCCCAGCACTTTCTCCAGAACCTGGCCGAGCGCTCGATGGAGCATAAGATGACCCAGATGATCACGGGGTTCACCAACAACATCACCACCGACTTCCACGCCTGGGCCAGCGGCGAGTAGGACGTCTGGGGGAATACACAAGCGGGACCAGCGCCGGGTGGTGCCGACCTCGTTCACATCCTGGATCGCCGCCTTAAACGTCGCCGTCCCCACCGTCACCAGATCATTCTCGTCGATGCGCTGCTTCCCGCGCACGGGCGTGCCGTTGATAAAGACCAGCCCGCCCGCGTCGAGCGGCACAATAAACCAGCGGTCGAGCAGCACGCGGATCTCGGCGTGCCGCGGCAGCACCTGCCGGTCGTGCAGCACCACATCACAGCTGCCACTGCTGCCGATTATACTCAAACGGCCCGACACGATCGTCTGCAGGCCGGCCCGCGATCCGGAGATCCCGGTGAGCACAAGCGACTTGGCCATGGCGGCTCCCTTTCGATGCGGCGCTGTCTGATCAGGGGCAAAACCGGGCGAGCCGGTTAGATGCATGTTGTATCATGCGGCATCGCCCGCTGTCAATAGAAAATGAGTCATTTTTCTACGATGATAGAATCGCCATAACGCACCCGCTACGGATCAACCCTATGCCATCATCAGAGCACGTCCAGCGCGTCCGCATGTATCTGAGCCGCGACGACCAGTGGGAAGGCCGCCCCCGATACCTGGCGGTGCTGGATCGGCTGCGTAGCGCCGGGGCCACCGGCGCCACGGCGATCCAGGGGCTTGCCGGATTTGGCCCGGGCCATCGCATCAGCACCAGCCTGATCGAGCCGGCCAGCCAGCGCCAGCCTGTGGTGATCGAGTGGATCGACCGCGCCGACCGCGTGGCCCGCCTGCTGCCCCTGCTCGACGAGCTGCTGGAGCAGGCGATGGTCACCGTCGAGGATGTGCCGGTCTACCGCGCCGTGATGCGCGCCAGCGGCCCCTTCGCCGTCGACCGCACCGTCGGCGATACGATGCGAACCCCGGCCCCCTCTGTGCCCGTGAGCGCTAGCCTCGGCGAGGCCATCGCCCTGCTGATCGAGCGCCCGATCGCCGCCCTGCCCATCGTCGGCCCTGATGGCGCCCTCGTCGGCATGCTCTCCGAGCAGGAGCTCACCTGGCGCGTGGGCCTGCGCCTGCCCCCCGCGCTGATCCGCCTGCTCACCCCCGCTGAGCGCGACGCGATCCTCGCCCCCCTGATCGGCAGGGGCGTCCGCGAGGTGATGAGCGCCGAGCCGCGCAGCGTCTCCCTCAGCACCAGCCTGCCCCAGGCGCTCGTCACTATGGTCGAGTGGGGCTACGCCCAGATCCCGGTGATCGGCCGCGACGGCATCCTGGCCGGGATCATCGGTCAGGATGATGTGCTGCGCGCCGCCGTCGAGCAGGCTGAGCCGGCCGAGAGCGCCGTCAGCCCGGCCGAGCCGCCCGCCACCGTCGGCCTGGTGATGCAGACGATCGCGCCGCAGCTGGCCCTCGGCCGACCCCTCGCCCTCGCCCTCGCCCAGCTGCTGTCCGCGCCCTCCCGCCGCATCCTGATCACCGACGGCGTCGGCCACCTGCGCGGCACGATCGACCTCGCCGGCGCCCTCACCGCCCTCGCCGGTGAGGATCGCGCCGCGCTGCTCGCCGCCATCCAGCGCCCAGGGCCTGATGGGCACGCCCCTGTCAGCATCGGCGCCGGCCGCGCCCTCGACGCCCTTGTCGCGCCTGAGCCGCCCACCCTCAGGCCCGAGCTCCCGATTACCTACGCCGCACGCCACATCCTTGAGCTTGGCGTCGATAGCATGCCGGTCGTTGATGGGGATGGACGATTGTTGGGTATAATAGCGCGCGGCGGCCTGATCAGGGCCCTCCTACAACAGAGCGAGTAATGAGCCTCTGGGAAGCGGCCAGCTTCCCATAAGCTCCCAACACACCTATGCAAAAGTCCTTTATGATCACCGGCGGGGCCGGGTTCCTCGGCATCAACCTGGCGCGCTACCTGCTGGAGCAGGGCCATACGGTTCGTACCCTCGACATCGCCCCCTTCGACTACCCCGAGCGCGACCGGGTGGACGCCCACACCGGCGATATCCGCGACCGCGCCGCCGTCGACCGGGCCATGGAGGGCGTCGATGTGGTCATCCACACCGCCGCCGCCCTGCCCCTCTACACCCCCGCCGATATCTTCTCCACCGATATCGACGGCACCCGCAATGTGCTCCAGTCGGCCCTGGAGCATACGGTCGACCGCTTCATCCACGTCTCCTCCACGGCGGTCTACGGCATCCCCGACCACCACCCCCTGGTCGAGGATGATAAGCTCGACGGCGTCGGCCCCTACGGCGAGGCCAAGGTGCGCGCCGAGCAGATCTGCGCCAGCTACCGCGAGCAGGGCATGTGCGTCTCGATCGTGCGCCCCAAGTCCTTCATCGGCCCCGAGCGCCTCGGCATCTTCGCCCTGCTCTACGACTGGGCCAAGGACGGCAAGAACTTCCCGCTGCCCGGCAACGGCAAGAACCGCTACCAGCTGCTCGATGTCGAGGATCTCTGCGACGCCATCTACCGCTGCGCCACCCTGGATCGCGAGAAGGTCAACGACACCTTCAACATCGGCGCCAAAGAGTACACGACGATCAAAGAGGACTTCGGCGCCGTGCTGGAGTACGCCGGCAAGGGCAAGAAGATCATCAGCGTGCCGAGCGCGCCCATGGTGCTGGCCCTCTCGGTGCTCTCGGCGCTCAAGCTCTCCCCGGTCTACAAGTGGGCCTACGGCACCGTCACCGAGGACTCCTTCGTCTCGGTGGAGAAGGCCGAGCGCATCCTGGGCTTCGCGCCGAAGTACTCGAACAAGCAGTCGCTCATCCGCAACTACCAGTGGTACGTGGCCCACGAGGCCGACTTCAAGGGCGCCACCGGCGTCTCCCACCGCGTCCCCTGGAGCCAGGGCGTCCTCAAGATCATCAAGGTGTTCTTCTAGGGGACAGGGGACAGGGGACAGGGGACAGGGGACAGGGGCCGATGCCCCGGCTCACATAGACCTGGGTGCGCCCGACGTGGTGGAGGCCGATGGGGTAGCGCCACCCGTGGCGCGGCAGGACGAAGGAGCCCAGCCAGGGCAGGCGCATGTGGCCGCCGTGGGTGTGCCCCGAGAGCTGCAGGTCCACGCCGCGCTGGGCGGCCTCGTCGGCCATGTCGGGCATGTGGCAGAGCAGCACGGTGAAGCCGCCGGCGGGAGCCCCCTCCAGGGCCGCGGCCATATCCATCTCGCCGTCCCAGGCGTCATCCACGCCGGCGAGGGTGAACTCGGCGCCGCGCCAGCGCAGGCTGCGCCGGGCGTTGACCAGGAACTCGACGCCCAGCGGCCGCAGGGCCGCGGCGATCGCGGGCATGCCCTCCCAGTGATCGTGGTTGCCCGGCACCGCGTAGATGCCCAGCGGCGCCCGCAGCGGGGCGAGCAGGCCCGGCAGCTCGGCGATGTTGCGCGTGTAGCTGACCAGGTCGCCGGTGAGCGCCAGCAGGTCGGGCCCCTCATCGACCATCTGGGCCACCGCCCAGCGCGTGTTCTCGATGGCGAAGCGGTGCCCGAGGTGCAGGTCGCTCAGCTGCCCGATGCGCAGCCCGTCCAGCGCCGGCGGCAGGCCGGGGAAGCGCAGGCTGATCCGCTCCATGCGCGGCCGGCTCGGCTCGTATGATGTCGCGTAGGTCGCCCCGGCGACCCCCGCCGCCCCGATGGCCGCGGCGGCCCGCGGCCCGCCTCTCGCCACGGCCAGCGCGGCGAGCGCCGTCGCCCCGGCGCTCGCCCCCAGCCAGCGCGCCGAGTAGCGCACCCGGCCCGGCAGCGGGGCGAACGGGTTGTCGGGGCGCTTCGCGTCTTTATCCCCCGCCTTATGTGTGGTGCTCGCCATGATGCTGTGCTCCTCGTGGGATTGCCGATGGTCGATTATAGGTTGAGTGCTGTGGCCCATGCCCCCACCAGTATAGCCCCCCCACGTGACGAGGGGATGAACGGCAGGCGGCGCGGCGGGCTAAAACAGGCTCAGCTGCTCGGGCGGGGCGTCGGGCGGGGCCTCGGCGAGGGTGTCCCAGGGGAGCGGCGGGACGGCGCCGAGGGCCAGGAGGCGGCGCTGGATGGCCCGGCAGAGGGCGGGCGAGCGAGACTCGTCGGGGCAGTGCATGAAGCAGTAGACGGCGGTCCCCTCGGCGAGCCAGGCGGCGATGCGCGGCGCCCACTCGTCGAGCCAGGCATCGTTGCGGGCCGGGTCGGGGTGGCCGATGTAGCGGACCATGGCCATGCCGCCGCTGCGCAGGGGGTGCATGGGCACGTCGGGCTTGCGCTCGCGGGCGCCGTCGAGCAGCTCGCCCGCATCGTCGGCCTGGCGGATGGGCCGCACGTCCATGACCACCCGCCCAATGCCGAGTCGGCCAAGCAGCTCCATGGCCCGCTGCTCGTGGGCCGGGGCGTACCAGTCGGCGTGGCGCAGCTCGACGGCGAGGGGGTGCTCGCGGGGCCAGCCCTCCAGGAAGCGGGCAAGGTCGCCGCGCTGGGCCGGGCCGTAGCCGGGCGGCAGCTGGAGGAAGAAGGGGCCGAGGCGCTCGCCGAGCGGGGCCACCCGCTCGACGAAGGCGCGGGCGGCGGCGACCTGGGCCACAAGCGGGCCGGCGTGGCTCACCGCGCGCGGCAGCTTCAGGCAGAAGCGGAAGGTGTCGGGCGTCTCGGCGGCCCAGCGCGACACCACCTCGGGACTCGGCGTGGCGTAGAAGGTGGTGTTTCCCTCCACCGCCGTCAGCCGGCGCCCGTAGAGGCGCAGGAAGTCGGCGCTCCTGCTCCCGGCGGGGAACAGGTCGCCCACCCAGTCCTTGTAGGCCCAGACGGCGCACCCGAGGTAGAACTGCATACTGTTGAATGTTGAAGGTTGAATGTTGAATAGCGGCATTCGCCATTCAACATTCAACCTTCAACATTTTCTGCGCCAGGCCCGCCAGTAGACCAAGGTCTCGAAGGGGCCGACGACGAGGAAGGCGGCCCAGATCCCGGCCAGGCTGTGGAAGGAGGTGTTCATCAAGATAACGCCGAGGCCGACGGCCGACCAGATCGCGGCGGCGGTGATGACCAGGGGCGTGCGGGTGTCGCCGGTGCCGCGCAGCGCCCCGGCGTAGACGAAGGTGGCCGCCCAGAAGGGCTGGGTGAAGGCGACCACGCGGATGGCGGCGGCGCCGGTGGCGATCATGGCCGGGTCGGCGCTAAAGATCCGCACCAGGGACTCGGCGAAGATGAAGAAGAGCAGGCCGAGCCCGCCCATCCACATGATCGCCCAGCGCAGCGAGATGCTGATCACGGCGCGGGCCTCGTCGGGGCGGCGTGCGCCGATGGCCTGGCCGACCAGGGCGGTGGCGGCGAGGCCGAAGCCGAGGCCGGGCAGGAAGGAGAGCGAGAGGATGTTGATCACCACGCGCTGGGCGGCCAGCGAGACGGTGCCGAGGGTGGCGACGATCGGGGTGAGGGTGGCGAATGCGCCGATCACCAGCACCTCCTCCAGGGCCGCCGGCACGCCGACCTTGAGGATGCCGCGGAACACGCCGAGGCTGGGCCGCCAGCTGCCGCCGCCGCCGGCGCGCACATCGTTGCGGCCGCGCAGCAGCACGGCCACCAGGATGCACATACCCTGCCATGCCCATCGCATCGGTTGACACGCCGCGACTGGCCTGCTATACTCCGCGCAACTTCAGAGCAGCGACGTTGAGCAGGACGAGTACGCGCAACACGGTGCCCAGCGAGCCGGCAGATGGTGAAAGGCCGGCGCACACGGCGGCGCGGAATGGCCCTGGGAGTCGCAGGACGAACAGAATTTTTAATGTTGAATGTTGAATGTTGAATTGTCCGACAATTCAACATTCAGCATTCAATATTCAACATTCATAAGTAGTCTTCGCCGGAGACGCCGCCGTTATCAGGGCGATGGGTATGGAGCGGCACCGCCGACAGTACCCGCAAAGTGCGCCGCGCCCGAGAGGGCCGGCGAACGAGAGTGGCACCACGAGTTTTTCTCGCCTCTCGACCCAGCTCGGGTCGGGGGGTTTTTTGTTGTTGTGACGCGCGTAGGGACAGAGCGTGCTGCGTCCCTACTCAAGGAGAATCTCCAATGCCAGACATGATCAAGTACGTGCTCAGCGAAGACCGCATGCCCACCAGCTGGTACAACATCGCCGCCGACCTGCCGACGCCGCTGGCCCCTGCGCTGCACCCCGGCACCGGCCAGCCCCTCGGCCCGGCCGACCTCGCGCCGCTCTTCCCCATGGCCCTGATCATGCAGGAGGTCAGCGCCGAGCGCTCGATCGATATCCCCGAGGAGGTCCAGCAGATCTACCGGCAGTGGCGGCCATCCCCGCTCTACCGCGCCCGCCGCCTGGAGGCCGCCCTCGACACGCCGGCGAAGATCTACTACAAGTACGAGGGCGTCAGCCCGGCCGGCAGCCACAAGCCGAACACCGCTATCGCCCAGGCGTACTACAATAAGCAGGAGGGCGTCAAGCGCCTCGTCACCGAGACCGGTGCCGGCCAGTGGGGCTCCTCGCTGGCATTCGCCGGCGCCCTCTTCGGCCTTGAGGTCAAGGTCTACATGGTCAAGGTGAGCTACCACCAGAAGCCCTACCGCCGCGCGCTCATGGAGGTCTACGGCGCGAGCGTGGTGGCCAGCCCCAGCGCCGAGACGGCCTGCGGCCGCGCGATCCTGGCCGAGCACCCCGACAGCACCGGCAGCCTCGGCATCGCGATCTCCGAGGCGGTCGAGATGGCCGTCCAGCGCGAGGACACCAAGTACGCCCTCGGCAGCGTGCTCAACCACGTCATGCTGCACCAGACGGTGATCGGCCAGGAGGCCATGTCCCAGATGGAGATGGCCGGCGACTACCCGGATGTTCTTATCGGCTGCACCGGCGGCGGCTCGAACTTCGCCGGGCTCACCTTCCCCTTCATCGGCGCGAAGCTGCGCGGCGAGCGCGACGTGCGGGTGCTGGCGGTCGAGCCGTCCGCCTGCCCCTCGATCACCAAGGGCAAGTTCGCCTACGACTACGGCGACACCGCCCACCTCGCGCCGATCACCAAGATGCACACCCTGGGCAGCACCTTCGTGCCCTCGGGCATCCACGCCGGCGGCCTGCGCTACCACGGCATGGGGCCGCTGGTCAGCCACCTGGCCGACCTGGGCACGATCGAGGCGACGGCCATCCAGCAGCTTGAGACCTTCGCGGCCGGGATCCAGTTCGCCCGCACCGAGGGTATCCTGCCCGCCCCCGAGGCCAACCACGCGGTGGCGGCGACCATCCGCGAGGCGCTGCGCTGCAAGGAGGAGGGCAGGAGCGAGACGCTCCTGTTCAACCTCAGCGGCCACGGCCACTTCGATATGACAGCGTACCAGGACTTTATGTCAGGGCGACTTCAGGATTTCGAATATTCGGCTGAGGAAGTAGCTATGGCCCTGGCGGGGCTGCCCTCGGTCGGATAATCCCGAGTGTTGAGTGTTGAGTGTTGAGTGTCCGAACGCTCAACACTCAACACTCAACACTAAAAACTAACTTGCACCTGAACAATTGGCCCATTGGCCTTTATAACCACATACCGGCTCAGCCCGACCGTCTCGATGACCGGGGCGACGGTCTGGCCGTTGAGGGTGACTCGCGTCACCTGGCGGGCGGCGGCGGGCAGCAGGATGCGCAGGGTGCTGCCGTCGCCGCTGCCGGTGGCCTCGACCGTGATCGACTGTGGGCCGCCCTTCTTGAGGGCCGGCGCGTAGTGCCAGCGGTAGGCCGCGTAGCCGCCGGTGCTCGCGTAGCGCGCCACCACATAGGCGTCGCCCACCTTGTCGCGCGGGGCGGCCGGCCAGCGCGGGCTGATCGTCGCCCCGCTGAAGTTGACCCCGCTGTCCTCGACGCCGGCCGCGCCCTCGACCAGGGCGCCGAGCATGGCGCTGGAGCCCCAGCCGTCGGTGCCCAGGAACTCGTTGACCGGGGCGAAGCCGCCGGTGGGGTAGTACCAGAGGTAGCTGGCCCCGGTGCGGCTGATCAGGTCGGCGTAGCGCTCAAGGATGTCGAAGCCGTACTCCTCGTAGCCGTAGCGGAAGGCCCCGCGCGAGAGCTCGCCGCCGACCAGCGGCATCACCCCGCCGTTGACGTACTCGCCGGGGCGCTCGCCCAGCCGGCCGTTCAGCCCGAACGCGCCGGGCGGGAAGGGCGGGTCGATGCTCCACCACTCGGCGAAGGCGACCCGGCCCCTGGCCTGGAGCCGGCGCAGGTACTCGCCGACGATCATGCGGCCCTGCTCCACCGTCAGCACGCCGCGGTTGAGCGCCAGGGCGTTGGAGAGGCTGAGCTGGGTGGCCTCATCGACGCCGGGGACATCGTAGGGCACGAGCTTGACGTGGTGGGTGTAGAAGCTGCCGTTCCAGCTCAGGGCGTTCAGCCGAGTCATAATGTCGTCGGCCAGCGCCCGCCGGCTGTAGGCGCTGTCCCAGAGCCCCGCCTGCTGCTCCATGGTCGAGAGCGAGCGCAGCGCCTCAGCCAGGCCTGTGTTGTCGCCGTGGAAGATGCCCCACTTGGTCTGGCCGTCGATCCAGTGGCGCGGGGCCGGGTTGCCAGTGCGCGGGTCGCTGGTGGTCGGGCCGTACTCGAAGTCCCATGTGTCGATCGTGAAGGGCCGCTTCACCAGGCCCAGGTAGGGCTCCCAGCGTTCTGGGCTGGTCAGCGTATACGCAATCGCCTTCTGGGCCGAGGGCAGCATCCCCAGCATCCAGGCTGTGTCGCCAGTGGTCTGCCAGGTCTCATAGATCAGCTGGACATAGAGGAACTCCACGTCGGCCTCGACCGGGGTGCGGAAGGCCGGGATGCCCCACTCGGGGCGGGCCAGGAAGTCGGGCAGGCTGCCGTCGGGCAGCTGGGCGCGGGCGAAGGCCTCGGGCAGGCTGCGCAGGTCCTGCTCGAAGTAGCGGAAGGCCCGGTTCTGGTAGTAGTGGTCGCGCAGCCAGAGCAGCGGGCTGTCGGGAGAGCGGTAGCCGGCGACCTGGGCGCCGTCGAGGCTGTAGCTCAGGCGGTCGCTGGCCATAAAGCCGCGGACCTTGTCGTAGAGCGTGTCGAAGGCGGGGGCGCCGGTCTGCACCGTGGTGTCGGCGTCGAGGGTGTAGATCGTGCCGGCGTAGACCTGGGCGCCGTTGACGAAGAGCGCGCCCCAGTGCTGGCCGAGGGCGCCGCGCGGCAGCACCTGGACGGCACCGTAGCCGCCGCTCAGCGTAAGCTCGAAGGCGCCGGCCGTGCGGCCGGCCGGGTCGAAGATCAGCAGCTGGGCCGGGCCAGTGTAGCCCTGCACATTCACATAGATCAGGGCCGGCGTCAGCGGCGACACCACCGGGCGCTCGCTGGTGAATGAGGCAATGGTCTGGGCGCGGGCCGGGGCGTTCGGGATGAGCGTGATCAGCAGGAGCACGGCCAGGGCCAGCAGGATGCGACGAGGCATAATACGTTATGTAATAAAATATATTCTGGCGAGATAAGATGGCCCGAGTATACCATTACATGGCCCGTTCGGCGTACACCACAATCGCCGGGGTCGCCGGGGTCGCCGGGGAGCGCGCGCGCGTCTTCTCGGGCATCCAGCCCTCGGGGATGCTGCATATCGGCAACTACCTGGGCGCCATCCAGCAGTGGGTGGCCGGCCAGGGCCAGAAGACCAACTTCATCTGCCTCGTCGACCTGCACGCGATCACCGTGCCGCAGGAGCCCGCCGACCTGCGCCGGCAGACCCGCGAGCTGGCGGCGCTGCTGATCGCCGCCGGGATCGACCCCGCGCAGACCACGCTCTTCGTCCAGAGCCACGTGCGCGCCCACGCCGAGGCCTGCTGGCTGCTGACCTGCCAGACGCCGCTGGGCTGGCTTGAGCGCATGACCCAGTACAAGGCGAAGGCCCAGCGGCAGGAGAGCGTGCTGGCCGGCCTGCTCAACTACCCGGTGCTGATGGCCGTCGATATCCTGCTCTACGACACCGACGAGGTGCCGGTGGGCGACGACCAGAAGCAGCACGTCGAGCTGACCCGCGACATCGCCCAGCGATTCAACGGGCTCTACGGCGAGACCTTCGTGGTGCCCAAGCCGGTCATCCGCGAGAGCGGCGCGCGGATCATGGCCCTCAACGACCCGACGTCGAAGATGAGCAAGAGCGACTTCACCCGCGGCCACGCCATCCGCGTGAACGACACGCCCGAGGAGATCCGCTGGGTGATCAAGCGCGCCGTCACCGACGCCTTTGGCAGCATCGGCTTCAGCGCCGACCCGGCCCGCGCCGGGGTGAACAACCTGCTCCAGATCTACGAGCTGTTCACCGGCCAGAGCCGCGCCGCGATCGAGGCCCACTTCGCCGGCAAGGGCTACGGCGCGCTGAAGGCCGACGTGGCCGAGGCGGTGATCGAGGGCCTGCGGCCCATCCGCGAGCGCTACGAGCGCCTGATCGGCGACCCAGCCGAGCTCGACCGCATCCTGGCCATCGGCGCCGCCCAGGCCCGCGCCGTGGCCGACCCTAAGCTGCGCGAGGTGATGGAGCGGATGGGGTTTGTGTTACCGGCGTGACGCATCGTAGGGGCGCAGCAGGCGCTGGTAGATGTGCCCGTTGGGCCGATGATCCGCAGCGCGACCGTTGGGGCGCAGCAGGCGCTGGTAGATGTGCCCGTTGGGCCGATGATCCGCAGCGCGACCGTTGGGGCGCAGCAGGCGCTGGTAGATGTGCCCGTTGCGCCGATGATCCGCAGCGCCTGCTGCGCCCTTACATCAGGAGATACCCATGTACTCACCGACCCTAGATGAGATGCGCGCCCTGCGCGCGCAGGGCAACCTCTGCCCGGTCTACCGCGAGATATTGGCCGACCTGGAGACGCCGGTGTCGGCCTACCTGAAGCTGGCCCAGGCTGGGCCGTCCTTCCTGCTGGAGAGCGTGACCGGCGGGCAGAATGTGGGCCGCTACTCCTTCATCGGCAGCGACCCCTACCAGATCCTGCGCATGCACGACGGGGTGGCCCAGGCGACCCAGGGCGGCTATAAGCAGACGCTGCAGTATGAGGACCCGCTGCTGGTGCTCGACAGCTACCTGAGCGCCTACCGCCCGGTGCGTATCCCCGGCCTACCGATCTTCGTCGGCGGCGCGGTGGGCTACCTGGCCTACGAGGCGGCCCGCTGCTTCGAGCGCCTGCCCATGCCCGCCGCCCGCGCCTACGACATGCCCGACAGCTGGTGGATGTTCGTGGACACTATCCTGGTCTTCGACCACGTGAAGCATAAGATCCTGGTGATCTCGCACGCCCACCTCGACGCCGAGGACCTGGCGGGCGAGTACCAGCGCGCGGTGGGCAAGATCGAGGCGGTGATCGCCCGGCTGATGCGCCCGCTGCCCCAGGCGTCGCCGGCCGTGGCCCGCAACTACGAGCCGCACAGCGTGACGCCGGCCCGCGAGCCGGTGCCGGTGGCTTCCAACCGCACCCGCGAGGAGTTCGAGCAGGCCGTGCTGGTGGCCAAAGAGTACGTCATGGCCGGCGATATCTTCCAGGTGCAGATCTCGCAGCGATTCAGCAAGCCCACCGCCGCCGACAGCTTCACGATCTACCGGGCGCTGCGCACGATCAACCCCTCGCCCTACATGTTCTACATCCGCACCGGCGAGGGCGACCTGGTGGGCGCCTCACCCGAGATGCTCGTCCAGGTGCAGGACGGCAACGTCGAGACGCGCCCGATCGCCGGGACGCGCTGGCGCGGCAAGGACACCGCCGAGGACGAGCGCCTGGCCGCCGAGCTGCTGGCCGACGAGAAGGAGCGCGCCGAGCACCTGATGCTAGTCGATCTGGGCCGCAACGATGTCGGCCGGATCAGCGAGCCGGGGAGCGTGGAGGTGCCGACCTTCATGGTGATCGAGAAGTACAGCCACGTCCAGCACATCGTCTCGGCGGTGACGGGCCGGCTGCGCGCCGACCTCAAGCCGCTGGACGCCCTGCGGGCCTGCTTCCCGGCCGGCACCGTCACCGGCGCGCCGAAGATCCGCGCCATGGAGGTAATCGCCGAGCTGGAGCAGCAGCAGCGCGGGGTCTACGCCGGGGCGGTGGGCCACGTGGGCTTCAACGGCGACCTGGACACCTGCATCGCCCTGCGCACCCTGATCGTCAAGGACGGGGTGGCCTACGCCCAGGCCGCCGCCGGGGTGGTGGCCGACAGCACCCCCGAGTACGAGTACGTCGAGAGCTGTAACAAGGCCGCCGCCTCGCTGCGGGCGATCGACGCGGCGGATGATCTGTAGCGGGAGTATGTGGGAGCGCTTCGCGCTCCCACATACTCATCAGTAGACCGCGTTGTTGCTGACACCATAGCGGGAGGGTTTCGACGAGGGCTTCGCCCTCGCTAAAACCCTCCCGCTCAATCTTGTCCTATCTTAACTCGTAATGAAATTGCCAATGCCTCAGATGTGAGCAAGTGAGCTTATAATCTTTAGGGATTCTTGAGATGTGCCTGCATTGCCGAGTAAGCTGACATCTGTGAATAATATGTTAAACTCAGGCTCTTATCAAGGGCACGCTCAGGTGCGGACTCTCCTGCTCGCCGGCATGGCGCTCGCCCTGGCTGCATGCGGCGCGCGTGATCTGCGCGGCTCGCCCGCCCCGGCGCCCTCGCCATCAGCCCTGTTGGGGGCGGCCCCGCCCACCCCGACAGCGACAGCCAAGGCTACTGCGCCCCCCGCCCCCACTGCTATCCCCGCTCCAAGCGCGACTCTCGCCCCTACCGCTGCCCTTGCGCCTGCCCCGACCGTCGCCGCGTCGCCCACAAGCCTCCCTGCGCCCGGCGAGGTGCTCGTCACGCTCCCGCCCGCGGCACCGGAGGTCACGCTCACGGTCGGCCAGGTTATCCGGCTGATCCCGCCCCAGGATGCGGCCGGGTGGAATATCAGCTACAGCGGCGATATCTTGGCCATGCTCACCGCTGCCGATCGGCTCGATCGCCCCGGCGACACGGGCTGGCAGCTCCGGGCGATGCGCCCCGGCCAGACTGACGTGATGGTGACCAGCCGGCCGGAGCCTTGTTCGACCAATCAGCCCTGCTCACCACCCGTGATGCAGTTTACCCTTAGTGTCATTGTGCGGACCTGACGCCTCAGGTCGGCACGTTAGGGGGAAGTATGCGCTGGCTCATGTCACTCCAAGCTCGGCTTCGCGGGGGTGCGGTTGTTGTGGCGACGCTGATCGTCGTCGTCGGGGGCGGCCTGCTTTTTGTACGTGGCCGCGCGACGGGCGAGCTCTGCGATCGGCCGGGGCTGAGCCTCGCCGAGATCGCCGCCCACCGCCAGATCAGCGTCGAGATGGCGGAGCAGCTGGGCAGGCTGCGCAGCCTCAGCCCGGCGGCGATCTGTGTCATGCCGCAGGACAAGCTCGACCGGGCGATCTTCCGGGTGGGTAGCCCCATGCCCGATAAGCCCGACGAGGCGCTCGCCTGGCGCAACCTGGCCCTGCGCAGCGAGGATGGCAGCATCAAGCCCGACGGCATCGGCCTGGCGCTTGAGCACGTCGCCCAGATGCGCGCCGCCGACCCGAGCGGTCCGCCGGCGGCCGGGATCGCCCAGGACCAGTGGAAGTGGCTCGGGCCGGGCAATATCGGCGGGCGCATCCGCGCGCTGGTCATCCACCCCACCCAGACGAGCCGCATGTGGGCCGGCAGCGTCTCCGGCGGCATCTGGTACAGCAGCAACGGCGGCACGCGCTGGGATCCGGTGGACGACTTTATGAGCAACCTGGCCGTCTCGACCATGGTGATGGACCCCACCAACTCCGATGTGATGTACGCCGGCACCGGCGAGGGCTTCTATAACATCGATGGCATCCAGGGCGCCGGCATCTTTAAGAGCAGCGATGGCGGGGTGAGCTGGAGCCAGCTGAGCGCCACTGCGAACAGCAACTTTGTCTATGTCAACCGCCTGGATATTTCCAATGACGGCGCGACCCTGCTGGCCGCGACGCGAACCGGGATCTACCGCTCGACGGATGGCGGCAGTTCCTGGACCCAGGTGTGGTCCACCCAGACTCTTGATGTTAACTTTAACCCAAATGACCCAACCTATGCCGTAGCAGGCGGGCGCTATGGCGATGCCTGGTACTCGACGAATGGCGGGGTGAGCTGGACAGCGGCGAGTGGGATACCGCTTAGCACTAGCACCTCCCGCCGGGTCGAGGTCGCCTATGCGCCGAGTGTCGCCGCCCCTGGCACGATCTATGCCTCGGTCGATATCAACAGCGGCGAGATCTGGAAGAGCACCGACGGCGGGCAGAGCTATAGCCTGGTGAGCACGGGCTATAGCTACCTGGGCGGACAGGGCTGGTACGACAACATCATCTGGGTGGCGCCAGACAACCCCAACACCCTGATCGTCGGCGGGATCGACCTCTGGCGCAGCACGAATGGCGGCGCGAGCCTCACCCAGGTCAGCTCCTGGCAGTACTCGCCCTCCTCAGCGCACGCCGACCAGCACGCAATTGTGGCCGACCCCGGCTATAACGGCACAACCAACCGCACGGTCTACTTCGGCAATGATGGCGGCATCTATAAGGCTGTTAATATCAGCACCCTCGGCGGCGACTATCCCTATAACACCACCGGCTGGCAGGAGCTGAACAACAACCTGGGGATCACCCAGTTCTACGGGGCGGCCGGCAACGCCAGCACGGGCGTGATTATCGGCGGCGCCCAGGATAACGGCACCCTGGCCTATCACGGCGATAGCGAGGGCTGGGTCAAGGTCTATGGCGGCGACGGCGGCTTCTCGGCCGCCGACCCCAATGACTCGAACTACTTCTACGGCGAGTATGTCTACGCAAATATCCACCGCACCTCGACCGGCGCCACTGTCAACTCGGCCGCGTATATCTCTGGCCAGTACTGGACGGGGAGCGCCTATGCATGGAAGCCGGCCCCCTACACGATCACTGACGCCGCGAACAGCGCTGCCAACTTCATCGCGCCCTTCATTCTCGACCCGAACGACTCCAACCGCATGCTGGTCGGCGGCCTCTCGCTCTGGCGCACGAACAATGTCAAGGCGCCCAACACCAACTCCACCGGACCGCAGTGGGCGGCGATCAAGCCGAGCGTCGGCAGCAACATCAGCGCGATCGCGGTCGCCCCGGGCAACTCGGATATCATCTGGGTCGGCCATAACAACGGCAATGTCTATCAGACGACCAACGGCACGGCGGCGTCGCCGACCTGGACGCAGGTAGACACCAACGGCGTCGGCCTGCCGAACCGCTACGCGAACCGGATCGCCATCGACCCGAACAACAGCGCGATCGTCTACGTGACCTTCGGCGGCTTTAGCGCCGATAACGTCTACCGCACCGCCGACGGCGGCGCAACCTGGGCCGACCGCACCGGCGCCGGGGCGACCGGGCTGCCCAACGCCCCAGTGCGCTCGCTGGTGATCAGCCCGCTCGACAGCAGCCGGATCTACGTCGGCAGCGAGGTGGGCATCTTCGCCAGCGAGGACGCCGGGGCCACCTGGAGCCTGCCCCACGATGGGCCGTCGAATGTCTCGGTCGATGAGCTGTTCTGGGTGGGCAACACGCTGACGGCGGCGACCCACGGGCGCGGCGTGTACCAGGCGCTGGCGAACGCCGCGCTCTCGACCGGTAGCGTTGGCTTCAGCACCCTGCGGGTCGGCAGCACCAGCGCGGCGCAGCAGGTGACATTCACCAACAGCGGCGCCGCCGACCTGCATATCAGCGACATTGCGGCGGACGGGGACTTTGCCCAATCCAACGACTGTGGGGCCACGCTGGTGCCGGCGGCGAGCTGCACCATCGATGTGACCTTCACGCCGACGGCGACGGGTAGCCGCAGCGGCACGCTGACGATCACCAATGATGCGGCCGGCAGCCCGCACAGCGTGGGCCTGAGCGGGGCGGGAATCGCCCCGGCGGTCAGCCTGTCGGAGGGCAGCCTGAGCTTCGGCAGCGTGCGGGTCGGCACAACGACCGCAGCGCAGCAGGTGACGCTGACCAATAGCGGGAGCGACACGCTGGCGATCAGCGGCATCGTGGCGAGCGGCGACTTCGCGCGAACGAGCACCTGTGGGGCCACCCTGGCGGCGGGGGCGAGCTGCACGATCAGCGTGACCTTCACCCCGACGACGACGGGCAGCCGCAGCAGCGCGCTGACGATCACCAACGATGCGACCGGCAGCCCGCAGAGCGTGACCCTGGGCGGCACCGGTATCGCCCCAGCGGTGATCATATCGGGCAGTAGCCTGAGCTTCGGCGGCGTGCGGGTCGGCAGCATCAGCACCAAGCAGGTGACGCTGACCAACAGCGGGAGTGACACGCTGGGCATCAGCGGCATTGTGGCGAGCGGCGACTTTGCGCACGCAACCACCTGTGGGGCCACCCTGGCGGCGGGGGCGAGCTGCACGATCAGCGTGACCTTCACCCCGACGACGGCGGGCAGCCGCAGCGGCGCGCTGACGATCAGCCACGATGCGGAAGGCAACCCGCACAGCGTGGGCCTGAGCGGCAGCGGCGAGCTACCTTCATTCGACGTCTACATACCACTGCTGATCCGCTAGCGATCATGGGGCATGACACTGGAAAGCAGAAGGGGCGGCTCACAAGCCGCCCCTTCTGCTTTCTACAATCTGCCAAGCCAGGGCAGCAGCGCGTCGCAGAAGAGCTCGGGTGTCTCATCGAAGGGGCAGTGGCCGGTGGATGGCAGGATGGCTAACTCGGCCTGCGGCAGCACGCGCCCCTTGATCGCCTCGGCGTCCGACGGCGGGATGGAGCGATCCTCGGCGCCCCAGATTAGCAGCGACGGCGCGGTGATCTCGCCCGCCTTGGCGTCGATGATCAGCCCCTGGAAGTTGCGGCTGACCGCCAAGTATGAGGCCGCCCCGTACCTGCGCAGCGGCGCGCTGAAGGTCTCGACCAGCTCATCCGTGACCCGCTCCTTGTGGTGGTAGGCCGAGAGCAGCCCCTGGCGCACGCTCCAATCGACGCTCAGCGGGTTGGTGAAGAGCCCGGCCACCGCCTCGCCGAGCAGCGGCGCGCCGATCGCCGACATCATCATCATGTCGAACTGGCTGGGCGGGCGCTCCGAGACCTGCATGCCTGAGCTGTTCACCAGGACGAGGCCGCGGGTCAGCTCGGGGTAGCGCCGGGCCACCTCGACGGCGACCACGCCGCCCATCGAGTGGCCGACGATCACCGCCGGCCCGCCGACCACCTCGCGGATGAAGTCGGCCACCTGCTTGGCCCAGCGCTCCCTGGTGGGCGTGCCCCTCGGGCGGGCCGACTGGCCGAAGCCGTAGAGGTCGAGCGCGTAGAAGGTGTGCTCGCGCGCCACCGGGCGGATGATCCGCCGCCAGTGGTCGATCATGGCGGCGTAGCCGTGGATGAATACGACCGGCAGCCCGTGCTGCGGCTGCGAGGCCCAGTAGCGGGTCTTGCCATGCTCGCCTGAGAGAAAGCTCTCGCTCACGCTGTAGCGCTGCTCGGTCATGGTATCGGAAATAGCTGTTGCCATTGTGGTGCCCTTGGTTGATCGGGTGTTCGTCTCGTCGCATCTATAGCGTACCACATTTGTCATGGATATGCACGGTATTTGCAAAGCCACATCTATCGCCCCACAAAGGGCAGGTAGCGCCGATAGACATGCTCGCTCACCACCATGCGCAGCGGGATATCGCTGGTTCCGGCGGAGCTACTGACGCGCAGGATCGCGCTGTAGCTGCCCAGCCTCAGCCCGGCCGGGCTGAGGCTGATGCGCAGGAGGCTGCGGTAGCCCTGGCCGGCGGGCGTCTGCACGTCGGCCCAGGCGGCGTCCGTCGTCGCCGCCCAGCTGATCGCGCCGGAGCCGCTGTTGGCGACAACGATGCTCAGCTGCTGCGGCGGGTCGTCCGGCTGCACATGCACATCCAGGCTGGCGGGCGCTATCGTGAGGCCGGGTGAGATGCTCTGGATAAGGTAGATCGGGCTCTCGCTGAGCGCAAGCTGGGCCGCGCCGCCGACGATGCTCAGCCCCTGCGCCGCGCCCGCGCGGTCGAGCAGCTCGGCCCCGCGCCCCGGCTCCAGGGGCAGGTAGACGGTCCCCACACCGCTGTTCCGCCAGAGCAGATCGACGAGCCGGTTGTCGGCGGTGAGAAAGCGCAGGTGGAAGCGGGCCTGTGGGCTGAGCGCCGCCGGGCTGTAGGCGAAGGTGCTCAGCCCGCCGAAGCCGAGGAAGCTCGCCCCCGTCAGCAGCCCGGACATGGCCGCGTAGGCCTGGGCCGCCGGCTTGGCCCGGTAGCCCTCGGCGGCGGTGCCGAAGATCGCCGCCTCCTCCCAGAAGTTGTGCGCCGAGCCGTCGAACTTGTCCTCGAGCTGGAACCAGCTCATGTGCTGCACGCCGGCGGCCATCGCCAGCCCGTAGGCCCGCACCAGGTAGCTGGCCTGCTGGTCCTCGCTCTTGCCGACCAGCGCGGCGAGCCCGGCGGAGTCGAGCTGCGGCGCAGACGTGTCGGTGTAGGCGCCAGTGGCCATCGGGCCGAGGAAGGCCGTAGGCTGGCCAGCCTGCTGCTCCTGGCCCCTGGCCCCTGCCTCCTGCTGCACGCCCGCCGCCGCCCCGGCGTAGCAGTCGGCCTGGGCGGCCGTGCAGGTGGACCAGCCGACCTCGCTGACCCAGAGCGGCTTCGGCGGGCCGCCATAGCGCCGGGTGTGCTCATCGAGCCAGGCGCGCGCGGTGCTCAGGCGGCCCCACAGGCTGATGGAGCCATAGAGCCCGGGCTGATCGGGCGCGACATCGGGCATGTAGGGGTGGACGGCCAGGGCGTCGAAGCTGCCCCAGAGGGAAGGGCGGGCGGCCAGCGCCTCATCGAAGAAGCGCAGGCCATCGCCATGCCCCACGCCATCCTGCCACTGCCCGTCGAAGACATAGAGCCCTGGCGAGGCGACGACCGCCGTCGGGTCGGCGGCCCTGGCGGCGCTGTAGCCGGCCTGCCAGATCGCGGCGAACTCAGCCGGGCTGCCCGGCCATGTCTCCCAGGCGTTGGGCTCATTCCAGATCTGCCAGGCGGCCACGCGCGGCGAGCCCGGCGCGTCGTCCACCCCGTCGCCGTCGTAGCGCTCGACGGTGGCCCGCACATAGTCGGCGAAGTCCTGCGGGCTGGCCGGCGGGCACCAGTAGCTCTCGGCGCGCACGCCGGCGTAGATGTAGCGCAGCGTGCGGACGCCGCAGTCGCCCACCCTGGCCCAGGCCGGCGTGGTGAGCAGCATGCCGACGACCCCGTAGCCGGCCTGGGCGGCCGCGCCGATCCGTATGTCGATATCGTCCCACTGCCACAGGCCCTTGCCCTCGCGCTCGATGTTGCCCCAGCTCAGCTCCTCGCGGGCCCATGCCACGCCGATCTGGCGGCCCTTGGCGATCAGCGTCGCAACCCCCGCGTCGCCGTCGCGGCTGATCCGCTCGCGGCCGGTGAAGTAGGTGTTCATGCCGAAGAGGCTGATTGCGGCGGGCTGGGTTGACGTGACCGTCTGCGCCTCAGCCGGGAGCGCGGCGAGCAGGATGGCCGTCAGAGCGAGCAGCGCCGCCAGCGGGTAGATGTGTCGTCTCATGGTCGGGGCAGGATAGCACGCGGGCTCTGGCATGCGCAATGGGAATATGAAGACAGCTCGGTGAGGGTGTGGGAGAGCTTCGCTCTCCCACAAAAAAACTGATGGTGCTGCGGCGCGGCGTAGCCGCGCCGCAGCACCATCAGTGCAGCATGTGCCTGCTGGGCACATGGCATCTCCATACGCTAGAGAGAACTCGCCGTCACCACGGCGGTCATGTTCCAGCGCAGGCGGGCCTCCTCCTGCCCGAGGGCCACCACCACGGTGTAGACGATGTCGCCCTGGCGGTTGCTGCCCTGCGGCTTGATCATCGTGATCGTGCCGGGCAGACTCACGTCGGGCAGCGCGTCGAAGGTGACGGTCACGGCGTCGCCCTCGCGCAGCTTGACCACGTCCAGCTCGGTCAGGTCGTCGGTCTCGATCCGCCAGCTGGAGAGGTCGGCCAGCACGATGGCCGGGCCGCTGGGGCCGGTCAGCGCGCCGATGTCCAGGTCGATGCGGGCCACCGTGCCGGCGAAGGGCGCGCTGAGCGTGGCCTGCTCCAGGTCGAGCTGGGCCTGCTCAAGCGACACCTTCGCGGCGTCGACGGCGACCTTGGCCACCGTCATGTCCACCTCGCGGACAGGGGCGGCCACCTGCTCGCGGGCGGCCTCGGCCTGCGAGATCGCCGCCTCGGCCACGTCGAGCTGGGTGCTGCGGGCGGGGCCGCGCAGCTTCGCCAGGCTGGCCTGAGCTGCGGCCACGCGGGCCTTCGCGGCGGCCACCTTATCGGCGTCGGCCGGGGCGACCAGCTGGTCGAGGCGGGCCTGGGCGTCGCGGACGCGGGCCTCGGCCGAGGCGACCCCGGCGGACTCGGCCTGGCCGGCGTTCTCCAGGGCCACCTGCGCCTGGCCCATGGCCGCCTCGGCGCTGTCGACGGCGCGCAGGGCGGCGGCCTCGGCGTCGATCAGGGCCTGGGGCAGGTCGCCCGGCAGCGACTCCTTCTCGCGGTTGTCCCAGTAGATCCGCGAGTAGCTGTCCTGGGCGTTGCGCAGCGCGTTGGCGGCCTGGTCGAGCTGGAGCTGGGCGCTCGTCTTGGCGGCCGAGAGCCCGTCGCGCTGGCTGGTCAGGGCCGAGCTGGCCTGGTCGAGCGCGGCCTGGGCCTGGGTCACCTCGGTGCGCTTCGGGCCGTCGAGCAGCTGGGCCAGGGCGGCGTTGGCCTCGGCGAGCTGTGCCTGGGCGGCGGCCAGATCCTGGCCTGTCACCCCGGCGGCCACCTGGGTGGCGCTGGCCTGGGCCTGGGCCACGGCGGCGTCGGCGGCGGCGATCGCCTCGGGCGAGGCCCCGGCGGCGATCTGCTCGTAGCGGGCCTGGGCCTGGTCGAGGCCGACCTGGGCCTGCCTGACGCGCAGCTCCAGGGCGCGGGTGTCGAGGCGGGCCAGGGGCTGCCCGGCCTGCACGGCGTCGCCCTCGCGCACCATGATCTCGGCCACCGTGCCGGCGCGGTCGAAGGAGAGCGTCACATCGGCGGCGGGCAGCACCTTGGCGTCGGCCACCACCGCCTGGGCCTGCGTCTGCGCCGGCATGGTCGGCTCGGGCGTGGCCGCCAGGCTGGGCAGGTTCCCGCTGAAGGCGAAGAAGCCGCCGCCGGCGATCAGGACGATCACGATGATCGGGAAGATAAACTTGCGCATGTGGGTGTATTCCCCTCGTAAAAATGTATATCCGTGGGGCCGGGGCGGTGGGGTAGGGCCGAAGCATGCGCCCCTGATCCCTCACCAAGACGCCATGTAAATGGTGCGCATGCTTCGGCCCTACGGCGATGGCGACGGCGACGGCGACGGCGATGGTGACGGCGTCACGCGGCCGGCGCATCGACGATCTGCCCGTCGGCGACGATCACGGCGCGGCTGGCGCGGCTAGCCAGGTCGTTATCGTGCGTCACCATCACCACCGTCTTGCCCTGCGCGGCCAGCTCCTCGAAGAGGTGGAAGATCGAGTCGGCGGTGCGCGAGTCCAGGTTGCCGGTGGGCTCGTCGGCCACCAGCAGCGGCGGGTCGTTAGCCAGGGCGCGGGCGATCGCCACGCGCTGCTGCTGGCCGCCCGAGAGCGCCATCGGCAGCTTGTTGGCCTGCTCCTCGGAGAGATCCATGCGCGCCAGCAGCGCGGCGGCCCGCTCGCGGCGCTCGCGCGCCGTGCCGATGTCGCAGAAGTCCATCGGCAGCATCACATTCTCGGCCACCGTCAGGGTCGGCAGCAGCTGGAAGAACTGGAAGATGATCCCGATCGTGCGGCCGCGCCAGACGGCCAGCTTGCCCTCGTTGAGCTTGCCCAGGTTCTCGCCGGCCACCCGCACCTCGCCCGAGGTCGAGCGGTCGATGCCGGTGATCATGTTGATCAGGGTGGACTTGCCGCTGCCCGACTTGCCGACGATCGCCACGAACTCGCCGCGGTCGATCGTCAGGTTGATCCCGCGCAGGGCCGTGTAGGCCCCGGCGGCCGTCTCGTACTGCTTCACCACGTTATGCAGGCTGATCAGAGCCTGGCCTGCTGATGCTGCGGTCATCGTACATTCCTCTAAGACTCTTTCTGCTTCTGGCAGCGCGCCTGCGGCGCGCTGCCGCCAGTATGAAAGGGTTATTCGTAGGCGAGCACCTCGCGCACGGTCAGGCGCGAGGCCGAGCGGGCCGGCAGGACGCTGGCCACGCTGGCGATCAGCAGGACCAGCCCCAGCCACATGGCCACGGCGGGCAGCGAGTACACCCAAATCAGCGGCGTGTTCAGCAGGGCCATGCCGAAGGCGTAGCCCATGGCCAGGCTCATCGGCACCGAGATGACCGTGCTGATCACCCAGGCGATGCCGCCGATGATCAGCCCCTCGCTGAGCACGATCTGGCGCACGGCCGCGTCCGAGGCGCCGATGGCGCGCATCACCCCGATCTCGCGGGTGCGCTCCAGCACATTGATGCTCATCGTCCCGGCCAGGCCCAGCCCGCCCACCGTGCCGATGATCGCGGCCATGATCGTCAGCACCGCCGTGAGCACGTTGAAGCGCTCGGCCAGGATGTTGCGGTCCTCGGTGCGGGTGTGGATGAGCCTCACCTCGAACCCGTCGGCGCTGAGCCGCTGCTCCAGGGCCATGGCGGCGGCGGCGTGGCTGGCCGCGTCGTGGCCGGCCGTGGCGACCCGCAGGGTGTCGGTGCGGCCCACGCCGCCGAGCGCCTGCGTGTAGGCGTCGATCGTCACGTAGGCCCAGGCCGGGCTGACCGGCGGGATCAGCTCTTCGATGAAGCCAACCACCCGCCAGCGCTCGTTGTCGCCGTTCATCTCCAGGGTGATCTCGTCGCCGACCCGCGTCTGCGGCGCCTTCACCAGGTAGTTGCTGGTCAGCACGACGGCCCGGCCATCCCCGGGCAGCAGCCAGCGCCCGCCGGCCATGCGCGGGGCGAACATGTCGGTGTTGGCGGGTATCGCCCGCAGGTTCAGCCCCTCGGCGGTGGTGCCGTCGGCCAGCACCGGGAAGGCCATGCCGCGCAGCAGGCTCTCCGCGCCCGTCACCCCCGGCACGCCCAGCACCGCCTGCTCGGCCTGCGCGTCGCGGTAGGGGCGGGCAAACTGCACCTCCACATCGTAGCGCTGCGAGGCGATGCTCTCGTCCAGGGTGGTGAACAGCGAGGCCCGCAGGGTCATCACGGTGATAAAGACGCCGCCGCCCAGGGCCAGGGCGATCAGGGTGCGGACGAGGCGGCCCCGGCGGCGGAAGGTGTTGCGCAGGGCCAGGCGCGTCGGCCGGGAGATGCCGTGGAGGCGGCTGAGCAGCCGGTCGATCGGGCTGTGCTCGGGCGGCGCGCTGGTCTCGCCGCTGAGCGCCTCGCGGGCCGGCCGGCGGGCCACGGCGCGGATGGGCAGGGCGGCGGTGGCCATGGGCACGATCAGGGCGGCGGCCACCTGGAGCCCCAGCACCGGCAGCGGGAAGCGGAAGCCCACGATGTCGAGGTTGAACTCGCCGGCCAGGAACTGGGTCAGCCCATAGGCGCCGAGGACGCCCAGGGGCACGGCGAAGAGCAGGGCCAGCACGCCGAAGCCCGCCGAGAGGCCGAAGTAGAGACCGGTGATCTGGTCGGCCCTGGCCCCGATCGCCTTCATGATCCCGATCTGGCGGGTCTGCTGGGTCAGGATGGCGCTGATCGTGTTGATGATCAGGAAGCCGCTGATCAGCAGCGAGAGCAGGCCCAGCGAGGTGAGGATGAACAGGATGGTGGGCAGCAGGATCTCTAGCGGGTGCTGGAGCGGCGGGGTGGGCACGTCGGTATTGATCACCGTGCGCCCGCTGCGCTCGACCAGCCGGCCCACCGCGTCGGCCACCGCCTGGATGTGGGCCGCGTCGCTGCGCCCCTCGCCCACCACGATCTGGATCTGGTTGTAGCTGCGCGGGCCGCCCAGCCACTCCAGGGTGTCGAAGCTGACGTAGGCGTACACCTGGCCAGAGATCACCGCCGGCTGCAGGCTGAGGTCGTAGGTCAGCCCCGCGATCGGGATCTCGCGCGAGTCCTGGCCGGCGATCTCGATGCGGACGGTGTCGCCGACGGCGGCCTTGGTCTTGCCCAGCGAGGCCCGCTCGACCAGCAGGGCGTCCTTGGGCGGCGGCCACGCGCCCTGCCAGGGCTTCACCACGCCGATGTCGCGCCAGCCCTCGTCGGGAAGCACGTACAGCGCCGTGTCCTGCCACTGCTGGGGGCCGGTGGCGATGCGCGCGCTCACCACGCGCACGCCCTGGGCCTGGGCCACCCCCGGCACGTGGCGCACCGCGTCCAGCAGGTCATCGTCAAACGGGTCGGTGGTGATCGTCGCGCTCAGCGGGTTGATCGCCAGGTAGCTGTCGTGCAGCTGCTCGGTGATGATCGTGCGTGTGGCCAGGATGGAGCCGAAGGCGAAGACGCCGATCGAGATCGACAGCACCACCATGACCGTCCGGGTCGGGCTTGATATCAGGTCGCGGAAGACTTTGTGCCATCGGGGCCGCATCGCTGCTCCGTGTTGCTATCTTTGATTGACTGGTCAATCAAGATTGTAACACAGCTGTCAAGGGCGGGGGCGGGCGTTTGAACCCCGAAGGACGCGGAAGGGCGCGGAGGACACGAACGCGAAAGCGCGATGCCAACCCCCAACCCCTACGGAACGTAGCGGAAGATCAAGATAAACTGGTGCATCTGGTTCGACACGAAGGCGAAGGGGTAGCCGAAGGGGTAGAGGTTCTGGCTCTGGTCGTGCCAGATACGGTAGCCGCGATACTCCAGGCCGGGCAGCTCGCGCAGGGCGGCCACGATATCGGCGTGGAGCATATTGTGGTGCTCGGCGGTGGGCTGGAGGTCCTTGGTGAAGAGCACCAGGTGGCCGCGCGGCCTGAGCAGGGCGAGGGCGTCGCGCAGCAGCTCGGTCAGCTCGGCCAGAAACTCCCAGTAGCCCAGGTTGCCCAGGTCGTCCGGCGAGTCGGTGAAGGGGGTGGCCTCGGCATGGCCGCGCTTTTTGCGCTCGCCGGTCTTCGCCTTGGCCAGCATCTGGGCGTAGGGCGGGTCGGTCAGGATCAGGTCGAAGGGCCGCGCCGTCACCTCGGGGATCGTCGCCAGCCGCCGCGAGTCGCCCACCACATAGGGCTGCGGCGCCATGTCGAGCGCCGCGCAGACCTCAGCGTAGCAGGCGGCGTACTCGGGCGAGAGGTCGACGCCGACGCCGCTACGGCCCTCCAGCGAGCAGGCGATCAGGGTGCCGCCCACGCCGGCGAAGGGGTCGAGCACGTGCCCGCCGGCCTTGGTGAAGAAGCGCAGCAGCTCGGCCATCAGCTGGGGCGGCTTGGGCGAGGGGTGCATGCGGCGCAACTGATGGGCGTAGGCCTCCGGCCCTCTGGTCGGGTAGCGCGTGCTGAGCACCGAGCGCAGGGCGTAGGTCCACTCGCTGCCAGTCATGTCGTTCAGGCGGTTGCGCGGGTCCACTGCGCCATCGGCGCTGTCATCATCACTCATAGGTGGCTGTCGGGGCGCAGCCGTGCGGCGCGGCTGCGCCCTTACATTTATGGATGCGGGTCGGGGCGCAGCAGCGCCGCGCTGCTACGCCCTTACGGCCCCAGCGTCGATCACATCCGGTAGAGGACATCGGCGTGGGTGATGATGCCGAGCGGCCGCTGGGCGCGCTTGCCGTCGCGGGTGACGATCAGGGCCGCGACGCCGGGGCGGCGCAGGGCCTCCACCACGGCGGCGTGGCTGGCGTCGGCGGCGATCACGCCGAGGCGCCGGCGGGACTGGGCCGACAGCGCCTCGCCCACCGTCATGCCGTTGGCGCGCCCGCCGGGGATCATATCAGCGGCCACCAGGTCGCGCTCGGTGAGCAGGGCCACCACCGCGCCCTCGCGGAGCACCGGCAGCTGGCCGAAGCCCTCGCGCAGCATGGTGTCGCGGGCCTCGCTGAGCGGCGCGCCCTCGGCCACCGTGCGCATGCGGGCGCTCATCATCTGCTCGGCGGTGTCGGCCTCCTGGCGGATCAGCGCGCCCAGGAACTCGACCACCTCAGCGGCGAGGTCGGGGCTGGTCTGCAGGCCGTAGGAGTGGGCCAGGCAGTTGCGCACCTGGGCGTAGGCCTCGGCCCGGTCGAGCAGCTCCTCGCCGAGCGGGCCGCGCCGGCGCAGCCAGCTGGCGTAGCGCCCGATGCTGCCGCGCTCCTGGCGGTAGCCCGCCTCGATCGCCTGGTACTCCAGGTACTCCTCAAGCAGCTTCAGCCCCTGGTCCCCCGCCTCGGCCGGGTCATCGCGCAGCCGGCCGCGTAGGTGCGCCAGCCTGCGGGCGAAGCCGCCAGTTACCGAGTGGTCGCTCATCAGTGCCCCAGCGCCTCAGCGCGTGTGCCCGGCCCGTGAATGGGCGGGCTCTCTCCGACGAAGGCCTCCTGCGCGGCCTTCGTCGGAGAGAGCCCGCGGCTTCAGCCGCCGGGCGATGTTCGCGGTATCACCCTCATCACCTCAGTGACTCAGTGCCTCAGTGATCCCATCAGCCCGGTGAACTCGTGGAAGAGGTAG
Organism: Oscillochloris sp. ZM17-4; assembly: GCF_019599295.1. Taxonomy (GTDB): domain Bacteria; phylum Chloroflexota; class Chloroflexia; order Chloroflexales; family Chloroflexaceae; genus Oscillochloris. The sequence continues at coordinate 42,797 of NZ_JAIEWN010000029.1, read as the reverse complement.
GTCGCGTCGTGGGGGCCGGGGCCAGCCTCGGGGTGGTACTGCACGCTGAAGCAGCCCAGCCCGACGTGGCGCAGCCCCTCCACCGTCTGGTCGTTCAGGTTGATATGCGTGACCTCGACCTCAGCCGGCAGGCTGTCCGGGTCCACCGCAAAGCCGTGGTTCTGTGAGGTGATCTCGACCTTGCCGCTGGGGATGTGGCGCACCGGGTGGTTGGCCCCGTGGTGGCCAAAGGGCAGCTTATAGGTGCTCCCGCCCAATGCCAGGCCCATCAGCTGATGGCCCAGGCAGATCCCGAAGACCGGCACCTTACCCAGCAGTCCGCGCAGCGTCTCCACAGCGTAGGCGGTGGCCGCCGGGTCGCCCGGCCCGTTCGAGTAGAACACGCCGTCCGGCCTGAGCGCCAGCGTCTCGGCGGCGCTCGTGCTCCCCGGCACCACCGTCACCCTACAGCCGTGATCGACCAGGCGGCGCAGGATCGTCCGCTTCAGGCCGAAGTCGTAGGCCACCACGTGGTAGCGCGGCTCCTCGACCGTGTCGTAGGTGTAGGTCGGGCTAAAGGGCGCGCTGCCATCGGCCCAGCCGTAGGGATCCTCGCAGCTCACGGCGCGGGTCAGGTCGAGGCCCTCCATCGACGGCGCCGCGATCGCCTTCGCCCGCAGCAGCCCAACCGCCTCGCCGGTGGTGGAGATGATCCCGCGCATGGCGCCGGCCGTGCGGATATGCCGCGTCAGCGCCCGCGTGTCCACATCGCTGATCGCGACGACGCCGTGGGCGCGCAGGAGCTGGGCCAGGCTGCCGCGCGAGCGCCACGAGCTGTAGTCCTCGCTATAGGAGCGCACGATGAAGCCGGACGCCTGCGGCTGGATCGACTCCAGGTCGAAGTCGTTCACCCCGGTGTTGCCGATATGCGGCGCGGTCATCGTCACCAGCTGGCCGCAGTACGAGGGGTCGGTCAGGATCTCCTGGTACCCGGTCATCCCGGTGTGGAAGACCACCTCGCCGATCCGCTCGCCGGCGGCGCCGAACGAGCGCCCCGGGAAGACCCGGCCATCCTCAAGCACAAGCACTGCGTCCATAGGCGGTATCGTAGAGCTCACAGTATATGACATGTATACGAGAGCCCATCGCCCTCGCCGTGGCTATTCTACCATGGTTGCGGGGCAAGGCTCGGGCTTCTGCGCTGAGGCGGGCAGTAGGACCATGACGAGGGCAGGGATGAACTCGCCGACGACGGCCCACGACATGCCGCCCTGGGGCCAGAAGAACCAGCCGATGTAGGTGAGCCAGCTGCCGATGATCAGGATCAACATCGCCCGGGTAGACTGGGGGATCAGGAAGAGCAGGAGCTGGTCGTAGAAGAGCCGCTGCGGGATAAGCGCGAGGGCCAGCAGCAGCCGCCCGCGCCGCTCGCGCCAGCGCAGTGCGGCCAGCAGCAGCAGCGCCCCCGGAAGGCTCAGCAGCGGCGTGGCGTTGGGGTGCCCGCCGAGCACGTGCAGCCAGTCGAGCGGCCAGAGCGGGCGGATCAGCAGGCTGATCAGGCCGATCCCGGCCAGGCCCGCCACCCCCGCCCACCTCCAGGGCGTGCTGAGCAGCACCGCGAGCCCGATATTTGGCTTCGCGCTGACCAGCAGCAGCAGGGCGGGGCTCAGCCACACCGCGCAGAGCAGCGGAGACCACTGCACCGTCTGGAGGGCCTGCCAGTAGGGGGCGGCGAGAAAGAAGATGAGCCGTGCCCAGCCATCGCGCGTGAGCAGGAAGGCCAGCAGCGCCGAGGAGCCGCCGAAGAACAGCCCCGCCGCCGCCTCGTGCGGCAGGTGCAGGAAGGGGATCGCCAGGATGAACGCGCTCAGCGGGTAGAAGAGCGGCAGCCCGCCGGGCGGGTTGGGGATGGTGTAGGGGTTCTGCCCGGCGAGCATGGCCCGCGCCCCGGTGAGGCTGTAGATCAGGTCGCCCGCATCGCGCCCGAAGGCGCGCTGGTACCAGAAGCAGATCAGCCCGCTCACCAGACCGATGCCTAGCGAGCAAGCAATCCGGGCGACCTCTCGGCGGCCTATCACAGGCTTAGCCATTGTGCAGGATCAGCTTGCGGTGATAGGGGCTGAGGATGTCGCTGAGCTGCGTGCTGAACTGCGGCGACCGGCGCGCCCCGCTGATGTGGGCGAGGTAGCGCCCCAGGACGCCCATCGTCGCCAGGCCGTAGCGCACGCTGCGCCGGAAGTTGATCGAGGAGGCCTCGGCATCGTCGACAAGAATCACGTGGTCTGCTACGTCACGGGGGATGTTGTGGTAGGTGCGCTCAAGCGTCTGTGCGGCGTTGTACGCCGGCATCACAATGATGACTTTTGCAGGGTTCATTGGTGGCTCCCCACCTGATGCGGCGTGGGTATTGCGTATAATGTAGCGCTATCATACCAAAGGTGTTTCGGAAGTCTATCAGCTCTATGGTACTGAGCCTCAGAGGTACTGAGGCCGGCCCACCGGGCGGCGCGGGCGGTGCCCTACGATGCGTGTCCTCCAGGTCTATAAGGACTACTTCCCCATCCTCGGCGGGATCGAGGGCCACCTGCGCCTGCTCGCTGAGGGCATGGTCGCCCGCGGCCACCAGGTGACGGTGCTGACCAGCGGGCGCGGCCGGCGCGGCGAGGTGCGCGAGATCGGCGGCGTGCGGGTGATCTACGCCGGGCGCATGGCCACCCTCGCCTCCGCGCCGGTCAGCCCGGCCCTGCTCGCCCACATGGCCCGCCAGCGGCCCGACATCGTCCACCTGCATATGCCCGACCCGACCGGCGACATGGCCCTGGCCCTGGCCGGCCCGCGCGCGCCCCTGGTCGTCAGCTACCACAGCGATATCGTGCGCCAGCGCCGCCTGCTCAGGCTCTACGCGCCCCTGCTGCGCCGCACCCTGCGCCGGGCCAGCCGCATCATCGCCGCCAGCCCGGCCTACATACAGAGCTCTCCCTTCCTCGCGCCCCTGGCCGAGCGCTGCGCGGTGATGCCCTACGGGATCGACCTCGCCCGCTTCGCCCGCCCCAACCCCGCCAAGGTCGCCGCCATCCGCGCCCGCTACCCCGGCCCGCTGGCCCTCTTCGTCGGCCGGCTGCGCTACTACAAGGGCGTCGACCAGCTCGTGCGGGCGATGGCCCACGCCCCCGGCCGCGCCCTGATCATCGGCGCCGACGCCACCGTGCGCCGGGCCGACCTGGAGCGCCTGGCGCGCGAGGTCGGCGTGGCCGAGCGCGTCCACTTCCTCTCGGTCGAGGACGATCATGAGCTCGTGGACTACTACCACGCCGCCGACCTCTTCGTGCTGCCCTCGGTCGAGCGCAGCGAGGCCTTCGGCATCGTGCAGATCGAGGCCCAGGCCGCCGGCCTGCCGGTGGTCGCCACCGAGCTGGGCACCGGCACCAGCTACGTCACCCTCCACGGGCAGACCGGCATCATCGTGCCGCCCGCCGACCACCTGGCCCTGGCGCGGGCGATCCAGGCAATCATGGGCAGCCAGACGCTGGCCCGCACGATGGGCGAGGCCGGCCGCCGCCGCGCCCACGCCGAGTTCAGCCTGCCGCGCATGCTCGACCGGGCCGAGGCGCTCTACGCCGAGGCGCTTCGTGCGAATGTTGAATGTTGAATGCTGAATGCTGAATGCCGGATCGGACGCGCTAGATCGCTGTACACTGTACATTCAACATTCAACATTCAACATTCAACATTACAAGGAGTTCCCCATGACCGACCTGATCGACCGCCTGCGCGCCAACCTGCGCGCCGCAGGCATCCCCGCCGCCGAGGGCGACTTCGCCGGCATCGCCGAGAAGGGCTTCCTCAGCCGCGTCGCCGATGTTGAGCGGGTGATCGCCGGCCTGCCCAGCGACGACCTGCCCGACTACCTGGACGCCGGCTCGCTGCCCGCCCGCGCCGCCTCGGCCGACCCCGGCGCGCCCCCCGCCAGCGCTGACCTCCAAACCATCGCCGGCATCGCGGCCCAGATCCACGCCCGCGCCGTCTCGCCCGTCGAGCTGGCCCAGGCCGCCCTGGCCCGTGTCGCCGACCGCGACGGGCAGCTCAACGTCTTCCAGCTCGTGCTGGCCGAGCGGGCCATGGCCGACGCCCGCGCCGCCGAGGCCGCCATCGCCAGCGGCCAGTACCTCGGCCCGCTCCACGGCGTGCCCGTGGCCGTCAAGGACCTGCTCGACCTGGCCGGCACGCCGACCACCGCCGGCTCGAAGATCCTGGCCGGCAGCGTGGCCGCCCAGGACGCCACCGGCGTGGCCCGGCTGCGCGCCGCCGGCGCGGTGATCATCGGCAAGACCCGCATGTCCGAGTTCGCCTACTCGCCCGGCTCGAACAACGCCCACTACGGGCCGACATCCAACCCGCACAACCTGGAGCGCGACACCGGCGGCTCCAGCAGCGGCTCGGCGGCCGCCGTCGCCGACGGCATGGCCTTCGCCGCCCTCGGCTCCGACACCGGCGGCTCCATCCGCATCCCCGCCGCCAACTGCGGCATCGTCGGGCTGAAGGCCACCCACGGCCGGGCCAGCCTGGCCGGCGCCGTCACCCTCTCCTGGTCGCTCGACCACCTCGGCCCGCTGGCCCGCAGCGTCGCCGACGCCGCGATCATGCTTGAGGCGATCGCCGGCCCCGACCCGCGCGACGGGCGCACCCTCCGGCCGGCCCCGGCCTTCCGCGCCGGCGGGCTCGACGGCTCGGCCCGCGGGCTGCGCGTCGGCCTGCTCGGCGACGACGGCACCGGCAGGCCCCTGGCCGACGCCGAGACTCTGGCGGCCGTCCGGCGCGGCGCCGAGGCCCTGCGCGACGCCGGGGCCGACCTGGTCGAGATCGACATCCCCGAGATCGACGCCCTGCGCGTGGTCAGCCCGGTCATCCTGGCCCTGGAGGCGGCCGCCTTCCACACCCCCAACCTGCGCGCCCGCCTGGACGACTACGGCGAGTTTATGCGCCAGCGCATCCTAGCCGCCTTCGTCTACGGCCCGGCCACCTTCGTCGAGGCCCAGCAGGCCCGCGCCGCCCTGCGCCGGCGCATGGCCGCCATCTTCGAGCGGATCGACATCCTGGCCCTGCCCAGCGTGCCCGACCTCGCGCCGCCGCTCGGCGTGCCCACGCCCACCACCTTCACCGGCCCCTTCAACTGCCTGGGCTGGCCGGCGATCAGCATCCCCGCCGGGCGCAGCGCCTCCGGCCTGCCGCTCTCGCTCCAGCTCGTCGCCCGCCCCTGGGAGGAGCCGGCCCTCCTGCGCGCCGCCCACGCCGCCTGCGCACGGTGAGGCTGTGGGAGATCTCCGCTCCCCCACAAAAAACTGATGATGCTGCGGCGCGGCGTAGCCGCGCCGCAGCATCATCAGGGCCGTTTGGCATAGCGCAGCGCAAAACCTGCCACCTGCCACCTGCCACCTCGCCTCACTCAAGCACGAAGAGCAGCTGTCCCTCCTGGACGACATCGTTCAGCTTGACGCAGACCTCGGCGATCCGGCCGGCGAAGGGGGCGAGGATGGCGTTCTCCATCTTCATCGCCTCAAGGTTCGCCACCTCCTCCCCTTTGTGGACGACATCGCCGACGTGGATCGGCCCGCGCTGCGGGTTGCCGATCCGCCACACGTTGCCGTTGATCGGGGCGCCGATATCCTGCGCGCCCCGCGCCAGCCGGATCTCGACCTTCTTGGCCCGCGGCGTCGCCACCGGGTAGACGCGGGTCACATTATTGACCTTGAGCACCACGTGGATCATGCCCTCGTGCTCGGCCCCGACCGACACCAGCTCGATACAGTAGGGCTTGCCGTCGAGCTGGAAGTCAACCTTCTGGCCGGTGTGCTGCAGCTGCGGGCCATGCAGGACGGCAAGATCGCCCGCGTCGAGGAGCTGACCCGCATCCCCGCCGAGGTGCAGGACACGCTGATCACGATCCTCTCCGAGAAGACGCTGCCCATCCCCGAGCTGAACAGCGAGGTGCAGGCGGTGAAGGGCTTCAACCTGATCGCCACCGCCAACGACCGCGACCGGGGCGTGAATGATCTCTCCAGCGCGCTCAAGCGCCGCTTCAACACGGTGGTGCTGCCGCTGCCCGACACGGTCGACGAGGAGGTGGACATCGTCCAGCGGCGCGTGGCCAGCCTGGGCGCGGCCCTGGAGCTGCCCGCCGAGGCGCCGGCCCTGGCCGAGATCCGCCGCATCGTGACGGTCTTCCGCGAGCTGCGCGGCGGGCAGACCGCCGACGGTAAGACCAAGCTCAAGTCGCCCAGCGGCACGCTCAGCACCGCCGAGGCGATCTCGGTGGTGAACAGCGGCTTGTCTCTGGCCGCCCACTTCGGCGACGGGGTGATGCGCGCCGCCGACGCGGCCTCCGGCCTGGTCGGCGCGGTGATCAAGGACCCCGTGCAGGACCGGCTGGTCTGGCAGGAGTATCTGGAGACGGTGGTGAAGGAGCGCGACGGCTGGAAGGATCTCTACCGGGCGTGCCGAGAGCACTGAGGGACTGAGGCGCTGAGGCGCTGAGGCACTGAGGCGCTGAGGGACTGAGGGACTAATGTCATCACACCACATCTTTGGCATCCGCCACCACGGCCCCGGCTCGGCGCGCAGCCTGAGAAAGGCGCTGGAGGATCTCGTGCCCGACGCGGTGCTGGTGGAGGGGCCGCCCGACGCCGAGCCGGTGCTGCCGCTGCTGGCCCACCCCGAGATGCGCCCGCCGGTGGCCCTGCTCGTCTACGCCGCCGACCAGCCGCGCGACGCGGTCTTCTACCCGTTCGCCACGTTCTCGCCCGAGTGGCAGGCGATCAGCTACGGGCTGGGACGGGGCCTCCCCGTGCGGATGATGGACCTGCCGCAGTGGCACCAGCTTGGGCAGAAGGCAGAGGATACCGGCACAGAAGACAGCTCCGCCGACCTTCATCCTTCATCCTTCATCCTTCACCCTTCCCAAGACCCGCTGGGCTGGCTGGCCCAGGCCGCCGGGTTCAGCGACGGCGAGCGCTGGTGGGAGCAGATGGTCGAGCAGCGCCGCGATAGCGCCGACATCTTCGCGGCTATCCTGGAGGCGATGGCCGCCCTGCGGGCCGAGTCGCCCCCGCCCGAGCCGGGCGAGGCCCGGCGCGAGGCGTGGATGCGCAAGACGATCCGCACGGCCCTCGGCGAGGGGTTCACGCGGGTCGCGGTGGTCTGCGGGGCGTGGCACGGGCCAGCCCTGGTTGACCTGGGCGACAAGAAGGGCGACGCCGCCCTGCTCAAGGGCCTGCCCAAGACGAAGACCGCCGCCACCTGGGCGCCGTGGACCTACGGGCGGCTCTCCTCCGCCAGCGGCTACGGCGCGGGCATCGGCTCGCCCGGCTGGTACGACCACCTCTGGGCGCACGAGGAGCAGGTGACGGTGCGCTGGATGACCCGCGTGGCCCGCCTGCTGCGCGGCCAGGATCTGGACGGCTCGGCGGCCCACGCGATCGAGGCGGTGCGCCTGGCCGAGAGCCTGGCGGCGCTGCGCGGCCACCCGCTGCCCGGCCTGGATGAGCTGAACGAGGCGAGCCGGGCGGTCTTCTGCTTCGGCGGCGACGCGCCCATGCGCCTGATCCACGACCAGCTGATCGTCGGCGAGCGCATGGGCGCGGTGCCCGATGAGACGCCGAGCGTGCCGCTCCAGCAGGATCTTCAGCGCGAGCAGCGGCGGCTCCGGCTGGCCCCCGAGGCGACATGGCGCGACATTGACCTCGACCTGCGCAAGCCCTTCGACCTGGAGCGCAGCCACCTGCTGCGCCGGCTGGGCCTGCTCGGCGTTGCCTGGGGCCAGCTCCAGGGCGGCGGCGGCACCGGTACCTTCCGCGAGGTCTGGCGGATCGAGTGGCGGCCCGAGCTGACCGTGTCCCTGATCGAGGCCGGGATCTGGGGCAACACCCTGCGCGACGCGGCCCGCGCCCGCGCGCTGGACGAGGCCGAGCGCGCGGCCGGCCTCCCCGATCTGGTGGGCATTGTCAACCAGGTGCTCCTGGCCGACCTGCCCGACGCGGTGCCCGCGCTGATGGCCTGGCTCCAGGAGCGCTCGGCGCGCACCGCCGATGTGGCCCAGCTGATGGACGCCCTGGTGCGCGAGGACCAGATCACCCGCAGCAGCCTGGTGTCCAGCCTGCGCTACGGCGGGGTGCGCAACACCGACACGGCGGCTATTGCGCATGTGGTGGACGGGATCGTGCTGCGCATCTGCATCGGCCTGCCCGGCGCGTGCAGCTCGCTGAACGATGACGCGGCCGGCGCGATGTTCGGGCGGGTCGTGGCGGTCGCTGCGGCCCTGCGCCTGCTCCAGCAGCCCGCGCACCTGGAGGCGTGGCACCAGTCCCTGCTCCGGGTCGCCGATCTTGGCGCGGTCCACGGGCTGGTGGGCGGGCGCTGCTGCCGGCTGCTGCTCGACGCGGGGGCGATCGACGCCGAGGAGGCGGCCCGCCGCGTGGGCCTGGCGATCTCCCAGGCGACCGCGCCGGCCCACGCCGCCGCATGGGTCGAGGGGCTGCTCAAGGATAGCGGGGCGATCGTGCTGCACGACGACCTGCTCTGGGGCATCCTCGACGGCTGGGTCGCCAGCCTGACGCCGGACCTCTTCCTCCAGACTCTGCCGCTGATCCGGCGCACCTTCGCCACCTTCGCGCCCGCCGAGCGGCGGCAGATGGGCGAGCGGGCCAGGCGCGGGGCTGCGTCTGGCCCCGCGTCGCCCCGCGCCACCGATGACGATATCGACGCGGCCCGCGCCGAGGCGGTGCTGCCTCTGGTGGGGAGATTGTTGGGGGTGGACGTATCCCCGGCGCATCCGTAAGGGCGCAGCAGCGGCCTCTTAGGAGTCGGGTGAGACCGGATAAAACAGGGGCCGCTGCTGCGCCCTTACGTAAGGAGCACCTCATGACCCTCGTTGATCAGCTCCCGCCCGACTGGCGGGCCGCCCTGTCCGGCGAGCGCGACAAGCCCTACCTGGCCCGGCTTGAGGCCTTCCTGGCCGAGGAGCGCACCCGGCACACGGTCTTCCCTCCCGAGGGGGATGTCTTTGCCGCCCTGCGGCTCACGCCCTACGGTCAGGTGCGGGCGCTCATTGTGGGCCAGGACCCCTACCACGACGACGGCCAGGCCCACGGGCTGGCCTTCAGCGTGCGCCGGGGCGTGCGGGTGCCGCCCAGCCTGGTGAACATCTACAAGGAGCTGGAGGCCGACCTGGGTATCCCTCGGGCGGGCCACGGCAGCCTGGAGCGCTGGGCCGCGCAGGGCGTGCTGCTGCTGAACACCTCGCTGACGGTGCGCGCCCACGCGGCGGCCTCGCACAAGGGCCGGGGCTGGGAGCAGCTCACCGACGCGGTGATCCGCGCGGTGAATGCCCGTCCGCAGCGGGCGGTCTTTGTGCTCTGGGGCGGCCACGCCCAGAAGAAGCGCCCGCTGATCGACGGCCCGCAGCATGTGGTGGTCGAGTCTGCCCACCCCTCGCCGCTCTCGGCGCGCGGCGGGTTCTTCGGCTCGCGGCCCTTCTCGGCGATCAACCGCGCCCTGGAGGAGGTCGGCGTCGCACCGATTGACTGGCGACTGGAGGCGGCATGATCGGCGAAGAGGAGCGCATGCGCCGCTGGCGGCTCATCCTGGGCGGCGGCGCGGCCGACGGCACCGGGGTGCGCCTGGGCGGCCCCGACAGCGGTATGGACGGCGCCCTCCAGGCGCTCTACGACTCTGATCGCTCGGGCGGGCTGGGCGGCTCCTCGCCCAACGTCGCCCGCTGGCTCGGCGATATCCGCGGCTACTTCCCGGCCCCTGTCGTCCAGGTGATGCAGCAGGACGCGCTGGATCGCCTGGGGCTGCGGCGCATGCTGCTTGAGCCGGAGCTGCTCCAGGCGGTGGAGCCCGACGTGCGCCTGGTGGGCAGCCTGCTCGCCCTGGGCGGCGTGCTGCCCGCGAAGACCCGCGAGACGGCGCGCATGGTGGTGCGGCGGGTGGTCGAGGCGCTGATGCGCAGGCTGGCCAGCCAGACCCGCCAGTCCGTGATGGGCAGTCTGAGCCGGGCCACCCGCAGCCGCCGCCCGCGCCACAGCGAGATCGACTGGCACCGCACCATCCGGGCCAACCTGCGCCACTACCAGCCCGCCCACCGCACGATCATCCCCGAGACGCGGATCGGCTACGGGCGTCGCCGCAGCTCCCTGCGCGACATTATCCTCTGCGTCGACCAGAGCGGCTCGATGGCCTCATCCGTTGTCTACGCCGGGGTCTTCGGGGCGGTGCTGGCGTCTCTGCCCGCCGTGAGCACGCGCATGGTGGTCTTCGACACCGCTGTGGCTGATCTGACCGATGAGATGCGCGACCCGGTGGACCTGCTGTTCGGGGTGCAGCTGGGCGGCGGCACGGATATTAACCAGGCGCTGGCCTACTGCCAGGGGCTGGTGCGCCGGCCGCAGGAGACGATCCTGGTGCTGATCAGCGACCTGTACGAGGGCGGCAACGGCGAGGAGATGCTGCGGCGCGCGGCGGCTCTGGCCGGGTCGGGCGTGCAGATGATCGCCCTGCTGGCCCTGAGCGACGATGGCGCGCCCGCGTGCCACCGGCAGAACGCCGCCGCCCTGGCGGCCCTCGGCGCGCCCGCCTTCGCCTGCACGCCCGACCTCTTCCCCGACCTGATGGCGGCGGCGATCGGCCGCCAGGACATCGGCCGCTGGGCCGCCGCCCACGATATTGTGGCCGCGCGGTGATAAAGCGTTTGGATCACGAAGCACGCGAAGCCGTGCGGGGGACGCGAACGCGAAGGGGGCGAAAGAGGCGGGCCGCCCGCCCCCTTCGTGTTCGCGTCCTTCGCGTTCGGGTTTGACACATGCTAGTGGCTTCTGTACAATCAGGGTGCAGACCATGTGCGTTTACCAACGTGTCACCTACGGCGCGCCGATGTCGCCCTTGATGGCGGCGCCCGCCGATTGTCTTAGCTTGTCTTCTTTTCTGGGGCTGCGGCCGCCAGCACGCTAACCTACGGAGGTGTCGATGTCAGCCCAAGCGACGGAATCCGCCAGAAGCCGCGCGGCGGCTGACCGCAGCCCCAACGGCCTCGACACGCTCGGCGATGGCCGCCGGCGCGTCATCCTTGAGCGGCTCCAGCCCGAGATCGACGCCGGGCGCTTCCCGATCAAGCGCACCCCCGGCGAGCCTGTCCTCGTCGAGGTGGACGCCTTCGCCGACGGGCACGATGTGCTCGGCTGCGTGGTGCGCTACCGCAAGGAGGGCGCCCCCGCCTGGTCCGAGTCGCCGATGGAGCCGCTGGTCAACGACCGCTGGCGCGGCAGCTTCACGCCATCCGAGGTCGGCCGCTACCAGTACACGGTGGCCGGCTGGGTCGATCACTTTACGACCTGGGAGCACCAGCTGCACCGGCGGGTCGAGGCCGGCCAGGATCTGCGCGTCGACCTGATGATCGGCGCCGACCTGGTGGCCGACGCCGCCGACCACGCGCCCGCCGACGCGGCCGCCCGCCTGCGCTCCTACGCCGACGCCCTGCGCGCCGGCGACCATAGCGCCGCCTTCGCCCCGTCCCTCTCGGAGCTGATGGCCGCCCACGCGCCCCGTCGCTACATGTCGTCCTATGAGCGCACGCTGACGGTGGTGGTGGACCCGGCCCTGGCCCGATTCTCTAGCTGGTACGAGCTCTTCCCGCGCTCGACCTCGCCCGAGCCCGGCCGCCACGGCACCTTCCGCGATGTGATCAACCGCCTGCCCTATGTGGCCGAGCTCGGCTTTGATGTGCTCTACCTGACGCCCATCCACCCGATTGGCAGCACCTTTCGCAAGGGCAAGGATAACGCGCCCACGGCGAGGCCCGGCGAGCCCGGCAGCCCCTACGCGATCGGCTCCGAGGAGGGCGGCCACCTCGATATTCACCCCGAGCTGGGCACCCTGGAGGACTTCCGCGAGCTGGTGCGCGTGGCCCGCGAGCAGTACGGCATCGAGGTGGCGCTCGACAACGCCTTCCAGTGCTCGCCCGACCACCCCTACGTCAAGGATCACCCCGAGTGGTTCCGCGCCCGCCCCGACGGGACGATCCAGTACGCCGAGAACCCGCCCAAGAAGTACCAGGACATCTACCCCTTCGACTTTGAGTCGTCTGACTGGCAGGGGCTCTGGCACGAGCTGAAGCACTACTTCGACCACTGGATCGCCCAGGGCGTGAAGGTCTTCCGGGTCGATAACCCGCACACCAAGAGCTTCCGCTTCTGGGAGTGGTGCATCGGCGAGCTCAAGGCCGAGCACCCCGAGGTGATCTTCCTCTCCGAGTCCTTCACCCGGCCGAAGGTGATGTATGGCCTGGCCAAGCTCGGCTTCACCCAGAGCTACACCTACTTCACCTGGCGCACGAGCAAGTGGGAGCTGACCCAGTATATGCTGGAGCTGACCCAGGGCGAGCCGAGGGAGTTCTTCCGGCCGAACTTCTGGCCGAACACCCACGACATCCTCACGCCGCAGTTCTACGAGGGCTACCGCGGCACCTTCTACGCCCGCGCCGCCCTGGCGGCCACGCTGGCGGCCAGCTGGGGCATGTACGGGCCGGCATACGAATTGCTGGAGCATATGCCGGTGCAGGGCCGCGAGGAGTACCGCAACAACGAGAAGTACGAGCTGCGCACCTGGAACCTTAACGACCCGCGCAGCATCGCCCCGTTCATCGCCGCGCTCAACCGCGCCCGCCGCGAGAACGAGGCCCTCCAGCGCAACGAGAGCATCCGCTTCCACCGCGTCGAGAATAACTACGTCGAGAACGAGCAGATCATCGCCTACAGCAAGCACAGCGCCGACATGAGCAGCATCGTGCTGGTGGTGATCAACCTCGACCCGGTCAACACCCAGGCCGGCTGGGTCGAGCTGCCCCTGGGCGACTGGGGGCTGACCGGCCCCGTCCAGATGCACGACCAGCTCAGCGACGCGCGCTTTGTGTGGAACGAGGGCTTCAACTATGTGGAGCTGAACCCCTACGCCATGCCCGTCCACGTCTTCCGGCTGCGCCGGCGCGTGCGCGATGAGCGCGGGTTCGAGTTCTACTCTTGATGGGGGACAGGGGACAGGGGACAGGGGATGGACGGGGGCAGGGGACAGGAATCTCGTCCGCCGATACGAAACGTCTTGTCGCCGGGATATTCCGTCAACCTCATGTGCTCGGCCTATTCCCTGTCTTCTGTCCCCTGTCCCCTCGCTTTGAACAGAAAGAGACCTTATGGCCACAAAGAAGACCCCGCAAATATTTAGCGACGACCCGCTCTGGTATAAGGACGCCGTGATCTACGAGGTGCATGTGCGCACCTTCTGCGACAGCGACGGCGACGGCAGCGGCGACTTCAAAGGGCTGATCAGCAAGCTCGACTACCTCCAGGACCTCGGCGTCACCGCGATCTGGGTGCTGCCCTTCTACCCCTCCCCCCTGCGCGACGATGGCTACGACATCGCCGACTATAACGCGGTCAACCCCTCCTACGGCACCATCCAGGATGTGCGCACGCTCATCCGCGAGGCCCACAGCCGCGGCCTGCGCGTGATCACCGAGCTGGTCTTCAACCACACCTCCGACCAGCACGCCTGGTTCCAGCGCGCCCGCCGCGCCAAGCCCGGCAGCAGCTACCGCGACTTTTATGTCTGGTCCGACACGCCCGAGAAGTATAAAGACACGCGGATTATCTTCAAAGATTTTGAGAGCAGCAACTGGAGCTGGGACCCGGTGGCGGGGGCCTACTACTGGCACCGCTTCTACAGCCACCAGCCCGACCTGAACTTTGAGAACCCGGCCGTCCACAGGGCGCTGCTCAAGGCGATGGAGTTCTGGCTCGATATGGGCGTGGACGGCATGCGCCTCGACGCCATCCCCTACCTCTACGAGGCCGAGGGCACCAACTGCGAGAACCTGCCGGCCACCCACGACTTCCTCAAGCAGATGCGCCGCCACATGGATGAGAAGTACCCCGGCCGCATGTTTCTGGCCGAGGCCAACCAGTGGCCCGAGGACCTGGTGGCCTACTTCGGCGACGGCGACGAGTGCCACATGGCCTTCCACTTCTCGGTGATGCCGCGCCTCTATATGGCCGTCTACCAGGAGGACCGCTTCCCGATCATCGAGATCATGCGCCAGACGCCGAGCATCCCCGACAACTGCCAGTGGGCGATCTTCCTGCGCAACCACGACGAGCTGACCCTGGAGATGGTCACCGACGAGGAGCGCGACTATATGTACCGGGTCTATGCGAAGGACCCGCAGGCCCGGATCAACCTCGGCATCCGGCGCCGGCTGGCCCCGCTGCTCGGCAACCACCGCCGCAAGATCGAGCTGATGAACGGCCTGCTCTTCTCGCTGCCCGGCACCCCGGTGCTCTACTACGGCGATGAGATCGGCATGGGCGACAATATCTACCTGGGCGACCGCAACGGCGTGCGCACGCCGATGCAGTGGACGGGCGACCGCAACGCGGGCTTCTCCAAGGCCAACCCGCAGCGGCTCTACCTGCCGATCGTCACCGACCCCGAGTACCACTACGAGATGGTGAACGTCGAGACCCAGAGCGCCAACCAGCACTCGCTGCTCTGGTGGACGAAGCGCCTGATCGCGCTGCGCAAGCGCTACCAGGCCTTCAGCCGCGGCACCCTGGAGTTCCTCCAGCCCGATAACCGCAAGGTGCTCACCTTCATTCGTCGCTATGAGGACGAGATCATCCTGATGGTGGCCAACCTCTCGCGCTTCGTCCAGGCCGTCGAGCTGGATATGGCCGAGTTCAAGAGCCTGATGCCGGTGGAGCTGTTTGGCCAGGTGGAGTTCCCGCCGATCGGCGACCTGCCCTACTTCCTGACCCTGGGGCCGCACGCCTTCTACTGGTTCCGCCTGGTGCCCCAGCGGGTCGAGGGCGTGCTGTCCGCGACGCCATCGGCCGACGACATTGCCCTGATCGAGACCCACGCCGAGAAGTGGGACGCGATCTTCTACGATGGCCGCCAGGCCCGCCTGGAGAAGGTGCTGCCCAGCTTCATGCGCCCGCGGCGCTGGTTCGGCGCCAAGTCGCGCAAGATCAAGTCTGTCAGCATCGGCGACACGGTGATGCTGCCCTTTAACCGCGACACCGACCTGGCCTACCTGGCCCTGGTGAGCGTGCAGTACACCGAGGGCAGCGATGAGACCTACCTGATGCCGATGGCCTACGCCGTCGGCGAGCGCGCCCAGCAGCTGCTCAACGACTGGCACCACACGGTGATCGCCCGCCTGCGCGTGGGCGACGCGGAGCCGGGCGTGCTCTACGACCCGCTGATCGAGCGCGGCTTCTGCGTGGCCCTGCGCGAGTTTGTGTCCGGCCGCCGCCGCCTGCGCGGCGCGAAGGGCGAGCTGGTGGGCACGCCGACGCGGGCGCTGCGCGGCCTGCTGGGCGGCCTCGGCGACGCCAGCCTCGACCCGCTGCCCGTGCGCGCCGAGCAGAGCAACTCCTCGATCAACTTCGGCGGTCGCCTGATCATGAAGCTGTTTCGCAAGATCGACAGCGGGCTCAACCCCGACCTGGAGATCGGCCGATTCCTCACCGACGAGCAGGGCTTCGCCAGCACGCCGCCGGTGGCCGGCAGCATCGAGTACACCCGCAACGGCGATGAGCCGATGACCCTGGCCATCCTCCAGGGCTTTGTGGAGAATGAGGGCGACGCCTGGGACTACACGCTCGATGTGCTGCACACCTACTTCGACGAGGTGCTGGCCCGCCCCGAGCTGGAGGTGCCGCAGGTCTCCGCCACCCTGGCGTCTCTGCTGGACGCCGCCGGCCAGGACGAGCCCGATCTGGCCGCCGAGCTGGGGGCCGGCTACATCGAGCGCGCCCGCCTGCTCGGCCAGCGCACCGCCGAGATGCACCGCGCCCTGGCCAGCGGCGAGAGCGCGGCCTTCGCCCCCGAGCCGTTCTCCCAGCTCTACCAGCGCTCGCTCTACCAGAGCATGCGCACCCTCACGGTGCAGACCTTCCAGAGCCTGCGCAAGCTGCTGCCCAAGCTCCCCGACGCCGTGCGCGCCGATGCCGAGGCCGCGCTGGCCGGCGAGGACGCCCTGATGGCCCGCTTCCAGCGCATCGTCGGGGCGAAGATCGAGGTCGCGCGCACGCGCATCCACGGCGACTTCCACCTTGGCCAGGTGCTCTTCACCGGCAAGGACTTCATGATCATCGACTTTGAGGGCGAGCCGGTGCGCCCGATCAGCGAGCGCCGGATCAAGCGCTCGCCCCTGCGCGATGTCGCCGGCATGCTGCGCTCCTTCCAGTATGCCGCCTACTCCAGCTACTTCAGCCGCACCAGCGCCATGGCCGTGTCGGAGGAGGAGGCCGCCCGCCTGCGCCAGTGGGCCGACTTCTGGGCCTTCTGGGTCAGCGCGGCCTACCTGGGCAGCTATATCGAGCACGCCGCCGGCACGCCCTTTATGCCCGCCGGCCGGGCCGACCTGGAGACGCTCCTGGAGGTCTACGTCCTGGAGAAGGTGGTCTACGAGGCGAGCTACGAGATGAACAACCGTCCGACATGGCTGAGCATCCCGCTCAGCGGCATCCTGCGCCAGGTCGGGGGGTAGGGGCATACTGTTCAAACAGCCAACCCCAACACCACATAATGAATACGTGAAGGAGCTTATATGACCGACAAG
>NZ_JAIEWN010000029.1:0-26049 GCF_019599295.1 Oscillochloris sp. ZM17-4 | reverse complement strand
AGCCTGCCGGCATCCTCTCCGATCTCCCCGGCGTCGTTCAGTTCGAGGCCCCTGCCGAGACGGCGGTGGCGGTGGTCGAGTCCGCGCCCGCCGCATCGCCCTTCCTCACCGACGACGACGTGTACCTCTTCGGCGAGGGCACCCACTACCGGCTCTACGAGAAGCTCGGCGCCCACCTCACCACGGTGGACGGCGCGGCCGGCACCTACTTCGCCGTCTGGGCGCCCAACGCCGAGTACGTCTCGGTGATCGGCGACTGGAACGGCTGGGACTCCGGCTCTAGCCCGCTGAAGATGCGCGGCGGATCGGGGATCTGGGAGGGCTTCATCCCCGGCGTCGCCAAGGGCTCCACCTACAAGTTTCACATCGCCTCGCGCTACTACGGCTACCGCGAGGATAAGACCGACCCCTTCGGCAGCTACTACGAGGTCGCCCCGCGCACCGGCGCCGTCGTCTGGGACCGCGACTACGCCTGGGACGACAGCCTGTGGATGGCCACCCGCCACAAGCGCCAGAACCTCAACGCGCCCATGGCGATCTACGAGCTGCACTTCGGCTCCTGGATGCGCGACCCCAATGAGCCCGAGCGCTTCCTGACCTACCGCGAGATGGCCCCGCTGCTGGCCGACCACATGAAGACCTGCGGCTTCACCCACATCGAGCTGCTGCCCGTCACCGAGCACCCCTTCTACGGCTCCTGGGGCTACCAGGCCACCGGCTTCTTCGCGCCCACCAGCCGCTGCGGCACGCCGCAGGACTTCATGTTCTTTGTGGACTACCTGCACCAGCAGGGGATCGGCATCATCCTCGACTGGGTGCCCTCGCACTTCCCCACCGACGGACACGGCCTGGCCTACTTTGACGGGACGCACCTCTTCGAGCACGCCGACCCGCGCAAGGGCTTCCACCCCGACTGGGGCAGCTACATCTTCAACTACGGCCGCAACGAGGTGCGCAGCTTCCTGATCAGCTCGGCGATCTGCTGGCTGGAGAAGTTCCACATCGACGGCCTGCGCGTGGACGCGGTGGCCAGCATGCTCTACCTCGACTACTCGCGCAAGGACGGCGAGTGGATCCCCAACGAGTACGGCGGCAACGAGAACATCGAGGCGATCACGTTCCTGCGCCAGTTCAACGCCGAGGTCTACAAGAGCTTCCCCGACGTGCAGACGATCGCCGAGGAGAGCACCGCCTGGCCCATGGTCTCGCGCCCGGTCTACGTGGGCGGCCTGGGCTTCGGCTACAAGTGGGACATGGGCTGGATGCACGACACGCTCCAGTACATGCGCCGCGAGGGCGTCTTCCGGCGCTTCCACCACAACGAGCTGACCTTCCGCGGGCTCTACATGTTCTCCGAGAACTACGTGCTCTCGCTCTCGCACGACGAGGTGGTCCACGGCAAGGGCTCGCTGATGGACAAGATGGCCGGCGACGCCTGGCAGAAGTTCGCCAACATGCGCCTGCTCTTCAGCTACATGTACGCCCAGCCCGGCAAGAAGCTGATGTTCATGGGCGCCGAGTTCGGCCAGTGGCGCGAGTGGAATCACGACAGCAGCCTCGACTGGCACCTGCGCGAGTTCCCCTCGCACGCCGGCCTCCAGCAGCTGGTGGGCGACCTCAACCGGCTCTACGCCGCCGAGTCCTCGCTCCACGAGCTCGACTGCGACCCGGCCGGCTTCGAGTGGGTCGACGCCAGCGACACCGACAGCAGCGTCTACAGCTTCCTGCGCAAGGGCAAGCGCCCCGGCGATGTGATGCTGGTGGTGATCAACGCCACCCCGGTGGTGCGGGCCGACTACCGCATCGGCGTGCCGCGCGGCGGCTGGTGGCGCGAGATGCTCAACAGCGACGCCGGCGAGTACTGGGGCAGCGGCGTCGGCAACTCCGGCGGCATGGTCGCCGACCCGGTGCCCGTCCACGGCCGCGACCACTCGCTGAACCTGACCCTGCCGCCGCTGGCGGCGCTCTTCTTCAAGGGCGAGGGGTAACGTGTAGGGGCGCAGCAGCCACCGGCGCTATAGCGCCGGTGGCTGCTGCGCCCCTACTGAAGGATATCGTATGCATGCATCCCCGCAGGGCCGACTCCCCGCCTACGATGCGCCCCCCGGCGCGACCTACCTCGGCGGCGGCCGCACCGCCTTTAGCGTCTGGGCGCCCCTGCTTGAGCGCGTCGAGGTCGCCATCATCGGGGCGGAGACTCGCCACGTCCCGATGGAGCGCGATGGGTGGGGGTACTGGCGGGCCACCATCGACGACGCCCCGCCCGGCGCGCGCTACCGCTACCGCCTCGACGGCGGCGACGAGTGGCCCGACCCGGCCTCCCGCCACCAGCCCGAGGGCGTCCACGGCCCATCCGCCGTGGTAGACCCGCAGTTCGCCTGGTCGGACGCCGGCTGGCCCGGCGTGCCCCTGCGCGACTACGTGATCTACGAGCTGCACGTGGGCGCCTTCACCCCCGAGGGCACCTTCGACGCGATCATCCCTCAGCTCCCCCAGCTCAAGGAGCTCGGCGTCACCGCGATCGAGCTGCTGCCGGTGGCCCACTTCCCCGGCGAGCGCAACTGGGGCTACGACGGGGTCTACCTCTACGCGCCCCACGCGGCCTACGGCGGCGGCGCGGGCCTGCGGCGGCTGGTCGACGCCTGCCACGCCCAGGGCGTCGCCGTGGTGCTCGACGTGGTCTACAACCACTTCGGCCCCGAGGGCAACTACCTCTGGGCGATCGCGCGGCCCTTCTTCACCGGCCACTACCGCACGCCCTGGGGCGACGCGATCAACTACGATGGCCCCGACTGCGACCCGGTGCGCCACTTTATCATCGCCAACGCCCTGCACTGGCTGCGCGAGTACCACATCGACGCCCTGCGCCTCGACGCCGTCCACGCGATCTACGACCTCTCGGCCTACCACCTGCTGGAGGAGCTGGCCGACCAGGCCCACGCCCTGGCCGCCGCCCGCGGCTACCCGGCCCTGCTGATCGCCGAGAGCGACCAGAACGACCCGCGCCTGATCCGGCCCGTGGCGGCCGGCGGCTACGGCCTGGATGGCCAGTGGGCCGACGAGCTGCACCACGCCGTCCACGCCCTGCTCACCGGCGAGCGGCTGGCCTACTTCGCCGGCTTCGGCGACATGGCCCAGCTCGCCACGGCCTACCGGCGGGCCTTCGTCTTCGCCGGCGAGTACGCGCCCAACCGCCAGCGCCGCCTCGGCCGCCCGCCCACCGGCTGCCGCCCCGAGCAGTTCGTCGTCTGCATCCAGAACCACGACCAGGTGGGCAACCGGGCCGTCGGCGACCGGCTGGGCGACACGCTCAGCTTCGCCCAGCTCAAGCTCGCCGCCGGGGCCATGCTGCTCTCGCCCTTCACCCCCATGCTCTTCATGGGCGAGGAGTACGCCGAGACGGCGCCCTTCCAGTTCTTCACCGACCACGGCGACCCCGACCTGGTGCGCGGCGTGCGCGAGGGCCGCAGGGCCGAGTTCGCCGACTTCGTGGCCGCCCACGGCCAGGAGCTGCCCGACCCGCAGGACCCGGCCACCTTCGCCCGCTCCAAGCTCGACCACGGCCTGCGCGAGCGGGGCCGCCACAGGGTGCTGCGCGAGCTCTACCGCGAGCTGCTGCGCCTGCGCCGCGAGCTGCCCGCCCTGCGCGCCGAGTCGCTCGACGACCTGGAGGTGCTCGCGGTGGACGAGGCGGCGCGGACGATGGCCCTGGCCCGCCGCTCGGCGGGCGGCGAGGCCTGGCTCGGCCTGAACTTCGGCCCCGCGCCGGCCGAGCTGCGCCCGCCCGAGGGCGACTGGGCGCCCGTGATCGACTCGGCCGCCCCGCCCTGGGCCGACCCCGACGCGCCGCCCGAGGGGCCGCCGGGCGCCGCCCTCGCGCCCTACAGCTTCCGCCTGCTGCACCGCGCACGGTGAGGGTGTGGGAGAGCTTCACTCTCCCACACAAAAACCTGATGGTGCTGCGGCGCGGCGTAGCCGCGCCGCAGCACCATCAGCGCATCTGCGCGATGCGCTCAGGCCGCCGCCTGCGCCGGCATGCGCCGCAGCAGCAGCACCCCCAGCGTCCCCGCCAGCAGCGAGGCCACCAGGATCGCCAGCTTGATCGTCGCCAGCGCGTCCGGCGCGCTGAAGGCCAGCGTGGCGATGAAGATCGACATGGTGAAGCCGATCCCGGCCAGCACCCCCGCCCCCGCCATCGCCCCCCAGGTGATGCCGTGGGGCAGCACCGCCACCCCGCTGCGCACCGCCAGCCAGGTCGCCCCGAGCAGGCCGATCGGCTTGCCGAGCACCAGGCCGACCACCACCCCCAGCACCATGGGCAGCGACTCCAGATCCAGGCGCACGCTGTCCAGCGCGATCCCGGCGTTGGCGAGGGCGAACACCGGCATGATCAGCCATGTGACCCAGCCCTGGAGCTGGTGCTCCAGCTTCTGGAGCGGCGCCTGCACCTGCTCGCAGAGGTCCTCGAGCGCGAGCACGGCGTGCTGCTGCCTGTCGTCGGTGAGCATCTGCGCCTGCGGCTCATCGCTCGGGTCGAAGGTGTGGAGCAGCGCGTGGGCGCGCTGGCGGAAGGTGACGCCGTCGATCCGGTAGCGCGCCGGGATGGTGAGCGCGATCAGCACCCCGGCGATCGTCGCGTGGACCCCCGACTCGAGGAAGGCCAGCCACACGATCACCCCCAGCACGCTGTAGACCAGCGGGCTGCGGATGCCCTGCCAGTTGAAGATGGCCAGCAGCGCCAGAACCGCCAGGCCCACCCCCAGCGCGAGCATGTTGAGGTCGGCCGAGTAGAAGATCGCGATCACCAGCACCGCGATCAGGTCGTCGACGATCGCCACCGCCGTGACAAAGATCTTCAGGGCGAAGGGGATGCGGCTCCCCAGCAGCGCCAGGCACCCCAGGGCGAAGGCGATGTCGGTGGCCATGGGCACGCCCCAGCCGGCCGCCCCCGCGCCGCCCATGTTCGCCAGCGCGTAGATCCCCGCCGGGACGAGGGCGCCCCCGGTCGCGGCGATGATCGGCAGCGCCGCCGCGCGCGGGTTCGCCAGCTCGCCCACCAGCAGCTCGCGCTTGATCTCCAGGCCGACCACGAAGAAGAAGATCGCCATCAGGCCGTCGTTGATCCAGTGCAGCACCGACTCCTCAAGCTCCCACGGGCCGATCGTGACGCCGACATGCAGCTCCAGCATCGCCTGGTAGGCCCCGGCGAGCGGCGAGTTCGCCAGCCCCAGCGCGGCCAGCGTCATCACAAAGAGCATGATCGCGCCGGACTGCGACTGGGTGATGAAGTGCTGGATGGGGCCGAACATGCGGGCGAGCGACGTCTCGCTCCAGTGGCTGGCGGGCGTTCGGGGCTGTGCCATGCGCGAGGATCCTTTTGTGCTATCGTCTGTCTGCGGCGGGGGGCGGGACAAAAAAAGGCAGCCACAACGAGCGTGACAGCCTCCACCGTGATCGCATCTGTCGGGGCGGCGCCCCTGCTTGTTGATAACCTCCCGTACTATACCAGAACTAGGCGCGGATTGACAGCCGCACGGGCGGGGGCTATACTCCGCCCCGATGAACGCCACGCCCGCATCACGCCCCCCGCGCACGGGCGCAGCCCTGGCTGTGTCCCTGCTGCTTCTGCTTGTCCTGCTCGCCGCCCTGGCGGCGACGGTCTGGCTGGACAACGCGGCTAACCGGGGCGTCACCTTCCGCGCCGCCGGCCCGCCCATCCCCTTCAGCGACGGCCCCGCCGTGGGCGTCAACCTCTACAACCTCCAGTTCGAGCCCGACCCGGCCGCCGTCGCGCGCAGCTTCGCCCTGGCCCGCGATCTCGGGGCGCGCTACGCCCGCATGCAGGTGCCCTGGGAGGATATCGAGATCCACGCCCGGGGCGACTTCGAGGACCGGCGCAACATGGCGACGGTGGGCGCCGTGTCGGCCTGGGATAAGTACGACCGGATCGTGGCCGCCGCCAACGCCGCCGATGTCGAGCTGATATGGCGCCTGGAGCGCCCGCCGGCCTGGGCCCGCCAGCGGGCGCTGGCCTCGCCCGAGCTCCAGGCCGGCCTGCTGCTCGACGGCAACTCCACCGGCCCGCCCGACGACTACGCCGACTACGCCCGCTTCGTGCGGGCCGTCGTCGAGCGCTACGATGGCGACGGCCTGGACGACGCGCCGGCGCACCAGCGGGTGCGCTTCTTCCAGATCTGGAACGAGCCCAACCTGAAGGGCGAGTGGAACTGGCAGGAGCCGCACCCCGAGGCCTTCGTCGACCTGCTGCGGGCCGGGGCCGAGGCCGCCCGCGCCGCCAGCCCCGACGCGGTCATCCTCTTCCCCGGCCTGGCCCCCACCGACGGCCTCGACTCGCGCGCGCCGATGACCGAGCTGGAGTACCTCGACCGGGTCTACCGGGCCGGCGGGGCGGCCCTCTTCGATATCATGTCCGCCCAGAGCTACGGGCTCGGCCAGCCGCCCGACGAGCACCGCTACATCTTCCTGCGCGGGCGCGATAACTGGAGCTGGCGCCAGCCCGTCGACACCCGCAACGACGTGAGCCGGGTGGTGCTGCTGCGCGAGGTGATGGAGAAGAATGGCGACGCGGGCACGTCGGTCTGGGTCACGGAGTTCGGCTGGAACAGCGCCCCCGCGAGCATCCCGGCCGAGCGCCGGCTCACCTGGGGCCAGCCGGTGACCGAGCAGCAGAAGGGCGACTACCTGGCGGGCCAGATCGAGCGGGCTCGCCAGGAGTGGCCCTGGATGGGGGCGATGAACGTGTGGATGCTGCGCTACGGCGGCTACGCCGACCCCGACCCGGCCGACCCGACGCCCTACTTCGCCCTGGTGAGCCGCGACTGGCGGCCCCTGCCCTCGTACCAGATCCTCCGGGACTACCTGGCCCGCCCGGCCGTGGCCGGCGTCGGCTCCCACCCCTGGGCGAGCCCGGCGGTGGAGCCGATCGCCGGCGGCTGGCGGCTGCGCTTCAGCGGCGCGCGGGCCACGCTCGTCGGCGGGCTCGCCGGGGAGGTCGCGGCGAGCATCGACGGCCAGCCGGCGGACCTGGCCCGCACACAGATCGACGGGCGGCAGGCCCTGCGCTCGGCCTGGCTGGCCGAGGGCGAGCACACCCTGGAGCTGCGCGGCGCCCCGGCCCCCGACTATGTGATGGTGGACCGGGCGCGGCCCTGGGGCTGGCTGTGGGACTACGGGCCGCTGGCGCTGCTGGCCGCCATCGCGGCGGCGGGCGCGGCGGCGATGGGTGCGCTCTTCAATATTGTATTGTCTTGGCGAAATGTGCCAGCTTCAGGCGCTTGCCGGCGAAGCCGATGTTCGCCCCCGGCTCGGCGATGATCACATCGGCCACCGAGGCGTAGGAGGCGGTGACGCCGCCGTAGCACGGGTCGACCATCAGTGAGATATGGGGCTGCCCGGCCTCGGCCAGGCGGGTCAGCGCCATCGTCACCTTGGCCATCTGCATCAGGGCGATCACGCCCTCCTGCTGGCGGGCGCCGCCCGAGGTGTTGATCGTCAGCAGGGGGATGCCCAGGTCGGCGGCGCGCTCGGCGGCGCGGGACATCTTCTCGCCGTAGACGCTGCCCATCGACGAGCCCATGAAGGCGAAGTCGCCGGCGGCGAAGGCCAGCCGCCCGCCGTGGATCGTCCCGATGCCTGCCAGCACCGCGTCGGGCATACCCGTGCGCTGCTGCGCCTTGGCCAGCTTCTCGGTGTAGCTCTCGTCCAGCGACACAAACCCCAGCGGGTCGGTCGGCAGCAGGTTGGCGTCCGTCTCGCTGAAGGAGCCGGCGTCGAGCAGGCCGAGCCACTCGTGGGCGCTCATCCGCATGTGGTGGCCGCACTTCGGGCAGACCTTCAGGCCGTCGTTCAGCTCCTTCTTGTAGACGAGCTCCCGACAGGACGAGCACTTGACCCACATGTCATCGGGGACCTGGTTGCTCTCAGACTGCTCGCCCGTGGTGAAGCTGGTCTTTCTGCGCCGGAAAAACTCTTTCACCGCGTCATTCTCTTTCCGCGAGCCGCATGATCGCCGCAGCTGTGCGATCTGGGCGACATTGTTGTTTTCGTCACGATCTACGCATTCTTAATATTATAGCACTTCTTCGGCTACGGCGGCACAATCGGCCTGCTCGCCCGCCGCATCGCCGTCGATCAGGTAGGCGATCACATCGGCGGCGCTGTAGCTCGCGCGGCCGTTGAGGTAGGCGCC
Organism: Oscillochloris sp. ZM17-4; assembly: GCF_019599295.1. GTDB lineage: Bacteria > Chloroflexota > Chloroflexia > Chloroflexales > Chloroflexaceae > Oscillochloris. The sequence continues at coordinate 17,840 of NZ_JAIEWN010000029.1, read as the reverse complement.
GATCTGCTTGAGGTCATCGCCGCTGGTGAGCAGCGGCGGCTCAACCCGGCCATCCTCGCGGGCCTGGCCGAGGCCGACGTTGGCCATCAGGGCGTTGCAGAGGCACTTGCGGCCCTCGGTCTCCTCGACCTTGCCGCCCTTGGCGACATAGGTGTTGATCGGCTCGGAGGCGCAGCGGTAGCGGATGGTGCCGTCGGGGCGGCGGTAGGCGCTGCGCAGATAGCCGAGGTCGCAGACCCGCTCGCGCGTGCTCCAGTCGGTGGTGTCCTCATCCCAGCGGACCACCTTGAAGGGGAAGCCGGTGGGGGAGGCGCGCGGGTCGGTCAGCACATCGACGGCGTCGCGGGAGGCCGAGGAGAGCACCGACGACTTGAAGTGGGCGGCGAAGCCGGACTCCTCGCAGTAGGCGAAGAGCGTGCCGACCTGGATGCCGGCGGCGCCGGCGTCGAGGGCCTGGCGCAGCCCCTCGGGGCTGCCCTTGCCGCCGGCCAGCCAGAAGGGCAGGCCCAGCTCGGCGATCTTCGCCAGGTCGACCTCATCGCGCGGGCCGTAGATCGGCTCGCCGCGATCGTTGAGCTGGGGCTGCCCGCGGGGCGGCGCGTTATGCCCGCCGGCCGTCGGCCCCTCAATAATAAAGCCATCGATCCGCCCGCCGGCCTTGCGGGCCATCACGGTGGCCAGGGAGTTGCTGGCGATGATCGGGAAGAACATGGGCCGGCGCAGGGCGGGCGGCTGGCCCTGCCAGTGGGCGGCCGGGTCGAAGACGACATGCGCCGTCTCGCCGGCGGGCATGCCCTCGACATCGAAGGCGCTGGTGGCGAGCCGGTGCTCGACGAGCGCGTCGATGGCGACCGGGAACTCGCGCGGGATGCCGGCGCCCATCAGCACCGCGTCCACCCCGGCGAGCATCGCGCCGTAGATCGTGGCCAGGTTCGGCTGCTGGATCTTGGTGAGCAGGTTGATGCCGACCATGCCGTCGTGGCCCTCTTTCGCCAGGTAGACCTCGACGAAGGCGGAGAGCATGAGCAGCTGCTCGCGCTCGGCGCTCAGCTGGGCCTTGTAGAGCGGCAGGGCGATGTATGGCGTGCCCTCGGCCCGGCCGCCCTCGTGGAAGTGGCGCTTCAGGATGCGCGCCGTCACCTCGGGGAGGGGGAACTGGGCCATGGCCCGCCGCATATGCCCGCCCTCGTCGCCGTCCTGCAGGCGGCGGACCAGGATCGTGTCGAGGGCGGTGCCGGAGACGACGCCGAGCTGCCCATGGCGGGAGACCGCGTTGGCCAGGCGCCAGTCCGAGACCCCGGCGCCCATCCCGCCCTGGATGATGACTGGCAATGTGACGGACTGCATAGCTTCCTCCTCAATATTGCAGATTGTAGATTGCAGATTGCAGATTGCAGATTTGGCAATACTGCAATCTGCAATCTACAATTCTATTAGTCAGTCGAGCCGACGAATACCGTGTGGCCGCTGGGCATAGGAGGGCCGAGGGCGGCCGCGACGATCGCCGCCGCGAACGCATCGACCGTCGGCAGGCTGCCGCCGGCCAGCGCGCGGCGGGCCTCGACCATGCCGGGCAGGTCGCGCTCGATCAGGCGCGGGGTGATCGTGCCCTCGATCACATCGCCGCTGACGACGACCAGGCCGACGCCGCGGGTCTCAAGCTCAGGGATGCGCGCGCGCAGGGCGTCCTCGCCGGCGCGCTTGGTGCTGGCGATGATCTCATAGGGGGCGATGACCGGCTTCTGGCCGTAGAAGTGGGCCCAGTGGCTGGTGACAAACACCACCCGCCCGCCCGGGGGCATCAGCGGGAGCATGGCGTCGAGGGTGCGCAGCTGAGCGTCGCGGTTGAGCTCAAGCGCATAGTCGGCGGGCTTATCTTTCTCTAGGCCGCCGCTCGCGTTGAGGATGAGGATATGGAGGGAGCCTGCGGAGTCGGCGATCGTCTGCGCCATCGCCTGGAGGTCTGCGGGGCTGGTCAGGTCGGCCTGGGCGAGGATTGCGCGCCGGCCGGCGGCCTGCACCTGGGCGGCGACCGACTCGGCCCGCGGGCCCTTGCTGCGGTAGTTGATGGCGACATCCGCGCCCCGCTCGGCGAGCATGCGGGCGACCGCCGCGCCGATGCCGCGCGACGCGCCGGTGACGAGGGCGAGCTGCCGGGGTGGCTCAGAAGACACGCGTGTTTCCTCTAGAGTACGTACATGGTACCGACTCTAGGGTACTCGCTCTCACCGGCCGCCGCAAGTGTCGCAAGACACATCTTAGCAGAGATTCGACCACTGGCATGTGTCTTGCGACACAGGCGGCGCAGCAGCCCCCTGCGGCGGGCCGAGTTGACACAGCCCGTCGCTATGGCGATAATCCAGCTGAGCGGGACATCGCGCCCCAACCGCCCCTGACGTGAGCGAGCATGCCAGGGGGCGCGGGCTGTCCGGCCCAGCCGCCACCCCACGCGATAGCGTGATGTGATAGTAGGAGATCCATGCGCAGCAGCGACCACCCCGCCGGCGACGCCCCCCGCGCCACCTACCGGCTCCAGCTCCACGCCGGGTTCACCTTCGCCGACGCCGCCCAGATCGTCGCCTACCTGGACGACCTCGGCATCAGCGACGCCTATGCCTCGCCGATGCTCACCCCGCGCGCCGGCAGCACCCACGGCTACGATATCACCGACCACAGCGCCCTCAACCCCGAGCTGGGCGGCGAGGATGGCTTCGAGCAGCTCAGCGCCGAGCTGCGCGCCCGCGACATGGGGCTCGTCCTCGACGTGGTGCCCAACCACATGGGCATCGGCGACACGCGCAACGCATGGTGGGCCGACGTGCTGGAGAACGGCCCCAGCTCGATCTACGCCCGCTACTTCGATATTGACTGGGACCCCGTGCCGCGCCAGCTGAGCGGCAAGGTGCTGCTGCCCGTCCTCGGCGACCAGTACGGCGATGTGCTCGACCGCGGCGAGCTCCAGCTGCGCTACGCCGACGGGGCCTTCGCCGTGGCCTACTGGGATCACCGCTTCCCGCTCAACCCGCGCAGCTACAGCGACCTGCTGACCCACCGGCTGGGGCAGCTGATCGATTCGCAGGGCGCCGACAGCGAGGATGTGATGGAGCTGCAGAGCATCATCACCGCCGTGAAGTACCTGCCGCCGCGCAGCGAGACCGACCCGGAGCGCATCGCCGAGCGCAACCGCGAGAAGGAGGTCGTCAAGCGCCGCATCGGTCGGCTCTACCGGGACAGCAAGCCGGTGCGCCAGGCCATCGACGCCACCCTGGCCGAGTATAACGGCACCCCCGGCACGCCGCGCAGCTTCGACCTGCTCGACAGCCTGCTGGAGCAGCAGCCCTACCGGCTGGCCTTCTGGCGCGTCGCCACCGAGGAGATCAACTACCGGCGCTTCTTCGACATCAACGACCTGGCCGCCATCCGCGTCGAGCTGCCCGAGGTGCTCGACGCGACCCACCAGCTGATCTTCCGCCTGCTGGCCGAGGGCAAGGCCAGCGGCCTGCGCATCGATCACCCCGACGGCCTGTGGGACCCGGCCGGCTACTTCCGCCAGCTCCAGGAGCGCTACCTGGCCTACCGGGCCGGCGACGCGGCCGACGCGGCGGACATCGCCCGCCAGCTTGATGCGCAGGTGCTCGCCCCGGCCGCCGCCGAGGGCCGCCCGCCGCGCTGGCCGCTCTACGTCGTCGCCGAGAAGATCCTCTCGCTCGGCGAGCCCCTCCCCGACGACTGGGCCGTGGCCGGCACCTCCGGCTACGACTTCCTCAACGAGGTGAACGGCATCTTCGTCGACCAGGTCGCCCGCCGCACCCTCGACCGGCTCTACGAGGATGTGGCCGGCCCGCAGCCCGCCTACGCCAGCCTGGTCAACTCGAAGAAGAAGGAGATCATGCTGGTCTCGCTCTCCAGCGAGCTGAACTCGCTCAGCCACGTCCTCGACGAGCTGAGCGAGCACAACCGGCGCTACCGCGACTTCACCCTGAACAGCCTGACCTTCGCCATCCGCGAGGTGATCGCCTGCCTGGCGGTCTACCGCACCTACATCACCGGCCCCGAGACAATCACCGCCCGCGACGTGCGCTACATCGAGCAGGCGGTGCGCGAGGCCCGCCGGCGCAACCCGCGCACCGCCGGGGCGATCTTCGACTTCCTGCGCGACACGCTCACCCTGCGCAACCTGGAGAGCTTCGCCGCCGAGGCCCGCGAGTCGGTGCTGCGCTTCGTGATGAAGTTCCAGCAGCTCAGCGGCCCGGTGATGGCCAAGGGCGTCGAGGACACCAGCTTCTACGTCTACAACCGGCTCGTCTCGCTGAACGAGGTCGGCGGCCACCCCCAGCACTTCGGCGGCACCGTCGAGGAGCTGCACGAGCGCGCCGCCGCCCGCGCCAGGCGCTGGCCGGGGGCCATGCTGGCCAGCTCGACCCACGACACCAAGCGCAGCGAGGATGTGCGCGCGCGGATCAACGTGCTCTCGGAGATGCCCCGCGAGTGGCGGCAGCTCGTCACCCGCTGGGGCCGGCTCAACGCCGCCAAGCGCGCCGCCGCCGATGAGGCCATGCCCTCGCGCAACGATGAGTACCTGCTCTACCAGACCCTGGTCGGCGCGTGGCCGGAGACCGACAGCCCGACGAGCGTGCCGGCCAGCTTCAAGGAGCGCATCGCCGCCTACATGGAGAAGGCCACCCGCGAGGCCAAGGTCCACACCAGCTGGATCAACCCCAACCCCGAGTACGATCAGGCCGTCCAGAGCTTTGTGGCGGGCATCCTCGACGGCCGGCGCTCGCGGGCCTTCATCGAGAGCATCGGCGCGCTCAGCCGCAAGGTGGCCTTCTTCGGCCGGATCAACGCGCTGGCCCAGACTCTGATCAAGCTCACGGCGCCCGGCGCGCCCGACATCTACCAGGGCAATGAGCTGTGGGACCTGAGCCTGGTGGACCCGGACAACCGCCGGCCGGTGGACTACGGGCTGCGGGCGCGGCTGCTGGCCGAGCTGCGCGATCGCGAGGCGGGCGGGGATCTGGCCGAGCTGGCGGCCGAGCTGCTGGCGCAGGCCGAGGACGGCCGGGTGAAGCTCTACCTGACCGAGCGCGCCCTGGGGCTGCGCCGCGAGCGGCCGGCCCTCTTCGCCGAGGGCGGCTACCTGCCCCTGATCGCCGTGGGCGACAGGGCCGATCACGCGGTGGCCTTCGCCCGCCGGCTAGGTGAGCAGGAGGCGATCAGCGTGGCCCCGCGCCTGAGCCTGCGCCTGGCCGAGGGCGAGCAGCGCCCGCCCACCGGCGCGATCTGGGGCGAGACGTGGCTGCCCCTGCCGGGCGTGGATGTCGGCGCGGCCTACGCCAACATCCTCACCGGCGAGCGGCTGGTGGCGCAGGAGCGCCACGGCATGGCAGGCCTGCCCATGGCCGAGCTGCTGGCGATCTTCCCGCTGGCGCTGCTCGTGCGCGCTGAGGTGTAAGGGCGCAGCAGCGCGGCGCTGCTGCGCCCCGACGAGTAGCACCTCATCCGGTCAAACAGAGCGCACGGGCACGCCGCGCTCGGCGAGGTAGGCCTTCACATCGGCGATGCGGTACTCGCCGAAGTGGAAGATCGACGCCGCCAGCACCGCGTCGGCCCGGCCGTCGGCCACGCCGCGGTACATGTCCTCGGGCGAGCCGACGCCGCCCGAGGCGATCACCGGCACGGGCACGGCCTCGGAGACGGCGCGCAGCAGCTCGATGTCGTAGCCGCGCTTCTGGCCGTCGGCGTCCATGCTGTTGATGCAGATCTCGCCGGCGCCGAGGTCGGCCCCGCGCCTGATCCACTCGATCGCATCGAGGCCGGTGGGGCGCGGGTTGGCCCCGGTGTGCGTGAAGACCGCCCAGCGCGGCGGCTCGCCGGGCGCGCTGACCCGGCGCGCGTCCACCGAGAGCATGACGCACTGGCTGCCGAAGCGGCGCGCGCCGTCGGCGATCAGCTGCGGGTTGAGCACCGCCGCCGTGTTGATCGAGACCTTCTCGGCCCCGGCGCGCAGCATGCGGTACATGTCGTCCACCGTGCGGATGCCGCCGCCGACCGTGAGCGGGATGAAGATCTGGGCGGCGGTGCGCTCGACCACATCGAGCATGATCGCGCGCTCGTCGCTGGATGCGGTGATATCGTAGAAGACCAGCTCGTCGGCCCCGGCCTCGTTGTAGGCCGCCGCGAGGGCCACCGGGTCCCCGGCGTCGCGGTGGTTGACGAACGAGACCCCCTTGACCACCCGGCCGGCCTTCACGTCCAGACATGGGATGATTCGTCGTGTGAGCATAGGGTGTATTCCATATGGCCGGTAGGGGCGTAGCAGCGGGCGCAAGCGCCCGCTGCTGCGCCCCTACTTCGGCCGCACCTGGCCCTTGCGGCCCTTCTCCTCGACCGGCGTGGCCTCCGTGGCCTCGGCGCCCTCGCGGCGGCGGCGGGCGTCGTCGATCAGGGCGCGGGCGGCGCGGACGCTCCAGACATTCAGGAGGGACACGGTGATCACAAAGATCGGCACCACCACGATCAGGCTGCCGAAGATCACCGCCAGCATCAGCGCGAGGTTGACGAGCGTGAAGATCGGCCGGCCGACGACCATCAGGCCGGCGCTGCGGGCGACCCCGCGCAGGCTGAACTCCTCCTGCAGCGCCATGAGCGGGAAGATGTAGATCAGCAGGGCCAGCCACACCGCCAGCAGGTAGACCCACAGCCCCAGGATGATCGCGCCGAGCAGGTTGCCGACCCCCATGTAGAAGCCGATGTCGACCAGGATGATCAGGAAGCCGAGCATCCAGATCCCGAGGAGGGTCCAGCCCCGGCGGGCGTAGGTGCGCATCGCGCCGAGGTACTCGCCGACGCGGGTGGCCCGCCCCTCGCTGACCCGGTTCGCCACATAGGCCATGGCCGCGGTGGCCGGGCCGGCCGGCAGCACCCCGGCCATCGCCACGACGGCGGCCGGCAGGGTGGCACCCGCGCTGATCAGCACGTAGGCCACCCAGAGCAGCGGCAGGCTGAGCAGGCACCAGATCATGTTGCAGCCCATGAGCAGCAGAAACTCGTCAAACACATCGCGCAGGGCGGCCCATATGGGCCGAAGTGGGTTGATCATCGGCGGGGATCTGTCTTCCTGAGTGTGTGGGTATCGCCGCCATTATACCAGATGCCTCCCCGCCCAGCTTAGAGCGTTCGGTTGACCCCGCCGCGCCAGAGCAGCGCCCGCGCCGTGCGCCCGCTGAGGGCGGCCCGCGCGGCGAACCAGACCCCGAGGGCCAGGCCGAGCAGCACCGCGATCAGGCTGGCCTCGATGCCGAAGACGCCGCCGGTGAGCAGCTCCGGCCCCTGGATCGCCGGCGTCAGCAGGCTGTCCGTCGTCATGCCCGAGCCCGAGATGTTGAAGCCGAAGACCGGCCCCTGGAAGAAGTTCCAGGCGGTGTGCAGGCCGGCCACAAACCACAGGCTGCGCGTGGCCATGTAGGCCGCGCCGAGCAGCACCCCGGCCTCGATCGCGATCGCCGCCGCGCCCCAGGCCGTGGCCTGCGGGTTGGCCAGGTGCGCCGCGCCGAAGAGCGCGGCGGTGATCGCCAGGGCCGCCCAGGAGCCCAGCCCCTCCTCGAGCAGACGAAACAGGATGCCCCGGAAGAGCCCCTCCTCGAACAGGCCCACGCCGAGGTGCAGCAGCAGCCCAGACAGCAGCGGCCCGACGGCCAGGCTCACCGCCGTCACCCGGTAGCCGCCGAGCAGGGCCAGGGCGACCACACATGCCGCCATAAACCCCGCGCCCAGGGCGAAGCCGCGCCCCCACTGCCCCGGCAGCCCGCGCAGCCCCATGCCGACATCGGCCATGCGCCGCCGCTCCACAAATCGTGTCACCAGGGCGATCGCGCCAAAGGCGGCCACGGTGCCGGCGACCTCCTGGAGGATCAGGGGGTCGATCCCCGGCGCAAGCAGGAAGCCGGCCAGGCCCAGCGGGATGATCAGCAGCACGAAGGCCCCCGCCGTCAGCAGTAGCCGCACGACCCAGTGGGTGACGATGCGCCGCAGCAGCGACGGGGGCGACGTGGTTTCGGACGTTGTGCTCATAAATGTTGAATATTGAATGCTGAATGTTGAATGTGAGGCCTCTCAGCATTCAACATTCAGCATTCAGCATTCAACATTATCTTCCCCCTACGGAACCCCCACCAGCTCCACCGCGTCGATCTCGCTCCAGCCCGCGCCGCCGCGCTGGTCCACCGTGACCCGCACCTTCACCACCCGGCTGAGGGTCTGCGCGAAGCTGATCGCCTGGGCCAGCGGGCAGGTGTCGCTCAGGGCTGGCTCGGCCGCGTAGACGGGGAGAACCTCGCCGCGCTCGTCGATCAGCTCGACCTTGCTGATGTAGCCGGGCTGGCTGCTCTGGTAGATCGTCAGGCCGGTGGCGAAGACCGGGGTCGCGTAGGTCAGCTCCAGGGTGTCGAGGCCGTCCGGGGTGGACGAGGCCCAGGCGTCGGGGCTGTCCTGGCAGCCGGGCACGTCGGGCGGGCCGGCGGCCCCGGCCGGGTCGTAGTCGGGCTCGTAGAAGCTGCTGGCCGTGGCCGACTCGGCCCACTGGCGCAGCAGGCTCTCGGCGGGCGCCGGGGTGGCGTCGGCCACTGTCGTGGCCCCCAGGGCCGCCGAGGTCGCCTGGGCACTCGGGTCGTCGCTCAATCGCAGGGCGGTGACGGCGCTATACTCGCCGCTGTTGTCGCTCACCCAGACCACGCCGCCGGGGCCGGCGGCGACCCCGTTGGGCAGGCTGAACTGCCCGGCCTCGGGGGCGCTGCCCGCCGCGGCGCTGCCGCCGCCCTGGGCCACCTCGACGCCCTCGGGCGAGAGCTTCACCACGCCGGAGGCGTAGGTGGCCAGGTAGATGTTGCCCTGCGGGTCGAGGTCGATCGAGCCGGCGGCCAGGCTCTGGGCGGTCGCCGGGTCGCCGAAGCGGGCCAGCTCGGCCCCGGACGGGGCGAGCTTCACCACCGAGCCGCCGAAGGTCTCGGCCAGGTAGATGTTGCCCGCGCTATCGACGGCCAGGTCGGCCGGGGCCAGGTCGGCCGGCAGGGCCACCCGGTCGAGCAGGTCGCCGTCGGGGCCGAAGATCATCACGCTCGACGAGACCTGGCCGTCGGCGCCGGGGCGGCTGTCGAGGGCGTAGACGCTGCCGTCGGGGCCGAGGGCGATGCGCTGGGGCGAGGAGAGGCCGAACTGGTCGGGGCCATCGCCGGCGCTGCCCCAGCGCCGCACAAAGGCGCCGGCGGGGCTGAAGCGGGCCACCGCGTTGCGCCCATAGTCGGCCACCAGCAGGTCGCCGCTAGGGGCGCGCACGACATCGTAGGCGTCGAGCAGCTGGTCGGCGCCGAAGGTGGTGATCAGGGCGCCGTCGGGGGCGAACACCCAGACGCCGCGGCTGCTCTCGGCGAGGTAGAGCGTGCCGTCGGGGGCGACGGCCATGCCGCGCGCGGAGACGAAGCGCGAGTCGCGGGGGCCGCCGCTGCCGCCGATGCGCAGGACGAAGCCGGGCGGCCCGCGGCGCAGCAGGTCGGGCTGGAGGGCGACGCCGACCGGCGTGGGCGTGGGGCTCTGCGCGGGCACAAAGAAGCTGAGGCTGGCGAGGATGGAGTCGAAGAGCGCGCTCTGAGCGTCCCAGCTATCGGGCGAGGACTGGCCGAGCACGCGGACGACCCGGTCGGGGCCGACGATCACCGCGAGGCGGCCGGCTCCCCCGTCGCCGCGCAGGTCGGCGGCGAGGCCGGGGCGTCCGTCCACCGTGATCGCGGTGGTGGCGCTGAGGGCGTAGCCGGCCTGCTGGGCCGCGCTGCTGCTGACCTCAAAGAAGGACTCGGGGTTGCTGGCGGCCTCCGCGCCGTACTGGGCGGCCACCAGATCGGCCGGGGTGGCGTCCACCGTCAGCACCAGGTCGGGGCCGGGGCTGGGGCGGTCCAGGCTAGCATCGCTCGGCGCGAGGGTCAGCGTGTTAGAGACGACATGGCTGGCCCATCCGGCGGGGTGGCGCAGGCGGAAGCCGGCCGCCTCGACGGACAGCTCGAAGTCGAGCGCGATCGGCGTCGGCGAGGGCGGGGCGACGGTGGGCGCGGGCGTCTCGGTGGGCGCGGGGGCCTGGGCGGGCAGGCCGGGCAGCGCGCAGGAGGCGAGCACTATGATCGCCGCGAGCGGCAGCGCGCGGCGCAGCATGCGGTGCATCGGGTACCTCGTTGGTTGCTGGATACCCGCTGATTATACCATTTTACAACTGACAGCCTCAGCGTATTGTCTCTCACGGGCGGCAAAGCCGCCCGTGAGAGACAATACGCTTATCTTCCCCGCCCCCGAAAGTAGCCGGCCCGGAAGGCCACCGCCGCCACCAGGGCGATCACCACCAGGATCGCCACGCACTCGATCCCGCTGACTGATCCGACGCTCATAGGTATCCGCTCCGCTGCCGGCGCCGCGCTGCGTCCATCGCGCGAGCGCCAGGCTCAGCGATCGCCAGCACATCCTGGGGCGAGCGCGCGGTGATAATCTCATCGAGGCGCACATCGAGGTTCGCCAGCGAGTTGGCGACCTCCGACGAGATCCCGGTGATCGCGACGCTGCAGCCGATCAGCCGCAGGGCCTGGGCGGTCTGGAGCAGGCTGGAGGAGACCTGCGCATCTACAGTTCGCACGCCGGCGATATCGATCACCATCAGCCGGGCATGCCCGGCGCTCGCGGCGGACAGCAGCCGGCCCAGCAGGAGCTTGGCCCGCGACTCATCCACCTGGCCGATGATTGGCGCGAGCAGCACGCCGTCGGACAGCGCCACCGTCGGCGTCTCAAGATCATCCACCAGGCTCCGCAGCATACGCTCCGTCTCATGGAGGCGTGTCGCCTGGAGCTCCAGAGAGGTCAGGTTCTCGGAGAGGGCCAGGTTTGATCGCTGCACCTCCTCGCGCGACTCCCTGGCCTCGTGGAGCGCCCGCGTGGTGGTGACGCTGCTGAGGAAGGCGATCAGCGCCGCAAAGCCGATCAGGAGCCCGGCGTTCAGCGCGATCACAAAGGTGCTCGGCACCTCATCTGGAACATTCCAGACCAGCCCGGCGCCCAGCGCCAGGGCGACGAGGCTCAGCCCCAGGGTGGCCCAGATCGCCCACGGCCGCATGACGAGCCCGGCGACGAGCAGGTTGATGATGAAGTAGTAGGCGATGCTCGAGAATTGGGCCGACCTCAACACCAGCACCAGCACCAGGCTCGCCGTCGTGGCGAGCACCATGATCAGCGACACCAGGTTCACCCGCCCCTGCTTGGTCAGCACGATCAGCATCAAGCCCAGAAACGCCGCGAAGATGGCATTGACTGCCGACCCGATCCGGCCGTTCACCAGCGAGACTGGCAGACTCAGCAGCTCGAGCGCTACCAGGCCCCAGAGCACGATCACCAGGTTCTGGCCCCTCCGCTGAAGATCTTCATCAGGGTGGCGCATCGTAAAGAGGTGGGAGAGGGGCGGTGGAGCTTGCATGGTAACCCTTTATCGACAATACCGCAGAAATCACACTGTGGCCCGACCGCGCCCGGCCCGTAAACGGGCGGGCTCCTATGGACGAAGGCCGCATGCGCGGCTTCGGCCAGCCCGCGCATGCGGCCTTCGCAGACCGTAGCCGGGGGCGTCAGCCCCATGGGCGTTCGGTGAACCGAAACCGGATGGACCGCCCGCCGCCCGTGTCGGCCCGCCGGGGCGGCCCATCCCCGCCGGGGGCATGGTAGGGCCGACGCATGCGCACCCCATGTATGGGCGACACGCAGATTCATCCGGTGCGCATGCGTCGGCCCTATGCCAATGCATCAGGCACCTGTTGTGCTCCACACGAAAACCGTTGTTAGCGCGAATAAGTCCTGGGTCAAGCCCCACCGGCTGGCGACTGAAGTCGCGCCGGCGCGGCGCGGCGCGCTGGGCGTCGGCCTGCGCCGACGCCGGAACCGCCCGCAGAGGCGGGCGGTTGGCCAGAGGCCTCCGCGCTGCGACTTTAACGCTTGGTGTGAGATCGTTTCCACCGCATTGGGACGCCATGGGCAGAACCGCGATTCGCCCGATCTGGCTGCACGGCGTTAGCGTCGACCGCGTCCTAACGCAAAACCGTGTACGAGATCTCACACCAAGCGTTTTAGTCGCGAGCTGAGGCACACCTCTGCGCATAGGTTAACCCAGGACTTATTCGCGCTAACAAACCGTTCACCGAACGCACATGGGCTTCAGCCCCCCGGCGGCGACGCCGCGCAGCGTGACAGCCTCACTTCTGCGCTCCTGACCCATCAGCAAAGGGGTAGCCCGTCCTACGTCACCTATGCCGGCCGCCGGGCGGTGATCGCGCAGCTCGTGATCCGCCCGTCGAGCGCCGCGACCGCCACGTCGGGGAGCGAGGTGAGCAGCTCGGCCCCGTCGCTCTCGGCCCGCAGATCGGCCACCGTGTAGCGCTTGGTCACCTCCAGGCCGACATCGACGAAGCCGGCCGCGCTCAGCAGGCGGCGGTAGTCCGCCATCGTCAGGGCGCCGGCGAAGCAGTGCGCCCAGCTCAGGGCGGTGCGCAGCTCGGCCTCGCTCACCGGCAGATCCGCCAGCTCGCCATCGAAGACGATGTCAGAGACGGCCAGGCGCCCGCCGGGCTTCAGCACGCGGAAGGCGTCGCCCAGCACCTGGCTCTTGTCGGGCGCCAGGTTGATCACGCAGTTGGAGATGATCACATCCACCGTCTGGTCGGGCAGCGGGATGGCCTCGATGTCGCCCTTGAGGAAGCTGGCGTTCGTCACCCCGGCCTTCTCCATGTTGCGCCGGGCCGTCTCCAGCATGGCGTCGGTCATATCCAGGCCGTAGACGAATCCCTCGGGGCCGACCTGGCGCGCGGCGAGCAGCACCTCCAGCCCGCCGCCCGAGCCCAGGTCGAGGGCCTTCTCGCCGGGCTGGAGCTGCGCCAGGGCCAGCGAGTTCCCGCAGCCGTAGGACGTCGTCACCATATCGGCGGGCAGCGTGGCGATGGTCGCCTCGCCGTAGAGGGCGACCTCGGTGCTGGTCGGGCCGCAGCAGCTCGTGGAGGTTGGGCCACAGCACCCGCTGGCGCACTGGATGGCGTTGCCGTAGTGCTCGCGGACGACGGCCTTGATCTCGTTCGGGTCAGAGAGGGGCTGGCTCATGGTGATCTCCTTACATTGATAGACTTCGATATAGCGCCGATAAAAAAAGCGTGGGTCGGTGCTATAGCGGCAGGCAGAGGGATTGCGCCTGTCATCAGGAAGGCGCGAGCGCAGCGAGCCACCAGATTCAGTGCCTCAGTGGCTCAATCATGCTGCTCAGTGCTATAGGCTAGCGCATCGAACCGATCCAGCATGCGCGCGCGCAGATCGGCCAGGGACTCGCGCTGGACAAAGTAGTAGACCCAGAGGCCGCGGCGCTCGCAGTCGATCATGCCGGCCGCGCGCAGCAGCCTGAGGTGGTGCGAGACCGTGGGCTGCTTGACCGGCAGGGCCACCTCAAGGTCACACACGCAGACGTGGCCGTCGCGCTGGGCGAGCATGTCGAGGATCTGCAGCCGGATGGGGTTGGCCAGGATGCTTAGGTCATCGCTGAGCTCGCGCGCCTCGTCGGGGCCGATCCGCGGAGCCAGGCCGGGGTTGCAGCAGCCGGCGGCGCGATCCTCAGTTGTCTCGGTCAGCTCGATCATCGCGATCACTCCTTCTGCGGTGGAGTATAGCGGCTATATTGACGATTGTCAATATATGCTCACCATGGTGCCAGGGCATGTGCAAAGTTCTGCGCGCCCCCCCGGCTGGCGACTGACGTCGCGCCGGCGGGGCGCGTTGCGCCGGGCGTCGGCCTGCGCCGACGCCGGATCCGCCCACGAAGGTGGGCGATCGGCCGCAGGCCCTCGCGACGCGGCTTCAGCCGCCAGCGAGGTTGCACATGCCCTTACTATGTTGCCATACGCTCACCGCAGGTTGCCGAGCGCCCTGACACGATATGCAAAAAATGGAATATACTAGCCCAATGCAGCCACCCACCACATGCGCCGCGCCCGAGGTGCAGCTCTTCAAGGCCCTGACGCACCCGACGCGCCTGGCCATCCTCGACCTGCTGCGCGGCGGCGAGCAGTGCGTCTGCCACCTAGAGGCCCAGCTTGGCCTGCGCCAGGCATACCTCTCGCAGCAGCTGGCCCTGCTGCGGGCGGCCGGCCTGATCGCCGACCAGCGCGTGGGCATGAATGTCTACTACCGGGTGGCCCGCCCCGAGCTGTTCGCCCTGCTCGACGCGGCGCGGGAGATCGCGGGCGGCAGCCCGCTGGCCGCCGACCCCGCCGCCCCATGCCCCTGCCCGAAGTGCGCCACCATCACTCTGCCCCATCCTGAAAGGAACGACCCATGCTGAACGTGAAAGTCCTTGGATCCGGCTGTGCCAACTGTAAGCGCCTCGAGGCGCTGGTGCGCAAGGCCGTGGCCGATCGCGGCCTGGATGCCGAGGTCGAGAAAGTGACGGACTACGCCCAGATGATGCGCTGGAACATTATGCAGACGCCGGGGCTGGTCGTGAATGATGTGCTGGTGTCCGCCGGGCGAATCCCCAGCGAGGCCGAGATTACCGGCTGGCTCACCTAGCAGATCTGCGCACGGTGAGGGTGTGGGAGAGCTTCGCTCTCCCACAAAAAACTGATGATGCTGCGGCGCGGCTACGCCGCGCCGCAGCATCATCAGTGCAGCAGGTACCTGCTGGGCACACAAAAAGAGATCTTGGGGGCGGCGAAGCCGCCCTGGGATAACCGACGGCGGTTGGCGATCAGGAAGCGGCACTACTTGAAGGGGCTATCATGGCACAGACTATCTCCACACCCACGGCGACGCCGGACGGCGACGCGCGTCGGGCGTGGCTGCTCGTCGGCGGGGCGGCGCTCGCCTGGCTGGCCGCCTATAACATCATCCAGCCCCTGGCCGACTGGCTGACCTTCTCGCTGATCGGCCTGGAGCGCGGCTCGCACCTGGGCGAGTCGCTGGCCTTCTTCCTCTACGATGTGCCCAAGATCCTGCTGCTGCTCGGCGGCATGATCTTCGCCATCTCGACCCTGCGCTCCTTCTTCAGCGCGGAGCGCACCCGCGCCCTGCTGGGCGGCCGGCGCGAGGGGGTGGGCAACGTGCTGGCCGCCGGGCTGGGTGTGCTCACGCCCTTCTGCTCCTGCTCTGCCGTGCCGCTCTTCATCGGCTTCGTCGAGTCGGGCATCCCGCTGGGCGTGACCTTCTCCTTCCTGATCGCCGCGCCGATGGTGAATGAGGTGGCACTGGTGCTGCTCTTCGGCATGTTCGGCTGGGGCATCGCCGGGCTCTACCTGCTCGCCGGGCTGAGCGTCGCCATCGTGGCGGGGGTGGTGATCGGCCGGCTGAAGATGGAGCGCTACGTCGAGGATTTCGTCTGGCAGATCAAGGGCGGCGGCGGGGCGGTGGCCGAGCAGCGGCCGACCTGGGCCGAGCGCTTCGCCCAGGCATGGCAGAGCACCCGCGAGATCGTCGGCAAGGTCTGGCTCTATGTGGTGGTCGGCATCGCCGTGGGCGCGCTCATCCACGGCTTCGTGCCGGCCGACGCCCTGGCCGGGGTGATGGGCGCGGAGGCCTGGTGGTCGGTGCCGGCGGCGGTGCTGCTGGGCGTGCCGCTCTACGCCAACGCCGCCGGGGTGATCCCGGTGGTGCAGGCGCTCATGGCCAAGGGCGCGGCGCTCGGCACCGTGCTGGCCTTCATGATGTCGGTGGTGGCCCTGAGCCTGCCGGAGATGATCATCCTGCGGCGGGTGCTCAAGCCGCGCCTGATCGCCACCTTCATCGGCGTGGTCGCGGCGGGGATCATCGCCATCGGCTACCTGTTCAACCTGCTGATCTGAGACAAGGCTTCAGGCGGCAGGTTTCAGGCGGCAGGGGTTGTGCATTGGGATGCCTTGCGCTTTACTGTCCGACTGTCCGGTCTTGCCCGGCATGGGCCATAATCGCTGCGGAGGCCCAACGCTACGCCTCAATTGCGCCGCTGGCAGCTTCGATAGATGGCACAGATGACAGCACACCACGCGCATGAAAAACGCACCAGATTTGAGGCCGCGCCAGCGGCGTCAATTGCAGGCGATGTTGGGCCGCTGTTTGATTTATAGCAATGTACTTGGTTTCATTTCTTCCTAGTCTTGTTTAGTCGATCTCTGATTATTTTCCTGTAGCGTAACACGCCTTCTGTGAATTCCGTTCTTTCTGCTCTTGCTTTATCTAGCATATTCACATCAATGAGAGTAAAAAGCACCTCGTCATAATGTGGATGTAGTCCGCTGTGACAAGTATGACAGAGTGTTATCAAATTTTCTGCTTCTGTTGAGCCACCATCACCCCACGGCAAAATATGATGCACGTGCAACTCCAAGTCCTCGTAATCTTTTGGTGCGCGGCCACATATACGACATCTTAGTTTATCGCGTTTTATTACTTCCATACGTAATTTTTGCGTGGGAGCCCGCCTAGCAGGCAATTCATCCCTATTACCAACATCTATCCATGCGTTGGAATAAGATCTTAATACTGGTCTTGGGGCGATAAGATTTGAGAAATACTGTTCTGCGAGAGATTTCTCAATTACACCATTCCCGCCAATAAGAACGTATATAGAAAGATCTTTGATATTATTTATGACATAACTAACTTGCCCTAGTGACGATAAAAGCGATCGGAGCTTTCCAGGGTGAACTAAAGAAGCTTTCCGAACTTCACGACGAGGTTTCGTCTCTGTAAATCCAACCCACATTGTATCTACAATTTGTCGTACACGCCCGTCATGAGTTCCTAGCAGTGTTATAAAATAATAATTAGCATCTTGAAGTGGCTCTTGTAAGCGCAGTTTTTCTATTTCCTCGATTATACTGAAGCCCTCCATGTATTTCTGTCTATCCTTTCTTTTTTCTATTATAGCAATCCTATCGGGGTTGTGAAGACGCTTGACCGGCTGCCGCTTCCTGATGGGGAGCGGACTTCACGACCCGCGTAGGACTGCTATATCCAAAGATTTCGTCATAGCGTCCTACTTCTGAAGAGCGATAATGGCCGTCTCGCCGAAGACGCCCAACTCGTCCGCCCGCAGCGACCAGCCTCTGCCATCATTGCCGGAAGGGATGTCGTAGACGAAACGACACGTCTTGGTCTCGCCGGGGTTGAGTCGCTCGAAGATGCAGGGCTGGTCGTTGGCGAGCACCACCTCGGTGTCTCCGCTGACCTCGTACTCTCGACCCTCCGCGTCAAGGGCCTTCGGGGACAGCAGGCTCTCGGCTTGGTCACCACCATTCGTGACCCGCGCCTCGACTACGAGGAAGATGCCGCTGGGGGTCGCGCTGAACGTGTCGCCGATCAACGCGGTGTTTAGGAAGGCGTCGGACACATACCACTCCGTTGTGCCAACATGGACAGCGGTACCGATGCCGGGAGCCGGCTCGGCGGTTGGCTCGATAGTTGCCGCTGGCGCGACGACTGGACTATTACTATTCACAGCACTATTATTGCCTTTACTACCAATATCGCCCAGAAAATATATAAAACCACAACTCAGCACGATGAGTAATAATAAAATGGTTTTCATGGGGCTAGATTTTTTAGTCTTTTGGGGAATACCCAACGAAGAAGAAGAAGAAGAAGAAGAAGTCATTTGTGATAGCGGTAGTGCTCCTTGAGATTCTCCTGAAATCGATGTTAATCCTACTTGCGGCGTAGCAATAGACAAATCTTTACCACAAAAACGACAAATTACAGCTTCGGCCTTGATGGTTTCAGCGCAGTACGGGCATTTCTTTGTAGCATCGACT
>NZ_JAIEWN010000028.1:49397-75159 GCF_019599295.1 Oscillochloris sp. ZM17-4 | reverse complement strand
GTCCCCCGGAGGGGCGCTGGGTGCTGCTGAGCGGGTATCTGACCGGTTGGACCATTGAGGGATCTCGCGTCTCCGTCCCCCGGAGGGGCGCTGGGTGCTGCTGAGGATCATGCGCCGCACGATGACGCGTCATATGCTGCGCTTTGTCTCCGTCCCCCGGAGGGGCGCTGGGTGCTGCTGAGGTATGGGCGTGGGGGTGAACGTGCAGGAGCGGTGCTAGTCTCCGTCCCCCGGAGAGGCGCTGGGTGCTGCTGAGTTGGCTACGCAGGGATCGGCCTCTTCGGGGCCGCGATGTCTCCGTCCCCCGGAGGGGCGCTGGGTGCTGCTGAGACTATTGAGCGGCTCGCGGCGCAATCGACGCAGCCGGGCGTCTCCGTCCCCCGGAGGGGCGCTGGGTGCTGCTGAGCTGCTAACAGCAATGTCCGGGAGGAGCCATTCCGCAACGTCTCCGTCCCCCGGAGGGGCGCTGGGTGCTGCTGAGGTCTGGTACTACGTATTTGAAAATAGTGCACCGAGTGGTCTCCGTCCCCCGGAGGGGCGCTGGGTGCTGCTGAGCAAGTTCGACCAGCTTAGACTGGTCGCTCGCCAGGGGGTCTCCGTCCCCCGGAGGGGCGCTGGGTGCTGCTGAGGTAAAGGAGGCCCTCAAGCTCGGCTTTGCCGAGCAGAGTCTCCGTCCCCCGGAGGGGCGCTGGGTGCTGCTGAGCGCCAACCGAGTTTAACTTTAGTGTCGACACCACCGGGTCTCCGTCCCCCGGAGGGGCGCTGGGTGCTGCTGAGCACTAGCTACTCCGGCCGCCTGTATGGGGCCCCGGCCGCGTCTCCGTCCCCCGGAGGGGCGCTGGGTGCTGCTGAGTTCCATGGTGGCGTTCTATGTCATCCTGGCCAGTGTGTCTCCGTCCCCCGGAGGGGCGCTGGGTGCTGCTGAGGATTTTGAGATGACTAGCAAGACGTTTGCCCTGTCCGTGTCTCCGTCCCCCGGAGGGGCGCTGGGTGCTGCTGAGGTCGGCATCACTGTGCTTGCCGGTTGCCCCGCTCTAGTCTCCGTCCCCCGGAGGGGCGCTGGGTGCTGCTGAGGCGTAAGCGACTGCAGGACGACGCCCAGCGGCAGATTGAGTCTCCGTCCCCCGGAGGGGCGCTGGGTGCTGCTGAGCATGGGCGAGCGGATCAAGGGTGATAAGGCTGACATCTGTCTCCGTCCCCCGGAGGGGCGCTGGGTGCTGCTGAGGTGGTGGGCACGACAACGGTTCGTGAGAACCGCCACTGTCTCCGTCCCCCGGAGGGGCGCTGGGTGCTGCTGAGACCACAGATGCGGATGTGGTGTTGACCGAGCTGATCATGTCTCCGTCCCCCGGAGGGGCGCTGGGTGCTGCTGAGCGACAGCCTTACGGCCTGGGCAAAAGTTGCTGTCGAGGTCTCCGTCCCCCGGAGGGGCGCTGGGTGCTGCTGAGCCTTGCTACACGCCCCGAACAGCCCGAGTCAGCAACGTGTCTCCGTCCCCCGGAGGGGCGCTGGGTGCTGCTGAGGGTCAGACATGTGTTGAGCATGGGAGCATGCTTAGCATGTCTCCGTCCCCCGGAGGGGCGCTGGGTGCTGCTGAGACAACGCCGGCGAGTCCGACGCCAACCCCCTAGCCTTGTCTCCGTCCCCCGGAGGGGCGCTGGGTGCTGCTGAGTCGACATCTACCAGGTCACAATCGCCACAGGCAACATGGTCTCCGTCCCCCGGAGGGGCGCTGGGTGCTGCTGAGCAACGTCACACAGCTTGGGAACGTCCCGAGCTCACCCGTCTCCGTCCCCCGGAGGGGCGCTGGGTGCTGCTGAGCTCTGGCTCAAGTTGGACTACGTCGGTGGTGTTGGGAAGTCTCCGTCCCCCGGAGGGGCGCTGGGTGCTGCTGAGACGAGCAGGGCGCGGTCTGTGACGAGCAGGGGAACCTGTCTCCGTCCCCCGGAGGGGCGCTGGGTGCTGCTGAGGTTCTGGATCAGCCCCGGCATCGTCGTCCGCATCACGGTCTCCGTCCCCCGGAGGGGCGCTGGGTGCTGCTGAGAACTGGAACAGGGGGGCAGGCTGTGCCCCCCAACACAAGTCTCCGTCCCCCGGAGGGGCGCTGGGTGCTGCTGAGCGCTGATGACCGAGGTCGTGCTGCAGAGCGCGACCATGTCTCCGTCCCCCGGAGGGGCGCTGGGTGCTGCTGAGTTGTCGACCTCATCCGGGCGCCGAAGGCGCCCATCTCGTCTCCGTCCCCCGGAGGGGCGCTGGGTGCTGCTGAGCCTGGGCCGAGACGGGATGGTGGAGCCTGCAGGATGACTTGTCTCCGTCCCCCGGAGGGGCGCTGGGTGCTGCTGAGCGATTGAAGCGATGAACCTCATCCTCGCATTCAAGCCCATGTCTCCGTCCCCCGGAGGGGCGCTGGGTGCTGCTGAGCACGGCCTTCCTCAAGTCGGAGTACATCGATAACCCGGGTCTCCGTCCCCCGGAGGGGCGCTGGGTGCTGCTGAGCAGTCCGCGCCACAGCCCGCCCCGCTGCCCCTGGGTGGCGGTCTCCGTCCCCCGGAGGGGCGCTGGGTGCTGCTGAGGAATGAGACTCCGAAACTGGGGCGCCATCGGCGCCCTGTCTCCGTCCCCCGGAGGGGCGCTGGGTGCTGCTGAGAAGCGGACAGGTATCATACACATGGTACCTCCGGATCGCGTCTCCGTCCCCCGGAGGGGCGCTGGGTGCTGCTGAGAGTAAAATTAATAAAAATCATATCAACTTAAAATTATGTCTCCGTCCCCCGGAGGGGCGCTGGGTGCTGCTGAGGGCCTCGCGTCACACGCGCTGCGCGTTTGCCGCGTCAGGGCGAGCTAAACGCGCGCTGTCAAATGACTGGCTTTGCTATATCAGTTGGTAAGGTACGGCCAATTGCGGGGTAGTTCAGCCAGCGCCGGCCGTCTGGGCGGGCATCGGTGCGCTACGCGACGGCGGGCCGCGCGCGGCCAGGGGCCGGCGCGCGGTCGCCGCTGGCGATGGCGCGGGCCTGGCCCAGCCCGCGCGCGGTGCCCGCGCCGATCCCGCTGTAGAAGGCGAACTGCGCCAGCGCCTCGATGCAGCCGGCCAGCAGCGGGTCGTGCTCGCGGGCGATGTAGGTGCAGCGGCCCAGCACGCCCACCTGCGGCACGCCGTTCTTGCTCACCTCGATGCCGGTGCGCAGGTCGAACTTGCTGGCGACCAGGCTCTCGGCGGCGTAGCGCCGCACCTCGCCCGGCAGCGGCAGCGGCGCGCAGGCGTTCCAGCGGTCGAGCAGGCTGCCGAAGACCAGCTCGGGGGTGGGCAGCGGCTGGCACAGCCCGCGCTGGCGGAAGCTCACCGGCGAGCTGAACTCCAGCGTCCAGCGCCCTGGGCCGCGCTCGGCGCGCTGCAGCGCCTGCTCCATCAGGCGGGTGTAGCTCTCCCCGCCCGCCCAGCTGTCCGCCCTGGCCCGCGCGGTGATCCGCTCGACCGCCCAGTCCACGCCGCCGAAGCGCAGCTCCTCCGGCGGCGCGGCGAGCCACGCGTCGGCCAGATCCTCGGTCTCGGCGGTCAGCAGGGTGACGCGCAGGCGCTGGCTGCGCTCCGGGCGCACGTGGCTCTCGCCGCCGGTGTCGGGCCGGCTGAGCGGGTTGCTCACCGTGATCGGGCGCAGCTCGTTGGCGGTGTGCAGCCGCGCGGCCAGATCGGGGTCGCTGGCGGCGATCAGCTCCATCACCATGGCGTGGGCCACCCGGCCCATGCCGCTCGGCACGCGCGCGGCGTGCTTCGGTCGCAGGGTGAAGACGAGGGCGGTCGGCATGAAATGCTCCCTTCACTTGTCGCGGAGGAACGCCAGAGGTATCAGCCCCCCAATGGGGCGGGAAGCGGTATCGTTGGTGTGGACGATCACGGCGTCGTTGTCGCGCGGGCGGTAGATGCCCACCCAGGCGGCGTCGGCGTAGGCGCGCACGAGGCCGCACCACAGCCAGTTCGGCAGCCGCCCGTCGAGCACGAGGCCCTGCCCGGCGGCGACCGCCGGCAGGGCGAGCCCGGCGATCTCCTCGGGCTCGATGTAGCCGCGCGGCAGGGCCAGCTCCACGCGGGTCAGATCGGGTCGGTCAGTGCGTGCGGCGATGCTGATGATCGCGTCGCGCGGATCGCCGCCGAGGGTGAGTATCGGCGGGCTGATCCAGCCGTAGCGCGCATCGAAGAGCTCGAAGCGCTGCGGGTGGCTGAAGGCCGCCAGCGCGGTGTAGAGCCATGTCGGCCCCGCGCCGTAGACGGCTAGCGGCTCGCCATCGGGCAGGCTGTCCAGCAGCGGGGGCAGATCGTCCGGCTGCCAGGCGCTGCCGTCGCGCGGCGGCAGCGGGTAGATCGCGCGCTCGATATGCAGCACCAGCTCGATGTCGGTGAGGGCGAGGTGGCTGCGGTAGAGCTCGTCGGCGCTGTAGGCGCAGATCTGCGCAATCCGGCTGGCCAGTGCATCAAAACAGGGGCCTGCGGGTGACAATTCAGGAGTAAGGCCGGAAATGACCCCGTATATCACACTTGTAGCGTTTATAATGGAGGAGACCCCGTAGCGATCCGAGATGAGATCCGCAACCAGCACGAGCCCGCTGCCTTCAACCAGCGCCCGCCAGGGCGCGAGATCGCCATCCTGCGCGGCGATCAGCACCGCGTGGGTGCAGACGGCGGCCAGCGACTCGATCTCAGCGGATGGCTTGCCGCCCGCGTCCACGAGCAAGGGCAGGTGCCGCCCGGCAATCGCCTGGCGGAGCGCGACGGCCAGATCCGGCGTCCAGTCCGTCTTCGCCCGGCGCCGTAGCGCCGTCGCGATGGCGGGATCTGACTCGTAGCTCCAGCCGCCCTCGCCATCGGGGCTGGCCCGTAGCGCGTAGTGGGCGACCCCGCGCTGACGCAGGGCCTGGCTCAGGCGATAGACCAGCATGCTCTTGCCCGAGTGCGGCGGGCCACCGACGAGGATCGCGGGAAATAGTGGTGCCATCGACTCTCCCTCACATGTTTGGAGGTGTGCAACGATGCCGACAGCTCACCCGTGTGTCTATGTGGCAACGCTCGGCGGACAGCCCCAGATTGTGACGCTGGCCCTTGACCGCCTGCTCGCCCAGGGTGAGCCGATCACCGAAGCGATCATTGTGCATCTCTCGCCCGCAGAGCCGCGCTATGGCCGGGCCTTGCGTCAGGTCGCCGATGAGTTTCGCGGCGAGTGCTACGCCGGCCAGCACATCCGCTTCCGCCCGCTGGTGGTGTCGGTCGGCCCGCAGGCCGCCAGCGACCTGCGGGCCGACCGCGCGGTGACCGGCGCGCTGGATACGCTGCAGACCCTCATCCGCCAGCTCAAAGCGACCGACGCCCAGATCCACCTGTGCATCTCTGGCGGTCGGCGTCTGCTCGGGATGCTGGCCCTCTCGGCGGCGATGCTCTACTTCGACCGATCCGATGCGATCTGGCATTTGTCCTCGTCCGATGCGATCCGCGCCCGCACGGCAGAGGGCAGCCTGATGCACCTGCCCGACCACGCCGACGCCCAGCTGGTGCGTGTCCCGGTTGAGCCCTGGGGCCATCTCTTCCCCGCCCTGCGCACGCAGCGCGATCCCGATTTCAGCAGCGCGATCAGCCGCCGTCGCCGCGACATGGACGCGCCGGATCAGGCGCGCTGCCAGCAGGTCTACGCGCGACTGACCGAGCGGCAGCGCGAGGTGCTGCAGCTGCTGGTCGAGGGCGTCACCGTCCAAGAGATCAGCGCGCGGCTCTGCATTGTGATCAGCACGGTGCATGCGCATAAGAAACAGATCTTCGCCGAGAGCGCGATCGCCTGGGAGCTGCCGCTCGACACGCGCGCCGATGCCCGCTGGCTGCGTGAGAAGTTCCTCGCCTTTTTCGACGCACGATCTGAGCCGCTGGCCTAGCGTCACCCCCCTGGTAGTGTAGCAAGGCATCGTCCGAGTCGAACGCGACTCGACTCGACTCGTGATGCGATTCGAGTCGAATCCGCGTGCCCGCAGGCTAGGGTAGCATAGACGGCATGGCGTGGCAGGCGTCGGCCTGCATGTGTCATAGCAAACTCGGCTTGATCATGTGCATCAGGGGGTTCATAGGGCGTCCACGGCTCCAGCCCTCCCAGGTTGCACGGAGTGCGCGATGAACCAATCGCTTGTTGCCTTCGACACCGATCGCATTAAGGACTATGTCTTCGCGTCCGATGCCCTGCGCGACATCCGGGGCGCCAGCAGCATCCTCGATCAGCTCAACCGCGTTCAGCTGCCGGGCCTCGTCGGCGCCGATGCGCAGGAGGCCTACACCGCCGGCGGGTCGGCGCTCTTCGCGCTGCCGAGCGACCAGGCCGAGGCGGCGATCGCGCGCGTGCGCCAGGCCTACGCCGAGGCCAGCGGGGGCGCGGCGACGATCACGGGGGTTGAGCTGCCCCTGCCGGATGGCTTTAATCTCCAGACGGACGACATCCGCCCGCTGTGGCGGCTGCTCGGCGACCGGCTCGCGGCGGCGAAGAGTCGCAACCCGCCCTACCTCGCCTCGGTCAGCCACCCGCTCATTCGCTACGATGCGGTCGATGACGCCCGCTACGCGGCGGTGTTCGACCAGGCTGAAGGCACCTTGATCAGCGAGGTGAGCCGGCTGAAGCGCGCGCGCAACCGGGCCATCCGCAGCGAGGCCGACGCGAGGCGTGAGCCGATCCCCGAGAGCTTCGAGGAGATCGCCGCCTCCTCGCGCCCCCAGGGCTACTTCGCCCTGGTGGTCGCCGACGGCGATGGGATGGGCAAGGTGCTTGAGGCATGCCGAACCTTCCCCGAGATCGGCGCGACCGCGCGCACGCTCTATGAGATCATCCGCGAGACGACGATCGCCGCGACGCGTGACCTCAAGTCGCACGAGTTTGATCGGCTCATCCTGGGCGGCGACGATATTGTGCTGGCCGTCCCGGCCCAGCACGGCATCCCCGCCGCCCTCACCCTGGTGGAGCAGTTTGCCCAGCTCAGCAACCAGAAACTCGGACGCGATCTCACCCTCTCGGCGGCGGTGGTCTGGGCGCACCAGCGCTACCCCTTCGCCGTCTGGCGCGAGCTGGCCGAGAGCGCCCTGCGCTTCGCCAAGCGCGAGGGCGCCCTGCGCACGCCCTCGGGCGGGCTGATCAACTTCCTGGCGGTGTCGAGCGCGAACCACCTGGCCTTCGAGGCCTTCCACCGCTCTGTCCTGACGACCCACGAAAGCGAAAGCCGGCGCATCGTCCGCACGCTGCGGCCCTACACCCCGGCGCTGCTGCGCGAGCTGGTGCGCTACCGCAGCGACATCCTGCGCGATGTCCCGCGCAGCAAGCTCGCGGCGCTCAACCAGGCTGTCTTTCAGCCGTCGTACCGCCAGGCCATGCTCGACTCGCTCAAGATCCTCGTCCACTGGCGCGGCGAGCGCAGCCGCAGGGCGGTTGTCGCCTGTGTCCAGGATCTCGGCGGCGTCCGTGAGCGCAACATCTCCTTCCCCTTTGCCATCACCCGTGAGACCGACCCGGAGGTTGGCGGCGAGCGCGAGACCTATCGCACGCCGCTGGCGGATCTCGCCGAGATATGGGACTTCCTGCCAGGAGATGCCGATGCAGCCTAAGCAGCCCGCGAGCGCGCAGACCGACCGGATCGATGTGCGGTATCGGCTGCACTTCACCAGCCCCTTTCACTTTGGCACCGGCCTGCGCGCCGGCCTCGTCCACCGGGCGGTCGCGCGTCAGCGCGACGGCATGCCCTACGTGCCCGGCTCCACCCTGAAGGGGGTCCTGCGCGACCAGGCCACCCAGATCGCCGCCATGCTGGGAGTCGCCGCCCGCACCCCGCACCCCCTCGGCGACGACGATGTGGGCGAGTTTGCGCCGCGCAGCGACATTGTGGCCCGCATCTTCGGCTCGCGCGTGGCGCCTGGCGCGGTCTTCTTCGATGACGCCCTCCTCTGCGAAGAAGATCGTGACTTCCTCACGATCGGCAACCCGCGCCGCCCTCGACTCACCATCTCGCCGACCGAGGCCCGCACCCAGGTGAGCATGTCACGGCGCACCGGCACCGCCCGGCGCGGGCTGCTCTTCACCAGCGAGTATGGCGTCGGTCAGCTCAGCTTCGACGGCGGGATCTACGGGCACGTGCCGCGCGTGCCGATGGTCTCCGCCCCGGAGCGCAGCTACACGCTGACCCTGCTGCTGGCGGCGGTCTTCAGCCTGGAGCGCATCGGCGCGAACACCTCGGCCGGGGCCGGGCGCGTCACCTGTAGCATCCGCTCGCTCACGGTCAATGGCGCGGCGGCGGACGCGGACGCCTACATGGGCGACCTGAGCGACTTCGAGATCTATGAGCTCAGCCTCGATGATCTTGAGGGGGGGCAATGATGCAGCTACGCCTCTACCTCACCGCCGAGACGCCGCTCTCGTTTCGCGACGGCGTGGACCTGGTCACCTCGGAGCTTAACCGCTATGTGCCCGGCACCGCCATGCTTGGCGCGCTCGCCGAGGCGCACCAGCGCCTGCGCGGCAACCCCCAGGAGTTCGCCCGCTTCTTCCTGGAGGATCGGGTCGTCTTCGGCAACGCCTACCCGGCCACGTTTGAGGCCGAGTCGCTGACCCGATCCGAGCAGCTGCCGGTCGCGCCCATCCCGGCGACGGCGCGCTCGGGCAAGCGCTTCGGCGGCTTTCGCTTCGATGGACAGCACGCCCGGGATCGCCGCGACGGCGTGACCGACGGGCTAGTGCCAATGGCGCTCTTCGCGCTGAGCGGCGAGTCGCGCGCCGACCTGCTCGAACCGACCCGGCGCCTCCGGCGCGATACGGTCGAGGTTGACCTGGATCGGATCAGCGGCTTCTACCGGCAGGGCCTCCAGCTCGACGAGATCGGCAAGGCCCGGCTTTCCCCCGACCTGCGCACGCGCACGGGGATCAACTACCGCACCGGGACGGTGCAGCAGGAGATTCTCTACAGCACCCAGGTGCTGCCGGAGCGCTCGGTCTTCTGGGGCTGCTGGACGATCGCCGATGACGAGGCTGAGGGTGAGCAGCTGCGCGACCGCCTGGAGATATTTGTCGAGGATCTGGTCGAGAGCGGGATGCTGCGCCTGGGCAACAACCGCACCCGTGGCTTCGGGCGCGTCCAGGCCCGCCTGATGGAGTACGCCGGCGATACGGCGGCGGCGCTGGCCGAGCGCGTGCGCCGCTTCCAGCAGCTGCTCGGCGAGGCGGCCCGCCAGCACCAGATTGATCTGCCCGCAGGCGTCTATGTGCCAATCACCCTGACCAGCGATGCGCTGCTCTACGACGACCTGCTGCGTTCCCGTCTGCGCCTTGCGCCAGGCGATCTGGCGGCCCACGGCATCCTCGACAGCGAGCTGGTCTACCACACTGCGGGGGTGCGCCGAGTGCGCGGCTGGAACACGCTGCTCGGGCTGCCGCGCGCCGATATGGCGGCGATCAGCATGGGCGCGGTCTTTCTCTTCCGGCTACCCGCCGCCTTCGCGGACTGGCCGGCGCTGCTACGGCTCCAGCAGGCGGGGCTGGGCCTGCGCCGGGCCGAGGGCTATGGCGCGATCAGCATTGCCGACCGGTTCCACCTCGACTCCGCTGGAGGGAGACTGCGATGAACCTGAGTATGACGATTATCCGCGCCGTCGCCAAGGAGCTCGACCACGACGCCGTCTACGACCGCGCCCAGGCGCTGGGACAGCAGGCCGTCGGCCTGCGCCGGGCGCAGATCAGCGGGCTGGAGAGCATCGCCAACAGCACGCGCAAGGTGAGCGATGTGCTCGACTACCTCAAGCTGCGTACTGCGCGGCACAAGGAGTGGCGCGCGGGGAATATTGGCGCTGCGGTGCTGGGATTCCTCCAGAACGATCTGCGCCAGCGCCGCGACGGAGTGTTTAAAGAGCTGGCCGATATGGTCGAAAAGGAAAAGGAAGCGCAAAAGGCGGGGGATGAGTTCAGGGACTACGTGCGCCAGGATATCTACATCCGCCTGATCCGCGGCTTTGTCGCCCAGCTTGCCGCCCAGTACGAGTTTGCCGTCTTGCAGCAGGGGAAGGCAGGTGACGATGACTCAGACGACGCAGATTGATGAGCGAACGGTGGCGCACCTGAGCGACGCCTATCTCTACCCGGAGGCCACCGATTTGCTGCGGCGCTACCAGGTGGACTACGCGCTGCCGAAGAACCAGCAGCTGATCGGCCTGCTCACCTTTAGCCGCACCTGGGGCGAGCTGCTCAGCTATGTGAAGCACCAGATCGACCGCGACTGGGGCCGGCGGGAAGCCCACTACAAGGAGTTCTACACCGTCGTGCGCCGCTACCTGGACGACCCCAAGAGCGGCCTGTATCTGCGCATCAAAACCCAATTTAACCTGATACCCGACGGCCTGACCAGAAACGAGACCCGCGCGATCTACGACGTCTGGTCGAACGCCCTGGCGCGCGAGTTCATCCAGCACCTGGTTGCCGAGGCGCTCTACCAGACCCAGGGCGCAACGAGGAGTGAGGACTATGGACGCTGACCTCTTCCGGCGCCTAGAGCGCCGCTACCTCTTCACCGGAGAGCTCACGCTGCGGACCGCGCTGCACCTGGGCGGCGGCGACGCCACCCTCGGCAGCACCGACAGCCCGGTGGTGCGCCGGGCCGACGGCCAGCCCTTCATCCCCGGCTCGTCGATCAAGGGAGCCTTCCGCAGCACCGTCGAGAAGCTGGCCGTGACCATCGGGCTGCCGAACATGGAGATCGATGTGATCGACGCCGGGAGCGCATGGATGAAGACCTTCACCTCGCGCCGGCGCGAGGAGGAGTGGACCGAGGAGGAGACTATCGCGGCGGTTGCCGCCGAGTGGCCGGCCACGGCGCACCTGTTTGGCACCCTCTATACCGCCAGCAAGGCCAGCTTCAGCGACGCCTATCTGGTCGATGAGACCGAGGACCTCGTCCAGCGCCGCGACGGCGTGGCGATTGACCGCGACTCGGAGCGCGCGATGGACCGCATGAAGTATGACTACGAGGTTGTCCCGCCGACGGTGCGCTTCCGCTTCGAGCTGCTGCTGGAGAACCCCGGCCCGATGGATCTCGGCCTGACCTGCCTGGGGCTCAGCGAGCTGCGCTCGGGGTTCTTCAGCCTGGGCGGCAAGCGCTCCAGCGGGATGGGCCGCTGTCTGCTGGAGAGCCCGCAGGCCTACGAGCTCGACCTGACAACGCCGAATCTGGCCAAGCGCGCCGAGCGGCTGGGCAAGTATCTGCGCGGGCGCACACCCGCGCAGAAGTTTGACCGGATCGCCGACTTCGACGCCTTCCTCGACAAACAGATCGAGGCGCTCGTGAAGGGGGTTGTCTAATGCTCAAGCGACTGGTGAATGAGGCCCGCTTCACCCTAACGATCACCACCACCGGCCCGCTGCTGATCAAGTCCGGCTACGCGACCCTGACCGGGCCGGATATGACGCCGGTGCTGACCTACCGCAACGGCCGGGCCGAGGTCTTCATCCCCGGCTCGTCGCTCAAGGGGGTGGTGCGTAGCCACATCGAGAAGATCATCCGCACCATCCGCCCGAACGAGATCGTCGTCGCCGACCCCTTCAAGAAGGACGGGCCGGATCAGTCGGTGAGCTCCTGGCTCCAAGAGCGCAAGAACAAGCTCAAGGAGGCGGGCGGCGAGATCGACAACGCCACCGCCTACGCTGACTCCGACCCGGCGGCGCGGCTGTTCGGCTCGACCTTCTACAGCGGCCGGGTCAGCATCGGCGATGCCTACCTCGACGCAAAGGCCGCCATCCGCCCGACCGAGCAGCGCGACGGGGTGGGCATCGACCGGCTGACCGGCGGCGCATATCGCGGGGCGAAATTCGAGCTTGAGGTGGTGACGGCGGGGACGACCTTCCACACCGATGTGCTGCTGCGCAACTTCGAGTGCTGGCAGCTGGGCGCGCTGCTGCTGGTCGTCGAGGATCTGGAGGACGAGCTGCTGCGCCTGGGCTCGGGCACCTCGCGCGGCCTGGGGGCGGTGAAGGGGAGCGTGGCCGAGGTGCGCACCCACCACCTTGGACAGACGCCGGGGCGCGAGGCGGGCGTGATCTGGGGCCTGGGCAAATACCTGGGCAATGATCGCTCCTACGGCACCTGGCCCGACGATACGATCAGCGTGGCGCCCGCGCCCGAGACGATGACCAAAGGCGTGCGGGCGATCCAGATCTGGCAGAACGACAGTCTCACGGCGCTCAAGCAGGTCGCCGTCGCCGAGTTCGTCACGCGCATCGAGAAGTTCCCGGCCTACAAGAAGCCCCGGCCAGGGAGGGCAGCATGAGCGAGCAGATCGCCTGGACCTCGGTTCGCAGCGTGGCGGACATCATCGCCGCGCTGCCCTGGGCCGACCCGGCCTGGATGTACCTTGAGCGGGTGCCGCGCAGCTTCCTCGACCCGGCGGCGATTGACTCCGCGCTGCGCCTGGAGCGCCTCGACCCGGCGACGGCATTTGACGCCTGGGAGCGCGGGCGGGTCTTTGACGACGCGCAGGAGATCAAGTGGGAGCGCCTCAGCAACGACTTCCACGTGGTCTACTGTGGCGTTACGCCGCCGAGCGCGCTGACAATCACGCCAGTCGTGGTATCGAACACCGCCGACCCGAGCTATTTCCTCTGGGGCCAGAGCGTCCAGGCGAAGGACCGGGCTGCCCTCGGGATCGACCCTGACGACCCGGCCTACATCGAGCTGCGCATCCCGCGCGTGCTGCGCTACCCGCTGCCGCTCACCGCGCGCCGCGCCTGCGTCCATGTCCACGAGCTCTTCGGCGCAGACGGCACGCTCTGCTATGCACGCTGGGCTGGCGTGAGCGAGGAGAAGCTATGAACCCCTACGACTTCGTACGCATCATCTGGAGCAAGCCGGGGCCGCGCCGCCCCGGCCCGACCCACGAGCGCTTCCAGGGGCTGAGCGGCCGGCTGGAGGCGACGATCACCGCCCTCACGCCGATCTTTCTCCCTGACCACAAGCAGGGCGACCCGCAGCAATTCCTGCGCAGCACCGCCGGTGATCGGCCCTATCTCATCCCCGGCTCATCGCTGAAGGGACTCTTCCGCAACCTGGTCGAGACCGTGGGCGGCGGCGCGTGGTGGTTCCTGGAGGATGATCACAGCAGCAAGATTCCCGCCGCATTTCGCCGCCCGTCCGATATCGACCGGCTCGATGCCGCGTGCCGCATGTTCGGCTTTATGGGCGAGAAGGGCGGGCGCGACCAGGCCCCGATCCTGGCCGGCCACGTCAACTTCGGCGACGCGGTGTGCGTCCAGGCGAAGCCGCACGCCCCGTTCTACACCGTCGCCCTGCTCGGCCCGAAGTCGCGCCACAGCATCTGGTACCTCGACGCCAACCGGCAGTATGTGGCCGGGCGCAAGTTCTACTTTCACGCCACAAACGCCCCGATCAAAGCCAAGGCCGGCGCGCGCAAGGATCTGAGCACCCACATCCAGCCGCTCGACACGGGCAGCGTGTTCACCTTCCAGGCCGCCTTCGACAACGTGCTGGAGGAGGACTTCAACCTGCTGCTCTACGCCATGGTGCTTGAGCCGGAGATGCGGCACAAGTTCGGCTACGCCAAGCCAGCCGGGCTGGGCAGCGTCGCGATCACGCTCAACTGGATCAAGACCGTCGACCGACTGGCGCGCTACCGGGCCGGCGGCGGGGGCATCACCCACTACGCGGGCGACGCGCTGACCAACTTCGTCAAAGGCCGGATCGCCAGCTTCGTGGATGACCGCAGCTCGATCACGCTCAGCGACCTGCGCCGGATCTGGGCCTGGCCCGCCAGGCACGAGCTCCAGTACCCCGGCGAGGCCTGGTTCGACGCCAACCCCACCACCCCGATTAGCGGCACTCCCTGACAGGTGCCCACCATGCGCGTGCTGATCGCAAACCTGGGCGAGTCGCCCATCGTCGTCGCCGGGCTGGTCAACGTGCTCCAGCACGCCGGCCAGCCCGTTGATCGCGTTGAGATCCTCTACCCCAGCGTGGAGAGCGAGCGCTGGATCGGCGTGGGCTACGATCTGCTCTGCGCCGAGCTCAACAAGCGCCTGCCCGCGCCGGTGATCGGGGTGCCGCTGCCCTTCGCCGACGCGTGTACGCGCGACGACTGCCTCTTATTCTTGCGCACGCTCTGCGATCGAATCGACCCGTACGAGCAGGCCGGCGACGAGGTGCTTTTGGGCATTGCGGGCGGCCGCAAGCACACCTCGGCCCTGATGGCGCTGCCGGCCCAGTTCTACCGCTGCGTGCGCGGGGTCTACCACCTGCACGACCAGCACGAGCAGAGCGCGGCGTGGCAGCGCTCGATCGAGGCGCTGGACGGCATGCGCGGGCCAGAGCGGGCGAACTGGCTCAACCCGAGCGCAGATCGCTTCACGCTGGTGAGCCTGCCCTTCCACCGGATCGCCGACGGGCCGGCGCTGCGGCGCTGGCTGGGCGCATCGAGCGCAGAGAGCGCGCCACCGATCACGATCAGCCCGCGCGCGCGCGCCTTCTACGGCGCCATCTTTGGACCGGGCGGCATCCGCGCGGACGAGCCAGCGGAGGAGCGCGGCTCTCCGATCGAGCTGATCGCACCGCTGGGCGAGTCGCCGATGGTGGCGACCCAGGCGGTGGCGCTGCTGCGCGCGGCGGGCCGAAACGTCAGCGGGCTGCGCACGGTCTACCCAGGCCAGAGCGGCGTGGTCGCCGGCGGCGCAGAGCTGCTCAAAGCCATCTGCCGCCGGGCCGGCCTGGCCTACCACGCCCACCCGCTGGCGATCGCCGACCTCGACAGCGCGGAGGCGATCCGCATCTTCCAGGCCGGGCTGCGCGAGGCGATCGGCGCGGCGCGGGCCATGGAGAATCAGCCCACCCCTGCGCTGCTGATCTCAGGCGGGCGCAAAGGCATGGCGGCGGTGGGGCTCTACGTGGCGCAGGCCGAGGCGCTCGGCGAGGTCTACCACACCACGATCACCGACCCCGGCATCGAGGCCGCGCTGCTGACGCGGGTCGAGAAGGAGCGGGGCGGGCCGCTCGGCCAGCTGGCCAGGCTGATGTTTCTGGACGAGCTGGAGCACGCCATGTTCGCCCTGATCGACGTGCCGGTCGTCGCCCTGCGGGCCAGCTCATTGGCGCACCGGTGACCACCTTAACAACTGAAGACTGCTCATATCGTAGGCAGTTCGGCCAAAATCGCACATGGCCCCGGTGAAGGTGGTCATTGGCCTATCGTGATTCAGCGCGTCACAAAGGCGAATCGTCGGCCAGCAGTGACGCGACCCCCTCAGCAGCAGCCCACACCCCGCAAGGGGACGGAGACGTGCAGCCGGTGCAGCCGGTGCAGCCGGTGCGGGTGCCGCTCAGCAGCAGCCCACACCCCGCAAGGGGACGGAGACTCCGTCGTCGGCTCCAGCGTGATCGGGGTAAGTAGGCTCAGCAGCAGCCCACACCCCGCAAGGGGACGGAGACGCCCAGGGTAGTTGCTCTGGACCAGCAGCTGACCGTGCTCAGCAGCAGCCCACACCCCGCAAGGGGACGGAGACCTCGTACTCCCGATCCAAGCTCGGCTTGACGTACGGCCTCAGCAGCAGCCCACACCCCGCAAGGGGACGGAGACTCGTGCTGCTTGCACGTGTCGCTACTTAACAGGTTCGCTCAGCAGCAGCCCACACCCCGCAAGGGGACGGAGACCTCGCGCCTCCACATCGCCTGGACGTAGGGCTCGCCCCTCAGCAGCAGCCCACACCCCGCAAGGGGACGGAGACATGATCTGGTCAGGGCTCAGAAGCCAGAAAACCGATGACTCAGCAGCAGCCCACACCCCGCAAGGGGACGGAGACTAGTATACCACCGGCGCTGGGGCCTGGGTGGCCGTGGGCTCAGCAGCAGCCCACACCCCGCAAGGAGGGGTGCGCTAAACATAAGGTGAGCGAGTCCGGGTGGCGCTAAACATAAGGTAC
Organism: Oscillochloris sp. ZM17-4; assembly: GCF_019599295.1. GTDB lineage: Bacteria > Chloroflexota > Chloroflexia > Chloroflexales > Chloroflexaceae > Oscillochloris. The sequence continues at coordinate 59,185 of NZ_JAIEWN010000028.1, read as the reverse complement.
GAGATCGGGCCGGTGGGGGCGAGATCGGCGCGCGGGAGGCGATCATCGCGAGGCAGATCGGGGCGGCGGGTGGCACGGCGGCAGGTGGGCGACGGGCGGCGACGGGCGGCGACAGGCGGCACCGGCGCTGCTTCCGCTGTTGGGCGCAGGGAGTCACGCCCCGGTGCCAAGGGTGAGTCGGCCCAGGTCGGGGTCAGGTCGCTCGGTTGTCGTCAGCGGGCGGCGCGTCCGTCGCTCCCCTGGCTGCCCACCACCACCACCACCGCGCGAATCAGCCGGGGATCATTGGCGTCGCCCGCCGCAGCTTAGCTCTGGGTCAGCTGCCCCTCCTCAGCGGCAGCGGCGGCGCGGACGCGGAGCAGCGCACGCACATTCAGAAGGGTGTAGCGCAGGGTGTTGGCGTTGACGATCGCCCGGCCCCGCCGCAGCTTCGGACGCAGGATATCCAGCGCCTCAGCCTGGCTGTTGATCCGCTCGACCATGGTGCGCAGGGCGTAGAGCCGCTTGTAGTCGTCGTCCTCACGGTCAAGCTCGTGGCGGATACGCGCACCCTTGGTATTGGCGATCGTCGAGCTGCAGCCGCCCTTGGCGAAATGCGGGTCGGCGCACGGGCAGGGCTCGCCGGTCACGGTCGGCTGGAGCAGCGGGCAGGTGTACTTGGCCCGCTCGTGTGGCACCAGCCCCACCCGGTGCTGGTAGGTGAACTGCAGGTGCATCGACAGACCGGCCGCGCACAACGGGCTGCCATCCGGGGCGAAGGTGCGCTTGGCCCGCTGGCCGCCGCCATTGAAGGGCACGGCGGCGACGCCGCCGGCCTGGTCGAAGTAGTCGTAGACGTAGTGGGCATCGTAGGCGGCGTCCCAGGTGCCGAAGCGCGGCCGGCGGCCCAGGCGGGCCTCGACCTGGGCCATCAAGGGGAAGAAGTGGGTGATGTCATCCTCATTGAACGGGCGGGTGCGCTCGGCCAGCACGACCTCGGTGCCGTCGGGCAGGCGGGTGACGACGATGCCGGAGGCGTAGCCCCAGAGGATGTCCACACCGACCTGCAGCTTGGTCGCGGGCTTGGCGTCGCTGGTGGGCGCAGGATGATCATGGCCCGTCGCATCCTCAACAGCGGCGTTACGGCGCTTCTTGACGCCAAGCTTGCAGTCGGGGTCGCCCGCAGGCTGGCGGGTCTTGTCGAGTCGGCCCTCCTTGATGAACTGCTTCGGGTTGTTCTCCTTGACCCAGGCGAGGATGGCCTGGGTGTCACCGGCGATGATGTCCCCAAACGTGGCCTGCTGGTCGGGCGGAAGGGTCGCCTTGAGCAAGTCGATGCTGGCCGAGAGCAGGAACTGGAGGGCGGGGTTGGGGAGGTGGCGCAGGACGCTGCTGAGCTGGCGGCGATTGGGGACGCTGGCGGCCACGTCGAAGCCGTGGGGCGCGCTCGGGTCGGGGACACGGGCGAAGCCCAGCCAGTAGACCAGGGCTGGGTGCTCGATCAGGTACGTCCGCAGGTCGCTCATGAAGCGCTTGTCCTCCTGGAGCTTGACCAGGTAGGCAGCGGCGAAGGAGACGCGCGGCTGGGGCGTCGGGCCGGGGTAGGGACGGTCGGCGGGGCGCTCGGGGAACTGGCCCCAGGGCAGGTCGCCGAGCAGGGCGCGGTACTTGAGGACGACGGGGTCGTCGGCGACCCAGGCCGGCAGCACGGCGTCGGGCTGGGCCAGCGGACAGGGGGATTCGGACACGGCGGGCGGCGGGGTCGGCGGGCGGCGGAAGCGGGCGATAAGCCGGTTGATCGTTTGGTGAAATGGGACTACCATAGAGGGGCTCCAGGTAGCGGTGGTTTGGTGGTGATACCCGAATCCTACCGCATCTGGAGCCCCACACGCAACGACGGGAGATCGAGAACCGCCGTCGCCGCCCAGGGATTTGCCGTCGCCGGCCGACGGCGATTGGCGGCCAACCGACGCGAATCCTATGTCAAGGAGCGCCCGGCGGCGATCTGCCGTCGCCCCGAACCGAACCACCGTCGCTCGGCGACGCGAATCTTATGTTTAGCGCACCCCTCCGCAAGGGGACGGAGACTTGCGGGGATGTCTCTCGATGTCACAGCCATAGCTAGTTCTCAGCAGCAGCCCACACCCCGCAAGGGGACGGAGACAAGATCTCTGTCGAGCCGATGTGGCTGATCTTAGTAACTCAGCAGCAGCCCACACCCCGCAAGGGGACGGAGACTCCGACAGGATTTCCAGCTGGACGGGGGTGTTCCCCGCTCAGCAGTCGGCGGCACAGCGGTCTCAGCAGCCGCCAACACCCCGCGAGGGGACGGAGACATCATTCCACTATCGCTTCTCTCCACTCGCCCAGGCGTGCTACAATATCTCCAATCGCGCATGGAGGACACCGATGGAGACGCCATTCCCCGGGATGGACCCCTACCTGGAGCAGCCGGCCATCTGGCCCGATCTCCACAACAGCCTGATCGTCGCCCTGCGCGACGACCTGGCCCCGCAGCTGCGCCCGCGCTACTATGTCGCGATCGAGGAGCGCACCTACACCGTCGAGCCGGGCGACCTGCTGCTCGCCGGGCGCGCCGACGTGGCGGTGGTCGGCCCGGCCTACGGCGCGGCGGACCCCGACCCCGAGCGCGCCGAGTCCGGCGGGGTGGTGGTCTCGGTCGATATGCCCGACGAGGTGCGCGAGACCTACCTGGAGGTGCGCTCGGCCAGCGGCGAGGTCGTCACCCTGGTCGAGATCCTCTCGCCGACCAACAAGCGCCCCGGCGAGGGCCGCGGCCTCTACCTGCGCACGCGCCGCTCGGTGATCGGCACGCTGACCCACCTGGTCGAGATCGACCTGCTGCGGGCCGGCGCGCCCATGCCGGTCTCGGGCTGGGCCGGCCAGAGCGACTACCGGATCATGATCAGCCGGGGCAACCGACGCCCGCGCGCCCTGCTGCTGCCCTTCGGCGTCCGCCAGGCCATCCCCAGCTTCGCCCTGCCGCTGCTCCCCGGCGACGCGGAGCCCGCGGTCGATCTTGGCGCGCTGCTGCGCGCGCTGTATGATCGCGGCGGCTACGACCTGCGCCTGCGCTACGCCGACCCCGCCGACCCGCCCCTGGCGGGCGATAATTCTGCCTGGGCCGATGACCTGCTCCGCGCGGCTGGGCTACGCTGATACGCCTGGGTGCCAGCGAGGCGCTGATCAACCTCCTCGTCTGCGGGCGCGCGATCACCTCCTGATGGAGCGCGTCGCGTCTCGTGCAGGATACGCCGCGGGCCGTGGTAGGATAGGGCCAACCGGACGTATAGATCTGGGAGAAGCCGATGCCCACCTATCCCTATGTGCTCGTCGACGCCTTCACCCTTAGTGGCCGGCGTTGCCCCAGGTTGTCAGCGTACACGCCACCCGGTTGGTACAGGGAGTAACGGCGAGCTTCATCATGCGTCCGACCACACCGTGGCGGGGGAGGCGGGCCTGGGCGAGAGGCGGCAAGGCTCAGGAGGAAGGTCGCCGGTCTCGGCAGGGCGCCCGGCCGTGTGGGCGCAGCCTGACGGCAGATGGAGAGTAGCCGTTCCATCCCCGCCAGTGCGGGGGGGCTTGGGTCTGAGTATAGCACCGGGGCGGCGCAGCGTGAAGGGCCTAGCGCGCAGTTGGGACTTTTCGGCTAGGGGGCATTGCCGAGCGCATCACATTCATCCTGCTTCACTGACACCTGCCGACTGGCCGCGCTCGTCACAGAGGCCATCAGGCACTTGGCCGGCGGGCTGCGACGAAGAAGCGGTGGACGTGGGTCGCCAGGCCGCCCTCGGCCTGCATGCGCCGGTGTAGGGCCAGCAGCCGCGCGCGATATGCCGGTACGGCGAAGTCGGCGATCTGCCAGGAGGTGATCCGCAGGTACATCACCACTGCGCCGATGTCGTGGAAATAGCCTGGGCTGAGCGCCTCGTGCTCCTCCACCACCTCCAACCCGGCGGCGCGGAGCTGCGCGGCCGCCGTGGCCGCGCTCCAGCTCCCGTAGCTGAGGGTGACGACATCCTGGAGGGCGGCGTTGAGCTCGCGGTTGTCCTGCCCGCCGACCTGTTGGGTGAGAAGGGTGCCGCCCGGCCGAAGGATGCGCCGCACCTCGCCTGGGTCGAAGGACTCGTGGCGGTTGATCACCAGATCGAAGTGGGCGTCGGGCAGTGGGAGCTGGGCCTCGTCATCGACCGCGACCACCCGTACGCCGAGCGGGGAGAGCCGGGCCTGCGCCACGGGCAGGTTGGGCGGGTAGCCCTCGGTGGCCCAGGTCTCGGGCGGCAGCGGGGCCAGGCGGCTGAGGAACTCGCCGCCGCCGGTGCCCATATCGAGCAGGGTGCGGGCCTGCGGGAGCGCGGCCATCACGTTGGCACGCTCGTCCCAGGGCGGCGGTGTCTCTACATAGCGCCCCGCGAGGGCGCTCCAGTCCCAGCCTTCCATCCGGTAGGCCTCGGCGGCGGCCACCAGCTGATCAAACTCCTCGTCTGTGGGCACGCGATCTCCTCCTGATGTGGCACGTCGTGTCTCGTGCAGGATAGCACGCCTGGGCCGCCGCGAGCCGTGGTAGGATAGGGCCAGCCGGATGATCGATCTGGGAGAAGCCGATGCCCACCTATCCCTATGTGCTCGTCGACGCCTTCACCGACCGCCCGCTCGGCGGCAACCCATGCGCGGTGATCTTTGACGCCGACCCGCTCGACGCCCCCACCATGCAGGCCATCGCCCCCTACGCCGAGGACGAGCTGCACCTCAGCCCGGCGGGCTACGCGGCGCTCAACGCGTCCCTGGCACCACTGCTCGCGGCGGAGGGGAGGGTATGACCGACTGGCAACAGGAGGTGCTCCAGACCGCGCGGGTGGCCCGGCTGGCCACGGTGGACGATCAGGGCCAGCCCCACGTGCTGCCGATCGTATTCGCGTATGACGGGCGGCGTCTCTACACGCCGCTGGATGGCAAGCCCAAGCAGGTCGCCCTCGACCGGCTCCAGCGGGTGAAGAACATCGCCGCGAATGACCAGGTGGCCGTCGTGGTCGATCACTATGACGAGGACTGGCAGCAGTTGGCCTGGGTGCAGCTGCGCGGGCGGGCGGCGGTGATCATGGCGGGCGAGGACTACGACGCCGGCATCGCGCTGCTCCAGCGGAAGTACCCGCAGTACACGGCGATGCCGCTCGACGGGCACCCGCTGATTGTCGTGCAGGTCGCGCGGCTGCGGAGCTGGCGGGCGGCGGATGCGACCGCGTAGCGATGCGTACCCGGCGATCTGCAGCCGGTTTATTCCACTTTCCCCTTGAACGTCGCGTAGATGGCCATCGCATGGCCTCGGCCAAGCCCAAAGTCTTCTTTGAGCCAGGCGACGATTTCACCAGCTTTGATGCCTGGCTTGAGCAAGCCTTTCGCCTCAGCCAGCTGCCGAAAATCCTCCGGCGTCTTCCCCGTCTTCGCCTTGATGGTGTCGATATATGCCTGGAATGACATCGATGCTCCTCTGCTCTCGCTGCGTGCGGTCGCTGCGGCAGCGTGAACGCTTCGCGTATGTGATGCACGAATCTCGCGACCTAGACTCCTCCGGATCGGTCGATCACATCCTTCAGATCGCGGTCGTTCGGGGTGGCGTAGCGCAGGGTCTGCTCGCCGCGGCTATGGCGCATGATCCGCTGCACGGCGGCCAGACTGGCACCATCATCGAGCAGGCGGTAGGCCAGGCTGTGGCGCAGCGCGTGCGGCGAGGCGGTCTCCAGGTCGTCGGCGGCCTCCCGCAGTTTCGTCGCCTTGTCGAGGCGCGGCTCCTTCTGGGCAGCGGCGCGCAGTTGCGCGGCGGCGCGAGCGGCGATCATCCTGAAGCGGTGGCGGATGGTGCGGGTGCTGATACCGGCGCGGAAGGGGCGACCTGGGCGGGTGGACTCGACCACGCCGAGGAGCCGCTCGCGCTCGGCGGGGCTGCCGGCGGCGGGCAGGCCGTCGGGGCAGCGCAGCTCGGTGAGATAGCGCCGCAGCAGGCGCACCGCGTCGGCGTGGAGCGGGACGCGTCCGAACTTGCCGGCCTTGCCGGCGCGCACCGTGACCGTGCGCCCGTCGAGGTCAAGGTCGCGCAGCTGCACGTCTGCCGCCTCCTGCGAGCGCAGGCCGGCGTAGATCAGCAGGGCCAGCAGGGCCTCATTACAGCGGCGCAGGGTCACATCCGGCTCATCGCTCGCGGCGCGGAGCAGGGCGTCAACCGCGCTGGGGTCGAGCTTGCGCGGGGCGGGCGGATCCTGTGGCACCGCGCCGACGGTGGTGAAGGGGTTCTCGCGGGCGCGGTCGGTCTGCACCAACCAGGCCCAGCAGCGGCTGCCGGTCGAGAGCGCCCGGTTGATGCTGGCCGGCGCGGCACCGTCCGCAATTTGTCGCTGCTGGAGGTAGGCGCGCACATCGCGCTCGGCAAGGAGGGCCGGGTCAAAGGCGCGGCCACGTTCCTCTTCCCACCAGCGACTCAACCCAGCGAGGTCGGCCCGCCGGGCGCGACGGGTGTTGGCGGTGACGCCATCAAGTGAGTCGAGGTACGCTTCGAGATCTGGGTGGAGTAGTTCCATCGACAGCTACTCCTGGTCGCGCTGAGCGAGGTCGGGGAGGGTGTAGACCAGGTCGTAGGCGTGGACGCCGTCAGCAATGTCCAGAGTCATCGTGCCGACCAGCCCGACCAGATCGCCGGTGCCGGAGTCGGGCACGACGCTGATCACTAGCTGCTGGGCGCCGCGATCCACCGTGCCACTATGCTGGAGGACAAAGCTGCCCTGGCGACCATGGAGCGCACCGGTGACCCGCTCGATGGCAACGTAGCCGGCGGAGCTCTCGACGCCGGTGCGGGCGCTGAGCATCTCGCCCTGGCTGCTTCCGACCAGGTCGCCCTGGAACTGCTTATCGATCGACAGCCGGCCAAGGCTGGCATCTGCCTCGGCGTGAGCAAGCGCCTGCGGGGTCAGCTGCACCGCAAAGGTGCCGTGTGCATGGGTCGTCATCCCCTGTTCCTTCCTGGGCTACCGGCTTAGCCTTCTGTGGCCACAAGTGACCGATGAAATGGGATTACAAAATATCGGCCATGCCAGGATAGCACGGATGGGCGGGCACGTCAACAGAATATCGGCCATGCTCGCCGGATGGTACGGGGAGGCATTGCCGATATGAAGTTGTATCGGCCATGCTCCATACCGGCCATGCTCCATACGTCGGCATCTCCGGATATCGGAGGTAGACGGAGGCCAATCACGCCATCTGTAGTGTGATCGGCACTGCCTTCTGTGGCAACGCACACCCCATCGTTAGGTGTTTGCCCCGAGAACCAACGCTGGGGAGTTCAGCTCCAGGACGCGCGTGAGCAGTGCATCGCCGTTGCGCAGCAGTTCATCCCAGGCCGGCTCCGTGATTTGCTCCAGGTGCTCCATGCGCAGCCGGTGCGCGTCGAACAGCCAGTAGCGCAGGCTCGGCACGAGGTACCCGATCAGGGCGTACCACTGGGCCACGTTGATCGCTAGCGGATTGCCCTGGAGCAGCGCCACCTTGCCAGCGTTGCCCAACGCCGCAATGCCGTGGGCGGCAAGCAGCATCGTTCGGTATTTGGGGTGCCCCGCGATATCCAGCGGCGTCTCGCCATATTCCGCGTAGTGCCGCAACATCAGGCCGCCGCGCACGATCATCTCGATCACGGCCGGGCTGAGCCCGCCAACAAGAAAGTGACGCAGGTCGTAGCCATTGAGATACATCCAGCGGGCGATCTGCTGGCCTACGCTATGCCCCTTCGTGCCGAAGCTACCTGCGTTTATGCCTTGGAACAGCCCGAGCAGCGGGGCGGGCAGACCCATCGGCGTGGCGACATCGGAGACGAGGTGGCCCAGGTGGCGCAGCATCGCGGCGATTAGGTCGGTCTCCTGGCCGGCACCTGCTGATGGGAGCATGATCCAGCGGTGCGCCCCCTGGAGATGCGCGTACGAGAAGCCGCTCACCGTGCCGCGCAGGATGTCGAGCACCCCGAACACAAAGCCGAGCACCGGGTCGTGCCCAAGCGACTGGAATCGGTGGGCGCGTCCGCTCATGCCTGGGATGCGCGTGCCGTCAAACGCGGCCTGTGCGTCGTAGGGCACCTGGCAGGACGTCTCCAGCGCCCGTGCCCACCGACCGAACCAGTCGTTCGCGGTGGCACTGCTGTACGTCTTGATCCAGGTGGTGAGCGGGCTCGTCTGGGGTGTCCCCACCAGGAGCACGTCGGTAAGGGCGGCCAGCACCCCGCTCAGCCCGACCAGGGTGTAGTCCCAGGCGTCCCAGCGGAGCTGTGCATCGTAAGACTCATCCGCGAGTCGGCGGAGGTCGGTCGGGGTGAGCAGTGCCTCATAGGGCGTCAGCGGATCGACACCGTTGGCGAGCACGTATGCCTGGCAGCTGCGGACGAAGGCGGGCCAGTCGTCGGCACCGAGGTGGGCATGCGCCTGGCGGACTGCTGCACAAGCATGGCGGCGATCCGCGCCCGGGGCACCAGGCCGACGCGCACCGGCGGTGGCGTCAGCTTGGTCATCAGCACCGCGCCTGAGTCGGCGGCAGGTTGTCGGTTCGGCGCGCGCAGTTCGTCGCTCATGTGGCTCTCCTCCCGCCCATGAGTATACCAGCCCCGCGCAATCGCCCCGCCTGATGTGGCGTTTCAGGCGCGGCTGAGCCCGCTCGGGGTGACGATCTCGCGCCGCGAGATCCTCTATCTCTTTGATGCCTATTGCACGCTGTTCCGCGCCAGTCAATCCATTGCCGACGACCATGCTTGGCAAGCTCAAGCCCATGCGAACGGTGGCGTGATCCTCTCTATCGATGGCATTCAGCCTGATAAGGGCAGTGAAACCATCTACCTCGTGCGGGATATTGAGGCGCGCCTCCAACGCATCGGCCTGGTGCTGCCGGCCACCCCGCCCGCCCCCGCCGGGGTGCGGCTGCCCTTCGCCTTCGTCCGCGTCCACGGCGGTCGAGCTATCATCTCCGGCCACGGCCCGCAGCTGCCCGACGGCAGCCTCGCCCCGCCCTTCGGCAAGGTCGGGGCCGATGTCTCGCTGGAGGCGGCGCAGCAGGCGGCCCGGCTCACCGCACTATCGATGCTGGCCAGCCTCAAGCGCGAGCTGGGCGATCTGGAGCGGGTGACGGCCTGGTTGCGCGTGTTCGGGATGGTCTGCTCGGCGCCGGGCTTCACCCAGCAGCCGCAGGTGATCAACGGGTTCTCGGATCTCATCCTGGAGCTGTACGGCCCCGCGCGTGGCGCGCACGCCCGCTCGGCGGTGGGCATGGCCGAGCTGCCCTTCCAGCTGCCGGTCAAGATCGAGGCCGAGGTGGCGATTGACTGACTGGCGACAGGAGGTGCTCCAGGCCGCGCGGGTTGCCCGGCTGGCCACCGTGGACGATCAGGGCCAGCCCCACGTCGTGCCGATCGTCTTTGTTTACGACGGGAACCTGCTCTACACGCCGCTGGGCGGCAAGCCCAAGCGGGTCGCCCTCGACCGGCTCCAGCGGGTGAAAAACATCGCCGCGAACGACCAGGTGGCCGTCGTGGTCGATCATTATGACGAGGACTGGCAGCAGCTGTCCTGGGTGCAGCTGCGCGGGCGGGCGGCGGTGATCATGGCGGGCGAGGACTACGACGCCGGTCTCGCGCTGCTCCAGCGGAAGTACCCGCAGTACACGGCGATGCCGCTCGCCGGGCGACCGCTGATTGTTGTGCAGGTCGCGCGGCTGCGGAGCTGGCGGACGGCGGATGCGACCGCGTAGCGATGCGTACCCGG
>NZ_JAIEWN010000028.1:46428-49297 GCF_019599295.1 Oscillochloris sp. ZM17-4 | reverse complement strand
TCTATGCCGAGGACGAGCTGCACCTCAGCCCGGCGGGTTACGCGGCGCTCAACGCGGCCCTGGCCCCGCTGCTCGCGGCGGAGGGGAGGGTATGACCGACTGGCGACAGGAGGTGCTCCAGACCGCGCGGGTGGCCCGGCTGGCCACCGTCGATGCGCAGGGCCAGCCCCACGTCGTGCCGATCGTCTTTGCCTACGACGGGCACCTGCTCTATACGCCCCTGGACGGCAAGCCCAAGCAGGTCGCCCTCGACCGGCTCCAGCGGGTGAAGAACATCGCCGCGAACGACCAGGTGGCCGTGGTGGTCGATCACTATGACGAGGACTGGCAGCAGTTGGCCTGGGTGCAGCTACGCGGGCAGGCGGCAGTCATCACGGCGGGCGAGGACTACGACGTCGGCCTCGCACTGCTCCAGCGGAAGTACCCGCAGTACACGGCGATGCCGCTCGCCGGGCGACCGCTGATTGTCGTGCAGGTCGCGCGTCTGCACGGCTGGCGGGCGATGGAGGCGACCGCATAGCGATGGGCACCCGGAGGTTTGTGGTCGGTTATTCCGTTTTTCCCTTGAACGTCGCGTAGATGGCCATCGCATGGCCTCGGCCAAGCCCAAAGTCTTCGTTGAGCCAGGCGACGATTTCACCAGCTTTGATGCCTGGCTTGAGCAAGCCTTTCGCCTCAGCCAGCTGCCGAAAATCCTCCGGCGTCTTCCCCGTTTTCGCCTTGATGGTGTCAATATATGCCTGGAATGACATCGATGCTCCTCTGCTCGCGCTGCGCGCGGTCGCTGCGGACGTGCGAACACGTCGCGTATGTGATGCACGAATCTCGCGACCTAGACTCCTCCGGATCGGTCGATCACATCCTTCAGATCGCGGCTGTTCGGGGTCGCGTAGCGCAGGGTCTGCTCGCCGCGGCTGTGGCGCATGATCCGCTGGACGGCGGCCAGGCTGGCGCCGTCATCGAGCAGGCGGTAGGCCAGGCTGTGGCGCAGGGCGTGCGGCGAGGCGGTCTCCAGGTCGTCGGCGGCCTCCCGCAGTTTCGTCGCCTTGTCGAGGCGCGGCTTCTTCTGGGCGGCGGCGCGCAGCTGGGCGGCGGCGCGGGTGGCTATTACCATGAAGCGGTGGCGGATGGTGCGGGTGCTGATGCCGGCGCGGAAGGGACGACCTGGACGGGTGGATTCGACCACGCCAAGGAGCCGCTCGCGCTCAGCGGGGCTGCCAGCGGCGGGCATGCCGTCGGGGCAGCGCAGCTCGGTGAGATAGCGCCGCAGCAGGCGCACCGCGTCGGCGTGGAGCGGGACGCGGCCGAACTTCCCGGCCTTGCCGGAGCGCACCGTCACCGTGCGCCCGTCGAGGTCGAGGTCGCGCAGCTGCACGTCGGCGGCCTCCTGCGAGCGCAGGCCGGCGTAGATCAGCAGGGACAGTAGCGCCTCATTGCAGCGGCGTAGGGTCACATCCGGCTCATCGCTCGCGGCGCGCAGCAGGGCGTCAACTGCAGTGGGGTCGAGCTTGCGCGGGGCGGGCGGGTCCTGGGGCACCGCGCCGACGGGGGTGAAAGGGTTCTCGCGGGCGCGGTCGGTCTGCACGAGCCATGCCCAGCAGCGGCTGCCAGTGGAGAGCGCCCGGTTGATGCTGGCCGGCGCGGCACCGTCCGCAACCTGGCGCTGCTGGAGGTAGGCCCGCACATCGCGCTCGGCAAGCAGGGCCGGGTCAAAGGCGCGGCCACGTTCCTCCGCCCACCAGCGGCTCAACCCAGCGAGGTCGGCCCGCCGGGCGCGGCGGGTGTTGGCGCTGACGCCATCGAGCTCGGCGAGGTACGCTTCGAGATCAGGATGGAGGGTGTCCATGGTGTGTATGCCTATGCGCGCATCGCTGGCGGCTACGCTACGTCGGGGATGGTATAGGCAAGGTCGTAGGCGTGGATGCCGTCAGCAATGTCCAGAGTCATCGTGCCGACCAGCCCGACCAGATCGCCGGTGCCGGAATCCGGCACGACGCTGATCACTAGCTGCTGGGCGCCGCGATCCACGGTGCCGCTATGCTGGAAGACAAAGCTGCCCTGGCGACCATGGAGCGCACCGGTGACCCGCTCGATGGCAACGTAGCCGGCGGAGCTCTCGACGCCGGTGCGGGCGCTGAGCATCTCGCCCTGGCTGGTGCCGACCAGGTCGCCATGGAACTGCTTATCGATCGACAGCCGGCCAAGGCTGGCATCTGCCTCGGCGTGGGCGAGCGCCTGCGGGGTCAGCTGCACCGCAAAGGTGCCGTGTGCATGGGTCGTCATCCCTGTTCCTTCCTGGGCTACCAGCTTCGTCTTTTGTGGCCACACGCGATCGATGAACTAGGATTGCAAAATATCGGCAATGACAGGATAGCACGGATGGGCGGGCGCGTCAACACACTATCGGCCATGCTCGCCGGATGGCACGGGGGAGGCATTGCCGATATGGATGAGTATCGGCCATGCGGCAGCTCAGTCCGGGCTACCGGCATATCGAGAATAACTCGGCCTCGCACCTACAGGCCAGCACGATGGGCTTCTCGCACTTCGTCTTCGTCAACGGCGGCCGGCTCACCCTCGGCCGCTGGCAGGCGATCTGCCTGGCTACGTTCGACGGCCCGCGCACCTGTGAGGTCCTGCGTGCGGATTGAGGAGTTTCACAAACCCACGCACACAAGAGACCGATACGCGGTAGGGACTAATCGAAAGCCATAGGAAGCGCTCCGTCGCCGGGGCGCTTCGTCATGTCGGCCTCGCGGGGCCAATCTGCTCGGGTATAGATTTGCCAGCCTTCGCGGACGGGTGTACATGGAGCTTTACCACAAACCCATGTGACCACACGCGAAAGGCTGGCTAGCGTGCATCATAC
>NZ_JAIEWN010000028.1:9083-46328 GCF_019599295.1 Oscillochloris sp. ZM17-4 | reverse complement strand
TCGAACGCCGCCGGCGCGATCACCGGCATGGCCCGGGCCTACGAGTCCTTCCAGCCGGCCGAGGAGCACAAGCCGCTGATCACCGCGACGATGTTCGGCGTCACCACGCCCTGCGTCACCTCGGCCCGCGAGTGGCTGGAGCGCCATGGCTACGAGGTGCTGGTCTTCCACGCCACCGGCGCGGGCGGCCGCTCGATGGAGGCGCTGATCAGCGCGGGCTTCATCGTCGGCTCGCTCGACATCACCACCACCGAGTGGGCCGACGAGCTGGTCGGCGGGGTGCTTGGCGCCGGGCCGCAGCGGCTCGACGCCGCCGGGGCCAAGCCCATCCCCCAGGTCGTCTCGCTCGGCGCGCTGGACATGGTCAACTTCGGGCCGAAGGAGACCGTGCCGGCGCAGTTCCGCGAGCGCAACCTCTACGTGCATAACGCCACCGTGACCCTGATGCGGACCACGCCCGAGGAGTGCGCGCAGCTGGGCGCGATCATCGCCCAGAAGCTGAGCGCGGCCAAAGGCCCGACGGCGCTGTTCGTGCCGCTGCGCGGCGTGTCGATGATCGCGGCTGAGGGCCAGCCCTTCTACGACCCGGAGGCCGACGCGGCGCTGATCGGCGCGCTGAAGGCCAGCCTCGGCCCGAACGTCGAGCTGCACGAGCTGGATATGGAGATCAACGACCCGCGCTTCGCCGAGGCGATGGCGGAGCGCCTGCACCAGATGCTCACGGCATGATGCCGTGAACCATTGCCCTGGAGCAGAGCTCCAGACCTTATATGTGTTGGTTCTGGGCGGCACAGCCGCCCAGAACCAACACATATAAGCTGCGGGGGCGGCGCAGCCGCCCCCGCGCCCCTAGCAGGATGCAACCGTATGACAGGAGGTAAGAATATGGAACGCGCAGAGGCGCTCGCCCAGCTGCGGAAGACCGTGGCCGACGGCGGCGCGATCATCGGGGCCGGGGCCGGCACCGGGCTCTCGGCCAAGTGCGCCGAGGCCGGCGGGGTCGACCTGATCATCATCTACAACTCGGGGCGCTACCGCATGGCCGGGCGCGGCTCGCTGGCCGGGCTGATGCCCTACGGCGACGCGAACGCGATCGTCGTCGAGATGGGCTACGAGGTGCTGCCGATCGTCAGGCACACCCCCGTGCTCGCCGGGGTCTGCGGCACCGACCCCTTCCGCCTGATGCGGCCCTTCATCCGCCAGCTGAGAGAGCAGGGGTTCAGCGGAGTGCAGAACTTCCCCACCGTCGGCCTGATCGACGGCACGTTCCGCCAGAACCTGGAGGAGACCGGCATGGGCTACGGGCTGGAGGTGGAGATGATCCGCGTCGCCCATGAGGAGGGCATGCTCACGTGCCCCTATGTGTTCAGCCCCGAGGATGCGACGGCGATGGCCCAGGCCGGCGCCGATGTGCTGGTGCCGCACATGGGCCTGACGACCAAGGGCAGCATCGGCGCGCAGACCGCCCTGACCCTCGACGACTGCGTGCCGCTGATCCAGGCCATGCACGACGCGGCGAAGGCGGTGAACCCGGACATCCTGGTGCTCTGCCACGGCGGGCCGATCGCCGAGCCCGACGACGCGCAGTATGTGCTGGCGCGCACGCGGGGCGTGGTCGGCTTCTTCGGCGCGTCGAGCATGGAGCGGCTGCCAACCGAGGTAGCCATCACCGAGAACGCGAAGCGGTTCAAGCAGATCACGCGCGGCGCATAGGAGGGAGAGCCAGATGGTGAAGCTCACGGTCCTCTACGGCCACCCGGCCGACCCGGAGGCGTTTGACCGCTACTACGACGAGGTCCACATCCCGCTCGCGCGGAAGATGCAGGGCTGGACGGGCTGGACGATCGGGAAGTGCGAGGCGACGACGCCGGGCGAGCAGCCGCCCTACTACATGATCGTCGCGCTCTACGCCGAGAGCCGCGCCTCCGCCGAGGCCATCCTGGCCTCGCCGGAGGGCCAGGCGGCGGTGGCCGACGTGCCGAACTTTGCCACCGGCGGGGCGGCGTTCATGTTCGATGCGGAGCAGGTGATCTACCCGGTGCAGCTGGAGGCGAAGGCCTGATAAGACACGAAGCGCCGGCCGGCCAGCCCCTAATTGAGGGCTGGCCGGCCGGCGCTTGATTCTACCGCTACGGGCGGCCGCGCCGGGACTGGCTGCCGGTGCCCGCGTTGTCGCATGCCCCGTCGCCGTCCGCGTCCACAAACGGAATCGCTTACCGCAACGCTCCAGAGTATTGTCGGCGGTGAGATCGGCGCTGCGTGAGGTGCGTGACACCTCGCCACAAGAGACGTGGGTCTGCACAGGAGGAGTGTCTCCGTTCCCATGCCGCATCCGATCACCCTTGGCTGCTCGCGCCGGCGCAGGGCCACACGCCGGAGGGCGAGCTCTGGCTGGGGGCGGATGCCGCCGGGCGGCCCGCCGCGGTCCTGCGGCAGGGCGAGCCCCTGGCCGGGCTGGAGCGCCAGCTGCGCCAGGCCGCCGATCTCCAGCCCGACGCCGAGCCGGCGATCGCGTTTGCCCGCCACTGCGCCTACTGCGTCTGGCGCAGCGCCTGTGAGGGTGCGGCCGCGGCGCGGCAGGACATCGCGCTGCTCGCCGGCCTGGATCGGCGGACGGCAGCGGCGCGGCGCGGCGGTGATCGAGGGCCTGCTCGCCGAGGTAGCCCGCCTCAGCCCCGGACACATCAGCGCTTGCTCCACCTGTCAGCGCCCAGAGCAGCCTGCCCGTAGCCGAATTTCCGACCGTGCTCTTCCGCTAGGCACTCGAACAGTCAAGCGATGAGCAGGGCTGGGCGCACCTCGGCATGCTCGGCAGCCACCTCACCAAGCTCCGCTCAGACTTCGATGCGCGCAACTTTGGCTATCGGAAGCTGAGCGACCTCGTGCGGGCCCACCCCGATCTCTTCGAGCTTGATGATCGCGAGGTGGCCGGCTCACCGACGGAGATCCTCTACGTCCGCGCGAAACAGTAAGCCTATGTTCAGCGATACTTTGTGCCCATCAGGCACATGCTGCACTGATGGTGCTGCGGCGCGGCGTAGCCGCGCCGCAGCACCATCAGTTTTTTTGTGGGAAAGCAAAGCTCTGCCACACCCTCACCGTGCGCAGTGTTGTTGCTGGCAACATGTTCAGCGATAATTAGGTTTTTCGTAGGACCATGCGGATCCACCATTTGAGCTTGGGACAAAACTTGGCCGTGTAGTTACACAGCTAGAGGCCGCAGAGGCAGCAGGGGTGACGCCGCTCACGCTGCGTCGTATTGAGAAAGGGGAAACTCAGGGGATCGACTTTGATACGCTAGCAGCACTCTGTAACGGCGGCGTGATACGCAGCGCGTACCGTAGGATGATCGAACCTTACCAACCAGATGAGCGCCACAACGCTGTGGCAGTGCGAAGAACATGCTTTTGGCGTAGGAAAGCCGAGAACGATCTAAGGATTATGGCGCGCGAAGCCGCGCCATCAATCCTCGTTGAACGAAGCCTTCGCGCTCCGCTCACTTGGAATTTGCTCCCGTCCGTGCCCCGGCTCAGCTTAGCGCTTGCCTCTGACGTCGCTCCCCAGCGTACGTAGCCCGCCTCTGACGTCGCTCCCCAGCGCACGTAGCCCGCCAAAATCAGCGGGATATGCCCTGAGCGTAGCGACTGTGGATGGCTCGGTAACTCATACCAAACCACCCACGACCATGAGCCAGGCGGAGACGACAACGACGGCGCACGCCACCAGCCAGGTATGCTCAGCACACCTGGTCGGCTGGTACCAGCTCAGGACACACACACGCTGGAGTGGAGGGCCACGACTGGTTGCCAGGGGAGCTGGCTGTGGCGCTTGCTCACGGTGCCGCTGCGGCGGAAGCGTCTTGACCAGCTGCATCGCCTGCCCGCACGACGGACAACAGCGAACATCTGGCGCTGCTCGTTCCGGCGGTGGAGCTACCGCATGTACTGGCGGCTCCACCGCAGCCTGTTGCAGCATCAGCATGCTGCGCACCTCCGTGAGCAACTGCCGCTTGCCCGGGCAGAGCAGCCCGTAGGAGCGCACCTTCACGAAACCCTTGGGCAGCACGTGGGCCAGAAAGCGGCTGATGAAGGCGTCGACTGGCAAGGTGGTTCGTTTCTTCTCGCCGGTCTTGCCGTCGGTGTAGCGAAAGGTCACCGCCTCATTGGAGACCCGCTCGATGCGGTTGTTGCTCAAGGCGATGCGGAAGATGTAGGGGGCCAGGTACGTCAAGGCCGTCGCCCCGCTGCCAACGGGCCGGCAGTCCACGACCCAGGACTGCTTCCAGGCACGAGCGTTCACCTCGCGCATCCACGGCGTTTTCGCCAACCCCGAACGGAACTTGGCGCGAAAGAGCTGGCCGAGGGGCTTGACGTGAACGAGGAAGTCGCGTTTGCCGATCAGCCAGCGCTTGCCACCAGGCGAGAGGGCCAGGGCCGGCACGAGGAAGTGGACGTGGGGGTGGTAGCGCAGGTCGCGGGTCCAGGTCTGCAAGACCCCGAGCATGCCGATCTGCCCGCCGAGGAAGCGCGGATCATGCGCGAGTTGCTGCAGTGCGGCCGATGCGGCGTGAAACAGGAGCGGGTAGATCGCCTCGGGATGCTGGCGCGCGGCAGCCCGCAGCTCGGCCGGCACGGTGAAGGTGACCAGGAAGTAGGGCACGGGCAGCAGCAGAGCCTGCTGCGCGGCGAGCCAGGCCTCGGAGGCGTCCTGCTGGCAGGTCGGACAGTGGCGGTTACGGCAGGAGTGGTAGCTGTAGCGGGTGGTCTGGCAGGCCGGACAGCGGTAGACGTGGCCGCCGAGGGCTTCGGTGCGACACTGGGCGATGGCCTGCATCGCCTGGAGCTGGCGCTCGGAAAGGGTCGAGCTATAGCGCGCGCGGTAGGCTGGCCCATAGCGGCGAAAGATCTCGCCGAGCGTGGTCACTGCATACCTTCCGAGAGGGTGTCAAGCACACCGCTGGCCAGTTCTTCTGCCTTGCGGGTGAGGTGGGTATAGATCGCCGTAGTCGAAGGCGAGCGATGGCCGAGCCAGAGTTGGATGACCCGTAAGTTGACGCCGGCCTCCAAGAGGTGGGTGGCCCAGGAATGGCGCAGCGTGTGGACCGTGGCGTTCTTGCTCACCCCTGCGTCGTTGAGCGCATCGCGGAACGCTTCACGGACCCCACAGGGGCTGATGGGGGCCGTGGCGGTGTGGTGCTGCATGCCAGCGCGAGGCCCGGCCGGAAAGAGCCAGACCGGGTTGCGATGGGTGCGCCACTGGCGGCGGAGCAGGGTGAGCGTGCGCAGGGGAAGGGGAATGTAGCGGTCCTTGAGGCCCTTGCCGCCGCGGATCTGGAGCTGCATGCGTGCGCTATCGATCCAGGAGACCTGAAGGTTGACGCCTTCGCTGATGCGCAAGCCGCAGGTGTAGATGGTCGCCAGGCAGGCGTAGTAGGTCGGCCGGTAGATGTGGTCGAGAATACGCCAGACCTCATCGACACTGAGTACAACGGGCAAAGTCTGGGTGGGGCGGGGACGAAACAGGTCGAGGCGGGGCCAGGGACGCTGGAGCGTAATCTCGAAGAAGAACTTGAAGGCCGCAATGGCGACGGTAGCCGAAGAGCGGGAGAGGCCACGGACCTTGTGGAGCGCGAGAAAGAACTGGCGAAAATCCTCGTCAGTGGTCTGGTCCGGGGACTTGCCGGTGAACTCCGCCAGTTGCCGGACGTAGCGCAGGTAGGCCTCTTGGGTTGAGGGCGCCATGCCCCGCAGCTGCATGTCCTCGAGCATCCGCTGCCGTAAGGGAGTCACGATGATACCTCCTGGTGAGAAGCGACACGCCACCAGGAGGTATCGTCACACGGGTAGCAGGAGGCAGCAAGCTGTCAGGAAAGCAGGTAGCTGAGGGGTAGGGACTCGCTGCGCGAAGCGCTTCGTTCAACGCGCATTCTTGATACTTTATAAATTCGCTCATGTTCTTCAATCGGTAAACTATCCGAGACGCTTTGGCTGAAGATACGATTATGAGGCCGTACGTGATGTTATCGCAACGACCCTCAGCATCACATTGAACGGTCGTGACGGCTTGTCAAACTGGTTGAACGTCCCGGCCAGATACACCTGCTCGCGCGGGGCATAGAATGCGAACGACCCCGTCGACCCGGAGTGCCCGATCAACTCCGGCGTTTCCCGAAACAGGGTCATCCAGCTCGGGAGCTTGAAGCGCATCAGGCCGTAGCCGTACTGCATGGGGAAGAACAGCGCGTTCCAGTCATGCATGCGCGCGAAGTGGGCGGGGTCGAACAGCTCGCCGTCGAAGTATGCCCGGAGGAAGCGCAGGCTGTCCGCCAGGGTCGAGACGATCCCGCCGGTGCCACGCTCGGAGCTGAGCGCCAGCGGCAGCGACAGCTGTGTACTCTTGTAGTAAAGCGGCAGCGGCTCGACCGGCCGCGGGTGGGCGCAGTCATACAGGTACGTATCCGCCAGGCCAAGCTGGTCGAAGATGCGATGCTGGAAGGCGTTCGCCAGCGGCTGGTCGGTGACAGCCTCGACGATCGCGCCAAGGAGCTGGTAGTTGGTGTCGGAGTAGTGGGATCTGCCGCTGTCCGGCGCGGCCGCCGGCGGCTTCCGGCGGGCGAGCGCCAGCGCGTCGGCCACGCTGTAGGCGCGGTCGCGGTTCTGCTTGAAGTCCTCGGCGAAGCCGCCCTCAAAGTAGTCCGGCAGGCCGGAGGTCTGGTGGATCAGCTGGGCGACCGTGAGCCGGCGGCTGTGGTCCGTGCCCTTGTGGACATGGATTCCGTCGAGCAGATCATGCGGCAGGTGGGCGGCGATCGGCGCGTCGAGGTCGAGCCGACGCTCGTCGGCGAGGCCCATCAGCACGGCGACGGTGTACATCTTGGTGACGCTGGCGATGAAGTAGGGACAATCCGGCGCCGCATCCCCCGCCGCCCCCCGGAAGTTCACCCGCCCATCGGCGGACTGCACGCCGAGGAACACGCCGTGAGTGTGCGGCCTTCGGCTCTCGCTCTCGATCAGACGCTGTAGCTGCTGGTCGATACCGCTCATGGTGCCACTGCCTCCAGCGGTCGATTTGCCAGTAGCTGGTCGTAGTGGTCGGCTAGCCGTCGTGTGCCCGCCTGCGGTGCCACGCTCTCCAGCGCCGCCGAGGAGACGAAGAAATCCAGCAGCTGGGCCATGCGACGCTTGAATGGTCGCAGCAGACCGACCCCGGCGCGCGCCAGTGGCAGCGGAATGCGCGTGACCTTCGGTGGCTGGCCGGCTGCGGCACACGCGATCGCTGCGATGTCATCCCACGCGTGAACCTCCGGCCCGCCCACGTCGATGTCGGAGGCCCCCATCGTTACCGCATCTACGCTCACCCGGGCCAGATCGGCCCCGTGGATCGGATTGATCCGGAGCGTGCCGTCGCCCAGCAGATAGACGCGCCCGGATTGCGCCATCTGAAGCAATGCGCCCATGTCGGAGAAGTAGCCCGTCGGGCGAATCACTGTGTACGCCAGGCCGGAGGCCGCCAGATCCGCCGCGAAATCTTCGTGCGCTTTGACCATGGGGACATGCATCAGCTTGGCGGCGTTGAACACCGAGATAAACACAAACTTCGCGACGTCGGTCTTCCGCGCCTCGTTCAAGATAGTGAGATTGCCCAGGTAATCGACGTCATGCCAGGTGTGCTTGCTTTTCGCCCCCATCATGCTAATCGACGAGAACACGACATCGATCCCATTGGTGATCCCACGGAGCGTCTCCGGCTGGGTCACATCACCGATATGGATCTCGTCGATGCAGTCGCTGATGGCCGGGGCCAGGCCCGCACCCGGTAGCGCCAGCTTTTGCTCGCTTCGGGCGAGTACCCGTACCCGGTAGCCTGCGTGTTTGAAGGCGTGGACGGCATATCGCCCCAGGTAGCCGGTCGCCCCGGCGATCAGTACTGTTTTCATGCCAGGCCCTTTGCTGTCAGTATCGGGTAATATACCCGGCTCTTCCGCAACGATGTATCGGACTGTTCTTCGTAGACATGCTCAGGACTCATGCATCGGGACGATGCGGTTACGGGAGTAAGCCACCAGCACATCGCCGTGATCCTCAATTGTGGCGGTCGTGGGCAGCGTCGCCAGCCAGGCGACCGCCATAGCGTCGCCCGCGGCGGCGGCGGCATTCACCACGGTCGGGATGAAGATCCAGGCCAGTGCGGCGGACGGGACGACCGGCAGCAGCAGCAGGCCGAGGGCCGAGATCACGGCGAACGGCGCGATGGCGTTCACCAGCATCGCGTTCCGGCTGGTCAGGTAGCCCTCGGCCGACGCGAAGATCATCGCGCCGCGGATGCCGATGCGTGGTGGCGCCCCGCTGGTGATGGCAAAGACCGCGGCGTGGATGCACTCGTGCAGCACGAGCACGCCGATCACGTCCAGGACCACCAGGATGATGCTGGCGATCGCCGGCACGCCGTCGATGCCGATCGACACGAGCGCCATCAGGGTGAGCGCCTCATCGGGGCGCAGGCGCTGCACGATCTGGAAGAACAGCCCCCCGAAGACCACCGCGCCGATCAGCCGTAACAGGTAGCTCAGGATGGTCAGCCAGGTGTTGTTGCGAAAGTCAAGGCTTGAAAGGCGGATACCGGACTTGTGCGGTGAACGATTGTCGCGCATCGTCATTAGTTGGCCTCTCTTGTTCAGCCACTCGCATTGACCCTACGCCGCCGCGGTCGTCGGCTCGTAGGCCGCATGGGGCGCGCGGCTGCGCAGCAGCACAATCCCCAGCCAGAGGAACCAGACGATCTGGCTGAGCCCGAACACCGCCGCGCTGACCTCGCTGATGGCCGGCACGACCGTGCAGAGACCCGCCAGTCCAACCCCCAGGCCCCAATGGTTCAGCGCCCGCGGCAGGCCGCCCGCGCGCAGGGCCGCCCAGGTCAGCAGCAGCACCCAGACCCCGCCGACGACCTCGACCCCACCGCCCAGCCCGTTGAAGACCGCCTCGATCGCCAGCCAGGTCGGCGCGGCCTGCTCCGGCGCCGTGCCGGCCAGCCCGACCACGGCCTGCATGCCAACGTTGTAGATCATGCCGCTGGCCAGCACCAGGCCAGCCCAGATCAGCCCGAAGGCGCTCGCCACCTGCATCAGCGCCGGAGCGCCGCCCTGCAGCCGCTCGTGGACCGCCAGGGCCAGCACGACCATCGCGATGCCCCAGAAGACGTAGACGACCAGGTGCAGGAGCGACAGGAAGCCCTGGTGCTCGCCGATCAGGGCCACCTTCTGGGCCGGGTCGGCCACGTCGCCCACGTTCACCACCAGCAGAAACCCGATCATCCCGACGACGTAGGCCAGCCCCTGGTACAGCGCGGCGATGCCGCCCGGCCTCTGAATTCCTCGCATCGTGTGCCTCCTTTGTAGTACTGCCTCTTACCGCAAACCTGGTTCGGACGGATGCATAGTGGTGCGAAAGGGTCTATGGCTCCTCCGCACCTGCTCGCCCTTCCGCCCCGGCGCCGGTGAGCAGCGCGTCGATCAGCGCGACCAGCTGCGCCGCCGGCGTGCCCTTCATCACGGCCCGTGCGGCGCCGGCCGCCAGCGCCGGCTGCTGCTCGCCCTGCCGCTCGACCAGCACCACCACGATTGCCCGCGGGCGGCCGTAGATGGCATCGGCGAGCCTGTAGTCCGCCAGGCAGAGCAGCGGCGCGTCATGCGCAAGCAGCTCTCTGAGCGCCTGCCGATCGCGGGCCTGGGCGACCGGGCCGATGCCTGGGATGCTCTCGAGCAGCGCCTGCAGCCCTGCGCGAAGCTCACCCGACTCTGCCGCGATCAGCGCTGGTAGCTGCCTGCTCATCCTGCCCCTCTGCCAAACCGTGCTGCGTGACCTGCCGCCACTCTACCAGCCACGCCCCCGCCGCGCATCGGCGCAACGACGCCCGCCGCGCACAACAAAACGCCGCTTGGACGAGTGGCGCGCGTGCGTCAAATGGCGGCCCGGCTACGACAAATGACGGTGGGGCTCCTCGGGCTGCAGGTCGCTGATGCCGGTGCGCAGGGCGTAGAGCGCGGCCTGGGTGCGATTGGCCAGGTGCAGCTTGTCGAGGATGCTGCTGACGTGGGTGCGCACCGTGCGCTCGCTCAGGATGAGGTGGTCGGCGATCTCCTGGTTCGAGCGTCCCTGGGCAACCTGGCGCAACACCTCGACCTCGCGCTCGGTGAGCGGATCTTGGGCCAGGGGCCGCTCCGCGGGGCGGCTAAGCTCCTGGACCAGCTTGCGCGCGATCGTCGGGTGCAGCGATGACTCGCCCTGGAAGACGTCGCGGATCGCCTGGAGCAGCTGCTGGGGCGAGGAGTCCTTGAGGAGGTAGCCGAGCGCGCCGGCCTTGATCGCCGGGAAGACCTGCTCGTCGTCGGCGAAGCTGGTGAGCACCAGGATGCGGGCGTCGGGCCGCTCGGCCGTGATCTGCGCGATCGTCGCCAGGCCGTCTTGGCGCGGCATGACCATGTCGAGCAGGATGACATCGGGCTGAAGCGCGCGGGCCATAGCCGCGGCCTCCAGGCCGTCCTGGGCCTCGCCCACCAGTTCCATCCCCGGCTCGGTCTCGATCAGGGCGCGCAGCCCCTGGCGCACGACCGCGTGGTCGTCGGCGATCAGGATCTGGATCGGCGCTGCGGTCATCATCACCACCTCTCTCTCAGCCGGCCGGTGCCGGCCGCGATCACCCCTGCTGCGCGTGCTGTAGCTCCAGGCGCACCTGCGTCCCCGTGCCCGGCACCGAGGCGATGTCAAGCGTTGCGCCAAGGCCCGCGGCCCGCTCGTGCATGCTCACCAGGCCCATCCCGCCGCCGCGCTCTTGGTGTGGGTTGAAGCCCTGCCCATCGTCCTCCACGGTCAGGCGGAGATGCGCGTCCGTGGCGGTAAGTCGGATCTCGACCGTCTGCGCGTGGGCGTGCTTCAGC
This sequence comes from Oscillochloris sp. ZM17-4, assembly GCF_019599295.1. Classification (GTDB taxonomy): domain Bacteria; phylum Chloroflexota; class Chloroflexia; order Chloroflexales; family Chloroflexaceae; genus Oscillochloris. The sequence continues at coordinate 35,395 of NZ_JAIEWN010000028.1, read as the reverse complement.
GCGTTATTGAGCGCCTCCTGCGCGATGTGATAGAGCCCCTCCTCGGCTGCGGGGGCCAGCGCGATCGCGCCCTCGACCCGCAGCCTGGCCGCGACGCCCGCGCGCCCCTCGACCGCCTCCAGGCGCTGCTGGAGCGCCCCGACCAGGCCAGTGCGCTCGAGGGCCAGGGGGCGCAGCTCGTAGACCAGCAGCCGCATCTCCTTGAGGGTCTGCTGCGCCGTCTCGCCGATCCGGCCGAGATAGGCAGCCGCCCGCTCGCCGCTGCCGCCGCTCAGGAGGCGCTGGCTGGCCTCGGCAAACAGGGTCAGGCTGTAGAGCGACTGGGTGACCGAGTCGTGCAGATCGCGCGCCAGCCGGTTGCGCTCTTCCAGAATCGCCCGCTCGGCGGCCTGCTGGCGCAGCCGCTCGTTCTCGGCGATCTGGCGCTCCAGGTCGCTATTCGTCGCCGCGAGCTGCTCGGCCTGCCGGCGGCGCTCGTCAAGCAGCGCCGAGAGGTGCTGGGCCTGCTCGATCACCACCTGCTCCTGCACCTCGACCAGCTGGCGCAGCCCGCCGACCTCCGAGCGCAGCTGGGCCATCTGCCGGCGTTGGTCGTCCGGCGCGGCGATCGGGGTGTCGGCGAAGACCGCGATCTCGTCGAACGGCAGGATCGCCAGCTTGACGTGGAAGGCCAGCGACTTGAGGTAGGTCACGATCGCGCGCGGGATCGCCACGCGGGTGAAGATGACGACCGAGTAGATCTGGCCGCTGGGCAGCATGCCGAAGAAGCCGAGCACCGAGCGGATGCCGCAGGGGATGACGAAGTGCTCCTGATCGGGGATATACGGGCTGCCCAGGGCATCGGGCACGTGAAAGACATTGTAGCTCGTCTGCTCCAGATCGGCGATGAGCTGGGGATCGGGCGTGACCGAGCGGTCCAGGATGACGCCGAAGGTCTCAGCGAACTGGAGATACATCGGGTTCTGCTCGATGACCTCCGGGGTGAGCGGCAGCGTCTTGTAGTAGGTGGAGCGGCGGCGGTCGTTCCAGCCGGGCTGCGCGCCGACCGTCGCCAGCAGGGTCTGACACAGGAGCCCGGTGTCCTCGGGCATAGCGCCGAGCAGCCGCTGGGCGTGGCGCTGCAGGTCGGCGTCGAGGTCGCGGTAGCGCCGGGTGATGAACAGGCGCGCCAGGGCGCAGGCCTTCGCGCCGGCGCTATCGCGCAGGTGGTCGTCTAGGAAGCGGACGATCCGATCGGCGGTCGCCTCCATGGACGCGGCGCCGTCGCCCAGGCCGCGCAGCGCCGCGCCGCAGCGGGTCATATCCTGAAGCGTAAAGCTGGTGATATCAAACACATCGCCTCGCGTCGATCCCTGGCTGGTATTCTGCGTGGGCGGCACGTGCTGGCGGCGATCCGCGCCATCTGCCAGGTGCGCCCAACTGTGGAGCGCTGGCACCTGTGGGGATCGCGGTTCCTGCTGCTACTCTTTCTTCCCAGAGATCTTGCTCACGCCCCAGAAAAAGACGCCCATCCCGACGCCCAGGAGAAAGATGAAAATGCCCAGCCCAACGGGCGTCCCCCACATCAGCGGCGACCAAAGTCCTTCCATGTTGCTTTCCTCCTTAAGATGCGACGGCAGGTGTGAGCGCACGCTGCTCCCACCGCTCGATATTCACGCCCTTCCAGAGCAGCCAGACCGTAAACGCCAGCTCCCCCGGGATCGACAGCACGATGACCACGGTCGAGAGGAGCTCGTCATACTGCGGCACCAGGATGTGCCCGTAGCTCTGGGCCAGGTAGCCGACCGCGCCGATGATCAGCAGGATGCCCAGGATACGCGGCATAAAGCCCGACCGGTAGACCAGGTAGCCGAGGAGCAGCAGGTGAAACCCGAAGAGCAGCCCCCAGATGATGATCACAAATGCGTTGGCATCGAGGGACAGGAGCACCAGCGCGCTCACCTGCTCCGGCGCGAAGACGGTCACATAGCCGGCGCCGCCCAGGAGCAGCAGGGCGGGGACCGCGGTGATCAGGTTGACCGCCTGGAGGATGGATTGGGCGAAGCGGGCAAACGCCGCCGCCAGCGCGAGCGGACGGCTTACCGGCCGGAACAGCACGTACAGCAGGGCGCTCACCACGATCTCCACCAGCACGATCACGGTTTCGGCGACCATACCGAGTCGGAACATGGTCTCGGATGCCAGCAAGGTATTGACCGTCGCGGCGGGATCGCCGGGCACGACGACGCTGGTCCGGCCCATAAAGAAGGCGAAGGGGCCGACGAAGAAGATCAGCAGGTACAGCGCCCCGACGATGCGGGCGTAGACCCGCGGCGATGTCCCGTTGGTGCGGGCTGTCATAGCGTTTCCTCCTCAGAGATGAGGTGCCCCTCAGCCGTGCGCCAGCGCGATGACGGCCTTGCCTCGGGCCTGACCCGCCTCAAGCTGGCGCAGCGCGGTTGGCAGCTCCTCGAGCGGGTAGCAGCGGTCGATGGCCGGCTTCAGTTTGCCGGCCTCAACCAGCTCCTTGATGAACTGCAGGTTGGTGAGCTTTGACTGCAGGATGAAGGTTTTGAACTGCTGCCCACCTTTTTTGGAGCGCATCGCCCCCATGATCATCACCTGCAACAGCCGTTTGGTGGCGCCGCCAACCAGGACATAGGTCCCCGTGGGCGTGAGCGCACGCTGGTAATCGGAAAATGGGCGATAGGCCGCGGCGTCGAGGATCAGGTCGTACTGGCGGCCGCTGCGGGTCACATCCTCCTGCGTGTAGTCGATCACATGGTCTGGCCCGAGCGCGCGCACCATGTCCACTTTGCTCGTGCTGCAGACGCCCGTCACCTCGGCCCCGAGGGACCTGGCGAGCTGCACGGCGAAGCTGCCCACCCCGCCCGAGGCGCCGTTGACCAGCACCTTTTGCCCGGGCTGGATCTGGCCGACGTCGCGCAGCCCCTGCAGGGCGGTGAGCGCCGCCAGCGGCACGCCGGCCGCCTCCGCAAAGCTCAGGTTGTCCGGCTTCCGTACCAGCGCCTCCTCCCTGGCACATGCGTACTCGGCAAAGGCGCCAAACCCCGACGAGGAGAGCTCGCCGAACACGGCGTCGCCGGGTTTCAGCCGCGTAACCTTGCTGCCGACCGCGTCAATCTGCCCGGCGACATCCGAGCCGATGATGGGCCGCTTTGGCCGGCGCAGCCCAAACATCAGGCGGACCAGAAAGGGCGACCCGCGCAGCAGGTGCCAGTCCCCGGCATTCACGCCCGCCGCGTGCACGCGGACCAGCACCTCGTTGTCGCCGGGGGTCGGCTGTGGCACGTCCGCACACGTCAAGACATCGGGGGGGCCATAGCGGTGGTAGACCATCGCCTTCATCGGGCATCCTCCTTCTCCAGGGTGTTCGACTACCGACGAAGGTATGCGCGGAACCGTAAGCCTGCCGCAAGATCGCCTGCCGCAACCGCAACATCGCCTGAAGATTGCCGCCGTAGCCCGTTCTCGCGGGAACCATACGGCTGGCCGCACCGCCCTTACGGTCGGCTTACGGCGTGTCGTGTAGCCTCGCATCACGGGAGCGCGGGCAGCGAGGAGGGCTGGGCGCCATGGTGAATCTGCTGGGGTGGCTCCTCTGCGGCCTGCTGATCGGCTGGGCGGCGGACCGGCTGAGCCGGCACCCGCCGCGCAGCACGCTGGCGGTGTACGTGATCAGCGGGGTGATGGGCGCCGTGCTCGGTGGGACTGCGGCGCTGACGTTCGCGGCCGGCCCGCTCAATGTGCTCTGCCCGCTGAGCGTGCTCGCCGCGGCGGTCGGCGCGCTGCTCGCGGTGGGCCTGGCCCGGCTGCTGATACAGCAGTTGCCATAGGCCGGCGGCACCGGCCGCAGCATCCCCTATCGGCGCCGCACCGCCCGCTTAGCGGTTCATGACCGGCTCTGCCCGCGCATCCGGGGTGCGGCGCGCGAGCAGCAGGCCGCCGAGGGCGAGCACAAAGCTCACCGGCGCAACCAGCCAGCCCAGGTAGGGGATCTGCATCAGCAGCGCCAGCAGCAGCACGCCACTAAGCGCGGCGAGCCAGGCGTCCGGCGCGCGGCCGGTGGCGCGGGCCAGCCAGCGCCCGAGCCAGGCGCCGGTGATCAGCGGGCTGAGGAACCAGAGCAGCCCGAGCATGCCGAACAGGGCCAGCCCGAGCACCACCCCAGGCCACCAGCCCCAGAACAGCACCATCAGGAAGACCAGCAGGGCCGAGAGCAGCGGGAGGGCCATCAGGAAGATCAGCGCCAGTGAGCCGTACAGGCTGGCCCGCCCGGGCCGGGCGGCGATCGCGCGGGCGGGGGTGAGCAGCGCCGCCGGCCAGACGCGCAGCAGCAGCCCGCCCAGCAGCGCGAAGCCCAGCAGCACCAGCAGCGTGCGCAGCGCCCAGGCGAGGGCCTGCTCGCCGGGCGCAGGCGCGGGCTCCGCCGGGGGCGCCACATACACCACATCGGCAGCGACGCCGTCGGGCGCGCTGATTGGCTCGGCGCTGGTGTAGCGCAGCACCCCATCGATCTGGGCGGGCGTCTGCACGGCGATCCGCTCGCTGGCAAGCCGGGCATCGCCACCAACCTGTGCCGCCAGGGTCAGGTCGCCCATCGCCGCCCGCAGGTCCTCGTCGATCGTGCCGGCGATCGTCCCCTGGCCGCCAGCCAGGAGCGCGTCGCCGCCCACCTGTGCGCTGTCGGCGATCCGCACGCCCGGAACGACGTTGCGCCCGGCGACGACGAACGGCGCGGCGAAGCCCCCGCCGCCGCCGCCGGCCAGCAGGTCGTCGCCGACCGTGCCGGACACGTCGAGCCCGGCCGCTGCGGCCCGCAGATCATCGTCGATCGTGCCGCTCACCACCACCGCCGCGCCGGCAAGCGTGGCGTCGCCGGTCACGCGGCCACTCACCTCGATATAGGCGCCCGCCGCGATCAGGTCGCCCTCGACGGTGCCGGCGATGATCACCTCCGCCGCGCTCACGTAGAGGTCGTCGGCGATCACCTCCCCGGCCTCCAGGCGGTAGCTGTCGCCGCCGGCGACCTCGGCCGCAAGCGCCGGGGCGGCCGCCAGGAGCGCCAGCAGCACCCCGGTGAGCAGCACCGGCCAGCGGGCCAGGCGGGACATCAGTCGCATATGGTTCTCCTTCTCGCTATCGGCGATGCGATCTATCGTCATTCCTCACAGCCAAGCATGCCCGCCCAACCGCAATAGTGCCGTAAAATGAACCCAGCCGACCGTAACACTTCCTGTAGGCCCCTGACCCTGGGGCTATCGGCGGGCCCACATGACGGGCGCTGCCGGGCGCAGCCGCCGCCGTGTGAGCCCAAGGAGACGACCAGGTCATGGAACAATCGATTGCTCATCATGCGCTATCGCTTCCGCTGAGCGGGCGCGCGCGCAACCTGCTGCTCGGCCTGCTCATCTTCACCGTGCTGGTGCTGCTAGCCCTGGTGGTGCTCCCGCCGCTGGTCGACCTGCGCGACACGGCCATCGCAGTCGAGCTGGAGCACGCCCAGACCCTGGCGGTGCAGCTCAGCGACACCGAGAACAGCCTGCAGCAGATGCAGGCCGACGCGCGCGGCTACCTCATCGCGCAGAGCCCGGACTTCCGCGCGCAGTATGATGCGGCGGCGACGGCGCTGCCCGCCCAGCTGGAGCTGCTTATTGAGTCAGGGGTCCTGGTCGACCCGGCGCTCGCCGCCCCGCTCGCCGAGCTGACGGGAGCGATTATGGCCTGGCAGCGCGAGAGCCTGGACCGTCAGGTCGCCCTGGTCGCGCAGGGCCGGCTCTCGGATGCCGCCGCCGACCTCGCGGTCGGCGAGAGCCAGCGGCGCTTCGACGCGATTCGCGGCCAGCTCCAGCGTATCCAGGCCCAGATTCAGGTCACCGAGGGCGAGCTCAGCGCTCAGGCGAGCCAGGCCCGCACGCTCCAGACGCTGATCTCCGTCGTCCTCGGCATCCTCGGGCTGGCCGCCCTGGTGGTCGTCTTCGCCGCCTTCTGGCGCATGGTCGGGCTGATGCGGGCGCTAGCAAGCGAGCAGGCCCGCGTCACCCAGCTCGCCGCCGAGCGCGCGGCCCAGCTCGCTGCTGCCGAGCGGCAGAACCGCCAGCTCACCGTGCTGCACGCCGTCGCCTCGGCCTCGGCGCTCAGTGTGCAGCCCGGTGAGCGCGCGCGGAACATCTTGCTGACGATCGCGCGCGCCCTCGGGCTGCCCGCAGATGGCGTGTGGATCGCCCGGGCCGCGCCGAGCTCCATCCCCGGCCTGGAGGAGACTCCGCGCACGCCCGCCGAGGAGCTGCTGGTGCAGGCGGTCGCCGAAGGGCAGGATGTGCTGATCGGCGATACACAGGCGGCCAACCTTTCGCTGGAGACATCCGCCGTCGCCGGGGTGCTTCTCGGCGCGCGCAGCGGGCTCGTCCTGCCGCTGCGCGGGCGCGCCCAGGCATTCGGCGCACTGGTGCTCATGGGCGAGCGGCCCAACGCATTCGACCCGGCCGACCTCGCCTTCTACGGCACGCTGGCCGCCGAGGTCGGGCTGGTGCTCGATAATGCCCGGCTCTATGCCGAGGCCGCGACCGGGCGCCAGCGGCTGCAGGCGATCTTCGACCACTCGCCGGCGGGCCTCGTGGTCGCCGAGGCGCCGGAGGGGCGGCTCGCGCTGGTGAATCACCGCGCGCACGCGCTGCTCGGTGACCTGGCGCCAGACGCGACCCTGCGCGCGCACCCGCTCGTCGGCCGCGCCTTCCGCCCCGGCGGTGAGCCGGTCGCGCCCCAGCGGCTGCCTCTGGCGGCAACGCTGGCCGATGGCCAGGAGCGCCACAACATCGAGCTGGTGATCATCGCGCCCGACGGCACACGCGTGCCGGTGCTGACTACGAGTGTCCCGCTGCGCGATGACGGCGGCGTGGTGACCGGGGCGGTCGCGGTGTTTCAGGACCTGCGCCAGCTGCGCGAGGTCGAGCGGCTCAAGGCCGACTTCGTGGCCCTGGTGAGCCACGAGCTGCGCACGCCGCTCACGGCGATCAAGGGCTGCACCGAGACCCTGCTGCAGAGCGGCGAGGCCGACCCTGGGCGGGTCCACGAGTTTCTGCAGATCATCGATGCGCAGAGCGACCGGCTCGAGGAGCTGATCGATAACCTGCTCAGCCTCGCCCAGGTTGAGGCCGGCGCCCTGCGGCTGCGGCGCACGCCGGTCGCCCTGGGGCCGCGCATCCAGCAGGTGCTGCGCCAGCAGCGCGAGCGCGCCGAAGGGCTGCGCATCCAGGCCGATCTGCCGGCCGAGCTGCCGCCGGTGAACGCCGACCTGCGCCGGGTCGAGCAGGTGCTGCATAACCTGCTCGACAACGCGGTCAAGTTCTCGCCGGAGGGCGGCGTGATCACGCTGAGCGCATCCACGGAGGATGGCGCAGTGCGTCTCAGCGTGCGCGACCAGGGGCCGGGCATCCCGCCGGGCGAGCGCGCGCGGGTCTTCGAGCGCTTCTACCAGATCGCGCAGGCTGGCGTGGCGAGCAGCGGCAGCGGGCTCGGGCTGGCGATCTGCAAGGCCCTGGTGGAGGCCCACGGCGGGCAGATCGGGGTCGCCGACGCGCCCGGCGGCGGGGCCGAGCTCTGGTTCACGCTCCCGGCCGAGACGCGGGTTGTGGAGCCGCAGGTCGCCGTGCGCCACGACGGCGCCACGCGGGTGCTGGTGGTGGACGACGACCGCGCCCTGCGCCGGATGCTCGACCGCAGCCTGGCCGACGCGGGCTACGCCGTGCAGACGGTCGTGGAGGCCCAGGGGGCGCTCGACGCGCTCACCCAGCAGCCGCCCGATCTGGTGCTGCTCGACCTGATGCTGCCGGGGGTCGATGGGCTCGCGCTGTGCCGGCAGCTGCGCGAGTGGACCAACGTGCCGATCATCATGCTCACCGCGCGCTCAGCCGAGCAGGATATTGTGCGCGGGCTCCAGCTCGGCGCCGACGACTATGTGACCAAACCGTTCCGTCTGAGCGAGCTGTTGGCGCGTATGGAAGCGGTGCTGCGCCGCGCCCAGCCCCAGATGGAGCCCGGCGGCATCTCGCTCATCCAGATCGACCACCTCACGGTAGATCTGGCCCAGCGCCAGGTCAGCGTCGCCGGGCAGGAAGTCAGCCTGACGCCGACCGAGTATGGCATCCTGGCGTATATGGCCCAGCACGCCGGCCAGGTGCTGACCCACGCGCAGATCCTCAGGGCCGTCTGGGGCGAGACCTACGGCGCGGAGAACAACTACCTGTGGGTGCACATCGCCCATCTGCGCCAGAAGATCGAGGCAGACCCCAAGCAGCCGTGCTACATCCTCACCGAGCGGGGTGTGGGCTACCGGCTCGCCAAAGGGTAGATGCTACACGCAGCGCGCTCCCGGCCGCAGCGCCGACCATCGGTGCTGGCTTGTGCTCGCCGCACCTGTCTTGGTAGCCCACAGAGCGTGATTGACCACCACATCACCCCAACCCGCGCGGACGCGTTCCTGGCCGGCATGCGCCACGCGCTGCGCACCTCACCGCGGCGTGGTGAGATCAGCTTGCCTCCCGAACCTCGCGCATCAGCGCGGCAAACGCCGCCGGCTGGTCGAACAGCGCGCGATGCCCGGCGTGATCGAGGATGACCAGGTGCTTCGACGGCGAATCGAGTATCTCGAAGACCGGCGAGGTGCCTGCCCGCCTCGGCCATGCGTTCGGTCGAGCCGCTGAGCACTGCACCTGGACCGGGCCGTCGGCTCCGCCAAGCAGAGCGGCAGAGCGCCCCGACAATCGATTTGAAACGCTCTTTTGGCCCGAAGAAAGCGTTACGCCCTGTCGTGAAAACCATCCCCAACGCTTTTGGGTGGATACTATAATTTCAGCTACTTCCTGCGCATGATCGTCGTGGTGGAGACCCATATGCAGCATGCCTCGCCGAGCCCTGACGACCCTCCGGTACCCCAGGCGCCGCTCCTGCCCGATGACTACCTGAACATCATCCCAGATGCCGTGATCCTCACTGATGCGGCTCTGCGTATCACCGGCTGGAATCCCGCGGCTGAACTGCTCTATGGCTGGTCTGCCGCCGAGGCGCTGGGCCGGCGGGCCGATGAGCTGCTCCAAAGCAACTACCCCGGCGTCGAGCGCGCCCAGCTGCAGGCGCAGGGCCTCTGGCGGGGCGAGGTGCGGCATCACCACCGCGATGGGCACGCCATGCTGATCCTGGCCACGGTCACCTGGATGCGCGACCCCGACGGCCAGCCCCGCGGCACGATGAGCCTGAACCGGGATATCAGCGCGCACGAGCAGCAGCTCATCAGCGTGCTCGAGGCCGTCAGTGGCCGCATCTGGTCGGTCGACCGCGAGCTGCGCCTGCTTGTCGGCAATGCGCGCTTTCAGCAGGATGTGCAGCAGATCACCGGGCAGGAGCTGCGCCCCGGCGAGAGCATCTGGGCACTGCCGATGCCCCAGGAGTGGCAGGCCACCTGGCGCGCCGCCTATGCGCGGGCGCTGGCCGGCGAGGTATTTAGCATCGAGCGCCAGCATGCGGGCATAACGATCATCTATCGCTTGATGCCCATCCGCACCGCCGAGGGGGATATCAGCGGGGTCACGGTCTTTGGCCTCGATATCACACCGCGCGTGCAGGCGAGGACGGCGCGGCGGCAGACTGAACGCAAGCTCGGCGCGCTCTTTGAGCTGCTGCCGGTCGGGGTCTCGATTCTCGATGCGGAGCAGCGCGTTGTGTATGCGAACCCGGCCCTTAGCCAGATCCTCCGGCTCGACCAGCAAGCCCTGGTGCAGGGAGCGTATCACACGCGCCAGTACCTGCGTGTGGATGGCAGCCCCATGCCGACGGAGGAGCTTGCCATCGCGCGCGTCTTTGCCGAGCGGCGCGCGATCAGCGCGATGGAGATCGGCATCGTCACCGAGACGGGCGAGCAGATCTGGGTCGAGGTGAGCGCGATGCCGGTGGACTTTCCCGATTGGCGGGTGGTGGCGATCACGGCCGACATTACCGCGCGCAAGCGCGCCGAGCAGGAGCGCCAGCGCGCCCAGCAGACCACCGAGCTCCTCTACCGCGCCAGCCAGCTCCTGGCGCGCCCGCTCGGGCAAGACGCGGTGCTTACCACCCTGCTGGATTTGCTGCAGCAGCTCATCCCCTACGACAGCGCCAACATCATGCTCCCCGATGGCCCGACGACCTTTCGGGTCCACTATTTGCGCGGCTATGAAACCTGGGCCGATCCTGAGGCGGTCAAGGCGCTGATCGTCGACCCGGCCGAGCGCCCGCCCCTCGCCCAGATTATCGCCACCCGGCGCAGCCTGCTGATCGCCGATACCCACCAGGAGCCAACCTGGCAGCCCATGCTGGAGACGCGCTATATTGGGTGCTGGCTGGGCGTGCCGCTGATGGCGAATAACACGCTGGTCGGCATCTTCTCCATCGACCGCCACCAGCCGCACGCCCTGACCACCGACGATGTACGGCTGGCGGAGACGCTGGCGGTGTCGGCAGCCACGGCGATCGAGCGCGCCCAGCTGCTCGCCCAGCTCCGCGACGAGCGGGCTCAGCTGGCCCGCCGGGTCGCGGAGCGTACCGCCGACCTGAGCCTGGCCAACGCCGAGCTAAGCCGAGCCACGCGGCTCAAAGACGAGTTCCTGGCCAGCATGAGCCACGAGCTGCGCACGCCGCTCAACGCCATCCTTGGACGCGCCGAGGCCATGCAGGAGGCGATCTACGGCCCGGTGACGCCTGAGCAGATCGCCTCGCTTCAGGGGATCGAGGAGAGTGGCCGGCACCTGCTGAGTCTGATCAACGACATCCTCGACCTCTCGAAGATCGAGGCTGGCCGGCTTGAGCTTGATGCGGAGCGCGTGCAGGTCGACCTGCTCTGCCCGCTCTGCCTGCGTATGGTGGCCCAGAGTGCATTGATGAAACGGATTAGTCTCAGCTCAAACTATGATGTCCAGGTGCAGACGCTGCACGTCGACGAGCGCCGGCTCAAGCAGATCCTGGTCAACCTGCTCTCCAATGCCGTGAAGTTCACCCCCGAGGGCGGCAAGGTCGGCCTGGAGGTCCATGGCGACCTGGAGGAGCAGGTCGTGATCTTCACGGTCTGGGACACCGGGATCGGGATCGCCGCGGAGGACATGCCGAAGCTCTTTCAGCCCTTTGTGCAGATCGACAGCAGCCTGAGCCGCCAGTACACCGGCACGGGCCTGGGCCTCGCGCTCGTCGCGCGGCTTGCCAAGGCCCACGGCGGCAGTGTACGCGTCGAAAGCACACCCGGGGAAGGCAGCCGCTTTCACGTCACCCTGCCCTGGACCCCGAGCGCCCCCGGGCTCGGCAGCACCCCGGAGCCAACCGCGCTCCCTGAGGCACTTCCAGCGATCGGCCGGGCGATGGTGGTCGAGGACTCGCCCACCGCTGCCGAGCAGCTCACCCGCTACCTGCAGGAGCTTGGCGCGCGGGTCGAGGTGCTGCCGCACGGCGCGGGGGTCCTCGCCCGCGCGATCGCGCTCCAGCCCGACGTGATCCTGCTCGATATCCTGCTCCCCGACGACGACGGCTGGCACGTGCTGCGCCAGCTCAAGGCCGAGCCGCGCACCCAGGCGATCCCAATTATCGTCGTCTCGGTCGTCGACAAGCCCGAGCAGGCGCGGGCGCTCGGCGCCGCGGCCGCACTGCTCAAACCGATCGACCGCGCCGGGCTCGAACTGACGCTGCGCCGGGTGCTCGCGCGCCAGGAGGAAATACATCTGCAGCTCGCGCTCGTTGCGACGCCCGCCACGGGACGCCCGAAGCTCCTGCTGGCGGAGGACAACGAGGCGAATATCGCCACCATCGGCGACTATCTGCGCGCCAAGGGCTACGACCTGATGATCGCGCGGAATGGAAGCGAGGCGGTCATGCGCGCGCAAGAGGAGCGGCTGGATGCGATCCTGATGGACATCCAGATGCCGGGGATGGACGGCCTGGAGGCTATCCGGCGCATCCGCGCCGACACGAGCCTCGCCCAGATCCCGATCATCGCGGCGACGGCGCTGGCGATGCCGGGCGACCGCGAGCGCTGCCTGAGCGCCGGCGCTGATGAGTATGTGACCAAACCGATCCAGCTGCGGAAGCTGGTGACAACTATTGAGCGCTTGCGGAATACGGGCAGCGAGGGGGCATAGCATCTCTCAGCACTGATTGGGTACACGGAGGCGCTGTAGAGGCGGCAAACGACCAGTAATGCGCGTTTCCATCGGCCAGCACTCCCGTCTTAGCCTGATAGCGTGCAGGTTGCCTTGCGCCGCCCTGCTCACCAGTGCTACACTGCTCGCACAGCATCGGCCCCGCCCGGCCATCGGCATCCTGCTCCTCGGCCCACTCCCGCCGCTTGTTCAGGCGTGACACCGCCGGCGAACGCGATGTCGCTGTCCCGGGTGGTGCCGGTCGCACCTTCGTACTGCGTATAGCCGATAGCCGGTAGCCGCCTCGACGGCAGGCCGGACCACTGCCCTTCTCCCGCGCCGCATGGCGCACCTCTTGTCGCACGCTCGCTGAACCTGTTGTCCTGGGCCTTCTCCCCGTCGCTCGCTGCACGCCGCAGCGGGCGTTTTTGCGTGCCCATTGTCTCGCCCTCCGGGCGCTGTTGTCTGCCCACCTGCCTGGGTCTGCGTCATCACGACCAGCCCGGCAGTGGGGCTGGCCATCGCCATGGAGGCTCTTATGCCTGTCCTGATCATCACCCTGTTCATCATCGCCCTGCCGCTGGCCAAGAAGACCATCCCCGAGCTGGAGCCCTTCGATGACTCCGACTTCGACGCGGCCTTTGACCGGCTGCGCGGCCGCAAGGCCCGCGCGGTCGGCCAGTTAAGCGATCAGCTCAGCACCCCCTCCCGCATCCCCTTCGTCGGCGCGCTGATCAAGCGCCTGCCCGGAAAGCGCTCCGAGAACGCGGAGTCCACTGAGAAGTAGTCCACACTCGCGCCCCGCTCGGCCCGGAGCACTGGCATTCTGCCACCGGCCCGGGCATCGGGAGCCGGTGGCCTTATTTCTTCGGAGGACTCGTATGCGCTCCCTCACCGACCTCATCGCTGATCTTACCGCACCGTTCCCCAGCGATCAGATCGAGCTCAAGCCCGGCGCGCTCAGCCAGAGCCGCGACCGCGCGCTGGCCATGGCCTACGCCGACAGCCGGGTCTACCATGATCGCCTCGATCAGGTGGTTGGCCCGGCCGACTGGCAGGTCGCCTTCACCCTCACGCCCGACGGCGTGGTCTGCACGCTGAGCATCCTCGGTGTCACCAAGGCCGATGTCGGCGATTTTCCGCTGGACTACCCCGAGCACCCCAACGAGAACCGCGCCACCACCGCGGCCGCTCAGGCCTTCAAGCGGGCCTGTGCCCAGTTTGGGCTGGGACGCTTCCTCTGGAGGCGCGGGGCATCCGCGCCTGGCAGCTCGCCGGCGACCCGCGCCACTGGAATGCCCTCGTCAGTGATGGCGTCCAGCGCGGGAAGCTCCCGACCACCCGGCCGACGCCGGATGACCTGATCCGACTCGGGGTGCGCGCCCCATCTGCCTGATGTTCCGCCCCGGACACCGGGAACCGCATGCGGTTCGCCGGGTGTCCGGGGGCCGCAGCGCGTTCCAGGTGTCCTCCTGAAGAAAGAGGACTCTATGAGCAGCGGCCCCCTCGGCGGGATGGCGATTTCTCAGCACATCCCCACGCCCCAGGTTCACGCCGACGCCCTCCGGCACCTGGTGACTATTCCGGCCGCCACCCCGGTGGCGATCGGCGACCTGACCGGCTGCGGCGCCGGCAATCTGCTGGCCCCCTTTGTCCATCTCCCCACCGCCCGGCTCTTCGGCATCGAGATCAGCGCGGAGCGGGCTGAGTCCGCCCGCCAGCGGCTGCCCGGCGCGACGATCGTGCGGGCGCCGTTTGAGGCGACCCGGCCGACGCCCGACTCGTTTAGCCTGTGCGTGACCAACCCGCCCTACGTGCGGCTTGACGACGGCCGCCGCGCCGAGTACGCGGCCCAGGTGCTCGTTACCAAGGCCCTGGTCGCCGGCGGCGTCAGCCTCGCGGTCATCCCGGCCCGCTCGGGCCTCGACGGCACCCTGATCAACCACTACGCCCGCAACTATCAGCAGCTGCGCTGCTGGCGCTTCCCCGATGGCGACACCAACGCCGACACGTCCTTTCAGAAGTACTCCCAGATCGTCGTCGCCGGCGTGAAGCGGCTCAGCCCGCTGGAGACGCCCGACCCGATGGTCAAGGCCCAGCTCCAGGGCTGGCGCTACGACACGGAGACCCAGACCTGGGCCGGCGGCACGCCGCCGCCCGTTCTGCCCGATCATCCGATCGCCGACCCCTACCTCCTGCCGTCCGCGCCGACGATACCCGAGATCCTCGTGCTCCACGCCGACGAGGACGCGCTGCTGCGCGGGCTGGAGGCCGGCGGCCTCCACCACAGCCCCGCCTGGCAGCAGGCGGTCACCCTGCAGGCGGAGGGCGTCTTCGCCCGCCCGCTGATGCCGCCGACCGGCCCGGCCCACCTGGCCGCGCTCATCCTCTCCGGCCTGCTCGACGGCGATATCCTCGACGGCCCCAACGGCGAGCGCTTCGTCATCACCACCGCAACCTCCAAGCAAGCCACGCGCATGCCGGTCGACGACGACCAGCGCGCCAAGGGCGTGGTCGAGGTCTCGCAGATCGAGGACAACCCCGTCCTGGGCGTGCTCGACCTCGCTACCGGCGCGGTCAGCCACTACCAGAACGACGCCGCCTTCGCCTTTCTCCAGCCGCTGCTGCCGACCCTGGCCGTCCAGGTTTTAGACAAGCACCAGCCGCGCTATCAGCTTGACCCCGCGGACTGGGAGGTCCGCGTGGTCGCCCAGATTGGCCTGGACAAGCAGCTCCCCGGTGCGGAGCATCCCGGCCTCGCGCCGGCGCAGATGCACCGGGTCTTCGCCCTGCGCCGCGCCCTCTGGGACGGCGGCCGGGCCATGTTCGCTGGCGAGCCGGGGGTTGGCAAGACCCGCCAGGTCATCGCCCTGATCGCCACCCTCTGTCACTACTGGGAGGAGCAAGCCACTGCATTTCACGGCGAGAAGAAGCCCTCCTGGGCACGCCGGCTGGCCAAGGCCTGGAAGGCGAACCGGCACACCGACGGACGAGCGCCCAGGGCATTGCCGATCTGGATCGCCCCGCCCAAGCGGGTCATCCCGACCTGGCGGGTCATCCCGACCTGGCGGCGCGAGATCGCCGGGGCTTTCCCGGCGGCCGAGGTGCTGGTCATCCGCGACCACACCGACGTGGACCGCTGGATGGCCCGCTGTGCGCACAGCGACGCGCCGGCGGTGATCGCCCTGATCTCCCACTCGACCAAGGCGGCGACCGGCCTGCGCTGGCTGCCCGCCGTGATTACCCACGAGACCACCCGTGAGGTGCCCGACCTCGACCCGCCGGCGGAGCGCCTGCCCGCGCTGGAGGCGGTCACCGAAGGCCGGCGCAGCACGCTCACCCCCTACCTCGACCTGACCCAGCTGCGGCGGCTGGCCGCCGCTGGCGTGGGCGATCACCTACGCCCAGGGCGGTATCGGCCGGCGGCTCGGCCAGCTTTGCCGCTGGCTCTACGAGGAGGAGTAACGATGCCTCAGTTCTACTTCGCGATCGGCCGATCGCCATGCGCCCGGGATTGGGCGGTCTGTCGGCTGGTCGGCCAGCGCCACTTCCTGGTGCCCGCCGGCTCGCCAGCCGAGCGCTACCTACGCAGCCAGCCCAACGTCTCGGTCATCCTCGACTCGGGCGCCTACCCGCCGGGGAACACCGCCCGCCCGACCCTGCGCCAGTACGGCTGGATCGCCCGCTGGTGGAGCGGGCACCCAGACAGCCTGTCAACTGACTGTCGCGTAAACGCGACAGCTTGTGCCTCACTTCCGAAGCCGAAGCGTCGGGACGGACACGATTGGCTGGTTGACAGGCAGCCCGCCAACAGGAGATCTACCCCCGCTGGCATGGTACGTGGCCGCACTATTCCGCGCCGCGTTGAGGTCGGCATGCAGCTCGAAGCCACACACCCGACACACAAACCGGCCACGGGAACGGCGGTTGGTGCGGGCCTGGTGCCCACAGCAGCTACAGGTCTGCGAGGTATGCCGGGGATCGACCCCCGCCACCGTACACCCCCGTTCCTCGGCTTTGTACGCCACGAACGACGTGATCTGCGCGAACGACCAGCTATGGACGCGGCGGCTGGTTTTCGTCTGCTTACGGATCTTCGACCGCTTCCGAATGTGGGTCAGGTTCTCCAGCACAATCGTCGCACCGGGATGCGCCGACTGGACAATCTGCTTGGAGAGGACGTGATCACAGTCACGCCGAAAGCGGGCCTGTTTCCCCCGCACCGTGCGCAGATGTCGCTTGGCGCTCTTGCTCCCCTTCCGCTGAAGCTGGCGTTTGAGGTAGAACAGCCGCCCCTCAATCGCCTTCCAGGCAGGCTTGCCCAGGAAGCGCACCGTCTGGCTCTCCCAATCGACCTTATAGGTGTGCCGGTTATAGCGCGGCGGGCAGGCGTCCGATTGCGGCATCCCAACCGTGCGCCCGGCCTTCTGCGAGGCAAACGCGCTTTTGACGGCTTCGGTTGCCTTGACCCGCGCCTGGATCAACAGATCCGAAACGAGCGCAGGGTAGTCTGCCTGCGTCGGGTAGTAGGTCGCGTGATGCAGATCGGCCCCGTTGGTGATCTTCTGTTGCCATCCCACGCGGCAGACGGCGTTAAAGGCCGCCGTGAACAGGCGGCTGGTTTCAGCCAGCAGCCCAGCCTGTGTCGTGGAGGGGGTGAGTTTCACGCGAAGCGTACGTTGCATAGCACATATATTCTACCATATACACAGCGTTCTCGCAAGAAGCTGCTTGCCCGGCGCTTCCCCTGCCGCCTCAAGGCGGACAGTCCCCGCGCCGTGGCGTTGGCGTACGAGCTATATTGTAGGAGTCTTTTTATGGGGCCGATAGGCTGCTCACCCCGATCTTCGACGCGTGTCGGGCACGCCGGGAGGATGGATGACCCGAACACTCTACCTCATCACGGGCGCTCCCGGTGCGGGGAAGACCACCGCCTTGACCGTGCTCCGCAGTCGCGCGACGCCCTACCTGGCCTTTGAATATCGACGAGCTGCTCCCGGCCGCATCGCAGCTTGCGCAGCGCGATATCCGCGCTGACCAGGCGACGTGGCCGGCCTATAACCGGCTCTGGCTGGAGATTCTTCACGCGGTGTCGCGCAACGGAATGATCGCGCTCCTCTTCGCGCCCCTCGACCGCGAGGATCTTGCGCGTGTCGGGAGGCTTCCGTGGGTTGACCGGATCGCGTGGCTGTTGCTCGATTGTGATGCGCAGACACGCCAGGCACGACTTCGGGATCGCCCGGGATGGAGCGAGGATCAGATCGCCGACGCGCTCCACGATGCGCAGCACCTGCGCGAACAGCTATCCGCCCGTATCGATACCGGGATTCACCGCCCGCACGCCGTGGTCGACGGTATTCTGGCCTGGGTCGAGCGCAGCTCCGCCAGCAGCGATTAACCGCATGCCCAGGCGCTCGAGGTGTGATGATCGCCAGGTACGCCGCGGCGTTGTGCTGCAGCACATCTGCTCATCGGCCGACTAGATAGGGCGCGTCGAGGTTGTTGTTGTTGACTACGAAGGTCGCGCGGCGCTCGGGCCGGCAGCTGCGCAGGTAGAGCTGCTGACCTTCGACGTAGCGGCGCTGGCTGGGGTGCTGCGGGTCAGGCGAGCTCCCATCGCGGGCGGCGCAGCGGCCGACCGAGGTGACAACGCTGACCTCCAGGAAGACCGAGAGATCCCAGGAGCTGCGGAGCTCCGGCCGGTGCAGGAAGATCCCGTCGAAGACCAGGATGTCGCCGGTCGCGGCCTGCTCCTCCGGCGCAACGACCGGGCTATCGGTGCGGTGATCGAAGGCCGCCGTGCGGTAGCGGCCATCCCCGCCGGGGCTGAGCGGGTCGATCAGGGCCGCCCACAGCTGGGCGTAGTCGTAGGAGTCGTGGAAGAAGCCTTCCGGCGAGTGGCGGCCACGCCGGTAGCGCAGCGCCCGCGGGTTGTGGAAGGAGTCGACCGAGGCGCGGATGACCCGCCGGCCGGCGGCCTGGAGCAGGCCGACAAGCTCGTCGCCGAACATAGTCTTGCCCGCGCCGTCTACGCCGTCGATGCCCACCCGAGTCACGAAGGGCGAGGGGGCGCGCAGGATGGCAGCGGCGATGCGCTGGAGCAGCGCCTGTCGATCGGGCGTCACCGGCTACAGCGTCCGCCGCGGCGCGGCCGTGGTCGCCTCGCCGGTGTTCGGGGTGCCGGTCGGCTCGATGAGCAGCAGGTGACACTCCTCCGCGGCGACGGGCTGGTGCTCGACGCCGCGCGGCACCACGAAGAGCTCGCCGGGGCCGAGGCTCACCTCGCCGTCGCGCAGGCGGATGGTCAGCCGGCCCTTCAGCACGAGGAAGAAGTCGTCCGTATCCGGGTGGGCGTGCCAGACGAACTCCCCGCGCACCTTGACGACCATGATGTCGTAGTCGTTCAGCTGGGCCACGCTGCGCGGCGCCCAGTGCTCGTCGAACTGGGCCAGCTTCTCGGCCAGGTTGATCGCTGCGTCGGCCATGGTTGCTCTCCATACAGGCGTGGCTACGCTCCTCGTTCGTCGCAGGTTCATCAGCGGCTGCGAGCAGGGTCGCGCGCAGGCGTGTGGAGATATACTGCCCCTGGGTGATCATCGCATTAAGGACGGGCGCTACCGCTGGGATCACCCCCTGGCGTTTCGCCTCCACCAACACGGCGCCTGTCCCGATCACCGGCAGGCCACGCGCCAGGGCGATCCGCCGGCCGCGGCGCTCATCGAGGATCACCAGCCGCGCGCCCGCTTCTGCGGCAAGCGCGATCGTCGCCGCCTCGCCCATGTCGAGATGCGCGGCCAGATCATCAGGGATCGTGACTGCGGCGACAGTTAGCCAACTGGCCGCGCGCAGATCCAGATCGCCAGCGCGGAGCTTCGCCTCGTACTCGTGGAGGACCTGGGTCGCAATGGTGATCGTCCCATAGAGCGCGGGGAGCAGCTCAAGCAGCCCGACGCCGGCGAGGGTGATCAGCGGCGTGGTGTTTGAGACGACCGGCGCCTGCTCAGCCACGGCGCGCCTCGGACGAGCGGCGAAGCTCCTCGGCGAGATCCAGATCCTCATCGAACACCGACACGTGGTAGGTGCCAAGCAGATCGAGGAACTCGCGCCGGCTCACACCGAGCAATGCCGCCGCCTGACCAGAGGAAAGCTCGCCCAGATCATAGAGCCGCACCAGGAGGGCCTCACGGGCCAGCTGGCCGAGGCGCTCGGCCGGTTGGCCAGAGAGAGCCTGGATCTCGGCGGGGTAGACCACATGAAAGCTGTCCATCATGCACCTCACGCATACCGCTGGGAATGCCAGAACGATGTGCGCTGAATCACCATCATCATGCCACGAGTCTGCGCGCTTCGGCCATTGTAGCACGGCGAATCCCACGGTGCCTGCCGGGCGCCGCTGTGGTATGATCGTCGCAGGACGATCGTGCAGGACGTCGGAGTGATTGCAGTGGGGTGCTGCGCGGCATGCCTGGAGGCTCCGATGAGCGATGTCCAATCGATTGTCTCGCCCGATGGGCGATATGCGCTCCAGCTGGAGCATGTCGAGATGCGGATGTCGCACTGGGTCATGGGCGCGACGCTCTGGGAGCGGGCGGCGCAGCGCCTGGTGCTGCGGATCGGCGACGGGCTGTGGAGCAGCGAGCAGATCGCCTGGAGCGCCGACAGCCAGATGGTCACGGTTGGGCTGCGGCGCTACCCGGGCGATGTCCCGGGCCTGGTGATCGACATCTACCCCGGGCGGCAGATCGTCATCCCGCGCGCGCCGGCCGAGGAAGCGCCGCTGCGCTTTGCTGAGCTCAATCCGTTTCTCGAGCGCCATCGTGTGAATCATCGCCAGGAGCGGCGCTGACTCACACGATGGCGCTCCGGGTGCTTGTGGGCGCCCACACAATCGCCTATACTGGGGCGACCGCTATCAGCATTGACGTCGAGATCGCCAGCGCGGCCCACAGCCTCTGGCTGACCCACGCGGCTGAGTTACGCGCCGAGCTGCGTGCGGCGCTGGCGTATGTGCGTGAGGGGCGCGCGGCGTCGGGAGCGCCCGATTCACGCGCCGCTCACCCTGGAAACGAGGATCAGAACTATGGATGATGCGACCGCGCAGACGCCCCTGCACGCCCCCCGGTCGGTACACGTCCGGCCCTACCAGCCTGATGACGCGGCCTTTGTGCGCGGCCTGGCCCCGCGCCTAACGATCGGGATGCCGGCGTACCGCGACCCGCAGCGCTGCCTGGCCGCCGTGGAGGGCTGGATCGCCGGCAGCATCGACCAGCACGGCCAGGCGGCGGCGGTGTTCGTCGCCGAGGACAATCACGGCGAGCGGCTGGGCTTCGCCAGCGTTAGCGCGGAGCCCCACTTCCCCGGCGAGCGCCAGGCCTCCATTGGCGAACTGGCGACGAGCGCGGCGGCCGAGGGCCAGGGCGTGGGCCGGGCGCTGCTGCGGGCCTGCGAGGACTGGGCCCGCGCCCAGGGCTTCCGGATTATTGCCCTGAGCACTGGCGCGGCCAACACGCGGGCGCTCGGCTTCTACCACCAGCATGGCTACCGCGACGAGGACATCCGGCTGATCCGGCTGCTTGACGCGCGCGATGGAGATGCGGAGGAGCGCTGACGGAAACGCTGCCTGCATCAAGGAGCATCCGATGTACGACGAGACGTTCACGATCGTCGGGCCGGTCGACCCGCGCGACCCGCAGAGCCGGCCGATCGTGCCCTACGGTGCGGTGGCCCGCGCCCTGGCTCACAGTTCGTTCCGTGTGCCCCACGCCGCCGTCCACGTGCTGCCGGTCACGATGCAGACCGGGCGGATACTGCTGCATCAGCGTTCGGCGCAGATGCGGGTCAGCCCGCTGGCCTGGGACATGGTCGGCGGGCATGTGACCTTCGAGGCCAGCATGCCCCTGACCGCCGCGGGCCTGGCGCAGGCGTCGCAGGCGACGGCGCTGCGCGAGCTGCGCGAGGAACTGCTGCTCACCCGCGCCAGGCGGCCCTACGTGGTGCCCGCGACCCACGTGCGCCAGGTCGGCGCGGTGGGTGCGCTTACCACCGGGCTCGACGACCCGCGCGCGATCAATGTCGAGTACTCGACGTTATACGTGGCTGCCATCCCGGTCGATGCGAGTGCTGCTCAACTGTTCGAGCTACGCGACGGTGGCCTGCGCACCTGGCTCGATCAGGATCTGGTCACATGGAATGACATTGTTGCCGGCTTCGCTACGCCGGGCGGTCGCGTGGGCGATGCGCTGACGCGGATGATCCGTCACTGCGCGGCCGACCCGGCCTTCGCCGCCGCCCTGGCTGAGGCAATCGCCTGGTGCCGGGAGTGCGCGCCGGCCGGTGATGCGCCCGACCCGATTGCGCTCACGCATCGGCCGGAGTGACCGCTGAAGGAGACGGATGTTCTCGCTCCCGCATGCCCTTGCGCCCGCGGACCAGCGTCATGCGATAACCTTCGGCGAGCGCCTGCTCGGCGTGATCGCGATCGGCTCACACGCCCATGGTGAGGCGACCTCGTGGTCGGATACTGACCTGCGGCTGGTCATTGACGCGCCCCAGCCGCTCCTGCGCCTCGATGAGATGCTCTGGACCGATCCGGGTCCCGATCCGGTCACGCTGGTTGGCTGGGCGGAGCTTACCCACGATCCGGCAATCTCATTCGGGCTAACCAACCTGGCCTTCATCGCGCAGATGCTGGCGCACGGGCGGTTTCCGCTGCCCGATCACACCTGTCTCTATCAGGGCCAGCTAGCGACGGCTATCCCTTTACGGGCAGGACCGGGTGGAGCTCGACAACCGGCTCGGCGACCTCGGCCTCACGCAGGGTGGCGATCACCGGGCCGATCTCCTTGTAGGCGAAGGGCGCCTCCTCCTTCAGCGCCGCCCGCCAGCTGGCCCGGATGTCAGGGCGCTCGCGGATCTGCTGCGGCTCCACGGGCGTGACCACGCGGAACCGCTCCAGGAAGGCGTCGAGCTCGGCATCGTGTCCGCGCGCCGCGCTGCCGCGGGCCAGCGCCCGCCCGGCCCCGTGGCAGGCGCTCTCCAGGGCCTCGGGCTTGCCCAGCCCGCGCAGGATGAAGCTCGGCGCGCCCATCGAGCCGGGCACGATCACCGGCTCGCCCCATGGGAAAGGCGTGTTCGCCATCGCCGCCGCCCCGCGCGCCGGCGTGGAGCCTTTGCGGTGCACCACCTCGGCCCCGGCCTCCTCCCAGAGCAGGTTGTGCGGCGAGTCCCACAGCAGGCGCGACTCCTGCGCGCCCGCGACCTCGGCCAGCGCCTGGAGCATCATGCGCGCAAGATAGAAGCGGTTGCCGAAGGCGAAGTTGGCCGCCACGCGCTGGGCCGCCCGCACGACCGCGAGCGCCGGCGCGGCGCGCTCGCCCAGCGGCAGCGGCAGGATCCCGTTGTTCGGCAACGGGAAGCCGGCCGGCAGCAGTGCGCCCAGTGCCGCCTTACTCGCTGCCCAGGCAGCGTGCCCAAAGCCGAGCGAGCCGGTGTGCACCATCACGGCCAGCTGGCCCTCGCGCAGGCCCCAGGCGTGGGCGGTGGCCCGGTCGTGCAGCTTCGCCACCACCTGCAGCTCCACAAAGTGGTTGCCGCCGCCGATGCTGCCCAGCTGCGAGTCGTAGCTCACCCCGCCGGAGCCGCCGACGTAGTCGCGGTGCTGATCAGGCAGCGCGGTGGGATAGCCGCCGCCGCCGCTGATGTGGGCCAGCTCGTCGGCCGCGGCCTCCCAGGCCGCGTCGCGCAGCGCGTCGCTCTCCAGTAGGCCGGGCACGCCCAGGCGGAGCAGGGCCTCGCGCTGGCTGGCGGTCAGGCCGATGCGGCGGCCGCCCTGAAAGAACAGGTGGCGTAGACGGCGCTCCAGTGCGGTCATCGCGGGCTGCACCTGCTCCAGGCGCCAGCCGGTGAGGTGGACGCGCATGCCGCAGTTGACATCGGTGCCGACCGCCTGCGGCACCAGCACGCCGCGGGTGCGCAGGGTGGTGCCGATCGGGATGCCGCTGCCCTTGTGGAAGTCGCTGGAGAGCGCCACCGCCGCAATGCCGGGGTCAGGGTGGTCGAACAGGTCGGGCGCGGCCCGCCGCAGGGCGGCGATGGTCTCCTGGAGCTCCAGCAGCGCGAGCAGCTCGCTGACCGCAGCGCGCTCGATCGGCACGCCATCGCCGGCGAACAGGCGCACGGGGATGCCCCAGGGGTTAGGCAGGGTCAGTTGGCTGGCGTCGATGCGCTGCAGGCGGTAGTCGGCGATGCGCGCGTTGGTCATGCGGTCGGGAGTCCTCCGCGATCAATTGGTGTTCTTTTCATAGCATGCCCTGTGCGGCGCATCGTGACAACGGTCGTGCGGCGGAGCGTCGGCGCCAGTCATCCGCGTGCGCTCGGACTCGGCGGGCGGTGATGCGTAGCCCTGTGCTACAATCCAGCCCTGTCGCCGCCTCACGAGCCGCTTCACGCTATGATCCTTATTATCTGCGCCGACCCGCTCAACCCGCGCCAGCCCGACTCGGCCTTCGCCGCTGAGGCGGAGGCAGCGACACGAGCTGGCTTCACGCTCGCCCTGCTCACCTACGAGCGGCTGGTCCACGACCAGGATGCTGCCGGCGCGTTGGGCCGGCTCCCGCCCCGCGCGACGCCGGAAGCCTGCCTCTACCGTGGCTGGATGCTCCGCGTTGATCGGTATACGGCGCTGTACGACGCCCTTGCCGCCCGCGGCTACCAGCTGCTGCAGACGCCCGCCGCCTATCGCAGCTGCCACGAGCTCCCTGCCGCCTACCCGAGCATCCGCGACCATACGCCGGCGACGGTCTGGCTGCCCAGGGAGGCCGGGCTGGGCCTGGAGCAGATCATGGCCGCCCTGCGGCCCTTCGGCGCGCAGCCGGTGCTCGTCAAGGACTACGTGAAGTCGCGCAAGCACGAGTGGGCCGAGGCCTGCTTCATCCCCTCGGCCGCCGACCGCGACGCGGTCGCGCGCGTAACAGGCCGCTTCCTGGAGCTGCAGGGCGATGAGCTGCAGGGCGGGCTGGTGTTTCGGGCCTTCGAGCCGCTGCGCACAGCCGGCACCCACCCGCAGAGCGGGATGCCGCTGGCGATCGAGTATCGCGCGGTGATCTTCGACCGGCGGCCGCTCTGCGTCGCGCCCTACTGGGAAGGTGCCATCGCAGCAGCGCCGCCCGACCTGGCGCCCTTCGCAGATGTCATCGCCGGCATCCCCAGCCGCTTCTTCACGCTCGACCTGGCCCAGCGCGCCGATGGCCGCTGGCGGATCATCGAGCTCGGCGATGGGCAGGTGGCCGGGCTGCCGCCGGGGGTTGGTGTGGACACTTTCTATGTGGCGCTGTCGAGAGGAATCAGCGGATGACTGCGGAAACACCGGCTTTGCCCGACGTCATCCTGATCACCGGCGCGATGGCGGCCGGCAAGTCGAGTCTTGCCCAGGCGCTGGCCGAGCGCCTGCCGCGCATGGCGCTGTCGCTGGTGGCGGTGCTGCGCCGCCACGGCCAGGTTGACCAGGACGCGCTGGCCACGAGCTTCGCCGCGCGCCACGACCCCGCGCGCGGCTACGGCGCCGGCGCGCTCCGGCTGCTGCGCCGCGTGAAAGGCGGACAGGACTGGCGCACGGTATCGGCCGACCTCTCTGGCGGCCAGGGTGTTCAGCGATAATTAGAATTGTCGCGGGGCCTCACGGAAGAATCGGAGGCGGGAGGCAGGAAACGGGAGGTAGCACCCTTGTTGCGGGAGTTCTTGAGCTTGACCCGGATGCCCGGAGCCTGCCACCTGCCACCGGCCTCCTGCCACCTGCCGCCGTCCTCTGGCGCGAGGGCCTGGTGCTGATCTACCGCCTGCTCTTCGTGCTCAAGCTGGAGTCGAGCGACGACCCGGCCCGCGCCTTCAGCTTCGCCTCGACCAGCCTCTGGCGCAACACCTTCTCGCCCAGCGTGGCCCTGGCACCCTATGCCCGCAAGGTGCTTGATTGCGGCGCGGAGACTGGGCGGCTGCTTGAGGGCGGCCTGCGCGCCCTGTTCCGCCTCTTCGCCGAGGGCGTGCGGGTCAGCGAGCTGAAGATCGAGCCGCTCGGCGCGCTCTTCGGCACGGCCGCCATGCCCACGCTCGACGGGATGCGCTGGGGCGAGCGCGCCGTCGCCCGCCTGCTCGATAACTTGCTCTGGACGCCGGCCAAGGGCCGCAGTGTGACGAGCGCAGCCCGCAGGACGACCCGCAGCCCGGCGCGCTGATCCGTATCCGCGTGCTCGACCCGGCGATGGGCAGCGGCCACTTTTTGGTTGAGGCATGCCGCTTCCTGGGCGCGCGGCTCTACGAGGCGTGCCGGCGCTGCGACGAGCTGGCGACCGAGGCCGAGGCCGCCGCGCTGCGCTGCCCCGACCCGGCCGATCGCGCCGGCCTGGAGGCCCGCGCCCAGGAGCTGCGCGGCCGCGTGCGCGACCTGCCCGACCCCGACGACGCCCTGGAGCGCTACCTGCCCAGCCGCGCCGCCGAGGGCGCGGGCGAGGGCGTCTCGCGGCGCATCGTCGAGGCGATCTGCCGCCGCCTGGCCGCCGTCCATTGCCTGTACGGGGTGGACAAGAACCCGCTGGCGATTGAATTGGCGAAGCTTTCGCTGTGGATCGAGGCCCACGCCGAGGGGTTGCCGCTGACCTTCCTTGACCACCGGCTGGTGGTGGGCGACTCGCTTACCGGCCCGTTTGTCGAGCACCTGTTCCGTTTCCCCGGCAGCCAGAAGCCCTTCGCCAACGACATGTTCGCCAGCGAGCTGCGCGCCCGCCTGGGGCATTCGTTGTCCGCCGCGCTGGTCCACGTGGCCGACCTGGAGGCCAGCGTGGGCGTGAGCCTGGCCGACCTGGAGCACAAGCGCGGCGCCCGCGCCCGCCTCGACGCCGCCCTGGCCCCCTTCCGCCTGCTCGCCGCCGCCTGGGCCGGCGGGGTGATGCTCGGCAAGGGCAACGGCTGCGACGACGACGCCTACGCGGAGCTGGCGCGCATCGTCGCATATCACGATCTGGCCGGGTCAAGGAACGATCTGGCCGGGTCAAGGGACGATCTTGCCGGGTCAAGGGACGATCTTGCCGGGTCAAGGGACGATCTTGCCGGGTCAAGGAACGATCTTGCCGGGTCAAGGAACGATTTGACCGGGTCAAGGAACGATCTGGC
>NZ_JAIEWN010000028.1:0-8983 GCF_019599295.1 Oscillochloris sp. ZM17-4 | reverse complement strand
GACTTCAGTCGCCAGCCGGTGGGGCTTGACCCAGGACTTATTCGCGCTAACAGAGTTTTTTGCGGCTTACGACTTCGATATTCTTGCCGCTCCAACACGCCGAGAGCGCGAATCTGTCGAGAAACGATTGCTTAGCACACCTGCCGTGACGAGCGCCTACAACGAGTATGTTGCTGAGATCGAGAGTCTAAAGCGGCTCATGATGAGTCAATTCAAGTACGTGAACCGGAAAGGCGATGGTCAGACAAGCGGCGCGATCCTCGACTTGTCGCCGGACTTGGTATATTTGGTATGCTGCTGGTCTTAGGTGTAGTAGCC
This sequence comes from Oscillochloris sp. ZM17-4, assembly GCF_019599295.1. GTDB lineage: Bacteria > Chloroflexota > Chloroflexia > Chloroflexales > Chloroflexaceae > Oscillochloris. Next base: position 8,665 of record NZ_JAIEWN010000028.1, on the reverse strand, counting down.
GTCCCAAGCTTCGCCTTACTGGCTGCCTACCTATGGGCGTTGATCGCCGAGTACGTCTTTGTCAGTAAGCGCCGCATGTCGGTCATCATGCTCCTCATATGCGCGTTCGTAGTTACGGGCCCATTCGCGGTGATCATTGCATGGCTGACACCAAGAAGGCAGGCACCACAGATTCCCTAAGCCTGGGGAGATAACGAAGCATTGGAGGGGAAGGGGAGCGAAGGAGGAGGCTGCGCGGTAGTTAAGACAGGTGACTTACCCGCAGCAGCTGGCCAGCAAGATCAGGCTGGGCGACTATCGCAGCCTGGCCGACAAAGTCCGGATCGTAGGTGCAGACGATGATGCCCGCGTGAGAGGGAGACTCGCGATGCAGCCGGATGAAATGCTTGCGGTTGATCATCAGCTACGCGGCCTCGTTCTCGGCGATCTGCGCCGCAATCTCCGCGTGGTGCGAGCGGCCGTAGGCCCAGGCGTTGGCCAGGTCCTCGGCGCGCATGGCCGGGTAGGCCCGCAGCAGATCAACCTCGCTCGACCCGAGCTTGCGGGCCTGGACGAGCACCCACACCGGGATGCGGGTGCGCACAACACACGGCTCCCCGCCGCTCACGCCGGGCGTGGCCTCGATGCCCGGAAACGCATCGCCGAGGTCGCGCACGACCCACTGGAGCACCTGGGCCTTCTCGGCGCGGCTGATCTGCGGGAGCAGACGCTCAATGTCCTGGATGGCGGTCATGGTGATCACCTGCATAGAGGCGTGAGGTTTCGTTTCGTGTAGGCACTATAGCAGGCACGGTGGCAGTATGAAGGACTTCGACACATCGGCGCTGGAGTCCGGCCTTTCGGCCAAGCTCCCCGCCGACCAGCGGGCGGTCGCCCGTCATCTGGCCGAGCTGCTCGCGGCGATTGCCGAGGGTCAGATCAGCCAGGACCAGGCCCAGCAGCGCATCGCTACGGAGCCCGCGCTGGCCCAGGCATTGCGCGCCCTGGCCGGCCAGCACGTTCCCGGCGCCGGCGCGCTGATCTCGTTTGGCTCAGGCAGCCAGCTCGGTGATGTGACCATCGGCGACGTGGTTGGCCGCGACAAGATCGAGGTCAAGCTCGACCTCGGCAAGCCGGGGCTGGGTCGGCGGAATATGCTGATCATCGGCGGCGGGCTCGCCCTGATCATCGCGCTGACGGTCGCGATCCTGCTCCAACAGCGCGGCGCAAACCAGGATCGCATTCGCCAGACCCGCGCCGCGATCAACGCCGATGTGATCACGAATATTCGCAACCTCGACGCGCAGCTCCTATTTGTCCAGCAGACCCTTGCCCTGGCGCCGAGCGCCACGGCAACTGAGTCGCAGCGCCAGTTTATCGGCGAGGGCCAGATTGCGAGCCTGCGGCAGGCTCTGGCTGGGCGGCCACTCCGGGACGATCAGAGCGCGGCCTATGCACAGTCGCTGATCTCTAGCGGTGCAGACGCCTCTGATGTCAAGAGCTTCTACAGTGATCTCGCCTTCACGCGTGATGCCGCAGAAAGTCTGCTGGTAAGTATGGCTGACCGCATCCGGCTGCAGCAGGCGGATCAGGCTCGCCTGGCGCATGCGCAGCAGGTGATCGATCTCGACGCTCGGCGCTTCCAGAATCTGGTGGCGATCACCTATATGAGCGGGCTCAACGTCCTGGCCCGATCTGGCTATAGCGCTGCGGATGCGCAGGCCCAGCTGCGCGATCTCCTCGTTCTTGAGCCACGAATCCTGCCCGATACATCCACGATCGAGGCCCAGCTTCTGGAGCTGACTCAAGCCCAGGCCGATCTCGTGCGTGAGCGGCTCACACTGGCCACCGAGTCCCTCGACGCGCTCGCCAGCGATCAGGCGGTGCATCCCACTGACACACCTGCGGATGTCGCCAGTAAAGCCATCGCCCTGCGACGGACTGGCGAGGCCGAGGTGGCTGCAGCGATCTTCACCTACTACGGCGAGCAATTTGCTGCTGAGGACCCCACCGCAGCACTGTACGGCCGGGTTGGCGCGGCGTTCAGCCAGCAGATCGGCGCGCTGAATGTCGTCGGCGGTGGGTATATCTTTCAGGTGCGATCCCAGAGCCCAGCCGCCCAGGCCGACTTACGCGAAGGCGATATTATCATTGATGTGAGCGGCACGACCACTGAAACGAATGTGGCCGTGACCGATGCGTTGGGCAAACTGGCGGCGGGCACTCCCGCCGTGTTGACAATCCTCCGCCTTCACGCCGATCAGACCTTCGAGCGCCTCGTTGTCACGATTGCGATTCGACCACTTGGCATTGGGCTTATGCCCATCTAACAAGGCTTCACGCGTCATATTCTTCCTGAAACGGGCATGATTTGCCTTCTCTCAGGGTGTTAAAGGGCACGTTTGTGACCGAGATGCTCGGGTATGATGGCTGGAGATAAGCGCGTTCCACAAGTATCTCTACATCGGGTAATAGCTAGTAACGCCAGGGAGAGACGATAGTGGCAGGCCGTAATGCGACCCCCAAAGCAGCACAACATCGACACAAAGGGCTACACGATGCAGACCGTCACCGCACGCAACTTCACCCGACTTGCCCTCTCCGACAAGGAGTCGTCTGTCGTCCTGTTCGCCGACGACTCGCCCGCGAGCCGATCTGCCGAGCAGAAGCTGAGCGGGATGGCGGAGGCTTTCGCCGGGCCAATCCGCTTCCTCTACTCCGACATCGACCGTGACCCGGAGCTTGCCAGCGAGCAGAGGGTTCATCGGGCACCCACGCTCGCTCTCTTCACCGGTGGGCGCGAGCGCTGGCGGACCGAGGGGCGGATTCAGGCTAGCCAGCTTGACGCGTTGCGCCGGATGCTGTTTGTTGGGGCGGCTCCACAATCACCTGCACAAGCCCCACATCAGCGCCGCATCCTTCGCGCCAGGGCTCAGCGGGCCGCGCAGCAGGCGGCTAGCGCACAGACACTCAGGGGCCACCATCATGTACGCTTGCGCGGGCGCCCCGAGCATGACTTTGAGGAGCAGGTGATCATGCCGCTGCTGACCGCGTGGAACCTGCCAAAGCAGCCGCAGGCTCCGTGCCGTCTCCCTGGCGAGACCTCCTATCGACGCCATATCGATGTGCTCGTCTACACCGAGGATAATCGGCGCTTGCTCACCCTCTTTGAGAACAAGGCCATGATTCGCGGGAAGATCAGCCTGGATCGCGCCGTCGCCCAGGCCAACGCCTACGCCCAGTCACGCCGGCTGCCCTCCTTCGTGATCGCCGCCCCCGAGGGGCTCTGGGTCTACAGCCGGCCGAATGGTAAGCCCCGGTTCGAGAAGAAATTCAGCCCTGAGGACGTCGATGTTGGGGCACCACAGGTGAAGCAGCTGTTGATCGAGCTCAGCCGCCGGCCTTGGGCGGCGACAGGCAACCGTCATACTATAGCAATACGTGGAGACCGCAATGGGTGACTGCTACGAGAACGAATCGATGCCAGCGCAATCTCCCCCAAAGCCCCTTCGCATCGTCGCGTGGAACATTCAGCAGGGCGGCGCCGCCCGCGCGCCGGCTATCGCGGAGCGCCTGACTGAGTGGCAGCCCGACATCTGCATACTCAGCGAGTACCGCAACACCGATGGCAGCAAGCGCCTCCGCGCGCACCTGGACAGCCTTGGGTTGATCCACAGCCTGAGCACAGTGCAGGATGGGGACTACTGGCAGCAGTATGGGCTTCTCCTTGCCTCGCGCTGGCCGTTGACACCGCTCGATGTGGCTCTTGATGGTATACCATATGCTACCATACCTGCCATCCCTGTCGCCCACCCACGGAGGTAGCCGATGCGCGATGAGACGGTGACCTACGCCCGTACCTTCGGCCAGATCATCGACGACCTGGTCGCGACGCTGACCGGGCTGGACGACGCGGCGCTGAACGCCCCGATCAACCTGGAGGAGGCGAATACCATAGCTGCCCTGGCGACCCACACGGTCGCCGCCGGCGAGTTCTGGACGCTGGTGCTGGTCGGCGGCCAGCGCATCCCGCGCGACCGCCCGGCCGAGTTTCGGGCCGTGGCCAGCGGCCCGGAGCTGATCGCCCGCCTCCACGCCTGGCGGGCCGCCCTCGACGCGCTGCTGCCAGATCTGCCCGAGGCCGCCCTCGGCCCGACCCCGCCGCCGCCGGCCGAGTACGGCTTCACGCCGGTGCGCAATGGCGAGCCGCTGACCGGGCGGGCCTGCCTGCTCCACGCCATTGAGCATAGCGCCATGCACCTCGGCCACCTGCAGCTCACCCGCCAGCTGGTGCTGGCGCTGCGCGACGGCGGGCTGCCGGCTGCGGGCGCGGCGTGAGCCCCCGCAGGGGCGGTGGTCGCGCACCCTGGCCCGGCCCGCGCCTCGCGGCGGTGGCCGGGCTGATCGGGCCGCTGTACCTTGGCGGAACGATCGTCACCCTCACCCTGCGCCAGGGTGCGTTCCTGCGCGCCCTGGGCTGGGACCCGCTGCGTGCGCCCACGGTGGACTGGCCGAGCGGCCTGGCCCTCAGCCCCGAGGGGGGCTGGATGATCGCCGCCTTTCTGATCTCAGGCGGGCTGCTGGCGATCCTCGCGGTTGGGCTGCATCACCACCTGGCGCGCAGCGGGCCACCGCTCTGGGGGCCACGCATGCTGGGCAGGGCCTGCCCGGCTTCAGCGCCGAGCCCGAGCTTGGTCGGGCCGGCTGGTCGGCGGGCCTGAGCGTGCAGCGGATGGAGCAGCCCGGCGAGCATGGCCCGACCATTCGCTACGCCGTTACCTGGCCGGATGATACCGCCACGCGGGCTGCCCTGGATGGGCTCTGGCGGATCTTCGCGGCGGCCCGGGTCTACCGCCAGCTCGGCACCGCCCAGGCCGAGGCGAGCTATCGCACGCTCTTCGCCGGCGTGGCCGTCGGCCTGGGCTGGCCGCAGGCCCTCGACTCCGCCCTGGCCGACACATTGGCCGACCAGCTTCAGGTAATCGCCCGCGACGAGCTGCGCGCGCTGCTGCTCCTGCTCGACCACCCCGATGACAGCACGGCCCTGACGGATGCGCTCGTGAAGATGCTCAATGGGCTGGCCGGGCCGCGCCAGAGCGCCCATCTGCTCCAGCTGCGCCTGGTGGCCCCGGGGATTGACCCGGGCCGCCCGAGTGCTCTGACCAATGAACAGATTGAGGCGGTCTTTGGAGCGCCTGCCCAGCTGTATGTGCCGCCGACCGGCCTGTTCGCCCGCCGCCTGACCGCCTTTGTCAACGAGCAGGGCCTGTAAGATGGCTACCCCAACGCCAACCGAGCGGCGGGCCTACAGCCTGATGCAGGCGCGCATGCTGGCCCTGCTGCTGCGCTTCAGCAGCGGCGAGTACCGCAAGCTCTTCGCCAAGCAGGAGGGGTTTCAGCGCGAGCCGGATGTGCTGGAGATCTACCGTGACCTGGGCGTGCTCTTCCACCTGCGCGACGAGCTGTTCGAGCACATCCTGCCGCGTATCCTGCGCCGGCTCAGCTTCGTCGCCCCGCGGCGCATGGTGGTCGAGGAGCCGCCGGGGCGCGGGCGGATCGACTGGGAGCGCACCCTGGCCGCCACCTGGGCCGAGCGGCCCGGCGAGCCGCCCCTGGAGCTGCACGGGCGCCAGAGCCTGCGCGACTTCGCCACCCCTGAGAACCTGCTTGTCGTTGCCACCCTGCTGGAGTACCGCGCCGATGTGCGGCGCATCCTGCTCAGCGACGCGGTCGGCAGCGCCGACGAGGCCCTGCGCCACCCGCTGCAGATGATCGTCGAGCGCTGCGAGCGCGAGCTGGCCTTCCCGCAGCTGGCCGGCATCCGCGCCACCGCCCAGCAGATCCTGGAGGGAGCCGCCGGCGGAGTTGAATCCCTGGGGCAGCGGGTCGCCCAGGGCGCCATCCCCGGCGGCAACAGCGCCTATGACGACCTGCTGGCCTGGCGGCGGCGCTACCGCGAGCTGGGCCTGCTCCAGCGCCTGGAGGCTGCCGCCCCCGACGAGACCCTGGGCGTCAACCCGCGCCGCGACAACCGGCTCTACCAGCTCTGGATCGTCTGCGAGCTGGCCGACCTGCTGCTGCGCGAGGGCAAGCTGATCGCCGACGCCACTGCCCTGCCGATGCGGATTGGCTTCCGCTGGGGCGCGGGCGATGACGAGCGGCGCTATGAGCTGCTCCACGACCGGGGTATCCCCGAGCAGCCGAAGGTCTGGCGCAGCGAGCCGACCGACGGGCCAGTGCCCGGCGTGCGCCCGGACTACTATCTGCGCCGGATCGACCCGCCGATGACCACCGTAGGTGCCCAGAACGACCCGGCATGGCGCGAGCCGGGGGTGATCTGGGACGCCAAGTACTACCGCGAACGTGACCGCAACCGCGCCCCAGGCGAGCCAGTCAAGCGCATGCTCGCCGACCTGGCGCTGACTGGGGAGCGGTGCGGCAGCCTGCTCTTCGCCTTCCTGCGCGCCGAGCCAGGCGATGCTGCTGACGTGGCCGGTGGCATCGACGGAGCGCTGGTGCAGCGCCTACAGCCACTGGGGACGGGCGCCCAGCAGATCGACCCGGAGACCCAGATTGCAGTGCTGGGCCTCTGCCCCGACCAGCCGACCGAGGCGACCCAGCGTATCCTGGCCGGGCTGCTTGATCAGGCTCACGTGACCCTACGCACGCCGTTGCGCCCGACATGCCAGGGCATCTTCCTCGACGCACTGAGCGCCGAGGGGCGGCGACTCGTGGATCGCTGGGACGAATCGATTGACGCCCCAACCAGCGACCTGCTGATCTGCCCCAAGCCCCACATCGGGCCGTGGCGGATCGACCTGGTTAGCCGGAAGCAGCACTGCTGCAGTGACCCGCGACTCTGCCATATCGTCGGGCAGGAGGGTGCGAAGCGCCCGGTGCGCCCCCCGCGTGACGCGCGCGATCTGGTCGAAGAGCTCGGGCATATCTTCGAGGGAGATGACCGTGACCATCTACAGGAAGAAGATGTCAGCGCGATCGCCCGCACCGTCGAAGGCCTGACCCGCCACTTCGCCGATCGCCTGGGCGTCTTTCGCAACATCGCGGTCTATGAGAACCGGCTGCGCGATATGGGCATGGAGCGCGCGCTCGACCACCTCAACCGGCCCGAGCGCGAGTCGCTGGCGCTGGCACTCTTCCTCGTCGAGCAGCTCGACTCGATCGGTGCCAAGGACTTCTCGGCCCCGGCCATCCACATCTCCAGCGTGCTGGAGATCGAGATCCAGCGCCGGGTGTTCCGCTGCCCAGGGCTCGTCGGCCAGGCCGCGTGGCCCAAAAAGCAGACCCTCGGCCTGCTGCCGTTTATGCGCTGGAAGCCGCACGAGACCGAGGGCGACTGGGAGCGCATCGTGGCCTTCGTCAGCCCGCAGTGGGACGGCGCGGTGGTCCGCGATGACCCGAGCGCGATCATCGACTTCCCAACCTTTGTCAAAGCTGTGGACACCGTCGCCCAGCTGCGCAACAAAGCCGCCCACACCCACCCAGTCTCGCGCGACGAGTACCGCAATCTGTTTGGCCTGGTCTGCCAGGGTGGACCGTTGCGGATCGGCGCGCTGAACGTGTTGGTGCTGGCGTGGCGGAACGATGGTCGGATAGGCTAACAAATGTGGGTGCCCGCCTCCAGCGCCACCACGGGCGCTGCGGCGCTGCGCCGGAGCCATCGTACGGCACAGTTGATCTCCGTCGGTGATATGCTATCACCAGTGCTGGCACCAGTGTCAGCACTGATGCCAGCACTGGTGATAGCACTGGTGCTAGCTCTTTCGCAGGGCTGCAAAAGTTTGCACGCTTCCAGAGGGGCAGGAATCAGTGATAGGTGCGCTGTTTTCCTGCAAAAACTGGTTTTGCCAAACATTTGCAACGACGCATTTCCCAATGCGCGAGCCGGCCTACCTCGGCTCGCTCAGCCCTCCCCCACAATCCGCCCGCCGAGGTGGGCGTGGTAGGCGGCACCGCGGGCGACGATCAGCTGGGGCTGGGAGAAGCGCACGTCGTCCTGGATCTCGGCGTCGCTGCGGGCGCCGGGCGCATCGTACTCCTCCAGGTAGTTCGTCAGCGGGATCTCGACGGTTGGGAAGGCGCGAAGCAGCGCCGGGGCCACCGCCCAGGCGCCGCCCCCGCCCAGGAGCACCCGCCCCAGCCGCCGCCCGTCCCCCCACAGCCATCGCGCCGTCAGGAGAATCGGCTCCGCCCCGGCCATCAGCGCCGCCGTCGCCCCCGCCGGCAGCGCCCAGCTGCCGCCGCCCACGTCCCGCCACACCCCGCGACCCGGGTAGCGCACCAGCTGCTCATCCATCGCCCGCAGCGGGAAGTCCAGCCCGTAGGCGTCGTGTACCTGATCGGCAAGCTGCGCCAGCGCATCGCGCATGCCCCACCCCACCGGCACCTCCGTCACCAGCTGCCCGGCCTCAATGATCGCCACGCTGCTCTCGGCGTAGCCGACATCGATCACGCCGCTGCGCTGGGCCACGCTCTGGTGGGGAGTCGCCTCGCGGTAGCGCAACGCCTGCTCGTACCAGCGCGCAGTGCTGATCGCCAGCGCCGGGGCCAGCACCCCGAGCGCGGCCACCGTCACCCCCGCCTGCGCCAGCCCGGCCTGCACGGCCGCCAGCGCCGCCGCCTCCCGCGCCGCGTCCATGCGGAGCGCCGCCGGCAGCGCCACGCTCAC
>NZ_JAIEWN010000027.1:72992-78730 GCF_019599295.1 Oscillochloris sp. ZM17-4 | reverse complement strand
GGGGTGGCGAAGCCACCCCCAAACCCCCGCCTGGCGGCGATATTGCGGCGACGCCCGGCGCGCAGTACAATAGATGCAGCCCCGGCCCTTCTACCAGCCCTAAGGCACGCCCGGCCCACCCCCGGTGCCGCCGCGCCCTGTTCGGAGTACGCGCAAGGAGGCGCATCACATCGATGGAGACCCCACTCAGCCCGATGGAGTTCGCCCGCCGCGCCCGCCGCCTCTACGCCGGCCGCGAGGCGGTGGTCGACGGCGACCTGCGGCTCACCTACGCCCAGCTCTTCGACCGCTGCGACCGCTGGTCGGCCGCCCTCCAGGCCTTTGGGGTCGCCCAGGGCGACCGGGTGGCCTACATCGCGCCCAACACCCACGCCCAGCTCGAGTCCTTCTACGCCGTGCCCCAGATCGGCGCCGTGATCGTCCCGATCAACTACCGGCTCATCCCCGGCGACTTCGCCTACATCATCAACCACAGCGGCTCGCGGGTCGTCTGCGCCCACAGCGACTACCTCGACGCCGTGGATAGCATCCGCGACCAGCTGCCGGAGGTGACTCACTTTGTGGCCCTGGAGGGCGCGAAGGAGGGCTGGCTCGACTACGAGGCGATCCTGGCCGATAGCCCGGCCGCCTTCACGGCCCCCGCGATCGCCGAGGGCGACCTGCTGGCGATCAACTACACCAGCGGCACCACCGCCCGGCCCAAGGGCGTGATGATCACCCACCGCAACGCGGCCATAAACATCCTCACCACCCTGGCCCACCACCACCTCGGCCCCGAGGACCGCTACCTCTGGACGCTGCCGATGTTCCACGCCAACGGCTGGACCTTCGTCTGGATCGTGACGGCCCGCGGCATGGCCCACATCTGCCTGCGCCGGGTCGAGCCGCGCACGATCTTCCCGCTCATCAGCGCGGAGCGGGTGACGATGTTCTGCGCCGCGCCCACGGTGCTGATCGCCATCGCCAGCGCCCCCGACGAGCTGCGCGCCGGCGCCCCGCGCGGGGTGCGCCTCTTCACCGCCGGCGCCCCGCCCGCCGCCGCCACGATCGAGCTGGTCGAGGGCGAGCTCGGCTGGGAGATCACCCACGTCTACGGGCTCACCGAGACCTCGCCCCTGATCACGATCTGCGAGCCGCTCCCCGAGCACGCCGCGCTCTCCCCATCCGCGCGCGCCGTGCTCAAGGCCCGCCAGGGCGTCGAGATGCTCGCCTCCGGCGAGATGCGCGTGCTCGACCCCGAGGGCAATGAGGTGCCCGCCGATGGGGCGACCCTCGGCGAGCTGACGGTGCGCGGCAACGTGGTCATGAAGGGCTACTTCAACGACCCCGAGGCCACCGCGCGGGCCATCCGCGACGGCTGGTTCTACACCGGCGACGCCGGCGTCGTCCACCCCGACGGCTATATCGAGATCCGCGACCGCTTCAAGGACGTGATCATCAGCGGCGGCGAGAACATCTCGTCGGTCGAGGTCGAGGGCGTCCTGCTGCGCCACCCGGCCGTCCAGGAGGCCGCCGTCGTGGGCATGGCCCACGAGCGGTGGGGCGAGGCGCCGCACGCCTTCGTGGTGCTGAAGCCGGGGGCCAGCTCCAGCGAGGCCGAGATCAAGCAGTTTGTGCGCGACCACCTGGCCCACTTTAAGACGCCGCAGTGGGTCAGCTTCGTCGATGAGCTGCCGAAGACGGCCACGGGCAAGATCCAGAAGTATGTGCTGCGCGGGGGCGGCACGGGGATCGCGAAGCAGTAGGGGCGGGCCAAAGTGCCCGCCCGCATTGCCGCCCTGCGCGAGCGTCACCGCCGGTAGGCCACCTTCCCGCCCACCACCGTCAGCTCCACCTTGATCTCCTTGATCTCCTCCTCGGGGCAGCTGAAGTAGTCGCGGTCGAGGGCGATCATGTCGGCCAGAAAGCCGGGGGCCAGCGGCCCCTTGCGATGCTCCTCGCGGGTCAGCCAGGCCCCGGCCACGCTGTAGGCGTGCAGGGCCTCCTCGCGGCTGATCGCCTCCTGCGGCGCGATCGGCGTGCCCTTCCAGCTCTGGCGCGTCACCAGGCTGTACAGCCCGACGAAGGGGTTGTAGTGGGCCGTGCTCGGGATGTCGCTGGTGGCCACCACCCGGATGCCGCGATCCAGGTAGGTGCGGGCCGGCTTGTAGCGGTGGGCCAGCTCCGCGCCCACATCGCGGAACAGGTCGTCGCCCTCGAAGTAGATGAAGGTCGGCTGGATCACCGCCGCGATGTCGTGGCGGGCCATGTGCTGGAGGCTCTCCTCGCTGGCGAAGTAGGCGTGGATCAGGTTGTGGCGCTGGTCGGCGCGCGGGCTCGGCGTGCTCTGGATCGCGTCGGCGAAGGCCAGCGCCGACTCGTGGTGCGCCCGGTCGCCGATCGCGTGGATGCCGATGTCCCAGCCCAGCTCGTGCCCTCGGGCGAAGAACTCCCTGAGATCCTCCGGGTCGAGCCGGTTGTAGTCGTGGACCTTCTCCTCGCCCAGGAAGGGCTGGAACATCCAGGCCGTGCGCGAGGTGGTGCCGCCATCGACCGCCATCTTCAGGCCGCCCAGGCTCAGCCACTCGTCGCCCAGCCCGCTGAAGACGCCCAGCCCGGCCGCGCGGGCCTCCAGCTCCTCGCGGCGCTCCTCCTCGCGGAAGCCGTGCCAGGAGGGCATCAGGTTGACCCGCACGCGCAGCCGGCCCTGCTCGCGGGCCATCAGGTAGGCCCGCATCTCCCAGGGGTAGAGGCCGGGGTCGAGCACGCTGGTGATGCCCACGGCCAGGTAGGCCTGGCCGGCCGCGTCCAGGGCCGCCACCGCCTCCTGCGGGGTCGGCGCGGGCAGCAGCCCCCGGCAGAGCAGCTTGGCGGCCGCCCGCAGGATGCCGGTCGGCTCGCCGGCGGCGTCGCGCTCGACCTTGCCGCCCTGCGGGTCGGGCGTGTGCCGGCTGACCCCGCCCAGCTCCAGGGCCAGCGAGTTGACCACGTCCATGTTGAAGAAGCGCTTGAGCAGCACCGGGTGGCGCGTTGTGGCCGCGTCGAGGTCCTGGCGGCTCGGCAGGCGGCCCTCGGCGAAGAGCGACTCGTTCCAGCCCTCGCCGACGATCCACTGGCCGGGCGGGGTGCGCTCGGCCGCCGCGCGCACCAGATCGACCATCGCGGCGATCGAGGCGCAGTCCTCGACCTGGATCTTGCTCAGCTTGAGGCCGAGCTCCAGCATGTGGTTGTGGGCGTCGTTGATGCCGGGCACCAGCGTGCGCCCGCCCAGGTCCACCCGCTCGGTCGCTGGGCCGGCCAGGGCCAGCACCTCGGCGTCGTCGCCCAGGGCCACCACCCGGCCATCCTTGCAGGCCACCGCCGCGCAGCGCGGCAGGTCGGGCCAGAGCGTATGCACATCTCCGTGGAAGAGCACCAGGTCCGGGGCCAGGTCGCGGGCGATCAGCGTGGCCATACCTATACCTCCTTGTACTCAGGCGTTTCGCCATGATAACCGACAACCGATGGGCGATGCCGGCCCGCCGCTTTGGTCAAGCCGAGGGTCTGCACGGTTACGATTTCTCATCGCGCTGTCCCCAGCCCGGCCGCACCCTGCCGCCCGCGCCGCTCGTACAACATGCAGAGGATACGCACGATGTGACCGACGCGCCCCAGCGGCGCGCCGAGAGGAGGCCCCAATGTACCTGCAGCAGCTGGCACGCTGGTTTTACCGCGGGCGTCGCCCAAACGATGTGGCCCGCCTGATGAACATCGTCGGGGCGGCGATCTCCGCCCTGGGCGTCGCCCCAAACTACACGGTGATGCTCCAGGTGATCGGCCGGCGCACCGGTCGCCTGATCGCCTTCCCCCTCGTTATGGTGGTGCAGGGCGGCGAGCGCTACCTGGTCTCGATGCTCGGAGCTGACGTGGCCTGGGTGCGCAACCTTGAGGCCGCCCAGGGCCGCGCGCTGCTACGCCACGGCCAAATCGAATATGTGCGCCTTGAGGAGATCCCGGTGGAGCAGCGGGCTCCCATCCTGAAGGCCTACCTCAAGCGCGCCCCTGGGGCCCGGCCGCATATCGCAGTCGACAAGGATGCGCCGATCACGGCGTTCGAGGCGGTGGCCGCGCAGATTCCGGTCTTCCGCGTGTGTGCGATGGCCTGATGGTATAATGCCGCCAAAGCTATCTGGAACCACATATTCTTTCCGGGGCGGGAGCTCGGGGAGCGCTTCGCCCTCCCTGAGTCTCTCCCTCTTTCCGGCAAGAAGGAGCACCCCATGGCCTCAGCCGACAGCCTCGTCGCCATCTTCGAGGCGATCACCCAGAACCTTGAGCGCGACCAGAGCAGCCTGAACCACCTCGACCGCGGCAACGGCAACAGCGGCGACAATATGGTCCACAACTTCCAGCTCGTCACCAGCACCCTGCGCAAGGTTACGGCCCAGGGCGGCCAGCAGGATGTCGGCGCGGCCCTCGGCCAGGCCGCCCAGGTGCTGCGCGATGACGGCAAGGGCGCGACGGCCCCGATCTACGCCTCGGGCTTCCAGGACGCCGCGACCCAGCTGCAGGGCAAGAGCAGCTTCAGCCTCAGCGACCTGATGCCGCTGCTCCAGGCGCTGCTCGGCGGCATGCAGAAGGCCAACAACTCCAAGCCCGGCGAGGGCTCCATGCTCGACGCGATCGTCCCCGGGGTGATGGGCTACCTCGACGCGAAGAACAACGGCCAGTCGGAGATGGAGGCCATCCTCAGCGGCCTGCTGGGCAGCCGGCGCGGGGCCAACTCCACCGCCGGCGCGTCCACCGGCTACGGCCAGAGCGCCGGCCGCGACACGACCGGCCAGATCGACCCCGGCGCGGCCGGGGCGGCCTCGATGCTGGAGGGGATGTTCGGCGCGCTGCTGCAGAGCGCCATGCGCAGCCAGGCCCAGGGGCAGGCCCAGCAGCAGGCCCCGGCCCAGCCCGCGCAGCCCGCCCAGCAGCCATCTACCGCAAGCACGGTCATCGACATCCTCGGCTCGCTCTTCGGCGGGCGATAGGATGATGGTGTGCCGTGGTGGCGCGGCAAAGCCGCGCCACCACGGCACCGCAGGGCCGAAGCATGCGCACCGGATGAATCTGCGTGTCGCCCATGCATGGGGTGCGCATGCTTCGGCCCTACCTATGCCGGGGGGCGGCCATCCCATATGCGGACGGAGGCCCCCTGCTCTACACGAAAACCGTTAACCTAACGCACATGGGCCTGCGGCCCCCGCCCCCCCGCAGGGCGGCAGCCCTCATCAGCAGAGAGGCAATCACATGAGAGGGGCAGAGGCGCTCCTGCGCACGCTGGTGGCCGGCGGGGTAGAGGTCTGCTTCACAAACCCCGGCACCTCCGAGATGCAGTTCGTGGCCGCGCTGGATAGCGTGCCGGGCATGCGGGCGGTGCTGACGCTCTTCGAGGGCGTGGCAACCGGGGCGGCCGACGGCTACGCCCGCATGGCGGGTCGGCCGGCGGCGACCCTGCTGCACCTGGGGCCGGGCCTGGCCAATGGGATCGCCAACCTGCACAACGCCCGCCGGGCCGGGGTGCCGCTGGTGAATATCGTCGGCGAGCACGCGGTGGCCCACCAGCCCTTCGACGCCCCGCTGGCCTCGGATATCGCCGGCCTGGCCCGCACCTTCTCGGGCTGGCTGCGCACCACCGCCCACGTGGGCGCGATCGCCGGCGATACGGCGGCGGCGATCGCCGCCGCCCGCCAGGCCCCCGGCCAGATCGCCACCCTGATCACCCCGGCCAA
>NZ_JAIEWN010000027.1:68671-72892 GCF_019599295.1 Oscillochloris sp. ZM17-4 | reverse complement strand
CGGCGCTGCGCGCCGGGCGTCGGCCTGCGCCGACGCCGGAACCGCCCGCGACGGCGGGCGACTGGCCGCAGGCCCCCGTGACGCGGCTTCAGCCGCAAGCGACGTTGCTCATGCCTGGGCCCTGCGCGCCCGCCTCCCGGCAGCATAGTGAGGTATCATGGGTGTCAGGAGGACACCCATGATCGTACTCCGGACATCCGTCCGCTACATGCTGCGCCACCCCTGGCAGATCGGCCTCTGCGTGCTCGGCGTGGCCCTCGGCGTCGCCGTGGTGGTGGCGATCGACCTGGCCACCGCCAGCGCCTCGCGGGCCTTCGCCCTCTCGACCGAGAGCGTGGCCGGCCGGGCCACCCACCAGATCGTCGGCGGGCCGGCCGGGCTGGACGAGGCGCTCTACGCGCGGCTGCGCGTGGGCATGGCCGTGCGCCCCTCGGCGCCGGTGGTCGAGGGCTACGCCGTGGCCCCGGCCCTCGGCGGGATGACGGTCCACCTGCTGGGGGTGGACCCCTTCGCCGAGGGGCCGTTCCGGGCCTACCTGGGCGGCCCCGGCGTGGGCGTGGGCGCGGGCGCCGCCGATGCGACGGTGGACCTGAGCCGGCTGCTGGTCGAGCCGGGGGCCGTGCTGATGTCCGCGCCGCTGGCCGCGCAGTACGGCCTCGCGCCGGGCGACACGCTGGCCCTGCGGCTCGGGGCGCGCACGGTGGAGGCGCGGGTGGCCGGCCTGCTGCAGCCCTCGGACGACCTGAGCGCGCGGGCGCTGGAGGGCCTGCTCGTGGCCGATATCGCCACGGCCCAGGAGCTGCTTGGGATGGTCGGCAGGCTCTCCAGGATTGACCTCATCCTTGAAGCGGACGCTGCATCAGCGGCCGCCCCCCAAGCACCTGGGCCGGAGGCGGCGATAGCCGCCGTCTTGCCCCCCGGCGCGAGCATCGAGCGGGCGGCGGCCCGCTCGGGCGCCCTGGAGCAGATGACCCGCGCCTTCGAGCTGAACCTGACCGCCCTGAGCCTGCTGGCCCTGATCGTGGGCATGTTCCTGATCTACAACACCGTGACCTTCAGCGTGGTGCAGCGGCGCGGCCTGCTGGGCACCCTGCGCTGCGTCGGCGTGACCCGCGGGCAGATCCTGGCCATGGTGCTGGGCGAGGCGGCCCTGATCAGCCTGGCCGGCTCGCTGCTCGGCCTGGGGCTGGGCGTGCTGCTCGGGCGCGGCCTGGTGGTGCTGGTGACGCGCACGATCAACGACCTCTACTTCACGGTGACGGTGCGCGGCCTGAGCGTGGAGCCGGCGGTGCTGCTCAAGGGCCTGCTGCTCGGCGTGGGGGCGACCCTGCTGGCGGCGGCGGTGCCGGCCCTGGAGGCGATGCGCACGCCGCCGCGCACGGTGCTGCGCCGATCGAGCGCGGAGGAGCGCATGCGCCGGGCGGTGCCGCGCGCGGCGCTGGCCGGGCTGGCCGTGATCGGGCTGGGCGTGGCGCTGCTGTGGGCTCCGTCATTGCAGATTGTAGATTGCAGATTGCAGATTGGGCCGCTGCAATCTGCAATCTGCAATCTGCAATCTGAGATCGGAGGCCTCTACCTGGCCTTCGGCTCCCTGTTCATGATCGTGATTGGCGCGGCCCTGCTCAGCCCGGCCCTGATGGTGGGGCTGATGGCCCTGGCCGGGCCGCCGCTCGGGCGGGCCTTCGGGCTGCTCGGGCGCATGGCCGCCCGCGACGTGGTGGCCGCGCTCTCGCGCACCGCCGTGGCCGTGGCCGCCCTGATGGTGGCGATCAGCGTGACGATCGGCGTGGGCGTGATGGTGGGCAGCTTCCGGCAGACGGTGATCAGCTGGCTGGACCAGAGCCTGGTGGCCGATGTGTATGTCTCGGCGCCGGGCGGCACCGCCAACCGCGCCAGCACAACCCTGGACCCCGCCCTGGTGGAGGCGCTGGCGGGCGCGCCGGGCGTGGCGGCGGACACCCGCTTCCGCAGCGTCCAGGTCGATGCGGCGTCCGGCCCGACAACCCTGGTGGCGGTGCGGGTAGAGGGCGGGCGCGGCCGCTCGGCCCTGCGCTTCCTGGAGGGCGGGGACGCGGCCAGCTGGGGCGCATGGGACGGCGGGGCGATCTTCGTCTCCGAGCCGCTGGCCTACCGCACTGGCCTGGGCGCGGGCGACAGCCTGGAGCTGCCCACCGACCGCGGCCCGCAGCAATTCCCGATCGCCGGGGTCTACTACGACTACAGCTCGGACCGGGGGGTGATCCGCATGGCCGACGCGACCTACCGGGCCATGTGGGACGACCCGGCGGTCTCATCGCTGGCCCTCTACGCCGCCGACGGCCAGGACGTGGACGGGCTGATCGCCGAGCTGCGCCAGATCGTCGCGGGCTGGCCGGGCGGCCCGCAGACCCTGACGATCCGCTCGAACGCGGCGCTGCGCGCGGGCACCCTGGAGGTCTTCGACCGCACCTTCGCGATCACGGCGGTGCTCCAGCTGCTCGCCACGGCGGTGGCCTTCATCGGCATCCTCAGCGCGCTGATGGCGCTCCAGCTGGAGCGGGCCAGGGAGCTGGGCATGCTGCGGGCCACCGGCCTGACGCCGGGCCAGCTCTGGGGCGTGGTGCTCGGGCAGACCGGGCTGATGGGGCTGGCGGCGGGGCTGCTGGCGACGCCCCTGGGCCTGGGGCTGGCGGTGGTGCTGGTCTACGTGATCAACAAGCGCTCGTTCGGCTGGACGCTCGACCTGAGCCTGAGCCCGGCGGTCTTCGGGCAGGCCCTGCTGGTGGCCATGCTGGCCGCCCTGCTGGCCGGGGTCTACCCGGCCTACGCGATGAGCAGGACGAGCCCGGCGCTGGCGCTGCGCGAGGAGTAGATTGGGGGTCGGGGGTTGGGAGTATTACACCCTCGGGAGATCATCATGACCACTGCTCGCACACTCCGACCCGGCGCCCTGCCGCTGCTGGCCCTGCTGCTGCTCGTCGCGCTGGCCGCGTGCGGCCAGCCGGCGCAGAGTGGCCCGTCGGGCGCGTCGGGCACATCGGGCGCGTCGGGCTCCAGCAGCACCCTGGTGCCAGTGCTGGCCGTGTCCGAGCTTGACGTCGGGCCGAACCGAATCGCCCTCGGCCTGCTCCAGGACGGCACGCCGCTGAACAAGGCCGACCTGCGGCTGAGCATGCGCTTCTTCTACCTCGACGGCAGCGAGGACACCAAGGTGCAGAGCGAGAGCACGGCGGTCTATCGCGGCCAGGGGCTGCCCTTCGGCCTGTACGTGGGCTACGCCACCTTCGACAAGCCGGGGAACTGGAGCGTCGAGATCAGCATCCCGAACGGCGGCACCCCGCAGGTCGTCAACCTGCGCCTCGACGTGAAGGAGAAGTCGCGCATCCCCGCGATCGGCGAGGCGGCCCTGCCGAGCAAGAACCTCACCGTCCGCGATAACGCCGACCTGACGAAGATCAGCTCGGACACCAGCCCCGACCCGGACTTCTACCAGCTGACGATCGCCGACGCGATCGCGGCCAAGAAGCCCTTTGTGATAGGCTTCCTCACCCCCGGCTACTGTCAGACGGCGGTGTGCGGGCCGAACCTGGCCGTGCTGAAGAAGCTGAAGGACCAGTTCAAGGGCAAAGTCAACTTCATCCACGTCGAGGTCTACCCCTACCCCTACGGCGAGTCGTTCCAGCAGCAGAAGCGCGTGCAGCCCATGGTCGAGTGGGGGCTGATCACCGAGCCGTGGACATTCCTGGTCGATGCGGACGGGATCATCCAGTACCGCTACGAGGGCGGGATCACCTTCGACGAGATGGAGCCGGCCATGGCCCAGCTGGCCGCCGGCGAGCCGGTGACGCCGCTGGTGAGCCCCTAGTGCAGATCTCTGGACGCTCGCAGGGAGAGGTTCCATAGCCCCAGCAGCGGAGCGCGTCAGAGCGCGGGGTAGCCGGCGAGGCCAGCGCTCAGCGCGGCCAGATCCTCGGCGCGCACCGGTGCGCGCAGGGCGGCCAGGGCGGCGCGCAGGCGGGCGGCCTGGCCCGGCGTGGGCGGCTGCGGGGTCAGCCCAAGCATGGCCTGGACGATGGCGACATAGGGGCCGGCGAGATCCTCGGGGCCGAGCGGCGCGCCCATCGCCGGGAGGTCGGCCGCGATCTGCCGGCTCGCGCCGGGCCAGTCGACCGCGCCCGGCATTTCGGCGAGCAGGGCCAGCAGGCGCAGGCAGCGCTCGATCGCGGCGCGCCTCGGCCCGGC
>NZ_JAIEWN010000027.1:39327-68571 GCF_019599295.1 Oscillochloris sp. ZM17-4 | reverse complement strand
ATCCTGCCCCGCCGCAACGAGGCCGACCTCGACGACCTGCCCCGCGAGGTCTTCGATGAGCTGACCTTCGTGCCGGTGGATACGCTCGACCAGGTGCTCCAGACGGCCCTCCAGCCGGCGGCCACTCTCGACGGCATCCTGACAATGACCCAGCCGAGCGAGTTCGTGCAGGGCTAGGTCTGAACCCAAAGGCCCCGTAGGGACGCAGCGTGCTGCGTCCCTACGGGGCCTTTGGGTGCTCGAGCGCCGCCACCGCCTGCTTCCGAACCGCACCGCGAAGTACCACAGCGGCGCATCGGCGATCTAGATGATGCGGCTCATACGTGCAGATGTCAGATTGCGAGATTGCGATGCGATCTTTGAGGTAAAATTAGACTGTATACTGACTGTTCGCTAGCCCAGGTGTCGCCGCAAACAGAGACAAAGACAGCTATGAACGACATGTCGTGGATTGATCGTCAGGAGTACCCGTTCGCGTCGCACTACCTCGACCTCGCTGCCGGGCGGATGCACTTCGTCGATGAGGGCCAGGGCCAGCCGATCCTCATGCTGCACGGCAACCCGACATGGTCGTTTCTCTACCGGCATATAATCAAGCATCTGAGCCCGCGCTACCGCTGTGTCGCCCCCGACCATATCGGCTTCGGGCTATCGGACAAGCCGGCCGACTGGTCGTACCAGCCCGCCGACCACGTACAGAACATCGTAGAGCTGGTCGAGCACCTTGGGCTGCGCGACCTGACGATCGTGGTGCAAGACTGGGGCGGGCCGATCGGCATGGCCTACGCGCTCCAGCAGCGGGCCAACGTGCGCCGGCTGATTATTCTGAACACCTGGTGCTGGCCGGTCAACCGCGACCTGTACTATATCGCCTTCAGCTCGGCGATGGGCGGCGTGATCGGGCGATGGCTCATCCGGCGCTATAACTACTTTGTCACCGGGGTGATGCGCCGGTGGTTCGGCGATAGCCGCCTGCTGACGCCGGAGATCCACCGGCACTACCTACAGCCGCTGGCCCGCCCCGAGGACCGCAAGGGCTGCATGGAGTTCCCACGGCAGATCATCGCCGCCTCGCCGTGGCTCGACTCGCTGTGGAGCCGGCGGGGCGAGCTGCAGGGGCTGCCCGTGCTGCTGGCCTGGGGCATGAAAGACATGGCCTTCCGGCGGAGCGAGCTGGCGCGCTGGCAGGAGCTGTTCCCGGAGGCCGAGGTCGTCGAGTTCGCCCAGGCGGGCCACTTTGTGCAGGAAGAGGCGCCGCAGGAGCTGAACGCTGCGGTGGACCGCTTCCTCGCGCACTGAGTAGCGCACTTCAGCGCCGTCAGGCGGGGGGTTGGGGGTGGCTTCGCCACCCCCAACGGTTTTTGTTAGTCCTGGGTCAACCTGTGAGCGTAGGTGCCTTGGCTGGCGACTGACGTCGCAGCGCGGGGGCCTCCGGCCAACCGCCCGCCGACGCGGGCGGTTCCGGCGTTGGCCGACGCCCGGCGCGCAGCGCCGCTCCGGCGCGACGTCAGTCGCCAGCCGGTGGGGCTTAACCCAGCGCTTATGCGCGCTAACGAAATTTCGGGGGGGCCAGG
Organism: Oscillochloris sp. ZM17-4; assembly: GCF_019599295.1. Classification (GTDB taxonomy): domain Bacteria; phylum Chloroflexota; class Chloroflexia; order Chloroflexales; family Chloroflexaceae; genus Oscillochloris. Next base: position 66,997 of record NZ_JAIEWN010000027.1, on the reverse strand, counting down.
GCTTACGTTGATGCGTATGGGGCGAAGCCCCAGAGCGGTGTAACAGCCCGTGTTACGTGAGAATCACGTCTCATTACAATGTGATGTATGGTATGCTATACTCGTATGTTAACACCCCGTTAACATACGAGTATAGCATAGGATCTCCCCACCATGGAAGTTGAGGCGAAATATGCGGTCAGCGCCGGCGACCTAGACGTCGTGGCCGCGCTCAGCCAGCTCGGCCCCTACGCGCTCCACGCCGAGCCCGAGCCGCAGCAGCAGCAGAACCGCTACTTCGACACCGCCGACCGCCGCCTCGGACAGGCCCGCTACGGGCTGCGCCTGCGCAAGATCGGCGCGCGCACCCTCGTCACCCTCAAGGGGCCGGCCGAGGTAATCGCGGGGCTGCACCGCCGCGCCGAGTACGAGTTCTCCCACGCCGACCCCGACCCGCACACATGGCCCGCCGGCCCGGCCCGCGAGCTGGCCCTGGCCCTGATCGGCTCGGCCGCACTGGTGCCCACCATCACCATCAGCACCAGCCGCTCGGTGATCATCGCCCGCTACCAGGATCAGCCGGTCGCCGAGATCAGCCTCGACCGCGGCGTGATGCACGCGGGCGAGCGCGCCGCGCCCTTCAGCGAGCTGGAGATCGAGCTGCTCCCCGCCGGCGCCGAGTCCGACCTGGCTGAGCTCGCCGGCGCGCTGCGTGCGTTTATCGAGCTGCGCCCCGAGCCTCGCTCGAAGCTTCAGCGCGCACTCGCGCTCCTGGAGGAGTAGCTATGCCCAATCCTCTGGCCGATCCTACCGATATGCTCGCTGAGATCCTCGATGACTACCGTGTCGACATGCCTCACGCGCGCCAGGTGGCCGATCTGGCCCTCGCGATCTTCGACTCCGTGGCCGGGCGCTACGCGCTGCCCGCGCGCCTCCGCCCGCTGCTTGAGATCGGCGCCATGCTCCACAATGTCGGCATGACCACCGACCCGCCCGAGCACCACCTGGTGGGCCGCGATATTGTCCTGCGCCACAGGCTGGGCGACCTGCGACAGCGCGACCAGGAGATCGTCGCATGTCTAGTGGCCTTCCACCGCAAGAAGGTGCGCCCCCAGATCGAGCCGGCCTTCCTCAGCCTCGGCAAGAAGGGCCAGGCCGCCGCGCTGCAGCTCTCCGCGATCCTGCGCGTCGCCGATGGCCTGGACTATAGCCAGTCGCAGACAACCCGGCTGCTCGGCGTGGAGGATGCCGAGGGCGGCCTGCTGCTGCGCCTGGATGGCCCCCACGCCGCCGGCGACGGCGCGCGGTCGGACGAGAAGGCCGACCTCTGGCGCAAGGTGTTCGGCGAGACTCTGTCTGTCATGACGCCCCCGTCCGAGGGCGACATAGCTGACGTCAAGGCGGTCGAGCACGAGGATGCGGCCCTGCTAGCGCCCTGGTACGCCGCCGCCGCCGCCCCGCTCGCCGAGCTGGGCCGCGTCCTGCTGCGGCGTCACCTGCGGCGCATGCTCGCCGCCGAGCGCGCCGTGCGGGCCGACCGCGAGATCGAGGATGTCCACGCCCTGCGGGTGGCCTCGCGCCGCCTGCGCGCCACCCTGCGCCTGCTGGCCCCGGTGGCCCCGGCAGGCAGGGCGCGCCCCGTCCAGAAAGCCATCCGCCGCCTCGCCGCCGCCGCCGGCGCGGTGCGCGACCGCGACGTGCTCCTGGCCCACCTGGCCGAGAGCCGCGGCCAGCTGCCCGAGGAGCTGGGCGCCGGGCTAGACGAGCTCACCGCCGCCATCGCCGCCGAGCGGGACAGAGCCCACTCTCGCCTGATCACCCTGTTCGACAGCGAGGAGCACGCCGCCTTCAAGACCGCCTTCGCCGACCTGATGAACGAGGGCGCGGGCTGGGACGAGTCGCCCCACGTGCGCGACCTCGCCGGCTCCACGATCTGGCGTCAGTACGAGGCGCTGCGCGCCCACGACCGGGGCGGGGTGCCGCTGGAGGGCGAGGCGATGCACGCCATGCGCATCGACGCCAAGAAGCTGCGCTACGTGCTGGAGCTGTTCGCCGATAGCTTCGGCGAGCGCGCCGAGCTGGTCGTCGCCCAGCTGGCCCGCCTCCAGGACGAGCTGGGCGCGCTGAACGACATCGAGGTGGCGCAGAACACCCTGTTCACCGCCGCGCTTGGCGCAGAGGCGCGGGCAGCCGCGAACGCCTACCTCGCCCTCCGCGAGACGCAGCGCGTGGCTGCGGCGAACGCCATCCCCGCACGCTGGGAGAAGGTCGGCAGCGCCACCTACCGCCGCAAGCTCATGGAGCTGATCGTCAAGCTGTAGGGCGATTCGTCCTCTTAACGACCGACGACAGACCACCGCAGTGGTCTGTCGTCGGTCGTCTGCTGTCTCCCTCTTTAGCGGTGCTTTATCCGCGCTTCATCTTCCGGCAGTAGCATCAATATGCAGGTTCGTTGGCACGCAATGTGCGAAGGGATCTCCAACAACAGTTCTGCTGGCAGCATCAATATTGCGGAGGGGGCAGATCCGGCCCGCTCTCCTCAAAGAAGGAGGCCACAATGCGTATGGTAGTGGGGCTCATCGACCAGGGGCACAGCTCGGATCAGACCATCGCCGCGCTCGGCGACGCCGGGATCAGCCGCGATCAGATCAGCCTGATCGGCAACGATCTGGCCATTCACCAGATTGCCAGGGTGCGCGGCGCCATCCACGGCGCGGGCATCGGCGGGCTGATCGGTGCCGCGCTCGGGGCATTGCTGGGCCTATCGCTCACCCTGATCGCCCTGTCCGGCGCCGGGCCGACGCCGATCATCTACATCGGACCGATGAACACCTTCTTCGGGGTGCCGCTGATGATCGGCGGCTCAGTCCTGGCCTGGGCCGGGCTCATGGCGAGCATGTTTAGCCTGCTCGGCTCGCTGATCGGCGAGTCGCGCCTCGATCAGCAGGCCCGCGCCTACACACAGGGCGTCGAGCACGGCGAGACGATGGTGGCGGTGCGCGCGGAGGATGGGCAGGTCGAGGCAGTCGCGGATCAGCTGCGGCGAGCGGGGGCCGAGCAGGTAGACGCCCAGCGGCGCTTCTGGAAGCGGGGCGACTGGGAGGCCTTCGATGTGGGCGGCCCGCCCCTGCGCCACCCGGCACGGGTATAGGGACGCCCGTAGGGCGTCCCCGCACGCTAGGAGAGGGTCGGCGGCGCAACCTACCGCCGCAAGCGCATGGAGCTGATCGTCAAGCTGTAGGGAATGTAGCGAAAGGCGCCAGCTTTGCTGGCGCCTTTCGCTACCCGATGCGGGTTAGCCGGAGTTGCCCTAGTGTGCCGTCGTGGCAGCCGCCCGGTTACTGCGACGCACCCGCTGAAACACATCTAGGCTGTATATCATATAGCCGAACGGGATGAACATCTCCCTGTACTCGGTGATATCCCACTCGCGCCCCAGATTACTGCCTAAGCTGATGAAGGCGATTTGTGATGCGATCATGAGAGCCAGCATTGCCATGATCATCCTGCTACTGGTCGCTGTTTGCGAATCAGATCGTCGGAAATGCAGGAGTATGAACACCCCGACAAAGAAGCAGAATTGCATCAGCTGGACGTCCCACTTGTCGTAGTTGTAAGCTACAGCGATCACGCCCACAAAAATAAGGAACCGGGCGGGGATGAAGAGCTTAACTGGGTGGAATGTATTGAAGAAGCCGGTTCGGTCATTAATGAAAGGGATGAGCACGAGCCACATCGCCGCGAGGAAGTAGAAGATGGTCTCGAGCGTGTTGGCCGCGAAGTTGTGCAGGTTCATCTCGCCCTGATGATTGCCGGCAAATGCATCGGGCGTGGCAATATTGAAGATGCGCTGACCCCAGGAGATCTCCTCGCCGCCCATGACAAAGAGCACAAATGCCCCGCCGAGCGCCACGAAGATCGACAGCTTGCGGTATGGGCCGCTGTACGTCCGCAGCGCTACAGCCAGTGCAATGAGTATCGCCATGGCGATAAAGTATCCTAGCGCCGATAGTGTCTCAATAAAGCCATCCTCAAGCGCCATCATAGAGAAAAGATCTACCCGGAAAATAAAAATTACCAGAAAAGCTACTCCAATAGAGATCGTCATCCAGATCCATATCCGTATCTGCTTTGGTGTCAGGCCCTCCTGCTCGTCCGGGATGTTTGCCACGCTCATGCTCGCCGACACGCTCCCCTCCGCAGGGGCGGTGAGGGCAACGACAAAGGCGAGGCTACCCAACGCCGTGAGCAGGGTGCTGAGCAGATACAGCGGGGTGAAGTGGGGAAAGTCTGCGCTCAGCAGGTTGCGCAGTAAGTACGACGGCAAGGATGACACTGCCACCTCGGCCTGGAAATGCCGATACTGAATAAACACATTGATCATGAAAGCGATGCTTAACGTCGTGGCCATGAGCGTGACAGCGCGCGCGCGCCGACTTAGGTGGTAGATCCTTAGTGAAGGCGCTTCCATTGAGGCATCCTTTCTGACATCCCACTACATATACTGATCATAATTCCGAGCTTCAGGTGTAAATCACAAGCTCCTTAATACGGAGATAATACGCTCTTAATATGATCAAACGTGTGACAGAATCATTCCTTCCAATGAAGATACCGTTATCTGACTCTCGCGGGATGACTATCTTTAGCGCATCCGTAGGCTCCGTCTGGCACAGATCGTGCTGCAGGTCAGCGGATCGCATTATATTCAGCAGGGCCAGCCGCGCCGACCCGCCCTGACCACAAAAAAATCTTAGCGCGAATAAGCCCTGGGTTAACCTGTGAGCGCAGGGGCCTCAGCTGGCGACTGAAGTCGCAGCGCAGGGGCCTCCGGCCAACCGCCCGCCTACGCGGGCGGCGTCGGCGCAGGCCGACGCCCGGCGCGCAGCGCCGCTCCGGCGCGACTTCAACGCTTGGTGTGAGATCGTTTCCACCGCATTGGGACGCCATGGGCAGAACCGCGATTCGCCCGATCTGGCTGCACGGCGTTAGCGTCGACCGCGTCCTCATGCAAAACCGTGTACGAGATCTCACACCAAGCGTTTCAGTCGCCAGCCGAGGGGCTTGACCCAAGGCTTATTCGCGCGAATATGCTTTTCTGAGATTTGGGCGGCCCTGCCGGTTTAGTCGGCGACCCTCCGGAGTTAATCTGCGACCCTCCGGAGTTAGTCGGCGCAACATCTGGTTATGCCGGCGCAACCCCCGGTTAAGGCGGCAGACCCGCCGGGCCGCCCGCCCTCCATCACAACGGCGGGGTTGGGAATTCGGCGCTGCCCCGCCCGCAGGGTGGGTGTGGTAGACTAGCGACTCGAACTGAGCGTAGCCCCGAAGGGGAGAGTATGGCCTGGCTTTTTGAGGATCGGCGGCGCTGGGCCGCCTTCTCCGCGCTGCTGCTGCTGGCCGGCGCGGCGTGGACATGGGCCGCCCGGGTGCCGCCCGAGGCCGGGGCGCTGGCCCTCACGCCCAGCCCGCGCGCGGGATTCCCCGCGCCGGACTTCGCCCTGGACAGCCTGGGCGGCGGCCAGGTGCGCCTCTCCGAGCAGCGCGGCAGCGTGGTGCTGGTGAATATCTGGGCCAGCTGGTGCGGCCCCTGCCGCGCCGAGATGCCGGCGATCCAGCGGCTCTACGCGGCCGAGTCCGGCAGGGGACTCCAGATCCTGGCGGTGAACAGCACCGTGCAAGACAGCGCCGACGCCGCGCGGGCCTTCGCCGAGGAGCTCGGGCTGAGCTTCCCCATCCTGATCGACGGCGACGGCGCGGTGACGACCGCGTACCGCGTGCAGGCGCTGCCCTCGACCTTCGTGATCGACCGGGCCGGCGTGGTGCGCCGGGTGCTCTACGGCGGCCCGCTCAGCGAGGCGACCCTGCGGGCCGAGCTTGAGCCGCTGCTCCAGGAGGCGCCCTGATGCTGCCGGTGATCCAGGTCGGCCGGCTGGCCCTGAACGCGCCCGGCCTGGCCCTGCTCCTTGGCCTCTGGCTGGCCCTCTGGCTCGCCGAGCGTGAGGCGGGCCGGCTCGGCCTGCGCGGCGACTCCCTCTCGGCGGCGCTGCTCGCCGGCCTGGCCGCCGGCCTGGCCGCCGCCCGCCTAGCCTTCGCCGCCCGCGCGCCGGGAGCCTACATGGCCGACCCGCTGGCCCTGCTCTCGCCCAACCTGAGCGCCTTCGACCCGCTCTGGGGGCTGCTCGCCGGCATGGCCGTGGCCCTGCTCGACATGCGCCGGCGCGGGCTGGCGCTGCTGCCCGCGCTCGACGCCCTGGCCCCGGCCCTGGCGCTGATGGCCCTCGCCCTCGCCCTCGCCCAGCTTGCCGGCGGCGACGCCTACGGCGCGCCGGCGCGGCTGCCCTGGAGCGTCTACCTCTGGGAGGAGTGGCGCCACCCGACCCAGGCCTACGCCGCGCTGGCCGCCCTGGCGAGCCTGGGCCTCTGGCGGGTCAGCCGCGCCGCGCCGCTGGGGCCGGGCGCGCGCCTGGCCCTGGTGGCCGGCGGGCTGGCGGCCGGCCAGGTGCTCGTGGAGGGCTTCCGCGGCGACAGCGCCCTGGCGGCGGGCGGCCTGCGGGTGGGGCAGGTCGTGGCCCTGCTTGTATTGGCTAGTGCGCTGTTCTTCCTCAGGCCCGGCGTGAAGGATGAGGGTGAATAAGCCCCTTCATCCTTCATCCTTCATCCTTCACCCTTCATCCTTGCGAGCGCAGCTCGCATCCCCAGGCGCGGGCTGCTGAGCGCGGGGATCGACAGGTCGGCCAGCAGTGGCACAGCCCCCGCCATCGAGGCCTGGGCCAGGACGACCACGTCGGCTGCGGGCGCAGCCGCGCGGGCGCAGCCGGCCACCGCCGCCAGGTAGGCGTCGGTAGCACCGGCCTCGAAATGCGCCCAGGCATCGGCGCAGAGGTGAGCGCTGATGTCCAGGGGCCGCCCGGCGGCGACCGCGATCAGCAGGTCGCGGGTGGGGGCCAGGGTGCTCTCCAGGGCGGCCACCAGCGCCACGCGCGGCCCGCAGGCCAGGGCCGCCTCGGCCATGGCCCGGTCCACCCGCAGCACCGGGGTGCCGCCGAGATCGGTCCGCTCGGCCATGCCGCCGATCGTCGAGCAGGTGCAGAGCACAGCGGCCGCACCATCGGCCAGATCGCGCAGGCGCGCGGCCAGCCGCTCGGCAAGGGCGCCCGTCAGGCCCGCGGCCCGCGCCTCGGCCAGCAGATCCTCAGCGACCATGTGGCGCAGGCGCAGGCCGGGGGCCAGCTCGGCGGCCAGGGCGTCAAAGGTGGCCACGTGGACGGGCGAGGTGTGCAGGAGGGCTAATGTTGGCATTGCAGATTGCAGATTGCAGATTGCAGATTGGCAGTAGCGCAGAAGGAATGCGGTGCGGCGTCCTGTCATTCTGAGCGAAGCGAAGAATCCCGGCCGGGACCCTTCGCTTCGCTCAGGGTGACAGCGTTACATATGCTCTATTGCGTAGATTGCAATCTGCAATCTGCAATCTGCAATCTGCAATTATCTAGTCGCGGTACAATAGCCTCAATCATAGCCGATGAGGGGCATCTCATGCTAGACCAGATCGACGTTGACCTGAAGCTGAGCAAGGGCGAGTACCGCCAGCGACTAGACGACTTGCAGGCCCGGCTCTACGACATGGAGCAGGCCATGCTGGAGGCGAAGGTGCCGGTGGCGATCGTCTTCGAGGGCTGGGCCGGCACCGCCAAGGTGCGCACGATCAGCGTGCTGACCCGCCGGCTCGACCCGCGCGGCGTGCGGGTCCACCCGATCACTCCGCCGCGCACCTACGAGACCCAGTACCCCTGGCTCTACCGCTTCTGGCAGAAGATCCCCAGCTACGGCCAGGTGGCGATCTTCGACCGCTCCTGGTACCGCCAGGCCCTCGCCGAGCGCACCCACGGCGATGGCGACGCCGGGCTCTGGCGCGACCGATGCGAGGATATCGCCGCCTTCGAGCGGCAGCTCGCCGCCGACGGCGCCGTCCTGCTCAAGTTCTGGCTGCACATCTCCGAGAAGGAGCAGCACCGCCGATTCAAGCGGCTCATGGCCGACCCGCTCAGCGCCTGGCAGGTCACGGAGGATGACCAGTGGCAGCACCGCCACTACGACAAGGTCTACGCGGCGGTGGAGGATATGATCGCCCGCACGGACACGGCCTCGGCGCCCTGGCACCTCATCCCCGCCACCGACAAGTACTACGCCCGCATCGCCGTCTTCGAGGTCATCCTGCACGCCCTGGAGGCCCGCCTCGGCCGGCCCGCCGTGCCGCTCGACAGGCACGCTCTGTCGTCGGGGATCGACTCGAGCGGCGCGGCGTTCCGCCAGCGCGGGGATGGCACCCCGCGCGGTGTCACCCCCGCACCGGCGGCGAGCGCCGTCCCCGCCAGCCCCCCCGGCGAGCCGGGCATGCTCCAGCGGGTCGATCTCAGCCTGCGCCTTGAGGACGGCGAGTACGCGCGCCGGCTGAAGCTGCTCCAGGCCCAGACCCACCTGCTCGGCCTGGAGGCCTACCGCCAGCAGCGCCCGGTGGTGATCGTCTTTGAGGGCTGGGACGCCGCCGGCAAGGGCGGGGCCATCCAGCGGCTCACCGAGAAGCTCGACCCGCGCGCCTACACCGTCCACGCGATCGCCGCGCCCGCCGGAGACGATAAGAGCCGCCACTACCTCTACCGCTTCTGGCGACGTCTGCCGCCGCGCGGCGCCTTCGGCATCTTCGACCGCTCCTGGTACGGCCGGGTGCTGGTCGAGCGGGTCGAGGGCTTCGCCCGCGTCGACGAGTGGCAGCGGGCCTACGCCGAGATCAACGAGTTCGAGCGCCAGCTGGTCGAGTTCGGCACGATCATCTGCAAGTTCTGGGTCCACCTCAGCCCAGAGGAGCAGCTGCGTCGCTTCGAGCAGCGCCAGAATGTGCCCTACAAGGCCTGGAAGCTCACCGACGAGGACTGGCGCAACCGCGAGAAGTGGCCGCTCTACGAGGAGGCAGTGAATGAGATGCTGCTGCGCACCTCCACCCCCACCGCCCCCTGGACGATCATCGAGTCGGAGGATAAGCACTTCGGCCGGATCAAGGTGCTCCAGACGGTGGTGGGCCGCCTGGAGGCCGAGCTGGGCAAGGTGAAGCTCTAGACCCAGCCCGCCAGGCGGGCGATCGTCGCCGTGGTGAAGGTTACCGCCACGCCGAGCGCCACCGGCAGCAGCGTGGCCAGGGCCGTCCACTTCAGGCTCTTCGTCTCCTTCCAGATCGTCAGGATCGTCGTGCTGCAGGGGTTGTGCAGCAGGCTGAAGAGCATCAGGTTGACAGCGGTGAGCGCCGTCCAGCCGCCGAGCTCGGTGAGCACCGTGCCGATCATGCCCGGCTCCAGCTCCAGCATCACGCCGGCCTGGGCCAGCTGCGAGCGGCCGAGGGTCAGGGTGAGCATCAAGATCGTCGGGATGATGATCTCGTTGGCCGGGATGGCCACGATGTAGGCCAGCAGGATCACCCCGTTCAGGCCGAGCAGCCAGCCCAGCGGCTCAAGGAAGTTTACCAGGTGCCCGGCCAGGCTCGCGTCGCCGACGGTGATGTTGCTCAGCAGCCAGATCACCGCGCCGGCCGGGGCGGCCATCACCACGGCCCGCCAGAGCACGATCATCGTGCGGTCGATCAGCGAGGTGTAGATCGTCTGAAGCACGCGCGGTGGCCGGTAGGGCGGCAGCTCCAGGCTGAAGGTCGAGGCCTCGCCCTTGAGCATCGTCCGCGAGAGCACCGCCGAGACGATCAGGGTGGTGAAGATGCCGATGATCGTCACGGTGACGACGCTTGCGGCGGCCACCAGGCTGGCCAGGCCGGGGGCGACCGTCGCCCCGATAAAGACCGTCCCCATCAGGATGAGCGTCGGCCAGCGTCCGTTGCAGATGCTGAAGTTGTTGGTGATGATCGCGATCAGCCGCTCGCGCGGGCTGTCGATGATCCGGGTGGCCACCACGCCGGCGGCGTTGCAGCCCCAGCCCATCATCATCGAGAGCGACTGCTTGCCGTGGGCGCCCGCCCCCTTGAAGAGCCGGTCGAGGTTGAAGGCTACCCGTGGCAGGTAGCCGAGATCCTCCAGCAGCGTGAAGAGCGGGAAGAAGATCGCCATGGGCGGCAGCATCACGCTGATCACCCAGGCCGTCGCTAGATAGACGCCGTCGATCAGCAGGCCCGAGAGCCAGGCCGGCGCGCCGACCGCCGCCGCCCCGGCGTGCAGGGCGGCGTAGAGCTGCCCGGTGAGCAGCTCGCCCAGTATGGCCGAGGGCACATTCGCCCCGGCGATCGTCAGCCAGAAGACGCCCATCAGCATCAGCACCATGATCGGGAAGCCCCAGATCGGGCTGGTGACGACCCGGTCGATCGCCCGGTCGAGGCTGAAGGCGGCGCGCTGCCCATCGCGCGTGACGGCCCGGTCGGCGATCTGGGCGGCGTCGGTGTAGATCGCCTCGGTGACGCTATCGTGCAGGGAGCCGCCGACCGTGTGGCGCAGCCGCGCCGCGTCGGCCAGGATCTGCTCCGCAGAGGGGTTGCTCATCAAGGTACTCCATAGTATCGGGGTGTTGCCGTAAGGGCGCAGCAGCGCGGCGCTGCTGCGCCCTTACATCAGGCTGCGACAGGTAGAGGTGGCGGCGCGACGGCGGCGCCCAGCGTGCCGTCGGCCACCGCCCGCGCGATGCTCTCGTCGCCGTCGAGCAGGCGCAGGGCCACCCAGCGCGCGTTGGGCAGGCCGGGGAAGGCCGCCTCGATCTGCGGGGTCAGCGCGGCGACCGCCCGCTCGATCTCCGGGTCGCGTAGGGGCAGACGCCGCGGGCGGGTTGGGTAGGCCCCGCTGGCCACATCGGCGACGGCGGCCAGCAGCTCGGGCACGCCCTCGCCCCGACGGGCGGCCATCGGCACCACCGGCACGCCCAGGTCGCGGGTCAGGCTGCGGGCGTCCACCTCGATGCCGTGGCGGCGGGCCTCGTCGACCAGGTTCAGGGCCACCACCACCCGCTCGGTGATCGCGAGCACCTGGAGGGCTAGGTTCAGGTTGCGCTCCAGGCGGGTCGCGTCGACCACCACCACCGTCACGTCGGGCCGACCGAAGAGGATGAAGTCGCGGGCGACCTCCTCATCGGTGCTGGTGGAGAGCAGCGAGTAGGTGCCCGGCAGGTCGAGCAGCTTGTAGCGCCTCTCGCGGAAGCGGAACCCGCCCTCGGCGCGCGAGACCGTCTTGCCCGACCAGTTGCCGGTGTGCTGGCGCAGCCCGGTGAGGGCGTTGAAGACCGTGCTCTTGCCGGTGTTGGGGTTGCCGGCCAGGGCGACCACATAGTCGTACCCAGTTATGTCAATGCCAAGCTTAACGAGCTGGGCGCTGTTATAGATCGGGCAGCTGGCGCAGTGGGCGGTGGGCGCGCCCACCGCCTCAGGGGTGATCAGATGCTCACTCATATCTCGCTCCTTACCGTGATGCGCGCCGCCTGCTCGCGGCGCAGGGCGATCACCGTATCACGCACGCGGTAGGCGGTCGGGTCGCCCAGGGGGCTGCGTGACTCGACAGAGATGACGGTGCCAGGCAGGATGCCGAGGTCGAGCAGGCGCCGGCGCTCGGCGCCCGCGCCGCCCAGGGCGAGCACCTGCGCGCGCGCGCCCAGCGGCAGGTCGGCGAGGGTCATGGTCCCCACGATATCCCCAGCAGCCCTAGCTCTACGTGATGAGACGGCAAGGCTGGAAATTATATTATGGACGTACGTACGACGCACGTACGTAACAATCTGCTAGAGTAGCGTGCAGAATTCGTTCGTAATGACAAAAAAACGACTGCGAATAAAAGATATGGTAGTATGATGTGTTAGCATAATAGCACGACTTTACCTCCCGCAATCCTTCTTGAGCCTATGGGGTGCGGCGTAACCCTTCAGCCACCGAGTCGCCCGCCTGCGCGGGCTATCCACACCCGCGCAGGCGGGCGTCCCAAACCATAAGCCGGGGGCTTCAGTCGCCCGGCGAACAGCTGCGAACCTTACCGCATCGAGGACGGCGACGATTGATACAGCTCACAAAAAAGATATGCCTGATCGGCGACTTCGCCGTAGGAAAGACGAGCATGGTGCGTCAGTTTGTGGAGGGTCGCTTCAGCGAGAGTTACCTGAGCACCCTTGGCGTACGCGTGAGCCGCCGTGTGATCCAGGCCCATGGCGACGCCCCCGCCCAAATCACGCTCATGATCTGGGATACTGCCGGCAGCGAGTCGTTCAATAGTGTTGTCCAGAACTACTATCGCGGCGCCAGCGGGGCGATCCTCGTCTGCGATCTCACCCGTGAGGAGACCCTCGGCGCACTGAGTCGCTACGCCCAGGACTTTCGCGGGGTGAACCCCGGCGTGCCGCTGGTACTGGTCGGCAACAAGGCGGATCTCGCCGGCCAGCGGGTGGTGTCTGATGAGCAGATCGGGCTCATGGCCGGCACATACGGCGCACCCTGGCTCCTCAGCAGCGCGAAGACGGGCATGCAGGTTGAGGAGGCCTTCCAGGCTCTTGGCACACTGATTATATCCCACGTAGCGTGAGGAGCGTCTGATGACCAATACCCATACGACCACACAGCTGCCCGCGCCCGACTCTGATAGCGGTCAGCCAGAGGAGCGGCAGGAGGATCTTGATCGTGTCCGCGAGATCATCCTCGGGCCGGATCAGGGGCGAAGCCGGATCAAGGAGGCCGAGGCCGACCGGCTGCGCAGTATTCTCTTCGGCGCTCAGATCGAGGACTATGAGCGGCGCTTCACCGATATGCGCCGCGATCTTGATCGCGCCGGGGGCGACCTGCGCCAGGCCCAGGAGCGGATCGCCGAGCTTGAGAAGCACACCGCGCGCCGCTTCGAGACGATCGAGCTTGAGCTGCGCCGGCTCGCCGACGAGCAGCGCCGCGAGCAGGATCGCCAGCGCAGCCGCGACGCGCAGATCCAGCAGATCGCCACCCAGGTGCGCCAGCACGAGGAGCTGATCGCTGGCGCGGGCGAGAGCCTGGGCGACCTGAAGCGCTCGCACGCCAGCCACGACGCCGCCATCCGCGCCGGGAAGGCGGAGCTGATCGACGCCCGCGACCAGATCGAGCAGCGCTCGCAGTCGCTGCGCCGCGAGATCCGCGGCACGGAGGACGCCCTGCGCGCCGAGCTGCGCCGGATCGCCGACCGCCTGGAGAACCAGAAGACCGACCGCCGCGCCCTCGCCAGCATGCTGCTTGAGATCGCCACCCGACTCGAGACAGGCAGCTCTGTCACCGGCCTCCTCAATGGGCTCTCCGGCGCAAAGGAGTAGGCTCCTATGTCCCAGGAGACGGAGACGAAGCTCCAGATCGAGGAGCTGCGCCGGGTGCTGCTCAAGCCCGAGGCGCTCATTGATCGGATCAGCCCGCTGATCGCTGAGATTCTGTCTGAGCACATCACCGACTCGCGCGATGAGATGGCCCGCGCCATCGCCCCCGTGATCGGTGAGGCGATCCGGCAGCAGGTCTACCAGGCCCGCGAAGATATTATCGACGCGCTCTACCCGGTGATCGGCCAGATGATCGCCCGCGCCGTCACCGAGGCGGTGCGCAGCTTCGCCCAGCAGATCGATAACCGGGTGCGCCAGGGCGCGCAGGTCTTCTTCGACCCGCGCTACTGGCAGGCGCGCCTGCGCGGCGTGTCCACCCGCGAGTTCGAGATGCGCAACGCCTTGCCCTTCAGCGTCGATGAGGTCTTCCTGATCCAGCGCGACTCGGGCCTGCTGATCTGCCACTCCTCGGCTGAGGATGTGCGCCCCGACCGCGACCTGGTGAGCGGGATGCTCACGGCGATCCGCGACTTTGCCCGCGACGCGTTTGGCCGCGCCGAGAGCGGTGAGCTTGGCGAGATCGCCTATGAGTCGCGGCAGATTATGCTGGAGGCCGGCGGCGCGGCCTACCTGGCCGCCGTCGTCGAGGGCGTCCCGCCGCAGAACTTCCGCGAGAAGATGCGCGACTCGCTGGTGACGATCCATGATAAGCGCTATGACGAGCTGCGCAACTTCGACGGCGGCAATCAGACCCTGATCGAGGATGCTGGCCGCATCCTCGGACAGAGTCTGATGACGCCGGTCGCCGTGGCACCCCGCCAGACCAGCCGCGCGGTGCAGTGGGCGCTGATCACCCTGGTGGTCCTGATCGCCCTGATCCCGCCGCTGCTCTGCGCCGGCTGGACCTGGCAGGTGGAGTCGCGCTTCGGGGCGCTCATGGCTATTCCGCCTACGGCGACCGCCACCAGCACACCCACCAGCACGCCCACCAGCACGCCCACCGCCACCAGCACGCCCACCGCCACCAGCACGCCCACCGCCACCGGCACGCCCACCAGCACGCCCACCGCCACCGGCACGCCCACCAATACGCCCACCGCCACCAGCACGCCCTCGCCATATATCGGCGTGATGATCGGCAACGTGTACCTCTACAGCACGCCCGACGAGTCGAGCACCCGCAGCAGCATCGTGGCACCGCTCGGGTCGCCGGTCGAGGTGATCGCCCAGATCGGCAGCTGGTATCGGGTGCGGGTGCCGATCTCGAGCGGCCAGACGGTGGAGCTAATCGGGTGGGTCTCGGAGCGCTATGTGAGCCTTATCCACCCGATCCCAGCGGATCGCATCACACCCACGGTGACCCCATGAGCGCCATGATTGCACACCAGATCCTTGCCGCGAGCGGGATGGCCTACCTGATAGCGGACCGCGACCTGGTGGTGCGCGGCGTCGGCGGCGATATTGGCGTGATCGATGAGCTGGGGGCGGCGCCCGGGAGCGCGCTCGTCGACCTGCTGCCCGAGCTCTATGGCAGCGAGGAGACTCTCGGCGCGATCATCGCCGGCCGCCTTGAGCGCTTGCACTTCCCGGATATCAACCGCGAGAGCGCCATGGGCGCTGTGCGCTACCTCGATCTGCTGACGCTCCCGCAGATCAACGACGCGGGCCAGATCATCGGCCTGATCCAGGTCATCACTGACGCCAGCGAGCGCGGGGAGGCCACCCAGGCCCGCGTGCAGCAGCGCAATGAGTACCGCCTGCTGCAAGAGACGGTGATCCAGCAGAATATCGATCTGGCCCGCACGAACGCCGAGCTGCGGCGGGCAACCCAGCTCAAAGATGAGTTCCTCGCCGGGATGAGCCACGAGGTGCGCACGCCGCTCACCGTCATCCTCGGGATGACCGAGATCATCCGCGCCCAGTTCTCCGGCCCGCTTACCCAGCAGCAGATCGAGAACCTGAACGGGATCCAGGAGAGCGGCCGCCACCTGCTCGCCCTGATCAACGACTTCCTGGATATTGCAAAGATTGAGGCCGGCCAGTTCGAGCTCGACCCTAGCCCCATCCTGGTCACAGCGCTCTGTGAGTCCGCCGTGCGCATGGTCGGCGACATGGCGAACCGTAAGCGGATCCGGATCGCGCTCGAGATAGACCCCGAGGTACGCCTGATCAGCGGCGATGATCGTCGCCTGCGCCAGGCGCTAATCAACCTGCTCTCAAACGCGGTGAAGTTCACCCCGGCGGGCGGCAAGGTGGGGCTGAGCCTCCAGGGCAATGCCAGTGAGCGGGTCGTGTACTTCAGCGTGTGGGATACCGGCGTTGGCATCGCCGCCGAGGACGCCCAGCGCCTGTTCCAGCCATTCGCCCAGATCGCTGGCGCGCACCAGGATGGGCAGCAGGGCAGCGGGCTGGGCCTGGTGCTGGTGGCGCAGCTGGCCGAGATGCACGGGGGCGGGATCCGACTGGAGAGCGAGGTGGGCAAGGGCAGCCGCTTCACGATGACCCTGCCGTGGGATCTGGAGCGGGAGCAGGCGCTCCGCTTACAGATGGAATCGCCGAATGCGCCCCCAGCCGCCACGATCATGATCGCCGAGCCGCTTGCGGAGCCGCTCGGCGGCGGGCAGCCGGTGCTGCTCGTGGAGGACGACCCGGCGAGCGCGGAGCTTCTGGGGAGCTACCTCCGTCGCTGCGACTATCAGGTCACCATCGCCGGCTCGGCAGAGGAGGCGATGGCCTGTGTGCGCGCGCATGTGCCGAATCTGGTGATCACCGATGTGCGGATGCGCGGGATGGACGGCCTGGAGCTCATCCGCCGCCTGCGCGCTGGCGTGGCCACGCGCGAGACCCCGATCATCGCGCTGACCGCGCTGGCGATGGCTGGCGACCGCGAGCGCTGCCTCGCGGCAGGGGCGAGCCTGTATATGAGCAAGCCCCTGCTGCTGAGTCGGCTGGCCGAAGCAGCGGCCGAGCTGCTAGGGCGACCGCGCTAGTGGCGTGACACGGTAAAGATGAGGTTTTGTTATGTCCGTGCGAGCTTCGCTCGCACGGACATAACAAAACCTCATTTTCTGTGGGTTACGCCACTAGGCCCGTTTGCGCTGCGTATGGGGTTATGGTACTCTATATGTGATTATTCGAAATATCGAACTATCTCATCTATGGAACCAATAACCGAGACCGACACCCTGGCCCTCGCCGAGCTTGTGACCAGCGTCAACATGGCCCTGAACGTCCACTCGATGGGCACGATGCTGGCTATCCTGCGCGAGGCCGACCTCTCGCTGCCGCGGCTGGTGGCCCTGAACTACCTGCACAAGTCCGGCCCGGCCTCGATCTCCCAGATCAGCGAGCACCTCAACCTGGCGCTGGGCACCACCAGCCACGTTGTCGACCAGCTGGTTCAGGGCGGCTGCGTGGAGCGGCGCGAGTCTGAGCACGACCGGCGGCACAAGGAGGTCTCGCTCACCGCCGAGGGTATGGCGGTGATCGAGCGCTTCCGCAAGATGCGCATGCAGGAGGCTGCCCAGCGGCTGGCATGCCTGAGCCCTCAGCTCTGCGCCCGCCTCGGCGGCGTGCTTGAGGAGGTTGTCGCGGCGCTCCACATAGCCGATAGCCGATAGCCGATAGTGGCGCGCGTGCCGATTCTATCGACCTAACGATGGACTTGACAACTATCTAGGCTTTCGTATACTTCGAGTTATCGAAGTGTTTTGAAGATAAAACTATTCACAGAGACCTCACGGAGATCCCATGGCAACCACGACCGCACCGAGCGGCACCCGGATCGACTACACCACCGCCCTCGACCAGCCGACCAAGATGATCATCCTCGTCGGCGTGCTGCTGAGCCTGTTCCTCTCCTCGCTCGACCAGACGATCGTCTCGACGGCGCTGCCGCGGATCGTGGCCGACCTCCAGGGCATCGAGCTGCTAGCCTGGGTCTCCACGGCCTACCTGCTGGCGAGCACGGCGATGGTGCCGATCTACGGCAAGCTCTCGGACATCTACGGGCGCAAGATCATCCTGCTCTTCGGCATCGTCGTCTTCCTGACCGGCTCGGCCCTCTGCGGGCTCTCGCAGAGCATGATCCAGCTGGTGATCTTCCGCGGCATCCAGGGCTTCGGCGCCGCCGCCCTCACCTCCACGGCCTTCGCCATCCCGGCCGACCTGTTCGCCCCCGCCGAGCGCGCCCGCTACATGGGCCTCTTCGGCGCGGCCTTCGGCCTCTCCAGCGTGGTCGGCCCCTTCGTCGGCGGCCTGCTCACCGACAACATCAGCTGGCACTGGGTCTT
Source organism: Oscillochloris sp. ZM17-4 (assembly GCF_019599295.1). Lineage (GTDB taxonomy): Bacteria > Chloroflexota > Chloroflexia > Chloroflexales > Chloroflexaceae > Oscillochloris. The sequence continues at coordinate 49,436 of NZ_JAIEWN010000027.1, read as the reverse complement.
CTATGTGAACCTGCCGATCGGCCTGCTGGCGCTGACCTTCATCATCATGAAGATGCCGAAGCTGGACAGCGGCGTGCGCAGCCCGATCGACTACTTCGGCTCGATCACCCTGATCCTCGCCGTGGTGCCGCTGCTGCTGGCCCTGACCCTGGACAAGACACAGCACGCCTGGGGCTCGCCCCTGGTGGTCGGCCTGATCACCCTAAGCGTGGTCGGCCTGGCGCTGTTCCTGTTCGCCGAGCGGCGGGCGGCGGCACCCATCCTGCCCCTGCACCTGTTCCGCAATCGCACCTACACGATGGTGAACCTAATCGGCGTCTCGGTCGGCGCGACCTTGTTCGCCGCGATCTTCTTCCTCTCGCTCTACCTGGTGAACGTGCTGGGCGTAAGCGCCACCGAGGCCGGTACGACGCTCATCCCGCTCACCCTGAGCCTGGTCTTCGGCTCGATCGTCTCCTCGGCGATCGTGCAGCGGATCGGCCGCTACAAGGTCACGATCATCGTCGGCATGAGCATTATCGTCGCCTCGCTCTGGTGGCTGACGACCATCCAGATCGACACCTCGATCTGGATGGTGCGCCTGCGCATGATCGCCCTCGGCCTCGGCCTCGGGCCGGCGCTGCCGCTGCTCAACCTGGCCATGCAGAACGCTGTCCCCCGCGAGGATGTCGGCTCGGCCACGGCCAGCCGCCAGTTCTTCCAGCAGATCGGCCAGGTCGTCGGCTCGGCGGTCTTCGGCGCGGTGCTGACGACCACGCTGACCAGCTCGCTCGCCGCGAACCTCGCGCCCATCCAGGCCGAGCTGCCCCCGGCCATGGCCGCCCAGATCGACCCCTCGGCCCTGCGCAACGGCTCGGCCGGCGGCGAGGGGGCCACGGGCCAGGCGACCGACCCGTCGGCCCGCATCACCCAGGAGATCACCGCGCAGTTCACCGCCCAGCGCGACCTGCTGACCAAGGCGATCCGCGACGGCGACCCGGCGGCGATCGCGGCGCTCAAGGCGAATGCGCAGACCCCGCCCGAGCTGCTCCAGCTACTCGATACGGTGGACGCGCTGCCGGCCGCCGCCCGCGATCAAGCCCTCGCCGGGGCGCTCCAGGGCCTCGACCAGGCCCAGGCCACGGCCATCGCCCAGGGCGAGAAGATTGGCGGAGAGATCAGCCTAGCAGTGAAGCACGCATTCACCGAAAGCATCGCCAGCATCTACCGCTACGCGAGCGTCCTGGCCATCATCGCCCTGATCCTGTCCTTCTTTGTGCCCGAGCTGCCCCTGCGCCGCGGCGGCGAGCCCGCGCCCATGCCGGTGATGGAGTAGAAATACAGAACAGGCGCAGGACACAGTGTGTCCTGCGTCTGTTCTGTGTTTGTGCGTAGTGGGGGCACGCGCGATGACCGTGATCACTATCAGCCACGAGCTCGGCAGCGGCGGGCGGGCGATCGGCGAGGCGGTGGCCCGCGAGCTCTGCCTGAGCTACATCGACCGCCAGATCGTGCAGCAGGTGGCCGAGCGGCTCCACATGCGCGAGGAGGTCGTCGCGCTGCGCGACGAGCACGCCGATGGGCCGGTCGACCAGATCCTGCGCGCCTTCGCCGATGGGCCGGCGCTCTTTCTCGGCGCGCCGCCACTCGACCCGGACCTGCGCATCGATGAGCTCACCTGTCACCAGGCCACCCTGGCGGTGATTGCGGCGGCGGCTCGCAGCAACCTAGCCCTGATCGCCGGCCACGGGGCGAACTTCGCCCTATCCGACTACCTGGGCGTGATGAATGTCTTCATCTACGCGCCGACCGCGCGCCGCGCGGCGACCATCGCAGCCCGCGATGGGCTGAGCCTCGACGAGGCCACGTACCAGGTTGCCCGCAGCGACCAGAGCCGAGACAGCTATGTCCGCCGGCGCTACCACGCCCACTGGCAGGACCCGGCCCACTACCATCTGATGCTGAACACCGCCGCCCTTAGCGAGAACCACTGCGCCGAGATCATCGCCGCAGCCTGGCGGCGTGGAGGATTCGGGCCGTTTCGCCCGCACCGCGCACGGTGAGGGTGTGGGAGAGCTTCGCTCTCCCTCAAAAAACTGAGTGTGCTGCACACGGTGAGGGTGTGGGAGAGCTTCGCTCTCCCTCAAAAAACTGAGTGTGCTGCGGCGCGGCTAAGCCGCGCCGCAGCACACTCAGTGTATCATGTGCCTGATGGGCACAACGCACGACGCAGTGATGGGCCAGCGAAGCTGTCCCATCACTGCGTCTCTGAGAGCATGATCTAATCGGCGGCAACCCCCATCATCGCCGGGGCGAAGGCGGCTATCGGCGCCCGCCGCTCAAGCGGGAGCGTGATCATCGCATCGGGCTCGCCCCAGCCCCGCCGCGCCGCCCAGAGCGCGCCATCGACATCATCGCCCGCGACCACCGTCACCAGACGTCCATCCTCGCGCTGATCGGCGTAGGGCGCGGCCACCCGCGCGGCCACCGCCGGGGTCGCCGTCACCAGCACCACCCGCGCGACATCGGGCCGGCCAAGGTACGCGCCGAGCAGATTGCCCAGGCCCTCGGGGTTCTCTCCGCCGATCAAGAAGATGATCTGGCCGGGGTGGATCTCTGCGCTGCTGGCGGCGGCGATGATGGCGCGGAACATACACGTCTCCTTCAGCTGGTAGCGGCGGTGGCGCACACAAATCAGCATCGCCAGCCGGGCTTGCGGGCGTCCCTGCCCGCCCTCCCCAGCGCGCGATGCCGTGCATCATTGCCCGACAATGTTTGGTGCTGAGCCTAGCATAGCAGGGGTATTCATAACTGTCTAATATATCATTTATGCCCTACTGATACCTCAAGGGTTAACAGCGGCCTGCGCACCGGCGAGATATGGGGTATACTACGGCCCAGCCAGATAGCCAGCGCCCTGGGCGATGACGCCGTGAGCGAACGTGACAGAGGGCTGTGCCATGGAGCTTCGACACCTGATCTACTTCGCGACCGTGGCGCGCCACGAGCATGTGTCGCGGGCGGCGATCGAGCTGGCGGTGGCCCAGCCGGCCATTACCAAGCAGCTGAAAGATCTTGAGCGCGAGCTGGGGGGCGGGCCGCTCTTCGAGCGGGTGGGCCGCCGGCTGCGGCTCACCGAGACGGGCAAGGTGCTGCTGGATCACACGCGCACCATCCTGGCCGATGTCGAGGCCGCCAAGGCCGAGCTACGCGAGCGCGGCGGGACGTATGGCGGGCGGGTGGGTATCGGCGCGCCGCCATCGATCGGCGAGCGGCTGCTCCCCGACGTGCTGCGCCACTTCCACCAGGACTACCCTAACGTCGAGCTGCACATCGCCGAGGGCGACTCGCAGGCGCTCCTGCAGCGCCTCAACGATGGCCAGATCGACCTGGCCGTCGTCACGCTGCCGGTCGTGCAGCGCGGTCTGTCGATCACCGAGCTGTTCAGCGAGGATCTTGTGCTGGTGCTGGCGACCGAGCATCGCCTGGCGGGCGCGCAGGTGCTGAGCATCGCCGAGCTCGGCGAGGAGCGATTCCTGCTCTACTCGCCGGCCGGCTACGTGCGCCAGGCGCTCAGCCAGGCCTGCCGCCAGGCCGGGTTCACACCCCAGGTGGTGCTCGATAGCGGCTCGATGGAGCTGCTGCTGCGCCTTGTGGAGGCCAACCTGGGCGTGGCGGTGATCCCACGCATGGCGCTCGGCGGCGACGAGCGGCTGGCCGTGGTGCCCCTACACACCCCGACGATCAGCCGCACCATGGCCCTCGTCTCCCGCGAGGGGCGCACCCTCGCACCCGCAGCCGCCCGCATGCGCGACTACCTGATCGAGCGGCTCAGGCGATGAGTGGCGCCGATGAAGCGCGAGGCAGTCGCCCAGCGATCCGCACATGCCCTGGTGGTATAGTGTGGATAACACAAGCACTCGGGCCGTGGGTATTTCTGTCATGCTTCGCTGCGCTCAGCATCTACCACCTTCGAGCGGGAAGACCCTTCACTTCGCTCAGGGTGACATGGGGATGTGGCTTCCTGGGTGACAGCGTGCCTTTTACGGTATTGCGATCCTGTTCTGCGCTCTGCGCTCACCCGCTCTGCGCTCGGCTATAAGGCCCCACTGAAAGGCATCTCCATTATGCGACCCGACCAGATCGCCGTGCAGCTCTACACGCTGCGCGCAGAGACCGCGAATGATATGCTGGGCACGCTCCGTAAGGTGGCCACCATGGGCTACGCCGCAGTTGAGCTAGCCGGGTTCGGCAACAGCGATGCGCAGGCGGTGGGCGCGACCCTGCGCAAGCTTGGCGTGCGCGCCTGCGCCGCCCACATCGCCCTGGACCGCCTGGAGGGAAGCTTCGACGAGGCGCTGGCCGACCTGCGCGCCATCGGCTGCGACCAGGCCGTAGTGCCCTTCCTGCCCACAGAGCTGCGCGCCGACGGGGTCGCCGTCGCCGCCCGCCTAAACGCCCTCGCCGCGCGCCTCCAGGCCGAGGGCGTGCGCCTGGCCTACCACAACCACGACTTCGAGTTCGCCCCGCAGCAGGGCGGGGCCACGCTCTGGGAGCAGCTCACGGCCAACACCGACCCGGCGCTCGTCGGCCTAGAGATCGACCTGTTCTGGGCCGATGTGGCTGGCGTCAGCCCGGCTGAGCTGCTGGGCCGCCACGCCGGACGTGTCGCGATGGTCCACCTGAAGGATCGCGCGCCCGGCGTCGAGCGGCGCGATGCCCCCGTGGGCGCCGGGGTGCTCCCGTGGGCCGAGCTCATCCCCCGCGCCGAGGCCGCCGGCGCCCGCTGGTTCATCGTCGAGCAGGATCACCCGCAGTCGCCCCTCGCCGATGTCGCGCAGAGCATCGGCTACCTGCGCGGCCTGGCTGCTGCCTGATCGCTGATGCATACCCGCTGTAAGAGCCAGCAGCGGGATGCGGTCGTGCGCTTGCGCACGGCCGCATCCCGCTGCTGCGCCTCCACAATGAGGATCGTATGCCCCACACCGCCCCGCCCCGCCTCGCCGTCAGCGTCGACGGCCACCACCTCGTCACCACCGACGGACGCCCCTTCTTCTGGCTGGGCGACACTGCCTGGGAGCTATTCCACCGCCTGACCCTTGACGAGGCGACGGCGTACCTGGAGAACCGCGCGGCGAAGGGCTTCACCGTGATCCAGGCCGTGGCCCTGGCCGAGTTCGATGGGCTACACACCCCCACGCCCGCCGGCGCGCGCCCGCTCCACAGCGACGACCCGGCCAAGCCAGACGAGGCCTACTTCGCCCACATGGACGCGGTGATCCGCCTCGCGGCCGCCCTGGGCCTCTACATCGGCCTGCTCCCAACCTGGGGCGACAAGGTCACGCCCATGTGGGGGGGCGGCCCAGCCGTCTTCACCGAGTCAAATGCGCGCGCCTATGGGCGCTGGCTCGGGGCGCGCTACAAGGGCGACAGCAACCTGATCTGGGTGCTGGGAGGGGACCGGCCGCCTCAGCACGATGGGGCTGACGATCGGACGATCTGGCGGGCCATGGCCTCCGGGCTTGCCGACGGTCTCGGCCGGGTGCCCATAATCAGCTACCACCCACCAGGAGGGACATCATCCGCCACGTGGCTCCACAGCGAGCCATGGGTCAGCCTGAACATGATCCAGTCCGGCCACGGCGCTGGCCACGATGTGCCGACCTGGGAGATGATCGCCCATGACTACGCGCGCCTCCCGCCAAAGCCCACCCTCGACGGCGAGCCCAACTACGAGGACCACCCGGTGAGCCCCTGGCCCACCTGGGATCCGGCCAGCGGCTACTTCGACGACTACGACGTGCGCAAGCAGTGCTGGCGCTCCGTCTTCGCCGGTGGCTGCGGCGTCACCTACGGACACCACGCGATCTGGCAGTGCGCCGCGCCGAGCTACGCGCCGGTCAACCATGTGACGATGACATGGCGGGAGGCGCTGGATCGGCCTGGCGCGGGGCAGGTCAGGCACCTGCGCGCCCTGATCGAGTCGCGCCCGATGCTCACACGTATCCCCGACCAGAGCATCATCGCGGGAGGGGCCGGGTCGGGCGGGGCGCACTCGCGGGCCTGCCGGGGATCCGACGGGGCGTACCTGATGATCTACCTGCCCACACCGCAGCCGATCAGCGTGAGGCTCGATGCTGTCGCCGGGAAGATGGCCCGGGCCTGGTGGTACGACCCGCGCGACGGCGCGGCGACGCCCATCAGCGAGCTGCCGACCGAGGGCACACAGACCTTCACACCGCCCGCCGGCGGCCCCGACTGGGCGCTGGTGATCGACGATGTGGCGCTGGGGTTCCCGCCGCCAGGGCGGCGCTAGCGGGCTGCGACGCGGCGCACGCTGAGGGTGTGGGAGAGCAAAGCTCTCCCACAAAAAACTGATGCTGCTGCGGCGCGGCGTAACCGCGCCGCAGCAGCATCAGTGCAGCATGTGTCTGCTGGGCACACTTTTTCGCACATGCGAGTGGTATAATATTCTGCCTAGACTCAAAGGCGTCCTTGATCGATCTGAGCCCGACAGCTCACCCCATGAATATTCCCGAGCAGATCGGCAACTACACCCTTGATCGTGAGATCGGCAGCGGCGCATCGAGCCAGGTCTGGCTCGCGCACCACACCAAGCTGCCGGAGCGACAGGTAGCCGTGAAGGTGCTGATGTCGCAGGAGCGCGAGGCGATCCGCCGGTTCCAGCGCGAGGCCGCCATCGCCGCGCGCCTGCGCCACCCCAACATCGTCCAGCTCTACGACCACGGCTACAGCCAGCCCTTCTTCTACACAATGCTGGAGCATATCGAGGGCGGGTCGCTGCGCCAGCTGATCGAGAGGCAGGGCCGGATCCAGCTCGACGCCGCCCTGAGGATCTTCCGCCAGATTGCCGCCGCCCTCGACTACGCCCACAGCCTCGGGGTCGTCCACCGAGATATGTCGCCGGGCAATATCTTGATCGAGCAGGGAAGCGAGCGCGCCCTGCTGACCGACTTCGGGATCGCCCGCGAGAACGGCCAGGCGATCACGGTCGTCAACGCGATTATGGGCACCCCCGGCTTCTTCTCGCCCGAGCACGTCCAGGGCGCCCGCGCCGTCACCCACAGCTCCGACATCTTCTCGCTGGGCGTCATCTTCTACCATATGCTCAGCGCCCAGCTGCCCTGGGACGAGCCTCCCGGCCTGCCCGATAACCCCGGCTTCGACCCGCCCATCCCCCTACGCCAGCGCGGCGTCGAGAGCATGCCCGCCGATGTTGACCGGGTGATGCTCACCATGCTCGCCCTCGACCCGACCCGGCGCTTCCCCTCGGCCCGCGCGGCCGTCGATGAGCTCGACCGAATCTTTGCCCGCCACCAGATGACAACCCAGATCATCCTCGGTGCCACGCCCGCCGCCGCGCCGACCCCGACCGGCTTTCAGTCCGTCGGGGTCGCGGCCAATGAGATTGAGACCACCCTCGGGCCAGATCTCATCCGCGCGCCGATCGACCGGGCCCATCGGCGCGCCGAGGATATGCGCAGCGCACCACAGCTCGCGTCGCTGCTCGATGTATGGGCGGGTCAGCACCGGATGTATATCGCGCTCCTCGGCCGCCTCGCGCGCCTGCACAAGGCGAGCAGCGCCAATGTCTACTTCTACCGCCTGCGTCTGCTCTACGAGCAGCGCAGCCCCGCCGAGGACGATGAGGAGCCGGACATTCACGCCCAGCCCTTCGCCCTCACGCCTGAGGTTGACCGCTGGAAGATCGAACTGCCCGTCGTCACTGATTTTAGCGAGCACCCCGGCGACCGGGTGATCCTCCCGGGCTCAACGCGCGTCGTCGCGTGCCGGCCCTGCGAGGGCCGAGGACTGACCCCCTGCCCGCACTGCCACGGGAAGCAGCGCGTCCTCGTCACCCGCCAGATCGCTGTCTCTCCCACCGGCGCCGGCGCAGCCACTGCGGCAGCGACGTTCCCAAATGGCGCCGGGGGCGGCAGGCGCACGCGGGGCAGCGCCACGCAGGAGGCCGAGCCGCCAGCGACAGCCCAGGCGCCGCCCGCCCCGCGCACCGAGCAGGTGCTCGTCCCATGCCCGGAGTGCGAGGGCCGAGGCGGAATCACCTGCGCGCGGTGCGAAGGCGTCGGGCGGCTTGTCCAGCGCAAGACGTTTCGCTGGCGGAGGCGCACCGATCTCATCCATGCACAGGACGACCGGCCGGCGCTTGATGAGAGCTGGCTGCAACGCACCTGTAAGGCCGAGCTGATCTATCGCGAGCGCCAGAGCGGCGGCTTCCGCCCCGAGTGGTCGACGCTTAAGGCCATCGCACCAATGCTCGCCGAGGCCCAGCAGCGCGCCGACCCCGACACGCGCATTGTGCTCAGCGAGCTGACGATCACCTTCATCCCGGTCACCGACATAGTCTTCGACCTCGGAAAGCCCGGAGATAGCGGCCTCTATAAGCTCACGATCTACGGCTTCGAGAATATGATCCCCGCAGATTGGCGCTTCTTTAACTGGGAGCGGGTAATCATGATCAGTATCACCGCCTTCTCCCTCCTCATCGCCCTCATCTGCGCCTACTTCGCATTCCGCTGAGTAGAAGATCTGCAACTTGTAGATTACAGAAGTGCAAAAAGCACGTCAGCTGTGTACAATAGCTATCTAGCAAATGCTGATCCGTCAACAGCATTCGCCGCCGCGATCTCCGCTCATCAGGCCAGGTCATCCTTCCTACTAGTACCTGCCGTTATGAGAGGGAGATGAGCGGGGGATGAATGGCCTATTGTGACACCGATCAGGTATCTGTATTGTAGAGATGGCACAGCGTCAGCCGTACTATCTCTGTGCGCAATCACCGGCCATTCCCCACCCATCTGATTGCGCCTCTGTCGTGTGGCTCGCGTGCCCAGCAAGCAACTCTTCAATGACTGTCGCGGCGTATCCAAGGAGCGGCCTTTATGGATCACCCTCACACCCCTCGTCGTAGGCTCTTCGACGCAGTAAACCTACGTAAGCCCCGCGCCCAGATCGCCATCGCCGCTATTCTTATTCTGGCTCTCCTTGGGGTTGGCACACAGATTATCCTAGCGGATCCTATCGTCACTGTGACCCTCACCCCCTCAGATCCCATTGTCGAGGGCGATACCGGTTCTACCGTTATCAACTATAGCGTCAAGCTCTCACAGGCGGTCGGATCAGGGCAGAAGATTGTGATCCGGATGAGCACGCTGCCTATACTCGGTGATCCTCATCCGGCGACAGAGGGCACCGACTACAGCGCCACCCAAACCGACCTGACCTTTAACCCCGGCGAGACCGAGAAGTTCTTCCCGGTGACGATCTACGGCGACGTTGAGGACGAGTTGCAGGAGGGCTTTATCGTCCGCGCACATATCCTCTCCTCAACGGTCAGCACCATTATCCCCGCCGTTGGCGCTAACATCGATACCTTCGCGGTCATCATTGATGATGATAACCCGACGGTAGACTCGATCTCTGATCCGACAGCGTTTGAGAACGACGGCACGATCGACTTTGTCGTTACGCTGGATAAGGTCAGCACCCTCGAAGACATCAGCATCGCCTACAAAACAGTTAATGGCACGGCGACAAGCGGCACCGACTTTACCGGCACGACGACCGGAACGCTGCTGATCTCGACCAACCATATCTCCGGCACGATCCAGATCCCGCTCATTGATGATCTCGTCGACGAGAGCGATGAGACATTTACGCTGGAACTACTGCCGGACTCTTCCACCAGCGTGAAGAAACCTTTCACAGACACTACCGCCACCGGCACGATTAAAGATGATAATGACCCGCCAACCGCAGTAGACGATGGCTACTCCACAAACGAGGACACCTCGCTCACAGTGCTTGCTGCCTCTGGCGTGCTGGCGAATGACACCGACCCTGAGCTCGATCCGCTTACAGCCGTCCTGGGCGCCGGGCCGACGAATGGGGATCTCGCGCTCAGCTCCGACGGCTCGTTTGTCTATACCCCGACCCTCAACTTCAACGGCAACGATAGCTTTACCTACTGGGCGAACGATGGGCAACTGAACTCGACTCTAGCCGCCACGGTGACTCTGACCGTGACAGCGGTGAACGATGCGCCCAGCTTCACCGCCGGGTCTGACGTCACCGTGGACGAGGACTCGGGG
>NZ_JAIEWN010000027.1:21513-39227 GCF_019599295.1 Oscillochloris sp. ZM17-4 | reverse complement strand
CCCGCGACGCGGCTTCAGCCGCCAGCGACGTTGCACATGCCCTGATTGGGCGAAAGCGACGCCCACGCCGCCGCCGCGAGTGCTACAATAGGGGCCGGCACGTTGTAGCGAAGGAGATCGCCCCATGTCTGAGCGCAGCCAGGCGCGACCGAGCGCCGACGCCGAGGGCGCGCCCGCCGCGCGCAAGGGCTCCGCGTGCCGCCGCGAGCAGGGCCACCCGGACACCGTCGAGTGCCCGTCCTGCGGCAGCCCAATGCGCCTCTGGGCCAACTACCACCGCTGCCGGAACTGTGGCTATAAAGAGAGCTGCTGCTTCTAGAGCGGTTGACACTGCCCATCCTTTGCGGTACCATACGCGCTACCTCACCTCACGAGCCCGAACACCTCCTAGAATCCACAGCGCCCTGTCGTGGGGCCGAACAGCCGGCGGGATACGATATGCATGAGCGCGTAGAACAGTTTTTAGTGTATATGGCGGGTGAGCGACGCATGTCGGACAACACCACCGCCGCCTATCGCACCGATCTCGAACAGCTCTGCACGTTCCTGCAAGAGCGCGGCATCGAGGGCTGGCACGCCGTCACACACGACGATATGCTGGCGTTTATGCTCTTTCTACACGAGCGGCGCTACGCGACCAGCACGGTGGCCCGGCGCACCGCCGCCGTGAAGTCGTTCTTCGGCTACCTGGCCGCCCAGCAGCTGATCGCCAGCGACCCGACGGCCATGATCGACTCGCCGAAGGTCGACCGCTACCCGCCCAAGGCGATCTCCCAACACCAGATGGACGAGCTGCTGGAGCTGCCCCTGCGATCGAGCTCGCCCGAGGGCATGCGCGATAAGGCCATGCTCGAGCTGCTCTACGCCACCGGCATGCGGGTCAGCGAGCTGGTGGCCCTCTGTACGGCCGATGTCTCCCTCGATGGCGGCACGGTGCGCTGCATGGGCAAGGCCGGGCGCGAGCGGGTGCTGCCCCTCACCTCAACCGCCGCCACCGCGATCGAGGAATACCTCGACGCCTCCCGCTCCCAGATCGCCCGCAGCGCCAGCGAAGATAGCGGCGCGCTCTTCCTGAACCATCGCGGCAAGCGGCTCACCCGCCAGGGCTTCTGGCTCATCCTCAAGGGCTACGCCGACCAGGTCGGCCTCCACGAGCTGACACCCCACACCCTGCGCCACTCCTTCGCCGCCCATATGCTCGACGGCGGCGCCGAGCTGCGCGAGGTCCAGGAGCGGCTCGGCCACGCCTCGCTCTCCACCACGCAGATCTATGCGCATATGCCCGAGCAGCCCGCCGACCGCGAGCGACCCGCCCATGTCCGGGGCAACGGTGTCTACACCGATATGCTCGTCGAAGCAGAGGTCGAAGATGATTAACGCTGCGTTAGCATGCAGAACGGCGCCAGCTTCGCTGGCGCCGTTCTGCATGCTGGCCGCCTCGCACGCCGATTACCCAGAGAGAGTGCGCTATGCCGCTGCCCCAGCTGCCAGCTAAATACCAATCGCCGGCCGTATTCGAGCCGATCGACCACCTCGACTACTTCCGAGGGGTCGGCCTGGCCCCCAGCGGCCCGCCGCCACAGGGGGTGATCTTCTGCTACCAGCGGTCGCTGCTCAAGCACATCCTCGCGGAGGAGGCGCCCGAGCCGCTGCCCTGCGTGGTCGGTCGGCTCTACCCCCTCCCATCGACCGGCGGCGCGGTGGCGGTTGCCGCCGAGTTCGGCATCGGCGCACCCGCCGCCGCCATGCTGATCGAGCTGCTGATCGCGATGGGCGTGCGCCGATTCGTGAGCATTGGCACCGCCGGCGGGATCGACCCCCGCCTCCAGATCGGAGACCTGACGGCCTGCACCGAGGCCTACCGCGATGAGGGCGTCTCCCACCACTATCTGGAGGGGTCGGCGCCCACGGTTGCCCCCGACCCGGCGCTCAGCGCGGCCTTCGCGCAGGCGCTGGACCGCTCGGGCGCGCCCGCGACGCGCGGGCCGACCTGGACGACCGATGCGGCCTTCCGCGAGACGCGCGCCGAGATCGCGCACTACCAGGAGCGGGGCGTGCTCTCGGTGGAGATGGAGGCCGCCGCCCTGTTCGCTATCTGCGCCGTCCGCGGCGCGCAGATCGCCGGTGGCTTTGTCATCAGCGATGTGCTGGCCGCGCCGGCCTGGGAGCCGCAGTTCCGCGCCGAGGCCACGGCCGCAGGCCTGGTGCGGCTCTTCGAGGCGGCCAAGACAACCCTCGCGTAGGGACTCAGCGCGCTACGTCCCTACGTCGCCCTGCCAAGAGATAATGCCAACTGGAATTGAGCAAGCCGCATATGCGCCGCCGCCAGAGCGCGTTGGAATGCCATGCACGGCAATCTGCAATCCAAAATCTGCAATCTGAAATGGTATAAGTATGTGGTCTCCCTTCGATATCCCCGTCGAGTCGTTCCGCATGGCGGTCGGGGCGCGCCCCCTCGACGCCGCGCCGATCTTTCTGGTCGACGCGCGCTATAGCGACGATCTGGGGCAGAAGGCGGCGCTGCTGGCGCATGACTATAGCTATTATGTAAAGCATACCCCTGAGAGCCTGCCCTGGCAGTGGGAGCTGATCGAGGCCCAGCTGCCGGAGCTGGCCCGCCACTACCCGCAGCACTTCGCCCTAGAGGTGGCGGGCGAGCTGTGGACGTGGCGCAACCGGCTGCGCGGCGAGGAGTCGCGCTTCGCGCTGGGCGACACGGCGGCCCTCGGGGTGGCGCCGATCGACTGGCTGGGCCGGCAGGTGCAGGAGGACCTGCTGCTGCTCTCGGGCGACGCGGACGCCGGCTTCCCGCTGGCGGCGGGGCAGCTCTGCTTCGCCAACCACTGGTGCCTCGACGACAAGCTGGGCCTGCCGCTGCTCGGCATCCACCGGCCGGTGCCGGGCTACGCCGAGCAGGTGGGGAGATCGACCGATATGCTGATGGCGCGACTCAAGGATGGCCGCCCGGTCTGGCGACAGAACTGGTCGGTGGTGGCGAGCGCCCAGCTCGACCTGTCGGCGAAGCACAGCGAGGAGATGCGCCGGCGCAAGGCGCTGATCACGGCGGAGAACGTCGGCACCACATGCTTCTTCCGGGTTGAGCGACAGAGCCTGGCGCGGCTGCCGCGCAGCGGCGCGGTGCTCTTCGCCATCCACAGCTACGTGGCGCCCATCGGCGATCTGGCGGCCGACCCGGGCTGGGCGGCGCGCTTCCGCACGCTGCTGGAGAGCACGCCGCCCGCGCTGCTGGCCTACAAGGGGATGACCGTCTACCTGCCGGCGCTGCTGGCCTACCTGGAGGAGAGCTCGTCGAGCAGCGCGCGCACCTCCTGATCGATGGTGGGCAGGGCCCGCTCGGCCGGCCACTCGTGTAGGTCGGGCACGACCCACAGCCGGAAGCGGCTCGACCACGGCGGGCCGAGTCCCTCCACGTAGGGCCGGTGCTCCGCCTCGTCCAGGGCGATCAGCAGGTCGGCGGCCTCCATGTCCGCGCGGGCCAGCCTGAGCGGCGCGCGCTGCACGCGGGGCACGGCGATCCCGCTGGCGGCGAGGCGCTCCAGCACCAGCGGGGCGATCGCGCCGATGTTCCACGGCCCGGGGGCGAAGCCCCGCGAGTCGGCGCGCCAGCCGAGGCCTGACGGGGCCAGAGCGTTGAAGAGCAGCTCCGCGTAGCGGCTGCGGTAGTAGTTCCCCGTACACACGAAGAGCACGGTCCGGTCGATTTGCTCCATCTTCCCCTTCTCTCATTCGGAATCTCTTGTTGTTTTGGCCAAAACAACCCCGGTTTTGTTGCCGGCAGATACCGTTATGTCACGCTCAGCCCAGAATCTCCCCGAGCGCCCCCACCAGCCGGTCGATGTCGGCCGGGCTGTTGTAGGCCTGGACGGAGATCCGCACCATGGGCATGTCGCGCCAGACTACGATCGGCACCTCGACCTGGAACTCGTCCCACAGGCGGCGCTTCAGCTCGGCCGGGTCGCAGGGCGGCAGGGGCACGGCGGCCAGCTGCGCCCACCACTCAGGGCCGTCGGGGCAGATCTGCTCTTGTCCGCCGAGATCGGCCACCCGCGCGCGGGCCTGGGCCAGCAGGCTGCGGCAGGCCGCGCGCACCTGCGGCCAGCCGTGCTCGGCCTGGAAGGCGATCGCCGCCGGCACGCTCAGGTAGGCCGCCGGGTCGAAGGTGCCCGTCCAGCCGAAGTGGTCCACGAACAGCGAGGGGCCGGGCGCGATCGCCTCGTAGCCCCAGCTCACCACCAGCGGCTTCAGCAGCGGCTGGGACTCCTCGCGGGCGTAGAGGAAGCCGGCCCCCTTGGGCGCGCAGAGCCACTTGTGACAGTTCCCGGTGTAGAAGTCCGCCCCGATCTCCCCCATATCCAGATCGATCTGGCCCGGCGCGTGGGCCCCGTCGATCAGGGTCAGGATGCCCTCGGCGCGCGCCCGCGCGCAGATCGCCGCCACCGGGAAGATCAGCGCCGTCGGCGAGCTGATGTGGCTGACCACGATTATCCTCGTGCGCGGCGTGACCCCGGCCCACAGCCGCTCGACCACCTCGGCCGGGTCGCTCAGCGGCAGGTCGACCGGCTGGTTGATGTAGCGCGCGCCGCGCTGCCCGCAGATGAAGCGCCAGGTGCGGTCCACCGCGCCGTACTCGTGGTCGGTGGCCAGCACCTCGTCGCCCGGCTGCAGGTCGAGCGAGCGGGCGACGATATTCACGCCATAGGTGGCGTTCGGCACAAAGGCCAGATCGTCGGCGCGGGCGCCCACATAGGCCCCCAGGGCCGCGCGGGCCTCGGCCAGCAGCCCCGTGATCCGCCGGCCCAGAAACTCCACCGGCTGCGCCTCCAGCTCACGCTGCCAGGACTGGTAGACATCGAACACCGGCCGCGGGCAGGCCCCGAAGCTGCCGTGGTTGAGGAAGGCCATGCCTGATTTAAGGAGGAATTGATCGGCGACGCCGGCGATGGGCAGGGCAAGATGGTTTTTGGACATACAGGCAACTCCTTGGAGTGTTGAGTGTTGAGTGTTGAGTGAGCGGCACTCAACACTCAACACTCAACACTCAACACTTATGTCTCACCTCAAGCACGGCGATCTTCGTCGCGTGGTTGAAGGGGGCGGGGTCGCTGACGGGCGCGCCGACGCGGGTGTGCGGGTAGCCGGCGCAGTCCTCGGGCGCGTCGATGCGCTCGGCGATGCGCACGTAGCCGTCCTGGCAGACCGACTCGAGGATCTCCATATACGCGGCGCCGCTGAGGAAGAGCGCGTTATTGATGGCCACCAGCCGGCCGCCGCTGGCCACCAGCGGGCGCAGCTTGTTGATCAGGCGGGCGTAGTTGCTGGCTAGGTCGACCACGCCGTTGCCGGTGGCCGCGAAGATCGGCGGGTCGAGGATCACACAGTCGAAGCGCTCGCCGGCCCGCTTGAGCCGGCTCGCCAGAGGCCAGAAGTCGCCGGTCAGGAAGTCGGCCTTGACGATCGGCATGCCGTTGAGCGTGTAGGAGTCCTTGGCCATGGTCAGGAATCGTCGGCTGAGGTCGAGCTGCACGACCCGCCGCGCCCCGCCGGCCATCGCGGCCACGCCCAGGCTGCCGGTGTAGGCGAAGGTGTTCAGCACCGACAGGCCGCGCATCCTATTGATCAGCCAGGCCCGCAGTCCGCGCGTGTCCAGGTAGAGGCTGGCGTCGCGGTTCAGGGTCAGATCCACCGCGTACCAGACGCCGTGCTCGCGGACGCGCCGGGATGCCCGCCCGCCATCGATCAGGCCGCCGGCCTGGCCCTCGGGCGTGTCAGCGTGGCGAGTCTTCAGCACCACGCCGCTCAGCCAGGGCAGCCGGTCGCGCAGCACGCGCAGGGCCATCTCCACCAGCGGCAGCCCCTCGGCGGGCGGGGATGCGTAGTTATGCAGCACCGCCGTGGTCGCGTACAGGTCGATCGCCAGCTGCGGGCAGCCCTCGGCGAAGCCCGCGAAGAGCCGGCAGGCCGCCTGATGCCGCTCGTCGAGCAGCGGCGCCCGCGCGGCGATGGCGCGATCGAGGAGATCCTCAAGCTGGTCGGTCATCATGTGTGAATCGGCTATCGGCTATCGGCTATCGGAAAGGCCTCCCAGCCGGCGGGGAGCGGCGCGGGGCGCTCCATTGTGCTGGCCAGCGCCACGTGCCGGCCCTCGCGCGAGGAGTCGTGGATGGCGTGCATAATATCGAGGACGTGGTAGGCCATCTCGCCGCTGGCCCGGTGCGGGCGGCCCGCGCGGATGGCCTGGGCCATGTCTGCCAGGCCGATGCCGCGGCTGTTCTCGGCGTGGCCGAAGGCCAGGGGCTGCTCCGCGTAGGCCCGCTCGGCCGGGCGGAAGATCTGCACCGGCCCGCCGAAGGTGTTCGGGTCGGGCAGGACCAGGGTGCCCTCGGTGCCGTAGATCTCCAGGCCGTAGTGACGCCCCGAGTAGACATCGAAGCTAGTAACCAGGGTGGCCACCACGCCGCCGGCGAAGTCGAGCACGCCAGCCACGTGGGTCGGCGTCTCCACAGTCAGCGTCTGGCCTCGCAGGGGCTCGCTGCCGATCACCCGCTCGGGGAGCGAGATCTGGGCCGAGCCGGTGACCCGCCGCACCGGGCCGAGCAGGCTGGTCAGGGCGGTCAGATAGTAAGGCCCCATGTCGAACATCGGGCCGGCGCCGACCTGGTAGAAGAAGGCCGGGCTGGGGTGCCAGGACTCGGGGCCGTGGCTGTGCATGAAGGCCGTCGCCGCCACCGGCCGGCCGATCGCCCCGGCGTCGATCAGGGCCCGGCAGGTCTGCAGACCGCCGCCGAGGAAGGTGTCGGGCGCGCAGCCGACCCGCAGGCCAGACTCGCCGGCCAGGGCCAGCATCTGCGCGGCGCTCTCGCGGTCCACCGACAGCGGCTTCTCCTGATAGACCGACTTGCCGGCGCGCAGGGCGGCCAGGCCGATCGCGCCGTGGGCCGCCGGGATCGTCAGATCCAGCACCACCTCGATCTCCGGGTCGGCCAGCAGATCATCGGGGCTGTAGGCCCGCGGCACGCCGTACTTGGCGGCCTGGGCCTGCGCCCGGTCCAGCATCAGGTCGGCGCAGGCCAAGATCTGCAGGTCGGGCGCGCGCGAGCCATTCTTCAGGTAGATATCGCTGATCGTGCCGCAGCCGATCAGGCCGACAGTGACGGGGCGGGAGGGCATGAGGCGATTCCTTTTGTTACGCATGCTCGACGGGCCTCAAGTATATGTTACCTTCTATATGCAGGCAAGAGCGCCGGACAAGCCGACGGCGCTCGGGTGGTACAATGAGCCGATTCGCGGATCGGAGGAGAGATTATGAAAAATGCGCTGATGACCTGGGGCGGGTGGGATGGGCACGAGCCGAAGCAGTGCGTGGAGATGTTCGCGCCGTTCCTCGCCGCGCAGGGCTATGATGTGACCGTCGTGGACACCCTGGAGATCTACCTGCACACGGAGTACATGCGCTCGCTCGACCTGATCGTGCCGGTCTGGACGATGAGCACGATCACCAGGGAGCAGGAGCGCGGCCTGCTCGACGCCGTGGCGGGCGGCGCGGGGCTGGCCGGCTGGCACGGCGGCCTGGCCGACTCCTTCCGCAACAACACCGAGTACCAGTGGATGGTCGGCGGGCAGTGGGTGGCCCACCCCGGCAACATCATCGACTACACCGTGCAGATCAGCGACCACGACGACCCGATCACCGCCGGGCTGAGCGACTTCGCCATGCACACCGAGCAGTACTACATGCACGTGGACCCGAGCAACACCGTGCTGGCCACCACCACCTTCTCCGGCGAGCACGCGCCCTGGGTGGCCGGCACCGTGATGCCGGTAGTCTGGAAGCGCATGTGGGATCAGGGCAAGGTCTTCTACTGCTCGCTCGGCCACCACGCGAGCGACTTCGATGTCCCCGAGGCCCGGATAATTGTGGAGCGCGGGATGCTCTGGGCGAGCAGGTGAACGGCCATACCGGCTAGCCCTCGAATCCGCCCTCCGCCCAGAGCGTGCTCGCGTACATCACCAGCGCGCGGCGCGCGTGCGGGTGCAGCGATGGCCAGAGCCGGGAGATCTGGCCCAGCAGCGGGTCGTCGTATGCACGCTCAGCCGGCGCCGCGTGGCCTTCGGCGGTCGGCAGAGGAGGCGCAGGGCTCGCCGGGGCGATGGGCGCAGATGCGCCGCCGTGCGCCGGGGCATCTGCCGGCGTAGGCGCGACCACACGCCGCGGACGCCCGCGCCCACGCTTCGGCGCTGCCGGCTCAGGCTGTTCGGCGATGCGCGGCTCATCTGCCTGTTGGGGCGACGGCTGCGCGGCCGCCGGGGCGGGCGGCACCTCGGCGGCGACAGCATTGCTTCGCGCGGCCATTGCGGCCTTGGTCGAGCCCTTTGGGCGGCCGCGACGGCGCGCGGGCTGGGCGGCGGGCGCGTCGCGCTGTGCCGGCGACTCCTCGACGACAGGCGCTGCGGGCGCGGCCTGACGGCGATACGTGGCCGCAGCGGCCGATATCGCCGCCCGCAGCTCGTTCAGTATCGATTCGCTCACCCGCTTGACCCGCCCCACAGCGCCGCCGTTTGGGCGGTTCAGCTCATCCACAAACTCGGAGACCGTCAGTCCCGCGAGCGGGCGCTGGCCGTTAATATACCCGCCGGGATCATTGGCGATGATCGCGCCAAGCTCGCGCTGGATGGCGCTCGTCGCCCGATGTGATAGCGGCATCCCCAATAGCCAAAACCGCACCGCCTCCGCCCGCTCAATGACCACTTCGCGATCCATGGCTTCTGCCACATCCATGAGTGTATCCCTTACATTCATTCTATGCTGTTGCACTAGCGACAAAAAACTTTTTTCGGCTACGAAAACAATAATTATGCGGTGGTGCCGCGAAATCTGCATCGACACGAGATATCAGATGCGTCAAGGCCATGGACTCCGACAGCCTCTGCGCGTTTAGTGCGCTATCGCCCAAAGGCCAAGCCCGCTCATTTGGGGGTTTCACGCGTAAAAAAATTAATAGAGGTACACTCCCTGATAATAATTATATGCCTAACTGCGGTTTCTGGCAATATCAGAAACCGCAGTTAGGCATATAATTCGGTGGGAGACAGATCGTAGGGGAAGTGGAAATTTTTATCCCGGTGACATGTCATGCTGAGCGCAGCGAAGCATCTTCCAGTCGCGTGGATGGGAAGACCCTTCGCTTCGCTCAGGGTGACATGGGATCGTGATGGGACAATGAAAAAGATCCGCTTCCCTAGCCTCTGAATCGACCTCATGCAGAGCCGGGGGAGCGGATTTTCTTTACATATCTCCGCATCATGTTACGCTGAGCAAAGCGAAGCGTGACAGGTTGGCCGCGATGAGATGCGTACCCCCCCCCACATCCCTCAATCGGCGCTCGGCAACCGTGCTAGGGAGCGTCGCTCCTCGACGATGACTCACCACCTGCCTTCTGCTGCTGATCAGCCAGAGACTGGAGCGTTGCATAGAGCTCGATGCCTAACAAAACGCCGCTCGGGTAGCCCTTCTGCGTAATAATTATTGGCAGCGAATTGACGCGCGAGCGCTTGATCAGTGCCGCAAGGGACGATGCAGCCCGCGAGATCGGCACCACACCGTGTTGAAGGTCGATTGACTTCATGAATGGTCCTGTCTTTGGTGCTATTAGGTGCTACACACAACCGTATCGTATCACATACTTGCAATGATTTCACGTATCATTGCGCTGAGGTGCAGAGGGGACGGCGCGCGCCGCCCCCTCGTGTATAGCATCGGGCAGAACGGCTGAGCCAGCATTGGTGCGCCCGATCACGTTCTACCGCGATCCTATTCTTCGCACTGCGCCCAACCGCTCTGCGCTCGGCTAAAGCCTGCGCCTACTCGCCGCTGATCACCAGGTAGAGCCGGCCGCGAGCGACGCCCTTATCATCCATGCCCGGGGAGCCGGCGATGGTGATCGCCTTGAAGGGCGCCAGGCGATCCGTCACCGTCGGGGCATCAAGCCCGCCCAGATCCTGGGCCAGGCCGAGCACCGCCGGCAGGTTGACAAACATCAATCCGCCGTTGGGCGCGGGCAGGGCCTTGAGTCCGGCCTGGTAGGCCTGATCGCCGCTCAGCGGCGCGGCCGGGCTGGCCGCCGCCGCCAGCGTGCTCGGGCCGACCCCGATCACCAGATCGTCGCCGACAAAGCCGTAGCCGGCCGCGACCTCCTGATCGGTGCCGACGACCTGCCAGGCCACGCCGCCGAGCTGCTCCTCGTGCAGGCCGATCTGGCCGCCGCTCAGCTCGTCAAGCGCCTTCACGATACGGCCCATCCCATCCTCGGCGGCGCCGCGGTCGTTGGGCTTGAGCGCGAAGTACCCGCTCACCGGCGTGGTCGAGCCCATGATCTCCTCGCCCGGCAGCAGCACGATCGTCGCCTCGCCCTGTAGCCAGCTCAGCAGGTCGCGGTCGAGGTCGAGGCCGGTCTCCTGCTCAACCGAGGCGATCTGCGCGTCGGCGCCGGGCACGCTGTTGATCCCGTCGCGGATCTGCTTGCCGAAGGTCGAGGGCAGGCGGAAGCTGAATGCGGCCAAGGTCTCGGCGCTAACCCGCCCGGTGCGGTCCGCACTGACGGGGGCAGTCGCCTCGCTGATCTGGTCGAGGGTGGCCTGGCTAAGCCCGGCCCGATCAAAGCTGGCCAGGGCGTCGAAGGCCACGCCGTCGGCCAGGACGCTGAGCGAGAGGCCGATCCCCTGGAGCGCGTCGACGCTCTTGAGCTGCTCGCGCAGCTGGTCGGCGGCGTCGCCCTGCAGCTGGCCGATGACCTGGTCGCTGTTGGCCTGGAGCGCGCGCGCGATCGGCGCGCCATCGACGAACACAAAGCCCAGACGGTCGGCGGAGAGGGATGCGAGCACCTGCTGGAAGCGCGCGCTGGCGGCGAGGGTGTCCTTGCCGTCGGGGTCGCGCGCGGCGATGGCGGCGATCAGGTCGGGGCCGGTGGCGAAGACCACATTGCCGCGCACGATGCCGAAGGCCGCGATCGGGCTGGGGTCGCCGCCCTGCTGCGCGTAGATCGTCGCGCCCTGGGCCTCGCTGCTGGCGAACTGCTGGCCCTGGCCCTCGCGGTGCTGGCGCTGCTTGTCGAGGAAGGCCTGGGCGGCCTTCTCGTCACGCGAGGTGAGCACCAGGACGACCTGAGCCTGCTCGGCGAGGGCGGCCTCGCCGTCAAGGCCCGCGCCGCTCGAGTCGAAGAGCTGGTCGAAGGGCAGCCCGCTCACGGCCGCGGCCATCTCGGTGCCGATCCACGGGGCGATATCGTCATTGAAGGTGACGCCCATCGTCTCCACCAGCTGATCGTTCGTGTCGGCGTTGTTCTGGTAGTCGAGGGCCTCGGGGAAGGCCTTGCGGAGACGGTCGATGTTCGGCAGATCGCTCAGGTTCGGCGTGATCGCCGCGTAGATCTGCGTGTCGCCGGCGATCAGCTGGGGGATGCTGTTCGGCCGGCTGCCGAGGAGCTGCCATGCCAGGATGCCCACGCCGATGGCGATCACCAGCAGGGCCGCCACCCCGCCGCCGATCAGCAGCAGCAGGGTGCGGCGGTTTCCTCGCTCGGGGGCCGGTGCGGACGGGATCGTGTCGGAAGGCGGTAGTTGCATCTTCGATCTCCTCCTTATGATTATGGGGCGCTCTGGTTGCCCCCAAACCATTGTACGTTTCCACGTACATAAACGTTACCGGTCGTACGTCTGGCGCGGTCGCTTCGTCCCTACTTGACAATCCCGGGCGACTTTGTTACTATCCTTTCAGCACCCGAACAACCAAGAGCGCAGCTCATCCAGAGCGGTGGAGGGACCGGCCCGACGATACCGCGCCAACCACTGGGTTATTGCAGATTGCAGATTGCAGATTGCAGATTGTTTCAGAACAATCTGCAATCTGCAATCTGCAATCTGCAATCATTTCAGTATGGTGGCAATTCCGGCAGACTATCTGGAAGATGAGAGGCAGGCAGAAGACGTCTTGTCGAGCCGAACATACGTGTACACGTACGCCCTCATCGCAATTGGTGGGGGCGCTTTTGCTGCCCCCGAGCAGAAAAAGGAGCAGCCCTATGTCCGACGTGCAGTTCACCGGCTTCGAGACGCTCGCCCTCCACGGCGGCCAGGTTCCCGACCCGACCACCGGCGCCCGCGCGGTGCCGATCTACGCGACGACGTCGTTCCAGTTTAAGGACACCGACCACGCCGCGCGCCTCTTCGGGCTCCAGGAGTTCGGGAACATCTACACCCGGATGATGAACCCGACCACCGATGTCTTCGAGCAGCGCATCGCGGCCCTGGAGGGCGGCGTGGCGGCCCTCGGCGTCGCATCGGGACAGGCCGCCGAGACCCTGGCCATCCTCAACATCGCCGGCGCCGGCGACAACATCGTCGCCTCGACCGACCTCTACGGCGGCACCTACAACCTGTTCCGCCACACCCTGCCTAAGCTCGGCGTCACCACCCGCTTTGTCGACGCCCGCGACTACGACGGCTTCGCGGCGGCGATCGACGGCAGCACCAAGGCCTTCTTCCTGGAGCTGGTCGGCAACCCGCGCCTCGATATCCTCGACCTGGAGCGGATCGCGGCCATCGCCCACGAGGCCGGCGTGCCAGTGATCGTCGACGCCACCACGGTGACGCCCTACCTCTGGCAGCCGCTCAAGCACGGCGCGAACGTCGTCGTCCACTCGGCCACCAAGTATATCGGCGGCCACGGCACCAGCATCGGCGGCGTGGTAGTGGACGGCGGCAACTTCGACTGGACCCAGGGCCGCTTCCCCGGGCTCACCGAGCCCGACGACTCCTACCACGGCCTGGTCTACACCCAGGCCTTCGGCAACCTGGCCTTCATCCTCAAGCTGCGCGTCCAGGGCCTGCGCGACCTCGGCGCCGCCCTGAGCCCCTTCAACTCCTTCCTCTTCCTCCAGGGCCTGGAGACGCTGCCGCTGCGCATGGAGCGCCACTGCAGCAACGCCCTGGCGGCGGCCAAGTACCTCAGCGAGCACGCCAAGGTGGCCTGGGTGAACTACCCCGGCCTGCCCAGCCACCCCAGCTACGAGCTGGCCAAGAAGTATCTGCCCAAGGGCCAGAGCGGCATCCTCGGCTTCGGCATCAAGGGCGGCCGCGAGGCCGGCAAGACCTTCATCAACAGCCTGCGGCTCTTCTCGCACCTGGCCAACATCGGCGACGCCAAGAGCCTGGCCATCCACCCGGCCTCCACCACCCACAGCCAGCTCACCGCCGAGGAGCAGCGGCTCACCGGCGTCACCGATGACTATATCCGGCTCTCGATCGGCATCGAGACGATCGACGATATCATCGCCGACCTGGAGCAGGCGCTGAGCCGCGTGTGATGTTGGGGCGCAGCAGCGTGACGTGGGAGTGTCGCTTTGCGACGCTCCCACGTCACGCTGCTGCGCCCCAACTACAGGCAATGGATATGACCGCATTCCAGCATGACCCCGCCCCCGGCGTCGGCGTCGTCCGCCGCCAGCAGATGACCTGGGCCGCCCCGCTGCACCTGGAGGGAGGCGGCTCGCTCGCGCCCGTGACCTTGGCCTACGAGACGTATGGCCAGCTCAACGCCGACGCCAGCAACGCCATCCTGCTGCTCCACGCCCTCTCGGGCGACGCCCACGCCGCCGGACGCCACGGCCCGGCCGACCAGCGCCCGGGCTGGTGGGACGATATGGTCGGCCCCGGCCGGGCCTTCGACACCGACCGCTACTTCCTGATCTGCTCCAATGTGATCGGCGGCTGCCAGGGATCCACCGGGCCTTCCTCGCGTGACCCGGCGACGGGCACGGACACGCCGGCCCGCCCCTACGGGGCGCGCTTCCCGGTGATCACCATCGGCGATATGGTGCGCGCCCAGGCCCGCCTGATCGACTCGCTCGGCATCGACCGGCTGCTGGCCGTGGCCGGCGGCTCGATGGGCGGATTCCAGGCCCTGGAGTGGGCCGTCGCCCTGCCCGAGCGCGTGCGCGGGGCGATCATGATCGCCTCCAGCGCCCGCTCGGCCACCCAGACGATCGCCTGGAACAGCATCGGCCGCCAGGCGATCATGCGCGACCCGCGCTGGCGCGGCGGCGACTACTACGGCCACGAGCCGCCCGCCGATGGCCTGGCGGTGGCGCGTATGATCGGCCACGTCACCTACCTCAGCGACACCTCGCTGGAGGAGCGCTTCGGTCGGCGGCTCCAGCGCCGCGCCGCGCCGGCCTTCTCCCTGGCGCCCGAGTTCGCCGTCGAGAGCTACCTCGATCACCAGGGCGAGAGCTTCAACGCCCGCTTCGACCCCAACTCCTACCTCTACATCACCAAGGCGATGGACTACTGGGACATGCCGGCGCGCTACGGCTCGCTCGATGCGGCCATGGCCCGCGCCCGCGCCGCCCTCCTGCTGATCTCCTTCGACAGCGACTGGCTCTACCCGCCCGCCGAGTCGGAGGCCATCGCCGCCGCCATGCGCCGCGCCGGAGGCCACGCGCAGCATCACGTCCTGCCCTCGGCCGCCGGCCACGACGCCTTCCTGGTCGACCACGCCGCCCAGGAGCCGCTCGTCAGCAGCTTCCTCGCCAGCCTGTAGGCGACGTGCGCCGCAGCCAAGAAAGAGCTATACGCTCTTCACCTACGCCTCGGCGGCCTGTCCGCCGCCAACCACCCGCTCAGCGTAGGCCACCCGGTTGCGCCCGGCCTGCTTGGCTCGGTACATCGCACCGTCGGCCAGGCGCAGCAGATCGTCCAGAGTCATAAGCGCATCGGGCACGCTCGTCGCCACGCCCACGCTGATCGTCGCCGCCACATGATCGCCGCCGATATCGATAGGCGTGCCAGCCACCAGATCGCGCAGCCGCTCGGCAACCTGGCCTCCGTCTGCGCCGCCCGTGTCCACCAGCAGGATCACAAACTCCTCGCCGCCATAGCGGCAGATGATATCCTGGCTGCGGACGACCCTCTGGGCGCGGGAGGCGACCTCGACCAGCACCCGGTCGCCCGCCTCGTGGCCGTAGCAGTCGTTGACCTGCTTGAAGTGGTCGATGTCGAAGAGCAGCAGCGAGAGCGGGCGCCGGCTGCGCGTGGCGATCTCGACCTGCTGGCTGGCCAGCTGGAAGAACTGCCGCCGGTTGTAGAGGCCGGTCAGGCTATCCGTGGTGGCCAGCGTGAACAGCTCGGCCTGGGCCAGCTTCGTGCGGGTGATGTCGCGCAGCACCAGCAGCCGCCCCACGGGCGCGCTATTATGGCGCAGCGTGCGCGCCGTCACCTCGTAGTGGCGAACCCGACTGCCCGATGACAGCTCGATCTCGGCCGGGGTCGCGTCGGGGAGGCGAGCGCTATCGAGCAAGTCGGGGACGTGAAAGAGCGCGCTATAGAGCGACTGGCTGAGCAGATCGCCCCGGCCCCGCCCAAGGAGCGACTCCATCGCCATGTTCAGATCGACCACCCGCTCGCGCTCATCGATCACGAGCATCGCATCATCCATCTGCTCGATCAGCAGATCGCGGGCCACCGGCACCACGGCGATCATCTGGTGGCGTACGATCGCCCAGACGATCACCGCCCCGGTCAGCACAAAGGCCATCGGCGTCAGCCAGAGGTTGGCGGAGAGCAGCTGGAACGTGTTCAGGAGAGTCAGGATAATCGCCGGGATAATGGCGATAAGCAGCGCGAGCAGCTGCCGGCGGAAGATATTCGGCGAGCCAATGACCGCCCGCGCCATCAGCAGCAGGGCGACGGCGATGATGCCGAAGCTATAGGTGGAGTAGAGCAAGAACCACGGCCCGGCGACCCAGGAGCTGAGCACGAGGATCCCATCGCGGCTGCTGAAATGGATCTCCCGAAACATCAGGTGGTGGAGCCCATTCGTCCATGCGAAGGCCTGCGTGAGCAGGGGGATCACCCAGAGCGCCAGCCTGCGGGAGGGAGTAAGCGCGCTCCCACGGCCAGTGAAATGGAGGACGTAGCTGAGGAGCAGCACCGGAACCATGGCCACGCCGAGGAACTGGAGCCAGAACCAGCGCATGGCGAGATCGACCGTAGAGGAGAGCGACCAGCCGCTAATGCAGATCAGCCAGAGGGAGATCGCGGCCAGGAGCAGCGCGAAGGTGCGGACGGAGGGCTTGCGCCCCTGGATCCACGTATAGATAGCGAGGGAGGACGTCGCTGTCCCAGCGATCAGCATTAGCAAGGCAAACATAGCCGCCGCGTACTCCTGCGAAGACAAGGAGACTCATGATACCACTCCGGGGATGCCACGCCGCCGCACCGGGTGGGCGATCAGGCAATATATGTGACAGAACCACGCGCGGCGGCGGGGGTCTGTAACCTTCCTGTTACTCGATAGGATAGGGTTGAGACGCGGTGCCCATGACGCACCGCAGAAAAGGAGCAGCGTGTATGACGCTGCACGATGCGTTCCTGCCCCAGGACACGCGCAAGCGGATCACCCTGGTGGCACACGACGAAGATAACGCACCGCGTTCTGCGGATACTGTCTGATGCTATAGTGGAGTCGGCGCCTGTGGCGCCGACCCTCCTAAAGCACAGGCATCTACAGCTATGCTAACTCACTACGACGTCCAGCGCGCCCTCGCCCTCTACGACCTCGGAGAGCTACGGTCTGTCTGCGCCGCCGCCCACGGGCTGGTGAACGAGACGGCCTTCGCCGAGACGAGCACCGGGCGCTATGTCATCCGCCGCAACCAGCGGCGCCTTGGCCGGGCCTCCCTTGAGCTGCGCCACCAGCTCCACGCCTGGCTGAGCACCAAGGATGTGCCGTGCCCAGGCCTGCTGCCCGCCCGCAGCGGCGAGACATCTGTCGAGCTCGACGGGCGGATCTTCGAGGTGGCCACCTTCATCGAGGGCGAGGAGTACTGTCCCGCCCAGCCCGACCAGTCCGCCAGCGTTGGCAAGGCCCTCGCCAGCTACCACGGTGCCGTGGTCGGCTTCCCAGGAACGCCGATCATGCAGCCCCCGCGCTACAACCCGTCGATTCTGCTCGGCCTCACCGAGCGGCTCATGCAGCGCGATATGCTCGGCGACCTGACCGTCCAGCTCTCCTGGTACGACCGGCGCGCCGCCGACCTGCGCGCCCAGCTGAGCGATGCGGCCTACGCCGCGCTGCCGCACGTCCTCATCCACGGCGATGTCCACCGCGACAACCTGCTCTTCTGCCACGACCGAGTTTCCGGCCTGCTCGACTTCGACCAGGTGACGATCGACGCCCGGATCGTCGATATCGCCGACGCCCTGGTCGCCTTCGCCCAGGGCAAGCCCCCGCAGAACTGGTCGCCCTGGGGCGTCTACGATGGCCCCCTCGATCCCGAGCGGATCGGCATGCTCATGGGCGGCTACGAGTCGGTGAGCCCGCTCAGCCCGGCCGAGTGCGCCGCCATGCCCCTGATTCTGGAGGTCCTCTACCTCCAGGGCAACCTGCGCCGCGTCCTCACCACCGCCGAGGCGGAGCCCGACTACCACATCGAGGTGCTTGAGCAGGGCCGCTGGCTCGCCGAGTGGGTCCAGCAGCACCGGCCCTAATGCGCCGCTCCCCGGAATCTTTTGTTATTTTGTCCAAAATGGCCAGCTTCGCTGGCCATTTTGGACAAAATAACATCGGTTTTTGTTGCCAGCAACAACACTGCGCGCAGTGAGGGTGTGGGAGAGCTTCGCTCTCCCACAAAAAACCGTTA
>NZ_JAIEWN010000027.1:7369-21413 GCF_019599295.1 Oscillochloris sp. ZM17-4 | reverse complement strand
GCTTGACGCGTGAAGTCGCCTGTTTGGCCTTGGACTTGTTGGCCGAGAAGCGACGCACGAAGTCCTGAAGTTCGGAGATGCGCTCCTTGGCGCGATCGTTGGCGTTCTTCTGCTGCTGACGCGCCATCGAAGACGCTTCCATGAAATCGTCGTAGTTGCCCGGATAAACGGTGATCTTGCCGTAGTCCAGATCGGCCATGTGAGTGCACACCTGGTTGAGGAAGTGGCGGTCGTGCGAAATGATGATCATCGTGCTGTTGCGGTCGTTGAGCACGTTCTCCAGCCAGCGGATGGTGGCGATGTCGAGGTTGTTGGTCGGCTCGTCGAGCAGCAGGCAGTTCGCCCCGCTGAGCATCAGCCGGGCCAGCTGGACCCGGCTCTTCTCGCCGCCGCTGAGCGTGGCGATCGGCTGGGTGGTGGCGTCGTAGGGGATGAGGAACTTGCCGAGCTGGGCCACCGCCTCGCCCTCGGTCATCGGGCGCACGTCGCGCATGGCGGCGATCGGCGTCTGGGCCATGTCGAGGGTCTCGTGGTGCTGGGCGTAGTAGCCGATCTGGATGCTCGGGCCGACCCAGATCTCGCCGCCGTCGGCCGGGAGCAGATCGCAGATCAGGCGCAGCAGCACCGACTTGCCGGCGCCGTTCGGCCCGACCACGCCCACCCGCTCGCCGTTCATGATCGTCGCCTGGCCATCCATCACGATGATCTTCTCGTCGAAGGCCTTGTCGACCCGGCGCAGCTCGACCGCCTTGGCCCCGCCGCGGGCGCGCGGGCGGAACTGGAGGGCCATCTTGCGCCGCTCCAGCACCGGGCGGTCGACCTTGTCCATGCGGTCGATCTGGCGCTGCTTGTTGCGAGCCTGCTTAATGTGACGCTCGTTCACCACGATGCTGGCCCAGAGCTTGAAGCGGGCGACGGCCGCCTCAAGCTGGGCGATCTCCTTCTGCTGGGCGACGAAGTCCTGCTGCTGCTTGAGCAGGGCCAGCTCCTTGGAGGCGGCGTAGGCCGAGTAGTTGCCCTCCCAGCGCTGGAGGGTGGCGCCTCGTGCGCTACCCGCGCCGCCGCCGGATGGCTCCAGCTCGACGATGATCTGCACCGTCTCATCGAGCAGGTAGCGGTCGTGCGAGATCAGCACCACCGCGCCGCGGAAGCCGCGGATGATCGCCTCCAGCTCGTCCTTGCGCTCCATATCGAGGTGGTTGTCGGGCTCGTCGAGCAGCAGCAGCTCGGGCTCGCCGAGCAGGCAGCGGGCCAGGCCGACCATCTTGCGCTGGCCGCCGCTGAGCAGGGCCATGGGCAGCCCCCACTGGTCCTCGGCCAGCCCCAGGTCGCGCAGCAGAGCCTCGGCGCGGCCGCGCACCGTCGGGCCGCCCAGGGCCTCGTGCTGCGCGAGCAGCGCGCCGTGCTCATCGATCACCCGCTGGAGGGCGGCCATATCGCCGGCCACCGCCGGGTCGCCCATGCGCGCCTCCAGCGCCGCGATGCGCGCCTCCAGCGCCGCGATGTCGCTGCGGGCGGCCAGCAGCTCCGCAAGCACCGGGCGGCCCGGCTCGCCGGCATACTCCTGGGGCAGGTACTCCGCCCGCACGCCCCGGCGGGTCGTGTAGACGCCGGCGTCGGGCTGCTCGATCCCGGCCAGGATGCGCAGCAGCGACGACTTGCCCACCCCGTTCGGCCCCACCAGGCCGATCTTCTCGCCGGCCTGGATCGACCAGCCCAGATCCCTGAAGATCGTCCGCCCGCCGTAGACTCGCGCCGCGCCGTTCAGATCCGCGATGATCATCCGCTCCACTCCTTACCTCATGTCGCGGCCTGGCGGCAGCGGGCGCAGTGTCAAACAAAAAAGCGTCGTGGGCTGCCTGCCGGCCCACGACGCGATAGCTCCATGCCGCAAAAGTCCTTACACAGCTCGCCAGTCGCAGGGCACAGTGATCCTATGTCCCACGCCCAGCGTGGAGCCACGGCTGCTCACCCAGCTCTGCGTGCCGATCTCCCAGCGCATCACGCACCCTCCTGCATATCCCTCCCCACAGAGTAGCACGGCCTGTCAAGGGGCCGCCTCAGCCGCAGGTCGGATGCCGGCCCGCGCCCGCTTGTCTGCCCGTCCGCCCCGCGCTACAATGGCGCGCGCAGGCATCCGGAAGCACGCAGGTGCTTCGTGACAGGGAGCATCATGACAGCGAACTCATTCCTCGCCCCCGCCGAGCACACCGCCGGCGAGATCACCATCCGCGCCTACCGCCCCGGCGACGGCCCCGCCCTCCAGCGCGCCGTCGTCGCCTCCTACGAGCACCTGCGGCCCTGGATGCCCTGGGCCAAGGCCGAGCAGTCCGTCGAGGAGTCCGAGGCGCTCTGCCGCACCTTCGCCGGCAGGTACCTGCTGGGCGAGGAGTTCACCATGGGCATCTGGATCGGCGACGAGCTCGTCGGCGGGACGGGCTACATGCTGCGCTGGGGGCCGCTGGAGCAGGGCAACGCCGAGATCGGCATGTGGATCGCCGCCGCCCGCGCCGGCCAGGGCCTCGGCACCCGCGCCCTCGCCGCCATGATCGCGTGGGGCTTCGCCGACTGGCCATGGCAGCGCCTCGTCTGGCTGTGCGACACCCGCAACATCGCCAGCGCCCGCACCGCCGAGCGATGCGGCCTCACCCGCGAGGGCACCTTCCGCTCCGACGCCCTCGCCGTCGACGGCAGCCGCCGCGACACCCACCTCTACGCCATCCTCCGCCCCGTGTCGGCCCGCCAGGGCGGCCCATTCCCGCCGGTGGTAGCGTAGGGCCGAAGCATGCGCACCCCATGCATGTGCGACACGCAGATTCATCCGGTGCGCAGCGCACGCCCTGGCCGGTGAGCGCGGTGACGCCCTCGGCGGGCGGGTAGCGCAGCGAGAGGCCGCGGTCGTCGGAGGCGCGCATGATCGCGCGGGCCAGGGGGTGCTCGCTGCGCCGCTCGACGGCGTTGGCCAGGGCCAGCACCTCGGCGCAGGGCGCGCACAGCTCCCCGCTGAAGCCGCGGCAGTCGGCCGAGCGGATGGCCACCACCGTCGGCGAGCCGGCGGTGAGCGTGCCGGTCTTGTCGAAGGCCACGGCGCGCACCCGGCTGAGCGCCTCCAGGGCGGCCCCGCCCTTGATCAGCAGGCCGCTGCGGGCGGCGTTGCTCAGGGCGCTGATCACGCTCACCGGGGTGCTGATCACCAGGGCGCAGGGGCAGGCCACCACCAGCAGGGCCAGCCCTCGGTAGAGCCAGCCGAAGCTGCCGTCGGGCGGGTTGAGGAAGGGCTGGCCGAAGAGCAGCGGCGGCAGGGCGGCGGTCAGCGCGGCCAGCAGCATCACCGCCGGGGTGTACCAGCGGGCGAAGGAGTCCACATAGCGCTCGGTCGGCGCCCGGCGCTCCTGGGCCTCCTCGACCAGGGCCAGCATACGGCTGATCGTGGTGTCGGCGGCCAGCCGGCTGACCACCACCTCCAGGCTGCCCTCGCCGTTGATGCTCCCGGCGAAGACCTCGTCGCCGGGGGCCTTGTCGATCAGGCGGGCCTCGCCGGTGATCGCGGCCTGGCTGAGCGAGGACTCCCCTGCGCGCACGCTGCCGTCCATCGGCACGCGCTCGCCCGGCCGGACGACGATCACATCGCCGACCCGCAGGGCGGACACCGGCACCGGCAGCTCGCGCAGCTGGCCCTCGTGCTCGCCCAGGCGCAGGGCCGTGCTGGGGGCCACCTGCATCAGGCTGCGGATGCTCTGGCGGGCGCGGCCGGCGGTGTAGCCCTCCAGGGCCTCGCCCAGGGCGAAGAGCACCATCACCATGCCGGCCTCGCTGATCGCGCCGATCAGGACGGCGCCCACGGCGGCGACGGTCATCAGCAGGTTGATGCTGATCTGGCCGCCGGCGCGCAGGCCGCGCCAGGCGCTGCGGGCCACCGGCCAGCCGGCCAGGGCCAGGGCGCCGAGCGAGGCCGCGTCGATCAGCGGGTGGCGGATCTGGCCGATCTCGCTGAGCACCAGGCCGGGCAGGATCAGCAGGCCGCCGAGCAGGGCCAGCCGCGTCTCGATGCGGCCCCACATGAAGGCCAGGAAGCCCGCCGGGGCCGCGGGCGCCGCGTCATCGGCATCCGGCTCGATCACGGTGTAGCCCATCTCGACCACGCGGGCAACGATCGCCTCGCGGGCCGCCGTGCCCTGCACCGTCAGCCGCTCGGTGGTGAAGTTCAGTTCGCTGGAGGTGACTCCGGGCAGCTGGGCCACGCCGAGCTCCACCGTCTTCGCGCAGCCGGCGCAGTCCAGGCCGCCGATCTGGAAGGTTGATCTGATGATCTCCGGCATCATGGCGCTCCTCCCCAATCTGATCTGATTTGTGCCCAGCAGGCACCTGTTGCACTGGTTCTGCTGCGGCGCGGCTACGCCGCGCCGCAGCAGAACCAGTTTTCTTGTGGGAGAGCGAAGCTCTCCCACACCCTCACCTGAGGGCGAGCCTACGCTCGCAGGCCCGCTCAACCCTGCGCTCATCTACAGTATAGCCCAGCCCCGGCCCCGATGGCAGCGGGATGGCCCCGCGCTCGGCCAGGATCGCCGGCTCGACGATATCCTCGTGGTAGTACTTGTCGGAGCCGGACACATCGCCGGGGATGCTGAAGCCCGGCAGGCTGGCGATCGCCAGGTTGGCAGCCCGGCCCACGCCGAACTCGTGCATGCCCCCGCACCAGACCGGCACGCCCCGCGCGAGGCAGTGGTCGTGGACGCGCTTTGCGTTGAGCAGGCCGCCCAGCCGGCTGACCTTAATGTTGATGATCCGGCCACTGCCCAGATCCAGCGCCTTGCGGGCGTCCTCGACCGAATGGATGCTCTCGTCCAGGCAGATCGGCGTGGACAGCTCGGCCTGGAGCGTGGCGTGGTCCACGATGTCGTCGTGGGCCAGGGGCTGCTCGATCATCATCAGGCCGAACTGGTCGAGCTCCTTGAGCATGGGCAGGTCGGCCAGAGTGTAGGCCGAATTGGCGTCGGCCATCAGCGGCACATCGGGGAAGCGCTCGCGCACGGCGGCGATCACGGCCACGTCCCGGCCGGGGCCGATCTTCAGCTTGATCCGCCGGTAGCCCTCGCCGAGGTACTGCTCGACCAGGCCGATCAGCCGGCCGGTGTCCTGCTCGACGCCCAGACTGACGCCCGAGAGCACCTCGTCGCGGGTGCCGCCGAGCATGGCGTGGAGCGGCCGGCCCGCCCGCTGGGCCAGCAGGTCCCAGCAGGCCATCTCCAGGCCGGCCTTGGCGAAGTTGTTGCGCTTGAGCTTGGCGTAGGTCGCCTGCACATCCTCGGCGCTCGCCCACGCTTTGCCGACGATCCCCGGCAGCAGGAAGTCCCTGAGCATATGCCAGCAGGTCTCGGTGGTCTCCTCGCAGTAGTAGGGGTCGGTGGGGCTGGGGCACTCGCCCCAGCCCACCAGGCCGTCGGCGTAGAGCTTCACGAGGATATGGGCCTGGTGGGTCTTCTGGCTGGAGCTGGTGGCGAAGGAGCGGATCATCGGCAGCCGCACCAGCAGCAGCTCGGCGCGCTCGATGATCACTGGGCCACTGAGGGTATGCGGCACTGATTCGGGGTTCATGGCTGGCTCGCTGCTATGCTGTTCTGCGGTAGAATGCCCTGAGTATAGCACGCCCTTTCCGCCGGGCCGTAAACGGCCCGGCTCACCGTACGAAGGCCGCTACGCGGCCTGCCTGAGCCCGCTATGAGGTGCGATGAGCCTTCGCCTTGAGCTGATCGACCATACGACCCCGACGTGGCCCGCCGAGCTCGCGGCGCTCTGGCGGGGTCTCGGCGCACCGCACAACCCCGAGCTGCTGCCCGACTACTTCGTGCAGACGACCTTTGTGAAGATGGGCGGGCTAGCCCTGCGCATCCTCCACGACGACGCGCTGATCGGTGCGGGGCTGCTCTTCCCGCGCGGGCTGGAGGGCGGGCGGCGCGTGTATACGCTGCGCGTGAGTTGGGGAAGTCGGGGGTTAGAAGTTGGGGCTCAGATCGCTGACTCAGAGCTTCGCAGCGCGGCGGATCACCTGCTCAACCGCCAGAGCACAGGGCTCGGGGTTCTCGGCCCGCCCCCCAGCCCCCAACTCCCAACCCCCAACCCCCGAGTCCTGATCCCCGAGTCCCGCACCTACGCGGCGACCCACCGACAGATCGGCGGCTTCGACATCGGCGCGCCGGGAGAGGATGAGCTGGGGGCGATCCGGGCGCTGCACGCGGCGATCTGGGGGGCCGCGCCGGGCGCGCAGTACCCCGGCGACCTGCACAGCGCCGAGTTTGGCCCGGCAACCTCGCTGGTGGCCCGCGCCGACGGCCGGCTGGCCGGCTTCCTGCTCGGCTTCCACCGCTTCGGCGGGCTGGGTGGCCTGGAGCGCGCCGGGGTCGACACCGCGCTCAGCGTCGAGTCGCAGGTGATGGGCGTGGACCCCGGGCTGCGCCGGGCCGGACTGGCGGCGACCCTCAAGCGCGCACAGGCCGCCGAGGCCCTGGCCCGCGGCGTGGGCGTGATCCACTGGACCGCCGACCCGCTCCAGTTCGCCAACGCCACCCTGAACTTCCATAAGCTGCGGGCGGTGGCCGGCGAGTTCTACCCGGCCTACTACCCCTTCCAGAACGAGCTGAACCGCGTGCCCGCCTCGCGGCTGGGCATCGCCTGGCTGCCCGCGACGGACTGGGGCCGCGCCGGCCTCGCCGACGGCCCGCGCCGCGACCGCGCGCTCTCCCGGCTCGCCGGCTGCGCCGTGCTCAACGACGGCCCGCGCGCCCTGCGCGGCCCCGGCGGCGCGCCCCACATCGCCGTCGAGATCCCCGCCGACTGGACGGTCCTCCAGCGCGACGACCTCGACGCCGCCGCCGCCTGGCGCGAGGCGACCGACGCCATCCTCGCCGAGCGGCTCGGATTCGCGCAGGGCCGCTACCTGATCGCCGACGTGGCAACCGAGGGCGAGCGGCGCTACCTGGTCGGCCACGCCGTTGAGCTGATGGCCCCCTTCCTCCGCAGGCCCTGAGCGCCAGGGCTGGCGCAACATCACCTCCCTGTGGGGGTTTGGGGCTTCGCCCTATGCGCATCGACGCTAGGGATCCCGCCCTAAAAACCGACGTTGTTTTGGCCCACATGGACAGCTTCGCTGTCCATGTGGGCCAAAACAACAAGAAATTTCAGGTAGCCAGGGCTTACGTTGATGCGCATGGGGCGAAGCCCCATGACGTTGCAGAAGCCTTGCCTACCGAGCCTTGTATTACTGGATCTCGAAGGAGATAACCTGCTCGACACCGCTGTCGACGCCGCGAGCGACCATCGTCCAGGTGCCACGCGCCGCATCGTCCGGGCTAGTCCAGTACCAGTCGGCACGGCCGTCGCCGTTGGCCCCTTTCAGCTGCTCCGGCGTGATCGCCATCGGCTCGCCGCTCGGCGTATTCACCCAGACCGAGACGGTCTCGTCGCCGTTAAACCCGATGGCAACGAAGGCGAAGCGCGTCCCCGGCGGCCCCACGCTCGGCGTGACATTGCTCGTCTGTGTGGCATCGGAGAGCGGAGGCGCGGGGTCGCCGACCACCTCAAAGGGGATGACATGCTGGACGCCGCTGTCGATCCCGCGGGCGACCATCTGCCATGTGCCACGCGCCGCATCGGCGGGCACCGTCCAGTACCAGTCGGCGCGGCCGTCGCTATTGGCCCCATTCAGCTCCTCCGGCGTGATCGCCGTCGGCTCGCCCGCCGGCGTATTCACCCAGACCCCGACCCGCTCGCTGGCGTTGAAGCCGGTGGCCATAAAGGTGAAGCGCGCCCCGGGCGGCCCCATGCTTGGCGTCACATTTGATGTCATCGTGCCCTGCGCGAGAGCGCCCGCCGGTGCCAGGGCGACAGCAAGCAGCGTAATCAGCCCGATCATCCATATTGCGATATAGCGCATTCTAAAACCCTCCTTCCTGTAGGTTGTTGGCTAGGGCGCACGTGCGCGCCCTGCCCACACAGGGTGGCAATATCTGTGCCAGTGTGCGGCAAACATGCTAGGCGCACAGGCCCTGATCGCTGGCGTATGTGTGCAAGAGCGGGTATCATGATAGAGTCGAGATCGCACAGAGGAGGGGTCGCCGTGGATCCACACTACTACATCGACCGTCTGGAGATCAGCGCGCCGCTGATCGTCGCCCTGATCCAAGATATGAGTGACGCGCAGCTGCGCTGGCGGCCCGCGCCGGACTCCTGGTCGGCGCTGGAGGTGCTCTGCCACCTCTACGACGAGGAGCGCGAGGACTTCCGCGTGCGGCTGGACCTCACGCTGCACAGGCCGGACGAGCCCATCCCGCAGATCGACACGCAGGACTGGGTGATCGCGCGGCGCTATCAGTCGCGCGACGCGGGTGAGGTGCTGGAGGCCTGGCTCACGGAGCGGCGCCGCTCGCTGGAGTGGCTGCGCGCCCTGGAGGCACCGGACTGGGAGCGACGCTGCACGCACCCCTACCTCACCGACCTGCGCGCCGGCGACTTCCTCGCGGCCTGGGCCGGCCACGACCTGCTGCACCTGCGGCAGCTCACCGAGCTGCAGTGGGCCTACCAGTCGTCCCAGGCCGCGCCCTACACCCCCGCCTACGCCGGGGACTGGTGAATACAGTGCAGCGCATCTATGGGCCGCGATGCGAAGCATCGCGGCCCATAGATGCGCTGCGCATTCTGTAACATGTGTCGATCCTACAGGACAATACGAGCGTCGGACATAAGCGAACGGAGGACAGCATGACCACCTTCAAGAAGGGCCAGTTCCAGAAGCCGAGCGACGCCGAGCTGCGCAGCACGCTCACGCCGATGCAGTATAAGGTGACGCAGCACGAGGGCACCGAGCCGGCCTTCCAGAACGAGTACTGGAACAACAAGCGCGACGGGATCTATGTGGATGTCGTCTCGGGCGAGCCGCTGTTCAGCTCGCGCGATAAGTACGACTCGGGCTGCGGCTGGCCGAGCTTCACCCGGCCGCTGGATGCCGACAGCCTGGTGGAGCGCACGGATCGGAAGCTGTGGGTGGCGCGCACGGAGGTGCGCTCGAAGGCCGGCGACTCGCACCTGGGGCACGTCTTCGACGACGGCCCGGCGCCCACCGGCCAGCGCTACTGCATGAACTCGGCGTCGCTGCGCTTCGTGCCCGTCGAGCGGCTGGAGGCGGAGGGCTACGGCGAGTACCTGGCGCTCTTTGAATTGTAGATTGTAGATTGCAGATTGCAGATTGTGGGATCTTGGGCCATAATCTGCAATCTGCAATCTGCAATCTGCAATCTGCAATTCGGAGGAGCGCTCGCCATGATCGCAGGAGCCAACGCCGCGGCGATGGATACGGTCGCACGCCGCAGGATCCTCACCGTGCTCTTCGTCGGGGTGTTTATGGCCGCCCTAGACGCCGCCATCATCGCCCCGGCCATCCCCGCCCTGCGCGCCGCATTCGGCGTGGACAACAGCCAGATCGGGCTGGTGACGATCGTCTTCGGCCTGTGTACGCTGACCAGCACGGCCCTGATGGCCAGCCTGAGCGACCGCTACGGCCACCGGCCAGTCTACCTGATCAACATCGCCGGGTTCGCCGCCGGCTCGCTGCTGATCGCGCTCTCGCCGAGCTTCGGCGTGGTGCTGCTGGGCCGGGCCATCCAGGGCTTCAGCGCCGGCGGGATCACGCCGACGGCCAGCGCGGTGGTGGGCGACGCCTTCCCGCCCGAGGAGCGCGGCAAGATCCTGGGCCTGATCGGGGCCACCTTCGGCATGGCCTTCCTGGTGGGCCCGCTGGTGGCCTCGCTGATGCTGATCGCCCTGAGCTGGCAGTGGATCTTCCTGATCAACCTGCCAGTGGCGGCGGTGATCCTCTGGATGGGCGCGCGCGCCCTGCCGGCCCCGCACGCCGCCGCCAGCCTGCCGCCCTTCGACTACGCCGGGATCGGCGTGGTGGCGGTGATGCTGACCAGCCT
Organism: Oscillochloris sp. ZM17-4; assembly: GCF_019599295.1. Lineage (GTDB taxonomy): Bacteria > Chloroflexota > Chloroflexia > Chloroflexales > Chloroflexaceae > Oscillochloris. The sequence continues at coordinate 11,445 of NZ_JAIEWN010000027.1, read as the reverse complement.
GACCCTGGGGATTAACCGGGTGCTCGACACGGCGCTGGGTCTGACGATCTGGCCGGGGCTGCTCGGGCTGGCCGCCGTGTGCGTGCCGCTGCTGATCTGGGTCGAGTCGCGGGCGGCCCAGCCGATCGTGCCGCTCAAGCTGTTCAGCACGCGCCAGCTGGTGACGACCTACCTGCTCTGCGTGGGCGCGGGCTTCGGCATGGGCAGCGTGATCTTCATCGCCTCGGTGGCGGTGGCCGCCTTCGACACGCCGGCGCAGCAGGCCGGCTTCCTGCTGATCCCGATGGTGATCTGCTCGTCGGCGGCATCGATGGGCTTCGGGCGGCTGCTGAACCAGCTGGGCGCGCGGTCGGTAATGCTGATCGGCTTCAGCATCCTGGCGGCGGGCGCGGCGATGATCGGCCTGGCGGCGGCGCAGTTCTGGCTCTACATGCTCGCCACCCTGCTGATCGGCACCGGCGTGGGCGTCGTGGTCGGCGGCACGCTGCGCACCGTCGTGCTGGACGAGGTGCAGCCCCACGAGCGCGGGGTGGCCCAGGGCCTGGTGAACATCGGCATCGCGGTGGGCAACCTGCTGGTGGTGGCGGTGCTGGGCGCCCTGGCGGACAGCGCCGGCGGCGGGCTGGCCGGCCTTGGGACGGCATACCTGGCCGCAGCCGGGGTGATGGTGCTGATGATGCTGGCGAGCTTCGGGCTGCGCCCGAGGCTCGCCAGCTGATACGGGGCGACCTGCCTCACCCGCGCAGGATGGGCCGGGTGAGGCAGGTCGCCCCGCCCTCGGCCTTCAGCGAGATCTCGTCGCCCTTATAGGTGCGCACCTCGCAGCCGGCGCGGGCGAGGCGTTCCTGGGTGATCGGGTTGCCCTCCAGCATGAGGCACTCGCCGGGGGCCAGAGCCAGCACGTTGGTGCCCATCGTCAGGAACTCGGACTCGGGCACCTCGACCATGCGCACGCCGCGCCGCTGGAGCTCCTGGTAGAAGGGCACGCTCAGCAGGGGCGAGTAGACCACGGCCAGATCGTCGGCGAGCAGCGAGATCAGCGACATCAGGTGCAGACAGGCGTCTGGGCCAGTGTAGTAGGGCAGCTCGACGGGCAGCGCCTTCGCGCCGAGGGGGGCCAGGGCCGCGCCGAGCTGGCGCAGGCCCTCGGCGTTGGTGCGGAAGCCAAGCCCCACGGCGAGGGTGTCGTGGTCGAGCCAGAGCAGGTCGCCGCCCTCGGCGCGGGCCTCGCCGCTGAGCCGGGCGTGGATGGGGATGTCGAGGGCGGCGAAGGCCTCGGCCATGGCCTCTGGCTCGCCCTCGCGCAGCGGCTTGCCCATGCTCAGGATGATCGCGCCGGCGTCAGTGACGAGGGCCGGGTCGTGGACGAAGATGGCGTCGGCGCGGCCGGGCTGCGCCACGGCCTGCTCGATCACCTCGGCCCCGAACTGGCGCAGGGTCGCCACCAGGGCGTCGTGCTCGGCCTGGGCGGCGGGCAGGTCGGGGCGGGAGGTGTAGTGCCAGGCGGCCGGGTCCTCCACGGCGAAGGCGGCGTCGGGGCGGCGGACGAGGACCCGCCGGAGCGGGGCGACCATGGACTGGCTTCCGTATGCTGGCATTGGGATCTCCTCCAAAGGCACATGCTGCACTGATAGTGCTGCGGCGCGGCTTCGCCGCGCCGCAGCACTATCAGTTTTTTGTGGGAGAGCGGAGCTCTCCCACACCCTCACCGAAGGCTAGGCCACCCCGCAGAAGCGCAGCGCCGTGAGGGCCAGGGTGCGCGTCACGGCGTGCAGGTCGGCCACGTCCACGTACTCGTCGGGCCGGTGGGCGCGGCGCACGTCGCCGGGGCCGAAGAGCACGGTGGGCACGCCGCCCACGTTCACCAGCAGGCGCATGTCGGCGCCGTAGGTCATGCCCTCCAGCACCGCAGGGTTGCCGGTGGCGTCGGCGAAGGCCCCGGCCACGCCGGTGACGATCGGGTGGTCGGTCGGGGTGGCGGCCGGGTCGAAGGTGCCGCCCCACCACTCCAGCTTGGGCGGGTGGGCGGCCAGCCAGGGGTCGGCGGCGACGGCCTGGGCCACGGCGTCCTCAAGCTCGCGGCGGGCGGCCAGCGGGTCCTCGCCGATAGCGATGCCGTAGCGGCCCTCGGCCACCAGCGACTCGGCGACGGAGGAGGCCCAGTCGCCGGCGCGCACGGTGCCGATGCAGATGGCGTTGGGCAGGGCGTAGCGGGCGAAGAGCGGGCCGAGGTCGCGGGCGTTGCGCCGCCGCTCCAGCTCCAGGATGGCCTGCTGGAGCGGGTAGTACTTCTCGATCGCGCTGACGCCCTCCTCGCGCACGCAGCCGTGGGCCGAGAGGCCGTAGACGGTGAGGCGGAAGTTGTGGGCGCCGGCCTGGGCCGGGGCGACGCGCATCTCGGTGGGCTCGACGACCACGGCCGCGTCGGCGGTGTGGCCGCGCAGGATGCTGGCCAAGGTGCCCAGGCCGCCATCCTCCTCGCCGACCACGCTCTGGATCTTCAGGTCGCCGCGCAGGGTTACGCCGGCGTCGCGGATGGCCCTGGCGGCGAAGATCGCGCAGGAGAGGCCGCCCTTCATATCGAGGGCGCCGCGGCCGTAGACCCGGCCGTCGGCCACGGTGCCGCGCCAGGGCGGGAAGCTCCAGTTGGCCTCGTCGCCGGCGGGCACCACGTCGACGTGGCCGTTGAAGAGCAGGCTGGGCCCGCCGCCGGCGCCGGGCAGGGTGCCGACCACGCCGAGGGCGCGCGGGCGCTCGACCTCGTAGGAGCACTGGGGGTGGGCGTAGGCCTGGGCCAGGTCAAGCTCCCAGCGGTCGACGGCCAGGCCGCAGCGGGCGATCTGGGCGGCCACGTGCTCCTGGGCGTCGTTCTCCTCGGGGGTGCCGTCGAGGCTACGCACGGCGACGAGGTCGCAGAGGTAGGCCAGCAGAGCGTCCATATCGATGGCGTTGAGGACGCGGGCCTCGGTGTCGTTGAGGGGGGCGGGCATAGGCTGATCCTATTCAGTGTGGGTTCTGTGCCTTGCGGGCACCACAGTCTGTGGGTTCGGTGGGAGTGGCTTCGCCACTCCCACCGAACCCACACATTCGCTAGCCGTCGACGAGGGCCTCGATCAGGTGCGGCCCTGGCTCGCGCATGGCGGCGGCGACGGCGGCGGCGAGCTCCTCGGCGGTCTCGGCCCGGCTGGCCGGTACGCCCAGGCCGCGGGAGACCTCGGCCCAGTTGATCGCGGGCTGGTCCAGCCGCATCAGCCGGCCGGCCTGCGGCCCCGGCGCGGCGCCCGACTCGGTGGCCCGGTACTCGATCTCCAGGATGCGGTAGCTGCGGTTGTTGTAGAGGATGGTGGTTATGTCAAGCCCCTCGCGGGCCTGGGTCCAGAGGGCCTGGAGGGTGTAGGCGGCGCTGCCGTCGGCCTGCAGGCAGAGGACGGGCCGGTCGGGGCAGGCGAGCGCGGCCCCAGTGGCCAGGGGCAGGCCGATCCCGATCGAGCCGCCGGTCAGCGGGAGCCAGTCGTGGGGCGGCGCGCCCAGGCTGGCCTGGTAGGCCAGGAAGCCGCCGGTGATCGCCTCATCGACGACGATCGCGCCCTCGGGGATGAGCGCGCCCACCGCCTGGGCCAGGGTGGCCGGGGTGAGCCGGCCGGCGGGCAGGGTGGGGCGGGCAAGCTGCTGTATCGGCGCGGGGCCGGACGCGCCGAGCAGGTCGGCCAATCGGGCCAGGGCCTCGGCAGGGTCCTCCTCGGGGCGGGCCAGGGTGATGATCTCGGCGTCGGGCGGGGCGAGCAGGCTGGGCGCGCCGGGGTAGGCGAAGAAGGCCACCGGCGGGCGGGCGCCCACCAGGATGAGCCGGCGCACCCCGGCGAAGAAGCGCAGGGCGTCGGGCACCGGGTAGGGCACGCGCTCGGGGGCGACCCGGCCGGCCCCGCGCTCCTGGCGCGGGGCGAAGGTGTCGCCGGCCAGCCGCGCCCCGCTGGCGGCGGCCACCCGCCCGGCCAGCTCCAGGGCCGGGCCGCACATGGCCCCGCCGCCCAGCAGCAGCATCGCGCCCGCGCCCGGGCGCAGGGCGGCGGCCGCCG
>NZ_JAIEWN010000027.1:0-7269 GCF_019599295.1 Oscillochloris sp. ZM17-4 | reverse complement strand
CGCGGCGCCGCCGCAGGCGGCCAGCAGCGGCACGATCAGCACGAAGAGTGCGATCAGCGTGGCAAGGGACTTCCGCATAGTGTGGGTCGCTCCTTAACATAAGACAACAAGACACGGCAGTGGCGAACGGGGGGGCGTCGGATCGGCACAACCTCCTTTCTCGCCGGTTGAGCTGAATCCGTCGTTGATGCAGCGCGTTATTCGTGGTGGTTTGATGGGAGATTATAGCATACCTGTTTATGTTGGGGGTTGGGGGTTGGGGGCTGGGGGAGCCTTGTGCTCAACCCAACCCCCAGCCCCTATCCCCCACCCCCTATGCTACAATCCACCTGCGGCGATGGTGCCGGCGCGGCCGGCGATGATGCGGAGGGCGAGGGCGATGAGCAAGGTGCGCTGGGGTATTCTAAGCACAGCCAATATCGGGATGAAGAAAGTGACGCCGGCCATGATGCGCGGCGAGCTCTGCGAGGTGACGGCGATCGCCTCGCGCAGCCAGGAGTCGGCCCGGGCCGCCGCCGACGAGCTGGGCATCCCGAAGGCCTACGGCTCCTACGAGGAGCTGCTGGCCGACCCCGAGGTGGACGCGATCTACAACCCGCTGCCCAACCACCTGCACGTGCCCTGGTCGGTGAAGGCGATCGAGGCCGGCAAGCACGTGCTCTGCGAGAAGCCGATCGGCCTGAGCGCCGCCGAGGCCCAGCAGCTGATCGACGTGGCCGCCCGGCACCCGCAGGTCAAGGTGATGGAGGCCTTCATGTATCGCCACCACCCGCAGTGGCAGCGCGCCCGCGCGATCGTGCGCGCCGGCGGGGTCGGCCAGCTCCTGACCATCCAGTCCTTCTTCTCCTACTATAACCGCGACCCGGCCAACGTGCGCAACATGGCCGACATCGGCGGCGGCGGGCTGATGGACATCGGCTGCTACAACATCTCGCTCTCGCGCTTCATCTTCGAGGGCGAGCCGCGGCGGGCCTGCGGCCTGATCGACTACGATCCCGACTTCGGCACCGACCGGATCGCCTCGGGCATGCTGGACTTCGCCGCCGGCAGCGCCACCTTCACCTGCTCGACCCAGATGGCCGGCTACCAGCGGGCGCAGATCTTCGGTGGCGAGGGCCGCATCGAGATCGAGATCCCCTTCAACGCCCCGCCCGATGTGCCCACCCGGCTGTGGCACCAGCGCGGCGGCCAGCTCGAGGAGATCGTCTTCCCGGCCTGCGACCAGTACACCATCCAGGGCGACCTGATGTCCCGCGCGATTCTGGACGACGCGCCGGTGCCGACGCCGCTGTCCGACGCCCTGGCGAATATGCGGGTGATCGAGGCGCTGGTGGCGAGCGGGAAGAGCGGAGGCTGGGTGAGTCTCTCCCCCAACCCCTAACTCCCAACCCCTGATTGTGGTATCATACTGGCATCCATGACGCACTGCGTCTAAAACGCAACCGATCATCATGCTGATAGCGTCTGGCTATTGGCTATCGGCTATCGGTTATCGGCTATAGTAAACGGTCAAGGAGGACCTGATGGCCTACCAGATCAAGCGCGTGGCGGTGATCGGCGCCGGCACGATGGGAGCCGCGATCGCCGGGCTCGTGGCTGGCGCCGGGATCCCCGTGCTGCTGCTCGACGTGCCGCCGAGCGCGCTCACGCCCGAGGAGCAGGCGAAGGGCCTGAGCCTGAGCCACCCCGCCGTGCGCAACCGCATTGTGAGCCAGGGCTTCGAGCGCATGCGCAAGGCCCGCCCATCGAACCTGTTCAGCGCCGCCACCGCCGGGCTGATCAGCATCGGCAACACCGAGGACGACTTCGCGAAGCTGGCTGAGTGCGACTGGGTCGTCGAGGTGATCATCGAGCAGCTGGGGCCGAAGCAGGCCCTGATGGAGCGCCTGGAGGCGGTGCGAAAGCCCGGCGCGATCATCACCTCGAACACCTCGGGCATCCCGATCGGCCTGATCGCCGAGGGCCGCAGCGCCGAATTCAAGGCCCACTTCTTCGGCACCCACTTCTTCAACCCGCCGCGCTACCTCAAGCTGATGGAGATCATCCCCGGCGCGGACAGCGACCCCGAGGCGGTGGCGGCCATGCGCGCCTTCGCCACGCACCGGCTCGGCAAGGGCGTGGTGGTCTGCAAGGACCGGCCGAACTTCATCGGCAACCGCCTCTTCTCCTACGCCGGCCAGGTGGGGCTCAACTTCGCCCTCGCCCACGGCTACACGGTGGAGGAGGTCGATGCGCTCACCGGCTCGCTGATCGGCCGCCCCAACACCGCCAGCTTCCGCCTGCTCGACCAGGTCGGCGTGGATGTGATGTACTACGTCTCCTCGAACCTCTACGCGGCCATCCCCGACGACGAGAGCCGCGAGGTCTACAAGGACAACGATCTGCTCGACCGCATGGTGGCCGCCGGCAAGCTGGGCAAGAAGGTCGGCCAGGGCTTCTACAAAGAGGTGAAGCAGGGCGGCAAGCGCGAGTTCTGGCCGATCGACCTGGCCAGCCTGGAGTACGCCGCCCCGCAGGGCACCGCATCGGTGGACGCCTTTATCGCGGAGTCCGGCAAGCTCAAGGCGCTCCCCGCGCGGCTGCGCTTTATGCTGCGCACGGCCGCCGAGGAGCCCGACAACCGCGGCGCCCAGCTGGTGGCCGAGTCGATCCTGCCGATGATGGCCTACGCCGCTCGCCGCCTGCCCGAGATCGCCGACAGCGTGGCCGATGTGGACAGCGCCATCCGCTGGGGCTTCGCCCACGAGCTGGGGCCGTTCCAGATCTGGGAGGCCATCGGTGTCGCTGAGACCGCCGCGCTGATGAAGGCCCGCGGCCTGGAGCTGCCGGCCTGGGCCGAGGCCCTGGCGGCCGGCGACGGCCACTTCTACACGGCGATAGACGGCCAGCCGGCGGCCTTCAACGTGGCCAGCGGCCGGCCCGAGATCATCGCGCGCAGCCCGCTGGCGATCAGCCTGGACGAGCTGAGGGCCGCCGGCCGCGAGGTGCGCGCCAACGACGGGGCCAGCCTGATCGACCTCGGCGACGGCGTGCTCTGCTTCGAGATCCACTCCAAGGCCAACACGATCAGCGCGCCGGTGATGGAGATGGCCCTGGCCGCCCTCGACGAGCTGGAGCATGAGCGCTGGGTGGCCATGGTCGTCGGCAACCAGGGCAAGCGCTTCTCGGCCGGCGCCGACGTGAGCGGGCTCGGCGCGGCGGCCCAGGCCGGCGACTGGGACTCGGTGGACGAGCTGCTCGACCTCGGCCAGCAGATCATGATGCGCCTGCGCTACGACCCCAAGCCGGTGGTCAGCGCGCCCTTCGGCCAGGTCTTCGGCGGCGGCGCCGAGCTGACCATGCACAGCGCGGCCACAGTGGCCTCGGCCGAGACCTACATCGGCCTGGTGGAGTTCGGCGTGGGGATCATCCCGGCCTGGGGCGGCTGCAAGGAGCTGAACGCCCGGATCATCGGCGCGGCTGCCCAGAGCGGCGGCGACACACTCAAGGCCTTCCAGCAGGTCTTCGAGACGATCGCCCTGGCCAAGGTGGCGACCAGCGCCCACGAGGGCCGTGATCTCGGCTTCATCCGTAGCTCCGACAGCATCGTCTTCAACGGCGACGAGCTGATCGGCGAGGCCAAGGCCGCCGCGCTCAGGCTGGCCCCCGGCTACGAGCCGCCGGAGCGCGCCCCGCGCTGCTACGCCCTCGGCCGCGACGGACTGGCCGCCGCGCGCGTGGCGATCTACCAGATGGTCGAGTCCGGATTCGCCACCGAGTACGAGGGCTTCATCGCCGATAAGCTGGCCTACACGCTCTGCGGCGGCGACCTGAGCAGCCCGCAGTGGGTCGATGAGCAGTACATCCTCGACCTGGAGCGCGCGTCGGTGGTCGAGCTGGCCAAGCAGCCGAAGACCCAGGAGCGCGCCCTGCACCTGCTGAGCACCGGCAAGCCGCTGAGGAACTGATCTCCACCCGTACTGGCGCAGCAGCGCCAGGCGGATACCCGTAAGGGCGCAGCAGCGCCGCGCTGCTGCGCCCCAGCGCCGGGCTGATACCCGTACTGGCGCAGCAGCGCCGGGCTGATACCCGTACTGGCAGGGCGCAGCAGCGCCGCGCTGCTGCGCCCCAACACCGATAGAGGAAACCATATGCACGAGGCAGTGATCGTATCCGGCGTCCGCACCGCCGTCGGCAAGGCGCCGCGCGGCACGCTGCGCACCGTCCGCCCCGACGAGATGGCCGCGACCGTGGTGCGCGAGGCGATCGCCCGCGCCGCAGGGCTCGACCCGCGCGAGGTCGAGGACGTGATCATGGGCTGCGCCATGCCCGAGGCCGAGCAGGGGCTGAACATGGCCCGCATCGCCGCCCAGCGCGCCGGCATGCCCGACAGCGTCTGCGGCGTGACCGTCAACCGCTTCTGCGCCTCGGGGCTGCAGACGATTGCTATGGCCGCCCAGCAGATCATGGCCGGCCAGTCCGAGGTGGTGGTGGCCGGCGGCGCCGAGAGCATGAGCATGGTGCCCATGTCGGGCAACAAGTTCTCGCCCAACCCGCACCTCGCCCAGCACGACCCGGCGGTCTACCTGGGGATGGGGCTGACGGCGGAGAATGTGGCCAAGCGCCACAAGGTGAGCCGCGAGGACCAGGACGCCTTCGCGCTGCGCTCGCACCAGAGCGCCCTGCGCGCCCAGCAGGAGGGCCGCTTCGCCGGCAGCATCGTGCCGCTGGAGCTGGAGCTGGTGGAGATGAACGGCGATGGCCGGCCGCGCCGGCGCAGCTTTACCTTTGACAAGGACGAGGGGCCGCGCGCCGACACCTCGGCCACGGCGCTGGCCAAGCTGAAGCCGGCCTTCGCGATCACCGGCAGCGTCACGGCGGGCAACAGCTCGCAGACGAGCGACGGCGCGGCGGCGGTGGTGATGATGAGCCGCCAGAAGGCGGACGCGCTGGGGCTGCGGCCGCGGGCGCGCTTCATCAGCTTCGCCGTGGGCGGCGTGGAGCCCGAGGTGATGGGCATCGGCCCGGTGGTGGCCATCCCCAAGGCGCTCAAGCAGGCCGGGCTGACCCTGGCCGACATCGACCTGATCGAGCTGAACGAGGCCTTCGCCGCCCAGGCCCTGGCGGTCGTGCGCGAGCTGGGGATCGACATAGAGAAGGTGAACGTCAACGGCGGGGCGATCGCCCTGGGCCACCCGCTCGGCTGCACCGGGGCCAAGCTCACCGTGCAGATCCTTGACGAGCTGGAGCGGCGCGGCGGGCGCTACGGCCTGGTGACGATGTGCATCGGCGGGGGCATGGGCGCCGCCGGGGTGTTCGAGCGACTATAGAGGGGCGGCAGAGCGCAGAACGCAGAGCGTCCGCCACGTCAGGAACCTTGAGCGTATTGCAGCATAATGTGCCGGCGGCGGCGGTAGATGTTTCCCTCCGTGGAACATGTGCCGTCGCCGCCGGCACATTGTTCGTTCACGTGTGTTGTATTCTGACTGCTGTGACCTATAATTGTTTCTGCCTGCGAAACGGTTTTTTCACATGGTGTGAGGGACTCCCGAATGCGGGGCGGCTCAATGGCGATCACCAATCAGATCATGCCGCAGACTGAAGCGATCCTGCTCGTCGACGATGGCTCTGAGGAGTGCGGCGAATTAAGCGCGATCCTGCGTGATGCGGGCTATCGGGTTCGCCTGAGCGGCGGGCGGAGCCACGCGCTTGAGTCGGCGCTGGCCCAGCCGCCCTTCCTGGCTCTGATCGCCGCCCACGGCGAGGAGACAGACGGCCTCGCGCTCTGCCGAGAGCTGAAGCGGGACGAGCGCACCCGCGCCATCCCCGTGATCCTCCTGATCGACCGGGAGGATCGTGACGATAGAGATCGCTGCTTCGCGGCCGGGGCGGCGGACTATATCGCGAAGCCCCTGGTGCGCGCAGAGGTGCTGGCTCGGGTGAGCGCTCTGCGCGAGCTGCGAGGGGTGCCGGCCGAGCGCACGGAAGGTGCGCTGCCGATGCGTGATCTCCAGCTCCGGATGTTGATCGAGCACCTGCACTCCGGCCTCGTCGTCCACGCCCCCGACACGAGCATCCTGCTGGCAAACCTCCAGGCATCCGCACTGCTCGGGCTCAGCATCGACCAGATGATGGGCAAGGTCGCCATCGATCCCGCGTGGCGGTTCATCGATGCGGACGGGGTAACCATGCCTGTCGCAGCATACCCGGTGAACCGGGTGCTGGCGACCCGCGAGGCGATCCGCGACCTCGTCCTGGGCGTCTATCGCCCGAGCGGCGGCGATCAGGTCTGGGTGCTGGTAAACGCCTACCCTCAGCTCGGCCCGGACGGCGATCTGCAGCAGGTCGTGGTGACCTTTGTGGACATCACCGAGCGTAAGCGGGCCGAGGATGCGCTGCGGGCGAGCGAGCAGCGCTACGCGCTGCTCTTTCAAGGCAGCCCTGCCCTGCTTTCCATCCAGCGCGTGAGCGACACGCGCTTTGTCGAGGTCAACGCGGCATGGCAAGCCCTGACCGGCTATACCCGTGCGGAGGCCCTGAGCCTTCCATCGTCTGCGCTGAATCTCTGGACGGATGTGGCCCGACGCGAGAAGCTGATCAGTGAGCTCATCGAGCAGGGTACGAGTCGCGCCGAGGTGCAAATTCGCCACAAGTCGGGCGCTATTCGCGACGTGTTATTGTCCTCCGAGATTGTCGAGATCTCAGGCGAAGACTACCTGCAGACAATGGGGCAGGACATCACCGAGATCAAGCAGGCCCAGGCGCGGATCGAGACCCAAATGCAGAAGCTGGTCGCGATCAACGCCATCGACAGCATGATCGCCAACGCGCATGATCTCCAGCTGACCCTGAAGGCGATTGTGGAGACGGCGTCGACCGAGCTGGCCGTGGACGCGACCGCGATCCTGCTGTTTATGCCTCCCACGAACACCTTGGAGTTCTCGACCGGGTATGGCATCCACGCCCAGCTGAACGCGGGGACGCACCTTCGCCTCGACGAGTGTTATGCTGGACGCGCTGTGACTGAGCGGCGACGCGTACATATTCAGAATCTCGCAGCGCTCGCCGACGAGCTACCCTGCTCCGCGCTGATCGCCGGCGAGGGATTCGTGGACTACATGGGCGTCCCGCTGATTGCCAAGGGTGTGATTAAGGGCGTGCTGGAGCTCTACCACCGCGTGCCGCTCCACCCCGAGGACGACTGGCTGAGCTTCCTGGGGACTCTGTCCGGGCAGGCGGCGATCGCCATCGATAGCGCCCAGGCCTTCGAGGGGCTCCAGCGCGCGAACC
>NZ_JAIEWN010000026.1:68195-79696 GCF_019599295.1 Oscillochloris sp. ZM17-4 | reverse complement strand
TTCAGCCGCCCGCCAGGGCCACCGTTGCAAGAAGATTCGTGACACCCCGCTCCAGGCATGTATCTTGCGAATGCGCAGCCCTTCACGTTAGTGCCGCGATCCCTACGTCAGATAGCGTAACTGTAACCCGATCTGCCGCGTGATCACGCTATGATCAGTGCCATGTGGTGACATCGCGCCAGCACATACAACAACAGAGAGGATCGCACCATGAAAGATCTCACCCTGAAGGTCTGCCCGCACGACACTGTGCATAATCCAGAGGGATGGTATCGCCTCGTCCAGTACCTGACGGCACGCCTCGGCACAAAGATCCACTTCGAGATCTCGCTCGACTTCGCCGAGTTCCACGGGAGCATGACCGGGGCGAGTGTTGTCTACGCCAACCCGAGCGACGCGATTCAGCTGCTCGACGCCCACCACTTCTGCCCGCTGCTGCGGCCGGGCGAGACCTACGACGAGGCCATGCTCGTGGCCGGGCCTGACGGCCCGCTGCCCGAGCTTGATGCTATCAACGGGGCCGTCGTGGCCAGTGTGGAGAACCTGCTGCCCACCAAGATCGCCCTCAAAATGTTGCGCGAGCGCGGGATCACCCCCGCCAGCGTGGCCCACCACGACTCCTGGCTCAGCGTGGTGCGCAGCGTGTGGAACGGCGAGTCCCCCTTCGGCATCCTCTACCAAGACGCATACAACGAGCTGTCGCCCCAGGGCCGCGCGATGATCCGCGTCCTACAGACCACCAGCGAGCGATCCGCCTTCCATATGTTCACGGCCCGGCCCGACCTCTGTGATGATCTGTCCGCGCTGACCGCAGCGCTGACCGCGATGCACTCCGACCCCGAGGGCATGTCGGTGATGCGCGACATCACCATCCCCGCGTGGATCCCGATCAGCGACGATGAGATGACGGGCCTGCGCGCGATCTGCGCCTGAAGGCGGGGCCTGCGGCCCAGCAGAATCGCGTATCCTGTGCTACGGTGATACCGCACGGCGCTAGCTACGCTAGCGCCGTGCGGTATCACCGCATGATTCGGGAGAACATCGTATGGACTACCGTCTGCTCGGCCGCACGGGGGTGCGCGTATCGCCGATCTGCATCGGCACCATGAACTTCGGCAGCCCGACGCCGGATGTCGAGGCGGCGCGGATTATCGACCGCGCCCTCGACGCGGGGGTGAACTTCTTCGACACGGCCAACAGCTACAACGCCGGGGAGAGCGAGGCGGTGATCGGCCGCGCCCTGGCCGCCAGCGGGCGCCGCCAGGAGCTGATCCTGGCCACCAAGGCACACTTCCCGACCGGCCCCGGCCCCAACGAGCGCGGCAACTCGCGGCTCCACCTCATGCGCGCCTGCGAGGACTCGCTGCGCCGCCTGCAGACCGACCACATCGACCTCTACCAGATGCACCGGCCCGACCCGCACACCCCCGTCGAGGAGACCCTGGCCGCCCTGAGCGACCTGGTGCGCCAGGGCAAGGTGCGCTATGTGGGCTGCTCGACCCACCCGGCCTGGCGGGTGATGGAGGCCCTGATGGTGAGCGAGCTGAAGGGCCACGTGCGCTATGTCTCCGAGCAGCCGCCCTACAACCTGCTCGACCGGCGGATCGAGAACGAGCTGCTGCCGCTCTGTCAGGCCCACGGCCTGGCGATCATCCCCTGGTCGCCGCTGGCCCAGGGCGTGCTGGCCGGGCGCTACGCCGACGCCGCCAAGGTGCCGGCCGACTCGCGGGCGGCCCTGCGCGGCGGGATCTACGCCGAGCGGGTGACGGCGCGCGGCATCGCGGTGGGCGACCAGTTTGTGGCGCTGGCCAGAGCGCACGGCATCGCCCCGGCCCGGCTGGCCCTGCTCTGGGCCAAGGACCAGCCCGGAATCACCGCGCCGATCTTTGGCCCGCGCACCCTGGCCCAGCTCGACGAGATCCTGCCGGTCTGCGAGATGTCCCTGAGCGACGAGCTGCGCGCCGCCTGCGACGCCCTGGTGCCGCCGGGCAGCGCCGTGGTCAACTTCCACAACACGGCCGGGTGGATGAAGATGCGGATCTCGTAGGGGCAGGCCCATGGGCCTGCCCACCGTGCCTGCCCACCGTGCCGCATTGCGCCATTGCACATCAGACCCGCCGCATGCCGGGCAGCACCACCAGGGCCGCCAGGCCGAGCGCCCCGCCGGAGAGCAGCATGCCCAGGGCCAGGCCGCCGGGCAGGTCGGCCACCAGGCCGGTGACGGTCGGCCCGAGCAGCTGGCCGGCGGCGAAGATCGCGACGGCGTGGCCGGTCACCGCCGCCCAGTGCTCGGCGGGCAGGCGCAGGCGCACCTCGCTGGTCATGGCGGTGACGGCCGAGAGGAAGGAGCCGCCGAAGAGGGCGGCCGAGAGGATGAAGCTGGCGGGGTGGGGGGCGAGCACCGGCAGCAGGGCGGCCGTGGCGAGGGCGGCCATGATCAGCGCCATGCCGGGGCGCGGGCCGAGCCGGTTGATCAGCGGCGCCCACAGGCTGCCCCCCGCCGCAGCGCAGAGCCCCAGGCCGCACCAGAACCACTGCACCAGCGCCGCGGCGGCGTGGATCGACTGCAGGTAGGCGATCACAAAGGTCATGTAGCCGATATAGCCCAGCCCGTAGATGCCGAAGGCCAGCATCATCGGCCAGATCCGCAGGTAGTCGGCCGCGGGGGCCAGCGTCCGCCGGCCGCGGGCGCCCAGGGCGGCGGCGGGGGCGGCGCGCAGGTGCGGCTCCATCAGGGCCATCGCCGCCAGGCCGGCCAGCCCCAGCGTCACCCACACCGCCTGCCAGCTCCAGCCCAGCGCCGGCCCGAGCAGCAGCGGCACCACGCCTCCCGAGATCGCGATCCCCAGCCCCGGCCCGCTGTAGTAGAGGCCGAGCGGCGGTGCCGCCCCGCTGCGCTGGCTGTACTGGAGCACCACCGTCGCCCCGCCGACGAACACCAGCCCGCCGCCGAAGCCGTTGAGCAGGCGCATCAGCAGGAGCAGCGGGAAGGGCGTGAGCAGGCCGGTGGCGATCAGGCTCAGTCCCGCAAGCAGCGTGCCCAGGCGGACGGTGCGCGCCGCGCCGAGGCGGGATACCGCCAGGCCGACGACGAGCGTGCCTAGCAGGTAGCCCACCGCGTTGGCGCTGTTGATCAGCCCCGACTGGGCGTAGCTCCAGCCGAGGCTGCTGCGCATCGGCTCCAGCAGCAGGGCGTAGGCGAAGCGGCCGAAGCCGAGGGCCGAGGCCCCGCCCAGGCTGAGCAGCGCCGCCGCCACGACCTGGCGCCGCTCGGTGATCTCGGAAGGTAGATGTTGGTCCATCGCGCCATAGTACCGCATCTTTCGCCGATGCCCCGCTTGCAAAACCGTCATCTAAGTCTGTGCCATAGCGCACATGGAACCTGCTATACTTGCCCTATGATCCAGAGTCGCACGACAGCGCAGCCCTGCCCCACGCCCCCGATCCCGCCTATCTGGCGGCGGGTCTGGCGCTGCTGCGCCGCCACCCTTGTGCTGCTGCTGCTGCTCCAGCCGCTGCTCTGCGTGGCCCACTGCGTGATAGATGCCCGCGCGACGGTGGACGCCGCCATCGACGGCCCATTCCTCTGCCACCTCTCCACGCCGCAGGGCGCCGACAGCCCGATCATCCCGGCCTTCTGGCCGGGGGTGTTGCCGAGCCTGGCGATCATCGCGATCGCCTTCGCGCGCTGGTTCCGCCTGAGCGCCGCCGGGCCGCCACATCTCACCCGGCACACCTGGGCGCCGCCGATCCCCCCTCCACGAATCTCCTGCGCAGCCTGATCCGCCCACGCATCCGAACGCTCGGTCGCGATGGATGCCGCCACCCACACGTGTGGGCGGGCGGCCACGGATAGAGACGCAGCGATCACTCCCACCGATGGTGATCGCTCTCGCAGGAGCACTTATCATGACCCCCAATGAAGATACATGCGCCGCCCACGAGACGGCGCTCGTGAGCAAGGCCCTCGGCGTATCCACGAGCACGGATCTCGCCGCCCACCTCGCCGGCTGCCCAGCGTGCCGGCGCAAGCTCGCCTCCTACCGCCAGATGCGGGCTGGCCTGCTCTGCGGGCCGTTCGCCGCGCCTGACGAGTCGATTATCAACCGCATGATCCGAGTCGTGGCCGTTCGCCTGTCCAACGCGCGGCCCAGGCGTCGCGCGCTTCAGCCGCTGACGCGCTAGCGCGCCGGTAGCGTGTGCGCTTTCTGATGCGGTGCTGCTTTGCAGCACCGCATCAGAAAGCGCAGCCTTTGGAATTCTCCGATCCCGAAAGCCCCGCGCAAAGGAGAAGCGTCCATGCTCGCTCGCAGGATTGTCCGCCTCTGGCCGCTGATCGCGCTGATGGCGCTCGCCCTCACCGGGGCCGCATCGGCCCACGCCAGCCTCGTCTCGTCAAACCCCAAGGACGGGGCGAGCCTTGCGGCTGCGCCCGCCAAGATCACCCTGATCTTCAGCGAGGAGCTTCAGCCCGACGGCAACCAGATCACCGTGACCGATGCGGGCGGCGCCCAGGTTGATAACAGCGACACCACGCTCGACCTGAACGACCCGAACCGGGTGACGCTGACCGTCACGCTGAAGGGCGGCCTGGGCGCGGGGGCCTACACGGTGGGATGGAAGAACCTGAGCGCCGACGGCCACAGCGAGGAGGGCAGCCTCAGCTTCAGCGTCGTCGCCGCCGCCGCGACGACCACGGCCGCGCCGACGAGCGTGCCCGCCACTGGCGCGAGCGGCCCGGCCCCGCTGGCGGCGATCCTGCTGGGCGCGCTGCTGCTGGCCGGCGCGGGCCTGGGCCTGCGGCGGTGGGTGCGCTAGTGCGGGGCAGATCAGGGGGCGCCCGGTCGCCGCTGGCCCCTCCTCTCATCGCGATCATCGCTGTTCTCACGGCGCTGATCGGCGCGGGTGTGGCCTGGGCGCACCCGCAGATCCTCAGCATGGAGCCGCCGCCCGACGCGCGGCTGGATGCGCCGCCGGCCCGGCTGCGGATCACCTTCAATGAGCCGCTGGAGTCGATCAGCGCCCTGGCCCTGCGCGACGCCAGGGGCCAGGAGGTCGCATCCGGCGGCGCGCCGCTGCCCGCCGACCCGACCACCCTGGCCCTCGATATGCCGCCGATCGGCCCCGGCGTCTACACCATGGTCTGGACGGTGATCGGCGACGACGGGCATATCGTGAAGGGCAACGCGGCCTTCACGGTGCTCGGCGGCGGCGCGGCGGCGGCCCCTGCGGGCGCGCCCACACCCATGCCGACCGAGCCTGCCGCCGCCCCCGCCAGCCCGTCGCCCGCGCCAGAGCCGCTGCCGGTGATGGCCATAGTGCTGCGCGGCCTGATGCTGATCGGCGCGGCGGCCGGCGTGGGCGGGCTGGCCTTCCTCGCCGGGCTGGTCGGCCCGGCCATGGCCGCCACCGGCGCGGGCGATCTACGGCGCGGGCGGGCCTGGCTGGCCGCGCCCCTGCTGCTCTGCGCCGCCGCCGCCGCCCTGATGATCGCCGCGCAGGCCGCCGCCCTCGGCCGGGCTGACCTGCGCGGCATGGCGCAGGTTATCGGCACGCGCTACGGGGCGCTGCTGGCGGCCCGCGCCGGGCTCGCCGTGACCATGGCGGTCGTCGTATCGCTACCGGGCCGCGCAGGCCGCCTGCGCGACGGCGCGGCCCTCGCGCTCGGCGGCCTGCTGCTGATCAGCTTCTCGCTCGGCGGCCACGCGGCGGCGGCACAGTCGCCCATGCTGCCCATCCTGGCCGATGTGATCCACATAGGGGTGACAGCGCTCTGGGTCGGCGGGCTGCTGGCCTTCGTCCTGATCATGCCCGCCGCCATGCGCGCCGCCCCCGAGGGGCGCCGGCCCGACCTGCTGCGCGTCATCTTCTCCCGCTTCTCGACGCTGGCCCTGGCCAGCGTGGCCCTGATCACCCTCACCGGGGCCTACGCCGCCCTGCGCCTGCTCGGCAGCCTGTCCGACCTGTGGACGACGCCCTACGGGCTATCGCTGCTGGCCAAGCTGCTCGCCTTCGGGGGGATGCTGATCTTTGGGGCCTACAACCTGCTGGTGGCCCGCCCCGGCCTGGAGCGCTGGGCCGCGCGGGCGGTCGAGACGGCCATGTCCCGGCCCTGGCCGCGCCCGATCGGCCAATCCCTGCGCGCCGAGGCGCTCCAGATCGATGCGCCCATCGGCCAGCCGACGGTGCTCCCCACGGTGACGCCGCTGCCCACCGCTGCGCCCGCGCCTCCGGCCGACGCTCCCACGCCCGCGCCCCTGGCCGCCGTGCTCGCCCCGGCCCAGGGCGGCGCACTCAGCCCCGACCTCCAGCCCATCGCGGCGCAGATGGACTCCTACCTGAGCCAGCTCGCCGAGCAGGGCAGCTTCAGCGGCGCGGCCCTGGTGGCCTACCGGGGCCAGATGCTCGTCCGCAAGGGCTACGGGCTGGCCAACCAGGAGCTGAACATCCCCGCTGGCGCGCAGACGCGCTTTCGCCTGGCCTCGGTCAGCAAGCCGCTCACCGCCCTCGCCGTCATGCAGCTCGTGCAGACCGGCAGGGTCGACCTGCGCTCCTCGATTTGCACCTACCTGCACGACTGCCCGAGCGCGTGGGGGGCGATCACTGTCCACGACCTGCTGGCCCACACCTCGGGCCTCCAGAACTACACCGACTTCCTGGCCTTCGCCGATGTGGAGACGAAGCCGGCCACGCCCGACGCGGTGATCGCCCGCTTCCGCGACCTGCCCCTGGAGTTCGCCCCCGGATCGGCCTACCACTACACCAACTCGAACTATGTGCTGCTCGGCCGGCTGATCGAGGATGTCTCGGGCGCGACCTACCCGGACTATATGCGCGACCACATCTTCCTGCCGCTGGGTATGATGAACACTGGCTACGACACTGGTGACGCCGCAGCCCTGAGCGGCACGCGCGGCTATATCGGCGTCGGCACGCCGGCCACGCCGATCGATACCAGCAACCTCTTCGCCGCCGGCGGCATCTTCTCGACGGTGGACGACCTCTACGCCCTGCTGAACGCGCTCGATGACGGCAGCCTGCTCCCCGCCGATATCCTGTCGGAGATGTACACGCCCAACTTCTTCAACTACGGCTACGGCTGGAAGATCGAGCAGCGCTTCGGCCACCGGGTGATCTACCACCCCGGCCTCATGAGCGGCGCCGTGACCTACATCGGGCGCTACCCCGACGATGGCCTGACGGTGATTGTGCTGAGCAATAACGAGAACACCAACGCTGGGGCGACGGCCGACTACCTGGCGGGGATGATCGTTGGGCATTGAGCATTGAGCATTGAGCATGTTGACCCAATGCTCAATGCTCAATGCTCAATGCCTCGCTACGCCCCCTGTAGGTTCAGTGCCAGCGCATCCTGCGGCGAGCGCGCAGTCATGATCCCGTCCATACGCGCGTTAAGGCTGACGAGAGTCGTGGCGACATCTGGGTTAATGCCAGTGATCACGGTCTCGCAGCCGAGCAGCCTGAGCGCCTCGGTTATCTGGAACAGCACCGCAGCAACCCGGCCGTCGACGGCGGGCACGCCGGCAATATCAATGATCATCAGGTGGGTGCGTCCCTCGCTGACGGTCTTCAGCAGCCGGCACAGCAGTGTATCGACGCGCGCCTGGTCGATCACCCCTACCAGCGGCACTAGTAAGACCCCGTCGGCGAGCTGCACGGCGGGTGTTTCGAGCGCGTGAACTAGATCGCGCAGCTGCTGCTCGGTCGCCAGCAGACAGATGGCCTGGGCCTCCAGCGCATCAGCGCGCTCTTCCGCGAGGCGCGAGCTGCCCTCGGCCTGGCTGGCGCTCTCGACCGCACTAACGGCGAGTGTCGTCATCTGGCGAAAGAGGAAGCTAAACGATGCGGTCGCGATGCTGACGACTATGAGCTGGACGATGAGCGCACTCGCCCAGAGCAGCCGTGTGTCGATGTTCGCCTGCCACTGCGTGGAGGACTCCAGCAGCCCCTGGTCGATCAGCCCGGCGATGATGATCATGATGATGGCCATCACGCCAATGGCGGCCACACCACCGCGATGCCCGAGGAACAGGGTGGCGCTCACCACGAAGCCGATGAAGAGAATCCTCCCGGGGCCGCCTAGCCCGCCCAGGGCCAGGAAGAGTGTGCTCATGCTGGCGGCGAAGGCGAGCAGCAAGATCGCCCGGGCGGTGAAGCCGATCTTGTGTACAAAGGCTGCGAATGCAATCAGGCCGTAGATTGCAGCGTATGCGACGACGTGCGGCATTGCCGCAGCCCCATTCGCCCGCAGGTCAGCCCAGCTGCCGCCGAGCAGCGCCAGAAGCCCTAGCGCCGCGCCGATGCGCAACACGATGTTGAGCACCCGGATGCGCCAGCCCAGCGCTATCTGACGAATATCTGTCGCATCGCGTAGCCTGGGTGTGTGTAGTGAGCTCATGGGTTCTCTTGGCAGGTAAGGCGCTACTGATCATGGTACCGCCATAAGCGCCTTGAAGTGTGTCAAAAGAGTTCATGTATGTAGCAGTTTCGTGTGAGTTTTGATCCCACGTCGGCATCTGGGGGGCGGCGCAGCTGCCTCACGCTAGAGCACTGAGCAAAACGCTTGAGCCACTGAGGCTAGTGGCTCGCTTCACTCGCACCTTCCTATCATTGGCTCAATCGATCTGCCCGCCGCTATAGAGCTTTTTTGCCGCCACCAACGAATACTACGGTCTTTTAGGGCCGTGGCCCTACCCGCGCGCGCCCAGCGCGCGCATGGCGTCGGCGCGGCCCTGCGCGAAGAGGCGCAGGTGCGTCTCCTCCTCGTAGTCCACGATCCAGTCGAGGGGCATGAGCTGCGCGGGGGCGATCACGGTGGGCAGCCGGATCGGGCGCGGGATGACGCCGGCCGGCATCAGGCTGCTGTCGCCCATCGCGGCGGCGGCGAGCTGGAGGCGCCCGAGGGCGTCGGCCAGCCGGTTGCGATTTTGGAGGCTCTCGAAGGCCACCCGGTACGAGGCCAGCAGCGCCCAGTCCAGGGTGAGCGTCAGGGCCTGCACAAGATCCTGGGGCATGATCCCGGCCCGCTCGCGCAGCGTGTTCGGGTCGGCGTTCCAGGGAGTCATCATCACCACGATGATCTCCAGATCATCGTCGCCGGCCAGGTCGATCACCGGGTCGAGCGGCGTGTTCGCGAGCACCGCGCCGTCCCAGTACTTCCCGCCGCCGATCTCGGTCCAGGGGTAGACGATCGGGATGCTGGCCGAGGCCATCAGGTGATCCATAGCGATCCGCTCGGCCGGGCGGCCGGCGAGGGGTCGGTTGCAGAACACCTCCAGGGCGCCGGTCTGCAGCTCGGTGGCGGCGATCAGCAGGGCGGGCGCGTCGGCGCTGTTGATCCGCGCGAAGTCCATCCAGCCGGCGAGGGTCGCCCGCCAGGGGGCGGTGTCGAGCAGCGAGCGGAAGGGCCTGGCCTTGAAGAGCTCGCCGAGCCGGCCGAGCAGGCCCTGGGCGCTCTGGCCGCGCTCCGAGTCGGGCATGGTGTAGCCGGCCTCCCCGCCGTGGGCCTGTGAGGTGAGCACGCTGCGCAGCAGGAAGCGCACCAGCGGGCGGGCCAGAGGCGGCAGGTCGGATGAGAGCCGGTGGACCTCCTCGGTGTGCATCTGCATCCAGGCCGCGCGCATCTGCGCCGCCGTGAGCCCGCTGGCCAGGGCGGCCGCGTTGATCGCGCCGATCGAGGTGCCGGCGATGATGTCTGGCCCCCGGCCGTCCTGCATCCAGCCGGCCTCCACCAGCGCCTCGATCACGCCGATATGGTAGGCGCCGCGCGCGCCGCCCCCCGAGAGCACCAGGGCCTTCTTTCGCTCCGCCATCGTCCGCCCTCCCGTGTGAGTTGCCAGTAGCTCGCACACGATAGAACGGGAGAATGCACGGGATTGCAGGAGCGCGATGCGCTCCCGCAATCCCGTGCGCCTGTCCCTACGCGCTATTGCCCCTCGTCGACGAGCGCGCGCGCGATCTGGTTGTGCCGCGCGACGAGCTGCTCCAGATCGACCCCCGCCAGGACGCCGTCGCACACGCGAACCTCGCCATTGATCACGCTCAGGCTCACCCCCGGCGGTTGGCAGAAGGCCAGGGCCGCCAGCGGGTCGTGGACGGCGCCGCCGGCCAGGCCCAGGCTGTCCAGGCGGTAGCCGATCAGGTCGGCGCACATGCCCGGGGCCAGCTGGCCGATGTCGTCGCGGCCCAGCACCGCGGCCCCGCCGCGCGTGGCCAGGCGCAGCGCCTCGCGCGCCCCCATCGCCGCCGGGCCGCCCAGGACACGCTGGAGCAGCATGGCCTGGCGGGCCTCGGCCAGCATGTGCGAGCCGTCGTTGGACGCCGAGCCGTCCACCCCCAGGCCGACGCGCGCGCCGGCGCCCACCAGGGCGCGGATGGGCGCGATCCCTGAGGCCAGGCGCATGTTCGAGCTCGGGCAGTGGGCCACGCCGGTGCGCGTGTGGCCCAGCCGGCCCACCTCGTCGTGCGAGGGGTGGACCACATGGGCGTGCCACACATCCGGCCCGACCCAGCCCAGATCCTCGATCAGCTCCACCGGGCGGCGCCCGAACGTCTCCAGGCAGTAGCGCTCCTCGTCCAGCGTCTCGGCCAGGTGGGTGTGCGAGTGGACGCCGTAGCTGCGGGCCAGGGACAGGCTCTCGCGCATCAGGTCGAGCGAGACCGAGAAGGGCGAGCAGGGGGCCAGCACCACCCGCAGCATCGCGCCGGGGCGCGGGTCGTGGTATTGTTCGATCAGGCGGCGCGAGTCGCGCAGGATGGCGGCCTCGTCCTCGACGACGTGGTCGGGCGGGAGGCCTCCCTTGCTCTGGCCCACCGACATGCTGCCTCGGGCGGCGTGGAAGCGGAAGCCCATCTCTGCGGCGGCCCGGATCTGGTCGTCGAGCCGGGCGCCGTTCGGCCAGAGGTAGGTGTGGTCGCTGGAGGTGGTGCAGCCGGAGAGCATCAGCTCGGCGATCGCCACCTTGCTGCTCACGTAGATCGCCTCGGGCGTGATGCCGGCCCAGATCGGGTAGAGCGTGGTCAGCCAGCCGAAGAGGTCGCTATCCTGGGCCATGCAGCGCGTCAGGGTCTGGGAGAAGTGGTGGTGAGTGTTGACCATCCCTGGCATAATCAGCATGCCCCGCGCGTCGATGACGGTGTCGGCGGTGGCGGGCAGATCGGCGCTCGGCCCGACCTGGGCGATGATTCCGTCTACGGCGTAGATCGCGCTGTGGGAGATCTGCGCATCCGCATCGTTCATAGTCACGATCAGATCGGCGTTATTGATCAGCAGCGTTGACATTGTTTCTCCTTCATAGGCAAGGGTACAGGGCAGAGGGAACAGGGTGCAGGCCGAACGCATCAGAAAGCGATCCGTGACGCCAAACTGTCAAGTGCGTATGAACCTTGTGATAGGGCCGATATGTATGTGTTGGCTTCGCGCGGCGCGCGGCGCGCCCCCAGGTGGCGATGGTTATAGGTGAACCGTATGCTACACGCTA
>NZ_JAIEWN010000026.1:55495-68095 GCF_019599295.1 Oscillochloris sp. ZM17-4 | reverse complement strand
GGAGATCATCCCGACGCTGCGCTACCTCGATGGCGGCGATGACCAGGCGGCGATCGGCGCCCTGACGCGCGACGGCTTCTGGCGCGGCGAGGTTATCCAGCCCCACCACGATGGGCGCGAGCTCGTGATCAACTCGTCGGTGCAGGTTCTGCGCGACGCCGGGGGGCGGCTCCAGTCCTTTATCGCGATCAACCGCGACGTGAGCGCCCAGCGGGCGACCGAGCAGTCGCTGCGGCACTACGCCGAGCGCCTCGACATCCTGAACCACCTGAACCAGCGCACCCTGGCCGGCTCCCCCCTCGACATGACCGTCGCGGAGGTGCTGGATCAGCTGCGCGCCCTGGTGCTGGTGCCCCACGCCAGCGTGCTCCTCTACGGCGTGGAGGGGCCGAACATGGGCACCTTCCTCGGCGTGAGCAGCGATCTGGGCGGCTGGCCGGGGGCCGGGGATGTGATCGACATGGGCGTCGAGCCGCTCGGCGCCCTCGACGAGTCCCGCCAGATCCGGCTCTACTACAATCTGGATGATGCCGACCCTGCCGACGAGGCGGAGTCGGACGCCATCCCGCACACGATCATCGCCGCCATCCGCAGCATGGGCATCCACTCGCTGCTGTCTCTCCCGCTCATCGCCGACGGAGAGCTGCTCGGCTCGCTCAATCTGGCCACGCGCAGCCCGTATGAGTTCCCCGACAGCCAGATCGCCATCGCCCGCGAGGTGGGCACCTACCTGGCGATCAGCATCCAGTCGGCGCGGCTGCGCGAGAACGAGCGGCGCGCCCGCCAGATCGCCGAGACCCTGCACCAGGCCGGCGTGGCGCTGACCCAGTCGCTCGACCTGAACCAGGTGCTCGAGTCGCTGCTCGACTACCTGAAGAAGCTGGTGCCTTACGACAGCGCCAACGTGATGCTGCTGCGCGAGGGCTGGCACTTCGAGATCTATAGCCTGCGCGGCTACGAGCACCGCGCCGACATCGCGGAGATCCGCCAGATCAGCTTCGACGCCCGCGAGCACCGCATCACCAGGCAGATCATGCAGAGCCGGCGCAGCCTGCTGATCAGCGACACCATCAACTACCCCGGCTGGGTCGCGGTGTCTGGGGGCGAGGAGATCCGCAGCTGGATGGGCATCCCGATCATCAGCCGGGGCGATCTGCTGGGCATCTACGCGGTGAATAAGCTGACGCCGGGGTTCTTCACCGAGGAGTCGGTCTCTCTGGCCGAGACGCTGGCGACGGTGGCGGCGGCGGCGATCTCCAACGCCCTGCTCTACGCCAGCTCCCAGCAGGAGCTGGCCGAGCGCCGCCGCGCCGAGGCGAACCTGGAGGCCGAGCGGGCCCAGCTGGCCCGCCGGGTGACGGAGCGCACCGCCGACCTGATCGCGGCCAACGCTGAGCTGGCCCGGGCCGCGCGGCTGAAGGACGAGTTCCTGGCCAATATGTCGCACGAGCTGCGCACGCCGCTGAACACCATCCTCGGGCGGGCCGAGATCATGCGCGAGCACATCTACGGCCCGCTGACCGACCAGCAGGAGTACGCTATCGGCAGCATCGACGAGAGCGGCCGGCATCTGCTGGCCCTGATCAACGATATCCTCGACCTCTCGAAGATCGAGGCGGGCAAGCTCGATCTCCAGATCGCCGCCGTCGATATCGCATCCCTCTGCCATGCCTGCGTGCGGATGATGGCCCAGGCCGCCGCGGCCAAGGGGATCAGCCTGAGCACAACCTTCGATATGGCGGCCGAGCGCATGGAGGCCGATGAGCGGCGGCTCAAGCAGATCCTGGTGAACCTGCTCTCGAACGCGGTGAAGTTCACCCCGCAGGGGGGGCGCGTGAGCCTGGAGGTGCGCGGCTCGCGCGACCGCAGCCAGATCGAGTTCATCGTCGCCGACACCGGGATCGGCATCGCCGCCGCCGATATCCCCCGCCTCTTCAAGCCCTTCGTCCAGATCGACGCCGGCCTCGCGCGCCAGCACGAGGGCACCGGGCTCGGCCTCTCGCTCGTGCTGCGCCTGGCCGAGGCCCACGGCGGGAGCGTCGCCGTGACCAGCGCCCCCGGCGAGGGCAGCCGCTTTTGTGTGACGCTACCCTGGGACACGACCCGCGCCCTGGCGACCCCGGAGGACACCGACGGCGCGCTGCCGCCCCTCGCCCGCGCCCTGATCGTCGATGACTCGCCGGCGTCCAGCGAGCAGCTCGCGCGCTACCTGGCCGACCTCGGCTGCGCCGCGACCGTCCACGGGCGGGCCGGCGGCGCGCTTGACCTGGCCGTCGAGCTGCGCCCCGACCTGATCTTGCTCGATGTGCTGCTGCCCGACCAGACTGGATGGACGGTCCTCACCCAGGTGCGGGGCGACCCGCGCACCACCGCGATCCCCGTGCTGGTGATCTCGGTCGTCGACGAGCCAGACCTCGCCCGTGAGCTGGGGGCCACCGCCCACCTGCTCAAGCCGATCTCCCGCGCCGACCTGCTCCACGCACTGCGCCAGATCGCCCACGCCCGGCCCGCCCCAGGAGCGACGCCCGC
The DNA here is from genome assembly GCF_019599295.1 of Oscillochloris sp. ZM17-4. Taxonomy (GTDB): domain Bacteria; phylum Chloroflexota; class Chloroflexia; order Chloroflexales; family Chloroflexaceae; genus Oscillochloris. The sequence goes on along the minus strand of NZ_JAIEWN010000026.1, from coordinate 65,566 downwards.
CTCCGAGGCTCGCCTATTGGCCCAGGGGCGCCGCATCCTGCTGGCCGAGGACAACGAGGACAATATTAGTCTGCTGCGCGACTACCTGCCCCTCCAGGGCTACGAGCTGCTCGTGGCCCATAACGGGATCGAGGCGATCCGGATGGCCCGCACCATCCGGCCCGAGGCCATCCTGATGGATATCCAGATGCCGGTGATGGACGGAATCGAGGCGACCATCCGCATCCGCGCCGACGCCGAGCTGTGCGACATCCCGGTGATCGCGCTGACGGCGCTGGCGATGCCGGGCGACCGCGACCGCTGTCTGGCCGCCGGCGCGGACGCCTATATCGTCAAGCCGATTAGCCTGCGCGACCTGCCGGTCCAGATCGAGGGCGCGATCATGAAGCGTGCGCAGCGCGCCGCACAGGAGCCGTGATGACCACAGGCGATCCGACTCACGGCGGCGACACCTTCGAGCTGTACGACCTGGCGGTGGTGGTGGAGTCGATCGAGGGCCACTGCACATGCAGCATGGCCGTGGGCGACACCTTCTTTCTGCGGGGCGGCAAGCTCTCCATGCCCGAGGGCACCGACTTCTGCGTCTACGCGATCCAGGCGGCCCTGCCCCTGCTCCCGGCCAAGCAGCGCCGCAACCACCCGGCCGACTGGATGGAGACCGACGCCCGTGTCACCTGCCCCGACCCGGCCTGCCGCCTGATCATGCGCGTCGACCGGGTGGCGACCCGCGCCCTGCGCCACGACGATGTCAGCCCCATCCCCTGGGCGCCGCCCCCCACGGTATAATCTGTGGTAGGGCTGGGCGGCTTCGCCGCCCAGCCCTACCACGCTTAGGGTCTGGGGCATCGCCCCATGCGCATCAAATTAAGCCCAAATTCTCCTCTTGTTTTGCGGAGATATGCCAGCTTCGCTGGCATATCTCCGCAAAACAAGCACGGCTTGTCGGGCGGCAGCCCTGCAAGCCCGCGTTGTGTCTGTGGTGGAATACGATAAGGAGCACCCATGCGATTCGGGATCCGTCTCAACAGCGACTCGGGCGTCATCCGCGAGGTGGTGCGCCGCGCGCAGCTCGCCGAGGAGCTGGGCTTCGACGACTTCTGGTACTGCCACGATCTGATGAAGCGCGACGCCTGGGTGACGCTCTCCGCCGTGGCCGCCGCCACCAGCCGCATCCGCGTGGGCACCTGCATCGTCAACCCCTTCAGCGCCAGCCCCGCCGAGATCGCCATGGCCGCCGCCAGCCTCCAGGAGCTTAGCGAGGGCCGCTTTGTGCTCGGCATCGGCCCGGGCGACCCGCCCTACCTGGGGTGGATCGGCCAGGCCCAGGCCCGCCCGCGCGCCGGGCTGGCCGAGGCGGTGGCGATCCTGCGCCGCCTGCTGCGCGGCGAGGAGGCCGGCGTCGCCGGCGAGGTCTTCGCCGGCTGGGACCCGCAGGCCCGCCTGCGCTTTGACCTGCCGGCCCAGCCCATCCCGATCTATATCGGCGGCCAGGGGCCGCGGGTGCTTGAGCTGATGGGTGAGGTGGCCGACGGCGGCCTGCCCATCCTCTTCCCGCCTGAGACGATCGATTTCGTGCGCGGGCGGATCGCCGCCGGCGCCGCGCGCGCGGGCCGCGACCTGGCCGGCTTCGACCTGGCCGCCTGCGTCTGGTGGTCGGTCGCCGAGACCCGCCGCGAGGCCGAGGACGCCCTGCGCTACCTGGCGGCCTACTACGGGCCATCGCTGCGCGCCGAGACGCTGGCGCCGATCAGGCTGACGCCCGCCGACTTTGACCCGGTGCGCGACGCTTGGCAGGCCGGCGATATGGACCGGGCCATGGGCGCGCTCACCCCGGATATGTTCCGTCTGGCGATCTACGGATCCCCCGATGATATGCTGGCCCGGCTGCGCTGGCTGGCCGCGCGCGGCGTGACCCAGATCAACATCGGGCCGCCGCTCGGCCCCGATCCCGAGGCCGCCCTGCGGCTGACGGCGCGGCTGCGCGAGCAGCTGTAGGGGGCGGCAGCCCCATACCCACAAAATGTGCCTGATGGGCACAAAAACCGATGTTGCTTTGGGGGAATATGCCAGCTTCGCTGGCATATCTCCCCAAAGCAACAAGGAATCTGTTGTGAGGAAAGACTGCCTGAAAGGATCGTCCAATGCCCACTATCGCCTTCATCGGCGCCGGGAGCACGGTGTTCGCCCGCAACCTGCTCGGCGACATCCTCAGCTTCCCCGAGCTGGCCGACGCCAGCATCAGCCTGTTCGACATCGACCCGGAGCGCCTGCGTACCTCCGAGGTGGACGACCTGATCGCCGCCCACGGCGACTGGCTGCCCGCCTACACGTAGCGGCCCGCCCGGCCCGCCCGGCGGCGGCGCACACAGGCCCGCCACTTGTGGTAGGATGCCCGGCGCGTCTCTCGTGATCAGGTGGGGCACTCTATGTTTCGTCGGGCGCTGGCCGCCCTCGCGCTTACGCTCGTAGCTCTGGCGCTGACCTTGACGGCCCTGATGGGCGCGCTGCTCGCGCCGCGCCCCTGGGCGCTCGATGTCGGCGCCCCCGGCGATGCCTACAGCGTCATCGATGCCTACCCCGCCGAGCAGGGCGATGGCGGGAGCCTGCGCTGGTCCCGCGACTCGGTCGGCCTGCGCGTGCCGGGGGCCTACATCGGCGAGTCCACGCTGTCGCTGCGCCTCTACCGCGAGGCCCTGCCCGAGCGGGGCGACGCCCCCTGGCCCCTTGCGCTCGCGCAGGCTGACGCCCCGCCGGCCCGCTTCGACGCCCCGCCGGGCTGGCGGGTCTACCGTGTCCTGCTGCCCCCCGGCGCGTCCGCCGGCCCGCTCACGCTCACGGGGCCGACCTTCCAGCCCGGCAGGGGCGACCCGCGCGACCTGGGGGTGGCGATCGACTCGCTCGCCGTCCGCCCCCTGCCCGGCGCCGGCGTCCCGCTGGCCCTGGCCCTGGCCCGCGTGATCTGGCTGACCCTGGCCCTGGCCCTGGCCGCCGCCGCCGGCTGGCTGATCGACCGCTGGTCGCTCGGCGTCGCCGGCGCGGCCGGCCGGCCCCGGCGCGCCGCCGGGCTCGTCGCCGGCCTCGGGGCCGCCCTCGCCGCCTGGGCCTGGCTCGACCCGATGAGCCTGGCGTGCTCGATGGGCATCTACGTCTTTAACGCCGACAAGCTGATCAGCCGCCTCTCCGAGGGCAGCGACGATAAGCCGCGGATCGACTTCGGCAAGAACGTCATCCCGGCCATGGTCGCCGAGGACCGGGTCTACGCCCACCGCTTCACGGGCTACTGGGTGGACGTGGGGACGATCCAGTCGTACTGGGAGACGAGCATGCAGCTGCTTGACTCGACGCTTGACTTCGACCTGTTCGACCAGAGCTGGGTGATCCGTACGCGCAGCGAGGAGCGCCCGCCGGCGAAGGTTGGCCCGCAGGCCCGCGTCGGCCAGTCGATCATCTGCAACGGCTGCACCATCCGCGGCACGGTGGAGCGCTCGGTGCTCTCGCCGGGGGTGTACGTCTCGCCCGGCGCGGTCGTGCGCGACAGCGTGGTGATGAACGATGTCTGGATCGGCCCGGGGGCCGTGCTCGACCGGGTGATCGTCGATAAGCAGGTGGTGGTGGGCGCGGGCGCCCGCGTCGGCTTCGGCGACGACCTGACGGTGCCCAACGCGCGCCAGCCCGACAAGCTCACCACCGGGGTCTCAGTGATCGGTAAGTCGGCCCACATCCCGCCCGGCATCAGCGTCGGCCGGAATGTGGTGATCAACGCCGACCGCGACACCGAGGACTTTCCGGGCGGCGATGTGGCGTCGGGGGAGACGATCTGATTATATTGCAGATTGCAGATTGCAGATTGTAGATTGGGGCGCATGCTGATATCTATAAATCTGCAATCTGCAATCTGCAATCTGCAATCATTATGCTACGAACATTAGCCCTCATCCTCGCCGGCGGCGACTCGCCCGCCCTGTCGGTGCTCACGGCCGAGCGCACCGAGGCGGCCGTGCCCTTCGGCGGCAAGTTCAAGATCATCGACTTCACGCTCTCGAACTGTGTGAACTCGGGGATCTATAACGTGGGCGTGCTCACCCAGTACCGCCCGCGCTCGCTCCACGCCCACCTCGGCGTCGGCCGGCCCTGGGACCTCGACCGCGCCCAGGGTGGCCTGCGCCTGCTCCACCCCTCGCCCACGCCCGACGGCGGCGGCTGGCAGCGCGGCACCGCCGACGCCGTGCGCTATAACCGCGACCTCGTCGAGGAGCAGGCCGTCGACGCGGTGCTGATGCTGGCCGGCGACCATATCTATAAGATGGACTACACGCCGCTCCTTCAGCTCCACGAGGAGCGCGACGCCGACGTGACCATGGCCGTCCACGGCGTCAGCCCCCACGATGTGCGCCGCTACGGGATCGTCTCGGTGGGCAGCGACGGCCGGGTCGATAGCTTCGTCGAGAAGCCGCGCCGCTCGCTCTCCAGCCTGGCATCAATGGGCATCTACGTCTTCCGCAAGCAGTACCTGCTCGACCTGCTCTCCAAGGGCGACGAGGCCGACTTTGGGCGGCACCTGCTGCCCAAGATCATCGGCAAGGCCAACGCCTACGCCTACAACTTCCAGGGCTACTGGGCCGATGTCGGCACCGTCCAGGCCTTCTACGAGTCGAACATGGCCCTGCTGGCCGAGACGCCGGCCCTCGACCTGTATGACCCCGAGTGGGTCATCCACACCACCAGCGCCGACCGGCCCGGCGTGCAGATCGGCGCGAGCGCGCGGGTCGAGAACAGCCTGCTCAGCGACGGCTGCCAGGTCCACGGCAGCGTCGTGCGATCGGTGCTCTCGCCCGGCGTCTATGTGTCGCCCGGCGCCATCGTGCGCGACTCGGTGATCTTCGGGGACGCCTGGATCGGCCCCGACACGGTGGTCGACCGCTGTATCGTGGACGAGGGCGTGCGGATCGGGGCCGGGGCGATGGTTGGCGACGGCGAGGATAACACGCCGAACCACGAGGCGCCCGAGCGCCTGAACACTGGGCTGACGATCATCGGCCTGCGCGCCCACATCCCCGACGGCGCGCGCGTCGGCCGGAATGTGGCCGTCCGCCCGCGCACCGCCGAGGAGGCCTTCGGCAAGGGCAAAAACGTGGATAGCGGGTCAACGGTGTAACGTAGGGCCGAAGCATTTGGCGCTGGCGCTCTGCGCCAGCGCCAAATGCTTCGGCCCTACGGCATTCAACATTCAACATTCAACATTCAACATTATGAACACCCCCGAGATCACTATCGACCCCAGCCTGCGGCCGCGGCTCCAGCAGGGCCACCCGTGGGTCTACCGCAACCACGTTTCGGGCGGCGAGCGGCTGCGCTCGGGCCAGTGGGTGCGCGTTCGCTGCGGCGGCTGGACGGCCTACGGCCTCTGGGACGCCCGCAGCGCCATCGCGGTGCGGATCGTGAGCCGCACCGCGATCCCCGACGACGACTGGGTCGGCGAGCGCGTCTGGGAGGCGTGGGAGCTGCGCGCCGCTGTCCGCGACGCCTCCCCGGCCACCAGCGCCTACCGCTGGATCTATGGCGAGGGTGACGGCCTGCCCGGCCTGGTGGCCGACCGCTACGGCGACTACGCGGTGATCCACACCTACGCCGACAGCGTCCAGGCGATCGCCAGCCAGGTGGCCTCGGCCATGCGCGGGATCGACCCGGATCTGCGCGGGGTGGCCCTGCACCAGCGCGAGCAGGACGATGATGAGGGTGATGCCGAGTCCGGCCCCCGGCCCCCAGCCCCCAGCCTCCGGCCGATCTGGGGCGAGCTGCCGCCGCAGGATCTGGTCATCCAGGAGCACGGGATTCTCTTCCGCGCCGACCTCTGGCGCGGCCAGAAGACCGGACTGTTCCTCGACCAGCGCGAGAACCGCCGCGCCGTCGAGTCGCTGGCCGGCGGGCTGACGGTGCTGAACTGCTTCGCCTACACCGGCGGCTTCTCGCTCTACGCCCTGCGCGGCGGCGCCGCCGAGGTGACGAGCGTGGACATCGGCCGGGGGCTGGCCGAGGCCGCCGATGATAACATCGCCCTGAACCGGCTGGACGCCGGGCGCCACCGCTTCCTCACCGAGGACTGCTTCGGCCTGCTGGACGCCTACGTCAAGGCGAGCCGGCGCTTCCAGATGGTGATCCTTGACCCGCCAAGCTTCGCGCGGGCCAAGGGCAGCGCCCACGCCGCCCTACGCGCCTACGCCCGGCTGAACGCCCTGGCGATGCGCTGCGTCGAGCCGGGCGGCCTGCTGGTCACATCCAGCTGCACCAGCCAGGTCGGCCCCGAGTCGTTCCGCGCCATGCTCGGCGACGCGGCTGCGGCCGCCCAGCGCCGCGCGCAGATCATCTATGAGGTCGGCCAGCCCGCCGACCACCCGGTGCCCGCAGCCTTCCCCGAGGGCCGCTACCTCAAGTTTCTCGTCGCGCGGGTGCTGGCGATCTCATAAACGCTCTAATGTGGGTTGCGGCGAAGCCGCAACCCACATTAGAGCGTTGAAGATTCCTCAGTACAATGGCACTTGTGCTATAATTCAGTATGCACGTCCTACAACTCTCCTGGGAATTCCCGCCTCACGTCGTCGGCGGGATGGGCCGCCACGTCGCTGAGCTAGCCCCGGCCCTCGCCGAGGCTGGCCTCCGTGTGTCTGTCGTCACGCCGCAGCTGCGCGGCGGCCCCAGCGTGGAGCGGCTGGCCCCCGGCCTGAGCGTCTACCGCGTCCCGCTCTCGCCCGCCCCCGGCGTCGACTTCCCGCACTATGTGGCCCAGTGCAGCCGCGACCTTGAGCGGGCCGCGATGGGCATCGCCACATCGGTCGGGCGCGTCGACCTCATCCACGCCCACGACTGGCTCACCGCCGAGGCGGCCGGGCGGCTCAAGCACCTCTGGCGCACCCCGCTGATCGCCACCATCCACGCCACCGAGCGCGGGCGCGGCCAGGGCCACATCAGCGGGCGCGCCTCCCAGCAGATCAACGACCAGGAGTGGCTGCTCACCTACGAGGCCTGGCGCGTGATCGTCTGCTCGCAGTTTATGCGCGGCCAGGTGATCGACTACTTCCAGACGCCCGCCGATAAGATCGATGTGGTGACGAACGGCATCGCCCTCGACCCCGACCCCTTCGCCGGGCCGGCGGATCGGCAGGCCTTCCGGCGGCGCTTCGCGGCCGACGACGAGGGGCTGGTGTTCTACGTGGGCCGGATCGTCTATGAGAAGGGGCTACAGGTGCTGCTTGAGGCCTGGCCGCAGATCGCGCCTGCCAACGCCCGCCTGCTCATCGCCGGCACCGGCGGCTACCTCGACGCGCTCCAGGGCCAGGCTGAGGCCGCCGGCCTGAACGGGCGCGTGCGCTTCGCCGGCTTCCTCAGCGACGACGAGCGTGATAAAATCTACCGCGTGGCTGATGTTGCCGTCTTCCCCTCGATCTACGAGCCCTTCGGCATGGTCGCCCTGGAGGCATCCGCAGCCAGCTGCCCGCTGGTGGTCAGCGACGCGGGCGGCCTGGCTGAGGTGGTGCGCCACCGCGAGACGGGCCTGATCGCCCCCGCCGGCGATGCTGACGCCCTCGCCGCCGCTGTCCTGGAGTGCCTGCGCTGCCCCGACCAGGCCCGCGCCCGCGCCGGCGCGGCCCTCGCCGAGGTTCGCCGGCGCTACACCTGGGACCGGATCGCCGCCACGACGATCACCACCTATACGCGCATCCTCGCCGAGTGGCGGGCCGGGGACTGGGGGAGATGAGGGGACAGGGGATAGGGGACAGGGGACAGGGGACCGATGGAGAAGCATAAGCCTTAGACAAGGTTCGTGGGTGTGTCACAGTTTGGTGTCGCGCATGGCGTGCTGATATGCTTCACCTGTGCCTTGTACGCTGTGACCTGTATCCTGTATCCTTGCCGTATAAGCGGGTGGCAGCGCCGAGGGAGAGGGTTCGTATACCCTGTACCCTGTACCCTGTGCCCTAGAAACATATGCCAGGAAGTAGCTTCGGACAGAGCTTTCGCCTCACCACATGGGGCGAGTCCCACGGGCCGGCGGTTGGGTGTACGGTTGACGGCTGCCCCTCGGGGCTGGATCTGACGGTCGAGGATATCCAGCGCGAGCTGGATCGCCGCCGCGTCGGCCAGAGCAAGGTCAGCTCGCAGCGCCAGGAGCCCGACGCCGTGCAGATCCTCTCCGGCGTCTTCGAGGGCCGCACCACCGGCACGCCGATCAGCATGCTGGTCTTCAACAGCGACGCCAAATCCTCGCACTACGACAGCATCAAGGAGCTGTACCGCCCCGGCCACGCCGACTACAGCTGGGACGCCAAGTACGGCTTCCGCGACCACCGCGGCGGCGGGCGCTCCAGCGCCCGCGAGACGATCGGCCGGGTGGCCGGCGGCGCCGTCGCCAAGCTGCTGCTGGCCCGCTCGGGGGTGAGCATCGTCGGCTACACCCTGCAGCTGGGCGACCTGCGGGCCCAGGTGATCGATGAGGGCGAGATCGAGCGCAATATCATGCGCTGCCCCGACCCGGCGGTGGCCGAGGAGATGGTCGCCCGCGTGGACGCGGCCCGCCGCGCGCTCGACTCGCTCGGCGGCGTGGTCGAGGTGCGCGCCCGAGGCGTGCCCGCCGGCCTCGGCGAGCCCGTCTTCGATAAGCTCCAGGCCGATATCGGCAAGGCCATGTTCTCCATCCCGGCGATCAGGGGCGTGGAGTTCGGCGAGGGCTTCGGCGTGATCGGCCTGCGCGGCTCGGAGAACAACGACCCCTTCGTGCGCCGCGAGGACGGCAGCATCGGCACGACCAGCAACCGCCACGGCGGCATCCTCGGCGGCATCTCGACCGGCGAGGAGATCATCGTGCGCCTGGCCGCCAAGCCCCCGGCGAGCATCGCCCAGCCCCAGCAGACGGTCGACCGTGAGGGCAACCCGGCCACCATCGAGGTACACGGCCGCCACGACCCCACCGTCCTGCCGCGCCTCGTCCCCGTGGCCGAGGCCATGCTGGCCCTGGTGCTGGCCGACCACCTGCTCAGGCAGCGCGCGGCGCGGGCGTGATAATGGTGAATTGTGAATGGTGAATGTTGAATGATCGGCATAGGCGTGCCATATGCAGTCGGATAAAACAAAGCCATTCACCATTCACCATTCACCATTCACCATTCTGGCCGCGGCGGCGGCCGGCCTCTGCTGGTCGGGAGCCCTGGCCCTGCTGATCTTCGGCGGGCTGAGCGCCGCCGAGCCGCCCCTGGCCCCGCAGCGGCTGCTCTACTACGGGCTGACCCTGGGCGCGGCCCTGCTCACCTTCGCGCCGATCGAGCGCGGCCTGGACATGCCCGGGCTGACGGTCGAAGGTGTGGTGGGGGCGTCGCTGCTGCTCTACGGGCTGGCCTTCGTGCCGCCGCCCACCGAGTGGCTGCTCTCCCCTCCCGATATGCCGGTCTACGCCCTGCTGATCGGCGCGCTCTTCCTCTGCGGCGCCGCCACGTCGCGGCCCTTCATCGCCGCCGTCGGCCGGCGCATCTACAAGGAGCGCGTCCACGCCCTCGACCGGCGCCGGGTGCGCCGCCAGTCCTATGAGGTCGGCCTGCTGGTCGCAACCCTCGCCGCCCTCGCCGGGCTGCGCGTGCTCACATGGGTCAGCGTCCTGCTGCTGGCCCTCGCCGTCACCGTCGCCGAGCTGCTCTTCCTCGCCCGCTTCGAGGCGAAGTAGGTATGGGGCGAGACCGTAAGGGCGCAGCAGCGCTGCGCTGCTGCGCCCCTGCTCTCTGTATGAAGGAGACCCTCAATGATCCGCATCAGCATCATCGGACTCGGCCTGATCGGCGCATCGCTGGGCATGGCCCTGCGCAGCGCCGATGTGAAGGAGAGCCCCCTCGGCGAGATCGAGGTGGTCGGCTACGACCGCGACAGCCGCGCGGTGAAGGAGGCCCGCGGCCGCCTGGCGATCGATACGGAGGCGCGCACCCTCGCCGAGGCCGTGCGCGACGCCCAGATCGTCGTGCTGGCCACGCCGGTGCAGTCGGTGCGCGAGGTGCTGGCGCAGCTGGCCAGCCTGCTCCCCGCCGGCGCCAT
>NZ_JAIEWN010000026.1:52682-55395 GCF_019599295.1 Oscillochloris sp. ZM17-4 | reverse complement strand
TGGACGTGGGCGTCGCGCAGGGCGAGCAGCTGGCCGGGGGCGGCGCCGGCCTTGGCCAGCAGCATCAGGGTGCCCACCAGGTAGCCGAGTCCCTGCCAGAGCAGGGCCGCCCGCACCATCCGCTGGCTGATCGGCGGCATTGGCTACCTCCGCCCCTTCACGCGCGGCCAGAGGGCCGCGATCAGACAGCAGACCGCGACGAACTGAAGGATTGCCGAGGCTACCAGGGCCGGCGTCACCCAGGGGCCGGGCCGCCAGGCCAGGAAGGGCTCGGCCACCCGCAGCAGCAGGCCGGCGTTCAGTCCGACGTAGGCCGCCCAGCCCAGGCGCTCGTCGCCGCGCGGGCGGTCGCGGCTGAGCGGCGGGAACATCCAGAGCGCCACCCCGCCGATCAGCTGGGTGGCCCAGCCCACAGTGAGCAGGTGGTAGAACAGCGGCCGCGCGGGCGCGAGCGCACTCGCCCAGCCTAGCCCGTCGCCGGCAAGGATGGCCCCGCCGAGGATGCCGGCGGAGGCCAGGTAGATCAGCGCGGTGCGGATAAAGGTGCGTGCTTGCAGATACATCTTCAGCGCTCATGTCTATCTGATGGTGGCTCCGCCACCAGCTCGGGTCGCCGTCGCCGGCCTGGGGCGGGCCGAGGCGCTCGCATTATACCGCGACAGCTCTGGTATAATTTCTGCATATGTACGCGATCCACCCGAGCACCGTCCACTTCCCGCTGGCCCTGCTGCTGGCGAGCGGACTCTTCACGCTGCTCTCCATGCGCCGCGGCGAGCGGGCATGGGAGATGAGCGCCTACCACTGCCTGATCGTCGGCTGGCTGGCCGGGGTGGTGGCGCTGGCAACCGGCACCATCGACGCGCTGCGCCAGCTGGTGGGGCCGGATGTGCCGCGCGACAACGCGCTGATCGGCTGGGTGAACGCCCACGCCTTCCTGAATGTGGCGGTGGTGGTGATCTACGGGCAGGCGCTGCTGCTGCGCCGCCGTCGCCCGGATATCCTCGACGACGCTGAGGCCAGGCGCGGCTACCTGTGGCGGCATGCGCTGGGCGCCCTGCTGCTGGTGGCCGGCGGCTGGGTCGGCGGACACCTCGTGTATGCCCTGGGGCTAGGGAGATAGGAGAGAGAACGCGATGCTCGGCGTCCTGATGTACGGCCTCCTCTACGTAGGGCTCAACTTCTTCCGGCTGATCGGCTGGTGGCGCTGGCGGATCGAGGGCACCTCAAACCTGCCACCGCGTCAGTCGGGCGGTATGATCATTGTGATGAACCATATCAACTGGGTGGACATCCCGGCGGTCGGCGCGCTGCTGCCCTTCGCCTACCGGCTCTCGTGGCTTGCCAAGATCGAGGTCTTTGATAACCCGGCCACCAGGTGGTTCTTCCAGAACATGCAAGTCATCCCGATCAAGCGCGGCCGGCGCGATGTCGCCGCACTCGACGCCTCTGTGGAGGCGCTGCGGGCCGGGGCGGTGCTGCTGATCTTCCCGGAGGGCCACCGCAGCCGCGATGGCGTGCTCAAGCCAGGCCGGGGCGGCGCCGTGCGCATGGCGATGAAGTCTGGCGTGCCGATCGTGCCGCTGGCGATCACGGGCACCGAGCACGGCCTGCGGGGCGCGTTCCTGCGCGAGCCGCTGACGATCCGCATCGGCGAGCCCTACACCATCACGCCCACCGAGAACGGCAAGATCCCGACCGACATAATGGATCACCTCACGACCGACATGATGCTGCGCATCGCCGGGATGCTCCCCGAGGCGTACCGCGGCGCCTACGCGCAGCTGCCCAGCGAGGGGCCGAGGGCGAGCTGAGGCGCTCAGCCACCCTGCGCCACGCCGAGCCACATCTCCAAGGCTGGGCTGGCGGGCCGATCGGCCAGCTGGGCGCGGGTCAGCCGCCGGCGGATGCGCAGGTCGCCCAGGGGCAGCACCGCCAGCCGCCCGGCCGCCAGCTCCAGCTGGATGGTGTAGCGCGAGACGATGCTGATCCCCAGGCCGGCCGCCACCGCCTGCTTGACCGCCTCGGTGCTGCCGAGCTCCATGACCGTCTTCACCTCCACCCCGGCCCCGACCAGAGCCTGCTCCATCACCTCGCGGGTGCCCGATCCGGCCTCGCGGAGCACGAACGCCGCGCCCGCCAGGTCGGTGGTCGTGAGCTGCTGCCCGCCAGCGAGGGGGTGGTCGGGCGCGGCGATCACCACCAGCTCGTCCTCGCGCCAGGGTAGGATATCCAGGCCATGGGCCTCGGCCGGCCCCTCCAGGAAGGCCACGTCGAGGCGGTGGTCGATGATCCGCTCGACGATCTGCTGGGTGTTGCCGATGTCGAGGAAGAGCTCGATGCCAGGGTAGCGCCGGCCAAAGGCGCCGAGCAGCGGCGGCAGCATATAGATGCCGATCGTGGAACTGGCACCGATCGCCAGCCGGCCGCGCTGGAGCCCGCGCAGCGCCGCCAGCGACTCCTCGGCCAGCCGCTCGATGTCGAAGATCCGCCGCGCGTGGGCGGCCAGCAGCGCCCCCGCCTCGGTGGGCGTCACCCCGCGCGCCCGCCGCTCCAGTAGGGGCATCCCCAGCTGCCGCTCCAGCTCCTGCACGTCCCGCGATGCCGCCGACTGACTGATACTTAGGGACTCGGCGGCCCGTGTGAAGCTGCCGAGATCGACCACCGTCGCGAAGATTCGCACCAGGTGCATGTTTAGCATGAGGTATGACCTGAG
>NZ_JAIEWN010000026.1:30746-52582 GCF_019599295.1 Oscillochloris sp. ZM17-4 | reverse complement strand
GCGGCGCTGCGCGCTGGGCGTCGGCCTGCGCCGACGCCGGAACCGCCCGCGGAGGCGGGCGGTTGGCCGGAGGCCCCCGCGCTGCGACGTCAGTCGCCAGCCGAGGCCTACGCTCGCAGGTTCACCCAGCGCTTATTCGCGCTAACAATTTTTTTATGGGAGATCAACGCGCTCCCATACCCTCACCGACCGAAGCGCCCATCCCGGTCGCGGAGACCGGCGAGCCAGGACTCGCCCGACATTGGCCGGCGGCCAGCCGGCTGCAGCTCACGCAGCTCGAGGGCGCCGCTGCCAGTTGCGATCAGCGGGCCACGCCCGACGCCCTGGCCAACAAGGGAGCCCGGCACCTGCGGGCCGGACCAGTCGGCGTCTACGGCGGCGGCGATCAGGCGTAGCCCCTGGCCCCGCCAGCTCGTCTGCGCGCCCGGCCACGGGTCGTAGGCCCGCGTCATACGCTCGATCACCAGCGCCGGGAGCGACCAGTCGACCGCGCCGTCCCCCTTCTTCAGCAGCTGGGTGATCGTCGCCAGGCTATGATCCTGCGGGCGCGGCGCGATCTGGCCTGCGGCGTAGGCCGCCAGCGACTCGACCAGCAGCCGCGAGCCGAGTGAGAACAGCGCATCGGTGAGCGGGCCGGCGCGAGCGGTCGGCGTGAGCTCGACGACCGCCTGGGCCAGGATCGGCCCGCTGTCCATGCCGGGGTCGAGGCGCATGATTGTCACTCCGGTCTCCCTATCGCCGGCGAGGATCGCGCCGGCCACCGGGGTCGGCCCACGGTGCAGGGGCAGCAGGGAGGGGTGGATGTTAAGGTAGCCGAGGGGCGGGATGGCCAGCACATTGCGGCGTAAGATCTCGCCATAGGCCGCCACGACACCCACATCGGGGCGCAGAGCCCCCAGCTGCGCCACCACCGCCGGGTCGCGCAGGGTCTCGGGCTGGATCACCGGCAGGCCCAGGCGCCCGGCGGCCTGCTTCACGGGCGGCGGGGTGAGCTGGCGCTGTCGGCCGGCCGGCCGGTCGGGCTGGGTGACAACCGCCACGACCTCGTGGCCTGCCGCCGCCAGCGCCTCAAGGGGCAGCGCCGCGAAGGCCGGGCTGCCCATAAAAAGGATACGCATCGCGCACTCCTCACCATCTTCAGGCGGCAAAGCCACCAGACATCCAATAACGCTGGATCGGGGGCTTCGCTCACGCCTCATTGCATCATAACGAATCGCTATAGTATAATCGGAAAGACACCGACACAGCCAGCAGCGGAGAACAGCATGCACGCCATCGTCTTCGACGGGTCCCTCCGACTCGCCCAGAACCACCCGATCCCCGCGCTCACCCCCGGCGAGGCGCTCATCCGCCCCCACCTGAGCGGGATCTGCAACACCGATATCGAGATCACCCGCGGGTACATGGGCTTCCGGGGCGTCCTCGGCCACGAGTTCGTCGGCACGGTGGAAGCCTGCGACGAGCAAGAATGGGTGGGGCGGCGCGTGGTCGGCGAGATCAACGCGGCATGTCTGCGCTGCCCCACCTGCCTGCGCGGCGACCAGACCCACTGCCCCAACCGCACCACCCTCGGTATCGACCGGCGCGACGGCGTGATGGCCGAGCTTGTCTCGCTGCCGATCAGCTGCCTGCACGAAGTTCCTGATCGCGTGCCCGACGATGCCGCCGTCTTCACCGAGCCACTGGCCGCAGCTCTGGAGATCCTTGAGCAGAGCCATATCAAGCCGACTGAGCGGGTCGCAGTAGTGGGCGATGGGAAGCTCGGCGCTATGATCGTCCAGGTGCTGCGCTTAATCGGCTGTGAGATCGCGCTGATCGGGCGGCACCCCGAGCGATGGGCGCTCTACGAGAGCCAGGGCGTGCGCTGCACCCACAGCAGCAGCCCGCCGACCCCGGGGCAGTTCGATGTGGTGGTGGACTGCACCGGCAACCCGGCCGGCCTCGCCACCGCCCGCCAGCTGGTGCGCCCGCGCGGGAGGCTGGTGCTTAAGAGCACATTCGAGGCCGACTCACAGCTGAACCTGACCATGCTGGTGATCGATGAGGTGCGCCTGATCGGGTCGCGCTGCGGCCCCTTCGCCCCGGCGCTGAAGCTCCTGGAGCGAGGTCTGATCGCCACAGCCCCGTTGATCAGCGCCAAGTACGCCCTGAGCGATGGGCTGGCGGCCTTTGCGGCGGCCAGCGGCCAGATGAAGGTGCTCCTCCACCACGGTTGAGCGACAGGCCGATGATTGACGACCGTATGTCCGATCACCACACGCTATGGACTCCTCACGTATCCCGACTCCCCGGCAGATCATCCTGATCGCTGACGACGACGAGGCTATCTGCCAGGTGCTCAGCCTCCTGCTCATCGATTCTGGGTACGCTGTCGAGAGCGCCACCGACGGAGGCACGCTTATCGATCGCGCGCAGCAGATCATGCCTGATCTGCTGCTGATCGATGTGATGATGCCCGACATGGATGGCTACGAGGCCCTGCGCCAGCTCCGCAATGATACGCGCACCGCGCACATCCCGGCTATCATGATCACGGCGCGCGCCGAGCCGATCGACCTAGTACACGGCTTCGATAGCGGCGCCGACGACTATGTGACAAAGCCCTTCAACAGCAACGAGCTGCTCGCTCGCGTCAACAATCAGCTCCGCCGCGCGACCCGCCGGCCGGTGCGGAGCCCGCTCACCGGGCTCGCTGGCAATATCCTGATCACCGAGGAGCTGCGCTTTCGTCTGCGCCGCCCCGAGCACTTCGTTCTGCTCTACGCCGACCTGAATAATTTTAAGGCATTCAATGATACCTACGGATTCGCCCGGGGCGACCAGGTGATCCGACTGGCATCCGAGGTGATCGTCTCCAGTGTGACGCATGGTGGCCAGCGCGACTTTGTCGGGCATATTGGCGGGGATGACTTTGCCATCATTACCGTGCCAGACCGTATCGCGACAATCTGCCAGCGGGTGCTTGCGGAGTTCGGCCAGCGGGTGCGCGAGCTCTACGATGCGGCGGATCTCGCGCGCGGCTACATCGCAGGCTTCGACCGACACGACACCTATCGGCAATTTCCGATCACGACGCTGGCGATCGGCGGGGTCACGAACCGGCAGGAGCAGTTCGCCGACCCGGAGGCGCTCGGGCGGCGCGCAGCCGAGATGAAGCAGATCGCCAAAAGCCTCCCGCCCGGCAGCTATGTGATCGATGGCGTCTCGGCCCACGCGCTATGATGAGAGAAGCAAGGGGACAGGGGACAGGGGACAGGGGACAGCCTGGATGCACTTACAGCGATATGCGCCGCCCCTATCCCCTGTCCCCTGTCCCTATCCCCTATCCCCTGTCCCCTGCTTGGTGTAAGAGCTTCCCCCGCCTCACATCATACGATCACGATAGCCCACAGCCGCCCTGCGCTTGATCTCCTTGAGAAATCGCTTACAATAAGCTGTCAGGCAGATGTCTCGCATGCATACGAGGAGTCCGGTATGGATTTGCAGCTGATCTTGATCGTCCTATCCGCCCTCGCGATCGGTCTGCTCGCCTCGATGCTCGTGCTGAGAATACAACGCAGGAAGGCTCCCCCGCCGAGCAGGCCCTCAACCGCGACGACGATCGAGATGGAGATAGGGCACCGCGACGGCCGCGAGGTTGCCGATATGCCGGGCGCACCCGCGCCAAAGCGCCGCCTGGTCACGCCCACCAGCATGATCATTGTGGGGCTGTCGCTGCTGCTGATCGCCGCCGGCGGCTGGTTCTTCCTCAGCCAGTCTGGCGCACGCTCGGCCGATCGGTTCGTGGTGCTGGTCGCGCCGTTCGACGACGGGGGCAGCGGTCAGACGGGGCGCAACGTGGCCGAGTCCCTGGCCCAGCAGATCCGCCAGCGCGTCGCAGAGCCGATCACGGTGGAGGTGATCGATCAGCGCCCCACCAGCGCCCAGGGGGCGCTCGATCTGGCCATCGCCGAGCAGAGCGATATGTTGATCTGGGGCGGCGTTGAGCCCGGGGCGATGCTCGACAGCCAGTCGCTCAGCCCGCGCCTGATCTATACGCCAAATGGCACCTATGCGCCCAACGGCTGGGACGGCTACCTCGGTCGATTCCGCATGCCGCGCAGCTACGCGCTCGCCAACGAGCCGATCAACGGCCAGGCTATCCTGCCGCCGCTGACGGCGGCTCTCTTCGAGTACGGGCAGGGACAGCCCGACCGCGCCGCCGCCCTGCTCGACGGCCTGATCAGCGACTACCCGGCGCTGAGCGCCCCGCTGCCCCGGAGCATCCGCGGCAATGTGCTCTGGGCCCGCGGAAGCTACGACGATGCGGCCGACGAGTACCGCATAGCCCTCGCCGCGCCATCCGATGAGCAGGTGCTCCTGGCCAACAACCTCGGGGCGATCCTGCTCGATGCGGGCGACCCTGGGGTGCTGGGGGCCTTCTCGGATGCGGTGCGGCTGCTTGAGGGCCGCGACCTCGGGGAGCTGCGCTACAACCTGGGGCTGCTGGCGATGAACGACCAGCGCCCGGCCGACGCCACGGTTGAGCTAGAGCAGGCCCGCAACCTGCTGCCGCTGAACACGCCCCTGCTGCTCAGCCTGGCCGATGCCTACCGCGAGAGCGGGCGCCTGGGCAGCGCGCAGAGCCTCCTCGACGCCGCCGCAGCGCAGGCGCGCGCCGACCAGCGGCTCGTGCCGGACATGTACCGGCCGATGGTGGCGCAGCGATTCGACGCGGCCATCCGCGAGCAGCGCGGGATGCTCGGCCTCGCCCGCAGCCTGAACGCCCAGGGCCCGCTGACCTGGGAGCTTGAGGTCGCAAAGCCCATCCCCGAGCAAGATGTCGTGCGCCAGCGCGACGAACTGCGCGCCGCCGTCGATGCCAGCGAGCAGACGTCGGCCCGCTGGCATCAGCGCTCGGCATCCGACAGCGCGACCGACTCCGGCGCCGGGCAGGTGGCCGCCGGCCAGGCCGACCGGTCTGAGGGCGACGCCCGCAGGCAGCGCTACGAGCTGGCCATCCTCAACACCGAGCTGGCCCGCGCGCAGATCGGGCGGCCGACCTCGGCCCTCGGACAGATGTTCGGTGCCCTCTTTGGGGGGGGGGACTCGCCGATCGCCGAGAGCCTGAGCCTGCTTGATAAGCTGGCTCAGCGCGACCCGAATAGCCCGGCGGTGCTGCTGGCCCGCGCGCGCGCGCTGCGGGTGAACGGGCAGCTCAACGATGCCGACCGCGCCTACGACCAGGTGGTGCAGGTGGCCTCGCAGCGCCCCGAGGGCTACTTCGGCAAGGGCGTCATCGCCCGCGACCGGGGCGACAGCGCCACCGCGGCCCAGCTGATGCGGATCGCCATCGACCGCAACGGCGCCTTCTTCCCGGCCCGCTTTGAGCTGGCCAGGATCGCTCAGGAGAGCGGTGATCAGGCCGAGGCCATTGCCCAGCTGCGCGCCCTGACCCAGCAGCGGCCCGGCCCAGACGCCGCTGTCGCCCTGGCCCAGGCGCTCCGCCTCAGCGGCCCTAGCGGCTATGTTGAGGCTGAGCAGGTGCTCTTGCCCCTCAGCATGACTAACGCCGACGCCGCCATCGAGCTCGGCCGCCTCTACAATGACGCCGGGCGCGCCGATGCGTCGATCCAGGCCTACCGAGACGCCCTGGGGATCGACCCGCGCAGCTCCACGGCCTCCTTCGAGCTGGGCGAGCGCCTCGCCGCCACGGGCGACCCTAAGGGCGCCGAGCGGGCGCTGCGCGACGCGATCAGCTTCGATTCGACCAACATCGCCGCCCGCCTCTCCCTGGCACGGCTCTATGAGGGCCCCCTCGGCCAGCCGGGTCGGGCCGACCAGGAGTACGGCGTGGCCCTCAGCCAGGGCGTCAGCGACATCAACACGCTCGTCGCCATCGGCGATACGGCGCTCGCCAACAAGAACCCGAACCAGGCGATCGACGCCTACAACCGGGCGGCCCGCATCGACCCGAACAACCCCCTGCCCCAATATAAGCTCGCCCGCGCCTACTTCTCCACCAACCGGCTCCAGTCATCTGCCGATGCGGCCCAGAATGTGGTGCGCCAGACCACAGAGGCCAGCGACCCGAGCCTACGCGCGCTGCGCGCCCAGGCCCTGGTGATCCTGGGGGATGTGGCCCGCCGCCAGGGCGATCTGCCGAGGGCGACCGACGCTTACACCCAGGCCCAGCAGATCGACCCGCAGATGATCGACGCCCAGATCGGTATGGGGCAGGTCGCGGTTGGCCAAGGTCAGTGGGGGCTCGCCCTGAACTACTTCGAGACGGCCGCAAGCCTGCCCGGCGCCGCCGACAACGCCGACGCCCAGTTCTGGCTTGCCGAGGGTCTGCTGCGCAGCGGCGACCTGGATCGCGCGACGGCGACCTACGGCCGGGCGATGGAGCTGCGGCCGGAATTCCCCGAGGCGCTGCTTGGGATCGCCCAGGTGCAGTACGCGCAGCGCAACACCGCCGCCGCTCTCGACACGGTGGGCCGCAGCCTCGCCCTGCGCCCGAACTACGCGGAGGCCCTGCTCTTCAAGGGCAAGCTGCTTCAAGAGCTGGGGCGTAACAACGAGGCGATGAGCGCGTATAACGCCTCCATCCGTGCCAACGGACAGATCGCCGAATCATACTACCGCCGGGGGCTGCTCCTGATCAGCAGCGAGAAGTACGATGACGCCATCACCGATATGCGCAAGGCTGTCAGAATCCAGCCCAACTTCCCCGAGGCCAACTACTGGATGGGCCGCTCCTACTACGCCCGAGGCCAGATCCAGAGCGCCCGCGACGCCTTCAAGCGCGCCGTCGACCTCAACGCCGGATATAATGAAGCCCTCTACTACCTCGGGCTCGCCGCCGAGGATCTTGGCAGCCGCGACGAAGCCATCAGCGCATACCAGACAGTAATCGTGGCCGATAGCAGCGGCGAGTGGGGAGCCCGCGCCCGGAACCAACTCGACCGTATCCAGTAACGATGGAAACATTTCGCAAATACAGAATCGCCCTCCAGGTCTTTCAGTCAAATCGGCTGCGCCGCGACTACAACGACCTGGCTTCCATCCCGATGTACGAGCCGGTCGGCGAGTTCTTCTTCGAGGAGCTCTACGGCCCCCGCGACTTCAGCGAGCGCGACGACAACGCCCGCCGGCTCCAGCACTTTCTCCATATTGTGCCCGGCGTCCGCCTGCGCGATGTCGAGGAGCTCCTCGACCTGATCAGCATCACGGCGCACCTCGACGATGGGCTAACCCTGAAGCTGATCGACGCGGGGGCGCCGATCACCTTTGATGAGCCTCTCTACGAGCGGCTCTACCGCGAGGCGGACAACTATGATGAGCGTATGCGCCAGCTTGAGCTGATCCGCAGCTGCCTGCTCAATGTATTCCAGCTCTCGCGCTCGGGGCTGCTCGGCATTGGCCTGGAGCGGTCCGGCCTGATCGCCCGCCTCGCCGGCTTTGAGGCCGGCCACACCTTCCTGCTCGCCGGCTACCGCGCCCTCCGCAACGTCAACGAGATCGACCATTTCGCCACGACGATCTATAATGGCGTGAACGTCCTGGGCTTTCGCACCTAAAGGTGAGCATCCGTAAGGGCGCCCCAGCGCGGGCGCCCCAACACACATCACCTTCACGGTGTCAGGCCGCTCACGCTCAGTTGAGCGCTGGCGCTGGCTTGCCCTTGTTGACGTAGTACTCACGACAGTACTGCTCCAGCGTCTGCATCTTGCCGAGGCTCAGGATACGGCTGGTCTCGCTCATGTCGCAGGACATCTCATCGTAGCTGAACTCCAGCAGCTCCATGATCCCGGGGGCGGAGGGCTGGAAGGGCTTGAGCGCGGCCCCGATGCCATTCATCAGCGAGACGGGAAGGCGGACAACAGGAATCTTCTGGCCCAGGACGCGCGACCAGATGCCGACCATCTCGTCAAAGGTGAGGTGCTCAGGGCCGCCGAGCTCAAAGGTGCGGTTGATCGCCTCAGGGTTACCGATCGCATTGACGAAGGCACGGGCCACATCGACCATGGCCAGCATCTGGGTGCGCTTGGGCCCGAAGCCCACCACCGGGAAGAAGCCAAATTTCTCGACGATCGGCTCGCCGCGCTGGACGATCTCGAAGAAGAGGCCGCAGGGCCGGAAGATCGTGTAGGGCACGCCGCTGTTCTGGATGGCCTCCTCGGCCATGAGCTTGGCCCAGCAGAACTTATAGCCCACCGGGTTCTTGGGGAAGAGCGTGCTGGTGAAGATATACTGCTTCACCCCGGCCGCCTTCGCCGCCTCCAGCAGGTTGAGCGGCCCCTGGTACTCGGCCATGCGCCGCGAGGCGTCGCGCCGATCTTCCCCCGCGCTGGTGGCCGAGATCACGACGTCGGCGCCCCGGCAGCCAAGCTCCAGGCAGGCCTTGTCGCGCATATCGCCGCCGATCAGCTCGGCGCCCAAGGCGCGCAGCGGCTCGGCCTTCGCCACCGAGCCCGGCCGCACCAGTACGCGAACCGCCTTCCCCTGCTCGCGGAGCATCCGCACCAGCGTCTGCCCCAGCGTCCCCGTACCGCCGACGATGAAGATCATCTGAGCCTCTCCTTTCCATTTCAGCCGCGAGTATACCACAAAGTCGGTTTGGATCATGAGCGGGTGCGCGCGCTCGGCGGGGTTGCGCTTGGTCGATGTGTAACAGGTTTTTGCCTATATGTCTGGACATATAGGCAACAAAGTAGTATACTAAGTTACTCTTTCAACACCCGGTTTAGATTTCACCACACTCGCCGTCACATTGATTCACAGGTCAATGTCTTATGAGGAGTGCGTCCATGCCTTACCAGATCAACCGCCACGCCCATAACATGCTGTGGGTGACGATGCAGGGCCATATGGCCATGGACCACGCCGAGCGCTACTTCCAGGACATGTGGCGCACGCTCGACGACTGCCCACGACCGACCGACCTGATCGTCGACGGGCGGCTGATGCAGGGCGCCAACAACAACGCCCGCCAGCGCACCGAGCAGATCATCCACCACCCGCACCTGGGCCATATCGCCTTTGTCGTAGGCTCACACCACCTGCTGCTCTTCGCGCCGCTCGTGAAGTTTGTGAGCGGGGTCGGTCTCTTCGGCAATGAGCATGAGGCGCTGAGCTACCTCGGCCGCGCCAGGGGCACGCCGACAATCGCCAACGGCGGGCTGCCGATGATGCCCCCACGCCCCCAGGAGGTCCAGCAGACTCCCCCGCCCCCGCAGAGCGGCATGGGCGGTCTCCTCGATAGCTGGACGAACGGCCTGCGCCAGATATCGCGCAGCATCGAGCGGGACTAAGGTGCAATGGCACCTCCCGATGGAGTGCAGGGGCGGATTCGCCGCCCCTGCACTCTTTTTGTATCGGGTTTGGGCGGCGAAGCCGCCCAAACCCGATACAACCTGCGCCCGGCAGGCACATGCCGCACTGGTTCTGCTGCGGCGCGGCGAAGCCGCGCCGCAGCAGAACCAGTTTTTCGTGGGAGAGCGAAGCGCTCCCACACCCCAAACGCATCGCGCGCGGGAGTGGTATGCTTACCGCCATGAACACACTCACCGCAGGCATCACCGGCGCCCTGGGCGCCCTCGCCATCCTGGGGAATATCCTTGCCCTGCTGCTCGGCCGCCCGAACGCTACGGGCACGAGCCGGGCCATCCCCTGGCTCCAGCGCAGCACCTCGCTGATGCTGGCCCTGGCCGCCTGGGGCTTCGCCCTGGTCGGCGCGGCGGGCACGCCGCTTGCCCCCTTCTCCCTCGCCATCGCCGTCGGCATGAGCGTGTCGTTCATCGCCGACCTGATCATGGCCGAGATCATCCGCGTGCCCAACCGGGTGATCGGCGGGATCGTCGTCTTCGCCGCGGCCCACCTGGCCTATATCGCGGCCACGCTCATGCTGGCCCGCGCCCTCGGCCGCATCCCCGCCCCCGCCATGATCGCCTGCTCCGCCGCCCTCGTGCTTGGCGGGGCGGCCTACTGGCGCGTCGCGGTGGACGTCCCCGCCGCCCCGGCGCCGCTGCGCTGGGGCTCCCTCGGCTACCTGGTAGCCCTGGGCGTCATGACCGGCCTCGCCTGGGGGATGGCGATCACCTGGCCGCCGCTGTGGCCGCTGGCCGCCGGGGCGCTGCTCTTCTTTATCTCTGACGCCATCCTCGGCAACCAGATCTTCCGCCACAACAACTGGCCCTCGGTGGGCGATGTCGTCTGGATCACCTACATCCTCGGCCAGGCCGGGATCGTCTGGGCCAACGCCGCCGCCCTGACGCTGGCCGCCGGCGGATGATGGCCCGTGCCTACAGCGTGTGGACGCGGCTCGGCACCACCTCGCCATCGACGATGCTTGGCTGGAGGGGCAGCGTGAAGCTGAACGTGCTGCCCTGGTTCACAAAGCTCTCAAACCAGATCCGCCCGCCGTGTAGCTCCACCAGGCGCCGGGTGATGCTGAGGCCGAGCCCGGTGCCGCCGACCTCGTCGCGCAGGGGGTTGTCGGCGCGGTAGAACGGCGTGAAGATGTGCTGCTTGGCCTCCTCGGCGATGCCCACGCCGGTGTCGCGCACATCGACGCGCAGCGCGCCGCCGCCGTTGCGCAGGCCGATCCAGACCGAGCCGCCCTTCGGGGTGTACTTGCAGGCGTTGCCGATCAGGTTCACGGCGATCTGCTCGACCCGCTGGCGGTCGGCGCTCACCAGCGGCAGCTGATCCTGAAACTCCAGACTCAGGCTGATCTCGCGCTCGCGGAACTGGCTGTGGAGCACCGCGATCACATCGTTCAGCACCTCGGCCAGGTTCAGGTCCTCGCGACGCAGCCGCACCTCGCCGGCCTCGACCCGCGAGATGTCGAGCAGCTCGTCGATCAGCTGCACCAGGCGCACCACATTGTTCTTGATCACCCGCAGCGGCTCGCGCTGCGCCGGCGTCACCTCGCCGAAGGTGCCGAGCATCAGCATATCCACAAAGCCGCGAATGCTCGTCATCGGCGTGCGCAGCTCGTGTGATGCCGTGGCCACCAGCTCCGTCTTCAGGCGGTCGGCGATCTCCTCGCGGGTGATGTCGTGGTAGATCACCACGCCGCCGAGCGGCTCGCCGCGTGAGGAGACGACGGCGGCATAGTGCGAGCGGACGGTGCGCTCGCCGACGCTGAACTTCTGGAGGCGGCTCTCGGCGTCGGCGGCGTTCAGCCGCTCGGGCACGCCGGGCAGCTCGGCGATCGATCGGCCCACAAAGGCGTCGTCGGTGATGCCGAGGATCTCCTCGGCCGCCGCGTTGATGATCCGGATCAGGCCGAGCCGGTCGCTCACCACCACGCCGTCGCCGATGCTGCGCAGCATGGCCATGAGCTTGCTGGCCTCCTCCTCGCGCTGCTGGGCCACCACCCCCAGGTGCTCGCTCTGCTCGCTCACATAGCGGTAGAGCTGGGCCTTCGAGAGCGCGGCGGCGGCCTGGCCGGCGGCGGCGGTGGCCAGCTGGGCGTGCTCCGCCGTGAAGTGGCCGACCGAGTCGTGGATGAGGATCAGCACGCCCAGGGCCTCGCTCTCCAGCAGGATCGGCACCGCCAGCACCGCGCGGGACTGCGCGTCGTAGCTGCTGCGCACCTGCCAGCGCGGGTCCTTGGTAGTGTCGGGGACGATCGCCGGCTCGCGGTTGGCCAGCACCCAGCCGGCCAGCCCCTGCCCACGATCGAGCCAGCCGACCTGAGATGACTTCTGGCGCTCCAGGGTGGTGCGGTAGACCAACCGCCCGCTGTTCGGCTCCACCAGCATGATCCCGCCGCGCGGGGCGCCGATGTGCTGGGCGATCAGGTTGAGGGTCTGCTCAAGCACCTGGCGCTCATCCAGCGTCACGCTCAGGGCGCGGGCGATGTGGTAGAGCACCTCGGCCCGGTCGCGGGCCTTGCGCAGGTCGCCGGCGCTGCTCTCCAGGTCGGCGGTAGACTGCTGGACGCGATGCTCCATCGTCGCGTAGAGGTCGGCGTTGTCGATGGCGGCGGCGGCCTGGTTGGCCAGCAACTCCAACAGCGGCAGGGACTCGTCGAGGACGGCGCGCTGCGCTTGGGCCACCGAGACGCTGATCACCCCGCGCACCTCATCGAGCTGCGTGTGCAGGGGCAGCACCAGATGCAGCTCGCCGGCCAGCGAGCGGAAGGGCAGTGTCTCGACCTCGACCGCCTGGGCGCCGGCGGGGCGGCCGCGCTCCAGGCGGGACTCCAGATCGCTGTAGGCGAACACCAGGCCCTCGACGGCGCCCAGGCGGCGGCCGCTCGCCCCGATCGCCACCGACACCTTGGCGAAGCCCTGGCTCCAGTCCACTAGGCTCAGCGTGACGCAGTCGAAGTCGCCAGAGCGCTGCACGGCGCCGGCGACATCCTCCATCGTCCGCTGGAGGCTGGTGGAGATGCGCAGGCGGTTCGAGGCCTGGAGGAAGCTGCGCAGCGCCTGCTCGCGGGTCAGCGCGCGGTCGCGGAGGTCGCGCTGGGCGCTGAGGGTGCGCTCGATCAGCAGGGCGATCAGGCCGATCTCGGCCCCGTGGAGCAGCCAGTCGGCGGCCAGATCGAGGCGGCGGGCCTGCGGGCTGATCAGCACCAGGCCGCCGTAGGCCAGCCAGATCGCGGCGGCGACGCCGGCCCCGGGCAGCCCGGGCATCGCCAGGAGCGCGGCGCAGATCGGGATGAGCAGGGCGACCCAGAGCGCCGACGCCGCGCCGCCGCTCTGGACGATGGCGAGAAAGGCGAGGGCGACCGAGAGCACCAGCAGGGCCGGGGCGATGCGGCGCGCGCGGGCGTCATCTGCGACGCCCACGACGCCGGCGGCCGGCCCGACGAGCATCAGGGCCAGCAGGGCCGCGATGACACCCAGCCCGGCGCTCAACCGCGAACCGGCGTAGACGACGAGGGCGGCGGAGAGGACGGCGAAACCGAGACCGACCCAGCGCGGATCGATCACCGCAGAAGACGGGGCGCGCTGGCCCATACTGGAACGCCATCTTTCCAAGCCGTCTCCTCTAGGGTACAGGGTACAGGGCACAGGGCACAGGCAGGACAGGAAAGATACGATTGCGCGCAGACGATCGCGTATTGAGGGTACAGGGTATAGGGTACAGGGTACAGGAAGCGCAGGGCGTTATCAAGATGCGGCAGCTGTTCCCTGTGCGCTGTCCCCTGTCCCCGCTCCGGGCAGCGCCGCGATCGCCATCCCCAGCCCGGCCACCCCCCAGAAGAGCGCCACCATATGGCCGAACTCAATGTTGAAGAAGTAGTGGTCTGCGATCCCTACCACCAGGGCGGCCACCAGGCCGGCCTGCGTGCCGAGCAGCCAGTCGGCCCGCTCGTCGTCCATCGGGCGCGCGGCGCGCAGCGTGATGATAAACCATGTCGCCACCAGCCCCACAAACGCCGCCAGGCCCACCAGCCCCATGCGCTGGGCGATCGCCAGGTAGATGCTGCTCACTCCGGCGGTCAGGTCGATGTCGGGGGCCTGTCCAAAGCCGATGCCAAACACCGGGTAGCGGGCGATGATCGCGATCGCGTTCTGGTACTCGGCGAGGCGCATCTGCTGGGCCTGATCCTGGAGCTGCACCCCGGCAAACAGACGCTGGACGATATCATCTGCCAGGCCGAGGGCGACGAGCATCCCTCCTCCGATCACGCCGGCGCCGATCATCGCCCACCAGAGCCGCCGGTAGCGCAGGGCCGCCAGGTAGACGGCGGCAGCGATCAGGCCGAGCAGCGCCCCGCGCGAGAAGGTCAGAAGCAGGGCCAGGGTCAGCACACCAACGATAAGCCCTAGTATACCGCGCGGAAGTATCGGCCGGCGGGCAAAGAGCAGCGCAAGCGCGATGGCCGTCACCAGGGCCAGCATCCCGGCGAAGCTGTTCGGGTCGACCGAGAGGCCGATCGCCCGCTCCAGCCCGGTGCCCGGTCCATCCTCAATATAGCGCAGCACGCGCCCGCTGGTCGGGTAGCCGACCCGGCCGAGAGACACCAGGATACTGAGGGCGAGCGGGTCGGGCAGGGCAAGCAGGATGATCGCCGCCAGGGCCGCCAGGGCGCCGCAGAGCAGCAGGGCGCGCAGCATCAGGCGGGCCTGCTCGCGGGTCAGCACACAGTTGGCCACGCTGAGGTAGAGCAGCACGCCGAGCACAAACTTGGCGTAGTTGTGCAGGGTGAGCGAGTCGGGCAGGCCGCGGGCACCGAGGACGAGCGAGAAGAGCGTGAGCCCGATGAAGCCCAGGACCGGCAGACCGAGCGGCGTCACCCGCAGCTCGTAGGCGTCGGAGCGGGCCAGCAGCCGCAGCACCCAGACGACGCTGAGCCCGGCGAGGGCCAGCTCCAGAAGGTTGGGCGTGATGATCGCCTTGAAGGGCAGGGTGCCGAAGGGGAAGAGGGTCGTGATCGCGAAGACGGCGATCAGGCCAGCCTCGGTGCTGACGAGCAGGGCGGCGCCGACCAGCAGGGCGAGCAGGCCGGCCACAGCGTAGAGGGGGCCAAAAGCGGTGGCTGCGCCCACCACGCCGCCAGTGGCCATTGCGAGAGCAGCGATCAGGGCCGGAGATCGCGCCAGGGTATCGCGGATTCGCGAGGGCGCAGCGGAGGCGAGGTGCATAGAGAAAAGAGTAGGGGCGGAGCGCGCTCCGCCCGTACGGCCATCAGCGAGAGACGCGGGGTTTCACGATCACCCGTAGGGCATGTTCGAGATGCGCATGAGCTTGTCCCAGCGGTGGGTCGCCGAGATATAGCGCACCGTGCCGGAGCGGGCGCGCATGACGACGCTGTGGGTGCGGGCGCCGCCGCCGAAGTACTCGACGCCGTGGAGGAACTCGCCGGGGGTGATGCCGGTGGCCGCGAAGAAGACATCGTCGCCGCGCACCAGGTCGTTGATCCGATACACCTTGGTGAGGTCGATCTCACGCTCGGCGGCCAGCTGGCGCTCCTCGTCATTGCGCGCCCAGACCTTGCACTGGATCTCGCCGCCGGTACACTTGAGGGCGCAGGCGGTGATCACCGCCTCGGGCGCGCCGCCGATGCCCATCAGCATATCGGCGGGCGGGTTCTCGATCGCCGTCATCACGCCGGCGCTCACATCGCCGTGGAGGATCAGCTTGATCCGGGCGCCGGTCTCGCGGATCTGGCGGATCAGATCCTTGTGGCGCGGCCGGTCGAGCACGACGACCGTCACATCCTCGATCTGCTTGTTGAGCGTGCGGGCCACCGCGCGGATGTTGTAGGCCACCGGGGCGTTGATATCGACCACCCCGCGGGCCCGCTCGCCGACGGCGAGCTTATCCATGTAGGCGAAGCCCTCCCAGTTATAGAGCGAGCCCCGCTCGGCCACGGCCACCACGGCGATCGCGCCCGGCATGCCCTCGGCCAGCAGCGTCGTGCCCTCCACAGGGTCGACCGCGATGTCCCGCTCGGGGCCGCCGCCGCCGACTCGCTCACCGGTGTAGAGCATCGGAGCCTCGTCCTTCTCGCCCTCGCCGATCACCACCACGCCGCTCATCGGGACAGCATCGAGCGACATGCGCATCGCATCGACGGCCGCCTGATCAGCGCTGATCTTATCGCCGCGCCCCATCCAGCGCCCACAGCGGAGCGCCGCCGCCTCGGTCGTACGGACCAGATCCATCGCCAGGTTGCGCTCGATCTGCATCGATAACGGACGGATGATCGCGCTGGTGGGCGGCGACGTGGTGGCGCTGATGGTGTTCGCGGCGATCGGCCGGGGCAGCCACGGCGAGGCGGCGGGGCTGGCGGCGATCGGCGAGGTGGCGCAGACCGCGGCGCCCTTCCTGATCGGCTGGCTGGTGACGTCGCCCTGGCTGGGGGCCTTCCGCCCCGAGGCCACCGCCGCGCCGGCGAAGATGCTGCGCACGACGGCGCTCGCCTGGTGCGCGGCGGTGGTGGCCGGCTCGCTGCTGCGCGCCCTGTTCATCGGGCGCTTCAGCCCCCCCTCGTTCTACATCGTCACCTTCATCGCCGCCCTGGTGATCCTGGGCGGCTGGCGCGGCCTGTTTGCGCTGTGGGAGGCGCGGAGGGATAGCCGATAGCCGATAGCCGATAGCCCGGTCTCAATTTCGGCTATCGGCTATCGGCTATGCTACTGGCAGATCAGTGTCGGCATGCGCCGGGTGCGCAGCACCTCCTCGACGGCGCTGCCGAGCATCAGCCCACCCACGGTGCCGAGGGCGTAGCCGCCGATGACGATCAGGTCGCTGGCAGTATCCTCGGCGGCGGCGATGATCGCCGGCCCCACCGGCCCGCGCCCGGTCACGAACGCGGCATTCACGCCGTGGCGCTCCAGGTACGCGCGGGCGCCGATACGCATCGTCTCGGCGGCCATGGCCGTCTCGGCCACGGTGAGCACCGTCAGGCCGCGCTTCCAGCGGCCTGCCAGGTAGGCTGTCAGGGTCAGCGCCTCGGTGGCCTTGGGGCTGCCGTCGTAGGCGAGCAGAAGGTGTGAGATCGTGGGGATCGCCCGCGGCACGGTGAGCACCGGGCGGATCGAGGTGCGGATCAGCGTATGCAGCCCGGACTTGAGCCGGTCGAGGGGGCCGGGGCCGGGCGGGTAGCTGATCTGGAGCACCACCAGATCGACCCATCGGCTGCGGTCGCGGATGGCTGAGGACACGGAGCCGACCTCGACGGCCAGGCGCCCGCTCACCCCGGCCTCCGCGCAGCGCCGGTCGAACTCGGCGCGCAGCGACTGGACAGCCGCCCCCTCGCGCTGCTCGGCGCTGCGCACCACGTGCAAGCCGTAGAGTCGCGAGCGCTCGGCGTGCGCGATGGAGATCGCCTGCGCCAGAGCCTCCCACCCCGCCGCCTCGCCGCTGATCGGCACCAGGATCTCGTCAAAGAGCCAGGCGTCCCCGCGCCGCTCCAGGTCGCGCCGCCAGGGCGCCGCAGCAGGCGGCGGGTCGCGCTCCGTAGAGAGCGCCATCTCGAGCTGCGACTCGTCGGCCGGCTGGCGTAGGCGCGGCTCAGCCCTGCTCGACAGATCCTCGGCGGCGGCCTCGGCGCTGATCTCCCAGCCCAGCTGCTGCTCAAGCTCGGCGCGGTGCTCGGCCAGCCAGAGGTAGAGATCCGTCTCGGTGCGGCCGGGGAAGTCGCGCAGCAGTCCGCGCTGGCGGATCAGCTCGACCGCCGGAAGGTAGACCGCATCATGCCAGTCGGCGGCGGCCTCCTCGAAGCCCACGTGGCGGTTCTGCCCCAGCTCCATGTAGTAGCCGTGGACGTAGATATGCTCGCGGAGCAGCTGGTACTGGCCGGGCGCGGTGGTGCGCAGGTCGACGCCGGGGCGGCTCTCGTCGAGGCGGGTGGCCTCCAGGAAGCTGGCGTACTCCGCAGCGATGATCAGGTCGTCGGGGCGCATGCCAGGGCCGACCGGCACGCGGGTGCGGAAGGGGGTGACGTAGGCCTGGATGCGCGTCACCCCGTTCTTGCGGGCCACCGAGACGCGGTGGTTGCCGTCGAGCACAAAGTAGGCGTCGCCGATCTGATAGACCTCGATCGGCGGCAGGCCGGCCAGATCGTTGGAGGCCATCATCACCCGCGCCCAGCGGCCCTCGTCGCTGTCCTGGCGCGGCAGAAAGCTGCGCGTAAAGTCTTGGTAGCGCCCGACGCTGCCGACGATCGCGTCGAGCGGGATCTCGCGCAGCTGGCGGTCGCTGACGGCGGTGGCCCGCAGCTTCTGGCGCACATCCTCGAAGGCGAGCAGGTCGGCCGAGCCGCCGGTCAGCCGGGCCAGCAGGCTCTCCATCGTCGCCTGACGGCGCAGCCGGCGAAAGTCATGGATGGCGGCCACCCGCTGGGTGCCCGTGCGCTCGTCCATAGATCTCCTTGGCGCATCGCCAACGATAAACGGCCAACGCTATCGGTTGCAACAGTCTGGCCGATTATAGCATCTCCGCAAGACCTGGGTTCCCCGGAACCTCTTGTTGTTTTGGCCAACATGGCCAGCTTCGCTGGCCATGTTGGCCAAAACAACACTGGTTTGTAGGGCGGCAGCCCAGCCATCAGCAATCGCCCTACGGCGCAAGGCGCTCGACCAGCCAGGCGTCGCCCTCCCGCCGGTAGCGGATACGGTCGTGCAGCCGGCTCGGCCGGCCCTGCCAGAACTCGACGCTGGTCGGGCGCACCAGGTAGCCGCCCCAGTGCGCCGGGCGCGGCACATCCTCGCCGGGGAAGCGGGCCGCCGCCGCAGCGAGGCGCGCGTCGAGCTCCGCGCGCCCGGCGATCACTCGGCTCTGCGGCGAGGCCCAGGCCCCCAGGCGCGCGCCCGCCGGCCGGCTGGCATAGTAGGTATCTGACTCGTGCGCAGGCACGCGCTCGGCCAGCCCCTCCACCCGCACCTGCCGCTCCAGCTCCGGCCAGTAGAACAGCAGGCAGGCCGCTGGGTTGGCCGCCAGGTCTTCGCCCTTCTGGCTCTCGTAGTTGGTAAAAAAGACGAAGCCGCGCGCGCCGAACTCCTTCAGCAGCACCACCCGCGCCGAGGGCCGCCCGTCGGCCCCCACGGTGGCCAGGGTCATCGCGTTCGGCTCGAGCATGACCGCAGTCGCCGCCTCCGCAAACCAGGCCCGGAACTGCTCGATCGGGTCGCCCGCCACCTCGTCCTCGCCCAGCCCGCGCTGGGTGTACTCCTTGCGCAGATCCTGCATATTGCCCCTCGCTTCGCTCGTCGCTCAAATGTTGAATGTTGAATGTTCGAGCGACAGCATTCAACATTCAACATTCAACATTCAACATTCAACATTACAACAGTATACGCCGTTTGCGCGTAGCGCACGCCTAGCGTACAATGCCCGCCGATGAACAACAGCGGCGCGATCTATGTTGAGCACCCCGACCACCGGGCCGTGGCCGCCGAGCTGGAGCGGCTCATGCCCGAGCGCGGCTTCGCGCGCGCGGACCTGCGCCCCGGCGAGATCAGCGGCCGGATCATGATCCCCGAGAAGCGCCGCCGCCACTTCTTCGTGATGCCCGCCGCATCCGGCTGGGTGACGGTCTGGGAGGACCCGCGCTACTTCGGCGAGCGCGCCCTGGCCCAGCAGATCGCCGCCGCACTCAGCACCCGCGCGGTCTGGATCGAGGTCAGCGGCAACGGCGTGGCCTGGGCCCACGGGGTCTACGCCGGCGAGGAGACGGTCGAGGAGCGCTACGAGGAGGTCGAGACGACCTTCTACGGCGAGTATGGCGTCATCCACTTCGCCTTCGACATCGACCACACCCCCGACGAGCTGATCGCCGCGCTCGGCCTGCCCTACGAGGACGACCACTACGAGTCGGCCCTGCTCGGCGAGCTTCCCGCCGACGCCGGAGAGCCGATCCACCTTGCCTTCGAGAAATGTTGAATGTTGAATGCTGAATAGCGGCCATTCAACATTCAGCATTCAACATTCAACACTATGCAGACCATCCTCATGCTGGCCTCGACCAGCTTCTTCTCAGATTACGGCAACCACGTGCGGATCTGGGAGGAGTCGCGGGCCATCCAGAAGCTCGGCCACCGCCTGGTGCTGGCCACCTACCACAACGGCGACAACATGCCCGGGATCGACATCCGCCGATCCTGGGACGTGCCCTGGATCAAGCGCGCCGTGGTCGGCTCCTCGCGCCACAAGCTCTACCTGGACGTGGGCCTGGGCTGGCGGGCGCTGCGGGTGGCCCTGCGCGAGCGCCCGACGATCATCCACGCCCACACCCACGAGGCCGCCGCGATCGGCCTGCCCCTCAAGCACCTCCTCGGCGCGCCGCTCATCCTCGACTACCAGGGCAGCATGACCAGCGAGATGCTCGACCACGGCTTTGTGAAGGCCACCAACCCGCTCTACAAGTCGCTGGTGGGGCTGGAGGGCTTCCTCAACCGCCAGGCCGACGCGGTGATGACCAGCACCCACAACGCGGCCGACCTGCTGCGCCGCGCGGGCGCGGTGCCCGAGGACCGGCTGCACGCCGTGACCGATAGCGTCGACACGGATCGCTTCCGCCCCTTCGACGGCTCGCCGGCATGGCAGGCCCAGCGCGATGAGCTGCGCGCCCAGCTCGGCATCCCGGCCGGGCGGCGGCTCGTGGTCTTCATCGGCCTGCTCGCCCCCTACCAGGGCACCAATGTGCTCATCCAGGCCGCCCAGATCCTCGCCGCCCGCCAGCCCGACGTCCACTTCCTGATCATGGGCCACCCCGACCCCCACAGCTACCGGGCCTACGCCGAGTCGCTGGGCGTCGGCGGCCACGTCACCCTGCCCGGCCGGATCATCTACCGCGACCTGCATAGCTACCTGGCCCTCGGCGATGTGGCCGTGGCCCCAAAGATGAGCCTCACCGAGGGCAACGGCAAGATCAGCAACTATATGGCCATGGGCCTGCCGGTGGTCGCCTTCGAGACGCCGGTCGGCCGCGAGATCCTCGGCGAGATCGGGCTCTACGCGCGCCTCGGCAGCGCCGATGATCTGGCGGAGAAGCTGGAGCTCGCCCTGGAGGACCGCGGCATGGCCGCCCGCCTCGGCGCCCAGGGCCGCGCCCGCGCCGTGGCCGACTTCTCCTGGGACCGGGCCGCCCGCCAGATCGAGGCGATCTACGCCCAGGCCCTCGACCGCCGCCGTGGCGACGGTCGCCCCGAGGGCGCGGCGGCATCACATACGCGCCGGCTGTAGGGATGGCGCCCGAGCCGACGGCATCGGCCCTCACCCCCGCCTCGCTGCGCTCGGCACCCCCTCTCCCTTACAAGGGAGAGGGGGCAGGGGGTGAGGGCCATACGTCCACGATCAAATAGGATTTGCTATGACACAGGTCGAGATCGAGTCCGGTACGCTCGTAGGTGTGCTCCACCCGGACACTGGGGTCCGCAGCTTCAGGGGCGTCCCCTTCGCCGCGCCGCCGGTCGGCGATCTGCGCTGGCGGGAGCCCCAGCCGGCCCGCCCCTGGGCCGGCCTGCGTCAGGCCGACCGCTTCGGCCCCCGCGCCATGCAGCAGCCAGTCTTTGGCGATATGGACTTCCGCTCCGATGGTATGAGTGAGGACTGCCTCTACCTGAATGTCTGGGCTCCCGCCGACTCGGGCGACGCCCGCCTGCCGGTGCTGGTCTACTTCTACGGCGGCGGCTTCGTGGCAGGCGATGGCTCGGAGCCGCGCTACGACGGCGAGCGACTGGCCAGCCGAGGAATCGTGACGCTCACGGTCAACTATCGGCTCGGCGCCTTCGGCTTCATGGCCCACCCCGAGCTGTCTGCGGAGTCGCCGCAGGGCGCCTCGGGCAACTACGCCTTCCTCGACCAGCTGGCCGCCCTGGGCTGGGTGCGCCGCAACATCGCGGCCTTCGGCGGCGACCCGGGCCGCGTCACGATCGCCGGCGAGTCGGCCGGCTCCTTCTCGGTCAGCGCGCAGATGGCCTCGCCCATGGCCCGCGATCTGATCGCGGGCGCCATCGGGTCGAGCGGCTCGCTCCTGGGCGACTTTGCGCCGATAGCGCTCGCCGAGGCCGAGCAGGTCGGCCTCGCCTTCGCCCAGAGCCTCGGCGCGGGCTCCCTGGCGGCGCTGCGCGCCATCCCCGCCGAGCGGATCCTCGCCGCGCCCGAGAGCGCCGACCCCGGCCACTTCCTGCCCGCGCTCGACGGGCACTTCCTGCCCCGGTCGCCCCAAGCGATCTTCGCCGCCGGCGAGCAGGCCCACATCCCGCTGATGGCCGGCTGGAACTCCGAGGAGTCGGGCTACGCCGGGCTGCTCGGGGATGTCGCGCCGACGCCCGCCAGCCTCGCCCGCGCCGTGCGGGCGCTCTATGGCGAGCGCGCCGACGAGGTGCTCCGGCGCTACCGCGCCGCCGACGACGACGAGGCCGCCCAGGCCGCCACCGACCTGG
>NZ_JAIEWN010000026.1:22073-30646 GCF_019599295.1 Oscillochloris sp. ZM17-4 | reverse complement strand
CCGCTGGCAGCCATTACAAGGCGTGCATACTGTATCTGCTGGCAACACATAACAAAAGATTGCCGCGCGTCACTGGTGACGCGCGGCAATCTGCAATCTGCAATCAGCCAATCTGCAATGCTCTAGGCGTGGACGTGCTCGCGCTCCTCGACATACTTCTCGCGCGGCTGCTCGGCCGGGCGGGCCGTGCGGCGCATGCGGGCCTCGATCTGGGCGAGCATCTCATCGGGCTCGACCGACGCGGCCATGCAGGCCTCGCGGAGCCGGAGCCGGCTGGTCGTATCAATACCGTGCTCGCGCAGGATCTCGCGGGCGCCGGGGAGCGTGCGGACAACCTTGTTGACGTCGCTGGTTTCGTAGCTGCCGTTGCGCATGGTAAACCTCCAGAACTTAGAAGAACGACATTGTTGCGACATCGCGACGGTGTGCCTGATGCCTCTCGCCGACACCATCGTCATTGATGGGCTGACATGCATATTTTAGCAGATAGCTTGTACATAATCAACAACTGAGCAACCTATTTCATTGTGCATATTGCACAAATAGCGCCGCAGACACGCTTGCGCATCGAACCCGCCCAACCGCGCCACCATGCCGCCGGACCCCGCCTTGCCCCCGGCGATGTTCTCGCGTAGAATGAGGCCGATCCCGCCCCCATCACAGCGTCACAAGGAGGTAGCGCGATGGATTTCCAGCTCAGTGAAGATCAGCAGATGCTGCGCGATATGGTGCGCCAGTTTGTGGAGAAGGAGGCCCGCCCCAGCGTGGCTGAGCGCGACGACCAGGCGATCTGGCCCGACGCCCTGGTGCGGCAGATGGGCGAGCTCGGCCTGCTCGGCGTGGCGGTGAGCGAGGAGTACGGCGGCGCAGCCCTCGACTACATCTCCTACGCGATCGTGATCGAGGAGCTCAGCCGGGTGGACGCCTCGCTCGGCGTGATCGCCTCGGTGAACAACTCCCTGGTCTGCTACGGCATCGAGAAGTACGGCTCCGAGCAGCAGAAGCGCGAGCTGCTCACCCCGCTGGCCTCCGGCCGCACCCTGGGCGCCTTCTCGCTCTCCGAGCCCGGCGCCGGCTCCGACGCCGCCGCCCAGAAGACCACCGCCGTGCGCGACGGCGACTCCTATGTGATCAACGGGGTGAAGAACTGGGTGACGAACGGCGACCACGCCGACACGATCATCCTCATGGCCATGACCGACCCCTCCAGGGGCGTCAAGGGCATCAGCGCATTCCTGATCGACACCCGCGAGCCGGGCTGCCGGGTGGTGAAGGTGGAGAACAAGCTCGGCATCCGCAGCGCCCACAGCTCGCAGATGGCCTACGACGACTACCGCGTGCCGGCCTGGCGCCGGCTCGGCGAGGAGGGCCAGGGCTTCAAGATCGCCATGACCATCCTCAACGCCGGGCGGATCGGCATCGCCGCCCAGGCACTCGGCATCGCCCAGGGAGCCTACGAGGAGGCCCTGGCCTACACCAAGGTGCGCGAGCAGTTCGGCAAGCCCATCCACGAGTTCCAGGCCGTCGGCTTCACCCTCGCCGATATGGCCACCCGGATCAAGGCCGCCCGCCTGCTCACCTACGAGGCCGCCTGGCGGAAGGATCAGCACCTTGATTATGTCAAAGACGCGGCCATGGCCAAGCTCTTCGCCTCGGAGACGGCCATGTGGACGGCCACGAAGGCCATCCAGCTCCACGGCTCCAACGGCTACTCCAAGGAGTACCCGGTCGAGCGCTACTTCCGCGACGCCAAGATCACCGAGATCTACGAGGGCACCAGCGAGATCCAGCGGCTGGTGATCTCGCGTGAGATCACCCGCGACTAGGGTTAATGTAAAATTGAGAATTGAGAATTGAAAATCCTGCAATTTTCAATTTTCAATTTTCAATTCTCAATTCTATGGAAGACCACATCCCCCTCGACTTCCAGCCGATCCCGCCCGAGGAGTCGCTCGCCAGGGCCGAGGCCTTCTACGCCCAGATGGCCCGCCGCCGCTCGGTGCGCTTCTTCGCGGACCGCCCGCTGCCCGAGGGTCTGCTGGAGCAGATCGTGGCCACGGCCGGCACCGCGCCCAGCGGGGCCAACCAGCAGCCCTGGACTTTTGTGGCCGTGCGCAGCCCCGACCTGAAGCGGCAGATCCGCGCGGCCGCCGAGGAGGAGGAGCGCGCCTTCTACAGCCAGCGCGCCCCCGAGAGCTGGCTGAGCGACCTGGCGCCGCTCGGCACGGGCTGGGAGAAGCCCTTCCTCGATGCGGCCCCGGCCCTGCTGGTGATCTTCCGCCAGCGCCACGGCTATGATGCCGACGGCACGCTGCACAAGCACTACTACACCCTGGAGTCGGTCGGCATCGCCGTGGGCATGCTGATCGCGGCTATCCATAACGCCGGACTGGTCAGCCTGACCCACACGCCCAGCCCGATGGAGTTCCTAGAGCGTATCCTGGAGCGCCCGACGAGCGAGAAGGCCTTCCTGCTCATGCCGGTCGGCTACCCCGCCGAGGATGCGACGGTGCCGAATATCACGCGCAAGCCGCTCGATGAAATTCTGATCTGGCGATAGGGGAGACTTCATGGAGGGCGTGGCCCTTCTTGGCCCTCCCGTGAGGTGTTGTTTGCTGTCGATCAAGGCATTCGAGTCGCTGCTTGTGTCGGGGATGGCCGATCGCTGGTCGGCGGTGCAGGAGCGACTTCACCCGGCCCTGGCTGAGCTGGCCGAGCGGGTGCGCGCCGCAGCGGAGGCCGATCTGCCGCGAATCTGGCCGCTCTACGAGGTGAGCTTCAAGTCGCAGCGCTACCTCAACCGCGGCCAGGGTCAGCGCGACCCGATCAATGACTACTGGGTGGCCTTCGACCGCGCCCCGCGCGGGGCCGGCGTGCTGGTGGCGGTCAGCGGCACCGAGCGGTCCGTCCTGGTGGGCATCCAGCTCTGGCGCTCGCGCAAGGACGACCTGGCCTCGCTCTGGGGCGGCGCCCGCCCGGTCTGGCAGCCGATCATCGAGCGGATCGGGCGCGAGGGCGTGGCCCGCTTCGCCGCTCAGCCCTCAGCCCTCAGCCCTCAGCCCTCAGCCCTCTGGATCGACCGCTACCTCGCCGCGCGCGGCGCCGGCTACCTCTGGGCGGGATTCGTCTACCCGTGGGAGTCCCTGCCGGAGGATCTGGCCGGGCGCCTGACGGCCGACGTGCTGGCCCTGCTGCCGCTGAACGAGGCGCTGATGGAGCAGGCCGAGGCCGACGACCCGGCCAGCCCGGCGGTGCTGCGCGAGGCCCGGCCCGGCTACGGCGGCGAGCCACCCCCTATCGAGATGATCGCCGAGCGGGTGCGCGCCCGCGGCTTCACCATCTCCGACCTGCTCCTGCGCAGCTACCACCTGGCCCTGCAAACCCGGCCCCTGGTGATTCTGCCCGGGATCAGCGGCACCGGGAAGACCCGGCTGACCCGGCTGTACGCCGACGCGGCCCACGGCGTCGCGCCCGGCCGCGACAACCCCTACTACCTGGTCGTCTCCGTGCAGCCCGACTGGCACAGCGCGCGCGACCTGCTGGGCTACTACAACGCCCTCACCGGCGACTACCACGCCAGCGCCTTCACCCGCTTCCTGCT
The DNA here is from genome assembly GCF_019599295.1 of Oscillochloris sp. ZM17-4. GTDB lineage: Bacteria > Chloroflexota > Chloroflexia > Chloroflexales > Chloroflexaceae > Oscillochloris. The sequence continues at coordinate 27,045 of NZ_JAIEWN010000026.1, read as the reverse complement.
GCGCGCCGCCGCCGACCCGCAGCAGACCTACTACATCTGCCTGGACGAGCTGAACCTGGCCCGCCCCGAGTACTACCTGGCGCCCATCCTCTCGGCGATGGAGACCCTGGAGGGCACCTTCGACCTTGGCACGCCCACGGCCGAGGCGCCCCTGGCCGGCGGCGGCAGCATCCAGAGCCCCATGCGCCTGCCGGGGAACGTCCGCATCACCGGGACGGTCAATGTGGACGAGAGCACCTTCGCCCTGAGCGACAAGCTGCTCGACCGGGCCAACCTGATCGAGCTGACGGATGTCGATCTCGGGGCGTTTCGGGCCAGCTACGCTGGCCCGGTGGACGATGAGGTCTGGGCGATGATCGCGGCGGTGCAGCCGATCGCCACCGACGCGGGGCACCCCTTCGGCTACCGGGCGATCGGCGAGATGCTGCGCTTCGTGGAGCAGGCCCGAGGCACGCTGACGCCGCGCGCGGCCCTCGACCTACAGATCAAGCAGAAGGTGCTGCCGCGCCTGCGCGGCGAGGACTCCCCGCGCCTGCGGCGGGCGCTCGCGGCCCTGCTGGACCTGACGTTGGGCGTCGAGCAGCGAGCCTGGGGCAAGGCCGCCGCGATCAGCGCCGAGCAGCTGGCCGCCGCGCCCTACCCCGAGAGCGCGGCGAAGCTGCGGCGCATGCTGGAGCGGCTCGACCAGGACGGCTTCACGGATTTCTACGCGTAGGGCGCTGAAAGAATCGTATAGTGTGATGCACCAATGTGCCAGCTTCGCTGGCACATTGGTGCATCACACTATACGATTCCAGGGTGCAAGCCCTACACCAGCCGCATCACGGCCAGGGCGCGGATGGCGACGGGCTCGCGGGCCACCTCGGCCCATGTGCGCCCTCGGTCGTCGGAGCGCAGGAGCTGGCCGACGTCGGTGCCGGCCCAGCAGATGTCCATGTGGTAGCTTGAGGGGGCCAGGACGGTGATCGCGCCCTGGAGGGGCGAGTCGAAGGTGGGCGGCTGCCAGCTGGCCCCGCCGTCCTCGCTGCGCTGAAGCGAGGTGCCATCGGCGATCGCGGCGAGCAGGGTCTCCTGCTTGCCGGCGAGCATGGCCAGCGCATCGGCGCCCGGCGCCGGCGGGTGCGCGCCCGTCCACTGAGCCACCCCCTGGGATGTCGCGATGAGCGGGCGGGTGCTCTCGCGGAGGGCGCGCAGCGCCTCGGCCTCGGCCTCGGGGGCCGCCCCCCAGCTCTGCCCGCCGTCCACGCTGCGCAGAGCGTCACCTTCCGCCAGGCCGACGATCACCGACAATGCGCCCTCGTCGCCGTCGGCGGCGATGATCGCCCGCACCCCGCGGCCCTCCAGCGTGTGCCCCGCCCGACGCCAGCGCCCCGTCGCCCCGGGGTCGCTGTAGGTCACCAGCCCGTCATCGGTGCCGACGTAGACAATTCCGGCCTTCGCCATACAAAGCTCCTGCTCCCTATGTCAGGAGGGCGGTGCCCTCCCTGGCCCTCCCCGCACACACATCTAGCCCTCAAGCCGCGCCTTCAGCTGGGCGAGGGACGTCTCAAGGTCGGCCTGGTTCTGGCGCTCGACGAAGAGCTTGTCGGCGATCGCGCCGAGGACGGCCCCGCCGGGCACCAGATACTCCACCCGGACACGCACCAGCGTGCCGCTCATCTCCGGCGAGAGCCGCCAGTCCCAGGCGTTCGTCAGGTCGCCGCTGCCCTCCTCGCGCAGGTAGCGCCCCGGCTCCAGGGCCGCGAAGACCGTCCGCCCGTGGAAGGTGAGCTTGCCGGCCATCTTGAACGTCCACTCGAACGAGTCGCCGAGCCCCCGCCCGGTCACGTTATGCACCTCCTCAAGGCCGGCCATCCAGGCTGGCGCGTCCTCGACCTGGAGCAGCGCCGCGAACACCTCTTCGACGGTGACATTGATGAAGGTCTCGTGCTCGACCGATGACATAGGCACCTCCTCGTGCTGGGCTGCTAGCGCCAGAGTAGCATAGCATTGCGGGCGGCCCGGCGTCAATCGGTGCGGAACCGCGCGACGCGACGCGGCGTCTTCATAGGTGCGATAATCTATCGTATGATTTGCGTTGCCTACGAGCCGCACTGAGATCTGCCCCCGCAGGAGCATATGACAGCTACCAACGCCCCCCGCAGGCGCCGGCGAGTCCGCTGGCCCACCATCCTCGGCATCCTCGCCCTCGCCCTGACCGCCCTCTGCGTCGCAGGGGTCTTCATCGCCCGCACGATCCTCGTCGGCCGCGACAGCGCCGCCCCCGGCGTGATCACCCAGGTCGTGCCCGTCGAGCAGGGCGACCTGACCGAGATCGTGCAGGTCAATGGCGCGCTCGAGCCGCGCGACCGGGCGAGCGTGGCCTTCAGCGCCGGCGTCCGCGTCCGCGAGCTGCTGGTGCAGGAGGGAGAGCAGGTGGCGGCCGGCCAGGTGCTCGCCCGCCTGGAGACTCGCGACCTGGAGCTGAAGGTGGCCAGCGCCCGCGCCGAGGTCGACCTGGCCCAGCGCGCGCTCGACAAGCTGGAGGCCGGCCCTAGCGAGGCCGAGCTGGCCCAGGCCGCCGCCAGCACCGCCCGCGCCCGCGCCGACCTGGCCGCCGCCGCCGGCGAGGTGCGCCCCGTCGATGTCGATGTCGCCCGCGCCCGCCGCGATGAGGCCCGCCAGCGCCTCGACGATCTGAAGGCCGGGCTCGCCCCCGACGACCTTACAGCCGCCGAGAAGGCGCTCCTCGCCGCCCAGGACGCCCTGCGCGCGAGCCAGGACGACCTTGAGCGCACCCGCGACAGCGCATCCCGCGCGAAGACCGACGCCCAGCAGAGCCTTGAGCGCGGGGCCAAAGATCTCATCCGCGCCCAGCGCGCCTACAGCGACGCCTACTGGGACTGGGACTACGTCCAGCACACTGGCCGCCACCCCCGCGACACGATCACCAACCCGGACACCGGGGTGGTGACCCACCGTGAGCTGGACGCCGCCGAGATCGATCAGTTCGAGCGCACCCTTGAGGATGTCGCCGACGCGCTCAAGGAGTCCGAGCAGAGCCTCAAGCGACTCCAGGAGGCCTACGACCAGGCCCGCGAGGACGAGATCAGCCAGATCCAGTCCGCCGAGCGCCAGGTCGATGCGGCCGGCCGCGACCTGGACGAGTCCCAGAGGCTGCTCGACACCGCCCGCACCAAAGGCGTGGCCGCCGCCATCCTTGACGCGCGCAAGGAGCTGGCTGACGCCGAGAAGGCCTACGCCGATCTGGTGGATAACCCGCAGCGACCGGCCCAGCGCGCCGCCCTCCAGGCCGCCCTGCTGGAGGCCATCGCCGCTGAGGAGAAGCTGAAGGATGGCCCCGACCCGATCGAGCTATCGCAGGCGAAGACGACGCTGGAGCGCGCCCGCGCCGGGCTGGCCGCAGCCGAGGCCGAGCTCGCCGAGGCCGAGCTGCGCGCCCCGATCGCCGGCACGGTGGTGGACATCACCCTGAAGGAGGGCACCCTGACCGAATCCAGCGACGCGATCAGCATTGCCGACCTGAGCGGCTTCCTCATCCGCGGCCAGGTCACCGAGCAGAGCGTGGCCCAGCTGAGCGCCGGCCAGGCCGTGCAGGTCAGCGTGGACGCACTGCCCGATGTCAGCTTCCGCGGCGAGCTGGCCCGGGTGAGCGAGCTGCCCGACAGCCAGGGCCAGGCCGACCAGGGCTTCGACCCCTTCGGCGGCGGGGGCGGCGGGGGCGCCCTCGGCGGGCTCTACCCGGTCGAGATCACCTTCGACGCCGAGGACGAGCGCCTGCGGGTGGGCATGGCCACCACCGCCAGCATCGAGATCCTGAACATCCCCGACACCCTGATCATCCCGCTCCAGGCGGTCGAGGACGGCCCCGACGGCCCGACCGTCCGCCGGGCCAGCGGGGCCGCCGGCCCCGACGGCCAGCCCATCGGCGAGCCCGTGCCCGTCCAGCTCGGCGCGATCAGCGGCGACCGCGTCCAGGTGCTCGGCGGGCTCGCCCCCGGCGACCAGGTGATCCTGCCGCAGATCGTGATCGACGGCGGCGGGCCGCAAATGTTTCAGCCATGACGACCGCAAGGGCGCAGCAGCGCGGCGCTGCTGCGCCCTTACCGCATGAGGTTCCATGTACCTCTTTGAGCTGATCAGCATCGCGCTGACAAGCCTGTCGAGCAACCGACTGCGCACCTTCCTGGCGACGCTCGGGATCATGATCGGGATCACCGCCGTGAGCACCCTGCTCTCGGTGGGCCAGAGCTTCCAGAGCTTCGTGCAGCAGCAGTTCGCCAACCTGGAGACGGACGCGATCAGCCTGCAGGCCCAGCCCGACTACTCGGGCGAGCGGCCGGCCCAGGCCGGGCGGCTCAGCGAGGCCGACCTGGAGGCGATCGCCGGCCTGCCCAACGTGCGCGAGGTGGTGGGCCGCTACCTGGGCGGCGGCGACCTGACCGCCGGGCCGAATATGAGCTACGGCCAGATCATCGGCGCGCGGCCGAGCCAGCTGCGCCCCAGCACGCCCCTGGCCCTCGGCCGCTACATCCGCGACGACGACATCGACCGGCGCGCGCGGGTGGCCGTCATCGACTGGGGCAGCGCCCAGATGCTCTACCCCGACGGGCGGCCCCTCGGTCGCGAGCTGCTCATCCTTGGCATGAGCTTCCGCGTGGTCGGCGTGCTCGCGCCCCAGGGCGACAACCCCTTCGGCTACGGGCAGACGGTGGCCGTGCCGATCAGCACCGCCCGCGACCGGCTCTTCCCGCAGAGCGCGACCAGCGGGGCCGAGGTGAATGAGGCGACGATCTACCTGCACGACCCGCGCCTGATCAGCGAGGGCGAACGGGCGATCACCGCGCTGCTGCGCGACCGGCACAAGCTCAGCCCCGAGCAGGGCAACGACTTCAGCTTCCAGAACTTCCGCGAGTTCGCCGAGGCCAACGCCAGCATCCTGGCTGGGATCACCGCCTTCCTGGGCGTGATC
>NZ_JAIEWN010000026.1:16912-21973 GCF_019599295.1 Oscillochloris sp. ZM17-4 | reverse complement strand
CGAGCCCGATCGGCCCCATGAGCAGGATCTCCACATTGGCCCCCTGACGGCCGAGGCGCAGGCCATCGGCGAGGAGCGCCTCGGCGGCGTCGAGCTGGCCCCACTCGTAGCGCAGCAGCCCCAGGCCGATGTAGGCCGTGCCAGCTACCGGCACCGGCCGGCCGGCGAGCGGGTCGCTGGCGGGGTAGAGGCGCGCCCCGAGGTCGATCGCGTCCTGGTAGGTGCGGGCGGCGCGGTGGAGCTGGCCGATCCGGCCGTAGAGCTCGCCGAGCTGGCGGAGGGCGAAGATCGCGATGATCGGCAGGCCGGAGGCCTGGCCCGCGCGGGCGGCCTCGCCAAGCGCGGCCTCGGCGCCGGCCATGTCGCCGCTGATATAGGCCGAGCTGCCGAGCATGAGCGAGACCACCCCGCGCACGATCACGCTATCGTCGGGCAGCTCGGCGAGGGCGGCGCGGGCCAGATCCACCGTCTGCGCGGCGTCGCGGCGCAGGCCGGCCACCGTGGCCCGCACGGCCAGGGCCTCGCTGCGCAAGTTGCGCGGCGTGAAGGGCGCGGTGAGCGCCGATGGCGTGTCGGGGTCGCCCGCGCTCGCGGCGAGGATCTGGGCGACCCGGCCGAGGGGCGCCTCGACCGCATCGAACTGGCCGGAGACTGCGCAGGCCCAGGCCTCGATCAGGCAGAGCCCAGGGCGGGCGTGGGCCAGGGCATCGGGGAGGGCGCGCAGCCAGCCCAGCACCGTGGCCACCTCGCTGCGCAGCAGGAGCGGGCGGCCCTCCTGCTCGATCAGGGCGGCGGCGCGCCCATAGTCGCCGGCGGCGAGCAGGTGGCCCACCGCCTCGGCGGGCAGGCCGGCGGCGGCGTACCAGTCGGCGGCGCGCCGGTGCAGCAGCGGCGCCCGCTGCGGGTCGTCGCGGCGCAGCCGCTCGCGCAGGAACTCGGCGAAGAGCGCGTGGTAGCGGTACCAGCGCCGCTCCTGGTCGAGCGGCAGCAGGAAGAGCCCGGCGCGCTCAAGCTCCTCAAGGATGAAGGATGAAGGGTGAAGGGTGAGCGGTTGAGCGCGAACGCTGGCAGATGCGTGATCTTCATCCTTCATCCTTTCGCCTTCATCCCCCAGCAGCGCGTCGCAGAGTTCAGCGCAGAGCACATCGGGGACACAGGTCGCCAGCAGGAAGCGGCGGCGGTCAGCGGGCTGACGAGCGAGCACCTCCTCGGCCAGGTAGTCGACCAGATGGCGGTTGCTGCCGGCGAAGGTCGCGATCATCTGGCGGGGGTGCCCGCCCTCGCGCAGCGAGATCGCGGCGAGCTGGAGCGCGCCGGGCCAGCCCTCGGTGCGGTCGGCCAGCTCGGTGGCCTCATCGGGCGCAAGCGTGAGGCCGTAGGCATGCAGGAATGCGGCCGTCTCCGCCGCTGAGAAGCGCAGGTCGGCGGCGCGCAGCTCGGCCAGCAGGCCGCGCACGCGCAGGCGGGCCAGAGGCAGGGGCGGCTCGTTGCGGCTCAGGATCGCCACGCGCGCCAGCTGCGGCATATGCTCGATCAGCATCGCCACCCCGGCGTGGATGGCCGGGTCGACGATCAGGTGGTAGTCGTCGAGGACGATCATGCACGGCCCCGGCAGCGCGCCCAGCTCGTCGAGCAGCGCGCCGATCACGACATCTGTGGCGGGGGGCTGCGGCGACTGGAGCATCGAGCGGGCGTGGTCGCCCAGGCCGGGGAAGGCGCGCGACAGCGCGGCCGTCAGCGCGGCCCAGAAGCGCGTCGGGTCGTTATCGCGCGCGTCGAGGGAGAGCCAGGCGAAGGATGAAGGATGAAGGATGAAGGATGACTGCTCAGCGCGTGCTGCGCCGTCCGAGTTCATCCTTCTACCTTCATCCTTCATCCTTTCCGTGAGCCAGCTTGTGAGCAGCGTCGTCTTGCCAAAGCCGGCGGGGGCGACGATCAGCAGCAGGCGCGAGTCGGCGGCGGCGGCGAGGCGCGCGGCGAGCGGCCCGCGGTCGATGACGACGGCGGGAAGGGGCGGGGGGCTCAGCTTGGCGGAGAGCAGCGGTGTGGCCATGAGTCGCGACACCCCGTACGGACGCAGCGCGCTGCGCCCCAACCCCTACAGATCGCGCGGCACTGACTCGAGGTGGGCGAAGACTGGCACGGGAGCGCCAAGGTGGAGTCCCTCTATGGTGAGCGGGCAGAGGTAGGCGTAGACCTCCACGCCGTTGGAGAGCGCAAAGCGCAGGGCGCGGCCAAACGCCGGGTCAACCTCATCGTTCGGCACCAGCGCCCTGACACGGTGGCGCTGGATGATAAAGACCACCGCGCAGCGCTGGCCGTTGCGGGCCATCATCCCGAGCTGCTCGAGGTGCCGCCGGCCGCGGTCGGTGGGCGCGTCGGGGAAGCGCGCGATGCGCTGGACGACAAGGGTGGACGACTTCACCTCAAGGTAGCAGGTGCTCAGGCCCTCGCCGAGCTTAAAGTCGAAGCGGTTCTCGCCGACCACCACCTCGCGATGCACCTTGGTGTAGCGGGCGAACTGGGGCAGGGCGCCGCTCGACAGGGCCGCCGACACGAGTCGGTTCGGCATCTGCGTGTCCAGCGAGACCAGCTCGTCGCCCTCGTAGGCGCCGACCACCTGAAAGGCTGTCTTGCGGCCAATCTCATCGCGCGGAGCCAGCAGCACGCGGGCGTTCGGCACCAGAAGATCGGTGAGACGCCCGCGATCTGCCATGTGGGCGCGGACGAGCTTGCCATTCAGCTGGACCTCGATCAGCAGCTGGTTTGTGCGCGAGATGAAGGCCGCCTCCACCACCGGGCCGGTGGCGATCAGCGGAACCTTAATGGCCATAGTGGTCACGGGTGTGTGTCGGGCCGCATGATGCGGCCAAAAGTTCAGTCTCGCACGATTATACCATTTATCATGCCGCAGCGGAGTTTACGTCGCACCCCCATAGGACAACGAGACGTTCGAAAAGCATTGCGTTTACGGGAGAGGGCAGTCGGAACGTTCAAGACGTTTCGTGACACCCCAGCAAGGTGAGCGGAGCCGTGCTACCTGCGCCCCGTGGCGGGGCGGCGCGCCCGCGCCTCACGCCGGCAGCGGCGAGGCCGCGCCGCCTCCGGCCGGAGCGGGCTCCTCCTCGCGGCGGAACTGGCTCATATACAGGTCGTAGTAGGCGCCGCGCAGCTCCAGCAGCTCGGGGTGGGTGCCGCGCTCGACGATCTGGCCGTCGCGCACCATCAGCACCTGATCGGCGCTGCGGATGGTGCTCAGGCGGTGGGCGATCACGAAGCTGGTGCGGCCCTCGAGCAGCTGGTCGAAGGCCCGCTGGATCAGCCGCTCGGTGCGCGTGTCCACGCTGGATGTCGCCTCGTCGAGGATGAGGATGCGCGGGTTGGCCAGGGCCGCGCGGGCGATCGCGATCAGCTGGCGCTGGCCCTGGCTCAGGCCGCCGCCCCGCTCGCCCAGCACCGTCTGGTAGCCCTGGGGCAGCCGCTCGATGAAGCTGTCGGCCGAGGCCAGCTTCGCCGCCGCGATCACCTCCTCGTCGGTCGCGTCCAGCCGGCCGTAGCGGATGTTGCTCATCACCGTGTCCGAGAACAGGAACGAGTCCTGGAGCACGATTCCGATCTGACGGCGCAGGCTGGCCGCCGTCACCTCGCGCACGTCCGCGCCGTCCACCAGCACCCGCCCGGCCGAGACATCGTAGAAGCGCGGGATGAGGTTGATGATCGTCGTCTTGCCGGCCCCGGTCGGCCCGACGATCGCCACCGTCTGGCCGGGCTCGGCGGTGAAGCTGACCCCGCGCAGCACCGGCTCGCCCTTTTTATACTCGGCGGAGACCTGATCGAAGACCACCCGGCCCTGGATCTGCGGCAGCTCGCGGGCGTCCGGGCGGTCGGCGAGGTCGGGCGCCACATCGAGCAGGCCGAAGATGCGCTCGCCGCCGGCGATCGCGCTCTGGATGTTCGTCCAGAGCGTGGCGATCTGCTGGATAGGCTGGTTGAAGCGCTGCACGAACTGGATAAAGACAAAGATCGTGCCCAGCGAGATCACGGCGGTGCCGAGCAGGGGCTGGTTGCGCAGCGCGCTGATCGCGCCGACGACGACCACGATCGCGATCGCCACATAGCCCAGCGCCTCCAGCACCGGGTTGAGCGCGCTGGTGAAGCTGGCCGCGCGCACGTTGGCGTCGCGGTTGGCCGCGTTGGTGCGCCGGAACTGGTCGATGCTCTCCTGCTCACGGTTGAATGCCTGCACCTCGCGCACCCCGGCGATGCTCTCCTGTAGGCCGGCGTTCACGCTGCCCATCTGCTGGCGGGTCTCGCGGAAGGCCTTGCGGGCCTGGTTGGAGAAGTAGATGGTGGCCCATGCCATCAGCGGCACCACCGTCAGGCTGATCAGGGCGTAGGGCACATTGGCCGCCAGCATGGCCGCCATGGTCAGCACGATCTGGAGCGCGCCGCTGACCACGCTGAGCAGGGCGAAGCCGAGCACCTGCTGGATGGTGTCGGTGTCGCTGGTGATCCGGCTCATCACATTGCCGGCCTCGTTGCGGGCGTAGTAGCCCAGCGAGAGCCGGTGGATCTGGTCGAAGGTGTCCTCGCGGATGGCCCGCAGGGCGTGCTGGCCGGCCCAGTTCATGCTGTAGAAGGCCAGCCCCTGGAGGAAGGATCCGCCCACGAAGAGCACGATCAGCAGGCCGACGAGGCCGCCCAGGCCGCCCATCAGGGCCGCCGTGTCGGCTCCGGCCTGGAGCGATGAGTACCAGCAGGCCGAGTCACGCGGCAGCAGGTAGCAGTCCACTGCCTGGCCGATCAGCACCGGCGCGGCCACCTGCATCACCGTGGCCACGATGATCAGCGTCACCGTGAGCGCCACGGCGTACCAGAAGGGCTGGAAGTAGTGCCAGAAGCGGGCCAGGGTGGCGAGGGTGTTCTTTGGCTTCTGGGTCTCGGTGTTGAGCATGCGGCCGGGGCCGCCGTGTCCCATCATCATAAAGGGTGTCCTTACATTACGATATATTCCCGCCCCACGGTAGGGCCGAAGCATTCGTCCCGGATGGACGTGATCAT
>NZ_JAIEWN010000026.1:10531-16812 GCF_019599295.1 Oscillochloris sp. ZM17-4 | reverse complement strand
AGGGGCGAATGCTTCGGCCCTACGTCCGCCGCGCCCGCGCGGGTCGCCATTTCCCCAGGGGCGAATGCTTCGGCCCTACATGCGGCCCCGCCCGCCCGATGCGGCCGTGGCCACCGTCGGCTCGGCGTCGCCGAGCAGCTGCGAGCTGTAGATCTCGGCGTAGATCGGGCTGTCCTCCATCAGATCCTCGTGCTTGCCGTGGGCGACCACCTGGCCCTTGTCGAGCACCAGGATCTGGTCGGCGTTGAGCACCGTGCTGATACGCTGGGCGATCACGAAGCTGGTGCGCCCGCGCATCAGCTGGTCGAGGGCCTGCTGGATATGGTGCTCGGTCTGCATGTCCACGCTGCTGGTGCTGTCGTCGAGGATAAGCAGGCGCGGGCTGAGCAGCAGGGCGCGGGCGATCGCCACCCGCTGCTTCTGGCCGCCCGAGAGCGTGGTGCCGCGCTCGCCGACCTTGGTGTTATAGCCGTCGGGGAAGCCCATGATAAACTCGTGGGCCGAGGCGGCCTGCGCCGCCGCGATCACCTCGTCGTCGCTGGCGTCCGAGCGGCCGAAGGCGATGTTGTCGCGGATGCTGCCGCTGAACAGGTTCGTCTCCTGGAGCACGATCCCGATCTGCGAGCGCAGGCTGTCGATCGTCACGTCGCGCACGTCGTGGCCGTCGATCAGGATGGCCCCCTCGGCCGCGTCGTAGAAGCGCGGCAGCATGTTGATGATCGTCGTCTTGCCGCTGCCGGTGGCCCCCAGCAGGGCGACTGTCTGGCCTGGCTCGGCCACGAAGCTCACCTCCTTCAGCACCGGGTCGCTGCTGCCGATGTAGCGGAAGGTGACGTCGCGGAACTCGACGTGGCCATTGATCTGCGGCAGCTCGGTGGCACCGGGCTTATCGGTGATCTCGCTCTTGGCGTCGAGCACCTCGAAGATCCGCCCCGCCGAGGCGGAGGCCTGGGCCATCAGCGCGACGATCATGCCCAGCTGGCCCATCGGGAAGAAGACGTAGACCAGGTAGAGGCTGAACTTCTGGTACTCGCCCAGGTTGAGTGTGCCGCCCAGGATCTGTGCGCCGCCGAAGTAGAGGATGGCCGCCTGGCCCAGCTGGGCCACCAGGAAGATCACTGGGAACAGGAAGGAGAAGACCCGGTTGACCCGCAGCTGCTGCTCCATTAGCTCGGTGGCCGCCACATCGAAGCGCTTGACCTCGTGGGGCTCGCGGGTGAAGGCCTTGACCACCTTGATCCCGGCTAGGTTCTCCTGGAGGATGGTGTTCAGCGCCGAGAGCTTGGCCTGGATGATCATAAACAGCGGCTGCGTCACCTTGCCGAAGCCCATAAAGAGCACCATGGCGATCGGCAGCAGCGGCAGCACCACGAGGGTCAGCGACCAGTTGGTGATCGCGAGCACCACGAGGGCGCCGATCAGCAGCAGGAAGGACTGTGCGGCCAGCACGAGACCCTGGGCCACGAAGATGCGCAGCCGCTCGACATCGTCGGTGGCCCGGATCATGAGCTGCCCGGTCTGGTTCTGGTCGTAGTAGCTGAAGGAGAGCCGCTGCACGCGGGCGAAGATCGCGTTGCGCAGGTCGAAGGCCACATCCTGCGAGGTCTTCTGTGACATAAAGGCCTGGGCGAAGGAGAAGACTCCGCGCATGACCGCGAAGAGGACGATCAGCAGGGCCGCGTTGATCACCAGCGACACGCCAGTGTTCGGGCTCGCGCCGGGGACAAACCCGGCGGTGACGGCGTCGATCATGTTCTGCACCAGCTGCGGCACGGCGAGCTGGGCGGCGGTGGCCACGGCCAGGGCGCCGTAGGTGATGGCGACGTTGCGGCGGTGGTTGCCGAGGTAGCCGATGGCGCGGCCGAGGGCGCCGCGCGGCGCGCCGGGCTGTCGCGGGCCGCGGCGCACGCCGGGGTTCATCTGAGCTTGCACATTAAGTTCCTTGTCGGGGCGCAGCAGCGCGGGCGGCTGCGCTCGTACGAGGGGCCACAGCAGACGCGCTGCTGCGCCCTTACGTCTCTGCCAGATAGCGGCTCTGTGGGCACTTTCTGTCAGGCGATCCGCCGCTAGCGAAGGTCACCGCGCGGTCCAGCAGGTCGAGAAAGAGCTGCTGCTCCTCATCAGAGAGGCCGGCGAGCAGATTCGCCATGGCCTGGAGCTGCTCGTGGTAGAGCTGCTGGTGCAGGTCGCGCCCGGCGTCGGTTAGCGAGAGCAGCACGACCCGGCTATCGTCGACGTGGTGACGCCGTTCGATCAGCCCGGTCGCCACGAGACGCCGGGTGAGCGCCGTCACCGAGGGTGGCGTGAGCTGGAGTCGGTCGGCGATCTCCTTCATGGCCAGCTTGTGGTCGGGCGCGAGCATACGCAGCAGGCGCATGTGCGAGTGCGTGAGGCCCAGCGCGCCGAGCCGCTCAAGGGCTGGCCCGGCGCGCTGGTGGCGCATGCGCTCTAGAAGCTGGAGGAAGCGGTGCGCGTTTGTGATCGTGAGCTGCATATCTGTTAGTTTATCTAACTAATTCTTCTCATGGAATGGTACCACAGGCGGATATTTCGTCAAGCCAGGGAGTTTCGCCGCAGGGCGGGCGCGAGGCCACCCGCAGACAGGGGCATTCAGATGCCCATGCTATACTACTACAGGCGCGTCATGTGTGGAGTCGAGTTGTGGGAAGGAGAACGCCCAATGATCGCAGAGGATCAGCGCGCCGCCGCCGCTGCCGCGCCTGCCCATATCTTTGATGATCGAATCGGTGCCTTTGCCGGCTACACGCTCGCCGCAGACCTGCTGGAGCTGCGCGAGATCTACGCCGGCTACCTGCGGCGTATCCCAGATGATGCGTGGTCCCGCCGCACAGAGCGCCGCCCCTCGGGGTGGACGCTGATCGAGACCCTGGCCCACCTCGACGCGGCGGCCGGCGTCTTTAACACCAGCGTGGAGCAGGCCATAGCCGGCGGGCCGATCGCTATCTCCGGCATCGCCCGGCGCACCGACCTGCCCGCCGCGAACCGCGCCGCGATCGACGCGCGCCTGTCCCTCGGCCCGGCCGCGATCACCAGCTCGCTGCTGGACGCCCTCACTCGCGCGGCAGCGATCGCCTCGCGGCTCAGCCCCGGCCAGCTGGCGATGCAGGTTCAGACCCCCTACTACGGCGGGCTCCCGACGGTCGCCGAGATCCTTGGCGCCTCCCTCGTCCACGCCGGGATCATCCATGGCTCCCAGGTGGCGGTGGGCGCAGGCGCTCAGAGCATCTGGAGCTTCTATAACCCTGGCATGATGCGCCGCCAGCTCACCCGCGCATTCCACACCATGGGCCTGGCCTACTGGCCCGAGCGCGGGGGGAGCCTGCACGCCGTCCTGGCGTTCAATGTCGAGGGGCAGGGCGGCGGGAGCTGGTTTATCCGGGTCGATCCTGCGGGCGGTGAGGGGCGCATCGGCACGGTTCGCACCGCCGATGTGACCATGAGCTTCGCCAGCGCCGACCTGCTCTGTCAGGTGGTCACGCTGCGGGCGAACCTCATCAAGAGCGTCCTGCTCGGGCACCTGCGCATCCGGGGCAACCTGCGCCTCGCCACGCGCATCCCGCGACTCTTCAATCCGACCTAGATGATTGCAGATTGCAGATTGAGCCCTGGTGCCAATCTACAATCTACAATCTACAATCACTGTCCGCCCATCCCCTGCTGCATGAGCTGCTGCCGCTCCTCGGCCGTGATCAGGTTGAAGGAGCCGTCCCGGTTTGCGTAGACCATCTCCTCATCCTTCACTCGGACGATCAGGTCGGGCGCGCCATCGCTATTCACATCGGTGAGGCGCATCGTCACCGGCGTCAGATCCTCGCCGGCCCCGAAGAGGTATGGCCCCGGCAGCGCGCGGGTTTTGGTGGCGTCACCGCCGGGGATCTCCAGGATCACGACCTGTCGATCAAGATTCATCGCGATCAGGTGTGTGGGCGCGCTGGCCTCCTCCGGCCGCCCGACGTTCTCCGTCAGGTGGAAGGTGCGCGGTCGCCCGTAGCGCATATCGTCGATCAGCGTGCGCCCCCAGCCGATCACGCTGCTCAGGAGCACATAGGCCGCGAGCATGGCGAGGATTCCGGTGACAATATAGGCGATGGAGCCGACGTTGCCGCGAGGGATGCTGACTGCAGGGCGGCGCTCATTCCGAAGATCGCGACTGGTGACGGCCATGACAGATCCCTCCTTGCAGACAGCAAACAACAATGACTGGAGAGCGAATACACGGATAGCGGTTATCTCTCCAGTGGTGTTGTGGATAGTATTCTGTGGAGAAGTCGCTCTTTTGTGCTGACGCTTATTTGTTCTGAAGTATAGCAAAGGTTGGTTTTTTCGTCAAGACAAGGTTTCAGAAGGGCCGAATCAGCTTGACAGTCTGCTTCGGCCCGCAGCGTCATCGTACCACATTCCCTCCTGCACTGCCCGCACACTGTATCTGCTGGCAACAAAAAATGACCGATTCTGTTGTATGCACCAACGCCCCGCACGAGCCGAATGGCCAAGCGCCCCCCCTGTGCTATACTACTGATGATCGTAGCTATGAGCAGCGGAGCCTGAGCAGAGCAGGATAGCACCCCTATATATAGTGCAGGATCAGGCATGCGCTTAAGCGTATGGGACGCGGTCGATCGCTGAGGCGTCACACGTCCACGCTCTCCGATTGCCTGCCCCCTGCGCGACAGCGCACTATGGCCCCATCGGCGCGCCAGCCAGACCCTCGCCACCAGCCTACTATCCAGCAGACTCTCCAGTCGCTCGATAGCGCGGCGGACGACACCAGCCTCGCCAGCATCAGCGGCCTTGGCGTCCCCCAGGTCCGGGCGCTCAAGCGCGAGATCGCCGAGATATTCCCAGCCTCGAACCTGCCGGGGTTTCTACTCCAGGGACTGCTCCAGCTGAAGGGGCGCGACCTCGACGGCGATCAGGTGAGCGGCGACCTGCGGGTGCTCTTCCGCGAGACGCGCCAGATCGGGCTCTACGGCACCTTCCTGGCCGCCCCGGCTATGATCATCTATGGCTACCAGCGCCTGCTGACCCTGGCCGGCAAAGACATCGACAGCGCCTTCCCCAACGGCACCTGGCAGTTCTACACCGAGTTCGGCCTGCGCGAGGATGCCGCCCGCCACTCGGTGGAGACGCGCGGCGTCGCCGCCAGCGTCGCCGATGCCGACGCGGCGGCCTGCTGGGTCGCCGCCGCTATCCACACGATCTTCAGCTACGACGATCTGCTGGCCAATGAGTGGCACGAGCGGGTGATGCTGCGCTCCGTCGATCTGGCCCTATCCGATATGGCCGAGGCCAGCCTGGGCCGCCTGCCGCGCAAGGCCGAGGAGCGCGCCCAGAAGATCGCCGCCGAGACCGAGCGCCTACGCGCCGCCCATGGCCTCGGCCGGATCGCCGCCGACTGGGCCGCCCGCCGGCCCTACGCTGGCCCGGCCAACAGCCCAGTCTTCGGCTACGCCGAGTCGCGCAGGCGCAGCTTCGACGCCTTCCTCGATCGACAGCTGCGCGCCGCGCCGGATGATCTGCGCACCCGCGCCGAGGCGCGCTACGCCACGCGGCGCGCCCACGACCTGCCGGCATACCAGGCGCAGATGAGCCTCCTCCAGACGCTGCGCGCCGAGAGCTACAGCGACCGCCGCGCGCCGATGGATCTGCTCGACGCCCAGGTCGCCTTCGTCTGCGGCGGCATCTACCACCTGATCGCGCCATGGGAGCGCGACGAAGATGGCAACCTGATGATTACGCCGCGCGACGGCGACCCGGCCAGGCCGGGGCAGGCGCTGCCCCTGCGGCGCGACGCCGCCGGCGCATGGGGCGACTCCTACGGGCAGCCGGCCCAGATCGATCGGCGCGGCGAGGTGCGGCTGGCCGGAGTCCGGGTGGGGCGACTGCGTCCACTGCCCCTGGCCCAGGTCCGCGCCCTGGTGGCCGCCGCAATGCGTGGGGCGCGGCCCCTGCGCGCCGGCGATCCCGGCCCCCCCGGGGCCGATCTGCTGCTGGCCGCCGCGCCCCGCGGGCGCCAGGACAGCCTGCGCGGAGCCCTCGGCGTCAGCGCCCGCGCCGAGGTTGAGCGGCTGCGCGCCGCGCCGATCATCGTCAACTGGGACCAGCACGATCTCGCCCAGCCCCTCGGCGTGATCCGGCGCACCCGCCGCGGCTGCGGCGACCACGCCCTGACGATCATCCGCGCCGGCGACAGCACGATCTTCGATATGTCGCACATCTTCTTCGACGGGATCTGGGGGGCGATGCTGGCCGAGGTAGTC
>NZ_JAIEWN010000026.1:8810-10431 GCF_019599295.1 Oscillochloris sp. ZM17-4 | reverse complement strand
ACAAGAAACTCCGAGGTAGCCAGGGCTTACGTTGATGCGCCTGGGACAAAGCCCCAGGACTCAGCGCCCCGCGCGCCGCAGCCCCGCGATCACTTCAGGGTGAGCAGGTAGGCCACCAGATCCTCGATCTGCTCCGGCGTCAGGGCCGCCTCGAAGGTCTGGGTCATCAGGCCTGGGACGAAGCCCTCGACCACGTAGGAGTTCGGTGCCGTGATCGAGGTGCGCAGGTACTGCGCCGCCGACAGGCCGGCGACCCGCGTCTCGGCGCGGGTGGCGACGCCGCTCAGGCTCGGGCCGACGAGGGTGCCGCTCCCCGGATCGACAAGGTGGCAGGTGCTGCACGTCACCGCGCCCGCAAGCAGGGCCTCGCTGGGCATGCCGTTGAAGATCACCATGCCCGCAGCGGCGTCGCCGCTGCTGCCCACCGGCCCGGCATCCTCGGGGCCGACGGTCGGCGCAGGCGTCGCCGTCGCGCGTGAGCTGATGATAACCGGGGCTGCGGTGGGCGCGGCCAGGGTTGCGGTGGCGGCCAGCGTGGGGGCGGGTGCAGGAGGCGCCGCCGCCGTGGCAGCGCCCTGGCTGCCAGCGAGATTGATCGCGACGATCACACCGACCACGATCAGGCCCACGGCGACCGCGCCGATGATGATCATGCGCAGCGTGGGGTCGATGGCTGACTCGCCATCGCGCGAGCCGCGCGGCGGTGTGGATGACGGGCGGTAGTTACTGCTGTTCGAGGGTCGCCAGCTCATAGCTGTAGCTCCTTGCGCTACCGAAGATTCAGAAGAGGGTTCGTCCGACACACGATGGGGTCGGTCAGATCTTCGGCGGGGGCGAGGAGGGGCCGGGGATATGCTGGGAGGGGAGAGTCGGCGCTGCTGAGGCGTCCGCGGCAGACACGGCGATCCGCGCGAGGGCCACGGTGAAGGGGAGCGTCACCTCGTAGATGGCGCGCGGGCCGGCCCATACGAGCTCGAAGGGCGCCGCCGCCGGCTGGGCCTCGCCGGCAAGCTCACAGAGGTAGAGCGACGGCTCGCCAGAGCGCGGATCGGCGTGGCGGTGCGACAGGGCACAGTGCAGGACACACAGCAGCGGGTTGAGGATGGCGATAGTGAGGATCGCGACGCCGACGACGAGCGTCGGCCATGGGGCCCGCCGGCGCAGGTGGCTGTAGGTCATCTGCTTCCCGCTTGCCGCCACAACCATCGCCGGCCTCTCTGCCTGGCTCACGAATCCGGCGCAATTATAGCATAGAGACGCCCTAAGCCTCCCGATCATTCGCATTTCGTTGGCAAACCATGACATACATGTGCCAGACGCCAACTTGTATTGAGAAATGGCTGAGGCGTATAATAGATATCCCCTTGCTAAGGTCTCGGGCGGCCTTAGCAGGCGGGCCCCATTCGCTTTCTACGCCTCGCGGCACAATTGGGTGCATCCATGTCGGCAACTATCTTCCAGGTCGATGACGACCACTTCACCCGCGCGTTCGTCGGGCGGATTCTTCACGCATCTGGCTACGAGGTGATCACGGCCCAAAGTGGCGAGGAGGCGCTCGCCCAAGTCGATGGCATCCAGCCGAACCTGATCATCCTCGATGTGCTCATGCCCGGCATTGATG
>NZ_JAIEWN010000026.1:0-8710 GCF_019599295.1 Oscillochloris sp. ZM17-4 | reverse complement strand
CCCGGCGCGCAGCGCCTCATTGGCGCGACTTCCAGTCGCCAGCCAGGGGGGCCAGGGACGTTGCACATGCCCTGGGGTTGGGGGTTGGGAGTTGGGGGTTGGCGCTGCACACCAGAAATCCTGGTATCATATCGGAGCAACCGAATCCTAACGCGAACTCCTAACCCCCAACCCCTAACCCCCAACCCCCACTGTAGTGAGCAAAGGAAGGCATAATGAGCGACGAGCGACTGGTGCTGACCGAGGTGTCGGGCCATATTGCGACGATCACCCTGAACCGGCCGAAGGCGCTCAACGCCCTCAGCCCCGAGCTGATGGACGAGCTGATCGCCGCCGTGGAGGCCGCCGACGCCGACGACTCCATCCGCGTGCTGATCCTCACCGGCGGGCCGAAGGTCTTCGCCGCCGGGGCCGACATCAAGGCCATGATCGAGTCATCGCCCATGAAGATGCACGCCGGCGGGATCATCGCCAAGTGGGATCGCATCCGGTCCTGCGCCAAGCCGATCATCGCCGCCGTGGGCGGCTACGCCCTGGGCGGCGGCTGCGAGCTGGCCATGATGTGTGACATCATCCTGGCCAGCGAGTCGGCCCAGTTCGGCCAGCCCGAGATCAACATCGGCGTCATCCCCGGCGCCGGCGGCACCCAGCGCCTCACCCGCGCGATCGGCCCCTACCGGGCCATGGAGCTCATCCTCACCGGCGAGATGATCTCGGCCCAGGAGGCCGCCCGCTACGGCCTGGTCAACCACGTCTGCCCCGCCGAGTCGCTCATGGGCGAGGCCCGCCGCCTGGCCGAGAAGATCGCCTCGCGCCCGCCCATGGCCGTGCGCATGGCCAAGGACGCCGTGCGCTACGCCGCCGAGACCACCCTGCGCGAGGGGCTGGAGATCGAGAAGCGCAACTTCTATATGCTCTTCGACACCCAGGACCAGAAGGAGGGCATGCGCGCCTTCATCGAGAAGCGCAAGCCCGAGTTCACTGGGGAGTAACAGAGAGAGTTGAAGAGAGGGGAACCCTCTCTTCAACTCTCCCCTTCTTCTGAGGAGGAACCTATGAGCGAGCAGACCATCCTCTACGCGGCCGACGGCCCGATCGCCACGATCACCCTCAGCCGCCCCGAGGTCTACAACGCCCTGAACGCCCAGCTCCACCGCGAGCTGATGGACGCCCTGCGCCAGGCCGAGCGCGACCCCGCCGTGCGCTGCGTGGTGATCACCGGCGCCGGCAAGGCCTTCTGTAGCGGGCAGGACCTGCGCGAGTTCGCCGACCTGGGGCGGCTCGACATTGGCGCGCGCCTGCGCCAGAGCTACAACCCGCTGGTCAACCGCATCCGCGGCATGGGCAAGCCGGTGGTGGCCGCCGTCAACGGCCCGGCCGTCGGCGCGGGCATGAGCCTGGCCCTGGCCTGCGACTTCCGCGTGGCCGCCATGAGCGCCAGCTTCGCGGCCGCGTTTGTAAACATCGGGCTCATCCCCGACAGCGGACTGACCTACTTCCTGCCCCGCCTGATCGGCCAGTCGCGCGCCCTGGAGCTGTGCATGACCGGCGCCCAGGTCGACGCGTCCACCGCCAGGGAGTGGGGGCTGGTGAATGTGCTGGCCGCCGACGATGACTTCCCCGAAGCGGTGCGCCAGTTCGCCACCACCCTGGCCGACCGGCCTGCCCAGGCGATCAGCCTGATCAAGCGCGCCCTGGAGATGTCGCAGTACGCCGACCTGTCCCAGGTGCTGGAGTACGAGGCCGAGGCCCAGGTCGTGGCCGGCGCCCACCCCGACTTCGCCGAGGGCGTGGCCGCCTTCCGCGAGAAGCGCCCGCCAATATGGAAGTAGGCAGGCGACAGGCGGCAGGAAGTCTGGAGCAGCAAACTGGCAGCAGGAAGCGAGAATCCGCCGCCCGCCGCCCGCCGCCCGCCGCCCGCCACCTGCCGCCTAATGAAAACCCACATCGCGACCCTGATCGAGAATATCCGTGCCAGCTTCTGGTTCATCCCCGTTTTGATGACCCTGGGCGCGGCCCTGCTCGCCTACGCCGCCATCCAGATCGACCTCATCTTCGGCGATGACTGGCTGCGCAGCTTCGGCTGGCTGTTCATCAACAACCCCGACGGCGCCAGGGCCGCGCTCTCCACCATCGCCGGCTCGGCGATCACCGTCGCCGGGACGGTCTTCTCGCTGACGATGGTCGCCCTGACCCTGGCCTCCAGCCAGTTTGGCCCGCGGCTCATCCGCAGCTTCACGCGCGACCGCAGCACCCAGTATGCCCTGGGCACCTTCGTGGCCACCTACCTCTACTGTCTGCTGGTGCTGGCCGAGATCCGCAGCTCGACCGACTTCACCCTGGTGCCGAACCTGGCCGTTCTGCTAGGCATCGTCCTGGCGGTGGCCGGGATCTTCGTGCTGATCTACTTCATCCACCACGTCTCGGTGATCATCCAGGCCCAGCACCTGATCGCCGTGATCAGCGACGACCTACAGGAGACCATCCGCCGGCTCTATCGGCCAGCCCTGGCCCCCGACTCGGACGAGGCCCAGCAGCTGAAGCAGGCCGCCGAGATGCACGCCCAGATCGGCGAGGACGGCGGCGTGGTGCCGGCCGGCGCGAGCGGCTACCTCCAGGCGATCGACGAGGATGCGCTGCTGGAGCTGGCGCATCGCCGCGACCTGGTGCTGGATCTGGCGCCGCGCCCCGGCGACTTCGTGCTGGCCCAGGGCGCCCTCGCCCGAGCCATCCCCGCCGAGGCGGCCGATGAGGAGCTGGCGCGGGAGATCAACGCCGCGATCGTGCTCGGGGCGCAGCGCACCCCCCACCAGGATCTGGAGGCATACATCTACCAGCTGGTCGAGATCGCCGCACGCGCGCTCTCGCCCTCGCTGAACGACCCCTTCACCGCCATGACCTGCGTGGACCGGCTGGGGGCCGCGATCTCCCTGCTCGACGAGATGCAGCCGCCCTCGCCCTTCCGCTTCGACGGCGACGGCCACCTGCGCCTCGTCGTCAACATCTTCACCTTCGCCGGGGCGGTGGACGCGGCCTTCGACATGATCCGTCAGTACAGCCGCACCCAGGCCCCGGTGACGATCCGCATGCTGGAGAGCCTGGCCCAGATCGCGGCCCAGACCAAACGCGCCGACCGGCGGGCCGTCCTACAACGCCACGCCGACATGCTGCGCCGGGGCGCCCAGGAGGCGCTGCCCGAGCCGCACGATCTGAGCGTGGTCGAGGAGCGCTACCGGCGGGTGATGCGCGCGATCGGGGATCGGGCCAGTCCAAGTGCAGGTTGCAGCCCGCGTCACAAGCGGCGTAAGTAAAACAGCCATCAGGAGCAAGCCGACGAGTGCTGTTGCCAGCACGATGATCTGGCCACGCTGAGCAAGGCGATTTGTCATGGTTTTCCCTAGACACGAATATCGTGCGTGTGAGGCATTGAAGATGTACCTATTCGAATATCTACAGGGATTACATCCATAATTATACAAATGCGACTATCGTTCGTAGGGAAGGGGAACTGTAACCAGAAAAAGATAAACAGCAACACTTGGTGCGGCAACGACACGAGTTTTGCTGCGTCAGCGTAGAAGGTACCGATGTGAAGTTCCACATGTATAATGCGCGTGCGCCATGAGGATAGAAGGAGCGATTACAGTACTGTCATACAGGAATGGACTATGTCATCTACGCCCCAAGCTACCGCTCTGGAAACCTTACAGCGACTGCTAGACCCCGAACTCTTGGCACAGGTTAGCGGATCGGAGCCGAAGGAAGCGGCACTTGCCGCTGCCGTGGCCCAGCTTGTGAACGAGATCACGGCGCTGGCTTCATTTTTACCAGAGCCGACACTGATCCAGCAGCTCAACGCTCCTGCGCCGGGTGTCGTCAGTGGTGCCTTCTGGGAAGGTTCGCTCCTCTTTGCGGATCTCTCTGGCTTTACAGCCCTTTCGGGGACATTGAGCCGACTAGGAAAACAAGGCGCAGAAGAGATCTCACACATTATCAATACGCTCTTTGGCGTACTTGTCGCCGAGATACATGTGCATGGTGGAATCTTGCTCAAGTTTGGCGGCGATGCCTTAACCGCATTCTTTGATGTCACCACACTTGGCAACGACCATGCAGCACATGCGTGCCGTGCCGCACTGGCCATGCAAGAGTGCATGGCCCAATTCAGCGCCCTAACGACTCGCGTCGGCGTCTTTCGGCTCCGGGTACGGATTGGCGTTCATAGTGGCCAGGTATTCGCAGCCCATGTCGGCGACCGCAGCCATATCGAACTTGTCGTCACTGGCGAAGAAATCAATTATGTGGCCCTAGCGCAAGAGATTGCCGAGCCAGGCGAAGTGGTGATATCGGCAGTGACGCAGGCCTTGATCAGTAACGCGGTAGTTGAGGTCCGCCAGGCCGGTTTCTTTCAGCTCTTGGCGCTGCATTCTTCACCCCAATCGCCAATCCATTCATTGGCCAGCCCATTGATCGAGAACCTAGCGAACAATGCGCGGCGGAGCGGAACACCCGGCCTTTTCGCACTGGCAGAACGGATTGCCGCACTTGATCCATATCTCCCATTCACAATGCCCCGGCGCTTTTTGTTGGCAACCGAGCGCATGGATGGTGAGTTTCGCCCAGTCACAACCCTCTTTATTCATTTTTGGCCATTCAGCGCGATGCTGCCTTTCCTGAGCCACGATCCGCTTATGGCCGCCAAGGCACTGAATGCCTACTATCAGCCTGCCCAAGCGGTTATTCAGCAGTTCGGCGGGATTGTCAACAAAGTAGACATGTACACGCAGGGCGATAAGCTGATGGCGCTATTCGGCGCACCCTTCGCCCACGAAGATGATCCTGAGCGTGCAGTGCATGCGGCGCTGCGCCTGCGCGATACGCTTGATCAGGCGAATGCCGAGATCGGCGAGTTACTGCCAGACAGCCAGTTGCGCTTGCGTCAGCGCATCGGGATTAACACCGGGGTGGTATTTGCCGGCCTAGTTGGCAGCACAGCTCGTCACGAATACACCGTCATGGGGCAGGCGGTCAATCTGGCAGCCCGCCTGATGAGCAAAGCCGGCGAGAACGCAGTCGTGCTGTCGCCCGCGACACGACGGGCCGCCGAACAGCGCTTTCTCTTGCGCGAATTGCCAGCCGTATTACTCAAAGGCATTGAGCAACCAGTGGCGCTGGCCGAAGCTGTACGCCCCCTGACCGATGAGCAGGTGGCGCATTGGCCGAGTAACAACCCGCAAGATATTGTTGGCAGAGTCAATGAGCTTGAACAGATGGCTTCCGCAGGGCGGACTGCGCTTGCCGGTAGTGGGCGGATCATCGCGCTGATCGGTGAAGCCGGAATTGGCAAGACATGCCTGATTGACGAGACATTGCGCCGACTGACAGTGCCGGATGGCAATCCTGCATCGCAGAAGCAGCCCTATCGCCTGTTACGGGTGGCCAGCGAAAGCTACAACCAGACTGCGTCATTCAATACCCTGCGCCAGTTGTTGCGCCCTATATTGACTCGGCAACCCGATACGCTCAGCCCAGATCTGATGACCGAACAGGTGTATGCGCGGGTTGGCGAATTAACCCCGGAGTTGGCACGCTTCACTCCATTGCTAGGCGAGATACTGGGCCTGCCAATCAGCGAGACGGCCTTGACTGCAGCATTGAACGCCGAACAACGCCGCGAACGCGCACGCGAACTGATTGCAGCCCTGCTCATCGCCATTGCGCAGCGGCAACCACAGGTGATCATCCTCGATGATTTGCACTGGATTGATGCCTCATCGCTCGATCTCTTATCGGCAACATTCGAACATCTGATGACGGCACCGCTCTTGATACTGCTGGCCTATCGTCCTGAACTGGCACTTGATCAGGCGTGGTGTGACCGCGCACACTGCCTCACGCTCGATATTGGAGTCTTGTCGCCCGACGAAGGCCACGTACTTATTCAGCAGGTGCTTGACGGGGTGCCACCGCCCGAATTAGAGGAATTGCTGCTGACGAGAAGCCATGGCAATCCCTATTTTATCGAAGAGTTCTTGCGTGGACTGCGTGATGGTGGTGCGCTCTCGCGGACTGAGGACGGATGGCGACTGACCATGCCGGCGAGTGTCATTAACATCCCTGACAGTATCGAGGGTGTGATTACCGCACGTCTTGATCGACTTGAGGAACAAATCCTGGCGACCTTGCAGGTCGCGGCAGTCATCGGGCAACGCTTCGCCTACCCGATCCTGATTGATCTGGTCAGTCGCGCTGATGAACTGGCGCAGCAACTCGACCAACTCACCCAAGCGACATTGATTGCGCCCGAACAGTTGCACCCTGTGTTGAACTATCTGTTTCGGCATAGCCTGATCCGCGATGTCGCTTATGACAGCCTACTCTTCGTGCGGCGCCGCGAACTCCATCAGCGAATTGCCCAGATTATCGAAGCGGCGGGCGGCGCCCACGACGATGACCAGTTGAGCCTACTGGCCCGTCATCACTTGCTGGCCGAAAACTGGCCGCAAGCCTTTGATTACCATGTGCGTGCGGGGCGCTTGGCGCAGCGCCGGTTTGCCAATCGTGAGGCGATCACACTCTTCAGTGAAGCGCTCAAACTGATGGATCATCATACCAGCGACATCGTGCAGGGAATGGGGAGTTCCATCGATGATCTGGTGAACGAAGTACGCGAACGCCTCGGTTGGCTCCACGGTCTGCTCGGCAACTATGAGACGGCGCTGCTGCATTATCAAACCGCGCTGACTGCACTACCTGATTCCGAGTTAACCCAGCAGTTGCGATTGCACCATCATATTGCGCGTATTCATGAGCAGCGTGCCGACTTCGAGACCGCCTTTGCCTGGATTGGTAAAGCAGAAGCCTTACCAATGGCCAGTATCCATCCAGCCATGGTGCGCTGTTTGCTACTAGGCGCTGGCATGCATGCCCGGCAAGGGCGCTATCAGCAAGCGCTCGATCTTACCAAACGGGCACTGGAGGCTGCCGAAGCCCATAGCAATCGCCACGACCAAGCCCAGGCGCTCAAGCTGCTGGGGAATACCTGGATCAACATGGGCGAGAATAACCGTGCGCGCGATATGCTTGAGCGTGCGGTGACACTGTATCGCAGCATCAATGATCTCAAAAACCTAGCCGATGCCCTGAATGACCTTGCAACCCTTTACCATGAACTCGGCACAGTTGAAGCAGCCCGCGCCACCTATGAAGAAGCGATCGATCTGGCGCAGACAGTTGGTGATGTCTATAGTGAGGCGATGGTCACCAACAATCTGGGCGATCTGTTCAAACTGATCGGGCAGTATGATGCGGCAGTAGAGCAGTTTGAACGCAGCTTGCGCCAGTTTACCAAGCTGGGATCGCAGTATGGCATCGCAGTTCTGCAACTCAATCTTGGCGCAACCTTACTGGCGCGTGGCGATCTGGCACTTGCTGGAGCATACCTTGATCGCGCCGATGACCTTCTGATGGCCCAAGGTGCCGAGGATGTACGCCCCGAACTCGAACGGCACCGTGCCGAACTAGCAATGCGGCAGGGCGATCTGGCCAGCGCACGCGCCGTAGCTGAACAGGCGCTAGCGACCGCACAACGCCTTGAGGCACACGGCGAAGAAGGGCTAACCCGCCGCGTCTATGCTCAAATCCTGGCGGCTGATGGCGATCATAGCGCTGCCTGGCTTGAATTGGAACGCAGCCTGCTGCTCTTACGTGCGACCGATAGTGTCTATGAAATCTGCCGTGCGCTGCTGGTACAAGCTGATCTCGCGCCGGTGATCGGAGATTTCGCTAGGGGTCAGGCAGCCCTGCTTGAGGCGATCCCACAGCTTGAAGCGATTGGTGCGCGCCGGGATCTCGATAATGCTGTTCTTATCCGTACACAACACGGCTATAGGGTAGCACCGCAGGACGGCGTGGAGTCGGAGAATTGACACACCCGAGCGCATGGATATGCTGAAGGTATGCAAAACCTCACCCAGCTTCCCATGCGCCCGGAGTTGGCAGTATGCCCCAATCCAGCCTGTGGCGCAAGCGACCGAATCGGTGTCCATTCGTACGGTGAACGGCGTTACATGTGTCACGCCTGTAAAAAGAGCTTCGCGGAGACGCGCGGTACGCCGCGCTATGGCCGCAAACGACCGCTGTGGATGGTGGTGCTCGTACGGGCGTTGTTGGCGGGCGGGTGTCCCATTCCGGCGATCGTGGTTGCCTTTGGCCTGGATGAGCGCACGGTGGCGGACTGGCAACGGAAGGCGGGTGCGCATGCGAAGGCCATCCAGGAACAGGTGGTCTGCCAAGGGCAGGTCGATGTCGGTCAGGTGCAAGGCGATGAGCGGTACGTCAAGACCCAGGGCGGCACCGTGTGGATGGCCACCGCGATGAGCGTCTTCTCGCGGCTGTTCCTGTGGGGCGCGGTCGCGCCGCGGCGCGATACGGCGTTGGTCACGCAGGTGGTCACGCAGGTGCGGGCGGCGGCCCAGGTCGGGCACCCGATCCTCTGGGCGGTCGACGGCTTTGCCGCATGGACCAGCAGCGTCCTGCGGGTCTTCCGTGACCCCCTGCACACGGGCACGCGGGGGCGTCCCCGGTTGGTCGTCTGGGCCGACCTCGATGGCCGCCGATTTGACCGACCATGTCTGGTCGATACGCGAACTCTTGTACTACCGAGTCAGGCGTGAGTAGCTCCACGCCGTCCTGCGGTGCTACCGAACGT
>NZ_JAIEWN010000025.1:71836-82995 GCF_019599295.1 Oscillochloris sp. ZM17-4 | reverse complement strand
ATTCCCGCAGTATCTGGCGGTACACCGCGATCCTCTGGCGGCGCAGCTCGGGGCGGTGGCCGAGGGCCAGCTTAGCTGCCTCGGCGGCGATCTCGTAGGCGTAGCCCAGGCGCAGGGCGGCCCGCAGCATCGTGGCGAATCCCCAGCCGAACCACATCCGTGCCAGCAGCAGCTTGCTGCGCTGGAAGCTCACGTGCCGCCGGGCGATCGCCTGCTCGCTGCTCTTGCCCTCGTAGTGGATGATCTCCGCCTCGGGGATGTACGCAATCGCAGATTGGCTCGGCCCAATCTGCAATCTGCAATCTGCAATCTGCAATCGACGCTGCCACTCCAGCTCCTCGCTGTACATAAAGAAGCGCTCGTCGAGCAGCCCGGCCCGCGCGATCGCCGTCGCGCGCACCAGCAGCGCCGCGCCCACCAGCCAGCCCACCGGCTGGGCCATGTCGTCGGGCACATCCTCGCAGCGGTAGCGGCGCGCCCAGGGGTTCGCCGGCCAGGCCCGCTCCAGCGGCGTGCTCTCCCAGAGCATGGATGCGCGGGTGGGGAAGCGCCGCCGCGACGACTGCACGCCGCCGTCGCCGTAGCGCAGCCTCGGCCCGACGGCCACCAGCTCAGGCCGGGACTCCAGCTCGCGCACCAGCCGCCCTATCGCGCCGCCCACCACCTCGGTGTCCGGGTTCAGCAGCAGGACGTAGTCTGGAATTGCAGATTGCAGATTGCAGATTGCAGATTGCCCCGGGCCAATCTGCAATCTGCAATCTGCAATCTGCAATACGGCGCGCAGCGCCAGATTGTTCCCCGCCGCGAAGCCCAGGTTCGCCCCCGGCTCGATCAGTCGCGCCTCGGGGAACTCGGCCTTGAGCATCTCCGGCGTGCCGTCGGCGCTGGCGTTGTCCACCACGATCACCTCGTGGGTGATGCCGCTTCCTTGAAGGGACTCCTCGACCGATCGTAGGCAGCGCCGCAGCAGCTCGCGCACGTTCCACGAGACAATGATGATGGCCAGGGTGGGCATAGGTTCCTTGTCAGGGGAGATGCGAAGGGCACAGCCCTCCGCATCCTCGTCCTCCCAGCGGAGATCACGCCAGCAGCGTGACCTCCGCTGTCTCGCCCTCCTCGGCGAAGATCAGCAGCTCATTCTCGTCGGCCAGCCACGACAGCGGCAGCTTATAGTCCTCCTGCGGGCCGACCTGCCAGTACCGACCGACATTATACCCGTTTAGCCAGATCTGTCCCTTCACCAGCCCGCCCACCCGCAGGCGGAGTCGGGGGGCGGGAGTCGGGAGTTGGGTTCGGCTAAACCTCGCCCGGTAAAAGGCTGGCCCCCTGTCCCCTGTCCCCTGTCCCCTGTCCCCTAATGTCACCCCAGGCCGGAAGCTCCAGCGCGCCGGCAGGGGCTGCGTTGGGTCATAATGCGCCAGGGTCGCCCGCCAGGGCGCCCCGGCGTACTCCAGGATGTTCAGGGCCAGGACGTTCGTGCCGGGGTGCAGGAGGTCGGTGATGTCGGCCCTCAGCACGCCGCCGCTGCGGTGCCGGCTGAAGCGCTCCACCGCCGCGCCGTTCACAAAGAAGCCGCCCGAGTTGCGGTCGCCGGTCATGTGGATGAGGTAGCGCCGCCCCGGCTCGGCCTGCACCGTGCGCAGCAGCCAGACCGACGGCCCGGCGAAGGCGAATCGCCCCAGGTGGACGTCGCTGGCGTCCGGCCGCACCGCCCAGGGCTTGACATTGGCCACCGCCTCGCCGGCGAACTGCACCTCCTGCCAGAGCGCCACCCAGCCGCCGGAGATGTCCTCCTGCGCGCCGCCCAGGTAGAGCGTGTCGAGCAGCCCCTTGCGCTCGCCCAGCTTGACCCCGTAGTTGAAGCGGCCCAGGTTGTCGGCCAGGATGCGCAGCTCGTGGCGGCCGGCGGCGAGCTTCAGCGGCAGGGTGTAGCGCGGCCCCTCCATGCCCACGCCCAGCCAGCCGATATCTGCGCCGTTCAGCAGCACCCGCGCCCGGTCCGCGAGCTCGGGGGCCATGAGGGTCGCCTCCAGCGGCGCTTCTAGATCCAGCTCGGCCCGGTACCAGCCGTAGCCGTAGTCGCAGCCCAGCCGCTCCATCGCCGTGGGCGCGGTGATCTCCTGCCAGCCGTCGGGGTCGCTCGCCTCAAGGACGGGCAGACGCTCGGTGGGGAGGGCGATCTGGGAGGTCGAAAGTCGGGAGGCGGGGGCCAGTGGGCCGGCCTCAGTCAGCGGGCCGAGCTGCTCGGCCCGCTCCTGCGACAGCAGCCGCACGGTCAGATCGCGCCCGCCGGCGCGTACGTACATATGGCTGCCGCCCTCAGTTATCCAGTAGCGCACGTGTAGGGTGTCGCCTTCGACGCTGACCCGTATGGGCGAGTCATTGTCATCAAGCTCGACTTCCAGCTCCTGGCGCGGCAAGCGCAGCCCAAGCAGGCCCTGCTCGCCGAGCTGCCCGTAGATCACTAGGCCATCCTCGCGCTCGTCCCACGGGCCATCAGAGTTGTCGAGGGCCGGCCAGAAGCCGAGGATGCGCCCGCTGTGGTAGGCGATCTGCGCGCCCGTCTCGCCCAGGGGCATGTTCGCGAAGATCGGCCGCATGCTGGTCGGCTCAACCTCGACGCTCAGGTGCGGGCCGCCGCCCGGCAGGAAGATCTGGTAGGTCGCGCCCTCAAGGCCGGGGTTGTGCAGGTAGGTGCAGCAGAAGTCGCGCCACGCGGGCGGGGCGCTCGGCCCGGCGCGCACCGTGCGGTAGGGCGCCGCGCCGCCCTCGCTGCGCCCGCGCACCGCCGCCGGGGCCAGCACCGTCAGCCCGCCGGGCACGGCGTCGGCCAGCACCGGGGCCAGGGCCGCGCCGAAGCACTGGAGGAACAGGTGGTGGCGGCGGGCCACCAGCGCCTTCGGGGTCAGCTCGCCATACTCGCTGATCGGCGCGTCATAGCCGTAGCTGGTCGTCATGTGGATCGTGTCGCCGCCCACGGTGCGCCCGCCCCAGTAGCCGAAGTTCGTCCCGCCGGCCCACATCCAATGCGAGAAGCCGCTGGCCCCCACGGCGGTGAGCTGGTGCAGGGTGATGTCGAGCTTGGCCGGGCTCTTGCGGGTCTGCAGGCTGCCGCCCCAGTTATCGAACCAGCCGCTCCACAGCTCGCTGACGATCATCGGGTTCTCGGGCCAGCGCGCGCGGGTGGCCGTCAGCTTCTCGGCGATACCGCTCCAGCCGTTGCGGAACTCGGCCCAGCCGTTCATCGCGCCCATGCAGGTGTACTGCGGCACATCGATCCCGCGCACAATGGCGGCCGCCGCCAGGCTGGCCTGGTGGTCGTCGCTGGCGTAGACCCCCGAGGCCCAGTGCTCATTCTCGATCTGGCAGAGGATGATCGGGCCACCGCAGGTGATCTGGCGCGGTGCCAGCACCGGCATCAGCGCGTCAAACCAGCGCCCGACCTCACCCATATAGGCCGGGTCATCGGTGCGCAGGCGCAGGTCGCCCCCGGCGGTGAGCCAGGCCGGCAGGCCGCCGTTCTCCCACTCGGCGCAGATGTAGGGGCCGGGCCGCACGATCGCGTAGAGCCCCAGCTCAGCGCACAGATCGAGGAAGGCCCCCAGGTCGGCGTCGCCGCGAAAGTTATGCTCGCCGGGTCGCGGCGCGTGGAAGTTCCAGGGGATCACCGTGTCGATCGTGTTCAGCCCGGCCCAGCGCGCCTGCTCCAGCAGCGGGCGCCACTCGGCGCGCGGCCAGCGGAAGTAGTGGACGCAGCCCGAGAGCAGGAAGATCGGCCGCCCGTCGATCACGACCCCCTCGCGTGACACCGCTACGCTGCGTGTCATAGTGCTCCTCATATAGCTAGCTTGTTCACTCTCGCAACCATCACTCTTATATCTTCGCTGGCCGCACCGCAGGTGCGGCCAGCGAAGATATAAAAAATTAGATCCACCCGCGCACCCTTGGCAGCGCGTCGCGCCAGCGCGCCAGGATGGCCTCGCGCTGCGGTGCCGCCATCGTCGGCTCGAAGACCCGCTCTGTCCCATTCAGCAGCGGTGGCAGGTCGTCGAGCGAGGCCCAGACCCCCGCGCCCATCCCGGCGAGCAGGGCGGCCGCCCGCGCGCTCGTCTCGGTGTCGCGGGCGCGCACCAGGCGCACCCCGGCGATGTCGGCCTGCATCTGGCAGGCCAGGTCGCTGTTGGCCAGCCCGCCGCCGGTGCGCAGCTCGCCGATCGTCAGGCCTGCCTCGTGCTCCACCGTGTCGAGGATATCGCGCAGCTGGCAGCCGATCGACTCCAGCAGGGCGCGGGCCAGGTGCCCCGGCGTCGTGCCCAGCGTCATCCCCAGGATGCTCCCGCGCGCCGTGCGGTCCTCGCTGGGCACGCCGAGTCCGGTGAAGGCCGGCACAAAGACCACCCCGCCATTGTCGTGTACGCCGGCCGCCAGCGCGTCGAGCTCGCTGGCCCGACGGATGAGCCGCATCTGG
The DNA here is from genome assembly GCF_019599295.1 of Oscillochloris sp. ZM17-4. Taxonomy (GTDB): domain Bacteria; phylum Chloroflexota; class Chloroflexia; order Chloroflexales; family Chloroflexaceae; genus Oscillochloris. The sequence continues at coordinate 78,527 of NZ_JAIEWN010000025.1, read as the reverse complement.
GTCAGCCAGCGCACCGCCGCCCCGGTGACAGTCATGTCGGCCTCCAGGCTGTAGGCCGGCTCGCCGGCCACCTCCCAGGCCAGGTAGGTCTTGCACACGCCCTGGGGCGGGGCGACGGGGCCGGCGACCACATTGATGAAGGATGCGGTGCCGTGGGTGGCGCTGGCCTGGCCGCGGGCGCGGCAGTCGTAGCCGAAGAGAGCCGCCTGCTGGTCGGCGATCATGGCGGTGACGGGCACCTCCGCCGCGCCGATGCGCAGGTCGCCGAAGTGGTGCAGGGTGGGCCGGGCTGCGGGCAGCGCCGCGCGCGGGATGTTCAGGTAGTCCACCCACTCATCCCAGAGCGCGCGCCGGCGCGGGTCGAAGACCGTCATCGCCTGGAGCAGCGAGTAGTCCAGGGCGTGCTCGGAGGGGCGGCCGAGGGCGCGGATGATCCAGCCGGCGGCGAGGGATACGTGCAGCCGGCCGCGCTCGGCGGCCCTGCGGAAGGCCGTGTCGTGGCGCATACGCCAGGCCATATGCATGGCCGCGCAGTAGGCGCCGGGGAACTGGCCGAGACGGGCGCGCCGCTCGTCGGCGTGCTCCCATCGGCCGGCCTCCTCGACCAGGGGCACCGTGCGCAGATCCTGCCAGGTGATCGCGTTGCCGATCGGCGCGCCGCTGAGCCGATCCCAGGCGAAGACCGTGTCGCGCTGCGAGGTAATCCCGCAGGCCACGATCGCCGACGGGCTGACGTCGGCGCGGGCCACCGCCTCATCGATCGCATCGCGCACGCTGCGCGCCAGGGCTGCGGGGCGCTGCTCCACCCAGCCCTCCTGGGGGTGCAGCCGCCCCAGCGTCCGATGCCCATAGCCGCGCACGCGCCCCGCTGTGTCATACAGCACCGCGCGGCTGCCGCTCCCCCCCTGATCGATGCCAAGTATCAGCCGGTCGGCCACATTGCCTCCGATAATGTGCCAGATCTTGTGGAACCGGCGCCATTATCGCAGATCATGGCCGGATAGTAAACCGGTTTCCGCAGCGGGCGACGCGCCCTGTAGATCTCGCTCGGCGTCAGGCGCGTCGCGCGCCGGCAGGCGATGGGCCGCCGCCAGCAGGCCGATCAGCAGCAGCGGCAGGATCCACCCGGCCAGCCCCAGCGGCCCGGCCAGGGCCGTGTCGTAGCTCGTCCCGGCCTGGAGGAGGAGCACCGTGGCCCCGGCGATGCCGTTGAGCGCGGCGTGGGCCAGCATCGCCGGCCACACGCTGCCGGTGGCCAGGCGCAGCCAGCCGAAGATCACGCCCCAGATCATGCAGAAGCCGACCATCAGCAGCACGCCCAGCTGCGGGTGCTGCGGGTAGTTGTAGCCCAGCAGGATCACCGGCGCGTGCCACAGCCCCCAGATCGCCCCGCTGATCAGCAGGGCCGGCCACTGGCCCAGCGGCAGCAGCTGCGGCAGCAGGTAGCCGCGCCAGCCCAGCTCCTCGCCCAGGGCCGGGATGGCGTTGATCAGCGGCGCGATGCCGAAGGCCGTCGCCAGCTGGATGAGCACCAGCGCCTGGATCGGCAGCTGCTCCAGGGTCGCCCCGGCCCCGGCCTGCTCCAGCAGCGCCCGGTAGCCCGAGAAGCCCGCAAGGTCGAGCGTGATCAGCCCGAGCGCCGCGCCCACCATGATCGACGCCAGGATGATCAGCGGCACCGCCAGCCAGGCGAAGAGCCAGTACCAGCCCCAGCGCCGCCCCTTGCCCAGCCGCATGCCCAGCGCCGCGCGCACGCCCTCGGCCGGCCTGCTGATGAAGCGCGTGACGATCAGCGCCGCGATGGAGGGCGCGAACATCATCCCGGCCATCAGCGGCAGGGCCAGCGGGTGGCGCAGGCCCTGCCCGCTGATCCAGAGCGGGCTGGCGATCAGCCAGGCCAGCCCGTAGGCGATCAGCGTGAAGCTCACGATGCCCTTCATATCAAGCCGGCTTGTTGATGTGCTCATTGCTGAACCTCCTTCTTCTCCTGCTGGCGCCAGATCCAGTACGAGTAGACTACTGACCCGAGGCTGGCGACCAGGATCGCGCCGATCCCCAGGACGAAGCTGCTCTCGGTCGGCGCGACCAGCCCCAGCACCACGAGCAGCGCTCCCGCGCCGGCTATCATCCGCCCTCCCATGCGATGCGTGCGCCGCCAGATCTCCGGGTCGGCCAGGGTCCACGGCGTGCGGATGCCCACGAAGTAGTTCGGCTGCACCCGGCCCAGCTCGTTGCCGATCAGGGCGAACATGACTCCCATGCCAAGCATCATGGCCCGTGGGATGCTGATCGGCCAGCCCAGGGCCGCGCCGATCGTGATCACATGGATCAGGGCGAAGAACAGCACCAGCACGCTCATGATCAGCCGGTAGCTTCAGCCGCCCGCCATGGCCACCGTTGCAAGAAGATTCGTGACACCCCGCGACGGGCTGCTATAATGAGCGCGTCGGGCGCGCCAAGCGCGGATCGACATCAGGTAAGACAAGATTTCAGATTGTAGATTGCAGATTGCAGATTTGGTGCAATAGAATGCCATTTACGGCATCAAACTATAAAGCAGCCTGAAACCCTGTCTAAGGAGCGATAAGATGACAGACACACTTAACGGACAGACGATCGACACGTTCCTGGGCGCCCTGGCATCGAGCGCGCCGACCCCGGGGGGCGGCAGCGTCGCCGGGATCAGCGGGGCCATGTCCGCCGGCCTGGTCAGCATGGTCTGCGCCCTGATGATCGGCAAGAAGCAGTTCGCCGACATCGAGGACGAGGTGCGCGGGATCCAGGATCGCGCCGAGGGGCTGCGCCGCGAGCTCCAGGCCCTCGCCCAGGAGGACATCGAGGTCTTCGGGCGGCTGTCGGCGGCCTACAAGCTGCCGCGCACCACCGAGGCCGACGCGGCCACCCGCCGGGCCGCCATCCAAAAGGTGACCCGCATCGCCGCCGAGGTGCCCCTGCGCACGGCCCAGGCCGCCGCGGCGCTGGTGCCGCTCTGCACATCCCTGGCCAGCCGCTGCTCGCGCCTGATCGTGAGCGACATCGGCGTGGCCACCCTGCTCGCCAAGGCCACGGTGCAGAGCGCCATCCTCAACGTCGAGATCAACCTCTCGGGGCTGGAGGACACGAACTTCGTGCGCGAGACGCGCGCCCAGATCGAGGATCTCGCCGTCGGCCTCGGCGAGGAGGCCGAGGGCATCCTGGAGATCGTGCGCGGACGGATCAATCAGTAAGGGCGCAGCAGCGCCCAGTAAGGGCGCAGCAGCGCCCAGTAAGGGCGCAGCAGCGCCCAGTAAGGGCACAGCAGCGCGGCGCTGCTGCGCCCCAACATAACGAGATCTCATGACCGCCATCATCCTCGACGGCCGCGCGCTCGCCCAGGAGCTGCGTGCCGCCGCACAGTCCAACATCACCGCCCTGAGCGCGCGGATCGGCCGCGCCCCGGGCCTCGCTGTGGTGCAGGTACTCGGCGACGCCGCCTCGGCCCGCTACGTGCGCAGCATCGAGAAGCTCTGCGCCGCCGTGGGCGCCCGCTGTCGCGTCGTCGCCCTGCCCGCTGACGCCGCCCAGGTGCAGCTGGAGGTGACGATCGACGAGCTGAACGTCGACCCGGAGACCGACGGGATCCTGCTCCAGCTGCCGCTGCCCGCCCACATAGGCACCGACGCCGCGATCATGCGGATCGACCACCGCAAAGACGTGGACGGCGTCCACCCGATCAACGCCGGGCTGCTGGCCCAGGGCCGGCCGGCCCTGGTGCCGAACACCCCCGCCGGCGGCATGGAGCTGCTGCGCCGCTACGAGATCCCGCTGCGCGGCCGGCGCGCCGCCGTGATCGGCCGCTCGGCCATCGTGGGGCGGCCCATGGCCCAGCTGCTCATCCAGGCCGACGCCACCGTCACCGTCTGCCACTCGCGCACCGCCGACCTGGGGCCCGTCCTGCGCGAGTGCGAGATCGTCTGCGTGGCCGCCGGCCGGCCCGGCCTGGTCACGGCCGACATGATCCGGCCCGGCGCCGTGGTGGTGGACTTCGGCACCAATGTGGCGGCAGACGGCAGCCTGGTGGGCGACGTGGACTTCGCCGCCGTCGCCGAGGTGGCCGGGGCGATCACCCCGGTGCCCGGAGGCGCCGGCCCCATGACGAACGTGATGCTTATCCGCAACCTGATCGCTGCTGCGCAGCAATGATGCTCACTGTTGAATGTTGAATGTTGAATGTCGCCCATTCAACATTCAACATTCAACATTCAACATTTCAGATGAAGATCCTCGTCCTCGGATCCGACGGCCGCACCCACGCCATGGTCTGGAAGCTGTTCTCCAGCCCCAGCGCCGATGTGCTCTGCACGCCGGGGAACGGCGGGGCGGTGTTGCTGGCCCCGCAGGTGGAGCTTGACCTGGCCAACCCCGCCGAGGTGGCGCGCTGGGCCTTCGCCGAGCAGATCGACCTGATCGTCCCCGCCGAGAGCGGCTCCCTGTGGGCCGGGATGGTGGACGAGGTCGTGGCGATGCACATCGGGGTCTTCGGGGCGTCACAGCGCAGCACCCGCCTGGAGTGGAGCCGCTGCTACGCCAAGGAGTTCCTCCAGCGCTATGGGCTGCCCACCGCGCGCGGGCGGGCCTTCACCAGCCTGCCCACCGCCGAGAAGTTCCTGGCCGCCCAGAGCCTGCCGGTGGTGCTCAAGGCCGACCACCCGGCCGGCGGCGGCGGCACCTACACGGATCGCTACACCGCACTGGAGGCGCTGCGCGGCCTGTTCATCAACCGCCCGATCGAGGGCAGCAGCAACGGCGTGGTGATCGAGGAGTATCTGCCCGGGATCACCGTGAGCTTCTCGGCGATCGTTGACGGCAGCACGGCGCTGCCCCTGCTGCCGGCGCGGATCTACGACCGGCTCAACGCCGCGCCCGATAGCCCGCAGGCGCCGGGCATGGGCGCGATCACCGGGAACTCGAGCTACGCCCGCCGCCTTGGCGAGCACCTGCATCGCCACCTGATCACGCCGATCATCGCCGCCCTGGCCAAGGAGAGCCTGCCCTACTGGGGCATCCTCGGCGTCGACTGCGTGATCACCGACCAGGGGCCGCGCATCTCCGACCTGCGCTGTAGCCTGCGCGATATGGAGGCCCAGGTGGTGCTGCCGCGCCTGGAGGACGACCTGCTGCCCCTGATCGAGGCCGCCATCAGCCGACGGCTCCACCAGCTGCCGCCGCTGCGCTGGCGCGATGAGGCCAGCGTGGGTATATCCCTGGTGGCCCAGGGCTACCCCAACCACTTCGCCATCGGCGGGGCCGTGCGCGGCCTGAGTGAGCTGGACGAGGGTGTGCTCGTGTTCCACGACCAGACCCACAACCCGGTCGGCATGCGCTACACCCCGGCCACGCGCGGCGGCCCGGGCATGCTCAGTAGCCTGATTATGGGCAGCCACGCGGTGGCCCCCGACATCACGCTCACCGGAGGCCACGTGCTCACGGTGGTCTGCCTCGGCGCCACGCTCAACGGCGCGCGCGGCCGGGCTCTGCTCAACGCCGAGCGGATCAGCTTCCCCGGCCGCACCTACCGCGAGGATGTGGGCAGCCACGAGTTTCGGTAGGGGCGCAGCGCTGCGTCCCTACGCTGCGAGGGGGTCACGAATCTTCTTGCAACGGTGCTCTGGCGGGCGGCTGAAGCCGCGTCGCCGGGGCGCTGCGCGCCGGGCGTCGGCCTGCGCCGACGCCGGAACCGCCCGCAAAGGCGGGCGGGCGGCCGCAGGCCCTCCCGGCGCGGCTTCAGCCGCCGCCCGCATGCAAGACGTTCCGTCGCCCCTGCGGCCGCACGCCGTGCGCAAAAGGGCGTGTGCTATAATGCATGCTCACAGCAATTTCCATGATCATGCGCGCTGCATACGCACGAGGCACGCTATCTAGGGTAGACCGTGATAGATCGCCAGGGAAGCGCCAAACCAGCAGGCCACAGCGCCGCTCCCAGTGATGGCCTGCTGCGCCGCCGCAACACCAGCATCACCACATGGCTACGCTGGTCATACCTCATATCCTCCACGCTGCCGCTGCTGCTGGTCGGCGCGCTGCTGATTGGGGTGCTGCTCCAGGTGCAGCAGCGCAACGCCTACGCCAGCCAGCAGGCGGTCGCCGACCAGATCGCGGGCAATATCTCCACCTTTCTCTACGATCTGGAGCAGCAGCTGCTGCGCGCCGCCCGGGATCTGCACCCCGACGAGCCCGGCGCGGGCCTCGATGCGGCTGCGGTACGCCTCGTCGACAGCTCGCCCGATCTGCGCGCCCTGGTGATCGTCGACACGAGCGGCGCGCAGATCGCGAGCGCCGTGAGCTCGCTGCTGAGCGATCGCGGCAGCAGCGCCGCCCCCGGCGATCAGGATCTGCTCGGGCACGCCTACGGGGTCGGGCAGGGGGGGCGCACCGCGATCATGCGCGCCGATGACGGTACGCCCTACTTCCAGGTGGTGCTGCCCATCCGCGACCAGAGCAGCGGCGTCCTGGTAGGCGCCCTCAGCGCCGAGGTCAGCGCCACACGCATCAGCCAGATCCTGCGCCTCGCCGTCCAGGGCGAGGGCGAGAGCAAGGTCTCCTTCCTGATCGACGCCGGCCGCGCGCTGATGCTCGCATCGCGGTCGTCGGGCTGGAGCCCCGCGGACGATATGGCCCCCCTCTTCGACGGCGCGAGCACGGTGGGCGAGTA
>NZ_JAIEWN010000025.1:60598-71736 GCF_019599295.1 Oscillochloris sp. ZM17-4 | reverse complement strand
GACGCAGTGTGTTATACTCTTCATATAACGCACTGCGTTATATGCACACTATAGACGAGAGTATGATATCCTGGAGGTGCCTGCGGGGCGCCGCGACGATATCGTACAGCGACAGCACCATAAGGAGCATACCCATGACTAACGTTGAAGAGATTGAGGTCAACGTCCGCCAGGTTGACGATGCGACACCGACGATGAACAGCAGCGCTCAGATGCTCGATCTGATGCGCAAGCTCATCCTTGCCGGCGTCGGCGCCCTGGCCCTGAGCCGCGACGAGACGGAGGAGTTTGTCAACCGGCTGGTGGAGCGTGGCGAGCTCGCCCAGAAGGATGCCCAGCATCTGATCGACGAGGCGATGGAGCGCGTCCGCAAAAATGCGATGCCCCAGACGAACCAGGTGCAGAACAGCGTCGCCACGATGGGCAACCAGATCGAGGCGAGCCTGGAGCAGTTCCTGAACCGGCTGAACATCCCCTCGAAGCGCGACATCGACGAGCTGAGCGCGAAGATCGCGAACCTCGCCGGCCGCGTAGAGGAGCTGCGCCGCGTCCAGGATACGCCCGCCAAGGGCAAGGCCGCCCCCAAGGCCGAGGCCAAGCCCGAGGCGTAGCGCCATCTGCCCCCCAACGGCAGCGCCCCCGCCCCGAATACATCGGGCGGGGGCACTTTCTTTTGACACAGTGTGTTATACTGACATTACGAACACCACCCCAACGCATGGCGAGGGCGTATGCATACGATCAAAAAGTACGCCAATCGCAAGCTCTACCACACCAACCGTAAGCAATACATCACGCTGGATGGGATCGCGCAGCTGGTGCAGAGCGGCGAGGCGGTGCAGATCCTCGATAATGAGACCAGCGCGGATATTACCTCAAGCATCCTGGCCCAGGTCGTGCTCCAGGCCCGCGGGCGCAGCGGCCCGCAGCTGCCTACCACACTGCTCACGGGGATGATCCAGCTCGGCGGCGATACGATCGCCAACCTGCGCCGCACGCTCTTCGGCTCGCTCGGCGGCACCGATCTGATCGAGGCCGAGATCGGCCGCCGGATCGACGCCCTGATCGAGCGCGGCGAGATTAGCCCCGACGAGGGTGTGCGCTGGCGGCTGCTGCTGCTCCGCCAGGAGTTCGCCGACAGCGCGCCCTCGCACATTACCGGCCAGGAGATCGACATGCCCAGCCGAAATGATGTCGTCCGGCTCCACTCGCAGGTCGATGCCCTGGCCTCCATCGTCGATCAGATCCTCAAGAAGCAAGGATGAAGGATGAAGGATGAATGGTTCCATTCATCCTTCATCCTTCCCAAGGGGGCACCCATGCAGCGTAGCAAATCTGCCCTCGTGCTAGCGGGCGGCGGGGTCGCCGGCGCCGCCTACGAGATCGGCGCGCTCTGTGCGATCGACCAGATCCTGGAGCAGCACTCGGTCAACGAGTTCGACAGCTACGTCGGCACAAGCGCCGGCGCCCTGGTCGGCTCATGCCTGGCCAACAATATCTCGCCGCGCACCCTGCTCTCCGTCCTGGACAGCCCGGCCTTTGGGATCGACCAGCTTGAGCCACAGCACCTCTTCTCGCTCAACCTGCCCGCAGCCCTCGCTCGCATCCGCCACCTGCCCGCAGCCCTCGGCACGATCACGCGCAACCTGCTCACGGGGCAGGGGGTCTCGCTCTTCGACCTCGCCGAGCGCCTGGCGCCCAGCCTGCCCAGCGGCCTCTACGACGCCAACGCCCTTGAGGGCTACCTGCGCGCCGCCCTGGAGCTCCCCGGCCGCACCAACCGCTTCTCTCGGCTCAACCACGAGCTGGCGATCATCGCCACCGACCTCGACACCGGCGAGCGCGCGATCTTCGGCCACCCGCCCCTGGAGGATGTGGCGATCTCTCAGGCGGTGAGCGCCTCGGCGGCCATCCCGTTCTTCTACCGGCCAGTCCGGATCGATGACCGCGACTATATCGACGGCGGGATCCGCGGCACGGTCAGCCTCGATGTGGCGATCGAGGGCGGCGCCGAGCTGATCGTCTGCATCAACCCCATGGTGCCCTTCGATAACAGCCACCATCTGCCCGGCCACGCCATCAGCGACGAGGGCGTGCCCCAGATCGGCAGCCAGGTCTTCCGCACCTTCATCCACGCCGGGCTGCACTACCACATCAAGCAGATCCGCCGCCGCCACCCCGAGGTTGATATCATCCTGATCGAGCCGAGCCGCGATGACCATGTGATGTTCCACGATAGCACCATGCGCTATCAGACCCGCCTGACCATCGCCCGCCACGCCTTCGAGACGGTGGCCACCCAGCTCACGCAGCACTTCTCCCGCTATAGCGAGCTGCTCGGCCGCCACGGGATCATGATTAGCGACCGGCAGCTGTGCCAGGATCTGATCGACCTGAAGGATTTGGGCGATGACTTTGGGGCGATGCGCTCGATCATGATGGGCGACGGCGCGCTTAGCCGCACCCCCGCCGGACTCGCCCACACCCTCGCCGAGCTCGACCGGCTGCTCGGCCGGATCGAGGGCAGCGGCGCCTGAATCAGGCCGCGAGCGCCCCATCGTAGCGGAAGATCGTCGCCACCAGCGCGCTGTCATCCTCCTCGACCTCGGCGGTCACGACCACGTCGCCTGAGCTAATGCCTGACCAGACGATCCCGCCGAGCAGGCCGCCGAGGATCAGGCCGGACACAACGCCCATCGCCATGCCGGCGAAGCTGCCGCCCAGGCCGACGCCCGCCATGACGCTGAGAATCAGCGCGCCGAGAACCGGGATCGACATGAAGAGCGCGCCGGTGAAAACGCCGATCGTCCCGCCAAGCAGGCCGCCAAACACGACCCCAACAATGATGTCGGCGAGAACTGGATCTGCGGTCGTCGAGCGCCCGGCACCCGCAGCGATCCTTGTCAGATGCATCGCCTCGCGGCTCACCCCGCTGGCGCTTAGATCACGCATCGCCTGCTCCGCATCCTCACGCGTATGGAAGCGACCAGAGATATTCTGTACCATGAGTGTCCTCCTTCAGCACACAGTGCTGCTGTTGATACGAGAGGTACAGCAAGATCCATGCCAGCCTTGCGCCCGCCATGCGCCGGCGGGGCGACCCGCCGTGGCCGCCCGCCGTGCGGGCAGGCCCATGGCCTGCCCGCACGGCTCCCGTTGACACCGCCGCGATGGGCTGCTACGCTACCTACGAATCCTCACGCTGGCCACTCCTGGGAGCTCCCATATGACAACCTACCGGCGCAGGAGCGTCACCCTGCTCTTGCGGATCATCACGCTGATCGCCAGCGCCGCCGCCGCTGTGGCCCCGCGCGACGCCATCGCCAGCGTGGGCACGCCGCTCACCAGCGCCCCGCCCGCGATCTCGGCCAGCGTGGCACTCGGCAGCACCAAGCGCGTGACGCTCAGCCTGCACAATACGAGCGGGGCGACTGTGACCCCCCGGCTCTACGAGGCCCTGGCGGCCAGCGCCGCGACGGCGAGCCTGACGACGGCCCTGCCCGCCGACTTGCGCGCCGCGTCGCTGCCGGATCAGGCCCAGCGTATCGACCCTCAGCTGAGCGCCGCCGCCGCCGCCGCGCCCGATAGCCCCGCCGACTTCCTCGTCTTCCTGGGCGACCAGGCCGACCTGAGCGCGGCATACGCGATCAGCGACTGGGATCAGCGCGGCCAGTATGTCTACGAGACGCTCCGCGACCACGCCGAGCGATCCCAGACCAGCCTGCGCGCGCTGCTCGACGCCCGCGGCGCGACCTACACGCCGCTCTGGATCGTCAACGCCCTGGCCGTCCACGGCGACGCCGCCGACATCGCGGCCCTGGCGGCGCGCCCCGAGGTGGCCATGCTCCGGGCGAGCCACCTGATGGCCTTCGGCGAGGACACGCCCGCAGACGCGGCACTCGACAGTACGAGCGGATGCCTGCCCGACGCGGCGAACACATGCTGGAACATCGTGCGTGTGGGCGCCGACCGGGTCTGGAACAACTTCGGCGTGCGCGGTGCCGGGATCACCGTCGCCAGCATCGATAGCGGCGTGGACTACACCCACCCGGCCCTGGTGGGCCAGTATCGGGGCAACGCGGGCGGCGGGGTCTTCGACCATAGCTATAACTGGTACGACCCGTTTGCAAATTCGCCATCTCCGACCGACTCGGGCTACCACGGCACCCACACGATGGGCACCATGGTGGCGAGCGGCGGGGCCAGCGCCAGCGCGCCGGCCGTCGGGGTCGCCCCCGGCGCACGCTGGATCGCCGCGCGGGCCTGTGACGCGAGCCAGTGCTCGGAGACGACGCTGATCGAGGCCGCACAGTGGCTGCTCGCCCCGACCGACCCGGGCGGACAGAACCCACGCACCGACCTGCGCCCGCAGATCATTAGTAACTCCTGGTCCTCGGGCAGCGGCGGCAACGATTGGTACGCCGGCTATGTGGCGGCCTGGCGGGCCGCCGGGATCTTCCCGGTCTTCGCCGCCGGCAACTCCGGTAACTCCAGCGGCTGTAGCAGCATCCAGTCGCCCGCCGACTATGCCCAGGTGGTGGGAGTGGGAGCCCTCGACAACGGCAACCTGATCGCCAGCTACAGCGACATCGGGCCGAGCGCCGATGGGCGGCTGAAGCCCGACATCAGCGCGCCCGGCAGCGGGATCGTCTCCACCTCGCCCGGCAGCATTACCACCTATCGCTCGCTGAGCGGCACCTCGATGGCGACGCCCCACGTGGCGGGGAGCGTGGCCCTGCTCTGGGCAGCCAACCCGAGTCTGATCGGCGACTACGACCGCACCTACCAGATCCTCACCGATAGCGCCGTGCCGATCAGCGGCGACGCGCGCTTCGACGGTGGCGCCTACGACCTCTGCCACGCCGCCAGCTCGCCGAACAATATCTACGGCTACGGCCAGCTCGACGTCTACGCCGCCGTGGCCGAGGCCAGCGTGGATGTGCCCTGGCTCAGCCTGCCCGCCGCCGGCGTGAGCCCCATCGGCGCGCTCGCCAGCGCCAGCGTCGATGTCACGCTCGACACAGCATACGTGCCCGGGCCGGGCACCTACCAGGCCCGCATCATCGTCCACGACGCCGACCTGACCCATGAGCCGCTGGTGATCCCGGTGACACTGACGGTGCCCGCCGACCTGAGCTACGCGACGGTGAGCGGCCGCCTGACGCGCCTCTCCGATGGCAGCACGCTGGTGGGGTCTGTGAGCGTGGCCGGCGGGGCGACGGTGAGCAGCGACGCCGGCGGGGCCTACTCGCTCATGCTGCCGCCCTCGGCCACGAGCTACACACTCACCGCGCAATCGCCCGGCTACGCGCCACAGTCCGTCAGCTTCCCCCTCGGTTCTGGAGAGAGCCGCAGCTACGACTTCGCCCTCGACACCGACGCGCCGCGCCTGGACGCCAGCACAACCATCCAGACGGCGACCGTCGCGCTGGGGACGGCGACGAGCCGCACCTTCATCCTACGCAACAATGGCACCAAAGATCTGACCTACAGCGCCAGCGTGATCACGGCGCAGTACGGAGTCTGGCGCAGCGACCAGTCCGACGGCCCGACGGCGCTATGGATCAGCCCGCCCGCCGACGCGACAACGCTAGCGCTGCCCGACGACGGGGTGAGCGGCCCGATCAGCCTGGGCTTCGCGTTCCCCTTCTTCAATCAGAGCTACACGGCAGCGTGGGTCGGGGCGAATGGGTTCATAAGCTTCGCCTCGCTGAGCGGCGTCTCTACCAGCTACCTTACCGGCTGCCTGCCGCTGAGCGAGACGCCCGACGCCGCCCTGATCCCGCTCCGTGTCGACCTCGACCCCGCGCAGCCGGGGGCGCGGGTGAGCTACGCCCAGACGGCGGGCGGGTTCCTGGTGAGCTGGGAGGATGTCCCGCTCTTCAACGATCTGAGCACACGCATGAGCTTCCAGGCGCTGCTTCGCCCTGACGGGCGGGCGACGCTGAACTACAAGCGCGTGGACGCCCTCTCGCCGACTAAGCTGGCGAGCGCGGGCGTGCAGCAGAGCAGCGCGAGCGTCCAGTCGCTAGGGTGCGGCAGCAGCCTGCGCGTGAGCAGCGGGCAGACCATCGAGCTCCGCCCGCAGCCCTCGACCGCGATCTGGGCCGCTCTGCCATCCCCGACGGGCAGCATCGCCCCCGGCGGGCAGGCAAGCCTGCCGGTACAGCTAAGCTGGGCGCGAAGCACGGTGAGCTGGCCGGCGAGCGCCGATATCCTCATCCAGAGCAACGACCCGATGACCCCGAGCACGACGGTGAGCGTACGGGTGTCGGCGCTCGGCGCGCCGCAAACCATCTATATGCCCTATATACCGGTATCGTACCGCTAGACGGCCACATGTCGCCGTCGAGGCGGCAACCCTTACCGCCCGCGCCACGTCATAGTGGCAAGATAGGCCTTGGCAGAGCGCACAGACATACGGGCGGAGACGATGACAGAGCATCACGACGCGGTGTTCGCGCCGATCGACTATGACCACGTCCTGGAGCGGGTGGCTGGCGGCAACGAGACTGAGGTCTACCGCAGCGACGACGGGCGCTATGTGGTGAAGCTGAAGCCTGAGGAGGGTGACACCCTGGAGGAGGCTCTGGCCAGCGCGCGACAGATGCGCGCCGCCGCCGATCTGTTCTGCGCGTGCATGGGGGCCGGCCGTAGCATCCCGAGCTCCTACCTGCTGGCCCGCGACTCGCGGGGCGAGATCCATCCCCTGGTGATCCAGCCCTTCCTGGAGGGCGCACAGACCCTCGCCGACCTTGACCTGCGGGCGCTCGGCCGCGCGGAGCGGGCCGCGCTCGCCGCCGAGCTCACCGCGATCATCGGTCGGGCCAGCGCGCTCTACCGGCGGGCCGGGATCATGCCCGACCTCTACGGGCGCACCAGCGGCAGCCGGGCCGAGCGCCGGCAGCTAAACGGTATGATGATGCTGCCCTGGCGGATCTGGGGCTTTCTCGTGCGGCGCACCCTGCTGCGCTCCCACAACCTGATGCGCACCGCCGATGGCCGGCTCGTCCTGGTGGACTACGACACGGTGCGCCGGGGGGCGCTCTACCGCGGCGTCTACTTCCTGGCGCGCTACCTGCTCTTCTTCCGCGACCGCGCCGCGATCTGGCTGGCCCTCGGCGCATAGGAGGCCAGGGGAATCCTCAGATCGCCCCAGACTCCCGCAGCTCCGCGATCCGCGCCTGATCATAGCCGAGCAGCTCGCGCAGGACGGCCTCGGTGTGCTGGCCGTGGCGCGGCGGCGCGCTGCGCACGGCCGCCGGCGTGGCGCTGAGCTTGGGCGCCGGGCCGACCAGCCGCACCGGCGGGCCGCCCTCGGCGGGGATCTCTCGCACCATGCCCCGCGCCTGGGCCTGGGGGTCGGCCAGGGCGGCGGGGATGTCGTTGACCGGGGCGCAGGGCACGTCGGCGGCCAGCAGCGCCTCGACCCATGCCGCCGCGGGGCGCCCGGCCATGACCTCGGCGATCATGGGCACCAGCTCGTCGCGGGCGGCCACGCGGGCCGGGTTGCTGGTGAAGCGCGGGTCGGTGGCCCACTCCGGCCGGCCCAGCGCGCCGCAGAGGCGGGCGAACTGGCCGTCGTTGCCGACCGCCACCATCACGTGGCCGTCGGCGGCGGCGAAGGGCTGGTAGGGCACGATCGTGGCGTGGGCGTTGCCCTGGCGCGCGGGCGGGCTGCCCGAGACCAGGTAGGCCGAGGCGACGTTGGCCAGCCAGCTCAGCTGCACGTCGAACAGGGCGATGTCGATCAGCTGGCCCTCGCCCGCGCGCGCGCGGTGGTGCAGCGCGGCCAGGATGGCGCTCGCCGCATACAGCCCGGCGGTGATGTCCACCACGGCCACGCCGACCTTGAAGGGGCCGCCCTCGGCCGGCCCGGTGACGCTCATCAGCCCACCCTGGGCCTGGATGACCGTGTCGTATCCAGGGCGGCGGGCGTAGGGGCCGTCCTGGCCGTAGCCGGTGATCGCGCAGTAGACCAGGCCGGGGTTCAGCTCACGCAGCGACTCGTAGCCCAGGCCGAGGGCCGCCATCGTGCCGACCTTGAAGTTCTCGATCAGCACGTCGGCGCGGGCGGCCAGCGCGCGCACGATCGCGCGGCCCTCGGGGCTGCGCAGGTTGACCGTGATGCTCTCCTTGTTGCGGTTTGCGCAGAGGAAGTAGGCGCTCTGGCCGTCGGCGGCGAAGGGCGGCCCCCAGGTGCGAGTCTCGTCGCCCTGGCCGGGCTGCTCGACCTTGACCACGCGGGCGCCGAAGTCGCTCAGCACCATCGTGCCGTATGGCCCGGCGAGGACCCGGCTGAGGTCGAGGATGAGGATGTCGTCGAGGGCGCCTGGCATGGGAGACTCCTTTGAATGTTGAATGTTGAATGCTACTGTACCACGGGGGGAGCTGCACGGAGTCCGCTTCTTCACAGGGGGATGCGCGATCATTCGCCACAGAAGGGAAGCCCAGCTCTACAATAAGCAAGCACCTTATAATGCGGAACTATGTTGAAATTCAACATTCAACACTCAACACTCAACACTATGCTATACGACTACATCATCATCGGCTCCGGGTTCGGCGGGAGCGTCTCGGCGCTGCGGCTGACCGAGAAGGGCTACCGCGTCCTGGTGTTGGAGCGCGGGCGGCGCTTTGAGGACGGCGACTACGCGAAGACGAACTGGAACATCTGGCGCTACCTGTGGCTGCCGGCGGCGCGCTGCTTCGGCATCATGCAGATCATCCCCTTCCGCGACGTGGTGGTGCTGCGCGGCTGCGGCGTCGGCGGGGGCAGCCTGGTCTACGCCAACGTGCTGATGACGCCCAGCGACGAGATGTTCGCCGCGCCGGCCTGGCACCACTTGGCCGACTGGAAATCCCTGCTGGCCCCACACTACGAGACGGCCAAGCGCATGCTGGGCGTGTCCACCAACCCGCGCCAGTGGCCGGCCGACGCGGTGCTGCGCGAGATCGCCGATGAGCTCGGCCAGGGCGACACCGTCCGCCCCACCGAGACCGGCGTCTTCTTCGGCGAGCCGGGGGTGACAGTGGCCGACCCCTACTTCGGCGGGGCCGGGCCGGCCCGCGCCGGCTGCACCCACTGCGGCGGCTGCATGGTGGGATGCCGCCACAACGCCAAGAACACGCTGCCCAAGAACTACCTCCACCTCGCAGAGCGCGGCGGGGCCGAGGTGCGCCCCGACGCCGAGGCGCGCGACATCCGCCCGCTGCCGCCCGGCCAGCCCGACGGCGCGCACTACGAGGTGCGCTACCGCCGCCCGAGCGCATGGATGCCCGGCAGCGCCCGCAGCGTGCGCGCCCGCAATGTGATCATCTCCGGCGGCACGGTGGGCACCCTGCGGCTCATGTTCCGCTGCCGCGACATCACCCGCTCGCTGCCGCGCATCTCGGCCCGCCTGGGCGACAGCGTGCGCACCAACAGCGAGTCGCTGCTCGGCGTGATCAACCGCGGCCGCAAGACCGACTACTCCGAGGGGGTGGCGATCACCTCGATCTTCTACGCCGACCCGGTGACGACCGTGGAGCCGGTGCGCTACCCGGCCGGCTCCGACCTGATCCGCTTCCTCGCCGGCCCGATGATCGATGAGGGCGGCCTGGCGCGCCGCCTGCTCCAGTCAGCCGGCGACATCCTCAAACGCCCGCTCGACTTCATGCGCACCCACGTCTTGCCGGGCTGGGCCCGCCGCACGACGATCATGCTGGTGATGCAGACGATAGACAACCAGATCAGCATGCGCCTCGGCCGCAGCCCGCTCACCCTCGGGCGGCGCGGCATGGTCAGCCGGGCCGACCCGGACAACCCCATCCCGAGCAAGATCCCGATCGGCCACTACGTGACCAGACGCTTCGCCGAGAAGACGAACGGCATCCCCTCGACCAGCGTGAACGAGTCGCTGCTGAACATCCCGATGACGGCGCACATCCTGGGCGGATGCCCCTTCGGCCACAGCGCCGATGAGGGCGTGATCGACCTGGACTGCCAAGTCCACGGCCACCCCGGGCTCTACGTGGTGGACGGGGCGACCGTGCCGGCGAACCCGGGGGTCAACCCGAGCCTGACGATCGCGGCGCTGGCCGAGTACGCGATGAGCCGGGTGCCGGCGGCGGGCGCCGCGCCCCCGCGCCCATAATCCTCGGGGCACCCGAGACCCTCGGATGCGGGCGCTGCGCCCCGCGCCCCGCCGGGCATCCGGATGCGGGCGTTGCGCCCCGCGCCCCGCGCTTTACGGGTTTACATGCTTCCCCATATCTCCGGATGCGGGCGCTGCGCCCGCGCCCCGCCCCGGGGGCCAGCCCCCGGGCCCCCCGCTGGGGGCGCGTCGCCCCCCAGACCCCCCGAATTTAATGCTTCAGTGTGCGGAATGCCCGTTGTTTGGCCTTCGCGCGGGGGTGGACGGTCACTGTCCAGGTTAGGGCTACGCCCTAAAACCCGACGTTGTTTTGGCCAACATGGCCAGCTTCGCTGGCCATGTTGGCCAAAACAACAAGAAATTCCAAGAAGCTGGGGCTTAAGTTGATGCGCATGGGGCGCGTAGCCCCAGCGTGAGCCCTGCCCGCGCCCCTGGTATAATAGATATAGGTACCCGCCGGTAGGGGCAGGCCCACGCGCCTGCCCGGATGAGCCACGCCCATGATCCACGTCCGAGTCGCCACCGCCGCCCTGCGCGAGGTGGCCCGCATGGAGGAGCTCGCCGAGGTCGCCCGCGAGCGCGCCCGCCAGCTCGGCCGCCCCGTCCTGGTCAGCGTCACCGCCCAGGTGGCCCCCGACGACCCGCTGGCCCTCTTCGCCCGCGCCGCCGGGGCCACCCACAACCGCTTCTTCTGGAGCCGGCCCGCCGACGGCCTCGCCGTCGCCGGCCTCGGCTCGGCATGGGACATCGCCGCCGGCGGGGCCGGCCGCTTCGCCAGCGCCAGCGCCGCCTGGCGCGACCTGGTGGACACCGCCTGCGTGGACGCCGACCCGGCCCTGCCCTTCGCCGGCCCTGTCGCCGCCGCCGGCTTCGCCTTCGACCCGCTGCGCCCGCCCAGCGGCCTCTGGGCCGACTTCCCCGACGGGCTGCTCGTCCTGCCGCGCATGCTCCTGGCCCGCCAGGGCGAGGTCGCCAGCCTGACCTTCAACGGCCTCGTCGGCC
>NZ_JAIEWN010000025.1:35919-60498 GCF_019599295.1 Oscillochloris sp. ZM17-4 | reverse complement strand
CTGTGGCTCTTCCTCTACGGCGAGACCTACAAGCCGCGCGGCGGCGCGCTGAAGATCAACCAAGCCATGCCGCTCCACGCCGCCAAGTTCAAGCTCGGCGCGCCCGTCGGCCCCAACGATGCGACGACGACGGTCGCGGTGGAGGGCCACACCTACAGCGTGCAGCCATTCGCCACCGACCTGATCTTCTACGAGGGCACCCAGTACGCCGCCATCCAGAGCATGAACGCGCAGTTCGACGACGCCGCCGCCGAGATCCCGGCCACGGGCACGGCGCGCGCCCTGCTGGAGGCCAGCTACCGCATCTCGATCGCCACCACCGAGAAGCGGACCGGCGCCCTGACCCACACCAAGGTGCTGCGGCCCGACTGGCGCTTTCACCTGGTGGCCAAGAACGGCCACCTCGGCCCGCCCCTGAGCGACAACTACATCTTCACCGCCGACCAGCAGTACGCCGTCCAGGTCTTCGCCGCCGACACGCTCTATACGCCCATGAGCGACCAGGCCGGCTGCGAGCAGCTGAACCTGACCGACCCGGCCCACCCGGCGCTGAATGCGCTCTGGGGCGAGACCTATCGGTTTATGGGCGTGCCCTTCGACGCCAACTCGCCCTGGCACAAGAAGGCGGTCGAGGCGCGGATCGGCGTGCCGCTCAGCGCCACCTACACGCTGGCCCACGGCGGGGCGAACTACGCGGTGCAGGTCTGGACGCTGGACACGCTCTACGCCGGGCCCGACGGCCAGATCAAGCGCATGAGCGAGCTGCCGATGGTCGCCGAGGCCCAGAGCTGGGCACCGGCCCAGCCGAAGCCCATCCCGCCCACGCCGCCGAACCCGCTGCCGCCGGTGGTGCCGCCGACTAGCGCCGGCGCCCCGCGCCCGAACGACATCAACTGGCCGCCGCGGCCCGACTTCGACTTCCTCAAGGACAAGGGCGGCTCGCGCGAGAAGGCCCTCGGCCATATCGCGTATGTGCGCACCAACGGCGACAATATCCGCATCACCAACGACTTCGCCAACAACATCATCAAGATCAACATCCCGCAGCTTGCCAAGGTCAAGGGCGGCGGCAACGGCGACATCATGTTCCACCGGGTGGCGGCGGATCAGATGAAGCGGCTGTGGGCGGCATGGGAGGCGGCCGGGCTGCTGGGCAAGGTGCTGGGCTGGTCCGGATCATTTGTGCCGCGCACCATCCGCAACAACCCGCGCGTGCTGAGCAACCACGCCTACGGCACGGCCTTCGACATCAACGTGCCCTGGAACGGCCTGCTGAAGATCGCGGCCCTGGTGGGCCAGCAGGGCTCGGTGCGCGAGCTGGTGCCGCTGGCCAACGCCCACGGCTTCTACTGGGGCGGCCACTGGAACTATGACGGCAAGGGCGCATCCGATGGCATGCACTTCGAGTGGGCGGTGCCGCGCTGAAATAAGGTCACAGGGAATAGGCGGTAGGGCACGGGGGTAGGTTCATCCTGTGCGCTCCTCGAGACGCAGGGATGGGTGGCGACGCCACCCATCCCTGCATCTTTACACTGCTTGGCTAAGGTTCATCGGCGCTTTACTCTGCCTGTCCCCTGTCCCCTTATGTTACGATACTCCGTATCGGTGATCTGTCTGTACGGAGGCTGCGATGACTGATATTCGATCACATGATGTGGGCGACCCGAGCCTGGCGGGCAAGGGCCGGGGCCGATCGCAGGTGCTGCTGGTGGTGCTCGGCGATGACCCGCGCCCGCCCGCCGATGCCCTAGCCGCCTACACGGCCCCCGGCGCACCCCTGCTCCCCAACTATCATATCGACCGGCGGGGCCAGATCAGCCGCCTGGTAGAGGATGGACGCGCCGGTCGCGGCCTCGGCGAGGCGATCTACGCGGGCTTCTCCCAGCGCATCGACCCCTTCGCGGTGAGCGTGCTGCTCCAGAAGCGCCCCACGGCCGGCTACGACGGCCCGCTGCTGCGCGCCCTCGACGCGCTGCTCAGCGACCTGCGCGCCCGCTACTGGCTCGATGACTCGGCGATCGTCCGCATGGTGCATGCGGGGGGCGGCCCGCCCCGAGTGACGCCCTACGTCACCCCGCCCGCCCCGAGAATTGCAGATTGCAGATTGTAGATTGTAGATTGCAGATGAGCCGGAGATCCTGTCCAATCCGCAATCCGCAATCTGCAATCATCACCCCCGCGGGCTGCGCAGCACCACGACGGAGCGCGCGCCGACGGTGTAGTGCGGCGCGACGATCTCGATCTCATGGCCGGGCGCAACGATGTCGTGGGGGCTGGGAAGCCGCGTGTCGGCCACGCGCAACCAGCCGCGCGGCGGGCGCTCGGCGATCCAGAACTCCAGATCCTCCCAGTAGGCGTTGATCATCACGTACAGGTCGTCGTCGCCGACACTGGCGCCGCTCAGGAAATAGGCCAGGGTGTGCGAGTGGCCGGCCTGGTCGGGCGGGCCATCCACCCCGTACCAGCGCACGTCGTCGCGCCAGTAGCGCGAGCGCATGATCGTCGGGTGAGCTTTACGGAAGGCGATCATCTTCTGGAAGAAGCGGAAGATGTCGCGGTTCTGCTCAAGCAGATCCCAGTTCAGCCAGGTGATCACGTTGTCCTGGTTGTAGGGGTTATTGTTACCGTGCTGCGTGTTGAGGAACTCGTCGCCCGCGCAGAACATGGGCGTGCCGTTGGAGAGCATCAGGAGACTGAAGAAGTTCTTCACCTGGCGCCGGCGCAGCGCCAGGGTCTCCGGCGGCGCCCCCTCGTCGCCCTCCCAGCCACAGTTCCAGCTGTAGTTGATGTCTGAGCCATCCGTACTATGATGCCCGTTGGCCTCGTTGTGCTTCTCGTTGTAGGCCGTCAGGTCGTAGAGGCAGAAGCCATCATGGGCGGTGATGAAGTTCACGCTCTGGTAGGGCCGGCAGGCATCGTGCAGCGAGTCCGGGAAGAGGTCGTCGCTGCCGTAGAGCCGGCGCATCAGGGCGGGGACGAGGCCATCGTCGCCCTTCACAAAGCCGCGCACATCGTCGCGGAACTTGCCGTTCCACTGGAGCCAGGTCTGGCCGGGGAAGGTTCGGCCCAGCTGGTAGGACCCGATGTCCCATGCCTCGGCCACCAGCTTGATGTCGTTGTAGCGGGCCATGGTGCTGATCTCAGCCACCACCGCCGGGTCGAGCGTGTTCACCGAGCCGTCATTGTTGCGGGTGAGGATGGAGGCCAGGTCGAAGCGGAAGCCGTCCACGTGCATGTGCTGGGCCCAGTGGATGAGGCTGCTGAGGATAATGCCGCGCGGGCCAGGGTTGGCGCAGCGCAGCGTGTTGCCGGTGCCGGTGTCGTTGATGTACTCGCGCCGGTCGGGCTGGAGCAGGTAGTAGCTGCGATTGTCGATCCCGCGGTAGCAGTAAGTCGGCCCGGTCTGGTCGCCCTCGCTGGTATGGTTGTAGACCACATCCAGCCAGACCTCAATGCCGGCCTCGTGCATGGCCCGCACCAGCAGGCGGAACTCGTCGATCGGCGCGCCGTCCGCGTAGTCGTGGTGCGGCGCGAAAAAATTGAGGGTCATGTAGCCCCAGTAGTTGCCCTCCTGGGGGTCGAACTGGTGGACGGGCAGCAGCTCCACGACGGTGATGCCAAGCTCCTGCAGGTAGGGGATCGTATCGATCAGGCCGAAGAAGGTGCCGCGGCGGGCCTCGGAGACCCCCGAGCTCGGGTGCGCGGTGAAGCCCTTGACGTGCAGCTCGTAGACGATCGACTGGTAGGTGTGACGTGGGCGAAGGTCGTCGCCCCAGTCGAAGGATGTCAGCGGGCCGCCGGCGATGCGCGCCGGAAGCACGCCCAGTGGAGCCCTGCCGTCGGTGCGCAGGCCGGGCGTGCAGGCGGCGGCCCTGGCGTAGCCCTTGGGGAAGAAGACCTCGGTGGCAAAGGGGTCGATCAGGATCTTCGAGCGGTCGAAGCGGTGCCCGGCCATCGGGTCGTTCGGCCCGTCCACCCGATAGGCGTAGTAGCGCGCGTCGGGGATGGCGTCGCCGGGCACCCAGCAGTGCCAGACTCGGGCGGTCTTATGCTTCAGATAGTCGAGGCGGTACTCGTAGCAGGGGTTGAAGACATCGCCCTCGCGGTAGAAGAGCAGGGTCACGCTGGTAGCGTGGCGCGAGTAGAGCGCGAAGTTATAGCCCCGGCGCGCGTGAACCCAGGTTGCCCCCATCGGAGCCGGCGAGCCCTCCTCCTGCTGCCAGTCCACCACCGGCCGCAGCAGCCCCGCGTTGACATCGGTCATAGGTCGATCCCTCCAGCATCCCCCGGTGTCATTCCGGGCGCTCATCCTATGATAGCGCATCGGGGACATTGCCTGGTTACACCCGCGCCGTGGGCGCGCGGATCGGCATGCGCAGGCCATGCGTAGCCTGATCAGCGATATGCTCAACGTTCATAATAAAGACTGCGTATGATAAAATGCCTGTCAGGCGCGTATAGAGCCTTGCACACGGGCTGCTCCTATGCTGAGAACCCTGATCAACCAGCACCTCGGGCGCTACACAATCATAGAGCTTCTGGGGCGCGGGGGCATGGCGGCGGTCTACCGCGCCACCGACACAGTGCTCCAGCGCGATGTGGCCCTCAAGGTGCTCTACCCGCAGTATAGCGACGACGCATCCCTCGCCGAGCGGTTCAGCCGCGAGGCGATCACCGCCGCCGCCCTGGAGCACCCGCATATCGTCCCGGTCTACGATGTCGGCGAGCACGACGGCATGGCCTACATCGCCATGAAACTGCTCAGCGGCGAGACTCTTCAGGATCACCTCCAGCGGGAAGGCGCGATCAGCCCGGGCGAGCTCAGCCAGATCCTGCGGCCCGTCGCCGACGCGCTCGACTACGCCCATAGCCGGGGGGTGATCCACCGCGACATTAAGCCGGGGAATATCTTCCTGAGCCAGGCGGCCGCAGGCCCACGCACGGTGATGCTGACCGATTTCGGCATCGCCAAGCGGCTCGACACCCCCGGCCTCACGACCACCGGCGCCCTGATCGGCACGCCCGACTACATGGCCCCCGAGCAGATCGCCGGCAGGCCGGTGGACGCCCGCACCGACGTGTACGCCCTGGGGATGCTGGCCTACCGCGCGCTCACCGGCAGGCGCGCCTTCGAGGGCAGCACGCAGGATGTGCTGATGGGCCACCTCTACCGCCAGCCGCCCACACCGAGCAGCGTCGCCCCCGGCCTGCCGGTGGCCCTCGACCCGGTGCTGCTGCGCGCCGTGGCGAGCGATGTGTCCGCCCGCTTCCCCAGCGCCGGCGCATTTGTCCAGGCCCTCGATGCGGCGAGCGAGGCGACGTCCGTCGGTCGCCCGCCGGCCCTCGCGCCGGCCGCCAGCATAGCGGCCCCCCCAGCCCCCAGCGTCAACGGCGCAACCACCAGGGTCAATCCGGTGGCGCAGGCCGCCCGCATAGCGCAGCCGGTGATCAGACAGGGCGCAGACACACCCGTGGCGAACGCGACGACGGCACCCACGGGCGGCCGGGCCGCCCCGGCGAGCTCGCGCGGCGGCGCCACACCCTGGATCGTGGCGATCATCCTGGCCCTTGTGGCCGGCGGGCTCGCCGTCGCCCTGGGGTTTATGATCGGCGGCCAGCAGGGCGGCGCGGCGGCCGGCGGCGCGCTGGTTGCGACCGCGACGGTGCCCCAGAGCCCGACGCCGAGCGTCACCGCCGTGCCCACCCTGGCGGCCACGGCAGCCCCGACGGAGGATGTCGGCGGGGCACCGGCGTCGTCCGGCCGCGTCGCGCAGCCCAGGAGGGTAAGGGGCAGCAGGCAGCAGATGAGCTTGCGCGCCCGCACCAGCGAGAGGTCGTCGCCGACCAGGCTGGCCACCTCCTCGCCGTCCAGCACATAGCTGCCGGCGGTGGGCACGTCCAGGCAGCCGATCATGTTCATCAGGGTGCTCTTGCCGCTGCCGCTCGGCCCGATGATCGCCACGAACTCGCCGGGCATAATGTCGAAGGAGACGCCCTGGAGCGCGCCGACCTCGATGTCGCCCATGTGGTAGACCTTGGTCATATCGCGGATCGCGATCATTGGTCGCATCGCTACCTCCCAAACATCCCGCCGCCGCTCGGCTTCGTCGCCTGCGCGCCCGGGTTTGCCACCACCGTCTCGCCCGCGCTCAGCCCGCTCAGGATCTCGGTGCTCACGCCGTCGCTCAGGCCGATCGTCACGTCCACCTCGCGGGTGGTGCCGTCGGGATTGGGCACCAGCACCACCCGGCCGGCGCCCTTGGGCTGGAGGGCGGTGTTCGGCACCAGCAGGGCGCCCTCGCGGGTCGCGGTGACGATCTCCAGGTTGGCGGTCATGCCCACCTTCACCTGGGCGTCGGCGTCGGGGAAGGAGACGCGCACCCGGTAGGTCACCACGTCGTTGGTCGTCTCGGCGGCCGGGGCGATGTAGCTCACCGTGCCCTGGGCGCTCCAGCCCGAGATCGCGTCGATCGTTAGGGCGACCGGCTGGCCAAGCTGCACCATGGCGATGTCGTTCTCGTTCAGCTTCAGATCGACGTGCAGCGGGTCGCGGTTGACCAGGGTCAGGGCGGGCGTGCCGCTACCGACGGCGCTGCCGGGCACGATGTCGACCTGGGTGACGACGCCGGCGAAGGGCGCGGTGAGGGTGGCGTTCTCGAGCTGGAGGCGGGCCTGGGCCAGGGACTGCTCGGCCTGGGCCACGCTGGCCCGCTCGATCGTCAGGTCGCTGGCGGTGGCCGGCGCGGTCAGCTGATCCAGGTTGGCCTGGGCCTGGGCCACGCTGGCCTGGGCCACGGCCACATCGGCGGCGGTGCCGCCCTGGCGCAGCTTCTGGAGGCTGGCCTTCGCCTGGTCGACGCTGGCCTGGGCCTGGATGAGCTCGGCCTCGGTGGCCCCCTCCCTGGTGACGCGCAGCTTCGTCTCGGCCTCGCGCAGCTGCGACTCGGCCTTGGCCACGCCGGAGACCTCGTCCTGCCGGGCCTGCTCGTAGGCCAGCTGGGCCTGGGACAGGCTCTCCTCGGCGCTGCCCACCGCGCGCAGGGCGGAGGCCTCGCTGTCCTTGTCGGCCTGGGGCAGGTCGCCGGGGCGGCGCTCCTTCTCGCGGTTGTCCCAGTAGATCCGGCTGTACTCGTCCTGCCGGTCGCGCAGGGTGTCGGCGGCCTGCTGCGCCGCAGAGTCGGCCTTCTGCTTGGCGACGGCCAGGCCGGTGCGCTGGGACTGCATGTTGGCGACGGCCTGGTCGTAGCTGGCCTGGGCCGAGGCGAGCGCGTCGGCCTTGGGCTGGGCCCTCAGGTCGTCGAGCTTGGCCTGGGCCGAGCGCAGCTGGGCCTCGGCGTCGGCGATGTCGGCGGCGGTGGTGTTGTTGGTGCGGGCCCTCTGCAGGCTGGCCTGGGCGCTGTCCAGGCTGGCCTGCGAGGCGGCGACCTGCTCGGGGGTGGCGTTGCCGGCCTGCTGCTGCTCCAGGCGGGCCCGGGCGCTGGCCAGGCTGGCCTCGGCGCTGGCCACCTGGGACGCCAAGTCGCGGCTGTCGATGCGGGCCAGGGGCTGGCCGGACGCCACCAGATCGCCCTCGCTCACCAGCACCTCCGTCACGCTGCCGCTGGCGCGGAAGGGCAGATCGATCGTCTGCTCGGCGGCGATCGTGCCGCTGCCGGCGACGCTGGCGGTGAGCGTGCCCAGGCTGACGGTCGTCGTCGTGCCGCCGCCGGCGGCCGGCGCGGGCGCCTGGCGGGTGACGAGCAGGGCGGCGATCAGGGCCAGGACGATCACGGCGACCCCGCCGGCGATCCAGCGGCCGCGCCCGGCGGCGCGCCCGCGGGGGATGGTGGTCGTTGCCATTCGCTTGCTCCTTCGATGCGTGTGTGGCCGTCGTGTCGGCGGCTCTGCACCTAAGGATAGCCCCGCGCCGCCGCCGGCGCATCAGGGGAAGCGATGAGCCCGACCTCACAGCTTCGGGCGGCGGAGGATCACCCATTCGGGTGATCGCTGCGAGGGCTGCTGCAACGCCCTGGGGCGCAGTCCCATGCGCATCAACGTAAGCCCTGGCCCCCCCAGAATTTCTTGTTAGGCATGGTTCAGAATCGGGCGTTTCAGCGTGACATTGATCCGTACTGCGTGATCCGTGATGCGCCGCGTGCAGGTCACGGATCATACAGTACGGATCACAGACAAACTGTCACGTGCGTTTGAAACATGCCTTAGCGCGAATAAGTCCTGGGTTAACCTATGCGCAGAGGTGTGCCTCAGCTCGCGACTAAAGTCGCAGCGCGGAGGCCTCTGGCCAACCGCCCGCCTCCGCGGGCGGTTCCGGCGTCGGCGCAGGCCGACGCCCAGCGCGCCGCGCCGCGCCGGCGCGACTTCAGTCGCCAGCCGGTGGGGCTTGACCCAGGACTTATTCGCGCTAACAACCCTTTCTCTGACCCATCATCCGAACTACACGCGGTAATGAATTGATTCGCCTAACAGCTATAATCACACCTGCGCCAACGGGCGCGATCGCGCTAGCCAAACAATGCAGAAAGGAACGTCGCATGGCCACACGCCTCACCCCGGTTGACCCACACACCCTCGCCGCAGACCGCGCAACCCTCAAAGCACTCCAAGGCCTGAGCGACTATCAGCCCACCAACTCAGCCTACAGCGTAGAGGCGGCCCTGCTGCTTGAGCAGGCCCTGACCCAGGCCGAGCTTGCCGACTACCGGGCCGAGGAGGCCCGTCTCCAGACCCGCAGCGTGCGGAACGAGACCGGCGACGCCTTCCACAGCGTCATCCTCGGCATCAAGGCCCAGGTGATCGCCCAGTACGGCGACGACTCCTACGCCGTCAAGGCGATCGGGCTGACCCGCCGGTCTGAGCGCAAGCGGCCGACGCGCCGGAAGGTGGCCGGGGCGTAGGCCTCGCCGCGGCGACGAAGAGGGGTTTTCGCAGGGGGCTTCGCCCTTGCGAAAACCCCTCTTTGTTCTAGGGCGCGCGCCAGCGCAGGACAGTGCCGCCCTGGCCGAGCAGGGCGCTGCCGGGGAAGACGCGCAGATTGTGACATACGCTTTGTGGTACCATAGGCGGGCCGACGAACCTCCAGCCTGTACCACCTTCGATAGAGGAGCAAGCGATGATGCCTCCCCCCGCGCCGCTGGCGGCGCGCCCCCTCGGCCGCACCGGCCTGTCCGTCACCCCGCTGTGCATCGGCTGCGCGCCGCTGGCCAGCATGCCCGACACCTTCTACCCCGTCTCCGAGGCCCAGGCGCTCGACGCGCTGCGGGCGGTCTTCGCCGGCCCGATCAGCTTTCTCGACACGGCGGCGGCCTACGGCGACGGCGAGAGCGAGCGGCGGATCGGCCTGGCCATGGCCGAGGTCGGCGGCCTGCCGCCCGGCTTTGTGCTCGCCACCAAGGCCGACCGCGACCTGGACAGCGGCGACTTTAGCGGCGACCAGACCCGCCGCTCAGTGGAGCGCAGCCTGCGCCTGCTGGGCGTCGAGCGGCTCCAGCTTGTCCACCTGCACGACCCAGAGTACGCCGGCCAGCGCTTCGAGGAGATTATGGCCCCCGGCGGCGCGGTCGATGTGCTGCGCCAGCTCAAGAGCGAGGGTCTGATCGGGGCGATCGGCATCGCCGCCGGGCCGATCGACATGATGATGCGCTACGTGGGCACGGGCGCCTTCGACGTGGCGCTGACCCACAACCGCTACACCCTGGTCGACCGCTCGGCCGAGCCGCTGCTGGATCTGGCGGCGGCGCGCGGGGTGGCCCTGCTGAACGCGGCGCCCTACGGCGGCGGCATGCTGGCCAAGGGGCCGGACGCCTGGGGCAAGTATATGTACCGCGAGGCCCCGCCGGAGCTTGTGGATCGCGTGCGGCGCATGGACGCCGCCTGCGCGGGCCACGGCGTGCCCCTGGCCGCCGCCGCGCTGCAGCTCTCCCTGCGCGACCCGCGCATCGCCTCGACGATCGTCGGCATCACCCGCGCTGAGCGCGTGGCCCAGATGGTCGAGCTGGCCAGCCTGTCTGTCCCCGATGTGCTCTGGGCTGAGCTGGCGGCGATCTGAGCTGATGCGAGGGCATATCACCAATGGATATCACGTTCGACGGCGAGCTGTGGGTATGGAAAGGCCCCGCCCCATGGTACTTCGTGACCGTCCCGGCGCAGCAGTG
Source organism: Oscillochloris sp. ZM17-4 (assembly GCF_019599295.1). Taxonomy (GTDB): domain Bacteria; phylum Chloroflexota; class Chloroflexia; order Chloroflexales; family Chloroflexaceae; genus Oscillochloris. The sequence goes on along the minus strand of NZ_JAIEWN010000025.1, from coordinate 50,347 downwards.
TCACGATCTGCGCACTATCGCAGGATCTGTGACGTATGGCTGGGGGATGATTCCGGTGCAGGTTCGGATCGGCAAAACCACATGGAAGACATCGCTGTTTCCCAAAGATGGCTCCTACCTTGTGCCCGTCAAAGCGAGCGTGCGTAGGGCAGAGCACCTTGAGCAGGGCGACACGGTGACGATACGGCTTGAGGTTTGCTGAGCGCTAGGGCACAGACGCGATGACTGGGCTACTTCAACGTTTCTGGATGGCTTCAGTGTGAGCGTGGACGAAGTGCTGGTTGCCAAATAGCCGAAAAAGGGCTTGACATACCTGCCGAAGCCCCACCCGACACGCCCTCGACCGATCATTCGGTCGAGGGCGTGTGTTTGTCCATCAGGACGAGGGGAAGATGGCGTGGAATGGCGCATCCTGTGTGTAGATGCGGATCGCCCACCTGCATCATTAGGCGCCCCTACGCCGTCAGGTAGGTGCGCACCTTGAGGATCATTGTCTCGTAGTCTATCGGCTTGGCCAGGTAGTCCGCACAGCCAACATGGATCGCCCGCGAGATCTCGTTGTGGGTGACGTGGCCGGTCACGGCGATCACCGGCACGTGGGACAGGCCGGGGTCGGCCTTCAGTTGCTCGGTGGCGCCCCAGCCATCAAGCTTGGGCATGGCGAGATCCATCAGGATCAGGTCTGGCATCTCATTGGCGGCCAGCTCCAGGGCGTGTAGCCCATCGGTGGCGCAGACCGTCCGGTAGCCGCTGATCGTGAGCATCTGGGCGATGATGGTGCGGTTGTCGTGGTTATCGTCAACGACGAGAATGGTCTTTATCATGATGGAAGCTCCTGGCTAGTCGATGGCCTCGGCGCTGATCGGGGCGAGTGTGCTGCTGCTTGGAAGTGAGACGCGGAAGGTTGACCCCTGGCCCGGTGCGCTCTCGACGCTGATGTCGCCGCCGAGGGCCAGGCAGAGCTGGCGGCTCAGGGCCAGGCCCAGGCCGGTGCCCTCGAAGCGCCGAGTCACCGAGGAGTCGATCTGGCTGAAGGGCTGGAAGAGCTTGACCTGCTGCTCGGCGGCGATGCCGATGCCGGTGTCGATCACCTCGAACAGGAGGCCGGAGGCCGGAGGCATCAGGATTGCCTCCTGTCTGACGCGCAGCGTCACCTCGCCACTATCGGTGAACTTGGCGGCGTTGGCGAGCAGGTTGAAGAGCACCTGGCGCAGCTTCGGCCCGTCGGTCTCGATGACGCCGATGTCGGGCGGGCACTCGACGCGCAGGGTGTTGCCCTGACGGCGCATCAGCGGATCGACAATGTCGGCTGACTCGCGGGCGAGGGCGCAGACGTTGACCGTCGTAATATCTAGGTCGATCTTGCCCTGCTCGATCTTCGAGAAGTCGAGCACGTTGCTGATCACGGTGGTTAGGTGGCGGCCGGCACCGACGATGCGGTCGAGCTGGGTGATCATCTCCTGGTTGATGCCGTTGCTTATGGCCCCCATCCGCAGCAGCTGGGCGTAGCCGAGGATGGCGTTCAGCGGCGTGCGCAGCTCGTGGCTCATAGTGGCCAGGAACATGCTCTTGGCCTGGCTGGCGGCCTCGGCGGTGGCCTGGGCGCGCTGGGCCTCTTCCTCGGCCTGCTTGCCGCGCCGCAGGTCGTCGGTGAGCTGCTCCTGGAGCCGCAGGCTGGCCTGGAGCTCGGTGTTGCGCTGCTCAAGGGCACCGCGCTGCTCGCGCAGGCTGTCGACCATCCGGTTGAAGCTCTGGGCCAGCGCGCCGAGCTCATCACGGCTCAGCACCTGGACTTTCCGCTCAAGGTCGCCCGCCGCCACCTGAGCCGTCGCGCTGGTGAGCCGGCCGATACGCAGGGCGATCCGCCCGGAGAGCATCAGCCCAATCACCGCCGAGATCAGGCTCGTCAGGGCGGTGTCGCCCATAATCACGGTGCGGGCCCGCTCGTAGGTTGTCCGCACGTCCTCGAGCGCGTCGGTGGCCTGGGTCTGCCCCTCGGCCGCCAGATCGCTCATCGCCATGTCGAGCTTGTCGTAGAGCGGGTTCATGCGCGAGTAGAAGGGCTGCACGCTGCCGGTGTTGGCCAGCCCGGCGGCGGGGATAAAGCTTATGTAGTTGGTGGTTACGACCTGCTGCCAGGCTCTAACCACTTGGTCGAACCGCGTGCCCTCGCTATCAGAGGTGATCAGCGGCTGGTAGCCAGCGAAGTGGCTGGCCATCTCCGTCTCTAGCGTGCCCATCTTCTGCTTGCTGCGATCTTTGTCGTAGGGGTTGCTGTAGATCAGATACTCAAGCTGGGCGACCCGATAGCGGTTGATCACGGTGGTGATCTTGGCGATCGTGTCGAGCGAGGGGATGGTCTGCTGCTCGACGAAGGTGGCCCGTGTGTTCATCATGGCCATCTGCTGCGCGGCGAACCAGCCCAGGCTGACCATGAGCAGCAGGTCGAGGGCGAAGGCCGCCAGCAGCTTTGCGCGGATCGAGCTGCGCATCGCCTACTGTCTCCCCTCAAGCTGGAGGATCTCCTCGATCGAGACGCCGACCTGCGACCCGCCGCTGAAGACTGAGCCGGTGATTCGGTTCTCGACCCGCCGGGCGACCAGGGGGTAGGCGCTGTCGGGCAGTGGGATGTAGCGGGCCTGGCGCACCAGGGCCGGCCCGTTGGTCAGGTAGAAATCGATGAAGGCGTGTACCTCGGGGCGATCCAGCGCGTCGGCCCGCACGTAGAGGAAGATCGGTCGCGAGAGCGGCTGGTAGCTGCCGTCGGCGATGCTGGTCGCGCTGGGGGCCACGCAGCCCTCGCCATTGTCGATCTCCAGGGCGCGCAGCCGTCCTTCATACTCGACATAATACGCATAGCCAAAGAATCCGAGGCCAGCAGGATCTGCGGCGAGATCCTGGGCGAGCAGATAGTCGTCCTCGCTGGCAACATAGTCCTTGCGGCTCGATCGCTCGGTGCCGACAATGGCGTGGGTGAAGTAGTCGAAGGTGCCCGAGTCGCCGCCGGCCCCGTAGAGGCTGATCGGCGTGTTGGGCCAGCCCTGGTGTAGCTGGCTCCAGCGCGTCACCACGCCCTCAGCCTCTGGTGCCCAGAGCGCTTTCAGCTCGGCCACCGTGACGCAGCTAGCCCAGGTATTATCTGGGTGAACCATCACCGAGATGCCGTCAAAGGCGATTGGCAGCTCGATATAGCCGATGCCGGCCTGGGCGCATGCCTGGGCCTCGTCGGCGCTGATCGGGCGTGAGGCGTCGGAGATCAGCGTCTCGCCGGCGCAGAACTTCTTAAATCCACCGCTTGATCCGCTTACGCCCAGGCGAATCTCGACCTGGGGTGCGAAGCTGCGGAAGGCGATGCTGGCGGCCTCGGTGATCGGGAAGACGGTGCTGGAGCCGTCGATGATGATCGTGCCGCTTAGCTGCTCAGGTGTGCCGGCGGGCGGGGCGAGGGTTGCGGTCGTACGTACAGGTGTCGTAGGCTGGGGGGCTGCGGTGGTAGGCTGGCCGGGGGGGGGCGGCTGGGCGGCCGTGGACTGGCTGGTTGGCGGCTGAGCGGCGCAGGAGGCAAACACCAGACACGCCAGGAGAATCATGAGGGCCGACGAGTGTCTCACATAAACCCCGAATTCGCGCAGGCAGCCCGCCGTCTCAATCACCCGGCGACGGGGGCATTCTGTCTGCGTCGACAGCGGGCCGCTATGAAGGTGAAACGCATGCCTTGGCCATTGTATGCCTCATACGTTAAATCTTCATTAAGGGTCAGTGAACGCTCGACAACACTTCTCCGGCGTCTGCCACGGCGTGATGCTACAATGGGAGAGGATCGGAGAGGGCGCGCCCTCTCCGAAAAGATTGTTCGCGCGAAAAAGCTTTGGGTCAAGCCCCCCGGCTGGCGACTGAAGTCGCGCCGGCGCGGCGCTGCGCGCCGGGCGTCGGCCGCCGCCGACGCCGGAACCGCCCGCGTCGGCGGGCGGTCGGCCGCAGGCCCCCGCGCTGCGACTTCAGTCGCCAGCGCAGGGGCGCTCCCAGCACGCACCGCTTGACCCAGGGCGTATGCGCGCCCTCTCCGAAAAGATTCCCCCTATGCGTGCCGCTTGGGCATAGAAAGCAGAACGATGACCCAGGGCTACTACCGCTTCCCGACTATTCATAGCGACACGGTGGTGTTTGTGTGTGAGGACGACCTCTGGTCGGTGGGCGCGGGCGGCGGCGTGGCCCGCCGGCTGACCGCCAACCCCGGCGAGGCGCTGCGCCCGGCCCTCTCGCCCGACGGCCTGTGGCTGGCCTTCACCGGGCGCGACGAGGGCGGCCCCGAGGTCTATGTGATGCCCGCCGTCGGCGGGCCGTCGCGCCGGCTGACCTTCCTCGGCGCGGCGCGCACCCAGGTGGCCGGCTGGTCGCCCGACGGCGCGGAGATCATCTTCTCGAGCGAGGCCGGGCAGCCCTTCGCCGGCATGCCCCGGCTCTTCGCCGTGCCCTACCTCGGCGGCGACCCGCGCGTGCTGCCCACCGGCCCGGCCCTCAGCATCAGCTACGGCCCGCGGGGCGGCGCGGTGATCGCCCGCAATGTCACCGACCTGGCCCGCTGGAAGCGCTATCGCGGCGGCCGCACCGGCGACCTCTGGGTGAGCCCGGAGGGCGGCGATGACTGGCGTCGCCTGATCAAGCTCAGCGGCAACCTGGCCGCGCCGATCTGGATCGGCGAGCGGATCTTCTTCGTGAGCGACCACGAGGGCGTGGGCAATATCTACTCGTGCCTCGACACGGGCGATGATCTGCGCCGCCACACCGACCACGCCGACTTCTATGTGCGCCACCCCTCCAGCGACGGCCGGCGGATCGTCTACCACGCCGGGGCCGACCTCTGGCTGCTCGACCCGGCCAGCGGCGAGCGGCGGGTGATCTCGGTTGAGCTGCACAGCCCGCAGCCCCAGCGCAAGCGCCGATTCGTGTACGCCACCGTGCGCGGCCAGGCATTCGCCATGGGCAACTGGGACGGCGCCACGGTGCAGTACGGCGATGAGTCGGGCCGCGCCCGCCTGCTGCGCTACCTCCACGACGGCAAGCGCCTGCTGCTGCTGGGCGACGCCGGCGGCGAGGAGGCGCTGGAGATCCATCAGGTGGACGGCTCCGCGCCGCCGCGCCGCCTCGATGGCCTGGATATCGGCCGCCCCCTGCGCCTGCGCCCCTCGCCCAAGGCCGACCTGGCCGCGATCACGAACCAGCGCCACGAGCTGCTGCTGGTCGACCTGGAGGCGGCCACGGCGCGCGTGCTTGACCACAGCCCCCACGGGCGGATCAATGGGGCCGCGTGGTCGCCCGATGGCCGCTGGCTGGCCTACAGCTACCCGGACACCCGCCGCACCCGCGTGATCCGGCTCTGCGAGGTGGCCAGCGGCGCGGTCCACACCCTCACCCGCACCCTGCTCTACGACACGGCCCCCGCCTGGGACCCCGAGGGCAAGTTCCTCTACTTCATCGGCAAGCGCGACTTCGACCCGGTGCGCGACCAGGCCCAGTTCGCCTGGGCCTTCCCGCGCATGGCCCGCCCCTACCTGATCACCCTGCGCGCCGAGCTGGCCTCGCCGTTTGAGACGGGCGGGGTGACGAAGGGGAACGGGAGCACGAAGGACGCGAAAGATCCGAAAGACGCGAACGCGAAGGGCGCGGATAGCGCGAACACAGAGGGCGAGAAGCCGGAGGGCGAGCAGCCAGAGGGTGAGAAGATCGAGAAGCCGGAGGAGAAGGGAATCCAGATCGACCTGGAGGGCATCGTCGAGCGGGTGGTAGCCTTCCCGGTGCCGGTCGGCATCTACGGCCAGGTGGCCGGGGTCAAGGGCAAGGCCATCTTTACCAGCTACGCGATGCGCGGCGCGCTCAGCGGCAACGGCGATGACTCCGGCCGCCTGGAGGTCTACGACTTCGCCGAGCGCAGCTGCGAGACGTTGATCGACGGCATCTCCAGCTTCACGCTCTCGCAGGACGCGCGGGCGATGGCCTACCGCAGCGGGCGGCGCCTGCGCGTGATCAAGGCCGGCGAGAAGCCGAAGGATAACGGCGGCCCCGGCCGCAAGAGCGGCTGGGTCGACCTCGGCCGCGTCAAGGTGGAGCTGTCGCCGCCCCAGGAGTGGCGTCAGATCTACCGCGAGGCCTGGCGCCTCCAGCGCGACCAGTTCTGGAGCGAGGATATGTCCGGCGTGGACTGGCAGGCGATCTACCTGCGCTACCTGCCGCTGATCGACCGGGTGGCCACCCGCGGCGAGGTCTCCGACCTGCTCTGGGAGATGCAGGGCGAGCTGGGCACCTCGCACGCCTACGAGATGGGCGGCGACTACCGGCCCTCGCCCTCCTACCGCCAGGGCTTCCTCGGCCTGGACATGGGCTATGATGGTGCCAGCGACAGCTACACAATCACGCGCGTGCTGCCCGGCGATGTCTGGGACGAGCGGGCCTCGTCGCCGCTCTCCCGCCCGGGCCTGGGCGTGTCCGCCGGCGACCGGCTGCTGGCGATCAACGGGCGCCGCCTGGGGCGCGGGCGCGGGCCGGGCGAGCTGCTGGTGAACCAGGCCGGCGCCGACCTGCTGCTCACTATCGCCCCGGCCGACGGCGGCGAGCCGCGCACGATGACCGTGAAGGCGATGGGCTCGGAGGGGCTGCTGCGCTACCGCACCTGGGTCGAGGCGAACCGGGCCGCCGTCCACGCGGCCACCGGGGGCCGGGTGGGCTACCTGCACATCCCGAACATGGGGCCGTGGGGCTACGCCGAGTTCCACCGCGGCTACCTGATGGAGAGCACCCGCGAGGGCCTGGTGGTGGACGTGCGCTACAACGGGGGCGGCAGCGTCTCGCAGCTGCTGATCGAGAAGCTGGCCCGACGCCGCCTGGGCTACGATGTGTCGCGCTGGGGCCAGCCCGACCCCTACCCCGCCGACTCGCTGATCGGGCCGGTGGTGGCGATCACCAACGAGGGCGCCGGCTCGGACGGCGATATCTTCAGCCACGTGTTTAAGCTGCTGGGCCTGGGGCCGCTGGTCGGCAAGCGCACCTGGGGCGGGGTGATCGGCATCAACCCGATCGACCGCCTGGCCGACGGGGCCATCACCACGCAGCCCGAGTACTCGTTCTGGTTCCCGGACGTGGGCTGGGGCGTGGAGAACTACGGCACCGACCCGACGATCGAGGTCGAGATCGCGCCTCAGGACTATGTCGCCGGGCGCGACCCGCAGCTGGAGCGGGCGATCGCCGAGGCGCTGCGGCTGATGGCCGAGAGCCCGCCGCAGCTGCCGGAGTTCGGCCCGCGGCCCCGGCTGGGCCTGCCGCCCCTGCCCGAGCTGTGATCGCCCCGCCCCAGTCGCGCGGCTACCCGCCGAGCAGCAGGCGCACCGCGCCGGCCCCGAGGAAGACGGCGGCGAGGCCGAGGCCGAGGCTGCCGGCCATATAGACCGCCGCGCTCTGCCAGTCCCCGCCGCCGATCAGGGCGTAGGCCTCGTAGCCGAAGCTGGAGAAGGTGGTGAATCCGCCGAGCAGCCCGGTGACGAGCAGCAGGCGGAGCGGCTCGCTGAGGCTGACCCTGGTTGCGGCCAGGGTCAGCAGGGCGCCGATCACCAGACATCCGACGATGTTGACGACCAGCGTGCCGTAGGGGAATGCGCCGCCGAGGCGCTGCGACACCCAGCCCGATAGCAGATAGCGCAGGTTGGCGCCCACGGCCGCGCCCACGGCCACCGCGATCATATTGAGCATGGGGCCGCCCCATCTGGCCGCCTGCGCTGGCTGGCCCTCGCGCTCCTCTGGTTCTGTCTGCACATACTACCCTTTCTCCCCACCCTGCGTTGTTTGTTCCTAGCAGGCGCATGCTGCACTGATGCTGCTGCGGCGCGGCTACGCCGCGCCGCAGCAGCATCAGTTTTCTATGGGCATACCCTCACGTTACCCGTCGAGCCCGTTGCGGGCGATCACATCGCGGTACCAGAAGAAGCTGTCCTTCGGCGTCCGCCGCTGGGTCTCGTAGTCCACATAGACTGCGCCGAAGCGCTGGGCGTAGCCGTGGCCCCACTCGAAGTTATCCATCAGCGACCACTGGAAGTAGCCGGCCAGGGGCACCCCGGCGGCGATGGCGCGCTGGCAGGCGGCGAGGTGCTGGCGCAGGTAGTCGATGCGCCGCACATCGTGGATCCGCCCGTCCGCGCCTGGGCCGTCCAGGTAGCTCACGCCATTCTCGGTGATGTAGAGCCTCGGCACATCGTAGGCGCTGTAGAGGCGCAGCAGCAGCGTGTAGAGCCCCTCGGGGTAGATCTCCCAGCCCATCTCGGTGCGCGGCACATCGAGGCGCACCGGCTGCCATTCGCCGGGGCCGGCGCCGGCCGCCATCACCTCGCGGGTGTAGTAGTTCACCCCCAGGAAGTCGGTCGGCGCGGCGATGATGTCCATGTCGCCGGGCTGCACGAAGCTCAGGCCCTCGGGCAGGTAGCCGGCCCCCAGATAGGCCGCGACCATGTCCGAGGGGTAGCCGCGCCCGTAGACCGGGTCGAGGAACCAGCGGTTGAAGTAGCCGTCGAAGGCGCGGGCGGCGTCGCGGTCGGCCGGGCTATCGGAGGCGGGCACGGACGCGGTGAAGTTCAGGGTGATGCCAACCTGGGCGCCGGGGCTGTAGCGGCGGATCTCGGGCTCGGCCAGGCCGTGGGCCAGCAGGGCGTGGTGGCTGGCGGCCAGGGCGTCCGGCCAGCTCCGTCGGCCGGGGGCGTGCTCGCCGCCCTCGTAGCTGAGCATGCTCACGCACCAGGGCTCGTTGATCGTGATCCAGTGCTTCACTCGGTCGCCGAGGGCCTGGGCCACCACGCCGGCGTACTCGGCGAAGGCCTCGGCGGTGGCGCGGGCCGGCCAGCCGCCGGCGTCCTCCAGGGCCACCGGCAGATCCCAGTGGTAGAGCGTCGCGAAGGGGGTGATGCCGCGCTCCAGCAGGGCGTCCACCTGACGGCTGTAGAAGTCGAGGCCGGCCTGGTTCACCTGGCCGCGCCCATCGGGCAGGACGCGCGGCCAGGCGATGCTAAAGCGGTAGGCGTCGACGCCCATCGCGGTGAGCAGCCCGAAGTCCTCCTCCCAGCGGTGGTAGTGGTCGCAGGCCACATCGCCGGTGGCCCCGTCCCGCGTCTTGCCAGGCGTGTGGCTGAAGCGGTCCCAGATGCTCTCGCCGCGCCCGCCCTCGTGGATCGCCCCCTCGATCTGGTAGGCCGCCGTCGCCGCCCCCCAGACAAACCCGGCGGGGAAGGTGGTTGCTGTCATTGGATGAGCCCTCGCTTCTTGGTTATGGGATCGCTCTCAATAGTATACCGTGCCCTACCCACGCGCGCCACACGACGCGCGCACCACCAGCTGGGTTGGCAGGATCTGGAGGCGCTGCTGCGGCTCAGGCGACTCGATCTGCGCGATCAGGGCGCGCACGGCGGCGGCCCCAAGCTCGATGATCGGCTGGCGCACCGTCGAGAGGGGCGGGCTCGCGTAGGCCGCCGTGGGCAGATCATCAAAGCCCACCACGGCGATGTCCTCGGGCACGCGCAGGCCAGCCTCCGCGATCGCGCGCAGCGCGCCGATCGCCATCGTATCGCTGGCCACAAACACCGCCCGCGGGCGATTGGGCAGCGCGATCAGCGACCGCATCGCGATGTAGCCGCCCTCCTGGCTAAAGCCGCCCTCTACCAGGAGCTCCGGGCTGATCGGGATGCCGGCGGCGAGGAGCGCCTGCTTATAGCCATCGCGCCGGGCCTGCCCGGCCATCATCAGCAGGGAGCCGCTGATCGTGGCGATGTCCCGGTAGCCCAGGCCGATCAGGTGATCCACCGCCAGGCGCGCGCCCTCCCGGTTATCCACATCCACCGACACAATCCCCTCAAGGTAGGGGTGCTGGCCGATCAGCACCAGCGGCATCCGGTCGCGGATCAGCCGGGGCAGCAGCGGGTCGTCGATGTCGCTCGAGAGCATCAGGACGCCGTCGAAGTGCTGCCCACGCAGCACCTGGTTGTAGAAGCGCTCCTCGTGATCGGGCGTGACCATCGAGAGCATAAGGAAGTAGCCCCCGCTGATGCATCCCTCGCTGATACCCTGGAGGGCCAGGGCGAAGAAGGGGTCGGTGAAGATCTGGGCGGCGCTGCGCGGGATCACCACGCTGATCGCCCGTGAGCGGGCCGAGGCCAGCGATCGTGCCGCCGCGTTCGGCGTATAGTCCTGAGTGCGGATCACCTCAAGCACGCGCTCGCGGACATGCGGGCGCACGCTGGGGTGGTTGTTGAGCACCCGCGAGACGGTCGAGCGCGAGACATCGGCGAGGCGGGCGATCTCCTCGATGGTCACGCCGGTGCTTTCTCGTCGCTGCTTCTCATGCATTGAAAGCGCTCCCAAAGAATGACACAACTATAGAGGGTGCGATGCCATCATGTCAATAGGCTCTATCAGCTGCCGGTGGGGCGCGGGGGAGATCTCGCCGCCCCGTAGGATGGCCCGTCGGATGTTAGCGGCGAAGCCGCCAACATCCGACACCCAGGGCTAGCGCGCCGTCCAACCCAGCGCCATCTCAAAGACGGAGCCGCTCATACTGCCGGCCTCATCGGCGCAGAGGAAGCGCACCATGTCCGCGACCTCCTCGGGCTCGATCAGGCGCTTGATCGCCGCCGGCTCCAGCATCACCTTCTCGACCACGTCCTCGGGGGAGATCCCGCGGGTGCGGGCCTGGTCGGCGATCTGCTTCTCGACCAGGGGTGTGCGCACATAGGCCGGGGCGATCAGGTTCACCGTGATCCCGCACGAACCGCCCTCAAGCGCCGCCGTGCGGGTCAGGCCGAGCAGGCCGTGCTTGGCCGCGATGTAGCCTGCCTTAAAGGGCGACGCCCGCAGGCTGTGGATCGAGCCGATGTTGACGATCCGGCCCCAGCCCCGCCCCTGCATGTCGGGCCAGACATACTTGGTCAGCAGGAAGGGCGCCGTCAGCATCACCGCGATCATCTTCTCCCAGACATCCTCGGGGAAATCGGCGATCGGGTTGATGTGCTGGAAACCGGCGTTGTTCACCAGGATATCCACGCCGCCGAGCTGCGCGCGGGCGGTGTCCACCAGCGCCCGGCAGCCCTCGCGCTGCGACAGGTCGGCCGCCACAAACAGCCCGCCGATCGCCTCGGCCACCGCCGGCCCTGCCTCGCCCGGCAGGTCGGCCACCACCACCCGGTGCCCGGCGCCGGCCAGGCTCTCGGCCACCGCCCGCCCGATCCCGCTCGCTCCGCCGGTGACGATCGCGACACGTCCGCCCATATTGGTGCTCCTCATTGCTCTATACTAGCGACTATCGGCGATTCTATCACAGCCTCTCGCAATGAGCGCGTGTGGCACACATCCTGCTGGGCAATACATCCACAAGAGCTGTGCGCTCGTAGGGTATAACAGCGGTGAATGCACCGAACACGCCCTATGTATCGATCTGGAGCCGCAGAAGAACAAAGGAGTCTCTCTATGCGCCGTCTCGCACTTGCGCTGCTCGCCCTCGTCGCTATGGCCCTGCTCGCGCCGACCGCCCCCGCCGCCCGCGCCCAGACTATGAACATGATCCGGGTGATCCACGCATCGCCGGATGCCCCCGCCGTCGATGTCTTCGTCAACGGCCAGGCCGTGGCCACCAGCGTCCCCTTCTTCACCGCCAGCGGCTACCTGCCCCTGGCCGACGGAACCTACCAGGTCGCGATCTCGCCGGCCGGCAAGGGCACCGACTACTCGGTGCTGGTGGGCGATCTGGAGGTGAGCGGCGGCTACACCGGCACGCTCGTGGCGACCAACACCCTGAGCAATATCGAGGCCGTGCTCTACAAGGACGACCTGAGCGGCGTGGCCGGCGGCAACGCCCGAGTGAACGTCATGCACCTCTCGCCCGACGCGCCGGCGGTGGACATCAAGCTGGCCGGCACGAGCAGCGCCGTCTTCAGCGGGGTCGCCTTCAAGCAGCGCGGCACCGTCGAGGTGCCTGCTGGCAGCTACGCCTTCGACATCAGCCCCGCCGGCAGCGCGGATGTCGTGTTCACCACGCCGAGCCTGCGCTTCGAGAGCGGCTGGATCTACACCCTGGCCGCCACGGGCGAGCTGGGCAAGGGCGGGTTCTGGGTGCAGTCGCGCGTGGATCAGATCCCCGCGCCGATTATGGCCCAGGGCCTGAGCGCCGATAGCTTCGGTAGCTTTACCAGCCGCTAGGTGCGCCGGCGACTCATCGCGAATGACCACTGACGACCGACGACCGGCCACACTGCGCCACAGTGGCCGGTCGTCGGTTTGTGTTATCTGGCTACGAACCACCCCGCTGCAGGCCCGCCCGCACCTCCGCTAGTACTCCTACCCTATGCGAGCGTATACCCTACAGCTGTTTCCCGAGCGCTGCGGCAGGACTATCATCTCTCTGTTGAGATCGCTACGGCGGGCCTATAATCAGGCCATAGCGTTATTGCCCTGTGATCTGTTCCAACACTTCACTTCACATCATACTCGGGAACACCTATGCGAACCCATCTCTTTGCAGCTGCACTTGGCGCGTGCCTGCTGCTCTCGCTCACCCCGCACTATGCCGGCGCTCAGCCGCAGCCCCCTGTCAGCGACCTGCGCGGGGATGCCCTCACCCCGCCCCCGCCCGCTCCCACGCTCTCCGGGATCGCCAGCCGCGGGCCGAGCCAGTATATGGCCGGCACTGTCGCCGTGCAGGTGCTGCTCCCCCAGACCAATGACGCAGCGCACGCCTGGAGCGAGGCCCAGATCGATCAGATCCACAGCCAGATCCAGGCCGCCCTCGACTGGTGGGTCGCGCGGCTGCCCCTCGCCCGCCTCAGCTTCACCGTCCGCATGCGCGTTGTGCCCAGCGCCTATGAGCCGATCGACTATAGCCTCGTGAATGAGGGGCGCTGGATCGGCGACGTGCTCAGGAACCTGGGCTACGTAGGCGGCAGCTACTTTGATCAGGCCTACGCCGCCGACTATGCCCTCCGCGATGAGCTTGGGGCTGACTGGGCCACGACGATCTTTGTGGCCAACAGCGATGGCGATGGGGATGGCTCCTTCCCCGATGGGCGCTTCGCCTACGCCTACATCAACGGGCCGTTTATGGTGCTGACCTCTGATGTTGCGAGCTACGGCGCCACCCGAATAGGCCCCGTCGTCGCACATTAGCTCGCTCATATCTTTGGCGCCCTCGACCAATACGCCGTAGCCGGCGTCGCCTGCACGCAGTCCAGCGGCTACCTCAGTGTGCCGACCACAAACAGCCAGTACAATGGCTGCGGCACCGGGCTGCCGAGCATTATGATCGAGGTTCTGGGCTCATTCCGCGATGGCCAGATCGACCCCTCGGCGCTGGCGCAGCTCGGCTACCGCGATAGCGATGGCGACGGCCTGATCGACCCGCTCGATACTGCGCCTGAGCTGACGCTTGATCCGATGCTCCCGGTCGCCCCCGGCGGGCGTCCGCTGCTCAGCGGGCAGAGCCGCGATATTGGCTTCCCCTCACCCACCCAGCGAGACGTCAGCATCAACGCGATGAGCACGGTCGAGTATCGTGTCGATGGCGGGCCGTGGCTGCCGGCCGAGGCTGTAGACGGAGCCTATGACAGCGGCGATGAGGGCTTCGGCACGGTGCTCCCCCTGTACGATGGCGACTACCTGATCGAGGCGCGCGCCCGCAACAGCGTGGGCGTCACGTCGCCCATGATGAGCGGCCATGTCACGGTGAGCCAGGTTGGCCCGCAGCCCGACTATAACCCGAGCCTCCCGCCGTTCACGCAGAGCGCCGACGTGCAGGTGCGTCTGGATGCGCCACAGGGCACACAGTCTGTGCAGATCAGCGCCGAGCCGGCCTTCAGCGGGGCGGCGTGGCAGAGCTACAGCCCCGAGCTCCCCTTCCGCCTCGATCACCAGGATGGCGCGCAGGTCATCTATGTGCGCTACCGCGACGCCGCCGGCCTCCCGTCGCTGCCCTTCGCCTTGAGCGTGATGCTCGATACGCTGCCGCCGTCCGGATCGGCGAGCCAAGATCCCAATGACCCCAGCCGGCTGATCCTCAACGCCTCTGACGACGGCACCGGCGTGGCCGATGTCGGCATCCAGATTGGCGCGAACGAGCCGCTCTGGCTCGCCTATCAGTCGGACATCAGCCTTAGCGGGCTCGCCGGCCTGACAGCCGCGCCTGCGCCGAGCGCGGGCAGCATGCAGGTGCTGTTCCGCGATGCTGCCGGCAACACATCCGCCCCGTACAATGTCACCTCTACCTATCGGGCCTATCTCCCCCTCGTGGTGCGCTAGCCGCGTCTTGCAATGAGTCCGCCATGCCGTCGGGGCGACCCACCGTGGTCGCCCTTAATTCAGGGCATGGGCAACGTCCAGCGCGCCCCCCTGGCTGGCGACTGACGTCGCGCCG
>NZ_JAIEWN010000025.1:18619-35819 GCF_019599295.1 Oscillochloris sp. ZM17-4 | reverse complement strand
TCTCGATCACTGTCTCCAGGTTGCGCTCGGCCACGATCGTCTTCGCGGCGGGGTTCACATCCTGGATCTTGCCGACGTAGGTGATCTGGGGCCAGCCGAGGTTGCGGGCCAGGGCAGGGGCGAAGGCTCCGCTCTCGTCGTCGGTGCTGTTGCGCCCGGTGAGCACGAGATCCACATCGCCGAGCTTGCGGATGGCGGCGGCCACCGCGCGGGCGGCGCCGAGGGTGTCCACGCCGTCAAAGGCCGGGTCGCTCAGCAGGAGCGAGTCGGTCGCGCCCATGGCCAGGGCGCGGCGGATCTGCTCGGTCCACTCGGGGCTGCCCAGCGAGAGGATGGTCAGCTTGCCGCCATGCTTCTCGTTCCAGGCGATGCCCTCCTCGACGGCGTACTCATCGAACAGGTTGATGATCTTCTCGATGCCGTCGGCGTTAATGCTCAGATCTGCGTTCAGCTTCACTGAGTTGTCGCGGGGAACCTGCTTCATACACACGACGATGTGCATTCTGATCTCCTTCTGATGCACTATTATAACGCGGTGCATTTTACCATACGTCGGGCGATTTCCAGGACGCTCGGCATTGCAGATTGCAGATTGCAGATTGGCACTACCGCAGAAGGAACGCTGTGAAGCGTCCTGTCATTCTGAGCGAAGCGAAGAATCCCGACCGGGACCCTTCGCTTCGCTCAGGGCGACAGCGTTACGTATGCTCTATTGCGCAGATTGTAATCTGCAATCTGCAATCTGCAATCTGCAATTATCAGGCCTCCCACTCCTCAGGGTCGTAGGCGGGCAGCTCGCGGCGCAGCGGCGGGTTGATCCGCTTGCCGAGGGCGAAGTCGGCCTGGAGCAGCTCCTGCAGCTCGCGGGTGCCCTCGTAGATGATCGCGCCGCGGGCGTTGCGCAGGTAGCGCTCGACGGGGTACTCGTCGGAGTAGCCGTAGGCCCCGTGGATCTGGATGGCGTCGTCGGCCGACTCGAAGCTGCTCACCGTCGCGTGCCACTTGGCCAGGGTGGTCTCGCGGGTGTTGCGCAGTCCCTGGTTCTTCATCCAGCCGGCGCGGTAGACCAGCAGCCGCGAGGTGTCGAGCTTGCGCACCATGTGGCTGATCATGCGCTTGACGAGCTGGTGGTCGGCGATCGGGACGCCGAAGGTGTGGCGCTCCTGGGCGTACTTCAGGCTGGCGTCGAGGCTGGCCTGGATGAGGCCGGTGGCCCCGGCGGCCACGGTGTAGCGGCCGTTGTCGAGGGCGGCCATCGCGATCTTAAAGCCCTCGCCCTCCTCGCCGAGCCGGTTGGCGGCGGGCACGCGCACGTCCTGCATCACCAGGCCGCCGGTGTTGCCGGCGCGCACGCCGAGCTTGCCATGCAGCGGGTAGCTGCTGAGGCCGGCCATGCTGCGCTCAATGATGAAGGCCGAGATCCCACGTGAGCCCTTGTCGGGGTCGGTCTTGGCGATCACCAGGAAGGTGTCGGCGATGTCGGCCAGGCTGATCCAGATCTTCTCGCCGTTGAGGATGTAGTCGTCCCCGTCGCGGCGGGCGGTACTCTCCATCGCCACGGCGTCGGTGCCCGAGTTGGGCTCGGTGAGGCCGTAGCCCGCCAGCAGCTCGCCCTTGGCCTGGGGCACCAGGTAGCGCTGCTTCTGCTCCTCGCTGCCCCACTGAAAGATCGAGAGCGAACTGAGCCCGGTGTGGACGCTCATCACCACCCGCAGGGAGCTGTCGACGCGCTCAAGCTCCTCGCAGACGATGGCGAGGGCCAGGTAGTCCATGCCGGCGCCGCCGTACTTCTGGGGCAGGCAGATGCCGAGCAGGCCCAGCTCGCCCATGCGCTTGAGGATGGGCCGAATGTGCTCGCGCGTCTCCGGCCCCTCGCCGTGCTCGGCGCCGCTGCGGTCCCAGGCCCGAATGTGTGGCGCGACCTCCTGCTCGGCGAAGTCGCGGACGGTGCGGCGCAGGAGCTCGTGCTCCTCGCCGAGAAACATGCCGTATCCGGCGGTGAAGTCCATAACGTGAATACTCCTTTGTACCCCTAGATCACTGAGCGGAATGATTGTGCGCTGAGCCACTGAGCGGCACACACTGACGGCGCAATGTGGGGCAAGCTCTACGCTGCGACTGCACGCGACACCGGCTATTATAGCGCGTTGTAGGGGGATATCGGCTGTGGCCATGAGCGGCTCAGTGCCTCAGTGCCTCAGTGCCTCAATGCTCCAGCTGGCGGGACATGGCCAGGCACCAGAGCCGATAGCCGAGCGCGTGGTAAAATGCGTGGGCCTCGGTGTTGCGCCAGGCGGTGATCAGGGTGAGCCGGGTGGCCCCGGCGGCTGCGGCCACGCCCTCGATGTGGCGCACCAGCGCGCGCCCTACGCCGGCCTTACGCTGGCCCGCCTCCACAAACAGCTCGGTCAGCTCGGCCGAGGGCGCGGGGTCGCACAGGCTAGGCAGCAGGCGCAGGCATGCCATGCCGGCCACCTGCCCATCGACCTCGGCCAGGTAGCCCCGCTCGACCGCGGAGTAACTGGCGATGTGGGCGGCGATGTGGGCGGGCGTGGCCCGCAGGTCGTCGTGGGCGGCGTTGAGCCGGGCGATGGCCTCGGCGTCCTCGGGCGTCGCCTCGCGGATGGTGATGGACATGGGGGACCTCCGTGGGATGTGAAAGACAAGGGTACAGGGTTCAGGGTATAGAGCAAACAGTACACCATGCACCAGAGTAGGTGTGGCAAGCGTCTACGTAGTTGGTGCTGGCAATCTGCAATCTACAATCTGCAATCTGCAATAATCTATGAATGACACCCAACGTGCGACGGAGCTGCGCAAGATGCAGCGCTTGGCCACCGGGCTGCTGGTAGGTGTGACGATCTTGTTCGTGATCACGAGCGCCCTGCTGGGCCAGGCGCCATGGCTGGGCTTCGTGCGGGCCTTCGCCGAGGCGGCCATGATCGGCGCGATCGCCGACTGGTTCGCGGTGACGGCCCTGTTCCGCCACCCGCTCGGCATCCCCATCCCGCACACGGCGATCATCCCGGCCAAGAAGGAGCGGATCGCGGTGGCCTTCGGCGGCTTCGTGGAGCGCAACTTCCTCGACCCGGAAAAGATCGCCGAGCGGCTGCGCCGCCAGGATGTGGCCGGCCGGCTGGCCCGCTCGATGCGCCAGCCGGCGCGGGCCAACCAGGTGGCCGACTTTATCGCCGAGGCCCTGGGCGGCCTGCTGCGCGTGGTCAACGATGAGGACGTGGGCCAGCTGATGGCCCGCGGCCTCTCCGACCAGCTGGTGGCGGTGCAGGCCACGCCGATGATCGGCAAGCTGCTGGGGGCGGCGACAGGCGACCAGCGCCACCGCGAGATCCTGGTGCAGGTCGTGGCGGTGGCCACCGAGTGGATCGAGGCCAACCAGATGATCATCCGCCAGCGCATCGCCGGCGAGCTGCCGCGCTGGCTGCCGTCGATCGTCGACCAGAAGATCTACGAGAAGCTGCTCGACGCGGCCCGCCGCACCCTGGCCGAGCTGTACGATAACCCCGAGCACCCGCTGTACGGCCAGTTTACCGCCGCGATGGACAACTGGATCGACAACCTCCAGCACGACCCGCAGGTGCGCGCGCGTGGCGAGGCGATCAAGGCCGAGATCCTGGCCCAGCCGGTGCTGCGCGAGGTGGCGTCGGCGGTCTGGAGCGACCTGAAGACCGCGCTGATGGCCCAGAGCACCGAGGTCGACTCGCCGCTGCGCCGCTCGATCGCCGATGGCCTGACCCGCCTGGGCGACGCGCTGGAGCGCGAGGCGGAGTGGCGCGAGAAGGTGGACGTATGGGCCGAGGGGCTGGCCCGCTTTGTGGTGACACGCTACGGCCACGCAGTGGGCGATTTCATCACCCACACGGTGAACGGATGGGACGCGGTGGACACCTCGCGCAAGATCGAGGTGCAGTTCGGGCGCGACCTGCAGTTCATCAGGATCAATGGCACGGTGGTGGGCGGCCTGGCCGGCCTAGTCATCTACGCGGTGTCGCACCTGTTCTAGCCCCCCTCGGCTAGATGGACGGCCGAGGCCCGACCACGGCTCACCGTGGTCGGGCCTCGGCTGTCGGTCGCCGCTAGGGCCTAGCGCACTCGCAGGATAGCCATGGCGGCGAGCCAGAGCAGCTGCCATGTTCGGGCCGGCCGCGTGTCGGAATGGGCCCAGTGATACCGCTGGACGGCCTCGGCGACGCGCTCCTCGTACAGCACGCGCGAGGCAAGTGAGGAGAAGGGATCCATGAATCCCTCCTTTCGTGTGTGTTCACAGGGGTATTGTGAATTTGGACACAGATACGTCGTGCCCGGCTTGCACTCTAGCACCGAGCTACGGGCCTGGGTAGAGCCCTGCGACCGATCTCTGTCGGCCGCAGGGCGGAGGGCGCAGCGCCAGCAAAAACAGGAGCGCCGCATGGTGGTACAATCGCGTCACAAGCGCCGCCCCCGGACGAGGCGGGCGGCCCTAGCTTATGGAGGCGAGAGAGGATATGTCCGCACCGCTCCGCGACTTTCTAGAGATCCCCTACGACCAGCTAGAAGAGCTCAACCTTCAGGTGAAGGAGCAGCGCCGCGCCCGCGTGCCGGCCGAGCAGCTGCGCGAGGAGCGCATGGCCTACCTCGCCGGCGAGAAGCGCATCAAGGCGGTCACGGTCTGCTTCACCGACCTTGAGGGCCGCCTGCACATGCTCGACTACGACAAGAAGTTCCTGCTCAAGTCGGACGACAACCTCACCTTTGACGGATCCTCGATCCGTGGCTTCTCGGCGCAGGTCGAGTCTGACCTGCGCCTGAGCATCGACTGGGCGGCCTTCTACTGGCTGCCGGCCGATGTCTTCGGCCCGGGCAAGGTGCTGGTCTTCGGCGAGGTGCGCCAGCGCGACGGCTCGCCCTACCCGGGCGATATGCGCTCGCGCCTGAAGGCCTTCCTTGAGGATCTCTACGCCCGCGAGGGGCTGACGGTCAACCTAGCCAACGAGATCGAGGGCTTCATCTTCCAGGGCCGCAACGCCGAGCAGCGCTACCGCGAGCTGGGCGAGTTCAAGATGATCAGCACCTCGGGCTACTACCACTCGCTGCCCGGCGACCCGCTGCGCACCTTCATCGACATGGCGGCCGAGGTGCAGCGCGCCATGGGCTTCTCGAACGAGAAGGATCACCCCGAGGTGGCGCCCTCGCAGTTCGAGATGAACTACGGCTACACCGAGGCCCTGATCGGCGCCGACCAGATCCTGCTCTACAAGCTGATCTGCCGCCAGGTGGCCAGCCGGCTAGACATGACCGCCTCCTTCCTGCCCAAGCCCGTCACCGGCGTGAACGGCAACGGCATGCACACCAACATCTCGATCTCGCGCGGGGGCACGAACCTGTTCCACGACGCCGCCGGCGAGGAGGGCCTCTCGGACTACGCCTGGAAGTTTGTGGACGGGGTGCTGCACCACGCCAAGGGCCTCTGCCTGCTGCTGAACGCCAGCGTGAACGCTTACCGCCGGCTCGACCCGCACTTCGAGGCGCCGAACCAGATCAAGGCCTCGCCGATCGACCGCGGCTCGATGGTGCGTATCCCGATCGGCAACGCCAACACCGCCCGCATTGAGGTGCGCTCGATCGCCCCCGACGCCCCCCCGCATATGGCGATCTACGCCATCCTCCACGCCGGCCTGAGCCCGGCCGAGACGGCGGCCGACATCCGCCAGGGCGCCGAGACCCTGCCCGACAATATCTACGACGCGATCAGCGACTTCCGGGCCAGCGCCCTGATGGCCGAGGTGCTTGGGGATGAGGTGCAGACGAAGTACGCCGACCTCAAGGAGGCCGTCGCCAACCGCTGCCCGCGCCTGCTAGGCACGCTGATCAAGCGCGCCGAGGTGCAGTTCCACCACGAGGTGACGAACCAGTCCCTCTGGAGCCGCTTCTAGATCACTGAGGCACTGAGCTCGTGAGGCACTGAGGTGCTGCGGCGCTGAGGCAATCATGCCTCAGCGCCGCAGCACCTCAGTGATTCCGCTCCTCTGGAGCCGCTTCTAGATCACTGAGGGGCTGAGGTCGTGAGGCGATCATGCCTCAGCGTCTCAGCGCCTCACCACATCAGTGATTCCGTGCCTCAGCGACTCTGTGCCTCAGTGATGCGGACTGACGCCGTCATATTCCAGCGTAGCCGCGGATCCTGCTGGTCGAGCGCGATCGTCACGGCGTAGACGATGTCGCCCTGCTTGCTCTCGCCGAGGGTCTGGATGTGGCTGACGGTGCCGGCCATGTCCAGGTCGGGGAGGGCGTCGAGGGTGATGCTGGCCCGGTCGCCCTCGCGGACGCGCGCGATGTTCCTGGGCCAGGTTGAGCGCGGCCTCGGCGCGCTGCACCTGGGCCTGGGCCACGCCGAGGTCGCCCTCGGTCGCGCCGGCCTTCACCAGGGCCAGGTTCGCCTCGGCCTGATCGACCATGGCCTGGGCGACGTCGAGCGCGCCGGTGCGCTGGTCGCCGCGCAGCCGATCAAGGGCGGCCTGGCTCGCGGCCACCTGGGCGCGGGCCGCCGCGACGAGGTCGGCCGTCGCCGGGGACACGAGCTTATCTAGGCGGGCCTGGGCGTCGCGCGCCTGGGCCTCGGCGGCGGCCACCCCGGACACCTCGGCCTCCTGGGCGCCGGTGAGCGCCACCTGGGCCTGGGCTAAGGCCTGCTCGGCGTTCTGGACGGCGCGCAGCGCGGCGGCCTCCTGGTCCTTCTGGGCCTGGGGCAGGTCGCCCGGCTGGCCCTCGGCCTTGCGGTTCTCCCAGTAGATGCGGCTGTAGGCATCCTGGGCGTCGCGCAGTGCGTTGGCGGCCTGCTCAAGCTGCGACTGGGCGCGTAGCTTGGTGGACGACAGGGCGTCGCGCTGGGTCTGGGCGGCGGCCTGGGCCTGGGCGAGCTGGGCCTGGGCCTGGCGCAGGTCGGCGTCGGCCGGCCCCTGCAGGAGCTGGGCCTGGGCGGCCTGGGCCTGGGCGAGTTGGGCCTGGGCGGCGGCGATGTCGCTGGCCGTCACGCCGCCCGTGGTCTGGCGGAGCTGGGCCTGGGCCTGGGCCACCGCCGCCTCGGCGGCGGCGATCTGCTCGGGGCTGGCCCCGGCCCGCTGCTGCTCGTAGGCCGCCCTGGCGGCCTGGAGCTCGGCCTGGGCCTGGGCCACCGCCGCCTCGGCGCGGGCGCGGGCGACCCGCAGCAGCGGCTGGCCGGCCTGCACCGCGTCGCCCTCGGCGACCAGCAGCTCGGCCACCACCCCGCCCACCGCCACGCTCAGCGCGGCGTGCTGGGCGGGCACCACCCGTGCCTCGGCGCGCAGCGAGCCGCCCACCGGCGGCAGGGCGGTGGCGGCCGGGGCGGCCGGGGTGGGCGCGGGGGCGGGCGTGTTCGCGCAGCCGCTGGCCAGGATCGCCAGGGCGATGATGATCAGGATTTTTTTCATGATTTCCAACCTGTAGGGGCGCAGCAGTCGCATGGAAGCCACCCGCACTTCAGAGCGGCTCCGGCAGATGGTTGGCCCCGTCTATCGGTAACAACAGGCGCGACTGCTGCGCCCCTACGCGACGTTATGCCACCCCGGCGTCGATGATGGCCCCATCCTGCATCTTCACCACCCGCCGGGCGTACGAGATCACGCGCGGGTCGTGGGTGGCGTACACGAAGGCGGTGCCGGTCTCTTTATTCAGGCGCTCCATGATCTCCATGGCCTGCTGGCCGTTGGCCGTGTCGAGGTTGGCGGTCGGCTCGTCGGCCAGCACCAGGACGGGGCGGGGGGCCAGGGCGCGGGCGATCGCCACGCGCTGCTGCTGCCCGCCGCTCAGCTGGTCGGGCCGGTGCTTGGCGCGATCCTCCAGGCCCACGGCGCGCAGCAGGCCCGTCACCCGCTCGCGGCGCTCGGCCGGCTTCACCCCGCTCAGCAGCAGCGGCAGCTCCACGTTCTCGTAGGCGGTGAGCACCGGCACCAGTGCGAAGAACTGGAACACGAAGCCGATACTGTCGCGGCGCAGGTCGGCGCGCTTGTTTGCGCTGAAGCGGGTCACATCCTGGCCCTTGATCATCACCGTGCCGCTGTCGGGCTTGTCAAGGCAGCCGATCAGCTGGAGCAGCGTTGTCTTGCCCGAGCCCGAGGGGCCGACCAGGGCGGTGAACTCGCCCTCGCCGATGCTCAGGCTGATGTCGTTGAGCGCGTGGGTCTCGACCGCGCCGACGTGGTAGACCTTCGTCACATGGGTGAGCTGGATGGCGTCCATTAGTACTTCCTTATCCTGTTGGGGCGCAGCAGCGGGCGCACATTGCTCCTGTGTCCGATTGGCATGTGGTGCCGCTGCTGCGCCCTTACGGGGCGGTGTCCCTGCCGCTGCTGCGCCCTTACGGGGCGGTGTCCCTAGCCCCGCAGGGCGGCGACAGGCTCCAGGTGGGCGGCGTACCAGGCCGGGTAGAGCGCCGAGAGCATCACGATCACCAGGGTGGCCAGCGAGATGCCGGCGAAGGTGCCGGGCACGAAGCGGGCGTGGATGGTGCTGCTCAGGGCGACGCCGCTGCCCGCCGCGCTGGCGATGTCGCCGATATAGATGCCCACATAGGTCAGATAGGCCACGCCGCCCAGGCCGAGGGCTAGGCCGACGCCGACGCCGACCAGGCCGAGGGTGGCCGCCTCCAGCAGCAGCATCTGGGTCAGGTGGCGGCCCTTCATGCCCAGCGCGGCCAGGATGCCCATCTCGCGGATGCGCTCGAAGACCGACATCAGCAGAGTGTTGGCGATGATCACGGCCACGATCAGGATGACGATCAGGTCGAGGATGTAGTAGAAGGCCAGCCCGGCCTCCATCGTCTGGAGGAAGGTCTGGTTCAGGTCTCGCCAGGTGAGCGTCTGCGTGCCGGGCGTCTGGAGCGCGGCGGCGACGCTGTCGGTGGCCTCCTGGCTGTCGAGCAGGATGATGATCGAGCTGGCCCGCCCGTCGGCGCGGGCGAAGGCCTGGGCCTTGGAGATCGGCATCAGCACGGTGCCCTCGTCGTAGGAGGGGATGCCGCTGCGGAACAGCCCGCGCACCGTGAAGATGCCCTCGTCGGCCTGGCCGTCCGAGTCGACAATCGTGAGGCTGACATCTCGGCCGACGCCGATGCCCAGGCTGTTGGCCAGGCGCTCGCCGATCAGGATGCCGCTGCGGTCATCGGCGGCCAGGAAGTCCCCGGCGACGACCGAGTCGCGGATGGGGGCGTAGAAGGCTGACGTCGTGTCGATCCCGCTGATCTGGAGGCCGACCGAGTCATTGACCGTAGCGATCAGCCCGCCGGCCCAGAGCACCGGGGCGGCCGCACGCACGCCGGGCAGGGCCGCCGCGCGGGCGGCGATCTGATCCGAGTCGCTGATCAGATCCTTCCACTGCAGGCTCATGTCGGCCACGTTGTAGGAGCTGGCCCGGATCTGGAGATGCCCGGTGTTCAGGCGGATGTTGTTCTGAACCGCCTCGTCCATCACCCCGGCGATATAGCCGTTCATCACGATCAGCAGGCCCAGCCCAAGGGCCACCGCCGTCATCGAGAGGATAGTGCGCCGGCGGTTGCGCCAGAGGTCGCGGTAGGCCAGCACCCAGAGCTTGCTTAACATAAGATTATCCCGTTATCGTGGTAGGGGCGCAGCAGCAGCGGATGTCTGGCTCCGTGGGAGTCGGGCCGGGGCTGCTGCGCCCTTACGTGAGGTACAGATCTACACATGGTGCAGCGCCGTCGCCGGCTCGCGGCGCGAGGCCTGCCAGGCCGGGAAGAGCGAGGCCAGCGAGGTGATCACCACCACCAGCACCCCGCGGCTGATCAGGTCGCCCAGGCTGATCGCCGGGTAGATCCGGTCGCCCATGAGGGCGCCGATCTCGCCCATGCCCGAGATATCGCCGAAGCCGATGCCGACCGAGCCGACCCAGGCGATCAGCAGGCCGCCCAGAGTGCAGCCGATCAGCGCGCCAACCACGCCGATTAGGGCGCCCTCCAGCATAAAGAGCCCCATGATCTGGCGGCCCTTCATGCCCAGCGCCGCCAGCACGCCCATCTCGCGGGTGCGCTCGAACGAGGCCATCAGCATCAGGTTGAGGATGCCGATGCCGGCGATCAGCAGGATGACGACCCCGAAGAAGGTGGTGGCGGCCAGCTTGGTCTGCATGGTCTGCTGGATCTCGGGCCGCAGGCTGCGCCAGGTGTCCACCTCGTAGCTGGGCAGATCGCCCTGGAGCGTGGCCATCAGGCTGTCCTCATTGCCGACCGTCTGCATGAAGACCACCGCCTCGGTGGCCTGGTCGCGCAGGTTATAGAGCGTCTGCGCGTCGCTGAGCGCCATAAAGACGACGCCCCGCTCGATCTCGGGCATGCCCAGGCTGTAGATGCCGACGATGGTCATGGTGTGCTGGCGCATGGCCTCGTTCTTGCGCCGGCCGATCAGGTTGACGGTGTCGCCCACCTGGACCTGGAGCGACTCGGCCATGGCCTTGCCGATCACCACCGCGTCGCGGTCATCGGGCAGCAGGAAGCGGCCCGCGACGATATTCTCGGCCTGGATGCTCAGCGGCGCCTCGACAGTCGGGTTGAGCGCGGTGATCGCCACGCGCAGCGTGTTGCCACCGTTGCTGACGATCCCGGCGGTGTTGATCCGCTCGGATGCGGCCAGCACCTCGGGCTGGGCCTTGACGATCTCGATCACCGTGTCGGCGCTCGCCAGGGGCAGCAGCGGGTAGCGGGTGGCCTTCTCGCGGAAGCCCGGCGCGTGGACCTGCAGGTTGCCGCCGTAGAGGCGCACGGCGTTGCCGAAGATCGCCTGGTCGGAGCCCTTGATCAGCCCATCGAAGAAGAGCAGCAGGATCACGCCCAGGATGATCGCCACCAGGGCGATCGCCGTGCGTCGCCAGTTGCGCCACATGTTGCGCCAGGCGAGCTTGAGAGATTGGGTCATTGCACACCTCCAGCCACGAACCACTCGCGGGTTGTCTCGGGGTCGATCAGATGGAGCGAGCCTGGCCGCGCGCCGAGCACGCGCTCCAGCGCATCGTTGTAGGCTGCGACCATGTGGTCGGCAACCTGGAGCGCATCGATCTGCGGATTGGGGGTTAGCAGCATCTTGGCGAAGGCGTCGCCCATGCCCACCAGCATCGTCAGGGCGATCTCGCCGGCTTTATCGGGGAAGGGCGTGCTCAGTTCGCCCTCGGCCACACCCTGGGCGATCAACCCGCTGAGCAGTGGTGCGATCTGTCGCACCATCGACTCGGTCACCCGCAGGCGGATCACCGCATTCTCGTCAGCGTACCAGCCGCGTAGTAGCGAGAGGATGTTGGATTTTTGGGCCACCTTCCAGCGCCCGGCGCTGTCGAAGAAGCGCTGCAGCCGGGCGACGGTGCTCAACCCGCGCTCCGCCATCACCTGCTCGAAGATCTTGTCGCCCTGCGTCTGGAGCCGCTCAAGGATGCCTTCGAGCAGATCCTGCTTCGAGTCGAAGTAGTGGTAGAAGGCCCCCTTCGAGATCTTCAACTCGTCGATGATGTCCTTGATCGTGATCTGCTCGTAGCCCTTGCTGTACATGAGCCGCCAGGTCACATCGAGGATCTCGGCGCGCTTGATGGCATACTCCTGCGCGTTGACTTTCCGTGCCATGGCGCCGCCTTATCCCGTCGTACAATAATAAACCGACCGTCGGTTTATTATTGTACGACGATCTGGCCAGATGTCAAGACAGCGCTGTCGCGCGGGTGTGACGGAACGTCTTGCCGGGGTGCCTTGGCGGGCGGCTGCTGAGCTACCTTGAGGAGATCGACTACCTGGCCCTGGCCCAGCTGCGCCTGGCCCAGGGCCGCCCCGCCGATGCCCGTCACCTGCTCGGACGCCTGCGCGCCCTGGCCGAGTCCGAGGGCCGCCGCGGCTCGCTGATCGAGATCGATGCCCTGGGCGCCCTGGCCGCCGCCGCGGCCGGCGACCAGCCCGCGGCCCGCGCGGCCCTGCTGCGGGCGCTCGCCACGGCCGAGCCCGAGGGCTACCTGCGCAGCTTCGCCGATCTGGGCGCGCCCATGCGCGCCATCCTCACGGACTGCCGGCTCTCCCTCGCCCCCCGCGCCGACGCGCCCTCCCGGCGCGCCCTGGCCTACGTCGACCGCATCCTCGCCGCCTTCCCGGCCGCCCCGCCCGCGCCCGCGCCCGCCGAGGCCCTGTTCGAGCCGCTCACCGCGCGCGAGCTGGAGGTGCTGGCCCTGGTGGCCGCCGGCCTCTCGAACCAGGATATCGCCGACCGCCTGATCGTCGGGCTCAGCACGGTGAAGAAGCACATCAACAATATCTATGGCAAGCTCGATGTGCTCAGCCGCACCCAGGCCCTCAAGCGGGCCCGCGAGCTCGGGCTGATCGTGTAGCGGCGGGCCGCCTCGATGCAGGATTCCCGATCGCGGTTGCGCAGCCGCAGGCCATATGGTAGACTTTGCGCCGGACGCCGACGTAGCTCAGGGGATAGAGCAAGCGTTTCCTAAACGCTAGGTCGGGGGTTCGAGACCCTCCGTCGGCGCCATACACACGCCCCCCGGCCCAATATGGCCGGGGGGCGTCTTGCGGTAGTCGCTCCTCGACGTGGCGATCTCCGGGATACGGTGATACGGTGCGCCCGCCTTGACAGGCCACCTCAAGCGGATCTATACTTCCTGTGGGCCGGCGGGCCGGCCCGCTTTTTTACGCGCCTGTGGCGCGGCCGCTCGGGCGGCCGAGTGTTGGATCTCCGGCAGCGACGCCGGCCAGCGAGCCCGTGGCGCTTACCCAGAAGGCATATGGAAGTTAGTCATCAACAGAGCTACCGTGGCCCGATGCGCCGTCCAATGTGCGGCTGCCCTGGCACGGGTGTGATCCTGCTGCGCTAACGGCCGCCCCCCACCGGGCGCGCCCGCCGCGCCCCGATCCCCCCGCCCCGGCAGACGCCGGGGTGTTTTGTTTGCCCCTCGAACGATGCACGGGTCGCTCCGCGCCGCCTGTGGCCCCGCCGCCACGGCCGGCACCTCGCTGGAGGGACTCATGATCGCATTTCGCACCCCCGCCGCGGGCGTCGCCCTGCGCGCCCTGGATGTACGCCCTGCCGACGCCGACGGCCTGATCTACGCGCCCGCCCTGAGCTTCCCGCGCCACGCCACCGCGCAGCAGGTGATCGACACCCTGCGCCACGTGCGGCCCGACGCCTCCAGCTCGTCCTACCTCTTCGTCACCGGCGAGGCCGGGCGCCTGATCGGCGCGCTCAGCCTGCACCAGCTGGTGGTGGCCGCGCCCGATGTCCGCGTCGAGCAGCTCATGAGCCCAAGCCTGATCACCCTGCCCGAGGACCTCCCCGCCGAGGAGCAGGCCCACATCCTCAGCAACTCGGGCCTCGACGCACTGCCCGTCGTCGATGCCTATGGCCGCCTTGTCGGCGCCCGCGACGCCGGCGACCTGCTCGACGCCGTCGAGGAGGAGGCCACCGAGGATATGTACCGCCTCGCCGGCGTCCATAAGGACGAGGAGGTCTCGCGGCCCCTCGGCCTCGCCGCCCGCGACCGGGTCTTCTGGCTGATCATCAACCTCGGCACCGCCTTCCTGGCCGCCTCGGTGGTCAGCAGCTTCCAGAGCGTGATCGCCCAGGCCGCCGTGCTGGCCGCCTTCATGCCGGTGGTGGCCGGCCAGGGCGGCAACGCCGGCACGCAGACCCTCACCTTCATCGTGCGATCCCTGGCCCTCGGCGACCTGCGATTCGCCAACGCCCGCCAGATCCTGCTGCGCGAGCTGGCGATCGGCCTCTGCAACGGCGTCTGCATCGGCCTGCTCGTCGGCCTCCTCGGCTGGCTCTGGAAGGGCATCCCCGCCCTCGGCGTCGTCGTCGGCGTGGCCATGCTCGGCAACCTGATCCTGGCCTCGCTGGCCGGGGTGATCGTGCCCCTGGCCCTCAAGGCCCTGCGGATCGACCCGGCCCTCGCCTCCTCGATCTTCGTCACCACCGTCACCGATGTCTGCGGCTTCTTCTTCTTCCTCAGCCTGGGCATGCTCGCCCTGCAGATGGGGTATCTGTAAGGTAATGTGGAATGTGGAATGTGGAATGTGGAATGCCACAATTCAGCATTCCACATTCCACATTCCACATTTAGACCGATGCCCTGCCCTGACGCGCCGTGTTATGATCGCTGTGACATTACTCGTCACACGCAGGTCTGTATGCTATTCGACAGGGACAGCCGAAACGTTGCGCTTGGTTAGCCACGCGGGCCGAGGGAAGATCGGCGTGCGCGGGGTCTGGCCACACAGACCGGCAGTACCTCTCATGGTCCCAGCCTCCCCGCACACGGGAGGCTGTTTTCGTGAAAGGGTCTCTGTATGTTCCGCATGATCGCCACATCGTTCGCCGCCCTCATCCGCACCCTGCGCGGCGCTATCGCGCTGCACCCCGCCGTCCTCAGCTTCAGCCCCCCCGATGATCGCCCCGGCTATCAGGTTGAGCGGGCCTACTGAGCCTGCGCTCACCGCGGCGTCATTCCTCTGATATCACTCCCGCGCTAAGATCAGCCTGAGGTCGTAGCTGATCTAGGGCACAACATCCATGCCCCAGACGCAATACCGCAGAAGTCACGCTGTCACCCTGAGTCGCCCGGCCATAAACGGCCGGGCTGAGTCTACGAAGGCCGCTGAAGCGGCCTGTCCGAGGCCGCTTCAGCGGCCTTCGTAGACTCAGCCGGGGGCTTCAGCCCATGTGCATGAGGTTAACTGAAACCGGATTGACCGCCCGCCGCCCCGTTTCGGCCCGCCGGGGCGGCCCATCCCCGCCGGATGCATCGTAGGGCCGAAGCATTCGCACCCCATGCATGTGCAACACGCAGATCCATCCGGTGCGAATGCTTCGGCCCTACCTATGCCGGGGGCGGCCATCTCCTCCGCGGGAGGTTCATCGGTATCATGTGGCAGCGGAAGATGGAGCCTCCTTGCGCTACACGAAAACCGTTAACCGAATGCACATGGGGCTTCAGCCCCCGGCGAGCGTCGCCGCACAGCGTGACTTCTGCGGTATTGCCCCCAGACGTTTCTTCTGTGGTTGTGTGTCTTGTGCCCTTTGTACCGGGAGGAATCTATGAGCCGTCACCTTCTGCGCCTGCTGTTGCCAGCACTGCTGATCGTATGTGTCGTCGGGCTCGCGCCGCGCGCCCAGGCCCAGTCTAGCCGACAGATCTGGTCGCGGGTGGGCGGGGTCGATCCGGATGTCACGCTGGAGAGCGTGTTTATGGTTGACGCCGCGCACGCCTGGGCGGTCGGCCACGATCGGCAGGCGACGGCGGGCTACGCGTACCGGCTCGCCCTGATCGATGGCCGCTGGCAGATCGATCTGGCCGGCAGCTTCGCCCAGCCGCTCTACGCGGTGGCGGCCCTGGGGATCGACAGCGCCTGGGCCGTGGGCGCCAACGGCCTGATCGTGCGCTACGACTCGACGGGCTGGAGCCAGGCCGAGAGCCCTGCGCCCAGCGCGAACCTGCGCGCCATCCAGATGCTGGGCGACGGCAGCGAGGGCTGGGCGCTGGGCGAGCAGCCCCGGCGCGGCCCGAGCACGCCGGTGGCCCTGCGCTACAGCGGCGGGCGCTGGGCCAGCGCCAGCATCGAGAGCGGCCCTGGCGGCGACACGGTCGCCAGCCTACACCTGGGCGGCGGCGGCGGCTACGCCGTGGGCAGCAGCATCTGGCAGCTGCGCGACGGGGCCTGGCGCCTGGAGCCGAAGCCGGCCCTCTGCGGCGAGGTGCTGCTCGGCCTGCTCGGCAGCGAGGTGCTGCGCGGGAGGGGCTGGCTCCGCTAGGAGAGGGGGAGGCAGGGAGGGCTTTGCCCTCCCCCTCCCTGCGCGGGCTACGCGGCGGGCTGCCGCAGCACGCTGAGCGCGGCGTAGCAGGCCAGGTAGAGCGTGGCGGCGATGACGATGCCCAGGCCGACGAGGCCGACCCCGCCGAGGCCGACGGCCTGGCCGATCAGCCAGGGGATGAGCGCGCCGCCGGCGGTGGCCGCCGCGATCTCCATGCCGATCGCGTTGTCGGCGTGGGCCCGGCCGACCCGCCCGGCGGTGGTGGCGATCAGCAGCGGGAAGATCGGGGCCAGGGAGAGGCCCATCAGCAGCAGGCCGGCCACGTCGGCGAGGTAGCCCGCGCCGAGCGCGATCAGCAGGGCGCCGAGCAGCGCCCCGGCAGCGCCGGCCCAGAGCATGGCCCTCGGGGCGACCCGCCCGGCCACGAAGCCCATCAGGACGCGCCCGAGGGTCAGGCTGCCCCAGTAGAGGCTGACCCACTGGCCGGCCAGGATGGCGGGCACCCCCCGCCCGATGGTGAACAGGCTGAAGCTCCACTGGCCGACTGTCACCTCAAGCCCGGTGTAGATCGCGAAGGTCAGGATGCTCAGCCAGACGGCGGGCAGGCTGGCCGTGGCCCGCAGGCTGGTGTGGCGGGCGGCCTCGCCGGGGACGGCGGCCGGCGCGATCGCCCCGTCCTCCCAGCGCTTTCGGGTGAGCGCGAAGACGGCGGCCAGGGCCAGCTGCCCGCCGCCGACCAGGGCGTAGCCGAGCTGCCAGGGCTGGCCGGTGGCGATCGTCGCCGTCATGATCGCCGGGCCGAGGGTGGCCCCGACCCCGAAGCAGGCGTGCAGCCAGTTGAGCACGCGCGGGCCGGTGTGGGCGGCGGCGTAGGCGTTCAGCCCGGCGTCGATCGCCCCGCCGCCCGCGCCCAGCGCCGCCGCGACGATCAGCAGCAGCCACCAGAGGGGCACCGTGGCGAAGCCGATCAGGCTCATCCCGGTAATGCTGGCGCAGACGGCCAGCAGCCGCCCGACGCCGAGGGCGGCCAGGATGCGCCCGCTGAGCACGCTGATCGTCAGGTAGCCCGCCGAGAAGGCGATCAGCAGGGTGCCCAGCGACTCCACGCCGACCCCGCGGGCCCGCGCGATCGAGGGCCAGGCCACGCCCAGCAGGCCGTCGGGCAGGCCCAGGCTGATGAAGCCGACGAACATCAGGCCGATCAGCAGGCGGCGGTCGCGGCCGCGACCAAGGCTCGTGTGTGTGGCGGACATTGGTGCCTTATAGCGCAGGGGGAGAGTCTACGGGAGGGTTCCCCTCCCCTGAACCCGCCCTATTCTACCGCACCGCCGCCATCGACACACGTCAAAAGACAACACCGCATAGGTAGGGCCGAAGCATTCGCA
>NZ_JAIEWN010000025.1:0-18519 GCF_019599295.1 Oscillochloris sp. ZM17-4 | reverse complement strand
TCCTCGGGCTGGCCGGCCCGGCCGCCATCGGCCTGGCGCTCACCCTCAGCTTCTACCTGCCCTTCGTGCTCCACGAGCACTTCGCCCGCACCGTGGAGCACCTGGAGACCCGCAGCGGCCAGGGCGGCGCCGGGCCGGCGCTGTTCAACAGCCTGATCGGCTACGCCGAGCTGGCCGGATTCTACAGCCTCCCCGCCGCCTTCGTCTCTGCGGGGCTGGCCCTGCTCGGCGGCCTGGTCGCCTGGCTGATCATGTACCTTCGCCCGCGCGCCCTCGGCCTGGCCATGGCCGCGCTGCTCGGCCTGGGCGGGCTGGCCGCCACCCTGGCCCCCCAGATCTTCGCTATCGCGGGCGGTCGCAGCCTGGCCGTGCTGGCCATCGCCCCGCCGATCGTCGCCCTGGCGGCGGCCCCGCGCCTGCCCGCCGGGATGCGCGCCCTGCTGATCTGGTTTGGCGTGCCCTTTGTGGTGATGGCCTTCTTCTTCGCCGACCCGCGCACGCACTTCTACACGATGCACCTGCCGGCCGCGCTGCTGGCCGGGCTCGCCGCCGCACGGCTCCACGCGTGGCTGCGCCGCGCGCCCTGGCTGCGCGCTGGCCTGGCCGCCGCCGGCGTCGCCCTGCTCGTCGTCGCCCTGCCCTACGCCCACCTGCTCTTCCTGCGCCAGCGCCCGGAGTACCAGCGGCGCTACCCCGACACGCGGGCCGCGATCTACCGCCCGCTCACCGGCGACACCCTGGCCGACGACGGCTACTTCGGCTTCGCCCAGCAGGACGGCTGGAAGGCGGCGGCCGCCCTCTTCTGGGGCGGCGCGCTGCGCGGCTCGTTCGACAGCAACCAGGAGCTGTTCACCAGCGGCTGGTACATGCGCGGCCAGTTTATGTGCGAGGCGAACCCGGACTACTATATTGTCTCCGAGCACTCCCGGCCCTACTACATCCCGTCCGGCTACCAGGAGTACGGGGCGGTGACGGTCTCCGGCGAGCGCACCCTGACGATCTACAGCCGCGCGGCGCTGGGCGGGCCGCCACAGACCTTCGCCGCCGAGGATTATGCGGCCGCCTACGACGCGATGCCGGTGCCGAACTTCCCGCTGCGCCGGCTGCTGAGCGGGGTGGTGCCCCAGCGCCCCGCCGGCGACGCCGTCTGGCGGGCCGGGTTCGACCTGCGCGGCTACGACCTTGACCGCGACCAGCTCGGCCCCGGCGACCTGGCATTTGTCACCTTCTACTGGCGCGCGTCGCTGCCCCAGCCGGCCGGCTACCAGCCCGAGCTCCAGATCCGCAGCCGCACGGGCGAGATCGTCGCCCGTGCGGCGAGCACCTGTAAGGGCATGCCCTCCGACGCATGGCGCACAACCTACGTCAACGACACGCCCTTCATCATCCGCGCGGGCGACCTCCCCCCCGGCGCGTACCGGCTGGCAGTGGCGGTGCGCGACGCGGCGGGGGATCTGCTGCCGCTTGAGGATGGCGCGACGGCGCGTGATCTGGGGGGGATCACGGTCGCGCCGTAGGGAGCGTGTGATGCAAAAAGCTGCCAGCTTCGCTGGCAGCTTTTTGCATCACACTGTTTCTACGCGGGCCGGTAGAGCGCCATGAGCGCGGCGCCGATCGCCTGCGAGAGATCGCCCAGCGTTGCCGGCACGATCTGTATCGTCTCGCGCTGGGCCGGCCAGAGGTGCGGGGCGGCCGCCGCCCAGATCTGGCCGAGGTAGCGCTCGCGGAAGGCGTCCGTGGTGGCCTGCGGGTCCATCAGGCCGCCGCCGATGATCACGAACTTCGGGTCGAGGGCCATGGCCAGCGAGGCCACGTGCAGGCCCAGGGCGCGGGCCTGGAAGTCGAACAGATCGATGGCGAGCTGGTCGCCCTGCTTGGCCAGGTCGCGCAGCGAGAGCGCCCGCTCCTTGGGGCCGAGGGGCGAGCTGGCCAGGGGGTGGTCGGGCTGGTCGGCGAGCCGGTCGGCCAGCAGGTAGGAGAGGCCGGCGAGACTGGTGTACATCTCGACGCAGCCCCAGTCGCGGCCGCAGCCGCAGGGGTAGGCCCGCGCGCCCAGCAGGTGCAGGGGCGCCGGCATGTGGCTGGCCTCCATCCCGGCCAGGGTGTCGCCGTCGAGCGGCAGCCCGGCCTGGTCGATGTAGGCGCAGCCGAGGCCGGAGCCCGGCGCGAGCAGCAGGACGCTGCCGCCGCTATCGCCGCGCACCCGGTGGGCCTCGGCCACCCCGCCCATGTTGCCGTCGTTTCCCACCGCCAGCGGGATCGCCCGCCCCGCCTGCTCGGCCAGGGCCTGGCTGTAGGCCGTGTAGACATCGAAGCCGACGAAGCTCTCGGGCAGGTTGGGGCCGCGCTCCAGCACGCCGTAGCTGCGCCGCGGCCCGGGGATGGCCACCCCGACCCCCTGCACCGCGCCCCACCCCAGGCCATTCCCCTCCAGGTAGGCGCTGATCGCCTCGACCCAGCCGCGCACGACGGCGTGTGGCCCGAGCTGCGATTCGCTCGGCCGCTGGAGCAGATCCGTTGAGATAGGCGTGCCATCGGCCCAGACGCCCGCGACCTTCGATGTCGTAGCCCCAAAATCCGTGCCGATATAGACGGGCGGCGTATGTCCCATGACGAGCTCCCTTGCTTCACAGATGGCGATGGTGTCAGTATACGCGCACCGCGCCGAAAAGTCACACCCGCCAGCGCTCGCTTACGCGGTGTCGCTCGCCTGTTGTGCGCGGCCATGGGGTTCGCCGGGGCGCGTCCCGGCGAACCCCATGGCCGCGCTGCACGCGTCCGCCTCGGCGCGAACCATCGGCCCGAGGCCGGCGGCCCGCGCGGCGCTCAGGCGCGTGCTCGGCCCCGAGATGCTCAGGGCGGCCACGCAGCGCCCCTGCCGGTCGAAGATCGGCGCCGCCACGCAGCAGACCCCCAGGTCGCGCTCCTCGTCGTCGATCGCGAACCCCCGCCGCGCCGACAGCTGCACGTCGGCCCGCAGCCCGTCGAGCGAGCTGATCGTCTTCGGGGTCCATGCGCGCGGCGCCGCCTCGGCGAGGTAGGCCTCCAGATCGCGCTCGCCCATCCCTGAGAGGATCGCCTTGCCGCCGCCCGTGCAGTAGAGGGGCACCCGCTGACCGACCTCGGTGAACAGGCGCACCATGTGCGGGCTGGAGACCTGCTCGCTGTAGGCCGCCTCGCGGCCCTGGAGCAGCAGCAGGTTGCTCGTCTCGCCGGTGGCGTCGGTGAGCCGCTGCAGCGAGGGGATCGCGACCCGGGCCAGGCTGAAGCGGCGGCTGCCGGCGGCGCGGGCGGCCACCTCAAGCAGGCGCGGCCCCGGCCCATAGCGCCGGGTCGCCCGGTCCTGCGCGGCGTACCCGCGCGCTGCCAGGCTGCCGAGCAGCCGGTGGACGGTGCCGAGGGGCAGGCCCAGCCGCTCGGTCAGCTGCGAGACGCTGAGGTCCTCGTCGGCCTCGGCCAGGGTTTCTAGCACGTCCAGCGCGCGGTCGAGGGATTGCACCATTGTTGCTTCCACGAGATGAATACGCATTCCACAATAGGGATGATAGCCCGTGCCGGGGCGGGCGTCAATTGGCGCGGCGTCGCCGCGCCGCAGCAGTGCCAGCGCGGCGTGTGCCTTCCGGGCACAGATGTCTCGGCCTTGCAGGTATCTGGAGGCAAAGCCGCCAGATACCTGCCCAAAAGACGGTACAATACCGCCCACGAACGGCCACCCTGGCCACAAGGGGTTTATATGCGCCTCCAGCTGCCTCGTGACACGGTGCGCTCGCTGGTTCGCCCGCGTGACCTGACCGAGCGCAACATCCGGAACGTGCTGATCGACGGCATGGGCGTCGGCATCGTCACCGGCGTCGGCACCTTCCTCCCGGTCTTCCTGGCCCGCCTGGGCGCCTCCAACCTGCTCGTCGGCCTGATCACCTCGCTGCCCGCGCTCACCGGCGCCCTGCTGGCCGTGCCGATCGGCCGCTTTCTGGAGCGCCAGCGCAACATCGTGCCCTGGTACTCGAGCATGCGCGTCTGGGTGCTCTGGTCCTACGCGCTCTTCGGGCTGCTGCCCTTCCTCATCCCGCTCGGCGCCGTGCCCTGGACGGTGATCGCGATCTGGGCGCTGGTGACGGTGCCGGCCACCTTTGTGAACGTGGCCTTCACCCTGGTGATGGGCGGGGTGGCCGGGCCGCGCCGGCGCTTCTATGTGATGAGCCTGCGCTGGTCGAGCCTGGGCGCGGTCACTGCGATCACGGTGACGCTGGTGGGCCTCGCGCTCGACCGGATCGCCTTCCCGCTGAACTACCAGCTGGTCTTTATTGGCTCGTTCGTCGGCGGCCTGCTCAGCTTCCTCTTCTCGCGCTCGATCAAGCTGCCCGATAACCCGCCCGTGGCCGCAGAGGCCGCGCCGGCCAAGACGCGCCGGCGCGGCCTCGGGCTGCGCGCCCTGGCCGACGCCATGCGCGACGCTCCGCCGGCCTTCCGCAACTACGCGCTCAGCGCCTTCGTCTTCCGCAGCGGGGTGGCGATGGCGCTGCCGCTCTTCCCGCTCTACTGGGTGCGCGAGGTGGGCGCAAGCGACGCATGGATCGGCATCATCTCTACGGCGGGCAGCGGCGTGCTCCTGGTGGCCTACTTCATCTGGTCGCTCGTCACCCGCAAGCTCGGCAACGGCACGGTGCTGCTGCTGACGAGCTTCGGCATGGCGCTCTACCCGCTGAGCGCCGCCGCCACAGGCTCGGTGCTCGTCCTGGCCGCCCTCGCCGGCATGTCGGGCTTCTTCGTCGCCGGCAACGACCTGGTCAACTTCGACCTGGTACTCAGCAGCGCGCCCCAGGAGCATCAGGCGACCTATGTCGGCCTCTTCCAGATGCTGCAGAACGTGGCGCTCTTCATCATGCCCCTGGTCGGCACGGGCCTTGCTGACCTAGCCAGCCTGCGGGCGGCGCTCCTCCTCGCCGGCGGGCTGCGCCTGCTCGGAGCGGGGCTCTACGTCGCTCTGCGGGTCGGCCGCGAGTGATTGCAGATTGTGTAGATTGTAGATTGCAGCTGTAATCTGCGATCATATAGAAGAGAGTTGCTATGATCGACCTCGCCACATGGGAGCCGCGCTTCGCGGCCTACCTCGACAGCAGCCCCCTCGCCGACGCCGCCCACGACCGCGATCACATCCGGCGGGTGGTGTCCAACGCCCGCGCCCTGGCCGCCGCCTGCGGGGCCAGCCAGGAGGTGGTGATCCCCGCCGCCTGGCTCCACGACTGCGTGGCGGTGCCCAAGGACTCGCCGCAGCGCCCGCTGGCCTCGACGATGGCCGCCACCACCGCCTCGGCCTACCTGGCGATGGCGGGCTACCCGCCAATGCTCATCCCCGCCATCGCCCACGCCATCGCCGCCCACAGCTTCTCCGCCGGGATCGCCCCGCTCACCCTGGAGGCCCGCGTGGTACAGGACGCCGACCGGCTCGACGCCCTCGGCGCGGTGGGGGTGGCCCGCTGCCTGATGCTCGGCGCCCAGCTAGGCCGCCCGCTCTACCAGGCCGATGAGCCCTTCCCGGTCACGCGCCCGGCCGACGACGCGGTCTCCTCGATCGACCACTTCTACACCAAGCTGCTCGGCCTAGCCGAGACGATGGCCACCGACGCCGGGCGGGCCGAGGCGGGGCGGCGCACCGCCTTCATGCGCGACTTCCTGCGCCAGCTTGGCCACGAGATCGGTGTGCCGGCCCCCGAGTAGCGCGCTGAGCCACTGAGGATGTGAGCGCACTGATCCCCGCTAGAGGAGAGCCACTCCCTATGTCTACACCCCGTGACCGGATCGAGCGCGCCCTGCGCCAGGGCTTCCGCCTGCTCAACCGCCTGATGGTGCTGCTCTGGAGGCTGGGCCTCGGCCCCTCGCTCAGCCTCACGCCCACGATCACCGGCCGCTACCTGGTGCTCACCCACACCGGGCGCAAGAGCGGCCTGCCCCGCCGCACCCCGCTCAACTACGCCTGGATCGATGGGACGATCTATGTGACGGCGGGCTTCGGCCCGGTCAGCGACTGGTACCGCAACCTCCTGGCGCACCCGCAGGTGGAGATCTGGCTGCCCGACGGCCGCCGCGCGGCGCGGGCCGAGGAGCTGCCCGACAGCCACCCGCAGCGCCTGGCCCTGCTGCGCGAGGTGCTCAAGGGCAGCGGATTCGCCACCATGCTCGCGGGCATCAACCCCTACACCTTCAGCGACGCCCGGCTGGCCCGCGCCAGCCGATTCTACCGGCTGATCGCGATCACGCCCGGCGAGGAGCTGCGCGGCCCCGGAGGCCCCGGCGACCTGGCCTGGGTGTGGTGGCCCGTGGCCGGCGGCGCCCTGGCGATATCCGCGCTGGCCCGCCGGCTGCGCCTAAGCCGGGTGGACCGCCCGGGCATCTGATTCATCGCGCCAGCGCCAGGCGCGGTGAGGCGCCGATCAGCGCGCCACCGCTTGGCTTCGCGTCGCGCTGATCGCATCCTGAAGGGTGGCATAGGTCGTGATGCCGTCCAGATCGATGCCAAGCCCGACGATGCTCTGGGCCACCTCGGGCCGGATGCCGGTGAGGATCGCTCTGGCGCCGAGCAGACGCACCGCCTGGGCGATATCCAGGAGCGCTTTTGCGACCTGGGTGTCGATGACGGGCACGCCGGTGATATCGATGATCGCCGTCCTCGCCCGATCAACCTCGATCCCCCGCATGAGCGTCGCCATCGTCTGACGTGCCCGCTGCGAGTCTATGGTTCCGACCAGCGGCATCACAAGCACATGGTTATCGATCGGGATGATCGGCGTCGACATCTCCAAGATCGTCGCCTCGGCCTGTGCGACGGCGCTCTGCATCTGCGCGCGGGCCTCCTCAACCCGTTTGCGCTCCTCAACCTCGTGCTCAAGCATCTGGTTGCGCACCTCCAGGCTCGCGAAGGAATCGCGTAGCTGGAGCGCCATCGTGCTGAAGCTGCTGGTTAGCCGCCCGATCTCGTCGCGCCCGCCCGGCCCAAGATCGACATCCAGGTTGCCCGCGCCGAGCTTCTCTGTGACCTGGTCGAGCCGCTGGAGCGGACTGACGATCCCTCTGCGGATGAGGAAGACAAGCATGCCTGCGGTGGCCAGCCCTATGATCGCCAGGATCGCGACGCTCTGCTGGAGCGTGCGCGCCCGGTATGCCTGGATCTCCGCCGACGACAGGGCGATGCTATACACCAGCTGCACCTGATGGCCCTGATCGAGCGGCACATAGAGTAGCCGCTGCGCCCCGCCATCTGCCCCGGACATGTCTACCTCAATCCGCTCGCCGCCGAGCGCGCGCTGGAGCAGCCCCTGGTCGGCCGGCGAGGCGCCCGCGAGGTCGTCTCCTGTGCCGGCGCTGGTGGCGAGGGGCCGGCCGTCGGACGTGTAGATCTGGAGCACCGGGTCGGTGCGATTAGAGTTCAGCTGCCGCAGAAAGGCATTGTCTACCGCCTGGCCGATCAGGAGCGCGCCCTGTACACCGTTGGCGTCCTTGAGCGGCACTGCTGCAGTCATCAGTGCGCCCTGATCAGCTTTCACCACCCGTGCGCGCTCGATAGTTGCGAGGGCCAGATCGAGATCGCCGGTGAGGGGATCCTGGAGCTGCTGCTCGCCAAACAAGGGCTGGCTATCGCTGCCAATGATGATCAGGTAGTCTAGCTGATAGCGCGCGCGGAGCTGTACGCCGAGTCGCAGGAGGTTGCTGCGGTCGTGGGTTGCGGCGGCGCGTAGGAGGCCGTCATCGAGGGCGATCGCCAGCGCGCGCTCAGTCAGGCTGGTTAGCTCGGCGTCGATGCGCTGGTGGACCAGCTCCTGCTCCTGGCTCAGGCGCGAGGCGCTGACCTGGGCCTCGAACTGGCCGAGCGCATATAGGTTGGTTCCAATCGTCGTGCTCAGAAGTAAGACTAGCATCCCGAGCATGGGCACGAGGAGCTTGACCTGGATGGAGGTGTCGTTGATCTGCTGAGCGAGGGTGCGGCGCTGCTGGTCGGTCGTATGGTTCATAAGTAAAGCAGCCTTTTAGGGCACAGGGGCAGATAGTGTCACTGCTTGCTATCACGCTGCCCTCATCAGCACCTCGCCCCTGTTCCTATGGCCGGTGGCCACAGGAACAGGGGGCAATGGTGAGGGCTATTATGAGAGGGTCATGTAAAGCGCTGCCTTCGCCATACTGTCGCTCAGGGCAAGGGCACAACTTCGGCCTGGAGCATGGCGCTTCGCGCCGCATCGCCCTTCAGATAGTCCAGCAGCGGCTGGAGGGTCTTCTGGCTGGCTGGCGCATACATGAGGGCCAGCGTTCG
The DNA here is from genome assembly GCF_019599295.1 of Oscillochloris sp. ZM17-4. GTDB lineage: Bacteria > Chloroflexota > Chloroflexia > Chloroflexales > Chloroflexaceae > Oscillochloris. The sequence continues at coordinate 10,217 of NZ_JAIEWN010000025.1, read as the reverse complement.
TGCGGGGAAGGCATAGCCCCCCGCGGCGTAGTCTCGGGGATGCACACCGTCGACGGTGATGGTGTCTACGCTAAGGCCGCTGATCGTGAACCCGGAGTAGGAGCCAAAGCCAATGCTGTTCGGCGTGCTCTTGACCGCATCAATCAGCTCGCCAGCCTTGGTAAACACGATCGTCGCCGCCGCCCAGGGCTCATCGCCGAAGAGTGCCTTGCGCAGAACCTTTGTTGCGCCCTCATCCTCATCGCGGGCGAGCACGATGATCTCGGCGTCGGGGCCGCCGACCTCGCTCCAGTTGGTGATCTGGCCCAGGTAGATGCCCCGCAGCTGCGCTGTGGTCAGGCTCTTGACTCCGAGGTCGCCGTGGACGATGAAGGCCACCGGATCCTCGGCGATGGCTAGCAGGTCGAGCCCGTCCTTCCGCTCTCCGGCGATATCGGTGCTCAGGAGGATGGCGACGTCGAGCCCACCCTCAAGCACCGCCTTCTTTGCCGCGCTGCTGCCACTCCCCTGGAGAAAGTCGAGCTTTAGTGCGGGGGCGCTGCTCTGAAAGGGCGCGATGACATACGTAAGAATTGTTGTGCCGCCGCCTGAGCCGCCAAGGGTCACGCTGGCGGCTGGTGCAGGCACCAGGATGTTCGCCTGCGGGCTGGCTATGCCGCAGGCGGCCAGGCCAAAGACTGCGGCCAGAAGGATCACGATCCGGTACTGAGCTACGTTGCGCATGGGGTTTTCCTCGGTGTTGTAAAGCGAGTTGTACGTTGTATCGGGGATCGTGGGTAGCTGGCCCGAACCCCAAGGCCCAGCGCATAAGCGCCGCCACAGGTATCATAATCGCCCTGCTGTGTGCGTCTATGCAAAGCGCGTATATGTTATGTATTAATTTCGGGGGATGCGCCAAAGAAATCTGAGGGAACTTCCGCGCCCCCGCTGGCGTCTCCCCTATAGCCGCGCCGTTCGGCTGGGCGGACGCGGCGAAACCCCAGCCACACCGAATTGCAGATTGCCCGATTGCAGATTGCAGATTGAGACAATGATTGCAGCGCATAATCTGCAATCGACAATCTGCAATCTGCAATCACTGAGGAGAACAGGACATGCTGCGCATGATTCGCCGGCTCCCCCTCGCCCTGATCGCCCTGCTGGCCGTGCTGCTGAGCGCCTGCGGCGGCGCCCCGACCAGCACGATGTCGCCCGCGCCTACGGCTGGCACCACCTCAAATGTGGGCGGCTCCTCCGCGCCGCCTATGCCCGCCGCCACCCAGGCCGCGCCCCAGGTCGCTGGGGCCGTGGCTCCGGCCAGCGCCGACTCGGCCGCCCGCGAGGTGGCCGCCGGCGAGCTCGCGCCCTCCGCCCAGGAGCCCGCGCCCCAGCCCCAGGAGCCCGCGCCGGTTGAGGTCAACCCCTACACCCGCGCCAGCGACGACAACCTCTCCACCTTCGCCATGGACGTGGACACCGCCGCGTTCAGCGCGAGCCGGCGCTACCTGCTTGAGAACGGCAGCCTGCCCCCCGCCGACATGGTGCGCGTCGAGGAGTTTGTCAACGCGCTGGACTATGGCTACGCCCAGCCGGAGGATGTCTTCGGGGTGAGCATCGACGCCGCCCCGGCGCCCTTCCTGGCCGCGAACAGTCGCCTGGTGCGCGTCGGCATCCAGGGCATGAGCATCGACGACAGCCAGCGCATGCCGGCCGCCCTCACCTTCGTGATCGATATCTCTGGCTCGATGGCCGAGCCGGCGCGTCTGCCCCTGGTCAAGCAGTCGCTCACCCTGCTCGTCGAGCAGCTGCGCGAGGGCGACACGGTGGCGATCGTGGCCTACGGCAGCCGCGCCTTCAGCGTGCTCGACCCGACCCCCGCCACCGAGCGGGAGGCCATTCTGAAGGCGATCGGCTCGCTTCAGAACGAGGGCTCGACCAACGCCGAGGAGGGGCTGCGCATGGCCTACGAGGTCGCCGGGCGGGCATTCCAGCGCGACGCCAGCAACCGGGTTATCCTCTGCTCGGACGGCGTGGCCAACGTCGGCGCGACCGGCCCCGAGGCCATCCTGAACGTCATCCGCGACCGCGCGGCCCAGGGCATCTACCTGACCACCGTCGGCTTCGGGCTGGGCGACTACAACGACCAGATGATGGAGCAGCTGGCCGACGACGGCAACGGCAGCTACGCTTATGTGGACACGATCGACGAGGCCCGGCGGATCTTTGTAGAGAACCTGACCGGCACGCTCCAGGTGATCGCCAAGGACGCCAAGATCCAGGTGGAGTTCAACCCCGAGGTGGTGAGCCAGTACCGCCTGCTGGGCTACGAGAACCGCGCCGTGGCCGACGCCGACTTCCGCAACGATAAGGTGGACGCCGGCGAGGTGGGCGCGGGCCACAGCGTGACGGCGCTCTACGAGGTGGTGCTGACCGAGCAGGGCAGCGGCGAGGCGCTGAAGGTGAGCCTGCGCTGGGCCGACCCGCAGAGCGGCGAGGTGCGCGAGCTGAGCCAGCCCTTCGCCAGCGACGCCTTCGGCGGCGAGTTCGCGGCGGCCCCGGCGAGCATGCGCCTGGCGGCGGCGGCGGCGGCCCTGGCCGAGCACCTGCGCGGCTCGCCCTATGCCCAGAGCTGGGACCTGGCCGACGTGAGCGCACTGCTGGGCCAGCTGGCCGCCGAGCAGCCCAACAACGCCCAGATCCAGGAGCTGCGCCAGATGGCGGACCGCGCCGCGGCGCTGGGCGCGTAGTGTGCTAGCCGCCAGCGTAAGGGCGCAGCAGCAGAATGCGGCATGTCGCTACGCGACATGCCGCATTCTGCTGCTGCGCCCCGGCCAGCGGAGTGCTGCGACGCCCCGACTAGCGGAAGAGCGGCGACTCGGGGTACTTCGCGTGCAGGTGCTTGTCGAGGCCGAACCACTGCCCGGAGGGCGTGGCCATAAACAGCACTGCGGCGACGAGGAAGGGCGGCATGCTCGGGTTGAAGAAGGCCCCCGCGCTGATATTCATCAGCAGAAAGAGCGAGAGCGCGGCGTTTGGCCGCACCGCCACGCCAAGCAGCATGCTCGCCGCGACAAACATCTGCCCGATGGTGAGCACGATCGAGACCGGGCGGTACCAGGGGATGGCGAAGTGGCGCAGGTAGGCCGCCGAGAAGCTCTCGGGGTCGAGCTCGCTGAGGCGCTTCGCAAAGTGCTCGCGCATCACCGGGCTGGTCATCCAGCCGCAGACGGTCTTGTGGTACGCGCCATAGAGAAAGAAGGAGCCGAAGCCGTAGCGCAGCGCCAGCACCGAGCCGATGCCGATGCGCCGCCACTTGTCCGGGGGTGTCTGCGTCGTCAGGAGATCTTGGCTCATCCCATGATCATGTTTCATGAAGTACCTCTGTAACAACAATCGCGACCTGTTAGACAGGTTCGAGCAGCTCCGCCGGCGCCTCGTCCGGCGACACCTCCTTGGGCTCATCCGGAAGCGGCAGCCAGATCGCGAAGGTGCTGCCCCGGCCGGGGATACTAGCGACGGTCGCCGTGCCCTTATGGGCCTCGGCGACCCAGCGAACAATTGAGAGGCCCAGACCTGCCCCGCCGCTGTGACGCGAGCGTGAGCGGTCGGCCCGGAAGAAGCGGTCGAAGACATGGGGCAGGTCATCATCGGAGATGCCCTCGCCCGTGTCGGCCACCGTGAGGCAGGCGAAGCCATCGCGTCGCTCCAGCCCCATCGTCACATAGCCGCCGGCCGCGGTGTGCTGGATGGCGTTCACCCCCAGGTTCAGCAGTGCCTGCTTAAGCCGGTCGCGGTCGCCGGTAACCAGCACCTGGTCCTCCGCGCCGATGCGCAGGGTGACGGCGCCGGCCAGGGTGCGCAGCTCGCGGTAGACCTCAAGCAGCAGGGTGTCGAGCTCCACCGGCTCGCTGCGGATCTGCCGGCGGGTGTCGCTCTGGGCGAGCACCAGCAGGTCGTTGACCATGCGGATGAGCCGGGCCGTCTCGCGGCGCATATCGCCGATCGTCTCGTCGAGGATCTCGGGGTTCGTCACCGCCCCGCGCGAGAGGATCTCCAGGTTGCCCTGCATGGCCGCCAGGGGCGTGCGCAGCTCGTGGCTCACGTCGGCCACAAAGCGCTGCTGGGTGTGGAAGAGGCCCTCAAGGCGGCCGAGCAGCTCGTTGATCGTGACCGTCAGGCGGTGCAGCTCGTCCTGCTGAGGCGGCACCGGCACGCGCTGGCCCAGGTCCTCGGCGCGCACGATCCCCTGGGCCGTCTGGGTCACCAGGTCGATCGGCAGCAGGGCCCGCCGCGAGAGCAGGGCCGCCCCGGCCGCCGTGATCATCAGGGCGATCGCGCCGCCGCCGAGCAGGATGACCGTGAGCTGGCCGAGGGTCAGGTCCACATCCTTGAGCGGGCGCGAGATCTGGAGGATGCCGACGACCTGGCCGTTCTTGAGCACCAGCGGCGTGACGAGCGACTGGATGCGCACACCGCTGATCTCGCGCAGCGAGGTGAGCCCGCTGTTGAAGTTGTCGGCGCCGAGGTCGAGGGAGCCCTCCGGCAGGGCCAGGCCGCGCCCGCCGAGGTTCGGCGTGCTGTCGAGCAGATCGCCGGTGGGGCCGAAGACCTGGGCGCCCAGGTTGGGGTTGTTGAAGATCTGGATGAACTCGCCCTTGAGGAAGAGCGAGATCTCGCCGCTGGGCGTGCGGATCGGCTCCAGGCCGCCGGCGTTAAAGATCGCCCGCACCTGCTGCGTGGCCGCCCAGAGGTCGCGCTCGACCCCGCCGTAGAGCGACTGGCGCACCGAGAAGTAGATCCCGCAGCCGAGCAGGAAGACGGCGACGGTGAAGAACCCGGTGTAGGCGAGGGTGAGGCGGGCGCGAAATGACATAGTGTGGTCTGAGCCGATAGTGTACGTATGTGGCATCACATTCACATACAGAGTGTAGCGCGCCCAGCGCCTGATTCGCAAGGGGAGATGCTGTAGAGAAATGACCACCGCTGCGCAACGCTCTGCACGTGGTGCCCAGCCCGCTATAGCGCGCATACGTGCCTTCGCCCAGCGGCAGAGCATCCCATCGCCTTGCTCGTCAACGGACAGACCATCCGCTATGTGCTGGGCTATTCAGCCCATACCGCCGCACGACGCATAGATGTGCTACACTCTCCTTCACCAAGAATATCGCGTGACGACGGGATACCGTGGCGCGAGTGTGATTTCGCACACGAGGATGCTTGCACACGCGTGCGACTCTAGCTAGCGGCGTAGGTGAGGCGCACGTTAGGCCGTCCTCAGCGCGTAATATCAAATCTGGCAAGGCTGTGGGCATGTCATGCTGCGCGCAGCGAAGCATCTTCCAGTCGCGTGGATGGGAAGACCCTTCGCTGCGCTCAGGGTGACAGGATGCACGGTATCAATCTGTTGTCTCAGGAGGCCAACAATGCCACAGAAGAAGTACGCTCCCGTTCACGCGTTAACACAGAGAATCGCGGCCTCGCCTCCAGGGGCCTGGTTCTATGCCCGCACCCTTCACCTGTTGGACGGCATCTTCTTGAGATGGTCGGGCGGTCGCATGACGATGAGCAGCTTGGTTGCCGGCCTCCCCGTCGTTATCGTGACCACAACGGGCGCCAAGAGCGGATTGCCTCGCATCATTCCGCTCCTATGCATCCGCGACGAGCGCGATCCGGCCACCTTCGCGATTATCGCGACAAACTGGGGGCAACCGCGCTATCCGGCATGGTATTTCAACCTCAAGGCCACCCCTCGGGCCACGTGTTCGATCGACGGAACGGCGGGGGAGTACCTGGCACATGAAGCTACAGATGAGGAGTATGCGCGGTTTTGGCGCTATGCAGTAGACACGTATGTTGGCTATCCGCTGTACAAGCAGCGCATACAAGGGAGGAGTATTCCCATAATGGTTATGACCCCGTACAACCCGTAAGCCGCATACGGTCATATCGTGTCAGCGTGAAGTGTCATCTTTTATCTCTAGGACATGGTTCAAATGCACTTGACAGTTTGTCGCCGGACGGCCCTCACCCCCCTGCCCCCTCTCCCTTTAAGGGAGAGGGGGGGCCGCGCAGCGGCGGGGGTGAGGGCGCATGAGACTGTAACGTAAAAATGGCTCATCTGAAACCTTGTCTAGACACAGTAAAGGCTCTTAAAAGAATAACTTCCCTCAGGCCGATTCAGCTGGAACTGCGGTGCCAGTCGGCCGGTGGCATTCCGCCGTCCTTTACGGATGCTCACCTTTAGGGCTGTCCGGCTCTGTCCGGCTGTCCGACTGTCCGGTCTTGCCCGGCATGGGCCATAATCGCTGCGGAGGCCCAACGCCGGGCTTCAGCGGCGCCGCTGGCGGCTTCGATAGATGGCACAGCTGACGGCACGCGACCACATTGGTAAAAACCGCCAGCTTCCAGGCCGCGCCAGCGGCGTCCGCTGCGAGCCGATGTTGGGCGGCAGGGCTGACACGATACGAATATATACCGCGTATAGACGGGAAGTGCGATATGAGTGTGTCAGGTATTTTGGCTCTCCAGGATTTCGGTAGTGTTCCGGAGTTTACGTGATGGCCTTGTTTCAAAATGTGAACATACGTGTTAATTTGGCTCGTAAAAGGCTATTTTGAGCATAAGTTACACGATTCATTTTCCGCTCAGTATATCTGCTATACTTGGATATGGATGTTTTATTGATCACATGAAAAAGGGTAGCATCATGAGATATGCTGTCATCTGTCTGTTTTGTTGTGTTTTGGCATTGATAAGTTGTGTCAAACCGGCTGAAGTATCTAATAATGATACGATTACTCCCACGACCATCCCCGCATCCCTGGTACGTGAGACCCCTTTCGCGCCAACTTCAACTAGACCAGTTGATAACAATATAAATAATGAACGATATTGTTATGATATTCCATGGAATGGATTTACTGCCCTCGCTTTTATTACACAACAAAAGGGATGGATAGTGAGTAGAGATCAGCTAATGCAAACAAAGGATGGTGGACGAACTTGGAGTGTTATTAGTAAACTACCGATAATTGCTATCTCTCTGGATTTCGTCAACGATGATGATGGAATGCTTCAAGATACTTGCGGAAATGTTTTCATTACTCATACGGCAGGTAAGTCTTGGGGCAAGATTTTATTTCACAACCCGAATATTTATGTAATTAGCAGTGATTATGTTAATGTGCTTCACGGGTACATTTTATCAGAAGAGGGCTTGTATAGTACCAGTGACCGGGGTTTATCTTGGCAGACAGTGCAAACTCCTTGTTCCTCTCCTATTTCTCATCAATCAATAAGCTTTCCGACAGTGGATGTGGGTTGGCTCCTTTGTGTTGGCGAACCAAGTGCGGGCAGTCAAGGCAAAGTTCTGTGGAGAACAGTCGATGGAGGCAAATCATGGACCGAACAGGCAACGACAGAAGGAGGAGAATCTACTCAAAATGGTTTCTTGCCGTTCCAAGGGTATGGTCATCAACTTTTCTTTCTCGATTCTTCTATTGGTTGGATTGGTATGGGGCGTGCTGAAGTTGGCGGCCTCTATGCAACGAAGGATAGTGGAAATACCTGGGCGCTTGTGAATAGCACCACGATAAGTGAAGTAAGTCATGTGACATTTTTTGACGAGCAGAACGGTGTGAGTCTCAGTAATCCTGACGACCTGGATCGTGAAGTGGTTGTATTACTTGCGACTCACGATGGTGGGAAAACGTGGGAACCGTAGAGTGGTAGCAGACATGCTGCCGTGCTATGTCCGCCCAACCTGCTCCTATATGCCATGTGGAGTGGGACATGCATCTGGCACAAGTGTACTTCAGCCGCCCAACATGAAATTAGGCTACATGCCCAGGCATCCAATACTGCATCCCTGCTGGTAGTATTGGATGCATCGCATCCACTATTGCATTCTGGATGGCCATGATTATTGATCGAGCCACACCAACCGGTCAAGGAGCTCCAGCGCGCACACCTGCCCGTACGTCAATTCCCATACGCGACGCGCACGATTCCACTGACCGCCTGCCGCGCGAATACGCGCGGCAAGCGCGGCTTCGCCCCAGGCGACCTGCACGCCGACTAAGACCTCAGGCGCGGTCTTGGGCATCCAGTCGGCCGAGGCGACGATAATTTCCACCGTCGTGTACCGTTTGCGCTGAGCCCGATCATAGCGATACCGGACACAAAACAGTTGGTCGCCATATTGCTCCACATACCGCTTGGTTCCACGCTGACCAGGTTGCAGCTTCACGCTCGCCCGCATGACTTCCTCCGCTCCATACCCACTCGCTGCGCGATGTGTATCTGATACCGTTCCGGCGTGCCAAACGGTTCGCGGAAGCCCTGTGTCAAGCGATGGGAAGAGCGCTGTGGGCGGCCCAACGCTCAGCCTCATCGGTGCTAGCGATGGTGCTATTGTAGCGCACGCAGGTTATGTGCTACCGTACAATAGGACAGCACGCGGCTCATCAGGGGCGGCGTCACCGAGCAGAAGGAGCGCGATATGGCCTTTATCGCCTACGTCCCGCCGGAGCAGCTCGCCGAGGCCGAGCGGGTGAAGGACCCTGATAACATTATCCAGATCCACTCGGCGCACCCGGCAACTATGCGCCACCACTACGACCTGTATGTCGAGCTGATGCACCGGCGCAGCCCGCTGACGCGCGTCCAGCGCGAGATGATCGCGGTGACAATCTCGGCGCTGAACCACTGCCACTACTGACTGCACCATCACGGAGCGGGTCTCCGTCGATTGCTCACCGCTAAGGATACGCCGGCCGAGGCGCAGGATGCGCTGATCGCCGCCCTGAGCGCCGACCACACCGCGGCGGCGCTCGCGCCCGAGGACCGGGCTATGCTCGACTACGCGGCGAAGCTGACGCTCACCCCGGCGGCGATCGTCGCCGCAGATATCGCCGCGCTGCGCGCCGTCGGCTTCGACGACCGGGCCATCCACGACATCTGCGCGGTCACCGCCTACTTCGCCTTCGTCAACCGCATCGCCGACGGGCTCGGCGTGGAGCTTGAGGGGTGAGGGCGCGATGTACTGATTGTGCTGCGGCGCGGCTACGCCGCGCCGCAGCACAATCAGTTTTTTGTGGGAGAGCAAAGCTCTCCCACGCCCTCACCGTTTGACACGCGCCCAGCGGATCGCCTAAGATCGCGCGCCAGGTGTGATCGATCCTTGTGAGACGAAGATAGAGGCAGGCGATGACAGCGCGTGAGATCTACTTGATCGGGTTCAGCGGGACGGGGAAGTCGACGGTGGCCCAGCTTGTGGCCGCGCAGCTCGGCTGGCTGGCCTATGACCTTGACCGGATCATTGTCGAGCGGGCCGGCGTGGATATCCCGGCGATCTTTGCCCGCGAGGGCGAGGCCGGCTTCCGCGACCGTGAGACGGAGGCGCTGCGCGGTATCGCCGGCGGCGGGCCGTTTGTCGCGGCCACCGGCGGGGGGCTGCCGCTGCGCGAGGAGAACCGCCGGCTGATGGGGCGCGTGGGCTGGCTGATCGCGCTGGAGGGGCGGCCTGAGACTCTGCTCGCGCGCATTGAGCTCCACCGCAATCAGGAGGCCCCCGACGCGGTGCGGCCGCTGCTCGACGCAGAATCGCCGCTGGAGCATCTGCGCGCGCTGAAGGAGCGCCGCCAGCCCGTGTACGCCCTGGCCGACTGGACCGTCCACACCGACCGCCTGAGCCCCGCGCAGGTCGCCGAAGAGATTGTCCGCGCCGCAGCGATCCTGCAGCGCTCCGATCAGCTGCGGCGCTCTAGCGCCGCGAGCAGCTCCTCGGCGGACGAGTAGGGGTCGCCCTGGCGGGCGGCGATCCTGGCGACGAGGGCGTCCCAGGCCGGGCCGCGCAGCCGCTCGACGGCTAGCTCCTGCACGGCGGCGCGCAGCTCGCCCTCGGCGGCGGCGCGGGCGCGGGCGACGGCCCCGTCCCCGGCGCGCAGGTGTTCAGCATGCCGGCTCGCCTCGGCGATGATCTCGACGACGCCCTGGCCGCTGGAGGCCACGGCGGGGATCACCGGCGGCTCCCAGCCGTCGGCCGGCGGGCCGCCCAGGTGTAGCATCGAGCGCAGCTGGCGCACTGTCTTGTCGGCACCCTCGCGGTCGGCCTTGTTCACCACAAACAGGTCGGCGATCTCTAGCACCCCGGCCTTGATGCTCTGCACGTCGTCGCCCATGCCCGGCACCTCGACCACGATCGTGGTCTGTGCGGCGCGGGCGATGTCCACCTCGCC
>NZ_JAIEWN010000024.1:57009-87338 GCF_019599295.1 Oscillochloris sp. ZM17-4 | reverse complement strand
GCAGCGCGGCGCTGCTGCGCCCTTACGGGGGGTAGCCGCACGATGTCGGTTATTCTCTCCGTCGAGCTGTTGGGTCGCAGCAGCGCGGTGCTGCTGCGCCCTTACGGGGGTTAGCCGCACGATGTCGGTTATTCTCTCCGTCGAGCTGTTGGGTCGCAGCAGCGCGGCGCTGCTGCGCCCTTACGGGGGTTAGCCGCACGATGTCGGGTTCTGGGCCTGGCGGTAGACCCGCTCGAACTCCTGCTCGTAGAGCTGGGCGATCGCCGGGTCGTCGATGATGATCAGGTTCTCATCATTCACGTCCTCGGCGCGGCCGGTGAAGTTGTAGGAGCCGGTGATCACCACGCGCCCGTCGATGATGATCACCTTGTGGTGCATCGTGTAGCAGTTGCCATCGACGAGCACATCGACCTTCCCCTTCGTCAGCCGCTCAAACTCGCTGCCGATGCCCTGGGCGTTGCGCTTCTCGAAGACCCCGCGCACCGGCACGCCGGCCCGCTGGCGGGCGATCATCGCATCGCCGATGTCGTCGCTGGTGTAGGAGAAGGCCAAAAAATCGACGCTCTGGCGGGCGCGGCTAATCTCCTCGACAATCTGCGGCCGGGGCTTATCCTTGGGCGAGAAGTAGTTCTCGATACGCATTGTGCCGATCTGCACCAGCGGGTTGGGCGTCAGGGATGTCTTCTTCGTGCCGAACAGGCTCTCGGCCATCTGGTCAAACTCGGCCTGATAGTTCGCGATGATCGCCGGCGCGGTGATCCGCAGCAGGTTATTGTTATTGCGGTAGGTGTCGTTGGTCGTCGCGTTCCACGAGCCGGTCCAGACCGTCTGCCCGTCGATGATAATGAACTTGCTGTGCAGGAAGGCGTCGGTCTCCTCCCAGGTCACCGGGATCTTGGCGGCCTGGACGACGCCGGCCCACTTGGCCATCACCGGGTCGTCGAGGTTCTCGCGGTCGAGGGCGAGGCGCACCCGCACGCCGCGCCGCTTGGCCCGCGCGAGGGCCTGCGAGATGCTCGTCAGGTTATACTCGTAGGTGGCCATATCGACGCTGCGGGCGGCGGCGTCGATGTCGGCGACGATCGCCAGCTCGTGCGGCGGCGGGGTGCGGTTCTTGGGGACATCGGGGTAGACCAGGCTGGGCGTGGTGAAGAAGACCTGGATATCGCCCGCGCCGCCGGCGGATGGGGCGGCTGCCGGGCTCGTTGGGATGCCGAGGGCCGCCGGCTCGATGCCGAACCGGCTCAGGTCGATGACACCCTGGCTGACCAGGTAGCCGATGCCGAGGATGCAGGCGACGATCACCGCGCCGAGGATGTTGTTCTGACCGCCGGGCTGCTGCTTGCGGGTGGACTTGCGGGCGGGCATCGCTTCTCCTGTATCAGCTCGGCCGGTGCCCGATCAGCGAGATCAGACGGACGCGGAGCGACTCGATCCTGCGGCGTAGCGTCGTTGGGGGTTGGGGGTTGGGGGTTGGGGGTTGGGGGTTGGGGGTTGGGGGCTGGGGCTCAGCCACCTCAGCCACAGACACTTCGGTTCGTTCAGGTGCGATCATGGCGAGAGCGGCCTGAGCGACAGCGATCACGTCCTGGCCACCGGCCGCGGCCTGGCGGGCGGCCTGGCGGGTGGCCTGGCGGATGGCGGCGAGCATCGCGTCGGCCTGCTCGTCGCTATACTGCGGCGCTGCGGCGCGCACAGCGGCCTCGCAGGCCCAGCGAACCAGCTGGCTCGCCGGCTCATCGGTCAGGCTGCCGGCGAGCCCCTCATCCTCCTGGAAGCGCTCGGCGGCGCGCAGCTGGCGGGGGGTAAGATTATCGCTGTCGCTCATATGAGAGGGTATAGGGTACAGGGTACAGGGTACAGGGTGTCGACCATAGGAGACATCACAAGCGACTTTAACACAGTCCCCCCCCTCCCGCAAGCGAGAGAGGAGGGATCGCAGCCACGTCATTGTAGTATCGCCCGGCCTGCGCCCAGGCCCGGCCGTAAACGGCCGGGAGGGCGGCCCACCGCGCATGTGAACATGACGTAGCCCTAGGAGAAATCTTTGATGCTGCCTATCCCCTGTCCCCTATCCCCTGTCCCCTCGCCTACAGCCGCGAGCGCGGGTCGAGCGCGTCGCGCAGGCCATCGCCGAGGAAGTTGATGCTGAGCACCGTGAGGAAGATCAGCGCGCCGGGGACGAGGGCCAGCCAGGGGGCCACCGAGAGGTACTGGCTGCCATCGGTGACGAGCCGGCCCCAGGTGGGCGTGTCGGGCGGGAAGCCCACGCCGAGGAAGGAGAGCGTCGACTCGGTGATGATCGCGTTGCCAACCCCGAGGGTGGCGGCGACGATGATCGGGCCGAGGGCGTTGGGCAGGATGTGCTTGAACATGATCGCCACCTTGCCGACGCCGAGGCACGTAGCCGCCTCGACAAACTCCTTCTCCTTGAGCGATAGGAAGGTGGCGCGGACGATGCGGGCCGTCTGCATCCAGGCCAGGCCGCCGACCACCACCACCACAATGATGAAGATGCCGGCCTCGGGGGAGCCCATCGCCTTGATCACCGGGTCGCGGAAGAGGTAGACCGTGAGCAGGATGAGCGGGACGGCGGGCAGCGAGAGGAACAGGTCGGTGATCCGCATCAGCACCTGGTCGATCGTGCCGCCGAAGAAGCCGGCCACCGCGCCGATCACCGTGCCGAGCACGATCGAGATCAGCATCGCCACCAGGCCGACCAGCAGCGAGACGCGCCCGCCGTAGAGGCTGCGGGCAAGCAGGTCGCGCCCGAGGTCGTCGGTGCCGAGCAGGTGGACGCTGTTTGGCGCGACCAGAAGGTTCAGGAAGTCGAGGTGGTCGATCAGCACGCGCAGATCAGGGTTCTCCTGAGGCACCGGCATGCCGGAGGTCGCAAGCTGGCCCACAAGGTAGCTCTGATACGGGACGCTGCCGAGCGACACCGCGAGGGTGAAGAACACCAGGATGATCACCCCGGCCATGGCCAGCCGGTGTTTACGGAAGCGACGCCAGGCATCACCAACAAGCGTACGCGGCTTCACCGCAACGCCGGTCGTCAGCTGCTGCGCCTGTGTGGTCAGATTGGCCTTTGCGGGGGTGTCCATGGCCTGGTTCGCCTCAGACATATGGTCTTCCTCACTTCGCTAGCGGTCATGTTGGTGGGAACATAACCAGCAGACATGGCGGCGAACCCTACGAGAAGCGCACCCGCGGGTCAAGCAGGCCATACATAATATCTGCGATCAGGTTGAAGATGACGGTCAGGATGGCGAAGATGAAGGTCAGCGCCATCACCACGGGGGTATCGGAGTTCTGGATCGAGGTGATCAGCAGCGCGCCGAGGCCGTTCACCCGGAACAGGTTCTCGGTGACGATCGCGCCGGCGAAGATCGTCGGGATGCCGAGGGCGACCAGCGTCACCACCGGGATGAGGCTATTTGAGAGGACGTGGCGGAGCACCACCGTCTGATCCTTCAGGCCCTTGGCGCGGGCGGTGCGCACATAGTCGAGCGAGAGGTTATCGAGCATCGAGGAGCGCATAAAGCGGGTGAGCGCGGCGGTCTGCTGCACCACCAGCACCGTGACCGGCAGGAACATCTGGCGGATCTGTTCGCCAAAGCCAGCCCACCCACTCCCATCAACCGTCTTGTAGACGATGGGAAACCATTTGAGGTTGACAGCAAAGAGAAGTATCAGCACGAGGCCGGTAAAGAAGGATGGGACCGAGAACCCGATAAAAGAAAAGATGGTTCCGATCTGATCAAAAAACGAGTATTGCTTTACTGCTGATATAATGCCTATAGGTATAGCCAGGAGGATAGCGATCAGATACGCCAGGCCGACAACCTGCAGGGTCTGGGGCAGGCGCTGCCAGACCAGATCGAGCACCGGGGCCTTGGTGTTGAAGGAGATCCCCCAGTCGCCACGCGACACCGAGGAGACCCACTTCACATAGCGCACTGGCCAGGGCTGATCGAGGCCGAGCGATGCACGGATGCGCTCTCGGGTCGACTCAGGGATGGCCGGGTTGAGCGCAAACTGCGCCAGCGGATCGCCAGGAGCCAGGGCCAGAATGGCGAAGATGACGAAGCTGATCACCAGGATGGTCGGGATGGCAATCAGCACACGGCGCAGGATATACTGGGTCATCGACCGGCTCCTCAAACGTTAGCGATGCGCGCTCTAACTGACACGGTACCTTATTGCGCTGGAGTTCGCCGGCTTTGCCGGCGAACTCCAGCACATCGGATTCTATCAACCTACGAGGCTGGAAGCCCCTCCGCCCCTACGGGACGCGCTTCCAGGTGTGAATGTTCCAGAGCCCCGAGTCGAAGGTGGTGCCGACCGGGCCGTCCAGGGTCTTGGCCTTGGCGTTGGGCGTGAAGCGGTTGATCAGCGGAATGATCCCGTTATCCTTGACGATCTGGTCATTCAGCGCGATCGCGAGCTCATTGCGCTTGGCCGGGTCGAGCTCTTTCGAGAACTGCTCGAAGAGCGCGTCGTACTCTGCGCTGCAGTAGCGGCCGTCGTTCCCGCCCTGCCACTGGTTGGCCGACGAGTTCACCTTCGCGCAGGTCCAGCCCTCGAAGTAGCCCTGCGGGTCAGTGTCGGACGGGCTGTTGGTGTACATCTGCAGGTCGGCGTAGAACTTGTTCAGCGTATCGGGGTTGCCGGTATCGCCGCCGAAGAACACGCCTGCGTCGATCGCCTTGATGTTGACCTGGATGCCGATCTCGGCCAGGTTCGACTTGATGATCGCCTGCTCGCCCTGGCGCAGCGTGTTGATGCTGGTCTGGAAGCTGACGACCAGCGGGATGCCATTCTTCTCGCGGACGCTGCCGTTGAGCACATAGCCGGCGTCATCGAGCAGCTTCTTGGCCGCCTCGACGTCGCGGTCACACTTGGTGTTCGGCGAGACGACCTGGGCCGGGGCCATGACCGTGTTGCAGGTGGCCTCGCCGGTCGGGCCGTAGAGGTTGGTGGCAATCGCCTTGCGGTCGATCGCGATGTTGATCGCCTGGCGGACGGCCGGGTCGGTCAGGAAGGGGTGGGGCTGATCGGGCTCGGAGCGCTTGTCGCCCAGAGCCGGGTCGGGGTTAGCGAAGTTGACCACGATGCGCTCGATGCCCGACGAGCTTGCGGTGACCGCGTCGCACTGGCCGGACTCAAGGATGGGCGAGAGCACGGCGGCGGGAACCTGCAGGTTCCAGGAGTAGTCGACCTCGCCGGTCTGGCAGACGGCCTGGGCGGCCGAGGCGGCGTCGCCGCCACCCTTGATCTCGACCTCGTCGAAGAAGGTGTTCGCGGCGTCGCGGTACTCAGGGTTCTTATCGTAGAGCACCGTGTCGCCGGGCTTGAAGTCCTTGAGCTTGTAGGCGTTGGTGCCGATCGGGGCCAGGTTGGCCGCCTGGCAGGCCGCGTCGCTGATCGACGCCGCGCCGACGCACTTCTCGAACTGCGCCTTCTGCAGGATCAGGCCATTGTAGCTGACGAAGGTCAGGTAGGGGTTGGCAGAGGGCGCATTCCAGGTAACCTTCACCGTGTAGGGGTCGATCGCCTCGACCGACTTCACCGGGGTGAAGTAGCTGCTGGTCGTGCAGGCGGTGGCCTCATCGGCGCAGTACTGCCAGGTGAAGATCACATCGTCGGCGGTGAAGTCGCTGCCGTCCGACCACTTCACGCCCTGCTTGAGCTTCCAGGTGATGCTCGTGCCGTCGGCGGCGATACCGCCGTTCTCGACGGTCGGGATCTCCTCGGCCAGCGCGGGCACCAGCTCATCCTTGTCGTTGCGGTGGGCCAGCGGCTCGAGGATGACGGTCGCGCCGTCGAAGTCCTTGGTGCCGGAGGCCAGGTGCGGGTTGAGGATGGTGACGGACTGCCAGTAGAGGATGGTCAGCTTGCCGCCGGCGGTGGCGGCGGCCGGGGCCTCGGTGGCGGCGGCGGCCGGAGCCTCGGTGGCGGCGGCCGGGGCCTCGGTGGCGGCGGCCGGGGCCTCGGTGGCGGCGGCCGGGGCCTCGGTGGCGGCGGCGGCCGGAGCAGCGGTCGGGGGAGTCTGTGCGGGCGCGCCGCCACAGGCGGCCAGCAGCGTCGCTGCGGTAACCATGAGGACGAGCCACGTCCAGAGACGTTTGTGGGTCACACGAACCTCCTACTTCCAAACTTAAGGGGGCACACTATAGATTCAGGGTAGCGCGAATATCGGCGGCTCCTCAGCCCCCGGCATTCTCGTTATCCCATCATCCCAATGGTCTGTCCGCTTGGGGCTCGCCCCAGCCGATATGCCTGTGCCTATCGACAGATCCTAACTCTTTGGCCACCTATGTGGCGTTGGGCGAGAACCTTCGCAACAGGGTACGAGTATGTGGCGCGTGATAACCACGGCGCGCTCGTCTATTCTTCGTTGACACTTGTGAGGATTAGTTAAAGGTAACACAACACACGCCTATCTGTCAAGCTCAGACGGGCATTTAAGGTACACAGCAAGAGCTGTATTCGTTTACAGCGTCGGTTCTTATATGTAAAAATTGTAAAGCATATCTTGAGCGCAGAGCGCAGAGCATTCATAGGCAATTCAACATGTGTCGTTTTGCGTTCTACGTTCTACGTTCTACGCTCTGCGCTCCCCGCTCCCCGCTACTCGCCGCCGAGAATCCCCGAGAGCTGCGAGGTATGGCGGCCACCCGGCCCGCCGCGCCCGAAGTCGCCGCGGCGAAAGGCCACCGCGCCGCCGACCATCGTGAGCATGATCTGGCCCCTCAGCTGCTGCGCGTGCAGGGGCGTGTTTTTGCCTCGGGAGGCAAAGCGGGCCGCGTCAACCGTCCACGCCTGATCGGGGTCGAAGATCACGACATCGGCCTGCGATCCGGGGCGCAGGGTGGCCGGCGAGCGGCCGAGCACCTGGGCCGGCCCCTCGGTGAGGCGGGCCACCGTGTTGACGAGATCCATCTCGCCGCGGTGGACGAGGGTGAGCACGAGGCCGAGCGCGGTCTCCAGGCCGCTGATGCCGGGGGCGGCGAGCCCATACTCGCACTCCTTCTCGACGCGCGACTGGGGGGAGTGGCCGGTGGCGATGGCGTCGATCGTGCCATCGTTCAGGCCAGCGATCAGCGCCTCCACATCGCGCCCGGTGCGCAGGGGCGGGCTCACGCGGGTGGAGCTATCGTAGGGCGGCAGCAGAGTCGGGTCGAGCCACGAGGGCAGGCCGAGCTCGGGGGCCACGCCGCGCCGCGCCCGCTTCCCCTTCGCGGCCGGCGGCTCGGGCGGGGCGGGGCGCGGGGCGAGCGAGCCGAGCACCCAGCTGTCGGTCATAGTCAGGTGGTGCGGCGACACCTCGGCGGTGACGCGGGTGCCGCGCGCCTTGGCGGCGCGGATGCGCGCCACCCCGCCGGCCGTGCTGACCTGACAGATATGGATGTGGGCGCCGGTATCCTCGGCGAGGGCGATGTCGCGGGCGATCATCAGCTCCTCAGCGGCGGCGGGGGCGCCGGGCAGGCCGAGCCGAGTGCTGACGGCGCCCTCGTGCATGGCCCAGCCGGCCCCGAGGCTGCTGTCCTCGCAGTGGACCATGACCGGCAGGCCGAGCGCGCCGGCGTAGGCCAGGGCGTTGCGCATCAGGGCCGGGTCGGCGACGCTGCGGCCATCGTCGCTGAAGGCGATGCAGCCGGCCTCGGCGAGCTCGATCATCTCGCTGAGCGCCTTGCCCTCGCGCCTGAGGGTGATCGCGCCGATCAGCTCGACGTGGACGCGCCCGTCGCGCTGGGCGATGGCCCGCACCTGGTGGGCGATGCCCGCGCGGTCGAGGGCCGGTGTGGTGCCGGGCATGGCGCAGACTGTGGTGAAGCCGCCCTGGGCGGCGGCCAGGGTGCCGCTGGCGATCGTCTCGCGGTGCTCCTCGCCGGGCTCGCCGAGCTGCGTGTGCAGGTCGGTGAACCCCGGGGCCACCACGCAGCCCCGGGCGTTGATCACCTCGGTGCCCTCGGGGATCGGCCCCGGCTCGCTGCCCATCTCGGCCATATCGAAGACCTGCTCGACCTTGCCGTCGACGATCAGGACGTCGCCGACGGTGGCGACGCGGCGGGCGGGGTCGATGATCGATCCGTTTTTGATCAGGTAGTTCATGAAGTATCCTATATCACCCGGCGAGCCGGTAGAGCAGCGCCATCCGCACCGCGACCCCGTTCGTCACCTGGGCCTCGATCACCGAGTTGGGCGCGGTGGCCGCCTCGGGCGAGATCTCGACGCCCTCGTTCATGGGGCCGGGGTGCATGATCAGGGTGCCCTCGCCGATCTGCGCCAGCCGCTCGGGGGTGATCCCGTAGGCGCGGGTGTACTCGCGCAGCGAGGGCAGCAGCCCGGCCTGCATGCGCTCCTTCTGGAGGCGCAGGGCCATCACCACATCGGCGCCCTTGATCGCCTCATCGAGGCTGTGGCTGATGGTCAGGTTAGGCCACGTGGCAAGCCAGTGCTGGCTCGGGCCGAGCAGGGTGGGCGGCGCGCAGAGGGTGACGTGGGCACCCATGCGGGTGAGGCCCCAGATGTTGGAGCGGGCCACCCGGCTATGCACGATGTCGCCGACGATCACCACCCGCAGGTCGCGCACCTGGCCGAGCCGCTCGCGGATGGTGAACAGGTCGAGCAGGGCCTGGGTCGGGTGGGCGTGGCGCCCGTCGCCGGCGTTAATCACCGCGCCCTGGAAGTGGCGTGCCACCAGGTAGGGCGCGCCGGACTGGCTGTGGCGGATGACGACAATGTCGGCGCCGAGGGACTGGAGCGTGCGGACGGTGTCGATCAGCGACTCGCCCTTCTCGACGCTGCTGCCGCGGGCGGTGAAGTTGACGATGTTAGCTGAGAGGGCGCGGGCGGCCAGCTCGAAGGAGATGCGGGTGCGGGTGCTGTCCTCGAAGAACATGTTCACCACATTGCGCCCGCGCAGGGCCGGCACCTGCTTGATCTCGCGCGAGAGCACCTCTTTCATGCTCTCGGTGGTGGCCAGGATCTCCTCGATCTCCTCGGTGCTGAGGTCGTCGAGGTCGATCACCTGGTGGCGGCGGGGGGGGTGTTCCATAATGTTGAATGTGGAATGTTGAATGTGGAATGTTCTGATGCTCATTCCACATTCAACATGTATACTTACGTATTCGCCCGCTCGATCACGACCTCGTCGACGTCGTCCACCTCGCGCAGGTGGACCATGACCCGCTCGGAGCGGGAGGTGGGCACGTTCTTGCCGACGAAGTCGGCGCGGATGGGCAGCTCGCGGTGGCCGCGGTCGATCAGGACGGCGAGCTGGATGCAGGCGGGCCGGCCGAGGTCGGCGATCGCGTCGAGGGCGGCCCGCACGGTGCGCCCGGTGTAGAGCACATCGTCCACCAGCACCACCGCCTTGCCGGTCAGGTCGGGCTGGATGTTGGTCTTGCCGATCAGGGCCGCCGGCCCGCGGGTGCGCAGGTCGTCGCGGTAGAGGGTGATGTCGAGCTGGCCGACGGGCACCTGGACGCCCTCGAAGTCGGCGATGGCGGCGGCGACCCGCTCGGCCAGGGGCACGCCCCGCCGCGGGACCCCGACGAGGATCACGTCGTGGAGGCCGCCGTTGCGCTCGTCGATCTCGTGGGCGATGCGGACAAGCGCCCGACGGATGTCGTCGGCGGTGAGGATCTGCTTGCGATCTTTCATAGGGGACAGGGGATAGGGCACAGGGGACAGGGGTCGGGGAGCCGCATGATCGGCCTGTCCCCTGTCCCCTGTCCCCTGTCCCCTACATACAAAAAGCCCGTATCCCCACATGCAGGGGGTACGGGAGTACACAGAGATGGGCGCGTATAATGCGCGGAGCAGTGCATATCTGTCAGTCCTTCACAGCCTCACGGGGCCGTGTTAAAGGTGCTGCGAGTGTACCACGGCGCGGGGGGGGAGTCAATTGAATTGCAGATTGCAGATTGCAGAGTGCAGAGTGCGGCCAATCTGCAATCTGCAATCTGCAATCAGACCTGGGTCGGGTTGCGCCGCCTCCCATGCCGCGCTATACTGGATCTGCCGGCTCCGGGCAGCCCCGCCGCCGGTTAGCACCCCGCTGAGTAAGGAGCATGGCGTGGAGATCGCACCCATCGGCAGAGACGGCGACACCCGGTTCTAGGCGGGGGCGACATGCGCCTCCGCGATGGAGGCGACCGCATGCTTCAGATCACCGGCCTGCGCAAGGACTTCGGCGCGGCCAGCATCCTCTCAGACATTAGCTTCACCATAGGCGACGGCGAGCACGTGGGTCTGATCGGCCCGAACGGCGTCGGCAAGAGCACCCTGCTGCGGATCATCGTCGGCCAGGAGCAGCCTGACGCGGGCGGCGTCGCCCTGGCCCCCGGCGCGACGATCGGCTACCTGGCCCAGGCCTTCGACGAGGGCATGGGCGCGACGGTGGGTGACGTGGTGGCGGCGGCCCAGGCCGCGTTCAGCGCGGCCGAGGCCGATCTGCTGCGGGCCTCCGAGGCCCTGGCCGACGACGCCGACCTCGACGGGGCGCTGGCCCGCTACGACGGGGCGCTGGCCCGCTTCGAGGCCCTGGGCGGCTACGAGCGCGAGCACCGCGCCGCCGCCGTGCTCCAGGGGCTCGGCCTGGGCGCCGTGGCCGCCGACACGCCGGCCGCCACCCTCAGCGGCGGCCAGAAGACCCGGCTTGGCCTGGCCACCCTGCTGCTGCGCGAGCCCGACCTGCTGCTGCTCGATGAGCCGACCAACCACCTGGATGTGGAGGCTCTGGAGTGGCTAGAGAGCTTCGTGCAGGGCTACCCGCGCACCGCCCTGATCGTCTCGCACGACCGGGCCTTCCTCGACCGCACAGTGACGCGCACGCTCTACCTGAGCCCCGAGAGCCGCACGATCGCCAGCTACGCCGGGGGCTACAGCGACTTCGCCGCCGCCCGCGAGCACGAGCTGGCGGCCCAAGCGACGGCCTACAGGGAGCAGCAGGAGTATGTCGGCAGGGTGCGATCCGACATCGCCCGCATGAAGGGCCGCGCCTCGGGCCTTGAGGCCGAGTCCACGCCGGTGGGCGACCACGACATGAAGTGGGTCACCGGCGGCTCAAGCGTGGTGGCCGGCAAGGTGGCGCGGGCGGCCAAGGCCCGCGAGCGCAAGCTGGAGCGCTACCTGGAGTCGGACGAGCGGGTGGAGAAGCCGCGCCAGCGCTGGGGCATGAAGCTCGACTTCGGGGCGCCGCCGCCGGGCGGGCGGGCGGTGCTGAGCGTGGAGGATCTGCGCTTCGCCTACCCCGGCGGCCCCGAGCTGTTCGGCGGGCTGGGCTTTGAGCTCTGGCACGGCCAGCGGGTGGCCCTGGTGGGGCCGAACGGCGCCGGCAAGAGCACCCTGCTCAAGCTGGCGGCCGGCGAGCTGCGGCCGCAGGGCGGGCGGGTGCGCCTGGGCGCCAGCATCCGCGCCGGGGTGCTGGCCCAGGAGCACGAGCGGCTCGACCCCAACCGCAGTGTGCTCGACCACGCGCTGCGCGCCCGGCAGATGAGCGAGGCCGAGGCCCGCACCTTCCTGCACCGCTTCCTCTTCGGGGGCGACAGCGTCTTCCGCCCGGCGGGCGCCTGCTCGCAGGGCGAGCGCTCGCGGCTCCAGCTGGCCCTGCTCGTGCTTGAGGGCTGCAATCTGCTGCTGCTCGACGAGCCGCTCAACCACCTGGACATCGAGGCCCGCGAGCACTTCGAGGAGGCGCTGGACGCCTTCGCCGGAGCGGTGCTGGTGGTCAGCCACGACCGCGCCTTTGTGCGCTCCTTCGCCGAGGAGCGCATCCAGCTGGGGCTGACGGCGTGACCGTGAGGGCGTACGGTAACGACGAAACCTCCTGGGCTGGGCATGGGGCTGGTCGCCACATGCGAGCACCAGGAGGTTGTGTTGGATCATCGATCCCGAGCTTACACTCGGGGCACCTTATGTCACGTCGCGCCGGATCTGTATCGTAGCGAGGAGGCCTAGTTGCGCTTGACGCTCTCATCGGTGGGCGGCTCGGGGCGCCGCAGATGGAGCCACTTCCTCAGGCTGAAGCGCCGCGCACCTGGGTGCGACGCCTCACGCGCATCAGCGAGCATGCGCTCGACTCTAGCCTGCTCCTCAAGCTCGTGCCGGTGCTCCTGGGCAGCAATTTCATCGATGTAGTAGACGAAGTCCATATGTGCCCCCTTGGCATCATCCTGCAATGGCGGAAGTCCGGCACCACGCTGGGCCGGCTCTCCGGGTAGCATATCAGATGTCGCAGCCGGCATGTGAGGATATTTCACAACTGGGGGGAGGGGCTTCATCTACCATCGGATCTCCTTCTCTAGTCGCTTGAGTCGCTGTGGGCGACAGTGCTACAATGGCGAGACACACGCGCAGGGTCCCTCGCGAACCAATATATCGGCGCGGCGCGCTGCGCCCAGAGAATCAAAGGAGATCACCATAGACGAGATTCGCACCCACGACGGCAAGCGGATGTATGCGACGGCAGCCCCGCGCACCCGCGCCGTGCTCGTCGGCGCCGAGGTGTCGAGCTTCCATAGCCCCTGGAGCGCCGAGGACTCGCTGCGCGAGCTGGAGCTGCTGGCCGAGACCGCCGGCCTTGAGGTGGTCGGCAGCCTCTACCAGAAGCTCGACCAGCCCTTCCCCAAGCACTTCATCGGCCCCGGCAAGGTCCGCGAGGTCGCCGAGCTGCGCGAGCGCACCGGCGCCGGCCTGGTCATCTTCGACGACGAGCTGAGCCCCGCGCAGACGCGCAACCTGGAGGAGGATCTGCAGGTGGGCGTGCTCGACCGCACCGCCCTGATCCTGGACATTTTCGCCCAGCACGCGCGCACCCACGAGGGCCGCCTGCAGGTGGAACTGGCCCAGTACAACTATATGCTGCCCCGCCTGCGCCGCCAGTGGTCGCACCTTGAGCGCCAGGCCGGCACCGGCGGCGGCACCTCGGCGGGCGGCGTGGTCGGCCTGCGCGGGCCCGGCGAGACGCAGCTTGAGATCGACCGCCGGCTGATCGACCAGCGCATCGCCCTGCTCAAGGAGCAGCTCGCCGACGTCCACCGCCACCGCGAGCTCTACCGCAAGCGGCGCAAGAGCAGCGGCGTGCCGGTGATCGCCCTGGTGGGCTACACCAACGCCGGCAAGAGCACCCTGCTCAACGCGCTCTCCGGCGCCAGTGTGCTGGCCGAGGATCAGCTCTTCGCCACCCTCGACCCGACCACCCGGCAGGTCACGCTGCCCGGCAACCGCGAGGTGCTGCTCACCGACACGGTCGGCTTCATCCAGAAGCTGCCCACGCAGCTGGTGGCCGCCTTCCGGGCCACCCTGGAGGAGATCAACGAGGCCGACCTGCTGCTGCACGTGGTGGACCTGACCCACCCCAACGCCCAGGAGCACGCCCAGACGGTCGAGAAGACCCTGGAGGAGCTCGGGGTGGACCGGAAGCCCACCCTGACGGTGCTGAATAAGGTCGATAAGCTCGACGGCGTCGACCCGGACGAGGTGGGCGCCCTCGCCGCCGAGATGGGCCTGCCCAGCGATGTGGTCGCCGTCTCGGCGCAGAAGGCATGGGGGCTCGACCTGCTCAGCGAGCGGATCGTGGGCGCCCTGGCCAACGCGATGGTGACGCTCGATGCGCTCATCCCCTACCAGCGCAACGACCTGGTCTCGCTCTGGCACCGCCGCGGCGTGATCGACCGGGAGGAGTATGTCGGCGAGGGCACCCACATCCACGGGCGCATCCCGCAGGCGCTGGCGTCACAGTTCATGCAGTTTGTGCGTTGATGTTGATGGGTGACGTAGGGGCGCAGCAGCGAAATCGCCCCTGTCGCTCCGCGACAGGGGCGATTTCGCTGCTGCGCTACGCCATGGCGATATGCACCCTTATGCTTGAGGTATATCTATGCGCCTAGAGAAGATCGAGATCCGCCGGATCACCCTGCCCTTCCTGTCGCCCTTCGAGACGAGCGGCTGGCGCGAGGAGGCCAACCACTCGCTGATCGTGCGCCTCTTCGCGGAGGGGGCCGAGGGCTGGGGCGAGGCCCCAGTGGGGGCCGGCCCCTGGTATAACGAGGAGACCTACGCCACCGCCTGGGTGATGCTGCGCGACATCCTGGCCCCCATGGCCCTGGGGGCCGACCTGTCCGGCCCCGAGGATGTGGACGCGCTCTTCGCGCGGGTGCGCGGCAACCGCATCACCCGCTCGGGGATCGAGTTCGCCGCGTGGGACCTCTTCGGCAAGCTGCGCGGCCAGAGCCTGAGCGCGATGCTCGGCGGCACCCGCGCCACCGTGGACGTGGGCGTGAGCGTCGGCGTGCAGCAGGATATCGCGACCCTGCTCCAGGTGGTCGGCGGCTATGTGGCGTCTGGATACCGGCGGGTCAAGCTGAAGATCAAGCCGGGCTGGGACATCGAGCCGACCCGGGCGGTGCGCGAGCGCTGGCCCGACCTGAAGCTCCAGGTGGACGCAAACAGCATCTACACGCTCGACGCGGCCGAGCACCTGGCCGAGCTCGACGCCTTCGGCCTGCTGCTGATCGAGCAGCCGCTCGGCCACGACGATATCTTCGACCACGCGAAGCTCCAGAAGCGCCTGCGCACCCCGATCTGCCTGGACGAGAGCATCGTCTCGCCGGAGCACGCGCGCTGGGCGCTGGAGATGGGCGCCTGCGGGGTGATCAACATTAAGCCTAGCCGGGTGGGCGGCCTGACTGCGGCCAAGCAGATCCACGACATGGCGCAGGCGGCGGGCGTCCCCGTCTGGTGCGGCGGCATGCTGGAGACCGGCATCGGCCGGGCGGCCAACGTGGCCCTGGCCAGCCTGTCCAACTTCACCCTGCCCGGCGACATCAGCGCGAGCGACCGCTACTTCCGGCGGGATGTCGTCTCCAACCCGTTCAGCCTCAATGCCGACAGCACCCTGAGCGTGCCGACGGCGCCCGGCGTCGGCGCCGAGGTGGATCTGGACTACCTCGACAGCATCACGGCGGAATTGCAGATCATAGAATTGTAGATTGCAGATTGCAGATTGCAGATTGCACCAATGAGCCGCTGATCAGATCACCATGAGGGATCTGATCAGCGGCTCTCTCTTTCAATCTACAATCTGCAATCTACAATCTGCAATCGCTCCTACGGCACCAGCGGCGGGGTCGGCGTGGGCGTGAAGGCGGGCACTATGCAGCTGAACCCCTGGACCAGCGCGCTCGTATCACGATCCTCCACCGCGACGGGGTAGCTGCCCGGGCGCTCATCGCCGATGCGCAGCCAGATGCGATAGCTGCCGTCGCCGCGGCTAAATCCGCCGCCGACTGGACGGCCGCCGAAGGATACGATCAGGGCGGCTGACGCATCGGCGCTGCCCTCGATGATGATCATCTCGCCGGGGACACACGAGATCGCAGAGCTGTCGAGATCTTGGCCCTCAAGGGCAGCTGTCGGTGTCGCGGTTGGCGTAGGGCTCGCGCTCTGCCGGGTGGCCGTGGGTGGGTCTGTCGGGAGCGAATCCGCTGTCGCTGCCTGGGTGAAGGTCGGCGTCATGGTGAACGTAGGTGTCGGTGTATCTGCGGGGGCTTGGTTACCGCTCGCGGGCGGAGAGGTGGGCGTCGCCGTGTAGCCGGCCCGCTCAGTCTGAAGCAAGATCGCCGTGCGTGTCTGCATGCAGTCCGCATAGGGCGGGTAGGGCGGCGCGGCCGCCGGGCCATTCGTGGGGCAGCCCGCGATGATTCGGTTAGGGTTGGTCGTCGGGACGCCCGTCTGCGCGATCGTTGTTTTCGCCTCGGCGGTCTGGGCCGCAACACAGGTGGGGTAGGCGGAGTCGCTGGGGTCAGGGCATTCGATAGCGGCGGAGACGACCGTCGCCCGCGGGCCTGCCGGCGCGCTGGTGAGGATCAGCAGCAGCGTGGCGGCGACGATAGCGATCAGGGTGATGGGCCAGAAGAGGCTGCGGTGTGACATAAGAGCGATGCCTACGCGCCGGCGAGGGCGGCGTCGATGATCTGTCGGAAGGTGTCGATGCGCTGGGCGCCCACGAGTGTGCGGTCGCCGATGACGAAGACGGGGCGAGAGCGCACACCCGCCTTTATTGCGGACTCATAGTCTGCGCGGATCGCGCCCTGGTAGGTGTGGGACTCCACGCAGGTGTCGAGGGCGCCGAGGTCGACGCCAGCCTGGGCGGCCGCCTCGGCCGCGCCGGCGCGCGTGTTGCCGTAGGCCGTCGCCTGGGCCGCGTAGAGGGCGCGGCGCATCTCCCAGAACTTGCCCTGGTCGGCGGCGCACTCTGCGTACTCGGCCAGCTGCTCCGAGCCCTCGCCGAGCTGGAGCAGGTGGCGGTACACGATCCGCACCTTACCGGATGCGACATACTGCGAGATAATCTGTGGCTCTGTTTCCATAACATGGAAAGCGCAGGACGTTCAGAAGAAGTCCGAGTACATCACCAGGGTGACGGGCGCGTCGGCGACGCCAAGAACGCGGTAGCCCTCTTCGGTCATCCCCTGCGGGATGCCGGCCAGGTCGCTGGTGGCGGGGGGCGCGGTCGGCAGAGGAGACGAGGTTGGCACCGCCTGTGCCTGCTGCCCACATGCCGAGAGCAGTAACCCAACGATGAGCAGCAGCAGCACGATGTGAGCGGGTCGCGGGGCCATCGATATCTCTCCTGGCGATGTCCAGTATCGTACGGGGCTACTCTACCATACCCAGCGGGCAACCGGCAATATGCTAGAGGTACTGCGTTGGTCGGTCTATGTGATTGCCTCTTGACAAACTAATAGTATTAGCTTATAACTAATATTATTAATATCGTACGGCAAACACAGCACGAGGAGAACCCAATGCAGCGCAATCATCATGGCGACTATATGGTGCAGCTGACCCAGCTCTGGTCGATGAACAGCTACCTGGTGCGCGAGGACGACGGGCTGACCCTGATCGACAGCGGCATGTCGGGCGCGGCCCCGGCGATCCTGGCGGCGGCGCGGGAGCTCGGCGCGCCCATCGTGCGGATCGTCCTGACCCACGCCCATATAGATCACGTCGGCTCGCTCGACGCCCTGGCGGCGGCGCTGCCCGAGGCCACGGTGGTGATCGGCGCCCGCGAGGCGCGCTTTATGGCCGGCGATATGACGCTCGACCCGGACGAGCCCCAGGCGAAGCTGGCCGGCGGCTTCCCGAAGGTCGTCACGCGGCCCGGCCGGCTGCTGAGCGACGGCGACATGGTCGGCTCGCTGTGGGCGGTGGCCGCGCCCGGCCACACCCCCGGCCAGATGGCCTTCTTCGACACGCGCGACGGCACGCTGATCGCGGGGGACTCGTTCCAGACCCTGGGCGGCGTGGCGGTGGCGGGGGTGATGCGCCCGCTCTTCCCGCTGCCGGCCATGGCGACCTGGCATCTGCCGACGGCCCTGCGGACGGCGAGGCGGCTGCGCGCCCTCGGCCCGAGCCGCATGGGCGTGGGGCACGGCCGGGTGCTGGAGTCGCCCGAGGCGGCGATGGACGCGGCGATCGCTGAGGCCGAGGCGAGGGCGAGCCGGATGGTGACCAGTGGCTCGTAAGCGCACGCTCGACTCGGCGGCGGTGGTGCGGGCCGCCGCCGAGATCGCCGACGCGGATGGGCTCGATCTGCTGACGCTAGCCCGGGTGGCCGAGCGGCTCGATGTGCGCGTGCCCTCGCTCTACAACCACGTCGACGGCCTGACTGGGCTGCGCCGCGACCTGGCCCTGGCGGGGGTGCGGGCCAGCACCGACGCCATCCGCCGGGCGACGGTGGGCGTGTCAGGCGACGCGGCGCTGCTGGCCCTGTGCCGGGCCTACCGCTCCTTCGCCCGGGCCCACCCCGGCCAGTACGCCGCCTCGGTGCGCGCCCCCGGCCCCGGCGACGCCGCGCTGGAGGAGGCCAGCGAGGAGCTGATCGGCGTCGTGCTCGCCATCCTCGCGCCCTACCAGCTCGACGCGACGGCGGCGACCCACGCCATACGCGGGCTGCGCAGCATCATCCACGGATTCGTGAGCCTGGAGATGGCCGGAGGGTTCGGCCTGCCGCTGGCGATCGACGAGAGCTTCGAGCAGCTCGTCGCGACATTTATCGCCGGGCTCGGGCGCGCGCGCTAGTCGCTATTGGCGCGCGCGCCGGCAGGTGTATCAGGCTTGTCGATCATGCCCTCGACGATCTGGATGGCGGCGGTCGCCGCGTAGCCACACCAGAAGACGATGCCAGCGAACTTCAGCGAGTCCTCGATCAGCGTCTCAAGCTCCGATATACGGACGAACTCATCCAGCGCCATCGAGAGGCCGAGGAAGCCAACCGCCATACCCAGCAGGATGTAGGGCGAGCGCAGGATGTGCCGGATGTTCAGCCCCACGTAGGACATCGCGATCAGGATATACGCCAGCATCACGGCCTTCTCCGGGATGCCCAGGTAGTCCGGCAGAAGCAGCTCATGGAACATGAAGGCGTCGTCGAAGAGCATGAGGGTGCTGAACAGCCCCGAGCCGATGGCGAAGGGGAGGAGGGGGTGGCGCAGATCGACGCGGGCGAGCAGGAGCGCCGCGAGCAGCCAGATCGCGGCCGCGGCCGACCAGACGAACAGCCCCAGGTTCGAGAGGAACCCGGTGTAGATCGGGCTGTCTGTGGAGGCGAAGATGTCGCGGGTGAGCAGCTCGGGCTCAACGTGGCGCAGCGAGATGAGCAGGATAACCGGTACGAGCCCGATCAGAACCCCGGCTCCGGTGAGCAGCATAGCGTAGCGTATTTGGCTGAGTTGGAGCCTTACGCCTTCGATAATACGCATTGGCAACTTTATTGCCACATCGCTCATAAGCACGTGATTGGCCATAGCCCCTCCTTAGATTTACCTTTATAAAAAGTAACTGTTAGCGCGAATAAGCGCTGGGTCAAGCCCCACCGGCTGGCGACTGACGTCGCGCCGGAGCGGCGCTGCGCGCCGAGCGTCGGCGCAGGCCGACGCCGGAACCGCCCGCGTCGGCAGCCGATCTCCAGCGCCGTGCCGCTGCCGGTCGTCACCGCCGGGCCGATCGGCTCCGTCGGGATGCCTGCCGCAGCCGGTGCCGGTGCTGCCGTGGCGGCCGGTGCTGCCGTGGCGGCCGGTGCTGCCGTGGCGGCTGGCGCCGCCGTGGGCGCAGGTGCCGCAGGTGCCGTCGCCATCTGCGCGCCGCCCGACATCATCCCCACGGAGAGCACCACGATCAGCGCGATCACGCCGACCGCCACTACGCCCCCGATCAGATACAGCAGCGGCGGGCCGCCCGCGCTGCCGCCGCTGAAGGCCGACCCGCCCGCGCTTTTGCCGCTTCGCCCCGCGCCCTTCGAGCTGCTAGAGCTTCCCGAGCCGCGAAAATTGCCTGAACCGCGCCAGCTCATACACGCCTCCTCGCCTGTTGAGAATCTGCCTGAGACACAATGTAACAGCTAGTTTATCACAGAATGTGACAGCCGTTGTAAATAGGACAAGAGCTGTGTCGCCGCAGGGCATGTCACTGCTGTACCAGCCGCCTGATCAGCATGTTGAAGCTGGAGAATGGCAGCGCGCCGCGGATCATCTGGCCATTGATCATGAAGTTCGGCGTCGAGTTGACGCCGAGCTTCGCGGCAGCGTCGGCCTCGTCACGCACCGCCTGCTCGGTGGCGGGGTCGTCCAGACAGCTGGCGAACGCCGTCGTGTCGAGCCCGACCCTCCCTGCCAGCTCGATCAGCGCATCGTGATCGCGCTTCGGCACGCCGCCCCACTCCACCCGGTGCGTCGAGAAGAGCGTCTCGTACATCGGCCAGAACATCTGCTGGTCGGCCGCGCAGCGCCCGGCCATCGCGGCGAGCATGGCCGAGGGGTGGATCTCGGTGAGCGGGAAGTCGCGGGCGACCAGCCGCACCACGCCGGCGTCCACAAACTGCTGGATGAGCTGCGGCCGGGCCTCATCGACGAACTGCTTGCAGAAGGGGCACTCGAAGTCGGTGAACTCATAGATCGTCACCGGGGCGCTCAGACTGCCCAGCGCGCGCGGGTCGTCGTCGAAGACCTTCAGGATGTCGGGCATCGGCGGCGGCGGGGCGGCGGTGGCGGCGGGCAGCGTCGGCAGGGTCGGTCGCCCTTCCATCGCCACGGCGGTCTGGCGCTCCTCTAGGGCCGAGAGCGGCGGCGCGGGCGGGGCGTAGGCGCCGCAGCCTGTCAGGGCGAGGGCGGCGAGGGTGAGGATGGCGCGCATGGTTCTCATAGTGGGTCCGCTCCATATACAGCGATGGGGCCGCCGCAGCTGCGGCGGCCCCATCATTATACCCCCGTGAGATCGCTACGCGTCTGCCGCAGCCGCCAGCGAGGCCGACGGCACGGCGCGCGCGCCCCCGCTGCGGGCGAAGCCCGGCACATCCGCCCGGATCACCAGCGCCACGCAGACCAGCATGCCCACCGCCTCTAGGAAGAAGACGCTGGCGTAGGCGATGGGGGCTGACCCGCTCATCAGCAGCACCAGATCGCGCACCGCCCCGCCGAGGAAGATCCCGACCCCGCGGAAGACCAGCTGCGCCACGGTCCAGAGGCCGAGGTATGCCCCGGCCCGCTTATCCGAGGTCATCGCCATCAGCAGCGAGATCGCCCCGACGGTGTAGATCCCGTAGCCGAGCCCGAACAGCAGCAGCGCCGGGATGAGCAGCGCGCGCATCTCGGCGACCGCGACGAGGGCCAGCAGGGCGAAGGGCGCGGCGGTGAGCGACAGCCCGATGATCGTCGTTCCAACCTGCTCGTGGGCCATGCGCTTGCGCGTGATCACCACCGTGCTGATCAGGCTGATCAGGATGCCGAGGCCCCAGTAGGCGTTGAAACGCGTGGTCTCCCCGGCGCCCATGCCGAAGACATCGCCGCCGAAGGGCTCGAGGACGGCATCCTGCGCGAAGGCGCTGACCGCGCCGAGGGAGAGGAAGAGGAAGAACATGCGCGTGCGCCGGTCGGCCCACATCTCGCGCAGCAGCGCGGTGAAGGGCAGCTGCTCCTGCGGGTCGTCGGCGACGATCGCCTGGCCGGGGCGCTCCTCGCCGAAGATCGAGAAGATGAAGAACCCGGCCGCGATCGCCATGCCGGTCAGCACAATCTGCCAGAAGGTGGCCTGGTCGTAGGTCGGCATCATCCGACCGTAGACGACCCCGGCGATCGGGAAGCTCACGATCAGGAAGATCTGCACGATGTTGAGGGCCATGCCGCGCTTCGCCGGCGGCGCGCTGTCGCGCACCAGGGCCAGGTAGGTGCTGCCTGAGATCAGCGTGCCCACGCCGTAGATCAGAAAGGAGAGGGTGGCCAGCACCCAGCCGAGCAGCGATCTCGGATCGGCGGCGAGCAGCACGGTGACGATGGGCAGCAGCGGCAGGGAGAGCACCATCGGGAGGCGGCCGAGCCAGATGTAGGGCAGCCGGTGCATGCCGAAGAGCGGCTTGCTATCAGAGCGGTAGCCGGCCCAGATGCTCAGGGGCGCCAGCAGATAGCGCAGGGCCGAGAGCAGGGCCACCGGCGTCGCCCAGATGTTCAGGTCGCTGATTAGCACGCGGTTGAGGACGCCGGAGGTGAGCAGGTCCACAAATGACGACCCGATGTGGAAGGTGCCGATCTTCATCGTGCGCAGGATGCTGAGGCGTGAGGCTGGTCGGTTGTCCACAGGTGTTCACCCTTCTCTTTCGGCGTAGGCTACCGCCATTTGGCAGAATATACCATCACTCCTCCGTGGGCTGGTAGCCCGCGGCTACCGCCAGATGGACCTCGTTGGCCACGCGGCTGATCCGCTTGATCAGGCGGGCGCTGGCCTCGGGGCGCAGGTGCGCCTCCTCTGGCATATCCATTGCAGCATCCACCAGGGAGTCGCGGAAGAACAGGGCCGCCTCAAGGGCGGCGGTCAGGGCCATGCCGGCCTGCCGCGCGTGGCGGGCGTAGTCGGCGCCGATCGTCCGAGCGTCGACGAGCAGCTGCTCGTCCTCGTGCGGGCTGTTGATGTAGCGCAGCACCACGCCCATGAGCTGCTGGCCGATCCGGCGCCATGCGGCCCGGTCGTCCTCAGGCAGCTGGTTCATCCAGCCTGGGCGCTCCTGGGACTGGGCGGCGCCGCCCCGGGTGACGGCCAGGGCCTTGCTGGCCCATGTGCTGCCGATCGCCGTGCCGGCCAGGGGCTGCCGCGCCGCCAGCCCCTCGATATCGGCGCGCGCGAACCGCCGGTGCCCTCCGGGGGTGATGTAGACCGGCACGGCGCCCGCGTCAGCCCATCGACGCAGGGTGGTACTATGAACCCCGAGCAGCTTGCTGGCGGCCGAGAGCGAGAGGTGGCTCACCTCATCATGGGCGTCATTCATCGTTAAATCTATGTAAATCTCTCAGTATTGCTGCGATTATAGGCAGCGCCCGCCGCGATGTCAACCACGCCCATGCCGAGATCCTCTGCCCATGATTCTCCCTAAGGTGAATGCGTGGGCCACCTCCCGTAACGCATAACAGCCTCAGACGGTACAAGAATGATAGGGAGCTGACACACACATGGGAGGGCCCTATGATCACTGCTATCCTCTTTCTCTTCCTCGGGTTCTGCGGCCTGGTCGCCCTGATCGGCGGCGCTGTCATCCTGCTGCTGTTCCGGCGACGCCCCAACTACGACAGCGTGGCCGCCCTTGAGGCCTTCGACCGCCGGGTTGTCGGCTGGGCGAGCGAGGGGCGCCTGGATGCCGCGCCGGCTGACACGGTACGCGCTCTGATCGCCGCCGACCGCGCGAAGCTCCTCGGCTGGGCTGTGCCAGCGGCAGGGGACAGGGGACAGGGGACAGGGGACAGGGAGCAGAAGGCTGTCCTCCCGGTGCCGGCCGTCGCCCCTGCCCCTGCCCCTGCGCACCCGGTTACTATCCAGCCCTCGCCTGTCGCAAGCTCGCCACAGGTGACGCCCCCGCCGCCCACGAAGAGTCTGGAGTCCGCCCCCCCAACCCCCAACCCCCAACCCCCAACCCCCAACCTGCTCAGCGCCCTGCTGGCCCTGGCCTCCCGGCGCACCCTGCTCTTCCTGGGCAGCTTCCTGCTCGCCGTCTCCGCGCTGACTCTGGTGGTCTTTAACTGGGCCAGCTTCCCGCCGATCATCCAGTTTGGGCTGCTGGCGTCCGTCGTCGGCGGCCTGTGGGCTGGCGGGGCATGGATGTCGCGCCGCCCCGACCTCGCCACCGCCGGGCGCAACCTCGAAGCCGTGGCCGGGCTGCTGCTTCCGGTGGTCTTCTTCGCCCTCACCCGCCCCGGCCTGCTCGGGCTGGCCCCGCGCGACTCCTGGCTGACGGTCTCGCTGCTGAGCCTGCCGCTCTACCTGCTGGCCGCATGGCGCACGGGGCGGGGATTCTATAGCTTCTCGGCGGCCATCGCCGGGGTCAGCGCCGCGCTCGCCGCGCAGTACGGCGTCGATGTGGCGTGGCTGGCCGCGCCGCTGATCGCGCTGCTGACCGGCTACATCGCCCTGGCCGTATGGCTGCGCCCGCGCGCGCGCGCCCTGGCCGACGGGCCGCGCTGGGTCGCCCATATCGTGCTGCCCGCGGCGACGCTGGGCGAGCTGCTCCTTGGCCTCGGCGGGCTGGCCGGCTCCCCGGCGATCTCCACGGTCCTGGGGCTGGCGGCGATCTTCTATATGGTGGCGGCCTGGCTCGACCCGCGCCCGGCCTGGGCGCTGCTGGCGGCGCTGCTGCTGCCCACAGCCGTCTGCCTCGGCATTGACGCGGCCGGCCTGCCCGACCGGCTCTGGCCGCCGGCCCTCGCGGCGCTCGCCCTGGCCTACCTGGGCGTTGGCGTCGCGCTGGAGGGCCGCAGGCTGCCGCTGGCCCGGCCGGTCATCCTGATCGCGGCGCTGCTGGCCGGCGCGGCGCTGCTGCCTACCCTGGTATACTCTGAGATCGCCCGGACCACCCTCCTGCTCCTGGTGGCGCTCGGGCTGGCAGTGGTGGCACTGGTGGAGCGCGGCAGGTTGGCCTGGGTCGGCCCGCGGCGCTACGTCATCGCCACGGCGGGCCTCGCCGGGGCGGCGCTGATCCTGCCGGAGTGGCTCTGGTCCATGCTCAGGCTGGGCGCGCTGAGCACCGGGGCGCGCGGTATGATCCTGCTGCCGCTGGCGGCGGCCTACTTCGCCGGAGCCCGCTGGTGGCCGGGCCGGGCGCGCCGCAGCTACGACACGGCACTCCAGGCCGTTGGCAGCCTGCTGGCCCTGGCCGCCGGCGCGGCCACCATGCTCGACAAGGGCACCTGGGTGGCCGGCGCGGCCCTGCTGGCCCTGGTCTGGGGGTTTCAGTCCACCCTGCGCCGGGGCAGCCTGTGGGCCGCCTTCGCCCTCGGCAGCGCCCTGCTGGCCGGCGGGCTGGCCCTGCTGCGCGCGCCCGACCTCACATTCGCCTGGTGGGTCTGGGCCGGGGTGATCTACGCGGCCGGCTACTCCCTCGGCGGCAGCCTGCTGCGCCATAGCGATCTGCGCTACTGGACGACGCCGGCGCTCGGCTGGGCCTTCGTTGCGGGCGCGCTCGCCCTGAGCCTCGACGTGTCCTCTGTCGCCCTCGCGGGCGGCGCGGGCATGTCGGAGAGCCTGGCGATCCTGGCGCTGGCTGGCACCCTGGCCCTGCTGACCTGGATCTGGAGGCGGGGCTGGCTGGGCTACCCGGCGGCGGCCCTGCTGGTGGCCGGCCTGATGCTGGCCGCCCAGCGCGGCTTCTACACTGGCTGGTCGCCGGCGGCGGGCGACCTGGCGCTGGCTGCGTGCGCGCTGTCCGCCGCCCTCGGGCTGCTGGGCCAGGGGCTGCGCGCCCGCGCCGCCCGCGCCTATGCGCTGCCCTATGAGCAGCTCGGCCTGGCCCTGCTCAGCGTCGCCCCGCTGCTCGCCGGCGGCGACCCGGCGCACCTCACGCTGACATGGATGGCCATGGCCGGCCTCTACGGCCTGGCGAGCTGGCGTCACCGGCTGCCCTGGCTGCTGGCCGCCGCCTGGCTCTCGCTAGATCTGGGCCTGCTCCACGGCAGCGCCTGGCTGTTCACACGGCGGCGGCCATCGGCGGGGCGGGCGCCCTGCTGATCGCCGCCGGCAGCGACGCCTACCTGGCGGGCGTGGCCCTTGGACTGGCCGCCACCCTCGGCGTGGTGGCGACCGGCGAGGTGAGTGCGCTTGCCACCTGGGGCGCCCCGGCGCTGCTCGCCCTCGGCATGGCATGCCTGCACCGCGCCCTCGGGCTCACGGCGATGCCGAGCCTGGCCTGGGGCGTGGGCGAGGCGCTGGCGATCTATGGCCTGGGCTGGGCGATCTCCAGCCGGCCCGGGCCGCGCTGGCAGATCTGGCGCGACCCGCTGCGGGCGCTGCCGACCGGCGCCGGGCTGATCGCTGGCCTGGGGCTCGTCGTCCTGGCCGCGAGCGGGGGCAGCTACGGCTACCTTGCCCTCGGGCTGGCGGGGATCGGTCTGCTGCTGGCCCTGGTCGCCCGCCGCGAGCGGTGGCCCTGGCTCTCCACGGCGGCCCTGGCCAGCGCCGATCTGGCCGCCCTCTCCCTGGCCCTCTGGCGGCTCCCCGCGCTGACCGGCCCGCAGCTCGCGCCGATCATGCTAGTCGCGGCGGCAATGCAGGCCGGCGCGGCGATCTGGCTGCGCCGGCAGGTGGCAGGTGGCAGGTGGCAGGCGGCGGCGCTCCCGGTCTACGCGGCGGCGGGGATCAGCGGCGCGCTCGCGCTCGCCCTGGCCTGGGGCGAGCGGCCCTCGGTGGTGGTCGCCGCCCTGACTCTGGCGATCATCGCCGGCGCGGCGGCATGGCTCGAGCGGCGCGAGGAGGTGTCCTGGCTGACCGTCGGGCTGGCCGGCCTGGCCGCCGCGCTGCTCCCGGGGGCGCTCGGATCCCAAGGGGCGTGGCCTGCGGCATGGGCGATCATCGAGATGCTGGGCATCGTGATCATCGGCTGGGGGCTGGAGCGGGCGAACGGCGCGCACTGGCGCAGGCCGAGCAGCCTCGGCCCGCTCGGCCTCTCCCTGCTCGCCGCCGCCGCGCTGGCGGCCGATCTGCCGCTCGCCGGCGACCTGCCGGCGCTCGCCTTCGCCCTGGCCAGCCTGGGCCTGCTGCTCGCCACCCTGGCCGTGCGCCTGCGCCAGATCGGCTTCGGCTACGCCGCCGGGGCGGCCCTGGTGGCCGCCGGCATGTGCCAGCTGGCCGACTGGGGCGTGCGCGAGCTCCAGGGCTACGTGCTGCCGGCCGGCATCTACCTGCTGGCCCTGGCCGCCGGGCTGCGCCGCTTCCAGGGGCGGCGCACGGTCTCGCAGGTGATCGAGGCCGGGGCGGCGATGCTCATGCTCGGCACCACCCTCGGCCAGTCCATCCAGGCCGGCGGGGTCTGGCACGAGCTGCTGCTCTGCGGCGAGTCTCTGGCGGTGGTGGGCTACGGCGTGCTGCTGCGCCTGCGCGTGCCCTTCCTCTCGGGCGTGGGCTTCTTCGTGGCCGGGGTGCTCTGGATGGTGGTGGACAACGTCCAGCTCACGAACCAGTGGGTGCTCTTCGGCGTCGTGGGCGGGCTGATGATCGCCGCCTACGTGCTGCTGGAGCGCTACCAGGAGCGGCTGCTGCGCGCCGGGCGGGCCTGGGCGAGCGAGCTGCGGGCGTGGGGGTAAGGGCGCAGCAGCGCCGCGCTGCTGCGCCCTTACCTTTAGCCTAGCCGGCCAACCTCCTGCTGGAGGATGCGCCGGGCGACGGCGAGGGACGTGGCGTAGGTGGGGTCCATGCCGAAGTAGGAGAGGTTGCGCGAGCCGAGGTTCATGCCCTTGCTGTAGGGCGTATCCGAGGCGTAGTGCAGGAAGCCGATGTCGAAGGGCGGGCGCAGCAGGCTGATCGTCTGGCCCTGGGGGTAGCGCTCGGCCACGCTCTGCTCGTAGATCGCGTTCAGGTAGGGGCCGGCCTCCATCTCCAGGTCGGTGAAGAAGTCGCGGTAGAGCGCGTCGAGGAAGGCCTCGTTCTGGAGGAAGGTCCCGCGCGAGGTGACGGCCTTCTGGTTGTCGAGGACGCTGCCGTGGGCCAGGTAGGGCTCGACGTCGGCGGCGCTGAAGGCCGGCACGAAGCTGTAGCGGTTGGCGGTGTGCTCGTCGTAGACCATGTCGGGGATGAGCACATCGCCGATCTTACCGTTGAGCGTGGCGGCCTTGCCGATCACATAGACGCCGCGCACCTCGCTGACGCTGCGGGCCACCAGCTTGAGGATCTGGTAGGCGGACAGCCCCAGCGGGTAGTCGATATTCAGCAGCAGCGCGTCGCTGCGGCGCAGCTCCTCGCAGCCGGCCACGCGGATGCGCGGGTCGAGCAGGGCCGGGTCGAGCCGGCTCAGCTCGATCACCTGGGCGTCCACATCGACGTAGAAGCGCGAGGGGATGCGGTGGATGCCCAGGGCGGCCTCGGCCTCGGCCCGGCGGGCGAAGTAGGGCGCGCTGCTCGGGTCGGCCTGGTACTTCTTCTGCACGTAGTAGAGGAAGTTCTCAAGCGACGATGGCACCTGCTCATCGACGATCTTATGGTACTCGGCGAGCAGCCCGGCGTGCTCGTCGCGGCGGATGTGGCCGAGCAGCTCCTCGCTGTTACGCAGGGCGAAGCCCGAGAGCAGGTTGATCAGGCTGTGGGTGTTGCTGGAGACGAAGTAGAGCGGCCGCTCGCGCAGGTTCAGCCCCGGCAGCGACTCCTCGATGTGGATCCACCAGCGCAGCACGGCCCGCTCGTAGTCGATCAGCGAGCCGCCCAGCATGCGGGCGGCGAAGCGCTTCTTGCGCTGGGCGATCATGCCGAGCCGCTCGGCGGTCTCCTCGCCCCAGATCGTGCGCAGCTTTGCCACGTCCGCGACCGCGAGGCCGAGGGCCTGGGCCAGCACCCCCTCGTCATCCAGAGACGACAGCTGCGCGGCCTGCGGCCCGCTCAGCAGGTCGTGGATCTTGTTCCACTCCAGCTGGAAGGCCACCAGCATCGGGATGATGTCGTCGAGATCCGAGGGGCTCGCGATCAGCACGGCCAGGGTCTCCCGGCCATCGAAGAACATCTTGCGCCGGCGGCCGGGCGCGCTCACCGGCTGCCAGTCCGTCACCGCGCCGTAGCCGTGGCGGGCGAAGACCTCGTGGGACTGGCCGAGCAGCACGAGCCGCACCCGGTCGATGCAGGCCGGCAGGCGCAGCGAGGTGTAGGTCAGGGCCGAGAGGTCGGGCCGCTCGTCGCGGGCGCCGTGGTGCAGGCTCGGCTCGGACGAGGCGAACGGCTCGATCAGCGCCTGGATCTGGATCTCGCCGGTGCTGCGCAGCAGCGAGTGGTAGGTGCGGTGGAACAGGTCGAGCGGCGCGCGGACGGCGCGGTCTTCGATGTGCATCAGCTACCTCGTGAGTCGGCGACCTGGGCGATGGCGCGGGCGTACTGGTCGACCAGATCCTGGGGCCTTGTCACCTGGAGCGCGAGATCTTGGAGCAGCCCGTCGGCAAGATCGTAGATCAGGCCGTGGACGGCGATCTCCTGGCCCTGCGCCCATGCCTGCTGCATCACGGTTGTCTGGCAGACGTTCACCACCTGCTCGATCACGTTGAGCGTGCAGAGCTGGTGGAGTTGCTCATCGAGGCTTTCGCAGGCGTCGATGATCGCCGCGTGCTTGTGGCGCACGTCCTGCACGTGGCGCAGCCAGTTGTCTACCAGTCCGACATGAGTGTTGGCGAGGGCCTCATGGACGCCTCCGCAGCCATGGTGCCCGCAGACGATGACGTGGCGCACCTTTAGCACGGCGACGGCATAGTGGAGCACCGATAGGAAGTTCAGGTCGGAGTGAACCACCACGTTGGCGACGTTGCGGTGGACGAACATGTCGCCCGGCAGCATGCCGACGAGCTGGGTGGATGGGACGCGGCTGTCGGAGCAGCCGATCCAGAAGTAGTCTGGGCTCTGCTGGTTGATGAGCCGCTGGAAGAAATCGGGGTCCTCGGCGGTCATCGCGGCGGCCCAGGCCCGGTTTCCATTGAGGAGTGGTGTCAGATCATCCATAATGCGCCATATGGTACCACGACCCGGCGGGGGTGCGGGGGGCGGCTGTGCCGCCCGGCAGTATTTTGTATGGGGGTTGGGCGGCGCAGCTGCCACGCGCATCAAGGTAAGCCCCGGCCACCGCAAAATTTCTTGTTGTTTTGGCCACAATGGCCAGCGAAGCTGGCCATTGTGGCCAAAACAACGAGGGTTTTTCGGGCGGCAGCCCTAACGTTGGCGGCATGTTGGGGCGTAGGGTATAATAGAAAAGATTTTCCCACCGCAGAGGCGCGCATGGCTTCCCAATCACTCTATCGCAAGTGGCGATCACAGACATTCGACGAGCTCATCGGCCAGGAGCACGTCGTGCAGACTCTGCGCAACGCGATCATTGAGGAGCGGGTCGCCCACGCCTACCTCTTCACTGGCCCGCGCGGCGTCGGCAAGACGAGCATGGCGCGCCTGCTGGCCAAGGCCGTCAACTGCACCGACCCGGACCCGGCGGCGCGGCCCTGCGGGCGCTGCTTCGCCTGCACCTCGATCGCCGAGGGCCGCGCCGTGGATGTGATCGAGATGGACGCGGCCTCGCACACCTCGGTGGACGACGCCCGCGAGATCATCGAGCGCGTGCAGTTCCGCCCGGCCGAGATGCGCGCGAAGGTCTATGTGATCGACGAGGTCCATATGCTCTCCACGGCGGCGTTCAACGCGCTGCTGAAGACCCTGGAGGAGCCGCCGGACCACGCGATCTTCATCCTGGCGACCACCGAGGCGCACAAGATCCCGGCGACGATCCTCTCGCGCTGCCAGCGCTTCACCTTCACCCGGCACAGCGTGGCCGCGACCAGCTCCCACCTGCGCGAGATCGCGTCCGCCGAGGGCCTGGAGCTCGACGCGGGCGCCCCCGAGGCGATCGCCCGCGCCGCAACCGGCAGCATGCGCGACGCGCTCGGCGTCCTGGAGCAGCTGGCGTCGTTTGGGCAGGGCGCGATTACGCTGGAGCAGGTACACAGCCTGCTGGGGATGACCGCCGCCGCCGAGGTTAACGCCCTGATCGAGGCGCTGCTCGATGTCGACGTCGGGGCCGCACTGCGCGCCGTCAACGGCGTGGCCGACCAGGGCGCCGATATCCGCCAGTTCACCCGCGACCTGGTGGAGCGCCTGCGCTCCCTGATGCTCTTTCGCGCCACGGGCGACCGGGGCATGCTCGATGTCGGCGAGGACGAGCTGCTGACCATCGAGGGCTGGGCGAGCCGCGCTGACACCGCGGCCCTGGTCGAGTGGATCAAGCTCTTCAGCGGGCTCGACTTCCAGCTGCGCACGACGCCCTACGGCCACCT
>NZ_JAIEWN010000024.1:37038-56909 GCF_019599295.1 Oscillochloris sp. ZM17-4 | reverse complement strand
GCTCCCAGGTGTACCCAGCGCTTATTCGCGCTAACAAGTAACTGCCGCCTAGTGGTAGATCGTGGGTCGCAGGAGGGGGTTGCGCTGGCTTAACACAACGTTATTGTATTCTAACTAACGCGTGTTTGATCCTTAAAGTTACGGGCCTGCACCAGTCACGCTGACTGTGGGCCATGTCCAGCGGAGTGGTACAATAATCTAACCGCATCTGAACTGTATTACCACACAGCGTCGTGACCTACACCGCATCGTCGAGCCCAATGGCGCCGCGATGTCTGTGATCTACCAACAGCAACGCTCAAGGAGCCTGAGATGCCCACAACCACCGACGGCGCCGCGGCCGCCGCGTCGGCGCTAGGCGACACGCCCTACCTCCAGCTGATCGGCGGGCAGTGGCGCCCGGCGGCGAGCGGGGCGAGCTTCGCGATCGACAACCCGGCCACGGGCGCGCAGATCGCCGAGGTGCCCGACGGCGGCGGCGAGGACGCCAGGGCCGCGATCGACGCGGCGGCGGCGGCCCTGCCGGCCTGGTCGGCCACCCCCGCGCCGCAGCGCGCCGCCATCCTGCGCCGCGTGGCCGCGCTGATGCTGGAGCGCCAGGAGCGACTGGCCACGATCATGACCTTGGAGCAGGGCAAGCCCCTGGCCGAGGCCCGCGGCGAGATCGCCTACGCCGCATCCTTCCTCACCTGGTTCGCCGGCGAGGCCGAGCGGATCTACGGGCAGACCATCCCGGCCGGCGCGGCCGGCAAGCGCCTGCTGGTGCTGCGCCAGCCGGTGGGCGTGGTGGCCCTGATCACGCCGTGGAACTTCCCAAGCGCCATGCTCACCCGCAAGCTCGGCCCGGCCCTGGCGGCGGGCTGCACCGCCATCTGCAAGCCCGCCGAGCAGACGCCGCTCTCGGCCCTGGAGCTCGGCAGGCTCTTTGCGGAGGCCGGCACGCCCCCCGGCGTGGTCAACATCCTCACCTGCCAGGACCCCATCCCCTTCTCGGACACGATCTTCGCCGACCAGCGGGTGCGCAAGGTCAGCTTCACCGGCTCGACCGAGGTGGGCAAGGTGCTGATCCGCAGCTCGGCGGCCACGGTCAAGCGCATCTCGCTGGAGCTTGGCGGCAACGCGCCCTTCATCGTGTTCGACGACGCCGACCTGGACGCGGCCGTCGCCGGGGCGATCACCTCGAAGTTCCGCAACGCCGGGCAGACCTGCGTGTGCGCCAACCGGATCTTTGTGCAGCGCGGGGTCTACGATCGCTTCGCCGAGCGCTTCACGGCCCAGGTGCGCGGGCTGCGGGTGGGCAACGGCCTGGAGTCGGGGGTGAGCGTCGGCCCGCTGATCGACGGGGCGGCCATGGAGAAGGTGCGGCGCCACGTGAGCGAGGCGGCGGCCGGCGGGGCGAAGGTGCTGGCCGGCGGCGACCCGTCGCCCCTGGGCGGGCGCTTCTGGGTGCCCACGGTGCTCACCGATGTGGACTCGGGCATGCTGGTGGCCCGCGAGGAGACCTTCGGCCCGGTGGCGCCGCTCATCCCCTTCGACAGCGAGGAGGACGCCCTGCGCATGGCCAACGACACCAGCTACGGGCTGGCCGCCTACTTCTTCACCCGCGATGTGGGCCGGGTCTTCCGGGTGGCCGAGGGCCTGGAGTACGGCATCATCGGGGCCAACGACGGCCTGCCCTCGACCGCCCAGGCCCCCTTCGGCGGCGTCAAGCAGAGCGGCCTCGGCCGCGAGGGCGGCCCGCAGGGGATCGACGAGTACCTTGAGGTGAAGTATATCTCGCTCGGGCTGTAAATACCGGGCGTTGCCGTAGGGCCGAAGCATTTTGGAATGGGCGCGGATCGCCCATTCCAAAATGCTTCGGCCCTACATGGGAATAAAATATGTCTGACCTCGTGTACGAAATCTCCATCGCCGACCTGCGGGCCGCCATGGGCGCGGGACGTCTGACCTCGCGCGCGATTGTGGAGGCCTATCTCGCCCGCATCGCCCAAATCGACCAGGGCGAGGGCGGCCTGCGCTCCGTGCTGGAGCTGAACCCGGACGCCCTGGCGATCGCCGACGCGCTCGACGCCGAGCGGGCGGGCGGCGCGGTGCGCGGGCCGCTCCACGGCATCCCCGTCCTGATCAAGGACAATATCGACACCGCCGACGCGATGCATACGACGGCCGGCTCGCTGGCCCTGCTCGGCTCGCGCCCGGCGAAGGACGCCGGGGTGGCCCGCCGCCTGCGGGCCGCCGGGGCAGTCATCCTCGGCAAGACGAACATGAGCGAGTGGGCCAACTTCCGCTCCAGCCGCTCGACGAGCGGCTGGAGCGGGCGCGGCCGGCAGACCCGCAACCCCTACGCGCTCGACCGCAACACCTGCGGCTCCAGCTCGGGCTCGGCGGCCGCCGTGGCCGCCAGCCTCTGCGCCGCCGCCCTCGGCAGCGAGACCGACGGCTCGATCGTCTGCCCCTC
Source organism: Oscillochloris sp. ZM17-4 (assembly GCF_019599295.1). Classification (GTDB taxonomy): domain Bacteria; phylum Chloroflexota; class Chloroflexia; order Chloroflexales; family Chloroflexaceae; genus Oscillochloris. The sequence continues at coordinate 54,451 of NZ_JAIEWN010000024.1, read as the reverse complement.
ATCGCTCTGCGGGGTGGTCGGGATCAAGCCGACGGTCGGGCTGGCCAGCCGGGCCGGGGTGATCCCGATCTCGGCGACCCAGGACACGGTCGGCCCGCACGGGCGCACGGTGGCCGACGCGGCGCTGCTGCTGGGCGCGATCGCCGGCCCCGACTATGACGACCCGGCGACGGCGGCGGGCGCGGGGCGGGCGCTGGACGACTACACGCCCTTCCTCGACGCCGACGGCCTGCGCGGCGCGCGCATCGGCGTGCTGCGGGCCGGCAAGGTGTTCGGCTACCACCCCGGCACCGACCGGGTGGCCGAGGCGGCGATCGCCCTGATGGCCGAGCGGGGCGCCACGATCATCGACCCGGTCGAGCTGCCCGAGGGGGCGAGCTTCGCCGACCCGGCCGAGTTCGAGGTGCTGCTCCACGAGTTTAAGGCTGGGATCAACGCCTACCTGGCCGGCTGCGGCGGCGACCTGCCGCGCAGCCTGGCCGAGCTGATCGCCTTCAACGAGGCCCACGCCGATGTGGAGATGCCCTACTTCGGCCAGGAGCTGTTCCTGCTGGCCGAGGCGCGGGGCGGCCTCGACGCGCCGGCCTACCAGGAGGCGCTGGCGAAGAGCCGGGACGGCGCCCGCGCGGCGATCGACGGCGCGCTGGACGCCCACGGGCTGGACGCGATCATGATGCCGACCGAGTCGCCGGCCTGGCTGATCGACCTGGTGAACGGCGACCACTTCCTGGGCGGCAGCTCGGGCCTGGCGGCGCGCGCGGGCTACCCGCTCGTGACCGTGCCCGCCGGCGATGTCCACGGCCTGCCGGTGGGCATCACCTTTATGGGCCGGGCCTTCAGCGAGCCGACGCTGATCCGGCTGGCCCACGCCTTCGAGCAGGCCGCGCAGGCCCGACGGCCGCCGCAGCTGCTGGCGACGATCAGCCTGCCGTAGCAGATTGCAGATTGCAGATTGCAGATTGCAGATTGGTCGCGGTAATCTGCAATCTGCAATCTGCAATACACAAAAACAGATCGGGGGGGCTTCTCAAAACAGACACCCTGTGTTACACTACGCAGGTCTAGCATCGTCACGTTGCCGCGAGAGTTTTCCTTCCACGGTCTCCTCGGCCCGCACGACCTCCACGCCCGAGGCACAGCGCGAGACGTTGTTATACCGCCACCCGTCATGAGGCGTGTCATGGGTGGTGTGCCACCTGGCGTGATCTGTCGTTTGGAGTGCGGGATTGTCCCGCAGACGTTGTGTCGGGTAGCCCCCGGCACATGAGGAGTTTGACCGGAATGCAAGTGAAGTTCTTTGTCGGTAACCTGGCCTGGAGCGTCGACGACCAGAAGCTCGAAGACGTGTTCCGCGCGCACGGTGATGTTCAGAGCGCCCGCGTTATCAACGATCGCGACACCGGCCGCTCGCGCGGGTTCGGGTTTGTTGAGATGGACGTCTCTGATGTCGCCACGGTGATCCGGGCAACCGACGGCCAGGAAGTTGACGGTCGCCCGATCCGGGTGAACGAGGCTGAGGATAAGGGTGGCTCGCGCGGCCCCCGACGTGATCGCGACGACGGCGGGTACGGTCGGCGCTACTAGCGCCTGATCTGAGCTGGAGCTCGCCTCTCCCAGCTCTTCATACGCTTGATTCTCGACCCTCTGCCCGCTCTGGGCAGAGGGTTTGCTGTGGCGAGAAACGTGCGGCGATCGGCCGTCGTATAGGTTGTGGCGGCGTTCGCATCACTCTGTAATGGGGCCAGAACCACCCATGAGCATTCTAACCATCGTCCTGTTTGTGGCCGGGATCTTCCTGCTGATCTTTGGGGCGGACCTGCTGGTGCGCGGGGCCTCGCAGATGGCGTCGAGCTTCGGCGTGCCGACGCTGCTGATCGGGCTGACGGTGGTGGCCTTCGGCACCAGCGCGCCCGAGCTGGCGGTGAGCCTGCAGGCTGCCATAAACGGGCAGGGCGCGATCACGATCGGCAATGTGGTTGGCAGCAACATCGCCAACATCCTGCTGATCCTGGGTATCGCCTCAATGTTCGGCAGCCTGCCGGTGGACAGGCAGCTGCTCACACGGGACGCGCCGATCATGGTGGTGGCCTCGCTGCTGACCGTGCTGCTCTGCCTCGACGGCTCCCTGAGCCGGCTCGACGGGCTGGTCCTGGTGGTGGGGCTGGGGGTCTCCATGCTGCTGATCCTGCGCGGGGCGCGGGCGGTGGTCGGCAGCGCCGAGACGCCCCGCCCGGCGATCATGCCCCTGTCGGTGCTGCGCAACCTGGCCCTGGTGGCCGGCGGGCTGGCCCTGCTGGTGACGGGCGCCGGCTGGCTGGTGGATGGGGCCAAGGTCTTCGCGATCTCGCTCGGGGTGAGCGAGCTGATCATCGGGCTGACGATCGTGGCCGTGGGCACCTCGCTGCCCGAGATCGCCACCTCGGTGATCGCCGGTATGCGCGGCGAGCGCGACATCGCCGTGGGCAATGTGGTGGGCAGCAACACCCTGAACCTGCTGCTGGTGCTGGGGCTGACGGCGCTGATCAGCCCGGTCGAGATCCCGGTGCCCGCCTCGGCGCTGCGGCTCGACCTGCCGGTGATGGTCGGCGCGGCCCTGCTCTGCCTGCCGGTCTTCTTCACCCGCTACGCGGTGTCGCGCCGCGAGGGCATCATGCTGCTCGGGCTCTACATGGCCTACACGCTCTACCTGGTGCTGGGCGCCTCGGGTAGCTCTGTCGTCGGCCCCTACGGGGTCGCGCTGGCTCTGTTCGTCATCCCGCTGGTGGTGGCCGCCCTGGCCGTGCGCTCGCTGCGCTTCCTGGCCGAGGAGCGGCGGCGGGTCGCCGCCGAGCGGTAGGGCCGAAGCATCGCCGCCTGTGCTACTATGTTCACCTCGCCCATCTCTCGGCGATGCTTCGGCTCTACAGCGAATGGAGCGGACATGAACATCGAGACGATCGCCATCCACGCCGGCCAGGAGATCGACCCCAGCTCGGGGTCGGTGATCCCGCCGATCTACCTCTCGACCACCTTCGAGCGGGCCGAGGACGGCAGCTTCCCCCACGGCAACATCTACACGCGCAGCGGCAACCCGAACCGCAGCATGCTGGAGCGCTGCCTGACGGCCCTGGAGGGCGGCGCCGACTGCGCGGCCTTCGGGTCGGGCCAGGCGGCGGCCATGGCGGTCTTCCAGGCCCTGCGCCCCGGCGACCACGTGGTGGCCCCCGACGACGCCTACCACGGCGTGACCCGGCTGCTGCGCGAGCTGATGGCCCCCTGGGGCCTGGAGTACACCCAGGTGGATATGCGCGACCCGGAGCATGTGCGGGCGGCCATACGCCCGAGCACGCGACTGGTCTGGGTGGAGACGCCCTCAAACCCGCTGCTGAAGGTGGCCGACATCGCGGCGGTCGCGGCGATCGCCCACGAGGGCGGGGCGGCCTGCGCGGTGGACAACACCTGGGCCACGCCGGCGCTGCAGCGCCCGCTGGAGCTGGGCGCCGACCTGGCGGTCCACGCGACGACGAAGTACCTGGGCGGCCACAGCGACGTGCTGGGCGGCGCGGTGGTGGCGCGCGAGGCCGGCCCGCTCTTCGAGCGGGTGCGCTTCATCCAGGGCAACGGCGGCGCGGTGCCGGCCCCCTTCGACTGCTGGCTGGTGCTGCGCGGCATCCGCACGCTCGCCTACCGGGTGCGCGCCCACGCCGAGCACGCCATGCGGGTGGCCCGCTTCCTCGACGCCCACCCGCAGATCGCGCGCGTGTACTACCCCGGCCTGGAGAGCCACCCCGGCCACGAGGTGGCCGCCCGCCAGATGCGCGGCTTCGGCGGGATGCTCTCGGCCGAGGTGCGCGGCGGCCAGGCGGCGGCGATGGGCGTCGCGGCGCGGGTGAAGATCTTCACGCGGGCCACCAGCCTCGGCGGCACCGAGAGCCTGATCGAGCACCGCGCCTCGGTCGAGGGGCCGGAGAGCACGACCCCGCCGAGCCTGCTGCGGATCTCGGTCGGCCTGGAGCACCCCGACGACCTGATCGCCGACCTGGAGCAGGCGCTGGGGTAGCGTAAGGGCGCAGCAGCGCGGCGCTGCTGCGCCCTTACGGGCTGCGGCCAGATGAGGGATCTTCCCGATAGGTTGAGGCTTCTCCCTGGTATGGCGGGGGGGCGGCGGCTACACTAGGCCGTCCCCCCTCTGTATCTATAGTGAGAGAGCCATGCAGAAACACATTATCATCGTCGGCGCGGGCTTTGGCGGCCTGAGCGCCGCCATCCGCCTGGCGGCCAAAGGGCACCGCGTCGAGGTGTACGAGAAGGCGGACAAGCCGGGCGGCAAGGCCTACACCTTCGAGCGCCAGGGCTACCGCTTCGACTCCGGCCCGACGGTGATCACCGTGCCGTTTATGTTCGACGACCTGTGGCGGGCCGCCGGGCGCCGCCGCGAGGACTACTTCGAGCTGAAGCCCTGCGAGCCCTACTACCGGCTCTTCGACCACCAGGGCCGGCACCTCGACTACTCGGGGAACCCGGCGGTGACCGAGGCGGAGATCCAGCGCTTCAGCCCGGGCGATGTGGAGGGCTACCGGCGCTTTATGGAGAGCACGAAGCCGATCTTCCAGAAGGGCTTCGTCGAGCTTTCCGACAAGCCCTTCCTCAGCTTCTTCGATATGATGAAGGTGGCGCCCGACCTGGTGAAGCTCAAGTCGTACCTGAACAACTACCAGTACGTGTCGCAGTTCATCAAAGACGACTTCATGCGGCGCTGCTTCTCGTTCCACCCGCTGTTCATCGGCGGCAGCCCCTTCGACTCATCCTCGATCTACGCGATGGTCCACTATATCGAGCGCGAGTGGGGCATCCACTACGCGGTGGGCGGCACCGGCGCGATCATCGCGGCCATGGCCAAGCTGTTCAAGGAGATCGGCGGCGTGCTGCACCTGAGCGCGCCGGTGAGCGAGATCGTGATCGAGAAGCGCCGCGCGGTCGGCGTGCGCCTGCCCGACGGCTCGGTGAACCGCGCCGACGTGGTGGTCTCCAACGCCGACGTGGCCTACACCTACAACCAGCTGATCGCGGCCAAGCACCGCAAGGTCTTCACCGACGGCAAGCTGAAGCGCATGAAGCACAGCATGTCGCTGGTGGTGATCTACCTGGGCACCAAGCGGCGCTACAACGACGGCCGGCTGCTGCGCCACAACATCATCTTCGGCGAGCGCTACAAGGGTCTGCTGACCGACATCTTCCACAAGAAGAAGCTAGCCAAGGACTTCTCGCTCTACGTGCATATCCCCTCGATTGAGGACCGCTCGTTCGCCCCGGCGGGCGGCGAGTCGTTCTACGTGCTCTCGCCGGTGCCGCACATGGACGCGGGGATCGACTGGAAGCGCCAGGCCAAGCCCTACCGCGACACGATCATCGAGTTCCTTGAGGACCGCTACATGCCCGACCTGAGCCGCAACATCGTGGTCGAGTCGATGATCGACCCGATGTACTTCGAGCAGCAGCTGAACTGCTACAAGGGCGCCGCCTTCGCCGTGGAGCCCACGCTGACCCAGTCGGCCTGGTTCCGCCCGCACAACCGCTCGGAGGAGTTCGACAACCTCTACTTTGTGGGCGCGGGCACCCACCCCGGCGCGGGCGTGCCCGGCGTGATGGCGTCGGGGGTGATCGCGGCGGACCTGATCGGGGCGTAGCGCGCGTTCAGCGCGGGGGCTAGGAGTTGGGGGGTGGGGGGTGGGCGCTGCAAGGTGGCCGCGTGCCCCGCCGCCCCTGCGCCTATCAGTTGCATTGAGCGGGTTGCCGCAGACAATGTCTACGGCAACCTGCTCAATATGTGTTATGATTCGCACTATCTGTGATAGCACTCCGCTAGACAATGTACAATCCCTATCAATACATGGGCGCCCCGGCGATCAGCGGGGCTTAGGGATAGGCTCATGCGGTGATCAACCGGCTGATCAGTAGGATTCTCCACGCCATCGAGAATCTCTCGCCCCGGGGCCGGGTCTGGCTTGGCCTCGTGAGTCTGTCCGCGCTGATCCTGATCGACCTCTTGACGAGCGCCCCCCTCGCCCTGACAATGCTCTACCTGGCCCCGGTCTGCCTGGGCGTCTGGTACGTCTCGGCCCACTTTGGGCAGACCCTGATGGCGATCAGCGGGGTCGCCTGGCTGGCCGACGGCATTATCGCGCAGATCCCCGCCCCGATCATCCTCTGGAACACGGTGATCCGGCTGATCTTCTTCCTGATCTTCATCGCCCTGCTGACCAACCTGCGCGACGCGTACCTCCGCGAGCAGGCCATGGCCCGCCGCGACCCGCTCACCGGCGCGTATAACCGGCGGGCCTTCCACGACCTGCTTGATCACGAGCTGGCCCGGATGCGCCGGATCGCGCTGCCGCTGACCATGGCCTATATCGACCTGGACAACTTTAAGGCGATCAACGACCTGCTGGGCCATAGCGTCGGCGACCAGCTGCTGATCGAGATGACGACGATGATGTGCGAGAACCTGCGCACGATCGACCATGTATCCCGGCTCGGCGGCGACGAGTTCGTCATCCTGATGCCGGCGACGGACGTGCGCTCCGCCGAGGTCGCCCTTGATCGTCTCAAGGGGATGATCCAGGGGGCGATGCGGGCGCGCCACTGGCCGGTCACCCTCAGCATCGGCGCGGTGACGTTCTACGATGCGCCGGCGAGCCTCGATCAGGCGATCAGCCTGGCCGACCACACGATGTACGCGGTTAAGAAGCGCGGGAAGGACGAGGTGCAGGTGATCGTCTGGGGCAATGAGAAGGCTAGGGAGCGGGGGTAGGGATTGCAGATTGCAGATTGCAGATTGCAGAGCTCAATCTGCAATCTGCAATCTACAATCTGCAATCGTCACCGGCTGGCGGCCTGGGCGGCGAGGTCGATGGCGCGGGAGAGCTGGACATCGGCGCCGCTGCGGAGCTGATCGAGGCTGAGGTCGCCGGCCTCGGCGGGCGAGAGCGGCGCGACATCGACGGGCAGGTCGACCTGCTCGTCGGGGGCGATGCCCTGGCCGCGGATGAGCCGGCCGTCGGGGGTGAGCCACTGCTGGGTGCCGAGGAGCAGGCGGCCGCCGCCGTCGATGCGGTAGGGCGTGAGCACCGTGCCGGTGCCGAAGGTCGGCTCGCCCACCAGGGTGGCCCGCTTGGCGTCCTGGAGCGCCCCGGAGAGGATCTCGGAGGAGCTGGCAGAGTTATGGTTGATCAGCACCACCAGGGGCATATCGATCGCCACGCCGCCGCCCTTGGTCTTGGTGGGGGTGCGGTCGCCGCTGCGGTTGGCCTCAAGCAGCACCGTGGTGCCCTCGGGGAGAAACTGGCCGGCGACGCTGACGGCCTCATCGAGCAGGCCGCCGGGGTTATTGCGCAGGTCGAGGATGACCGCCCGCGCGCCCTTGTCCTTCGCCTCCTGGAGCGCCTGCCGCATCTGGTCGCCGGAGTTGCGGTCGAAGGAGCTGAGCCGCAGCAGGGCGACATTGTCGGGAAGCATGCGCCAGCTGACGCTGGGCACGACCACCTTGGCCCGGGTGATCGACACATCGAGCGGTGTCTCCTCGCCCACATGGAGGATGCGCAGCGTCACCGCGGTCCCGGCCGGCCCGCGCACATTCGTCGCAAGCTCCTGGACGCTCCAGCCCTCGGTGGACTTGTCATCTACGGCGAGGATGGCGTCGCCGGGCCTGAGCCCGGCCTGCTCGGCGGGCGAGCCCTCGATCGGGCTGACGATCACCGTCTGGCCGTCGCGGACATCGATGTAGGCCCCGATGCCCTCGAAGGAGCCGCTCAGCGACTCGTCCCAGGATGTGGCCTCCTCGGCGCTGAGGTAGCGGGTGTGGCCCTGGTCGCCCAGGGTGTCGAGCATACCGTTGATCGCGCCGTCGATCATCTTCTGCGAGTCGATGGCCTGCGGGTCGACGAAGTTATTGCGGGCGATCTTCCAGGTGTCCCAGAAGGCGGAGAACTCCTGGCAGACCTGCGGGGTGTCGGGGCAGCTGGCGGGGCGGATGAAGACATAGCCGGCGGCGAGGCCGCCGACGATGCCCAAAAAGAGCGTGACCCCCAGGAGCGGCGCGACGAGCCAGAGGGGCAGGCGCACGCGCACGATCGCGAGGGGGGAGGAGTCGGGCGGGTATGACATACGATGGCCTCGGTGATACACACGGCGCGGCGCCACCATGCGCCGCTGCCATGCAGTATAACACCGGGCTCTGGCGGGCGAGATGAGAGGGCGGTAAATATGGTAGGATGGGCGAGACGACACGCCTCCCCCAGCGAGATGGAGCCCCCATGTCCTCCTCTTCCGTCGATGTGCTCTTCGCGATCTCCGATACGGGCGGCGGCCACCGCAGCGCCGCCGTCGCCATCGCCGCCGCCCTCGACATCGCCAGCGACCAGCGGCTCAGCTGGCGGATCGAGGACATCCTGCGGCTCACCGACTTCCCCGGCGTGCGCAACGCGCCGAACCTCTACGACCAGCTCTCCACGCGCTGGCTGCGCCTGTACGATATGACCTTCCAGCTCACCAACGGCATGCGCCGGGTGGATGTGCTCTCGCGCCTGGTGTTTATGACGGCGCGGCGGAACATCACCCGCCTGCTGCTGGAGACGCGGCCGAAGGTGGTGGTGGTGACGCACCCGCTCGTCCACCGCTTTGTCTGCGCGGCCCGGCGCATCCACCGGCTGCCCTGCCGGGTGGTGACGGTGGTGACGGACCTGGTGAGCCTGCACGCCTCGTGGACCTACCCGGGCGTGGACCTGGCCATGGTGCCGACCGACGAGGCCTACCGGCTGATGCAGCGGCGCGGCATGCGCCCGAGCAAGCTTGAGCGCACCGGCTTCCCCGTCCACCCGAAGTTCGCCGACTACACCGGCGACCGGGCCTCGGCGCGGGCTGATCTGGGCCTGGACGCGGGCCGCTCCACCATCCTGCTCACCGCCGGCGGGGTCGGCTCGGGCCGCCTGGGCGACCTGGTGCGGGCGATGGAGCGGGCCTACCCCGGTCGGCAGCTGCTGGTGGTGACGGGCAAGAACCGCGCGCTGCGCGACGAGCTGACGGCGGCGGGCCGCCCGGCGACCTCGCACATCTACGGCTTCGTGCAGAACATGGAGACGCTGATGGCCGCCAGCGACATCGTGGTGACGAAGGCCGGCCCAGGCACGCTGATGGAGGCCCTGGTGATGCGCAAGCCGGTGATCGTCACCGAGGCGGTGGGCATGCAGGAGCAGGGCAACATCGACTTTGTGCTGAACTATGAGCTGGGGATGTTCTGCCCGACCGCCGAGCGGATCGTGGCGGCGGTGAGCGACCTGGAGGACCCGCAGCGCTACGCGGCCACGGTGGAGCGGCTGGCGAGCTCGGTGCCGCGCGACGGCTCGGCGGAGATCGCGCGCCTGGTGATCGGGCAGATGAGCCTGCTGCGCGACGCTGGCCCGGCGCAGGCGCTGCGCCGCCGCCCGCGCCTGCGCCTCGGCGGGCTCAGGCGGATGTTCCGGCGACGGTAGGGCGGGCTCCCGAAATGCGAGAACGCGCGTGGCGCGTCGTGGGGTGCGTGGCGCGTGATGCGTGGCGCGTGGCGTGATCCGATGTAGGGCCGAAGCATTTGGGTTTGTCGCGAAGCGACAAACCCAAATGCTTCGGCCCTACATGGATGGCGGTGAATGGCGGTGAATGGCGATGGATGGCGGTGGATGGCGGTGAATGGCGATGGATGGCGGTGGATGGCGCGGCGGGCGGGCGGCGCGTGGTGCGCGGTGGGCGCGCCGGATGTGGGGAACGTCACCCGTGATGTAGCGCCGGGTACACCTGGCGGTACGCCGCGTACGCCTCTTCGTATGCGGCCCGGTTGGCCGGGTTGGTCGCGGTGACGCCGGCGACCCGCACGCAGCGGGCCACGGCCTCGGCCACGTCGGCGAAGACGCCGGCGCCCACGCCGGCGAGCAGGGCCGCCCCGTAGGCCGGGCCCTCCTCGGCGGCCAGGGTGGCCACCTCGACGCCGTAGATGTCGGCCTGGAGCTGGAGCCACAGCCGGCTCTTCGCCCCGCCGCCGGTGGCCCGGATCTCGCCCGCCGGCACGCCTAGCCCCTTCATAATCTCCAGCCCGTCGCGCAGCGAGAAGACCACGCCCTCCATCACGGCGCGGGCCATGTGGCCGAGGCCGTGGCGGGCCGTGAGGCCGACGAAGGCCGCGCGGGCCAGCGGGTCGAGGTACGGGGTGCGCTCGCCGGTGAGGTAGGGAGTGAACAGGAGGCCCTCGGCGCCGGGCGGCGTGGCCTCGGCCAGGGCGGTCAGCTCGTCGTAGCTCAGGGCCGGGGCGATGGCGCGCAGGGTGTTGCGCAGCCACTGGAAGGCCCCGCCGGCGCTCAGGGTCACGGCCATCAGGTGGTACTGGCCGGGCACCGCGTGGCAGAAGCCGTGCAGGCGGCCCTGCGGGTCGAGGGCCGGCGCGTCGCTGTGGGCGAAGAGGACGCCCGAGGTGCCGATGCTGCTGCTGACCACGCCGGCCCGCACGACGCCGGTGCCCACGGCGGCGGCCGCGTTGTCGCCGCCGCCGGCGGCCACCGGCAGCCCGGCGCGCAGGCCAAGCTCCTGGGCCGCCGCCGGCAGCAGCCGCCCGGTGATCTGCGGCCCCTCGTAGACCTGGGGCAGCCACGCGCGCGGGATCTCCAGGGCCGCCAGCAGCTCGGCGCTCCAGTCGCGGGCGCGCAGGTCGAGCAGCAGGGTGCCGGCGGCGTCCGACGCGTCGGTGGCGTAGTCGCCGGTGAGCAGGAGCCGGATGTAGTCCTTGGGCAGCAGGACGTGGGCCACCCGCGCGTAGGCCTCCGGCTCGTGGCGGCGCAGCCAGAGGATCTTCGGGGCCTGGAAGCCGGTCAGGGCCGGGTTGCCGGTGATCGCCACCAGCCGCTCGGCGCCCACCAGATCGCTGATCTGGGTACACTCCGCGGCGGTGCGCTGGTCGTTCCAGAGCATGGCCGGGCGGACGACCTGGTCGTCCGCGTCGAGGAAGACCGCGCCGTGCATCTGGCCGGTCAGGCCGAGGCCGACGATCTGGCCGGCGGGGACGCCGGCCATGGTCACCACAGCGCGCATGGCCTCGCGCGCGCCGCGCCACCAGTCGGCCGGGTCCTGCTCGCTCCAGAGCGGGCGCGGCTGGCTGAGGGGGTACTCGGCGGTGGCGCTGGCCACCACCCGCCCCGCCCCGTCGCAGAGGATGGCCTTGGCGCCAGAGGTGCCGATGTCGAGGCCGAGAAGGTAGGTCATCGCTTCGCTCCGTTGGGGCGCAGCAGGGGCCGCCCCTGCTGCGCCCTTACCTATGCTATCTCACGCCCAGCAGCAGCTCGACGGTCAGCTGGTCCAGCTGCTCGTAGGGCATGCCGCGCGCGCCGAGGGCCGCCCGGTCGAAGTCGCGCTCCTTGAGCGCCTCGGCGGACTCCTTGCTGTAGGTGATCGGCGTCTGGTCGCCGGCGTTGATCTCGGCCACCAGGGCCTGGATCGCGGGGTCGGCGTTCCACTGGCGGGCCTTCTCCTTGAGGATGAGGTAGCTGCGCATGCAGCCGCGGGCGAAGGCCTTCACGCCGTCGTAGCTCTCGGTGCGGTAGGCGTGGGCGTCGAAGTGGCGCGGCCCGTTGTAGCCCACATCCTCCAGAAACTTCACCAGGAAGAAGGCCGACTTCAGGTTGACGGCGGCGAAGCGGAAGTCCTGGTCGTAGCGGCCGACCACCTGGTCGTTCAGGTCGATGTGGAAGAGCTTGCCCATCTCCCATGCCTGGGCCACGCCGTGCAGGAAGTTCAGCCCGGCCATCGTCTCGTGGGCCACCTCGGGGTTCACGCCCACCATCTCGGGGCTGTCCAGGGTGGAGATAAAGGCCAGGGCGTGGCCGACGGTGGCCAGGTAGATGTCGCCGCGCGGCTCGTTGGGCTTCGGCTCCAGGGCGAAGCGCAGGTCGTAGCCCTGGTCCTGCACATAGGAGCAGAGGAAGTTGATCGCCTCACGGAAGCGCTTGGTCGCCTCGGCCGGGTTCTTGGCCGCGTCGGTCTCCACCCCCTCGCGCCCGCCCCAGAAGACGTAGGTGCTCGCCCCGCACTCGACGCCCAGGTCGATCGCGCGCATCGTCTTGTGCAGGGCGTAGGCCCGCACCTGCGGGTCGTTGGCGGTGAAGGCGCCGTCGCGGAAGGCCGGGTCGCTGAAGAGGTTGGTCGTCGCCATCGGCACGACCATGCCGGTCTCCGTGAGGGCGGCCTTGAAGTCCCTGACGATCTGGTCGCGCTGGGCCGGGCTGGCGTCAATCGGCACCAGGTCGTTGTCGTGGAAGTTGACGCCCCATGCGCCGGCATCGGCCAGCAGATGGACGATCTCGACCGGGGAGATCGGCTTGCGCACCGGCTCGCCGAAGGGGTCGCGCCCGATGTTGCCGACCGTCCACAGGCCGAAGGTGAACTTGTCGGAGGGCGCAGGTGTGTAGCTGGACATAGCAATATCTCCTTTGATAGATGTGCTCGGTGCCCTTATCATACTGCGCGCAGGGGCGAGGGCAATAGGGACTTTCCCCCGCAGGGGTTGGGGGGTAGCGCTGGGGCTGGGCGCAGAGGCAGATGAAGGTGCCGGTGAAGCCCAGGCCGCCGCAGTAGTCGTCCGAGAGCTTGCCGGCGTCGAAGGTCGGGCCGACCTGCCGCCAGCTCGCGCCGTCGGGCGAGGCGGAGAGGCGCAGCTCGACGCCGGCGAACTCGGCGCGCAGGTGGACGCGCTCCCAGCCGGCGACCGACAGCTCGCGCTCCAGCGGCTCGTCGTAGGCCCCGTTGTCGCAGGTCAGCACCCCCAGGCACGGCCCCAGCTCCTCGTCGTGGCTGACGCGCAGGTAGACCCAGTTGTTGGTGTCGTAGAGCAGGGCCAGCCCGGCCATGTGCTTATAGCTGGCGGGCGCGGCCTCCAGACATGTCTCGGCCACGGCGCGCTGGGACTGGAGCCGCCGGCCGACCAGGCTCTGCTCGTGGCGCGAGCGCAGCGACTCGCGGCCGCGCAGGCGCAGGAAGCCCGGCCGGGCCGTGAGCGAGAGCCAGCTCTCGTCGGCGGGGGCGCGCAGGGTCTGCCAGTCGATGCCAAGCGCGGGGCCATCAAAGTTGTCGCGCTCGGGCGCGGGCGGGAAGGGGTGGGGCGGCAGGGCGGGCGCGGGGACGTGGACGCGCGGGGCGTGGCCGCCGCCGTCCAGGCGCGGCCAGCCGTCCGCGCCCCAGGCTATCGCCTGGATGGCCGTCTCGCGGCCGAGGTTGCAGCGGCGCAGCGCGGCCTCGGGCGGGTCGAGCGGCCGGCCGCAGAGGTGGGCCAGGTACCACGCGTCGGCGGGCGTCGCCACCATGCTAGCGTGGCCGGCCTTCTGCAGCAGCAGCCCGGGGTCGTCGGCCGAGGTGAGCAGCGGGCCGTCGGGGTGCAGCTCGTAGGGGCCAGCGATATCGCGCGAGCGGGCCAGCGTCGCCGCGTGCTCGTAGGTCGTGCCGCCCTCGGCGGTGAGCAGGTAGTACCAGCCGTCGCGCCGGTAGAGGTGCGGCCCCTCGGTGACGCCCAGCGCGGTGCCGCTAAAGATCAGCTGCGGCGCGCCGAGCAGCCGCCCGGCGGCCTTGTCGTACTCCTGGAGCACGATCCCAGAGAACTTATCGTGGCCCTTGCGGTGGTCGGTGCGCATATTCAGCAGCCACGTGCGGCCATCGTCGTCGTGGAAGAGCGAGGGGTCGAAGCCCGAGCTGTTCAGATAGGTCGGCTCGGACCAGGGGCCGTCGATGGTGGGCGCGGTGACCAGGTAGTTCGGCGTGTCGAAGAAGTTCTGCTGCTCGCCCCAGACCCGCACATTGGTGTAGATCAGGAAGAACCGCTCGCCGTCATAGCTCAGGCAGGGCGCCCAGACCCCGCCCGAGTCGAGGTTGCCGCGCATATCGAGCTGGCTCGTCCGGGTGAGCGGGAAGCCGCGCAGCCGCCAGTGCGCCAGGTCGCGCGAGTGGTGGATGGCCACGCCGGGGAACCACTCGAAGGTCGAGCATGCGATGTAGAAGTCGTCTCCGACCCGCAGGATCGAAGGGTCGGGGTTGAAGCCGCGCAGGATGGGGTTGGTGATCATAGGGACTCCAAAAGGTAAGGGCGCAGCAGCGCGGCGCTGCTGCGCCCTTACCCCTTCACCGCCCCGGCGGTCAGGCCGGCGACGATCTGGCGCTCGGCCAGCAGGTAGAAGCCAATGGTGGGCACGAGGGAGAGCGAGACGAAGGCCAGCACGCGGCCCCAGTCGGTGCCGAACTGGCCCTGGAACTGCTGGATGCCCAGCGGCAGCGTGTAGAGCTGCTCGCTATTGATCACCAGCAGCGGCAGGAAGAAGTTGTTCCAGCTCGCCACCATGGTGAGGACGACCACGGCGGCGAGGGCGGGGCGCATGAGCGGCAGCAGGATGCGCCAGAAGTAGCCCACCGGCGAGCAGCCATCGATCGCGGCGGCCTCGTCCAGCTCGCGCGGGATGGTGCTGAAGAAGCCGCGCAGGATCAGGATGTTGCCGGGCAGGCCGAAGGCGATCTGCGGCAGGATCACCGCCCACAGGCTATCGATCAGGCTCATCTGGCGCAGGGTGATGTAGAGCGGCAGGATGGCCACCGCGATCGGGAAGAGCAGGCCCAGCGTGAAGAAGTTGAACAGCCACTCGCGGCCGCGGAACTGCATGCGCGCGAAGACGTAGGCCGGCATGCTGGCCAGCGTCACCACGCCGGTCGCCGTCGCCGCCATCACCAGCACGCTGTTGAGCATCTGCCGCCAGAACGAGCCGCTGCCCAGCACGCTGCTGTAGTTCGCCCAGACCCACTCCTTCGGCAGGCCGAAGGGGTGCAGCAGCAGGTCGGCGTTGGCCTTAAAGCCGTTCAGCACCGTCGCCAGCAGCGGCACCAGCACCAGCAGCGCGACCAGCGCGGCCGCCGCGTACTGGAGTATAGCGACGGTGCGCTTCGCGGCGGCGGGGGGCCGCACAGCATTGGTTGTCATTTCTTCTGTCCCCTGTCCCCTGTCCCCTGTCCCCTGATCTCACTCATAGTCCCGCCGCATCACGAAGCGCTGGTAGACCAGCGAGAAGCCGAAGCAGATCAGGAACAGGCAGACGGCGATCGCGCTGCCGTAGCCGAGCTGGAAGCGCTGGAAGCCATACTTGTACAGGTAGGTCGCCATCGTGTCCGAGGCGCTCACCGGGCCGCCGGTGGTCATCACCCAGATCAGGTCGAAGAACTGGAGCGAGCCGAGCACCGAGAGGTAGATCGAGAGCCGGATGGTGCTGCCGAGCAGCGGGATAGTGATATAGCGCAGGGCCTGGAGCCGCGAGCAGCCGTCGATCGCGGCGGCCTCCTCGATCTCGTGCGGGATGTTCTGCAGCCCGGCGATGTAGAGGATCATGTGGTAGCCGAAGAACTTCCAGGTGATCACCACGAACAGCGCGTAGAGCACCGTCTTCGGGTCGGCCAGCAGGGCCGTCTCCGGCATCCCGGGCGCGACGAGCTTGAGCAGCGCGTTGATCAGGCCGCCCTGGGGGCGGTAGATGAAGGTCCAGACCACGCCGGTGACCACCTCGGAGAGCACGAAGGGCAGGAAGAAGATCGTGCGGAACAGCGCCCGGCCCCAGCGGATCTCGCGGATGAGCAGGGCCAGCCCCAGCGAGAGCGGCAGCTGGAAGGCCAGCGACATGACCACCAGGATCAGGTTGTGGCTGAGCGCGCCCACGAAGACCCGGTCGCTGAAGGCGCGGGCGTAGTTGGCCAGGCCGTTGAAGTTGCTCATCGGGCCGAGGCCGTTCCAGCGGAAGAAGCTGTAGTAGACCGCCTGGGCCACTGGCAGCAGCACCAGCCCCATATAGATGATCGCCGCCGGCAGCAGGAAGCCGGCGATGGTGGCGACCTTACCCCAGCGGATGGGCGGGCGCCGCGCGGCGGCCGATGTGATCGCGCGAGTCGATGGCTGCGCCATAGAGCACCTCAAGGGAGGGCCAGGGAGGGCTACGCCCTCCCTGAAACCCGCCTTCCTAGAGAGGGCGTAGAGGGAGAGCATAGCTCTCCCTCTACGCCCTCTTCTTTACGGCTGCAGCTCGAAGGCCGCCGAGTCCTCGATCGTCTGGGCGACCTGCTCGGGCGAGGCGGTGCCGGCGAAGATCTCCTGAGTCGCGTCGTTCACCGCAGCGCCGACCGCCGGGGGCATGTACTGGTCGTAGTAGAGCTGGTAGTACTGGGCCTTGGCCAGGGTCAGGGTCAGCTCCTTAATCAGCGGGTCATCGATCCCGGCCTCGGCGCCCTTAATCACCGGCGGCACCGCGAAGCCGGCCTTGGCCATGGCGGTCTGGTTCTCGACGCTGGTCAGGAAGCGCACGAAGTCGATCGCCGCCGGCGGGGCGTTCTTGCCGACCGCGAAGCCGTCGCCGCCGCCGAGGGCGTCCGTGGGGCTGCCCGCGCCGCCCTCGACCATCGGGAAGGGGAACCAGCCCAGGCTGGCGTTATAGGCGTCGACGTTCTCGGCCACGCTGCGGTTGGCGCCCGGCGCCCACTGGCCCATCAGCTCCATGGCCGCCTGGCCGTTGGCCATCACCACCTGCTGGTCGCCGTAGCCGGCGCCGAGCGAGCCGGTCTGGAAGGGCTGGAGGTCAACCAGCTCCTTCAGCTTCGCGCCGGCCTCGACGAAGGCCGGGTCGGTGAACTTCCCGGTGCGGTTAAAGGCGCTCTCGAAGGCCGCCTGGCCGCCGACGCGGGTAGCCAGGTACTCCCACCAGAAAGCGCCCGGCCACTTATCCTTCTCGCCGATCGCGATCGGGGTGATCCCGGCCGCCTTCAGCTTGCCGACATCGTCGAGCAGCTCGGCCCAGGTGGCCGGGGGCGCGTCGATGCCAGCCTTGGCGAAGAGATCCTTGTTATACCAGAAGCCGACCATGCCGGCGTTCCAGGGCACGCCGTAGTTCTTGCCGCCGACCGCGTAGAGCGAGAGCGGGCCGGCGTTGAAGCTGTCGCCCCAGCCGTTCTCGGCCAGCGCCGGGGTCAGGTCCTGGATCAGGCCGGCGTCAGCGTACTGCTTGAGCACGCCGCCGCCCCAGCTCTGGAAGATGTCGGGCGGGCTGCCGGACTGCATGGCGGTGGCGAGCTTGGCCTTGAAGGCCTCGTTCTCCAGCACGGTGATCTCGATCGACACGTCGGGGTTGGCCTGGACATACTGGTTGGCCAGATTCTCCCAGTTGGCGCGCTGCTCATCGACGGTGCTGATGTGCCACCAGACAATCTTGGTCGTGCCGCTGCCGACAGTTGAGAGCGGGATAGGCGTGGGCGATGGGACGAGGGTGGGGACGACGGGGGCCTCGGTCGCGGCGGCGGCGGGGGCCTCGGTCGCCGCAGGTGCGGCGGGGGCCTCGGTCGCCGCAGG
>NZ_JAIEWN010000024.1:35017-36938 GCF_019599295.1 Oscillochloris sp. ZM17-4 | reverse complement strand
GGGCGGGCGGCCGCAGGCCCTCGCGCTGCGACCTCAGTCGCCAGCGGGGGGCGCTCCCGCCGCGCAGCCTCTGGGAGAGGCGGTATAATGACCGAAGAAGGACACCCCCATGTCGAACGAGACCCTCCTGCTGCGCGCAAAGCTGGCCCCCCCGCGCCTGCACCGGCGGCTGCTGCCGCGCCCGGCGCTGGCCGCGCGCCTGCGCGAGGCGCTAGACTACCGCGTGACGCTGCTCCAGGCCGGCACCGGCTACGGCAAGACGACGGCTCTGGTGACGCTGGCTGACGGCGGGCTGCCCCTGCTCTGGTACAGCGTCGGCGAGGGCGACAGCGACCCGCAGATCTTCCTCTCCTACCTGATCGCCGCCTGCGCCGCCGGCCTGCCCGGCCTCTCCGACCTGCCCGCCGCCACTCTGCGCGAGCGCCGGGGCGAGGCCGGCGTGTCGGTCTGGGCGACCGCCCTCGACGCCCTGCTCAACGCGGTGGGCGAGACCCTCATCGGCCCGGCCATCCTCGTGCTGGACGACTACCACTTTGTGGCCGGCTCGCCCGAGGTGCGCGCGCTCACCGACCGCCTGATCGCCTACGCCCCGCGCGACCTGCGGGTGGTCCTCTCTACCCGCTACCCGCTGGCCGGCGGCGAGCTGCTGCGCTGGCGGGCCCGCGGCGAGGTGCTTGAGCTGGGCCGCGAGGCCCTGGCCTTCGACGCCGGCGAGATCGCCACGCTGTTCCGCGAGGTCTACGGCATGGGGCTGGCCGACGCCGACGTGGCCGCCCTGGCCCACCAGACCGAGGGCTGGCCGATCGCGCTCCAGCTGGTCTGGCAGGGCCTGCGCGGCGGCTCGTCGCGCGGGCTGGCCGAGCTGCTGACCGACCGGCCGGCCTCGCTGGCCGCGCTCTTCGACTACCTGGCCGGCGACGTGCTCGGCCGCCAGCCGGCCGCGCTGGCCTCCTTCATGCGCGAGACGGCCCTGCTGCGCGAGCTGACCCCGGCCGCCTGCGACGCGGTGCGCCAGGCCGATGACGGCGCGGCCATGATCGAGCAGCTGCGCGACCGCGACCTGTTCGTGGTGGAGATCGGCTCCGAGCAGCTGCGCTACCACCATCTCTTCCACGACTTCCTGCGCCAGCAGGCCGCCGATGCTCCGGCCCTGGAGGGCCGCCGCCGCCGCGCCGCGCGATTCTACGCGGCGCGGGGCGACGATGAGGAGGCGATCTACCACTGGCTGGCGGCGCGCGACTACGACGAGGCCGCCGCCGCCGTGGCCCGCGCCGGCGAGGCCGCCCTGCGCGCAGGGCGCCTCGACACCCTGGCCGGCTGGATCGACGCCATGCCCCCCGAGGTGCTCAGCGCCCACCCGCGCCTGATCGGCTACCTGGGCGACCTCTACCGCCTGCGCTCACGCTTCGACGAGGCGCTCTCCTGGTACGCCCAGGCCGAGGCCGCCTGGCGCGACCGCCGCGACCAGGCCGGGGTCAGCCGGGCGCTGCGCGGCCAGGCCCTGGTCTACATCGACCAGGTGCGCCCGGCCCAGGCCGAGAGCCTGCTCCAGGAGGCCCTGCGGATCAGCGACGGGCTGGACGACCGGGCGGCCCGCGCGCGCCTGCTCGACCTGCTGGCCGAGAATAAGCTGAACATGGGCAATCCGGCCGACGCCGAGCGGCTGCGGGCCGAGGCGCGCACCCTGCGCGAGGAGGGGCCGGTCGAGGACCTGCTGAGCGTGCGGGTGAAGCTGCGCACCGGGCGCCTGGCCGAGGCCCGGGCCATCCTGGAGGGCTGGGCCGAGGAGGAGCGCCTGGCCAGCGAGCGCGGCCAGCGCCACACGCCGCGCGGCCACCGCGAGACGCTGCTGGTGCTCTCGCTCATCCACAGCTTCTGCGGCGAGGCCGAGCGGGCCGCCGAGCGGGCCGAGATCGGGGCC
>NZ_JAIEWN010000024.1:31992-34917 GCF_019599295.1 Oscillochloris sp. ZM17-4 | reverse complement strand
GGCGACCGCCTAGCGGTGCGCCGCATCCGCGCCGAGGCTAGCTGGGGCCTCACGCGGGCCTACGGCTTCTCGGGCGACCTGGAGTCCGCCGCGCGCTGCGCCCGCGAGGGCGCCGAGATCAGCCTGTGGGCCGGCGACCAGTGGGTGGCCGCGATGATCGAGCTGACCCTGGGGGCCAGCTATGTGCTGGCCGAGCGCCCCGCCGAGGGCCTGGCCATCCTGGAGCAGGCCCTCGCGCTCATGCGCGAGTGCGGTGATAGCTTCGGCCGCGCCGCCGCCCGGCTCTGGATGGCCATCGCCCACGGCGACCTGGGTCAGCGCCAGCACGCCGCCGCCTGTGTGGACGACCTGCTGGCCCTCTGCGCGGCTAACGGCTACGACTTCTTGCTGACCCGGCCGAGCTTGCTCGGCCCGCCCGACCCGCGCCGGGCCGTGCCGCTGCTGCTGGCCGCCCGCACCCGCAGCGTCCACGGCGACTATGCGGGCCGCCTGCTTGCCGGGCTCGGCCTGGGCGAGCTTCAGGCTCACCCCGGATACCAGCTGCGCGTGCAGACGCTGGGGGCCTT
This sequence comes from Oscillochloris sp. ZM17-4, assembly GCF_019599295.1. GTDB lineage: Bacteria > Chloroflexota > Chloroflexia > Chloroflexales > Chloroflexaceae > Oscillochloris. The sequence continues at coordinate 34,351 of NZ_JAIEWN010000024.1, read as the reverse complement.
CCGGGTCTGGCGAGGCGGCCAGGAGATCGATGCGCGGGCTTGGCAGCGCGACAAGGCCCGCCAGCTCTTCCAGCTGCTTGTCACCCGCCGGGGGCGCTGGCTCCAGCGTGAGGAGATTGTGGATCTGCTCTGGCCGCAGCTCGGTCGCGAGGCCGCCGGCCGCGACTTTAAGGTGGCGCTGAACGCGCTGAACAAGGCGCTGGAGCCATCCCGCGCCGCCGACACGCCCGCCGCCTACGTCGCCCGCGACGGCAGCGCCTACCGGCTGCGCCCCGAGGCCGACCTCTGGATTGATAGCGCGGCCTTCACCACGTCCTGCGCGGCTGGCCTGAGCCTGCTCGACAGCGACATGATCGCTGCCAGCGCGGATGCCTTGCGCACGGCCCTCAGCCTGTACGCCGGCGACTACCTGCCCGACGCGGCCTACGAGGACTGGGCCGGCGCCGAGCGTGATCGCCTGCGGGCCACATTCCTGCGCGCCGCCGACCGCCTGGCCGCCGCCCTGACCGAGCTCGGCCACGATGATGAGGCCCTGGAGGTCTGCGGGCGCATCCTGGCCGAAGATAGCTGCTGGGAGCGGGCCTACCGCCTCCAGATGCTCGTCCACGCCCGTCAGGGCAACCGGCCCCAGGCCCTGCGCTGCTACCAGCGCTGCGCCGAGGCCCTCGACGCTGAGCTGGGCGTCGCCCCCGCCCCCGCCACCCGCGACCTCCACGAGCGCATCCGCCGCGGCGACACCTCCCTGCCCCGTGTAACCGATCTGTAACCGCCGCGCAACCGCAGGGTGCTACGCTCACTCTATCCCTGACGAACCAAACCTACTCATGTCTATGGTTGGGGCGACGTAGTCGCCCCAACCATAGACATAATGAAGAATCGCAATGGACGCGACCGCGATCGGCATCGTTGCCGCAGGCACCTACATCCCCGAGCGCAGCCTCGGCCCGGCCGAGATCGGCCGGCTGGCCGGCCTGCCCGAGCAGGTTGTCGCCGAGAAGCTCGGCATCCTGCGCCGCCCCGTGCCCGGCCCCGATGACCACCCCGGCGCGATGGGCCTCTGGGCCGCCCAGGACGCCCTCGCCCGTGCCCGGATCGAACCCCGCGAGCTTGATGTCGTCCTCTGCACCACCGAGGAGTACAAGGAGTACCCCCTCTGGACGGCCGGCGTCAAGCTGGCCCACGACCTGGGAGCCTCCCGCGCATGGGCGATCGACGTGCAGCTGCGCTGCGCCACCACTATCGCCGCGCTCCAGCTCGCCCGCGGCCTCTTCGCCGCCGACCCGAGTGTCAACACGATCCTCATCGCTGGCGGCTACCGCAACGGCGACCTGGTGGACCCACGCAACCCGCGCACCCGCTTCATGCTCGACCTGAGCTGCGGCGGCGGGGCGCTCGTCCTGCGCCGTGGCCACCCGCGCAATCGCCTGCTCGGCGTCTCGGTGCTCTGTGACGGCTCCTTCTCGCTGGACGTGGTCATCCCGGCCGGCGGCACGGTCGAGCCGATCACGCCCGAGGCGATCGAGGCCGGGCGCAATATGCTCGATGTGACCGACCCCGAGGGCATGAAGCGCCGGCTCGACGGGCTGTCGATGGGCAACTTCCTGGCCGTGATCGACGGCGCCCTGGAGCGCAGCGGTCGCTCGCGGGCCGACATCGGCTACCTGAACATCCTGCACATGAAGCGCTCGGCCCACGACTTCGTGCTGCGCGAGCTCGGCCTGCGCGAGGAGCAGTCCTGCTACCTCAGCGAGACCGGCCACGTCGGCCAGCAGGACCAGATGATCTCGATCCAGAAGGGTCTGGAGACAGGCCGCCTGCGCGACGGCGACCTGATGGTGATGGTGGCCGCCGGGATCGGCTACGCCTGGGCGGCGGCGTGTGTCCAATGGGGATGACTTTTTATGCTGGGTGTCGGCGGCTCTGCCGCCGACACCCAGCATAATGTATCGTGATGGCGGATGTCTATGCAGATGTTTCTCGGTGACTGGCTGGGCAGGCGGGCGAGGCTGACGCCCGATACGGTGGCGCTTCTCGATGCTGAGAACGGGATGTCCCCGGTGACGTACCGCGCCTGGGACGAGGCCGCCGGCCGCACGGCCAACCTCCTGCGCGGCCTGGGCGTGCGCAAGGGCGACCGCGTCGCCGTCCTGTCCCTGAACTGCGTGGCCTACCTGGACATCTGGTTCGCCTGCGGGAAGCTCGGCGCGATCATGCAGCCGCTCAACTACCGGCTCACCCCGGCCGAGCTGGCGGCCCTGCTCGATGACGCGACGCCCTGCGTGCTGATCTTTGGCCCGGAGTACGCCGAGGTGGCAGGGCAGCTTCGCGCAAAAGAGACATCGGTGCGGCACTGGGTGGC
>NZ_JAIEWN010000024.1:12632-31892 GCF_019599295.1 Oscillochloris sp. ZM17-4 | reverse complement strand
GCTGGGACGACCCCTGGGTGATCTGCTACACCGGCGGCACCACCGGCACGCCCAAGGGCGCGGTGCTGACCCACGGCAACGTCGCGGCCAACGCGGTGAACACGGTGGCGGGCTGGGGGCTGACGCCCGACGACGTGGCCATCCTGAACTCGCCGCTCTTCCACACCGGCGGGCTGAACGTCTTCACCGCGCCGCTGGTCATGATCGGCGGCTGCTCGATCGTCTGTAGGGGAGTCGATGTCGATCAGGTCTTCCACCTGATCGAGCGGGCCGGGGTGACGATCTACTTCAGCGTGCCGACCGTCTACATCGCCATGCAGCAGCACCCGCGCTGGGCGGGGGCCGACTTCTCCCGGCTGAAGCTGGTGGTCAGCGGCGGCGCGCCCTGCCCCCGGCCGGTCTTCGAGGCCTTCTGGGCGCGCGGGATCGACTTCAAGACCGGCTACGGCCTGACCGAGGCCGGGCCGAACACCTTCGCCTTGCCCGCCGCCGACGTGCGGCGCAAGCCGGGCGCGGTGGGCTTCCCGCTCTTCTACATCGATCTGAAGATCGTGAACGACGCTGGCCAGTCGCTCGGCCCCGGCCAGGTCGGCCAGCTGCTCATCCGTGGGCCGCACGTCTGCGCGGGCTACTGGGGCCGCCCCGCAGAGACAGCGCGGGCGATTATCGATGGCTGGCTGCACACCGGCGACCTGGCCGTGCGCGACGAGGAGGGCTACTACACGATCGTCGGCCGCCTGAAGGACGTGATCATCTCCGGCGGCGAGAACATCTACCCGGCCGAGGTCGAGAGCGCGCTGGCCGGCCACCCCGCCGTGGCCGAGGTGGCCCTGATCGCCGCCCCCGACCCGCGCTGGGGTGAGGTCGGCTGGGCGGTGGCCGTGGCCCGCCCCGACGCGCTGATCGACGCCGACGACCTGCTGGCCTTCGCCGCAGATCGCCTGGCCCGCTACAAGCTCCCCAAGCGGGTGATCGTCGCCGACACCCTGCCCAAGACCGCCGCCGGCAAGGTGGATAAACAATCTCTGGTGCGTATGTACGTGGCCGCGTAGGGGCGCAGCAGTCGCCCCTCGGACAACCGCCGAGGAAGTAGAGATCCCAGGGCGGCTGCTGCGCCCAACCAAGATCACGAAAGGACTCAACGGTGAGTAGTATCCCGACCCTCCCAGGCATCAGCTCGCAGATGGTGGACACCCCCCGGCTCCAGATCCACGCCCTGACCAGCGGGCCGGCCGACGGCACGCCGGTGCTCTTCATCCACGGCAATAACTCCTGCTCGACCTTCTGGGAGGAGACGATGCTGGCCCTGCCCGCAGGCTTCCGCGCTATCGCCTCAGATAACCGCGGCTATGGCGACACCGAGTTTAAGCCGGTGGACGCCACCCGCGGCTGCAATGACTGGGTCGATGACCTGCTCGGCCTGATGGATGCGCTGGGCGTTGACCGCTTCCACGTCGTCGGCCACTCGCTGGGCGGCTCGATCGTCTGGGCCATGCTCGCGGCGGCCCCCGCCCGCCTGCTCAGCGTCACCGTGGCCGCCCCCGGCTCGCCCTACGGATTCGGCGGCACCAAGGACCTGGACGGCACGCCGAGCTGGGACGACTTCGCCGGCTCGGGCGGCGGCCTTGTCAGCGCCGAGTTCGCCCGCCGCGAGGGCGAGGGCGACCGGGGCGAGGAGAATCCGCAGTCGGCGCCGCGCGTGGTGATGAACACCTACTACTGGAAGCCGCCCTTCAAGCCGGCCCGCGAGGAGGAGCTGCTCTCGGGGCTGCTCAGCATCAAGGTGCGCCCCGACAACCACCCTGGCGATATGGTGGCCAGCGAGAACTGGCCGGGCGTCGGGCCGGGCCTGCTTGGGCCGAACAATGCGCTCTCGCCCAAGTACATCGGCGACAGTGTGGCGAAGATCATCGCCGCCGACCCCAAGCCGCCGGTGCTCTGGGTGCGCGGCGCGGACGACCAGATCGTCGGCGACATGAGCCTGTTCGAGATCGGCACCCTTGGCAAGCTGGGGGCCATCCCCGGCTGGCCGGGCGACGAGGCCTTCCCGCCGCAGCCGATGGTCGGCCAGACCCGCCGGGTGCTGGAGCGCTACGCCGAGGCCGGCGGCCGCTTCACCGAGCTGGTGCTGCCCGAGTGCGGCCACACGCCCTACATCGAGAAGCCCGAGGAGTTCAACGCGGCCTTCCACGCGCTGATCGCCGGATTGTAGATTGCAGATTGCAGATTGCAGGTTGGGCGCATCATGGGCCCAATCTGCAATCTGCAATCCAACTTCGCCTTCGCGTCTTCCGCGCCCTTCGCGCCCTTCGCGCCGTTTCGCGTTCGCGTCTTTCGCCAACCTTCGCGTCCTTCGCGTTCCAAACGCCTCGCCTTATAGAGGAGCCCAACCGATGAATGGATCCGCACGCCGCGCCCGCTGGGCGCTCCTGACCCTGGCCCTGGCCGTGATGATGGCCCTGGCCGCCTGCGGCGGCGCGCCCGCCGCCGCCCCCACCGAGCCCGCCGCGACCGAGGCCGCCGAGGCCACTGAGGCCGCCGCCCCGGCCGCGACCGATGCCCCCGCCGCCACCGAGGTCGCCACCGAGGCCGCCGCCCCGGCCGCGACCGATGCCCCCGCCGCCGATGGCGCCCCGATCGTCGTCGGCATGATGACCGACGCCTCGGGCCTGCTCGCCGTCTACGGCCCCATGCTTGAGCGCGGCTTCACGCTGGGCCTCGACTACGCCACCGGCGGCACCAACGCCGTCGCCGGCCACCCCATCCAGGTCGTCACCAAGGACACCGCAAGCACCCCGGAGACGGGCGTCTCCCTGGCCCGCGAGGCGATCGAGAAGGACGGCGCGACGATCCTGGTCGGCGTGCCCAGCTCGCCGGTGGCCCTGGCCATCTCGGGGGTGGCCGCCGAGAACAAGATCGTCTACATCAGCGCGCCCGCCGCCTCCCCGGCGCTCACCGGCGCGAACTTCAACGAGTACACCTTCCGCGCCGGGCGCACCAGCGGCCAGGACGCCCTGACCATGGGCGCGGCCCTGCTGAAGACTGGCACGAAGTTTATCCAGATCGCCCAGGACAACGCCTTTGGCCAGGGATCGGCGGCCGCCTTCTACGCCACCGTCAAGGGCCTGGGCGGCACCTTTGTCACCAACGACGACGACAAGGGCGCCGGCACCGTCTTCGCCCCGGCCGACACCACCGACTTCACGCCCTACATCAACCAGCTGCTCGACTCGGGCGCCGAGGTTCTGATCGTCACCTGGTCGGGCACCGGCTTCGTGCCGATGTTCCAGCAGATGCAGCAGCTCGGCGTCTTCGACGTGATGACCGTCGCCACCGGCTTCGGCGACAACCAGACCATGGCCAAGGGCTACGCCGACGCCGTCGGCTCGGTGGGCGTCAGCGTCTACCACTACAGCCTGTTCGACAACCCGGTCAACAGCTGGCTGGTCGAGCAGCACAAGGCCAAGTTCGGCACCCCGCCCGACCTGTTCACCGAGAGCGGCTTCAACGCGGCGGTGATGCTGGTCAAGGCGCTGGAGGCCACCGGCGGCGACCCGGCCGCCGACGGGATGATCAAGGCGCTGGAGGGCATGAGCTTCGACGGCCCCAAGGGCAGCTACACCATCCGCGCCGAGGACCACGTGCTGCTCCAGCCGATGACCCTGGTCAAGCTGCTGAACACCACCGACCCCGACTTCAAGTTCTTCGAGGTGGCGAGCGCCTTCACGCCCGAGGAGACCGCCCCGCCCTGCGCGGTGCCCGCCGAGATGAATAGATGTAAATAATATATGCCGCATTGCGCGCCGTAGGCGCGCAATGCGGCATATATATTATGTACAAAATAAGGTTTTAGGGCGGCAGCCCTCAGGAGACTCGCGTGACCGACACGATCATCCAGGCCGTGGGCCTGACCCGCCACTTCGGCGGCCTGCGCGCCGTGGACGGCGTGGACATCTCGGTGGCCGCCGGCAGCTTCCACGCGATCATCGGGCCGAACGGGGCCGGCAAGACCACCCTGTTCAACCTGCTGAGCGGCTTCATGAAGCCGACCAGCGGCCAGGTGCTGCTGCGCGGTCGCGACATCACCCGGCTGCCGCTGCACCGCATCGCCCACCTGGGGGTCGGCCGCTCCTTCCAGATCACCAACGTCTTCCCCAGCCTCTCGGTGCTGGAGAACGTGCGCCTGGCGGCCCAGGCCCAGGGCAAAGATAGCCTGAAGATCTGGGCGCGGGCCGCCGCCTTCCGCCGCTACGAGGAGCGCGCCCGCCACGCCCTCGGCCTGGTCGGCCTGGCCGCCCGCGCCGCCGATGTGGCCGCGACCCTGCCCCACGGCGACAAGCGCCGTCTGGAGCTGGCCATCCTGCTCGCCGCCGACTCGGAGCTGCTGCTGCTCGACGAGCCGACCGCCGGCATGGCCACCGAGCAGGTGCCGCTGCTGCTGGAGGTGCTGCGCGGCATCCGCCGCGACACCGGCAAGACCATCCTGCTCGTCGAGCACAACATGGGCGTGGTGATGAGCCTCTCGGACATGATCACCGTGATGCACCAGGGCCGCGTGCTGGCCGAGGGCGGCCCGGCAGACATCGCCGCCAACCCCGCCGTGCAGAGCGCCTACCTCGGGGAGTCCTACCGCCATGCTCCTTAGCGTCGAGTCGATCCAGACCTTCATCGGCCAGTTCCACATCCTGGAGGGCATCAGCCTGGAGGTGCCGTCCGGCAGCATCACCGCGCTGCTGGGCCGCAACGGGGCTGGGAAGACCACCACCCTGCGCTCGATCATCGGCCTGAACCCGCCGCGCACGGGCAGGGTGCTCTTCGACGGCCAGGAGATCCAGGGCCGCCCGGCCTACGAGATCGCCGCCCTGGGCATCGGCTACGTGCCCGAGCACCGCGCGATCTTCCGCGACCTGAGCGTCGAGGAGAACCTGCGCATCGCCGAGCGCCGCAAGGGCGACCTGGCTGGCAAGATCGACTTCATCTACGAGCTGTTCCCCGACCTGAAGCGGCTGGCGAAGCACCCCGGCGGCAAGCTCTCCGGCGGCCAGCAGCAGATGCTGGCGATCGCCCGCGCCCTGGTGCCCGACAACCGCCTGCTGCTGGTGGACGAGCCCAGCGAGGGCCTGGCCCCGATCGTGGTCGAGCAGATCGTCGCCTCGCTGCGCCGGCTCTCCGACCAGATCACCGTGCTGCTGGTCGAGCAGAACTTCCACATGGCCGCCCAGCTCGCCGACCGCTACTACATCGTGGACGACGGCCACACCGCCCACAGCGGCAAGATGGCCGACCTCGCCGGGGACCAGGCGCTGATCACCAGGTACCTGGGGGCCGCCTGACGGCTGCCGCCACCGTAAGGGCGCAGCAGCGCCGCGCTGCTGCGCCCCAGCCCCACCGTAAGGGCGCAGCAGCGCGCCACCGTAAGGGCGCAGCAGCGCGCCACCGTAAGGGCGCAGCAGCGCCCCACCGTAAGGGCGCAGCAGCGCGGCGCTGCTGCGCCCCAACAAGGCCCACAATGACGAACTTCCTCAAGCAAAACCGCCCCCTGATCATCGGCTCCCTGGCCGCCGTGGCCGCGATGGCCTGGGCGCTCAGCCAGTACGAGCCGAAGGTCGCGGCGAGCATCCTGCTCTCGGGGCTGACCCTGGGCGCGCTGTACTTCCTGGTCACCTCGGGGCTCTCGCTGATCTTTGGGCTGATGGACGTGCTGAACTTCGCCCACGGGCTGCTGTTTATGGTCGGCGCGTACATGGGCTACACGCTCTACGCGAACCCGCGCATCCTGCTGAACACGCTGCCGCTGCTGCTGGCGCTGGCCGGCGGGGCCATCCTGGCCCGGCGGGCCGCGCCGATGCTGCCGAAGATCCCGGGCGGCCAGGCCGCGCGCTGGGGCCTGTGGGCGCTGGCCGTGGCCCTTCTTCTGCTGGGCTCCTGGGGCTTCGACCTGGCGCCCCTGGCGAGCACGGGGATCAGCGCCGGCGGCGACGTGCCCACCGCCGAGGCCCAGGAGGCCCTCGGGCTGTTTGTGGGCCGGCTGCTGGCCCTGGCCGCCTCGGGCATCGCCGGCGGACTCGCCCTGGCCCTCGGCCAGCCCTTCGCCGGGCGGTCGCGCGGGCCGCGCGGGCTCGTGCTCGGCGCGGGGCTGCTGGCCTTGGCTCTGCTGATCGCCCCGGCCCGCACCCTCGGCGAGGGGGCCATCCTCGGCCTCTCCTCGAACCTGCGCTTCCTGATCGCCCTGGTGGTGGGCGCGGGCAGCGGCGCGGCCCTGGGCGGCCTGATCGAGTGGAGCCTCATCCGCCCGCTCTACAGCCGGCCGATCTACCAGGTGCTCGTCACCCTTGGCCTGGTGCTCGTCGGCACCGAGCTGGTCAAGGGCGTCTGGGGGCCGACCGGCTACTACATGGACACGCCGGACTTCTTCAGCCAGCGCGGCGAGGCCTGCCCCTCGCCTAACCTGGTGGCCTGGCTGGGCGACCACTGCGCCAGCATCGACGTGCTCGGCCGGCCCTTCCCGAGCTACCGGATCTTCATCATCGCGCTCGGCCTGATCATGTTCGCCGCGATCGCCGTGCTGCTGCGCCGCTCGCGCCTGGGCATGATCATCCGCGCCGGCGTCCAGGACGCCGAGATGGTCCAGGCGCTCGGGATCAACGTGCGCCGGGTCTTCACCATGGTCTTCGCCCTGGGGGCCGGGCTGGCCGCCCTGGGCGGGGTGGCCGCCGCGCCCTTCATCGGGGTGAACCCCGGCATCGGCCAGGAGTTCCAGCTCCAGGCCTTCATCGCCGTGGTGATCGGCGGCATGGGCAGCTACGGCGGCGCGGCCGCCGGCGCCCTGCTGGTCGGCCTGGCCCGCGCCTTCGGCGACCAGATCGTGCTCTCGGGCATCCAGCTGCCCTTCATGGCCGAGGCGGTCAAGTTCTCGCCCTCGATCGCCCGCGCCTCCACCGTGCTGATCATGGCCCTGGTGCTGCTGATCCGGCCCACCGGGCTGTTTGGGAAGAAGGATTGATCGCGTGGGACCGTAGGCCGAAGCATTTGGGATTGTCATTCCGCGACAATCCCAAATGCTTCGGCCCTACACCGGGTGCGCCGGGTGCGCCGGGTGCGCCGAATACACCGGGTACACCGGGTATGCCGGATATGCCGGATATGATGGATATAATACCGATGATTCGAAAAATCCCCCCCGCCGGCTGGGCCGGCGCCGCCCTGGTGGCCGGCCTGTGCCTGTTCCCCTTCGCCATGGCTCTGATCACCGGCCAGCCGGTGGGCGAGGGCGCGCCCAAGTTCTGGCAGGGCATGCTCATCCAGGTCTTCATCCTGGCCGTCTACGCCATGAGCTACGACCTGCTGATGGGCTACACCGGCATCCTCTCCTTTGGCCACGCCCTGTTCTTCGGCACCGGCTCCTACGTGCTGGGCATGATGCTCAAGCACGCCGGCTGGCCGCTCTGGCAGGCCGCGCTGATGATCGTCGTGGTGGCCGTGGCCCAGAGCCTGATCGTCGGCGTGCTCTCGCTGCGGGTCAGCGGGGTCTACCTGACCATGGTGACGCTGGCCTTCGCGCAGATGTTCTTCATCCTGGCCGAGGCGACGGACTTCCGCGAGTGGACGGGGGCCGAGGACGGCTTGCAGGGCATCCCCATCCCGTCCTGGATCAGCCCGACCGACCAGCGCCTGCGCTTCTACTTTGTGGCCCTGGGCTTCGCCCTGGTCATGTACCTGCTGGCCCGTCGGGTGGTCAGCTCGCCCACCGGCGCGGTGATGGTGGCCATCCGCGAGAACGAGCCGCGGGCGCGCATGCTGGGCTACAACACCTTCGTCTACAAGCTGATCGCGATCACGATCTCGGGGGTGATGGCGGCGCTGGCCGGGGGTATGAACGCGATCTGGAACCTGAACGCCAACACCGCGATGCTGGGCGTGGGCACGACGATCAACGCGCTGCTGATGACGATCATCGGCGGGGCGGGCTCGCTGGTCGGGCCGATGCTGGGCGCGGGCGTGCTGCAGCTGCTCGGCTACTGGCTGAACGCCGCCTTCGGCCCGCGCTGGCCGCTGATCTTCGGCGTGGTCTACATCCTGATCGTGCTGTTCTTCCCCTACGGCCTGGTGGGCACCTGGCGGCTGCGCGGCGCCGGGCTGCTGGCGCTCTGGCGGCGCCGGCTCGGCGAGGCCCGCCAACAGGTGTAGGGCTGCCGCCCTAAAACCTGATATAGTTTGCGGTGCAATGGCCAGCGAAGCTGGCCATTGCACCGCAAACTATGAGTGTGCAGGAGGTGCGCCTATGGGCGTTGCGCCCGCGAGCTCGCCCAGCGAGCTGATCGTCTACGCCTGCCCCGCCGGCCCGCTGGCCGCGCAGGTCGCGTCCTTCTACGCGGCCAGCCGGGCGCGATTCGGCCCGAACAGCGCCCACGCCTACCCGCCCCACATCACGCTCACCGGCTTCTTCCACGATGACGCCGAGTCGATCCCGCGCTACCTCGCCGCTCTGGGGGCCGCCCGCGAGCGGGCCGTGGCCGCCCGGCCCGCGACGCCGGTCACGATCCGCGAGCTGGCCTTCCTCGACACCTTCCACGGCCTGCTGATCGACTCGCCCTGGCTGGAGGCGCTCGCCGCCGACTTCGCCGCCACGGTGGAATCGCCCTCGCGCCGCGACGATCTGCGCCTGAAGAGCTGGCTGCACCTCAGCCTGGCCTACGGCTTTCGCCCCGAGGACGGCCCGGCCCTGGCCGATATGGCCGCGAGCATGGTGGATGTCAGCGCGCCGGTGTCCTGGGAGCTGCGGCTCTACGAGCGGCTGTCCGACGGCGGCTGGGCCTGCCACGGAGAGTGGGATATCACCGCGTAGGGACACTATAGATGTGATCTATGAGTCCCGCCTGCGGCGAAGCGAAGGGTCCCGGCCGGGACCCTTCGCCGTGCGGCGCTCACCGGCCCTACCACAAATGGTGAACCAGCGGTCGGATGCGGCGGTTGTACACGTCCTCGACGGCGGCCATGGTGTCGACGTCGAGCGGCGGCAGCGCGGCGGCGGCCGCATTCTGCTCGACCTGGGCGGGGTTCTTGCCGCCAGGGATGGCGCAGGTGACCGCGTCGAACATCGTGATCCAGCGCAGCGCCAGCTGGGCCAAGGTCGCGCCGGGCGACACCAGCGGGCGCAGCTCCTCCACCGCCTGCAGACCCGCCTCGTAGTCCACCCCCGAGAAGGTCTCACCGCGGTCGAATGCCTCGCCGTGGCGGTTAAAGCTGCGGTGGTCGTCGGCGGCGAACCGGCTATCCAGGCGCAGCTTGCCGGTCAGCAGGCCGCTGGCAAGCGGCACGCGCGCGATGATACCCACCTTGCGCGCGCGGGCTGCGGGGAACAGCTCGTCGGCCGGCTTGCGCCTGAAGGCGTTGAAGATGATCTGCACGCTCTGCACATTGGGGCGCTGGATGGCCCGCAGCGCCTCATCGACCCGCTCCACGCTCACGCCGTAGAAGCGGAGCTTGCCCTCGGTCACCAGGTCGTCGAGCGCCCCGTAGACCTCGTCGTTATCGTAGACCTCGGAGGGCGGGCAATGGAGCTGCAGGAGGTCGAGCGCCTCGACCTCGAGGTTCTTCAGGCTGCGCTCGACAAATGTGCTCAGGTTGGCCTTGGTGTAGCCAGATGCCACATGGGGGTCAAGCCGGCGACCGGCCTTTGTCGCGACGAAGAACGGCTCGCTGCGCTCGCGGCGCAGCCGGGCGATCATGCGCTCGCTGCGCCCGTCGCCATACACGTCGGCGGTATCGATGAAGTTGATGCCCAGATCGAGGGCCCGGTGCAGCGCGGCCATCGCATCGGACTCGCTCACGTCGCCCCAACTGCCGCCGATCGCCCAGGCCCCGAAGCTGATGCTCGACACGGCCAACCCTGTGCGCCCAAGCTCGCGGTACTCCACTATGGTTCTCCTCTGCTCGTATCCCCTCGGAGCTCGTCGGGGTTGCCACGAGAGTATAGCAGAGGCTGAGCCTACGCGCTTTCCCGCTGCCGTGCCGGTGGGGCTTGACCCAGGACTTATTCGCGCTAACAAAAATTTCCACTTCCCTAATCGGAACCCGCTCGGCCATCGTAGCTTACTATAGAACTGGCCTATGATATCTACGTATCAGCCGGAGGCAGCGCAGATGGGTTTGATGGGATTCATGCCCGGCGACGGCAAGCGGAGGAGTCTCGACCATGCGAATCGGCTATGCCCGCGGGGAGATCCGGCGCATCAAGGCGCATCTGCGGGGCATGGGGCAGGCGGTCGAGGATCTGCTAGACGACGAGGGCGCGTAGCGCAACGCGGGGATGCCGAGGCAGCGCCAGCTCACCCCCAACCCGCTCTTCACCGGCCGGCGCGGGTGCGGCGGGCGCGCCCCTACCCGTACTTCCTGACAAACCCCTCGATATCGAGCAGGTCGGCGAAGCGCGCCTCCAGCGTGGCCCGGTCCCAGTCCCACCAGGCGATCCGCAGCAGGGCCGCGACAACATCCGCATCGAAGCGCGGGCGCAGCGGGCGGGCCGGCACGCCCACGGCGATGGTGTAGGGCGGCACATCGTGCGTCACCACCGCGCCGGAGCCGACCACCGCGCCGCTGCCGACGCTCACCCCCGGCATGATGATCGCCCCGTGGCCGACCCAGACATCGTGGCCGATCTCGCAGCGGTGGGATCGCCGCCACTCGAAGAAGCCCTCGTCGTCGGGGCCGAAGCCGTACTGGCTGCGCCGGTAGGTCATGTGGTGCTGGGTGACGCGGCCCATCGGGTGGTTGCCGGGGTTGATCCGCACGTGCGAGGCGATCGAGCAGAACTTGCCGACGGTCGCGTAGACGATCTGGTTATCGCCGGCGCAGTAGCTGTAGTCGCCGAAGTCGCTCTCGGCCATGTGCGTGTCTGGGCCGATCTCCGTCCAGCCGCCCACCCGGCAGTCCACCAGGATCGCCGTGGGGTGGATGGTCGGCTCGGGGCCGAGCGGCGTCTTCGCGCCCATGCGCAGGATGTCGGGGAAGAGGTCGATCTGGCGCATATGAGTCACCTACCTTCCCGCCATGGCGGCGTCCCAGTAGATCGGCACGCCGGCGCGGATGGCCGCGCGCACCCTGGGGCGCGGGCCGTCCTCGACCAGGGCCAGGTCGGCGCTGAGCCCCTCGGCGATCCGGCCGCGGTCGTCCAGGCCGAGGGCGGCGGCCGGGCCGGCGCTGACCAGGGCCACAGCGGCGGGCAGGCCCAGCGCGCCGGAGGCGGCCAGGCCGAAGGCCGCCTGCACCAGGGTGGCCGGGTGGTAGTCGGCGGCCAGGGCGTCCACCACGCCGGCGTCGATCGCCTCGCGGGCGCTGATGTTGCCCGAGTGCGAGCCGCCGCGCAGGGCGTTCGGCCCGCCCATGATCACGTGCATGTCGCGGCGGCGGGCCTCCTGGGCCGCCTCCAGCGTCACCGGGAACTCGCTGATCGTGGCGCCCAGGCTGGACACCAGATCGACCTTCTCCAGGGTGTCGTCGTCGTGCGAGGCGATCGGCAGGCCCATGTCGCGCGCCAGGGCCGCGATGTCGCGGGCGATCCCCCAGCGCCCCATCAGGTCGCCGGCCTTCGCCAGGCGCTCGCGCAGCTCCTCCTCGATATGGCCGGGGTCCACCCGCCGCCACTTGGCCATAAAGCTGATGTACTGCTCGATGTTGCGGTACTGGCCCTGGCCGGGCGTGTGGTCCATCAGCGAGAGCATCTGGATCTGGCCGGCCTCGATCAGCTCGGCCAGCAGCGGGGCCACCGTGGGCGTGGAGACCTCGAAGCGGGCGTGGATGCGCAGGTCGGTGAGCAGATCGGGGCGCATGCGGCCCAGCTCGCGCACCACCTGCTGCACCATCGCCTCGCCGCGCACGCTCTCGGGCCGGTCGACATCCCAGAACGAGAGCGCCGCGTAGGCCGTGGTGACGCCGGCTGCGGCCAGGCGCTTGTCGAGCTCGTGGACGGCCATATCGACGGGGAAGAAGGAGCCGGGGCGCGGCTCGATCTCGCGCTCCAGCATATCGCCGTGCAGGTCGATGATGCCGGGGATGGCCGTCAGCCCAACCCCGTTCACCCTGCGGCCCGTGTGCCTGGGCGCATCGCCCGCATACACCCCGGCGATCCGGCCCCCCTCCAGCAGCAGCGCGCCGCCCTCGATCACCGCATCCGCCAGCACAACCCGGAGATTCGTTATCAGCATATCATCCCCTCATAGGGGCACCCCAACGTGGGTGCCCGCGCCCGCGCCCGCGCGGATCATCCCACCGCATTCAGCACCACCTCATTATCCACCAGGTCGTGTACATCCTCGATATGGTGGAAGACCCCGATCATCGCCACGCCCTCGGCCTTGAGGGCGGCCAGCCGCTCGCGCAGGGCCGCGCGGGCGACCGGGTCGAGCGCGGCGTTCGGCTCGTCGAGCAGCAGCAGGCGGCGCGGGGCGATCAGGGCGCGGGCCAGGTTGATCTTCTGCTGCTCGCCGCCCGAGAAGGTGCTCGGGTAGGCCGGCCAGATCGACTCCTTCAGCCCGAGCCGGCCCAGCCAGTCGCCCGCCCGCGCGCGGGCCTCGCCGGAATCCGCCCCGGCGGCCAGCAGCGGCTCCATCACCAGCTCGATCGCGCTCACCCGCGGGCGCGGGCGCAGGAACTGTGAGACGTAGCCGATCTCGGTCTTCCTGAGCAGCGCGATGTCCACCTCGGCGGCGCGGGCCAGGTCCACCTCGCCGTGGGCCGAGCGGTAGATCGCGTGGCCCGCGCTCGGCAGGTAGGTGCGGTAGAGGCAGCGCAGCAGCGACGACTTGCCCACGCCGTTCTGCCCGCGCGCCACCAGCAGCTCGCCCGGCCGCAGCTGGAAGGAGACGTTGGTGAAGGCGGGCACCGCGCGGCCGATCGCGTGGATGGTGAAGGTCTTTGAGAGGTCGTGGACGGTGAGGAGGTTCATGTGTGTGGCGTAGGGACGCAGCGCGCTGCGTCCCTACAGGTTCTACAATTTCGCGTGTACCAGCTGCTGCGTGTAGGGGTGCTGCGGGTCATCGAGCACCTGGTCGGCCAGGCCGTGCTCCACCACGTGGCCGCCGCGCATCACCATCACCCGGTCGGCCAGCGTGCGGATGACGCCCAGGTCGTGCGAGACGACGATGGTGGCGATGCGCCGCTCGCGGCGCAGGCGCAGCAGGGTGTCGAGCACCAGGGCCTGGACCGAGACATCGAGGCCGGTGGTCGGCTCGTCGAGCAGGAGCAGGGCCGGGCGCATGGCGATCGCCTTGGCCAGCTGGACGCGCTGCTGCATGCCGCCCGAGAGCACCCTGGGCGGGTCGTCCAGCCTGTCCAGCGGGAACTCTGAGGCGGCCAGCGAATCGCGGGCCGCCGCGCGCAGGCTGGCGAAGCGGCGCTCGCCGGCCATGATCAGCCGCTCGGCCACGTTGCCGCCGCTGCTCGCCCCCATGCGCAGGCCCATGTGCGGCTGCTGGTAGACGATGCCGATCTGGCTCACCCGCAGCTCGCGCCGCCGGTAGCGGTCCAGCCCCAGCAGGTTCTCGCCCGCGTAGGCCGCCAGGTCCAGCCGGTAGTCGCCGGCGTCGGCCGGCTCCTCCAGGTTCAGCAGGCGCAGCACCGTGCTCTTGCCCGAGCCCGACTCGCCCACGATGCCCAGCGTCTCGCCGGGGTAGACCTCCAGGCTCACCCCCTCAACCGCCGTCACCCGCCCGTAGGTCTTGCGCAGCTCGCGCGCCGTCAGCAGCGGGCGGCCGTCGCTCAGGCGCGGCGGGTCGAATGTTCGTGGTTCCAATGTCATGAATCGCCATCCCCCCGCCCCCGGATCACCCCCGGCATCCAGAAGCGGCCCTGGTCATCGTAGTAGGTCGGGCCGATCGCAGTCGGCTCGCCGCGCGCCGCCGCGAGCAGCTTCTCCACATAGCCGGTGTCGGAGATGCGGAAGCGCGATCCGCCGCCGGGCTGGGGCAGCTCGTCCATAAACTTCTGGGCGGCCCCCGTGATCATGCAGACCCGGCCGGCCTGGTCCTCGACCTGGAAGAAGACATCGTCGAACTCGATCGGGCGCACGTCGGTGTAGGGCGGCACCGCGTAGAGCCGCTTCTCGCGCCCCGCCGAGAGGATGGTCAGGTGGGCCGACTGGTGCAGGGCCGGCGTGTCCCAGCGCGGGATGGGGCTGGGGCTCATCAGGTAGCGCCGGTTGACGATGACGGGGTAGCTGGCGCCCTGCATAAAGCGGCCGAAGCGCACCAGCTGCTCGTAGAGGCTCAGCCACATCTGGGCGTAGTCGGCGTCGGCGTGCATCTCGCGGGCCTGCGAGCTGTCGGGCTGCACCGCGCGCAGCGGCTCCGGGTCGGGCACCTGGAGCACCAGCAGCTGGCCCTCGGCCAGGCGCTCCTCGGGCACCCGGTGGCGGCTCTGGATGATCGTCGCCCTGGCGGTGTCGGTCGTCGTCTCGACCCCGGTCATGCGGGCGATGAAGCGGCGCAGGTTGGCCGCGTTCACCGAGTCGTCGGCGCCCTGGTCGATCACCTTCACCACATCCTGCGGGCCGGCCACGCTGAGCGTGGCCTGCAGGCCGCCGGTGCCCCAGCCGCGGGCGATCGGCAGCTCGCGGCTGGCGTAGGGCACCTGGTAGCCCGGGATGGCGATCGCCTTCAGGATGCGCCGGCGCAGCTCGCGGCGGGCGAAGGCGTCCAGGAAGCCGTAGCTGTAGTCCTGGCGCGGGTGGGTCAGCTCTGCGAGGGTCATTTCGCCTCCCCGGCCGAGGGGGTGGCTTCAGGGAGGGTTTCACCCTCCCTACGACCCTCCCCGGCGGCCTTGCGCAGGTTATCCAGCGCGCTGCCGAAGGTCACATAGTGCGGCAGCTTGTAGTGGATGCAGAAGCCCGAGGACTCGACCGGCTCGGTGTGGTAGAGCACAAACTCCTCGCGGTGGGCCGGGTGCGGGTCGGGCGCGCTCATCTCCAGGTCGAGCATGGCCCCGGCGATCGTCTTGACCTCATTCCAGCCGATCGTCGCGGTGAAGCCCAGGCGCAGCGGCGACTCGCCGGGCTTGCCGGCGCCGGTGTCCACCACCTCGGCCTGGCTGACCCGCACGCGCCCGGCGCTGAAGGCGACGCCCGTGACCGGGTGGCGCAGCGTCAGCTCGGCGTAGCCCAGGCGCAGCTCGTTCACCGTGGGGTGGCTCATGCCGTAGCCGCGCATGCTGGCGTAGCCGAGGGCCAGCACCCCGCCGGTGTCGGCGCGGGCCAGCGACTGCAGCCGGTGGGCGCGCGGCGCGGGGAAGCTGATCGGCTCGCGGGTCACGTCCGGCAGCCCCGCCGGGTCGGCCGGCTCGCCCGCAGGCAGCGGCTCCAGCAGCCCCTCGGCGCGCTGCCAGTCGGCCACCGCCGGTAATGTTGAATGTTGAATGTTGAATGCTGAATGTTCGTCTGCGCTGCTCGTCTCCTGCTCGGAGGGCAATTCAACATTCAACATTCCTAATTCAACATTCTGACCGTCGAGGACGCCGAGCTTGAGCAGGCGGTGGCTGTAGTCCAGGCTGGGGCCGAGGATCTGGCCGCCGGGGATGTCCTTGAAGGCGGCGGAGATGCGGCGCACGGTGCGCAGCTCGCCCTGGCGCACGGGCTGGGCGTAGGCGATGCGCGGCTGGGTGCTGCGGTAGGCCCGCAGCAGCAGCACCGCCTCGTAGAGGTCGCCGCCGGTCTGGGCCAGGGCCAGGGCGGCCAGCTCGGGCGCGTAGAGCGATCCCTCGCCCATGACTCGGTCCACCAGGTAGGGCAGCTGGCGCTCGATGGCGCGCACCAGCTCGCCGCTCAGCGGGCCGCTCAGCCGGCCGTGCAGCTCCTCGGAGGCCGCGATCGCCCGCTCGCCGCCGCGGGCCGCTACATAGGCCATGGCAGCACCTCCACGGCGGTGGTGCGCGGCACGCCGAGCACCAGCTCGCCGGCCACCAGGAACAGGTCCCATCCCAGCGGCGCGCGGACGGTCGCGGCGCGCAGCTCCCACAGCTCGTCGGGCAGGCCGCCGACCAGCACCTCGCAGGAGCCGGCGATGCCGGGGCCGCTCAGGCGCAGGCGCGCGCCCTGGCCGATGGCGCAGCCGACCACCACCGTCGCGCCGAGGTCGGGCGCGGCGTGGCTGCCCACCGGGGCGGCGGCGAGCAGCTCCAGCTCGGCGGGGCCGAGGCGCGGGTAGAACTGGTAGGGCGCGGCGGCGGCGGGCAGGCCGCGCCCGCCGGTGCGGGCCAGCCGGGCGGCCAGGGCGGCGTCGGGCGTGAAGAAGCCGGTCTCCAGGTCGACCAGGGTCTCGCCGATCAGGCCGAGGGCGTCCGGCCCGGCGGCGGGCAGGCGCGCGGGGCGGCCGGGGTAGCTCAGCGCCCACATCAGCGCCGTGAAGGCGGCGTGCTGGCGGGCGTCGGCCGGGCTCATCATCGGTGCGGCCATATTAGAATGTCTCCAGCTCGACGCGGGTGCGCTCCACCTGCTGGCCGAGGGCCTCGTCCTCGGCGGCCAGGGCGGCGGCCTGCGCCTCCACAAACGCCTCGACGCGCCCCAGCTCGACCCCGCCGGCGTTGGCCGCGTCGAGCAGGGCGATCGCCAGGGCCAGCTCCAGGTCGCGGCCCATGCAGGCCGCGTAGCCCTCGGCCCCGCCGGCCCGCACCCGCGCCTCGGCGATCAGCACCTCGCCCAGGTAGAACGCCTCGTCGCGCACCGTCTCCTCCATCGGCAGCATGGCCAGGCCGGTGCGGTTCTCCCGCACCGTGATCGGCTCCAGCGCCGGGATGAGGTCCTCGACAAACGCCTTCACCGCGCCGGAGTCGGCGCGGGCCAGGGTGGAGAGTAGCGTATGTTGATCCATCAGGGGATTATATACTCATCGCCGCTTAGACAAGGGCGGACACATTCTGCCTATACTGCCCGAGGCAGGTTAACCCGCTGATGTCGGCAGGCTAAGGGGCGGTGGTGGTGAGGCTAAGGCGGGGTTAAGGCGGCGTGAAGATCCGTGCGGGTCGGGCCGCCGGCCGATGGTTTACCCCGCAACGATATAGACAGATACGCCCTCAGCGCGTACAATGGCGGCTAGTCGCCTGGCTAGCGGGGCAAGGGCGCTCCTGAGGAGCCTCGCCGGGCGGAGCAGCGGGCAGATATGCGGCACGGCCCGCGCCGCACTGAAGAATGAGGAGCGTACATGGTTCGGCTGGAGAGCGAGATCCTGTTCACGCCTATCCCTGATCGCATCACGCGGCTGCGCGATCTGGCCTACAACCTCTGGTGGGCGTGGCACCCCGAGGCCCAGGACCTCTACCGCGAGATCGACCCCGACCTGTGGGAGCTGGTCTACCACAACCCCGTCGACTTCCTGCGCGACGTGCGCCAGCGCAAGCTGGAGGAGTCCGCCGTCAGCCCGGCCTACCTGCAGAAGTTCGACGCGGTGCTCAAGAGCTTCGACTCCTACATGGGCCTGAGGAAGACCTGGTTCCGCAAGCACTACCCCGACGCCAAGGACACCCAGATCGCCTACTTCAGCGCCGAGTTCGGCATCCACGAGTCCCTGCCGATCTACTCCGGCGGCCTCGGCATCCTCTCGGGCGACCACGTGAAGGAGGCCAGCGACATGGGCCTGCCCTTCGTGGCCGTCGGCTTCATCTACCCCCAGGGCTACTTCCGCCAGCGCCTTGACCAGAGCGGCTGGCAGTTCGCCGAGTATAACAAGCTCAACTTCGCCGATGTGCCGGCCATCCCCGCCCTCGACCCCGAGGGCAAGGAGGTGGTGATCGAGGTCGAGCTGCCCGGCCGCACGATCTACGCCAAGGTCTACACGTTCGCGGTCGGCCGGGTCTCGCTGCTGCTGATGGACACTGACATCCACCCAAACAGCCCGCAGGACCGCGAGCTCTCGGCGCGGCTCTACGGCGGCGACCAGGAGATGCGCGTGTCGCAGGAGCTGGTGCTTGGCGTCGGCGGCGTGCGCGCCCTGCGCCGCCTCGGCTATAAGCCCAGCGTCTGGCACATGAATGAGGGCCACTCGGCCTTCCTGGTGCTGGAGCTCTGCCGCGAGCTGGTGGCCGAGGGCATGAGCTTCGAGGATGCCATGGCCGAGGTGAAGCAGCACTGTGTCTTCACCACGCACACGCCCGTGCCCGCCGGGAACGACGCCTTCCCCCTGCCGATGATCGAGAAGTTCTTCTGGAACTACTGGCCCCAGCTCAACCTGACCCGCGACGAGTTCATGGCGATCGCCCAGCAGGAGCAGCAGTGGGGGCCGACCTTCGCGATGACCGCGCTGGCCCTGCGCCTCTCGGACTACCACAACGGCGTGAGCCAGCTCCACGGCCACGTGGCCCGCGGCATGTGGCAGTGGCTCTACCCCGGCAAGATCCAGGACGAGGTGCCGATCGGCGCGATCACCAACGGCGTCCACACGGCCTCATGGCTCGCCCCGAGCATCCGCCAGCTCTTCACCTCCTACCTGGGGAAGACCTGGGAGGACAACCTGGACGACCCGAAGGTCTGGAAGAAGGTCTACCAGATCCCCGACGAGGTGCTCTGGAACACCCGCCAGGGCCTCAAGAAGGATCTGATCGCGTTCGCGCGGCAGCGGCTCGTCCAGCACTACCGCCACCTCGGCATGCCGGCGCCGGTCTGGCCGGTGCTTGAGGAGGGCATCCTGACGATCGGCTTCGCCCGCCGCTTCGCCACCTACAAGCGGGCCACCCTGGTCTTCAAGGATATCGAGCGCCTGAAGTACTTGCTGAACCGGCCCGACCGGCCGATGCAGATCATCTTCGCCGGCAAGGCCCACCCCAAGGACGACCCGGGCAAGCACTTCATCCAGCACGTCTACCAGCTGGCCCAGCAGCCCGGCCTGTCCGGGCGGATCATCTTCCTGGAGGAGTATGACATGGCGGTGGGCCGCGCCCTCACCCAGGGTGTGGATGTGTGGCTGAACAACCCGCGCCGGCCCCACGAGGCCAGCGGCACCAGCGGCATGAAGGCCAGCCTCAACGGCGCGCCCAACTGCTCGATCCTCGACGGCTGGTGGCCCGAGGCCTTCAACGGCAAGAACGGCTGGGCGATCGGCGAGGAGCGCGAGTACGACAACCTCGACGAGCAGGACTGGATGGACTCCCAGTCGCTCTACCAGATCCTGGAGAACGAGATCATCCCGCGCTTCTACGACGGCCGCACCGAGGCGGGCGTGCCCACGGCCTGGGTGCAGACCTGCAAGGAGGCGATCGCCACCTGCGCCCCGCAGTTCAGCT
>NZ_JAIEWN010000024.1:0-12532 GCF_019599295.1 Oscillochloris sp. ZM17-4 | reverse complement strand
GCCGCATCGCCGCCATCCCCATCCGGCTCCACTGGAGCTGGGTGGGGATCTTCGTCGTGATGGTCGCCTCGCTGCGGCCCGTCTACGCCGAGTACGCCTGCGGCGGCCCCGGCGTCTGCGGCGGCGACCTGGCCCTGGCCGCGCTGATGGCCGCCCTGATCGGGGCCTCGGTGCTGCTCCACGAGCTCGGCCACGCCCTGATGGCCATCCGGCTCACGGTGCCGGTGCAGAGCATCACCCTCTTCGCCTTCGGCGGGGTGGCCGAGGTGGACGCCGAGGCGCCCGGGCCGGGGGCCGAGTTCGCGATCGCGGTGGCCGGCCCCGCCGTGAGCATGCTGATCGCCCTGGCCGGCGGCATGCTCTGGTGGGTCGGCGACCGCGCTGAGGCCGAGGTCGTCGGCGCCCTGGCCGCCCACCTGGCGATGGCTAACGCGATCTTGGCCGTCTTCAACCTGCTGCCCGGCTACCCGATGGACGGCGGGCGCGTGCTGCGGGCCACCCTCTGGTACCTCGCCGATGATATGCTGCCGGCCACCCGCGTGGCCGCCCAGGTCGGCCAGATCTGCGGGGCGCTGATCGGCGTCGGCGGCGCGGCCCTCGGCCTGCTCGCCCGCGCGCCCATGCTCGCCCTCTGGGCCGGCGTCATCGGCTACTTCCTCCACCGCACCGCCAGCGGCAGCTTCCGCCAGGTGCTCCTCCAGACGGCGCTGCGCCACGTGCGGGTCGCCGACCTGATGCAGCGCCGCTTCCACACCGTCGCCCCCGGCCTCACCCTCGACCTGTTCGTGGCCCGCTATGTGCTCGGCCATTCGGAGACGGGCTTCGCCGTGGCCGATGAGCAGCAGGGTGGGGACGCCGCGCCCACCCTGCTCGGCATGATCACGCTGCGCAACCTGCGCCGCCACACCCCGGCCGAGTGGGCGACCGGCCTCGTCGGCGACGCGATGACGCCCCTCGACCAGCTGCGCAGCGTCGGCCCGCAGGCCACGGCGATCGACGCGCTCTACATCCTCAACGCCGGCCCCGATGAGGTCATCCCCGTCACCGACGGCCCGCACCTCGTCGGCCTGCTCCACCGCCGCGATGTGGCCGTGTACGTGCAGGTGCAGATGGCGCGTCATAAGTAGGGGCGCAGCAGGGGAGACGCCGCGCGCGGCGCCTCCCCTGCTGCGCCCCTACGGGCATATATATGCGCCTGATCGATCTCTACCAAACCCTGCGCGCCCGCTTCGGCCCCCTCCACGGCCCCGAGGCGCGCAACCCCTGGTGGCCGCTCCTCGGCGACGACCCGCCCTTCGAGATCATCGTCGGCGCCGTCCTCGTCCAGCAGACGCGCTGGGAGACGGTGGAGTCCGCCGTGCGCCGCCTGCTGGGCGCCGGGCTGCTCGGCCCGCCCGCCCTGGCCGCCGCCGACCCGGCCGAGCTGGCCGCGCTCATCCGCCCGGCCGCCTTCCACACCCAGAAGGCCCCCGGCCTGATCGCGATCGCCCGCCACATCTGCGCGCGCCACGCCGGCGACACGGCGGCCATGCTGGCCCAGCCCGCCGCCGAGCTGCGCGCCGAGCTGCTCGCCCTGCCCCGCGTCGGCCCCGAGACCTGCGATGTGATCATGCTCTACGCCGGCGGCCACCCGGTGTTCGTGGTCGATGAGTATACGAGGCGGCTGTTTGAGCGAGTGGGGCCGAATAGGGGACAGGGGACAGGGGACAGGGGACAGGCCGGGCCGTGGCGTCGCCCCTACGATCAGCTGCGGCTCGCCATCGAAGCTGACATTCAACATTCAACATTCAACATTCAACATTCAGCCTTGTACGCCGACTTCCACGCCCAGATCAACGAGGCCTGCGTGCGCTACTGCCTCAGCCGGCCCCGCTGCGACGGCCCGCCCGCCCGCCGGGTCTACAGCGCCCAGGAGGGTCGCGAGAGCTACCTCGCCAGCGACGATGGCTGCCCGCTGCGCGGGGGGTGCGCCTGGTACCAGGCGCACCCCCCGCGCAGCGGGCATTGAAGAGTTGTTTTATGCTGACCGATGCGCACCGTAGGTGCGCATCGGTCAGCATAAAACAACATCTGAGGAGGGAATGTGGAGCAATCGACGGATCAGACATGGGGCGACGCCCTGGAGGTCCTGGGCGCCTTCCTGCGCCTGGGCCTGACCTCGTTCGGCGGGCCGGTGGCCCACCTCGGCTACTTCCGCGAGGAGCTCGTGCGCCGGCGGAGCTGGGTCGATGAGCAGACCTACGCCGATATGGTGGCGCTCTGCCAGTTCCTGCCCGGCCCGGCCAGCAGCCAGGTCGGCATCACCCTGGGCACGGCCCGCGCCGGGATGCTGGGCGGCCTGGCGGCCTGGGTCGGCTTCACGCTGCCCTCGGCCCTGGCCATGGCCGCCTTCGCCCTCGGCATGGGCGCCCTCGGCGGCGCGGGGGCCGGCTGGCTGCACGGGCTGAAGGTGGTGGCGGTGGCGGTGGTGGCCCAGGCGATCTGGGGCATGGCCTCCCGGCTCTGCCCCGACCGGGCGCGGGCCAGCCTGGCGATCGCGGCGGCGGCCCTGCTGCTGGCCTGGCCCAGCGCCCTGTCCCAGGTCGTCGCCATCCTAGCCGGCGCGATCTTCGGCTGGCGCTTCCTCGCAGGCCCGGCCCCCGCCGGTGGCGGCCACGCCCTGCGCCTCGGCGTGCCCCGGGGCGTGGCCGTGGCCTGCTGGGCGCTGCTCGCCGGCCTGCTCGTGGGCCTGCCCCTGCTCCAGACCGTGGCCGACAGCCCCGCGCTCGCCCTCTTCGCCGGCTTCTTCCGCGCCGGCGCGCTGGTCTTCGGCGGCGGCCACGTGGTGCTCCCGCTGCTCCAGGAGGTCGTCGTGCCGCCGGGCTGGGTCACGCCCGAGCAGTTCATCGCCGGCTACGGCGCGGCCCAGGCCGTGCCCGGCCCGCTCTTCACCTTCTCGGCCTACCTGGGCGCCGCCAGCGCCGCGCCGCCCGGCGGCTGGGCCGGGGCCGCCCTGGCCCTCGTCGCCGTCTTCCTGCCCTCGTTCCTGCTCGTCTGGGGCGCCCTGCCCTTCTGGGACGCCCTGCGCGCCCGCGCCGACGCCCAGGCCGCCCTGCGCGGGGTCAACGCCGCCGTGGTCGGCATCCTGATCGCCGCCCTCTACACGCCGGTCTTCACCAGCGCCGTCGCCGGCCCGCTCGACCTGGCCCTGGCCCTGGCCGCCTTCGCCCTGCTCCAGCTCTGGAAGGCCCCGCCCTGGGCCGTGGTGGCCCTCTGCGCCATCGGCGGGGCTGCCATCGGCGGGTAGGGACGCAGCAAAGCTGCGTCTCTACCCGCCGACCGCCCGGTCCAGGCCGGTGAAGAACGCCCGGAGCTGGCCGTAGCAGGCCTCGGGCTGCTCGGCCATGGGCACGTGGCCGCACTCATCGATCAGCGTGAGGCGCGCGCTGGGCAGGGCCTCGGCCAGGGACGCCGTGCTCGCCGGGGGGAAGATCCGGTCCTGCCGCCCGCCGAGCACCAGCGCCGGCATCGCCGCCAGGGGGATCGCCTGTCGCACCTGGGGGTCGCCCTGGCTGGACGCGCCCTCCATGGCGGCCAGCGCGTCCATCGCCGCCAGGTCGGCGATGCCCACGGCCAGGGAGGCCTGGTCGGGCATGCGGTGCAGCAGGGGCGCGGCCAGCATCTCTGGCAGGGGCGGCGTCGTCCAGATCATCTGACGCCAGGGCCGCGAGAGGGCCAGCCAGGGCCGCGAGAGGGTGAGCCATGGTGCCCAGATCGCCGTCATCATACTCAGCTGCGTGCCCAGCTCGCGGTAGTGCGCCTCCTCCTCGGGCGAGCGGGCCAGCCCGAAGCTCACCAGGGCCAGCTGCTCGACGCGGCTCGGCTGGGCCGCCGCGACCATCAGGCTCACCGCCCCGCCCAGCGAGTGGCCGGCCAGCTTGACCGCCCCCAGCCCCAGCTCGTCGATGAAGGCCAGCACGGCCTCGCGCAGCCCGGGCAGCCCGCGCAGCCCGCTCGCCGGCGGCGACTCGCCGAAGCCCGGCATGTCGAGCACATAGATGCTGTGGCTATCGGCCAGGGTCGCGAAGGCGCCCATCCAGTGGCGCGACGAGCCGCCCCAGCCGTGGATCAGCAGCAGCGGCGGGCCGTCCCCGCCCCTCCGGTAGGCCAGCCGTCCGGTGGGCAGCTCAATGTATTGGATCGCAGGAATAGCCATACACCCCCTCCCCTCACCCCTCAGCCCCCAGCACCGTCCGCAGCGTGTGGGCCGCGCCGGGCGCGAGAGTCACCGTGTCGTCGGCGGCGTTGGCCGCCTCCACGCAGACCATGCCCGCGTACTCGTCGCCCGCCATGTCCGCGATCTGCCGGGCCTTCTCCGGCCCGGGGTTCCAGATCACCGTGGTGCGGCTGCCCGCCTTCGCCACCGTCACCCGCCGCCCGAGGGCCGGGTCGCGCACCGCGCAGGCGGCCGTCGTCCCATGGTACACCCGGTCGACCTCGCCGCTGATCGTCACCGGGCCGGCCTGGGCGTGCTCGCCGCCGCCCACCTTGTCGTGGTAGCGCGCGCCGTCCAGCCCGTCGATCATGATCTGGGCCACATCGCCCACCGCCAGGTAGCTGTGCAGCGCCCCTCCGTAGGTGAGGGGCGCGTCGCCGGTGTTGCGGGTCGTCAGCGCGATGTCGAGCTGCTCGCCGGCGCGCACCGTCAGCTCCAGGTCGAAGGCGTGCGGCCAGAGCGCGCGGGTCGCCTCGTCGTCGCGCAGCCCCAGCCGCGCCCAGGTCAGGTCGCCCTCGGCGCCGATCGCGCGCAGCTCCCAGAGCATCGTCCGCGCAAAGCCGTGCTGCGGCTTGGCCGGGTCGCTCGGGTGCGGGCCGAACCAGGGCCAGCAGACCGGCACGCCGCCGCGCACGGCCTTGCCCGGCGCGTAGACCGCCGCGCGGCTCACCCACAGCGCGGGGCACCCGCCCGCGCGGGCGTAGCGCAGCACCTGGCCGCCCTGGAGGGCGACCTCGGCGGAGGCGGCCGGCGAGCTGAGCAGCAGGTGGGGCAGTCCCCCCGGCCCGTCCACGACCTGCGCCCGGTCGGGGATCTCGTGCCGCCTCATTGGTCGGCCCCTGCCACAAAGGCCTCCACCTCAGCGCGGGTCGGCGGGTCGGCGCCCACGCGGGTGCAGGTGATCGCGGCCACCGCCGCGCCGAAGCGCAGGGCGGCGCGCAGCTCGTCGGCGGGCAGGGCCTCTAGGGCCGCCCGGCCCAGCACGCCGCGCTCGGCCAGGGCCGCCAGGAACCCCGCGCTGAACGAGTCGCCCGCGCCCACGGTGTCGGCCACCTGCACGCGGAAGCCGGCCGCCTCGACCCGCTCGACCCCGGCGGGGCCGCGGCGCAGGGCCATCACCCCGGCGCCGCCGCGGGTCACCATGATCAGCGCCGGGCCGGCGGCGAGCAGCCCCTCCGCGTAGGCGATCGGCTCGGCCCCGGGGGCCAGCCAGTCGATATCGACGGCGCTGAGCTTGAGCAGGTCGCACATGGCCACGCCGCGCTCCAGGGTGGCCCGGTAGCCCGCCGCGTCCGCGATCACCGCCGGGCGCACGTTCGGGTCGAAGGAGATCAGCGCCCTGCCGCGCAGGCCGGCCACGGCGGCCAGGGCGGCGGCGGGCGTGCTGCCGCGCAGCAGGCTGATCCCGCCGAAGTGCAGCAGGGATGTCTCGGCGTAGAAGGCCTCCGGCAGATCCTCGGGGGCGAGCAGGGTGTCGGCCGCGCCCTCGCCGTAGAAGGTGAAGGCCGGCTCGCCGCCCTCGTTCGCCACGAAGGCCAGGGTCGTCGGCGCGCCGTGGGCCGTGGCCAGGAAGCGGTCGTCGATCCCCTCGGCCCGCACCGCCGCCCGCAGCCGCCGGCCGAAGAAGTCGTCGCCGACCTTGCTCACAAAGGCGGTCGGCTGGCCGAGCCGGGCCATGCCCACGGCCACGTTATACGGCCCGCCGCCCGGGTGCATGCTGAACCCCGTCACCTCGCCGCCCGCCTCTACCGGCAGGAAGTCGAACAGGATCTCGCCCAGGCTGCAGAGTCTTCGCTCCATCGCGCCCCTCCATCCCCATGTCTGATCACCGTGTGGCTATTATAACGCCTATAGCCGAGCGTAGAGCGTAGAGCGCAGAGCGTAGAGCGCAGAGCGCAGAGCGTAGAGCGCAGAGCGTAGAGCGGTCTTCCGTTGGAAGGGGGCGGCCTTTCGATGAAAGGAGGCGGCCTTTCGATGAAAGGGGGCGGCCTTTCGATGAAAGGAGGCGGCCTTTCGATGAAAGGAGGCGGCCTTTCGATGGAAGGAGGCGGCCTTTCGATGGAAGGAGGCGGCCTTTCGATGGAAGGAGGCGGCCTTTCGATGAAAGGAGGCGGCCTTTCGATGAAAGGAGGCGGCCTTTCGATGAAAGGAGGCGGCCTTTCGATGGAAGGAGGCGGTCTTCCGTTGGCGCGCGCGCCGACCTCAACGGCCTGATCGCGAGGCTCGACTACATCAGCGACGGCGACCCGCGCACCACCGGCGACCTGGGGGCGAGCTGCATCTGGCTCATGCCGATCATGAAGGCCGCCAGCTACCACGGCTACGACGTCACCGACTACTACACCGTCGAGCCGGCCTACGGCACCAACGACGACTTCAGGCGGCTGGTGGCCGAGGCCGACAAGCGCGGGATCAAGGTCATCCTCGACCTGGTGCTCAACCACACATCCTCGCAGCACCCCTGGTTCCAGGCCGCCCTGCACGACCCGGCCTCGCCCTACCGCGACTACTACCTCTGGGCCGAGCAGAAGCCGCCCTACAAGGGGCCGTTTGGCGGCGAGGCATGGCACAAGTCGCCCGTCGCCGACGAGTACTACTACGGCATGTTCTGGAGCGAGATGCCCGACCTGAACTACCGCAACCCGGCGGTGACGGCCGAGGCCGAGAAGATCAGCGCCTTCTGGCTGAGCGAGATGGGCGCGGCCGGATTCCGCATGGACGCGGTCAAGCACATGATCGAGCACGGGGCCGCCCAGGCCGACACCGTCGAGACCCACAACTGGCTGCGCGGCTACCGCCAGTTCTTGCAGCAGGCCGCCCCGGGCAGCTTCACCATCGGCGAGATCTTCGACGGCAACCCATCCTCCCTGGCCGCCTACTACCCCGACCAGATGGACATGTACTTCGAGTTCGACGTGGCCAAGCAGACCGTCGGCGCGGCCAACCTGGGCCTCGCCAGCCTCTACATGAAGGCCGTCACCGAGGCCTACACCAAGCTGCCCTTCCAGCGCTGGGCGCCCTTCCTGACCAACCACGACCAGAGCCGGGCCATGTCGGTGCTGGGCGACAGCGTGCCCAAGGCGAAGCTGGCCGCCCTCGGCCTGCTGACCCTGCCCGGACTGCCCTTCGTCTACTACGGCGAGGAGATCGGCATGCTTGGCGTCAAGCCCGACGAGCGCATCCGCACGCCGATGCAGTGGGCCGGCGATGGCGCAGGCTTCGGGTTCACCACGGGCGCGCCCTGGGAGGCGCCCCAGTCCGACGCGGCGACCAAGAACGTGGCCGCCCAGACCGACGACCCCGGCTCGCTGCTCAACGCCTACCGCGCCCTGATCAACCTGCACACCGGCACGCCGGCCCTGGCCACCGGCGACTTCACGCCCCTGGATGTGCAGGGCGGTGTGGCCGCCTTCATCCGCCAGCAGGGCGACAGCCGGGCCCTCGTGCTGATCAACTTCGACAGCGCCCCGGTCGCCGGCGTCACCCTCGGCGCGGCGGCCAGCGGCCTGCCCGCCGGGACATACGCGCTCACGCCGATCTACGGCGCGCCCGAGGGCGAGGCGGCCGCGCTCACCGTCGGCGAGGGCGGGGCCTTCACGGGCTACGCCCCGCTCGCCGAGATCCCCCCGCAGACGGGGTACATCTTTTTGATCACCCCGCCGTAGCTCCTTCCGTTGGAAGGGCGGGCTCATGCGACGGAAGGGCGGCTCCTTCCGTTGGAAGGGCGGGCTCATGCGACGGAAGGGCGGGCTCATGCGACGGAAGGGCGACTCCTTCCGTTGGAAGGGCGGGCTCATGCGACGGAAGGGCGACCACAAGGGTCGCCCCTACGCTATAATACGCCAATGATCCGAACTGTCACAGCGACCCGCTACGTCAAGCCGCTCCGCGAGGGCGGCTCCCTGCCCGCGATCATCGAGGCCGATGACGACGGGATGTACGTGCTCAAGTTCCGCGGCGCGGCCCAGGGGCCGAAGGCCCTGATCGCCGAGCTGCTCGCCGGCAGGATCGGCCGCGCCCTCGGCCTGCCCGTCCCCGAGCTGGTCTTCGTCGAGTTCGACGGCGCCCTCGGCCGCAACGAGCCCCACGCCGAGATCCAGGAGCTGGTGGCGCGCAGCGAGGGCCTCAACGTGGCCCTCGACTACCTGCCCGGCTCCTTCAACTTCGACCCGCTGAATGTCCCGGGCGTCGAGCCCGACCTGGCGGCGCGCATCGTCTGGTTCGACGCCTACATCACCAACGTCGACCGCACGCCGCGCAACCCGAACATGCTGCTCTGGCACCGCAAGCTCTGGCTGATCGACCACGGCGCGGCACTCTACATGCACCACACCTGGGCCGACTGGCGGGCCAGAGCGCGCGGGCGCTTCCAGCCGATCAAGGACCACATCCTGCTCAAGGTCGCCGGCGACCTACAGGCGGCCGACGCGGCCCTGGCGCCCCTCGTCACCCCCGCGCTGATCGCCGGGCTGGTGGCCGACATCCCCGAGGCCTGGCTGGAGGGCGAGCCGGCCTTCGCCAGCGTGGGCGAGCACCGCGCCGCCTACGAGGAGTACCTGCGCGCGCGGGTCGAGTCGCCGCGCCTGTTTGTGGAGGAGGCGGCCGATGCCCGCGCGCAGCGCCTATGAGTACGCCCTGATCCGCGCCGTGCCGCGGGTCGAGCGGGGCGAGTTCATCAACGTGGGGGTAGTGCTCTTCTGCCGCGAGCGCCGCTACCTGGCCGCGCGCCTGGAGGTCGACGAGCCGCGCCTGCGCGCCCTCGGCCCCGGGCTCGACCTTGAGCTGCTGCGCGAGCAGCTCGGCCACATCCCGATCATCTGCGCCGGGGGCAGGGCGGCCGGCCCGATCGGCGACCTGCCCGCCCACGAGCGATTCCGCTGGCTCACCGCCCCGCGCAGCGCCATCGTGCAGCCCTCGGCCGTCCACGTCGGCATGTGCGACGACCCAGGGGCCGCCCTCGACCGCCTCTTCGCCCGGGACGTGGCGGCGGGCGCGTAGGGGCGGCTCGCGAGCCGCCCCTACCATGAACGGCGAGGGTGTGGGAGAGCTTCGCTCTCCCACAAAAAAGACTGATGGTGCTGCGGCACGGCTACGCCGCGCCGCAGCACCATCAGTCTTTTTGTGGGGGTGTGGGCGGCGCAGCCGCCCTACATCCGATCGAAGTAGGCCAGGAAGCTCTCCCGCACATCATCAAACATCGGCGTCTCGCGGGCCTTGAGCTTGATCCCGAGGGCCGCGCAGATCGGCGCCAGCAGGTCGCGCAGCTCAACATCGGTGCTGGCGATCTCACGCGGCAGCACCTGGCCCTGCTCGATCAGGTCGAGGCACTGCTCCTGATACGCCTCGCGCCAGCCCTCCGGGTCGCCGACGCCCGGTGCCAGCACCATCCCCGTCGCCGCATCGACAAACAGGGTGGAGACCGGGTAGTAGGGGCGGTCGTCGGCGCGGTCCTGCACCGGCTGCGGCATCGAGAAGCGCCCGCTCTCCCATGCGCCGGTGCGGCGCAGCTTCGCCTGGCGCAGCCGCTGGAGCCGCAGCTCGTCCACCGGCGGGGCGGCCGCGGGCAGCGGCGGCGTCAGGTCGGGCTGGTGCCAGATCTCGCGCCAGCCCTCGCCGGCGCGCTCGCGCAGCAGCAGCGCCCCGTCGACGGGCGGGTCGAGGATCTCCGGGTCGTCCGCGAAGCGCGCCGCCACCTCACATGCCTGCTCGATCGCCAGGGTCAGAAAGCGCGCCTCGGGGGCGCTGAGCGCCCAGGGGAAGTAGCCGGGCGTATAGTTGCGGAAGGAGGGCCACGCGTTCCGCCCACGATACTTCAGGCCGAGCGCCTTGATCTGGGCGCGCTCATCCTTCGTCAGCATCTCGCGGTCCTCGAACGAGACCTGGAGGCAGAGCTGGGAGAATAGCGCCTCAATCGGGTTCTCCTCGAACGCGCCCGACTGGATCTGGAGGTAGCCGCGCAGCCCCTCGTCGCCGAGGTAGACGGCCAGGGCGAAGTGCTCGCCCAGGTTGCCCATGATGCAGCAGTAGCCGATCTGCTGCGTCTCAGGGTCGCGCACCCCGAAGATATCGTCGTCGAGCATCCACTCCCACGGTTCGAGGGCCTTGAGCTGGACGGCGGCCGCGTAGAGCGCGCGCCACTCCTGCTCGGTCGGGGCCGCCGGGGATGTCGAAATCATACTGGCCTCCTCGCAATACGCCGGGGAGCCTCTGTGAGACTCCCCGGCGTGATGTGGCTGTAGGGGCGCAGCGCGCTGCGCCCCCACGCGCCCCTACAGCTCCTGCTTCATCCGCTCGACCATCTGGCGCACGGCGAAGCGGGCGCGCCCGAGGCTGGTGTCGGGGCGGACGCCGAGCACCGCGTAGTAGCCGGGGGTGATCATCCCGGCCAGGTACATCACATCCTCTGTCTCGATCATTAGGTCAAGCACATACCCGGAGCCGATGCGGGCCGACGCGGCCGACGCGGCCGACGCGAGCGTGCTCAGCTCCAGCTCGGCCAGCTCGATGTCGAGGTGCTCCCCACCGCCCGCGAAGGCCATCTCTATGCCCAGGCCGTCGGTGCTGACGACTCCGGCGAAGAGGGCGCCCGAGATCTTGTCGATTGCCTCATTGATGATATCGGTCAGGCTCATCGGGGTTCCTTGGTCTACAGCTCGCGCCGGCCTTCCAGTGCGGAGCCAAGCGTATCTGGGTCGGCCCACTCCAGGTCGCCGCCGGTGGGCAGGCCGCGCGCCGGGCGCGTCACCCGCACCCCGAGGGGCGCCAGGTCTCGCAGGAGCAGAAACGCGGTCGCCTCGCCCTCGGTGTTCGGGTTCATCGCCAGGATGATCTCGTCCACCGGCTCGCCGCGCACCCGCGCCAGCAGCTCCTCGATCTTCAGATCCTCGCGGTAGATCCCCTCCAGGGGCGCGATGTGGCCGTGCAGCACGTGGTAGAGCCCGCGGTAGGCCCCGGTGCGCTCGATGGCAAGCACGTCCAGCGGCTCCTCGACCACGCAGATCTTGCTCTGGTCGCGGCTGGCGCTCTGGCAGAGCGGGCAGAGCTCGGCGACGGTGATATTGAAGCAGCGCGCGCAGAACGTCACCTGCTCCTTCATCTCCTGGATGGCCTGGGCGAGCGCGCGCGTCTGCCCCTCCTCCGCCCGCAGGAGGAAGAAGGTCAGGCGCGAGGCCGTCTTCGGGCCGATGCCGGGGAGCTTGCCGAGCTCCTCGATCAGCCGCGCCACTGGCTCGACGATCAGGCTGTTGTCGCTGCGCGATGTCATATGAATGTTGAATGTTGAATGTTGAATGTTGAATGTTGAGATTGCAGTGCTGCATTCAACATTCAACATTCAGCATTCAACATTAAAAGAGCCCCGGGATGCCCTTCATCCCGCCGGTGAGCGGCCCCATGCGCTGCTCGGCCATCTCCTGGGCCTTCTTCGATGCGTCGTTGAAGGCGACCAGCAGCAGGTCCTGCAGCATCTCCACGTCGTCCGGGTCGATCACCTCGGGGGAGATCGTGATCGCCTGCAGCTCGCGGTGGCCGTTCATCTTCACGGTGATCGCGCCGCCGCCGGCGCTCCCCTCCACCATGGCCGTGCCGAGCTCCTCCTGGATCTTCTGCATCTGGCGCTGCATCTGCTGGGCCATCTGCTGTAGCTGACGTGGGTTCATCGGTCGCTCCTTAACTCTCTTGCGCTTGCGCTCGGGTAGCTTACCACAAAGCCATAGGCTTCGACAAGATCAGGTCTCTGACTCAATATCAACGATGTGGGCATCGAAAATATTCATCGCCGCGCGCACCAGCTCATCCTTGCGCGCCTCGCGGATCTGCCCGCGCAGGTCGCGGCTCTCGGTCTTCGTCTCGATCGTGCAGCGGATGGCGAAGACCCCGCCGAGCTGCTTGTTGATCACGTCCTCGACGATCTTGGTGTTCTGCGGCTTCTCCAGGTTGTCCTTGTGGAAGGTCGATGCTGCCAGCAGCACGATCGTGTTGCCCTCCACGTCGATCGGGCGAACGTCTTTGAGGAGCGCCTGGAGCATCGGGTTGCGCGGGCGCACGTCGCGCTTGATGTCCTCCCACAGCGCCTCGACCCGCTCCAGCACGGTGAAGTCGGCGTTGGCGGCGATAAACGCCTCCGGGTCGGCGGCGGGCGCTGCCGGGGCCAGGTCTTCTGCGGGCGCCTCAGCCGCTGGAGCCTCAGGCGCCAGCTCGGCGGGCGGCGGTGGCGAGGCGGCGGGCGGCGCCACGGGGTCGGCGCGCGGCGTCACCGGCGGCGGGGCGGCGGCCCGC
>NZ_JAIEWN010000023.1:89486-92569 GCF_019599295.1 Oscillochloris sp. ZM17-4 | reverse complement strand
CGCCTCCCGCTGCGCGTCGCGCTCTACATCGCGCTGCTCGGCCCGGTGGCCGCGCTGCTGCTCTACGCCGGCTCGGATCGCTGGTTCTACCCGGAGCTGCTCCCGGCGGCGTGGACCCTCGGCCCGCTCCAGGAGCAGCTGGGCAGCCCGCGCACCCGCGAGGCGATCCTGACGAGCCTCCTGATCGCCGGATCGGTGACGGGGCTGTCCCTGCTGATCGGGCTGCCGGCGGCCTATGTGCTGGGCCTGCGGCGCTTCTGCGGGCGGCTGGCCGTGCTGCTGCTGCTCTTCCTGCCCAGCGTGGTGCCGCCGCTGGCCACCGGCATGGGCCTGAACATCCTCTTCCTGCGCCTCGGCCTGGCTGGCGGGGTGCTCGGCGTCGTGCTCGTGCATCTGGTGCCGGTGCTGCCCTACACCGTCTTCGCCCTGCTCGGCGTCTTCGCCCGCTACGACGAGGGCTACGAGCAGCAGGCGCGCACCCTGGGGGCCGGGCGCGCGCAGGTGATCTGGCGCGTGACCCTGCCGCTGGCCGGGCCGGGCATCATCGTCGCCGGGCTGTTCGCCTTCCTGGTGTCCTGGAGCCAGTATGTGCTCACCCTGCTGATCGGCGGCGGACAGGTGATCAGCCTGCCGCTGCTGCTCTTCGCGGCGGTGTCGGGCGGCCGGCCCGCCAGCATCGCCACCCTGGCCCTGATCTTCGCCGCCCCGCCGCTCCTCGCCATCGCCCTGGCCTCCCGGGCGCTGGCGGGCGGGACGGCGCGCGTGGAGCAGCAATATTGAGAGATGCTCAATGTTGAATGTTGAATGTTGAATAGGGCGACGCTATTCAACATTCAACATTCCGCCGGAGGCGACATGACCCAGATTGAGCTCGTCGAGCTGCACAAATCCTACCCACGCCAGGAGCACCCGGCGGTCGCGGGCGTCTCGCTGAATGTGGAGCCGCACACGCTGCTGGCCCTGCTGGGGCCGTCGGGCAGCGGCAAGTCCAGCATCCTCAAGCTGATCGCCGGGATCGAGCCGCCCGACGCGGGCGACGTCCGCCTTGACGGCCAGAGCGTGCGGGACGTGCCGGCCCACCGGCGCGGCGCGGTGCTGATGTTTCAGAAGGCCTACCTCTTCCCCTTCCTCTCGGTGGCCGAGAATATCGCCTTCGGCCTGCGGGTGCAGGGCGCCCGCCGCACGACGATCCGCGCCGAGGTCACACGCATGCTCGATCTGGTGGAGCTGCCCGGCATCGCGGCCCAGCGCCCGGCCCAGCTCTCGGGCGGCGAGCAGCAGCGGGTGGCCCTGGCCCGCGCCCTGGTGGTGCGCCCACGGGTGCTGCTGCTCGACGAGCCCTTCAGCAGCCTCGATGCGGCGGTGCGCCAGACGCTCCAGGAGGCGGTGCGGCGCATCCAGCGTGAGCTGGGCATCACCACCATCCTCGTCACCCACGACCGCAGCGAGGCCATGGCGCTGGCCGACCGGGTGGCCCTGCTCGACCGCGGCGCCGTGCTGGCCGCCGACACGCCGCGCGAGCTGTTTCTGCGCCCGCCGACCCGCCGCGCGGCCCGCCTGATGGGCGTCGCGACCTTCCTGCGCGGCGAGGTCGCCGGGGCCAGCCTCCAGACCAGCCTGGGCACCTTTGCGATCTGCGCGGAGCGCCGCCGCGACGGGCCTGCGACCTACGCGATCCGGCCAGAGCATCTACGCCTGTGTGGTGAGCCGGGGCGCAACACCCTGCCCGCGCGCATCCTCGCCCACACCTTTCGCGGCGAGCAGAGCGAGTATCTGCTCCAGGTCGGCGACCAGACCCTGCGGGCGCGCGTGCCCGCCTCCTCCGCCGACGGGCTGGCCGGGCAGGTGTTTGTGCAGCTTCCGCCCGCGCACCTCTTCCCGGTGTGTGATGACGCCAGCGATACGGATCCGAAAGGCGCCTGTGAATACGCCTAGCCACCTGGCGCACCGAGCACCTATGGAGCGACATGCCATGCCGATACCAGACCGTCTGCGACAGTGGATGGGGCGCGCCTACGGACAGCTCTACACGCGGATCCCGGCCCTGGCCCGCCGATGGGGGCGTCACTTCGACGCCCTCACGAGCGATGACGTGCCGTTCAGCCGGCTCCGCGCCCCGCTGCACCGCTGCCGGCTCGCCTTCATCACGACGGGCGGCGTACACCTGCGCACGCAGCCGCCCTACCGGATGGATGACTCACACGGCGACCCGAGCTTCCGCGCGATCCCGGCCACCACCCCGGCGGAGCAGCTGATGATCACCCACGACTACTACGACCACCGCGATGCGGAGCGCGACATGAACATCCTCTTCCCGCTGGCCCTCGGGCGCGAGCTGGTGGCGCAGGGGGCGCTTGGCGGCCTCGGCACCAGCTACAGCTTTATGGGCCACATCGAGCCGCCCCACGTCGCGACCCTGCTGCGCCGCACCGCGCCCGAGGTTGCCCGGCGGCTGCGCCAGGAGCAGATCGATGCGGTGCTGCTCACCCCGGCCTGAGGCATCTGCAACCAGTCCGTCGGACTGGTCGCGCGGGTGATCGAGGCCGCCGGCATCCCGACCGTCTGCGTGGTCGGGATACGCGAGATCGCCGAGCGGGTGCGCCCGCCGCGGGCGGTGCATCTGAAGTGGCCGTTTGGCCACCCGCTAGGCGAGCCGGGCAATCGCGCCCAGCAGCTCAGCGTGATCCACTACGCGCTCACGGCGCTCGCCACGGTGCGGGAGCCGGGGGCCATCCTCGACCCGGGCTGGCGCTGGCGGCGCGAGACGTACCGCGAGCCGGATTCCTGGACGCTGCCGGTGTGACCGGCGGCGGCGCTACGTCCCGACGAGCGCCTCGCTCGGGACGTAGCACTGCCCAACGACGTGCCGCTGAACGATGAGCCCCGCGCGCTCAAGCCGCGGGATCCTATCGGCGAAGGCCGCCGCCTGCGACGGCGCATGCAGGCGGCGCAGGCTGCCTTCGCAAACCAGAGCCGAGGGCTTCAGCCCCATGCGCATCAACGTTAGGGCTGCCGCCCTAAAAACCGACGTTGTTTTGGCCACCATGGCCAGCTTTGCTGGCCATGGTGGCCAAAACAACAAG
>NZ_JAIEWN010000023.1:77535-89386 GCF_019599295.1 Oscillochloris sp. ZM17-4 | reverse complement strand
GGATGAAGGATGAAGGATGAAGGGTGAAGGGTGAAGGATGAAGGGGCGGGAGGTTGTTC
This sequence comes from Oscillochloris sp. ZM17-4, assembly GCF_019599295.1. Classification (GTDB taxonomy): domain Bacteria; phylum Chloroflexota; class Chloroflexia; order Chloroflexales; family Chloroflexaceae; genus Oscillochloris. Next base: position 89,327 of record NZ_JAIEWN010000023.1, on the reverse strand, counting down.
CCGCATCCCCGCGCGCCTCCCCTGCGGTATATCTGTGCGCATAGCCTGCGGCTATCGGCTATCGGCTATCCCAGGAGTCGCCGCCATGATCATCCGTGACCTGCTCGACCGCCTGCTCGACCTGCTCTTCCCCGACCGCTGCCTGGCCTGCGGGCGCGCGGGCGCGCTGCTCTGCGCGCGCTGCCGCTCGGGGCTGCGGCCCTACCCGCCCGAGGCGCCGCCCGATGGCCTCGACGGCGTGGCCGTGGCCTGCCTCTACGATAGCGTCGTCCGCAAGGCCATCCACCGCATGAAGTACGGCCGCATGCGCCGGGCGGCCGCGCCCCTGGGCGACCTGCTGGCCGACCATCTGCTGGCCAACCCGCAGCCCGCCGATGCCCTGATGGCGGTGCCGCTGCACGCCGGGCGACTGGCCGAGCGCGGCTTCAACCAGAGCGAGGAGCTGGCCGCCCGGATCGCCCGCCGCAGCGGGCTGCCCCTGGTGCCCGGCCTGCTGCGCTGCCGCGACACCGGCCACCAGGCCAGCCTGGGCCGCCGCGCCCGCAGGGCGAACATCGAGGCCGCCTTCGTCTGGGCCGTCCACGCCCCGCCGCCGGCCCGCGTCCTGCTGGTGGACGATGTGCTGACCACCGGGGCGACCCTGGCCGCCTGCGCCGACGCCCTGCGCGCCGCCGGCACCCGCGAGGTGCGCGCCGTGGCGATCGCCCGCTCGCTGGCGCCGGGGCAGAGGTCGCCCTAATGCCATTGCAGATTGCAGATTGCAGATTGCAGATTAGGTGCAGCGTATTCAGATGCCACACCTACGCTGGTGCATCCCAAAGAGGCTGCTTGAAATCGCCCTAGCGGCCTGCCCTGGTGTACAATACATCTGATCGCCGTCGCTCTCGTGAGGCTCGCACGATGCTCTACTGTCACGGGGATGCCTGTCCACTCCGCGCCGACTGCTATCGCCACACCCAGCCATCGCCGGGGCGCGATGCGTTCGCTGCCCTGCCCTATGATGCGGCGACGGGTGCCTGCGCGCAGTTTTATTCGAATATCCCGGGCGAGTCGCTGATCCGTGAGACGGCCTACTACATCTGGCTGCGCAAAGGTCGCCCGGAGCACAGCGCGGATGAGGACTGGCGCGAGGCGTATCAGAGCCTCTGCCGCAGCAGCGGGCGGATCACGTTCGCCCTGGTGCGGGGTGTCTGAACCCAATCTTTGCTAAGACAAGGTTCGTAGGCGATTTACAGTTTGCGAGGCTCGTAGTGGGCGCTTCAGCGCGCCAGATGGGCCACAGGGGGCTGAAGCCCACACTACGAACTGTTACTCTGATTCGGCCCTTCTGAAACCTTGTCTAAGCGGCGATGTGATGTTTCCCGCCCGCGATGATACCCAGCGCATGGATCGCAGTCTGACCAGGGCGGTGGTAATTAAGGGCCTGGTGATGCACGGCTACCCTGACGAGGAGATCGTCGTCATCGCCGAGCATATCCTGGACTGGGGGCATCGCGAGGAGAAGGGCGCTGCCTGGTTCCTCACTGATGTCTGCCGGCTGATTGCCAAGTACCGGGCTGAGCTTCCCGCGATCGCCATCAACGCTACGGTTCTGAGGAAGGCAACCAGGCCGCGGAAGGGTGAGAAGCGCGCCCGCAGCGCCAGGCAGCCCAAGAAGAAGTGCCGGAATGCCGACGAGCTTCTCGCCTACTACCGTGAGCATAGAGATGCAGGGGCCCTGGTCTTTAGGAGTCGGCAGGAGGTCGCTGGAGAGCTTGGGATAAGCCTGCCGACCCTGGATCGCTATGAGCGTCAGCTGCGTGAGCGGAGAGCGATCATGCGGGTCACCTCGTCGAGCCGAAGGGACAGCTGGGTCGAGATCCTTGAGCCACAGGAGCCGGAGCCACCAGCACCCGAGGTATCGACGTCAGCGGTTTCCTCAGCCTCAGAAGACGTTTTGGGTGTTATCAGGCGGGCTGAAAATCACTCCCGATCCCCTGGTGATGAGGTGCTATCAGCAGTCACCGTTTCAGGCTCTGGTATCGCTGATACGCCCGCTACGACCCATATAAAGGAACACAGGCCCAGAGCGGCCGGCAAGAGCGCGCGCCCTGGGATATCAGCGATGGCGCTGATCTGTCGGGCTGGAGCGAATTGTCCGATCCATAGAGGCTATGTGCGGCGAAAAGGAGTGCGCCGGTACGACACGAATGCTGAAGGTGCCTGGCGGATGCAGGTGCGAGAGCGAGCCTATCCTGCCGATTCATGCGCAGCGGCTGAGGCAGACGACGTGCTGACGATTGAGCGCTGTTAGCCCTGCGCTGCGCTGTCGTCTACCCACTCCATGAGGTCGCCAGGCTGTGCATTCAAAACGCGGCAAAGCGTATCGAGGGTTCTGAGATCAATCCGCGTAGCTCTGCTCGTCCACAGCCAGTGAACCGTGTTGTAGTTGAGCGCTGTCCGATCGGCGAGATGTTGGATCTTCTCGATACCGCGCTGCTGCGCCACTTCGGCGATTTTGAACCTGATCACACTCGCTCCTGACTGGAGGAGAAAACCTATCGGGTGCGAAAAACGCACCTATGCCGCTAGTGTAGGAACATGACCCCACCATGTCAAGTAGACACGTACTTGACACAGGCAAGAGGCTCGCTTATTGTTATACATAGGTACTTGAGAAGTTAGGTGATTCCGCTGTTTCACCCTCATCTATCGACAGGCGCCTCCTATGGAAAAGGATCAACTGCCGCAGCCTGCGAGCGGTGGTGCCAATACCATCTTTCGCGACACATTGGGACACACTGCCTTCCCTACTGCTGCTGCCCCTACGTATCCTCTCCATAATCGCTGGACTCAGCCAGCGGGCTGAGCGGCCAAGCGGGAGCGCTCGGCAATGCGCTCGGCAAGCGAGGGCGTGGTTTCGGGGCTGACCAATCGGTCGCGCAGGTAGTGGAACAGCCCCACGCCAAGCTTCGCCGCCGTGGCCGCGATGGTCTGGAACGTATCCCAGGCACGCGCACCCGCCCGCGACTGTGGCCCGAAGCTCACATCGCGTTTGCGCACCCGCCGTCGAGCGGCAAGTTCCATGTCGTTGTTGTGCAGCGGTAAGTCCGGAAGCTCCAGCACGGCCAACAACTGCGCACGCTTGTCAGCGGCCTTGCGGATACGCGCATCCAGCGCGTCGTAGCCGGTCGTGCGCTCAGAGAGTGTATCAAATGCCCTCCTCAAGCGTGCCCGCTCCGCGTCACTGGGCGCTTCTCGATACGTCAGCAGCGCCCGGTACAGCGCCCAATAGTCGCTGCGATAGTCCTGGAGTGCCTGCAGATGGCAGGCGACAACGGGCCGCAGCTTGGCGTAATGCCGCCAGTCGTGCACCCAGCACAGCCCATGCCCCTCGCTCAGGTGGTCATACACCGTCGCATCGTCGCTCAGCAACCATTCCACGATCGGCACGCCCGTCTGCGCGTGGTAGGCCGCCACCGCCAACGCGTCGCTGACCTGCTGCTGCTGCTGACGACCGAACATGACCCCGCCCGCCGCCAGGTGCTCCTGGAGTTCCGCCGCCGTCAGGTCGCGCTCCCACGGCAAGGCCAGCAGGAGACGGTTGCGCAGCGACGCCGGCAGACTCGGTGCTTCGAGCCAGCCCACGGCCTCGTCGTTCAGGCGGAAGCGCAGTTCCTGCCCCCACAACACGGCCAGCACATCCTGGCGTGTGCCCCCGGGCCGGGTGTGGTAGCTGGTGAACAGCGTATTGCCGACCACATGGCAGACCTCATTCTGGCCGTCCACCCGGGTCGACGTCTGGTCGGTGGCCACCTACGACCCACTGGCAAGCCCGGCCTGATGGATCGCCTCGGCTTCTTCGGCCCAGCGACCGGTTGAGTCCCCGAGCCGTCGTGCGACGGTTCCCGTGCCAATCGAAACACCCACCGTGCGCAAGAAGTTCAGCAAGGCCGGCTGGCTCACATTGGTGGTGTCGTGGCCCAGGGCCGGGATAAGGGTCTGGATGGTGGGAGAAAAGCCGCCGTGGTAGCCAGGTGGCAGTGGTGCCAGGATGGTCGTATTGGTTGAGGGAACAAACCACTCCTCACGCAGGAAGCGGATGACCTCGACCTGGATGATGAGGTTTTGCGCGATGGTCTCACGCGTACCGTTGAAACGCGCGCCCTCAGGCAAGCGCGCGGGGTCAACCACGCAGCGTTGCGCGCGGGTCACGACGAGGGTTTCGTTTTTCTTAGGCTTGCCGCGGGGGGTACGGGTCTGGCGCTCGGCTTCTGAGGAGTGGTCGGCAGGCGACGGCTTCACCGACGGCTTGATGTCCGGTTTCCCTGAGCCACCCTTCAGCCGGGCGTTCTCATCGCGGAGTTGCTGAACGTCCAGACGCAGGGCGGCGTTTTCCGTAACCAGCGCCTCGATGATGTTGAGCAGCTGCTGAATGACCTCGCGTGTTGCAGGGTCGGAGATGGTATCAAGGTTGACGTCGGGAAGCTGCATACTGAGGAGTCTACCAGACCTTCGCTGGCCTGTCACACGTCGCTCCAGCGATTATGGAGAGGATACACTAGAAGCGGCTAAACAAATACTTCAGTCAGTCTTGTTGGAAGCTCAGCGGCTGGGTTCACAACGTTCAGTCACTTTTTGTTTGCTCAAGCTTGCAGCGATAGATCTGGAACTTGGCGATCTTAATCGTGCTGCAGACACCATTAAAGCTTGCAGTGAAAGTATTGCTCGTTTTCAGGACAGAGTGTATATTGCGGTGATGCACCATACTGCTGCGCAATTAGAGCTAAAGCGTGGGCATCGCTTTGCTGCTTACGAGAACCTAATCAAGGCCATCGACCTCTTCGAGCGCCTCGGCATGCGCCGCGAGCTCGCTGAGGCCCGCGGGGAGTTGCGCCGGATCGAAGAGATGGGCGAGGCGCCAGCGGCGTGACGCCCCGCCTCTCCGTAGCGTTGCTAGCTTCCTACGGGTGCCTTGAGCGAGATGCGCAGGAGCTCGAGCAGCGCGGGCAGCGTCGGCAGCAGCGGGACGGCGCCGGGCGCCAGCAGTTGGATGAGGATCACGAAGGCGAACAGGGTAAAGGCGCAGAGGATGATCGCGGCCCGGAAGTCGCGGGGGTTGCGGTTCTCGTTCATCTCCAACCTCCTGGTGGGTTCGCTGTGAGTCGATGGTTGGAGTATCGTGGAGAAGCGCTCGGATGTGCTGCATAAATCGTAGGGCAAACTTCGGCGTGAGCGCGCTTGGTTCTGTCAAAGATTTCCGCGTGCCTCATCCCCCGCCGCGCGGTACATGGCTACACACAGCCGCAGACGCCCACGGACGTTGCTCCTTTGGCTACATGTTTGGCTACATGAAACGCCTCCGGGCCGATCTTGGCGACCGACCCGGAGGCGTTTTAGGGCTTTGTGATGCTGGTGCCGAAGACGGGACTCGAACCCGTACGGGGTTGCCCCCAGCGGTTTTTAAGACCGCAGCGTCTGCCGTTCCGCCACTCCGGCGCTATGCGGCCTATTATACACGCCGGGAGGTGGTTGGCGCTACCTGGGCTCCAGGTACTCCCCGGCGCACCATCCCTCAATGTTCGCGCTCTGCACCTTCCACCACGTCATCCCGTCTGCCTCCACTGGGCCGCCCACCACAAGGGCGTCGGTGCCCGGTTGGAGTCCCAGGAGGATGGGGATTGTAGGGTCGATGCCGGGGCGCTCGCGCAGGTTGAGCCCCTGGATGCTGGCGATCACCCGAGCTCCCCGCCCGACTGCGAGCGCCCCTGGCACCGCAGCGGGGGTGGGCGTGGCAGCGGCCGTGGCCGTCGGCGCCGTGGCCGCCGGCGCCACGCCGTTCACGCTCTCTACGGCGTCGGCGCTGGCCTGCGGCGGCGGCGTGGCGATCGCTGGGGCGAGGGCGCTCGGCACCGGCGTCGGGAGCGCCCGGGCGGCGCGGATCTGCTGCATGCTGATCAAGATCGCCGCGCCGATCAGGAAGATGCTGGCGATGATCAGCAGCGGCAGCACCCAGGACTGCGCGCGCTGCCAGCGGGCGGCTAGCGCGTCGGTGCGCCTGCGGTCGCGCCCCTGCGCTGGCTCCGCCCCGCCCCTGCGCGGGCGCGTAGCATAGCGGGCGAGCTCGTCGTCCGGGTAGGCGCTTCGCTCGTGCGGCGCCCGCGGGATGCGCGCCGTGGTGCGGCCACCGCTCGGCTCGTGCCGGGGCGGGATGGGCGCGACGTCCACGCGTTGGCGCCGGGGTGGGATGGGCGCGACGTCGGCCTCGCTCAGCTCGTCCGGCCCCGCATCCTCCTCGGGGCCGACCACTAGCACGCCGTAGCGCGGCAGCAGCCGGGCCGCCAGCCGGCGGTAGGCGTCGATCGTCCCCGCCGCGACGGCGATCTGCTCGCCGTGGGCCACCCGCGCCCGCAGCCGGTGCATGCGCCGGATGCCCTCGGCCTCGGCCTCGGCCAGGGGCGCGCGCATGTCCGCCGTCAGGGCCTCGACCAGCTGCGGGAATGGCTCGGCCGCCGCCGGGATCCGCTGGCGCATGGCGTGGCCGCGCAGGGCGTCCTCGATGCTGCCGTGCAGGCTCAGCAGGGCCAGCTCGGGCGGGCCGTGGCGCATCCGCCCCAGCGCCAATGTGTACTTCGCCCGCGCCGACTCCATCAGCTCCAGCGGGCCGGGCGGGGTGTCGTCTGTGCGTGTCACTTCGCCAGCTCTTCCTCAAGCAGGCTGCGCACCACCTGGGCGTTCGCCTGGCCCTTCGTCGCCCGCATCACCATGCCCACGATGAACTGGATGGCGCTGGCCTTGCCGCCCCGGTACTCGGCGATCGCCTTGGCCGCCTTCTCGTCGGCCAGGGCCGCGCGCACCGCCACCAGCAGGGCGTCGCTGTCGCTGATCTGGGTCAGGCCGCGCTCCGCCACCAGCCGCGCCGGGTCGGCCCCGCTGTCGAAGCTCTCCTCGAAGACCTGCTTGGCCACGCCCCGGTTGATCTCGCCCCGCGCCACCAGCCCGATCAGCCCGGCCATGTGGGCCACCGGCATGCGCGCTCCCAGGGCTGCCGTCGGCTCGCCGCGATCCTTCAGCAGGCGGAAGCCCTCGTTCAGCACCCAGTTGGCCACCTCTTTGGCGCTGCCGCCCGTCGCCGCCGCCGCCACGACCGCCTCCTCGAAGTAGTCAGACACCGGCCGCTCCAGCGTCAGCAGGTCGGAGTCCTGCAGGCTCAGGCCGTAGGTGGCCTCGAAGCGCGCCCGCCGCGCGTCCGGCAGCTCGGGCAGCTCGGCCCGCCGCGCGGCGACCCAGGCCTCGCCCAGCTCCAGCGGCGGGATGTCCGGCTCCGGGAAGTAGCGGTAGTCGTGGGCGAACTCCTTGGTGCGCTGCCCCTCCGTGCGCCCGAGGTCCTCGCGCCAGCCCCGCGTCTCCTGCACCACCGCGCCGCCCCCCGTGAGGATCGCCGTCTGGCGCTGGATCTCGTAGGCCAGCGCCCGCTCCACGAAGCGGAACGAGTTGATGTTCTTGATCTCGACCTTGGCCCCGTACTCGCGCTGCCCCTCCGGCCGCACGCTCACGTTCGCGTCGCAGCGCAGCGCGCCCTCGTCCAGGTTGCCGCTGCTCGCCCCGATCCAGACCAGCACCTGGCGGATCTTCTCGAAGGTGAGCCGGGCCTCCTCGGGCGTGGCGATGTCGGGCCGGCTGACGATCTCCATCAGCGGGGTGCCGCTGCGGTTGTAGTCGATCAGCGAGGCGTCGTCGGCCGCGTGTAGCAGCCGCCCGGTGTCCTCCTCGATGTGCAGCCGCTCGATGCCCACCCGGCGCGTCTCGCCCGCCGCCGTGCGCACATCCAGCCAGCCGTCGCTGCACAGCGGCTCGTCGTACTGTGTGATCTGGAAGCCCTTCGGCAGGTCGGGGTAGGGGTAGGACTTGCGGCTGAACACGGAGCGCGGGTTGACGTGGCAGTTCAGCGCCATCCCCGCGCACGCGGCCAGCTCGACGGCGCGCTCGTTCAGCACCGGCAGCGTCCCCGGCAGGCCCAGGCTCACCGCCGAGACGTAGCTGTTCGGCGGTGAGCCCGCGTAGTCGGCCGGGCAGCCGTCGAACATCTTCGAGGCGGTCTTAATGTGGGCGTGGATCTCTAGCCCGATCGTGACAAGGTACGCAGACATGAGGGCTCCCTGATGGCCATTGCAGATTGGTGGTTGCGGACTGCGCGCCGCCGGGCCGGGGCGTTTGCCGGCGAGCAGACGCCACAGCCGCGCTACGCGATCGCCGGTATTGTAGCACAGCGGGCCGGCATCACTCGCCGGAGGCTGAAGCCCCCGGCCGTAAACGGCCGGGTGACTCTGCGCCTAGTGCAGTTTCAAGCGACCTTGTTGGGCACGAAGCAGGGCGCTCGCGCGTTGCAGCGCCCACCCCCCGACTCCCAACTCCTAACCCCTGCGCTGAAAGCGCACTAGTGATCTGCGCTAGCCCTGCCGCATCGACTGCACCGCCTGCGTGAGCGCCTCGGCGTCGAGCCAGCCGTGGTTCGCGATCAGGTCGCCGATCCGGCTCCAGCCGCCGTGCCCGTAGTTGGAGGCCTGCTCCTCAAGCACCACGGCCAGCTGCTCTGGGCTGATGGAGGCCTCGCGGAGCAGCTGCTCGCCGAGGAACTGCGGTGGCAGGTTTGGCGTCTGCTCAAGGCGGTCGAGGGTCTGCATCAGCAGGGTGATGGCGAGCACCGGCGCGGGGACGTTGTAGCGGCGGACGAGGGCGAAGCCGAGGGGCACCGGCTTGGCCCCGTTGGCGCCCTGCGCATCCTGGATGGCCGAGTCGAGCTCGCGCGCGGAGAGATAGCCCTGGTAGACGAGGTAGTCGCCCAGGCGGTGGGGCGGGTCGCCGGCGGGCTCGCGGCCGGGGGCGTGGCGCGGCGGGTAGCGGCTCACCGTGTCGTAGAACAGGTCGAGGATGGCGGCGTGGAGCTGCGCGTGTGGCGATGATGACTCGGACATGGGGCGCTCCTTGGGGTATGCTCGGACAGCACCGGCCCGATCGTAACTTCGGAAACCTATTGTACACTGCCCTGTGTAGGAGACAATAGGGAATAGCGCGATTCTGGTCGCCGGTTGCCTCATTATAGGGGCGCAGCACGCTGCACCCATCAGGACGCACCCTCATGAATATCGACACCGACCTTGAGCGCATCGCCGCGCAGGAGCGCGACCTCCAGTTCGACCGGTTCGACGCCGCCGATGCGTGGGATCTTGGCTGCCGCCTGCGGGCCGCCGCCGAGTCCCGGGGCGTCGCCGTCACGGTCGAGATCCGCATGGCCGGGCAGACCCTCTTCCTCTCCGCGATGCCCGGCACCACCCCGGCAAACGCCGATTGGGCCAGGCGCAAGCGCAATGTGGTCGAGCTGCTTGGGCAGAGCTCCTACGCCGTCGGCCTCGGCCTGGCCCGCGAGGGGACGAGCCTGGAGGACAAGCAGGGCCTCAGCCTGCGCGACTACGCGACCCACGGGGGCAGCTTCCCGCTGCGGGTCGCCGGGGTCGGCTGCATCGGCGCTATCACCGTCTCGGGGCTGCCCCAGCGCGAGGACCACAGCCTGATCGTGGCGGTGCTCGCCGAGCGGCTGGGCCGACCCCTGGCCGGGCTGGCCCTCGACGGCTGAGCCTCCGCTGTGTGCTGCTCCAGACCTGGTTTTTTGTTAGGTTTGGGCGGCGAAGCCGCCCAAACCTAACAAAAAAATCTGGTAGCGCGAATAAGCGCTGGGTACACCTGGGAGCGTCGGTGGCCCTCCCGGCGCGGCTTCAGCCGCCCGCCCGCATGCACGACGTTCCGTCACACCCTCGGTCGCTCTGGGGATCCGAGGGTCGCGGCCCGCCCAACGCGCTATGCTAGAATACGCAGGCTCGTGCTTCTATTCGGCCACATCACGGGACTACTGCTATGCTGCGCAAGGGAACCATGTACGCCGCGGGCGCCTACGTGTGCTGGGGCCTGCTCCCGCTCTTTTGGCACGCCCTCAGCGGCGTGCCCGCCATCGAGATCCTGGCCCACCGCATCGTCTGGGCGCTCGGCGTCACCCTGCTGTTTAGCCTCGTCACGGGCCGCCTGCCGGCCCTCGGGGCGAACCTGCGCACCCGGCGCACCCTGCTGCTCTTTACGCTCTCGTCGCTGCTGCTCACCGCCAACTGGTTCATCTACATCTGGGCGGTCAACGCCGGGTTTGTGGTGGAGACAAGCCTGGGCTACTTCATCAACCCGCTGGTGAACGTGGTGCTCGGCATGATCTTCCTGCGCGAGCGGCTGCGCCCCGGCCAGATCGTCGCCCTCGGCGTCGCCCTGGCCGGGGTGCTCTACCTCACCGTGCTCTACGGCTCGCCGCCGTGGATCGCGATCGCCCTGGCGCTCAGCTTCGGCTGCTATGGCCTGCTGCGCAAGACGGCGCCGGTCGGCTCGCTTGAGGGGCTGACCCTGGAGACGCTGATCGTGGCCCTGCCGGCGCTGATCTACCTGGCGGTGATCGAGTCGTCGGGCGGCGGGGCCTTCGTGCGCGCCGGGCTGCCCACTACGCTCCTGCTGGCCTCCTCCGGCATCATCACCGCTGTGCCGCTGCTGCTCTTCGCCTCCGGCGCGCGCCAGATCACGATGATCTCGCTCGGCATCCTCCAGTACATCGCGCCCACCATCCAGTTCGCCCTCGGCGTCACCGTGTTCGGCGAGACGGTCACGCCCCAGCGGCTGATCGGCTTCGGCCTGGTCTGGCTGGCCCTGGCGATCTACACGCTGGAGGGGCTGATCGGCGGTCGGCGGCGGGCGCGGGTGGCGGCGGCGGGCCGCGCGTAACGTAGGGCCGAAGCATTCGCCACGCATATGCGTGGCGGCGCGGTGATCATCAGGGGGCGAATGCTTCGGCCCTACAATATCAAGGAGACCCTATGGCCCCGCTCAAGATCATCTCGTGGAACGTCAACGGCATCCGCGCTGCCGCGCGCAAGGGCTTCCTGGAGTGGCTGGGGGCGAGCGGGGCCGACATCGTCGCCGTGCAGGAGACGAAGGCCGCGCCCGAGCAGCTGGCCTTCGACCTGCGCGACCCGCCGGGCTACTACGCCAGCTGGTGCGCCGCGCAGAAGGCCGGCTACAGCGGGGTGGCCACCTTCGCGCGCGAGGAGCCGCTGGAGGTGCGAACTGGCCTCGGCGACCCGCGCTTCGATGTCGAGGGGCGCGTGCTTGCCTGCGTCTTCCCCGCCTTCATCTTCTACAATGTCTACTTCCCGAGCGGCAACCAGGGGCCGGCGCGGGTGGCCTATAAGCTCGACTTCTACCGGCGCTTCCTGGATCTGATCCGCCCGCAGCTGGACATGGGGCGCAGCCTGGTGGTGGTGGGCGATGTGAACACGGCCTTCGCCGAGATCGACCTGGCCCGCCCGCGCGAGAACGTGGGCACCTCGGGCTTTATGCCCGTCGAGCGGGCGGCCCTCGGCGAGTTCTTCGCCGCCGGGCTGGTCGATAGCTTCCGCCACCACCACCCCGACACGCGCAAGTACAGCTGGTGGACGATGCGCGTCGACGCCCGCGCCCGCAACGTCGGCTGGCGGCTCGACTACATCCTCACCTCGCCCGACCTCGCCGGCCGCATCCTCGCGGCCGACACTCACCCCGAGGTGGAGGGCTCCGACCACTGCCCGGTCAGCCTCGTCCTCGACCTCTGATGATCCCCGGCCCAGGGCGCTACGGCGCGATCCTGCGGTACTGGCCTGCGAAGTAGAGCAGCGGGTCGCCCGCCGTCTCGGCCGCCCACAGCGCCTCCACCCGCGCCAGGACGATGATGTGGTCGCCGCCGTCGA
>NZ_JAIEWN010000023.1:54287-77435 GCF_019599295.1 Oscillochloris sp. ZM17-4 | reverse complement strand
TGGGCGCCTACTTCTTCACGGCCCTGCCCGCCGAGCTGCTGCTGCGGGGCGGACTCCAGAATGGGGTCGCGCAGGCCCTGCGTGGCCGGATGGGCGCCGCTGCCGGCTGGGTCGCGCTGGGCGCGGTGGCCGCCCTCACGGCGCCGCTCGGCCTCGCCAGGGGCGGCGGCACCTATCGCCTCGTCGCCGATCTCCTGATCAGCCTCGCCGCCGGCTGGGTCTACCTGCGCACCGGCAAGGTCACCGCCAGCGCCGTGACCCATATGTTTATCGCCCTGACAATGATGCTGCTCACCACGCCATAATGCCAAGCACTGTAATACCAACCGGAATTGAGCAAGCCGCATACGCGCCGCCGCCAGAGCGCGTTGGAACGCCATGCGCGGCAATCTGCAATCCAAAATCTGCAATCTGAAATGGTATAACTGTGCCCTGTCTAGAGAGAGGGAGCCCGATGCCTTCGTCACCCCCCGCCCCTGCCACGCCGATGATCGACGACCGCCGCGAGCAGATCGGCTGGTACTTCTACGACTGGGCGAACTCCGCCTTCTCCACCACGGTGGTGACGGTCTTCCTGGGGCCGTACCTGGCCTCAGTGGCCGAGGCCGCCGCCGACGCCAGCGGGCGGGTCTACCCGCTGGGCATACCGGTGGCGTCGGGCTCGTTCTTCCCCTACGCGGTGTCGCTCTCGGTGCTGCTCCAGGTGCTCTTCCTGCCCATCCTGGGCGCGATCGCCGACTACACCCAGGTCAAGAAGCAGCTGATGGGCGTCTTCGCCTATATCGGGGCCTTCGCCACCATGGGCCTGTTCTTCCTAGAGGGCGACAACTACCTGCTGGGCGGCGGGCTGTTCCTCGTGGCCAACCTGGCCTTCGGGGCCTCGATCGTCTTCTACAACGCCTACCTGCCCGATATCGCCAGCCCTGATCGGCGCGACGCGGTCTCGTCGCAGGGCTGGGCGCTGGGCTACCTGGGGGGCGGGCTGCTGCTGGTGCTGAACCTGATCCTCTTCAACGGGCGCGAGGCGCTGGGGGTGCCCACCGACGTGGCGGTGCGGATCTGCATGGCCTCGGCGGGGCTCTGGTGGGCGATCTTCACGATCATCCCGATGCTGACCCTGCGGGTGCGAGCGCCGGCCAAGGCGCTGCCGCCCGGCGAGCGCTACCTGACAGTGGGCTTCACGCAGCTCGGCCACACCTTCAGCCAGATGCGCCACTACCCGCAGACGATCACCTTCCTGGCGGCCTACCTGCTCTACAACGACGGCATCCAGGCGGTGATCGCCCTGGCCTCGGTGTTCGGCGCCGAGGAGCTGGGCATCCCGCAGTCCTACCTAATCCTCACCATCCTGATGGTGCAGTTCGTGGCCTTCGGGGGCGCGCTGTTCTTCGGCTGGCTGGCCAAGCGCGTGGGCAGCAAGCGGGCGATCATGATCAGCCTGGTGATCTGGGTGGGCGCGGTAGTGTTCAGCTACGTTATGCCGGCGAACAGCGTGCCGCTCTTCTTCGTGCTCGGCGCGGTGATCGCCGTGGTGCTGGGCGGCAGCCAGGCGCTCAGCCGCTCGGTCTTCTCGCTGATGATCCCGGCGGGCCAGGAGGCCGAGTACTTCAGCCTCTACGAGGTGAGCGAGCGCGGCACCAGCTGGCTGGCACCGCTGCTCTTCGGCCTGGCCCTCCAGTTCACCGGCAGCTACCGCATCGCGATCGTCTCGCTGATGGTCTTCTTCATCCTGGGGCTGGCCATCCTCACCCGCGTCGACATCCGCCGGGCGGCGATCGAGGCCGGGAATACGGCGCCGGCGCACGGGTGAGATTGGGGGTTGGGGGTTGGAGGTTAGCGGCGGGGACGGCGCGCGCGGCGCGAATCGCGCTGGCCCCGCCGCACCATGATCTGCCAGCCGGTCTCGGTGTCCATCTGCCGGGCGATCTGGGCGTCGCTCGACCGGTTGGCCTGCTCGTCGTTCAGCGAGGCGATGCTGCGGTCGAGCTCCTCCTCCTCCGGGGAGACCTCGGCGAAGTTCTGCCAGAACCGCCAGATCAGCGCCACCAGCAGGATCAGCAGCAGCGCCGCCACCACGAAGAGAAGGTATGCGGTGATCATCGGGCCTCCTGTCACGGCTGGTGAGATATGCTGTGCGCAGTATACCGTATCGTGGCCGGCGGGCTGTGCCGCAGTTCACAGATGCGGCGATTGGCGGTACAATAGGCGTACGGACAGACGCCCTACTTGTATTGAGGAGCCAGCTATGCCTGAGATCACCGACGAGGCTCGTCGCATTATGCTGCTGATCACCGTGACAGGGGGGATCGCATTCCTTCTGATGGTCTGGGTCTTCGCCTACTATATGTAGGGCGGGCGCCGATGGCGCTCTTGCATGGCCATGGCGAGGGCCGGCAGCCGGGCTGCCGGCCTTCGCTATGGCCGCAGAATGGTTGACAAGTCCAATAGCGCAGTGTACCCTACGATCAGAATAACCATGTACCGAGGGAGTACGATGCCAGAGATCAGCAGCAGCGACTCGCCCCAGATCGAGGCCTACCGGCTGTTCCTCAAGCTCCACCGGCGCTTCCAGGAGCTCAACCGCGAGGAGTTCCGGCCCTACGACCTGTCGACCCCTCAGTACGCCATCCTGTTCCACGCCAGCGAGGAGGGCGTGCCCCTCAGCAGCATCTGCCACGAGATGCTGTCCGATAACAGCAACCTGACGCGGATGGTGGATCGGCTGGAGGCGCGCGGGCTGGTGCGCCGCGCCCCCGACAGCAGCGACCGGCGGGTGACGCTGGTGCAGCTCACGCCCGAGGGCAAGGCGCTGATCGATACGCTCCGCCCGCGCCACCGGGCCTATGTCGAGGAGCGGATGAGCTCCCTCAGCCCGCAGCAGATCGCCGCGCTGAACGATGCGATGCAGACGCTCTATGGGAGCCTGAGCGAGGAGGCGTGAGCGTTTCGCGCTCACGCCTCCTCGCTCAGGTGTGCTGATCTCCCCCCACCCCTAGCAAGACGCCCAAACTCCCCTTTGCTGTCCTCACGATCTCGTGGCACCATGAGCGCACACGCGGGGCGACGCTGCCCCCGGAAGTCTTCGAGGAGGAAGCCTTATGTCAAAGCGAAAGCCCGATGGATACCTAGATGGCCAGCCGCTCCACCCCGAGAGCCTGATGATGGGCTACGGCTATCGCCCGGAGCTCTCGCAGGGCGCCGTCAAGTGCCCGATCTTTCAGACGTCCACCTTTGTGTTCGAGCGGGCCGAGGAGGGCAAGGCCTTCTTCGAGCTGGCCTACGGGCTGCGCAAGCAGGGGCCGAACGAGGAGATGGGCCTGATCTACAGCCGGCTGAACAACCCCGACCTGGAGATCCTTGAGGACCGGCTGACCCTCTGGGACGAGGCGGAGGCCTCGGCGGTCTTCGCCAGCGGCATGGCCGCCATTAGCACGACGATGCTCACCTTCCTGCGCCCCGGCGATGTGGTGCTGCACAGCGAGCCGGTCTACGGCGGGACGGACTACCTGCTCAAGCACATCCTGCCCATGTTCGGCGTGCGCGCCATCGGCTTCCCAGCCGGCGCGGGCGAGGACGAGATCGCGGCGATCCTGGGCCGCGCCGAGGCCGTCGGGCGTCTCGGGATGATCTTTGTGGAGACGCCCGGGAACCCCACCAACGCCCTGGTGGACATCGAGGCCTGCGCCCGCCTGGCCCGCGCCCACAGCGCCGAGCGGCGGGTCGTCCTCGCGATCGATAACACCTTCCTCGGGCCGCTCTGGCAGCAGCCGCTCAGGCACGGCGCCGACCTGGTGCTCTACTCGGCCACCAAGTACATCGGCGGCCACAGCGATGTGATCGCCGGGGTCTGCCTCGGCGCATCCGAGCTGATCGGCCAGGTCAAGGGCTTCCGCACCATCCTCGGCACCATGGCCGCGCCCAACACGGCCTTCCTGCTGATGCGCAGCCTGGAGACGCTCAAGCTGCGCATGACCTGCCAGATGAAGAACGCCCGCTACGTGGCCGACTTCCTGGCCGACCACCCGAAGGTGGCGCGCGTCCACTACCTTGGCCACCTGCGCGAGGACGACCCGCAGCACGCGATCTACCGCCGCCAGTGCAGCGGCCCCGGCGCGATGATCTCCTTCGAGGTGGTGGGCGGCGAGGCCGAGGCCTTCCGGCTGCTCAACGCCCTGCACCTGATCAAGCTGGCCGTCAGCCTGGGCAGCACCGAGTCGCTGGCCGAGCACCCGGCCAGCATGACCCACGCCGACGTGGACCCCGAGGAGCGCATGGAGCTGGGGATCACCCCGGCCATGGTGCGCGTCTCGGTGGGCGTGGAGCACCCCGAGGATATTATCGCCGACCTGCGCCAGGCCCTGGAGCGCGTATAGAGAGAGCGTTGGAGAGTGTGTTTCACACACTCTCCAACGCTCTCTCTATACAGAGATCGACCCCTTGCGAAAGTCGGTCTTGCCCAGGCGGGCGTTGATCAGCACCGGGCGGCCGGCGCGGGCCAGGGAGCGGGCCTGCGCCAGCGTCTCCTCGGTCAGCTCGGGGTCGTCCAGGGCCAGGCCGGCCGCGCCGAAGCCCTCGGCGACCCGGTGGTAGTCGGTGGCGGCCAGCTCGGTGCCCACCAGGTCGCCCAGCATCTCGCCCTGCTCGCGGGCGATCTGGGTCCAGCCGGCGTCGTTGCCGACCACGGCGATCACCGCGATGCCGTGGCGGACGAAGGTGTCCAGCTCGGCGACGCCGTAGCCGAAGGCGCCGTCGCCGAAGAGCGCCCAGACCTCGGCCTCGGGGCGGCAGAGCTTGGCCCCCAGGGCGAAGCCCGCGCCCACGCCGAGCGTCCCGTAGGGGCCGGGGTCGAGCCAGCGCAGGGGGCCGCGCGGGCGGATCACGTAGGAGGCGGTGGCCACGAAGTCGCCGCCGTCGCCCACCAGGATCGAGTCGTCGGGCAGGGCCGCCTCGATCTCGCGGCAGAGCTGGACGGGGTTGAGGTACGCGCTGGGGGCGGCGGCCTGGCGGGAGATCGCGGCGTTGCGGGCGTCGTCGCGGTCGATCAGGGCCTCGCGCCAGAAGGCCCAGCGCGCCGCCGGCGGGGCCAGCATGGCCAGGCGGCGCAGGAAGAGGCCGGGGTCGCCCAGGGCGGCGATGTCGGGCCGGCGGTTGAGGGCGATGTCGGCGCGGCTGCGGTTGGCGGCGACGTAGGTGGCCCGCCGGCGGATGTGGCGGCCGTAGTCGAGCCGGAAGTCGCAGGGCACGCCGGCGAGGATCACCAGGTCGGCATCCTTGAGCGCGGCGCGGCGCTGGTGGCGCATCTGGAGCGGGTGATCTTTGCCGAGCAGGCCGCGCGCCCCGCTTGAGAGGTAGACCGGCAGGCCGAGCCGCTCCACGGCGGCGGCGAGCAGGCCGACATTGGCGGTGTCGAGCAGGGCCTGGGCGCCCACCAGCAGCAGCGGGCGCTCGGCGCGCTCCAGGGCGGCGGCGGCCCGGCCCAGCGGCTCGTCGGGCGGGACGGGCGGCTGGGCCGCGATCAGCGGCCCGGCGGCGGCCCGGTCGGCCCCGCCGAACAGCCGGGCCAGGTGCGCGCCCATATACAGCCGCAGCGCCCGCCCGGCCAGCCCCCCGCCGCCCCCGGCCGCCCCGTAGAGCCGGCGCACCGTCGGCTCGTCGTAGAGCAGGTCTAGCGGCAGCTCCAGGAAGGCCGGGCCGGGCACGCCCTCCTGGGCCACGGCGAAGGCCCGCTCCAGCAGCGGCACGATCTCGGCCACCCGCCGCGCCGTGGCCGCCCACTTCACGTGCGGGCGCAGCAGCGCCATCTGGTCGATGTCCTGCAGCGAGCCGCGCCCCTTCAGCAGGGTGGCCGTCGCCCCGCCCAGCAGGATGAGCGGCGACTGGGCGATCTGGGCGTTCTTCACGGCGGTGACCGTGTTGCTCAGGCCGGGGCCGGCGGTCACGGCGGCCACGCCGGGCCGCCCCGAGAGCCGGGAGACCGCGTCAGCCGCGAAGACCGCCGTGGCCTCGTGGCGCGTGTCGATCACTCGGATGCCGCGGGCCTTACAGCCCACCAGGATGGGCGAGATGTGCCCGCCGCAGAGCGTGAACAGGAAGGGTACGCCCTGCGCCCTCAGCACCTCCGCCACCAGATCGCCGCCGTGCATAGGGATCCTCCTTGACCTTCTTCGGTTCGCCAGTATGATACCCGATAGGAGAAGAGTATATATCTGGCTGAAATCGCCAGCTTCGCTGGCGATTTCAGCCAGATATATGAGGATTCTATGCCGCCAAAGCTTAACTCGATGCGCCTGCTGGAGAGCCACAGGGCGCCCTACGACGTGCTGACCTACGAGTACGACCCGGAGCGCCCGCCGGACGCCTCCGACGTGGCCCGCCAGATCGGCCTGGAGCCGGCCCAGGTCTTCAAGACCCTGGTGGTCTTCGGGGCCAGCCAGAGCCGCCCGCTGCTGATCATGCTCGCCGCCGACCGCCAGCTCGACCTGAAGCGGGCCGCCGCCGCCGTCGGCCAGAAGCGCCTGGAGCTGATGCCGCGCGCCGAGACGGAGCGGCTAAGCGGGCTGAAGGTCGGCGGCATCGGCGCGCTGGCCCTGGCCGCCAGGCGCTGGCCGAGCTACCTTGATCGCTCCGCCGAGGCCTTCGGGCGGATCTATGTGAACGCCGGCCAGCGCGGGGTGATGGTCGGCGTGGCCGTCCCCGACCTCGTGCGCGTGCTGGGGGCGACGGTGATCGACGCGACGTAGGGCCGAAGCATTCGCCCGATGGCGATCTCCGCTCGCGGAGATCGTCATCGGGCGAACGCTTCGGCCTTGACCAGAAGGGGAAGCACCTATGTCAGTCAGCCCGGAGTACCGCGCGTACGTTGTCGGCCAGCTCACGCCCCTGGTGCCCCTGCGGGTCAGGCCCATGTTCGGCGAGCTGGGGCTGTACGCCGGCGAGCACTTCTTCGCCGTGATCGCCGACGATGCGCTCTACCTGAAGGTGGACGCGAGCAACCGCGCCGACTACGAGGCCGCCGGGATGGGGCCGTTCGCCCCCGGCGGCGCGGACGCGCGGCCGATGAGCTACTTCCAGGTGCCCGAGGAGGTGATCGAGGATCGCCCCGAGCTGCGCCTGTGGGTCGAGAAGGCCGTCGCCGTGGCCGAGCGGACGAAGCCGAAGCCGCGCAAGAAGAAGTGAGGACTCTATGCCCACCGATATCCAGACCGCCGACCTGCCCGCCCTGATCGCCGAGGCCACATCCCTCGGCGCCGAGTTCGCGCGCCGCTTCGCCGGCCTGAGCGCCGCCCAGCTCAACTGGCGACCGAGCGAGCAGGAGTGGAGCATCGCCTACTGCGTCGAGCACGTGATCGTCGCCAACTCCGGCTACTTCGCGCCGATCGACCAGATCCTCGCCGGCACCAAGGCCAGCAGCTTCTGGGAGCGGCTGCCGCTGCTGCCCGGCCTGTTCGGCGGATTCCTCATCCGCACCCTGGAGCCGGGGGGCAAGGGCTTCGTGCCCGCGCCGAAGGTCTTCCTGCCCAGCTCGACCGACATCCCCGCCGATATCCTGGCCCGCTTCGCCGCCCAGCACGCCGAGCTGCTGGCCCTGATGGAGCGCTGCCGCGCCCTCGACACCGCCGCGATCATCGTCACCTCGCCCGCCGCCGACTTCGTCACCTACAGCCTGCTCGACGCCTTCCGGATCATCGTCGTCCACATGCAGCACCACCTGCACCAGACCTCGAAGCTCCTGGCGATGGCGGAGTTCCCTGGATCGTAGAGGAAATGTTGAATGGTGAATGGTGAATGGTGAATGGCAATAGCGCAAAGGGCACGCTGTCACCCTGAGTCGCCCGGCCGTAAACGGCCGGGCTAGGTTCTACGAAGGCCGCTTCAGCGGCCTCAGACAGGCTGCGCAGGCGGCCTTCGCAGAACCTAGCCGGGGGCTCAGCTCCATGTGCATGAGGTTAACCGAAACCGGATTGACCGCCTTCCGCCCCGTGTCGGCCCGCCGGGGCGGCCCATCCCCGCCGGGGGCACCGTAGGGCCGAAGCATGCGCACCCATGCATGGGCGACACGCAGATTCATCCGGTGCGCATGCTTCGGCCCTACAGGGGGCGGCCATCCCCTATGCGGGAGGTTCATCGGTATCATGTGGCCGCGGTGATTCTGACAAGCGCGCAGTGGCATTCCGACGTTGGCGCGTGAGTACACCATGCCAATGCATTAGGCGCAATACCGCAGAAGTCACGCTGTGGCGCATCGCCCGCCGGGGGGCTGAAGCCCCCGGCTACGGTTCTGCGAAGGCCGCCTGCGCGGCCTGTCTGAGGCCGCACAGGCGGCCTTCGCAAACCCGAGCCCGCCCGTTTACGGGCCGGGCGCGGTCGGGTCACAGCGTTACTTATGCGCTACTGCGAATATACGAATAGTTGTATTCGTATATTCGTTTCTATTCGCTGGAGAGGTGCTCCTATGCGACGATTCCCTCGCCCTGCCTCCCTGCTGCTCGCCGCCGTGATCGCCGTGGCGCTGCTGCCGGGCCTGCCCGGCGGGCCGGTGGCCCGCGCGGCGACGCCCGCGATCTCATTTAAACCGCCAACCTATCTCGACCCGAACGCCGCCAGCTTTCATACGAATGCGCTGGCGACGGGCGACCTCAATGGCGATGGATCCCTCGACCTTGTCGTCGGCAATACCGGCCAGCCCAGCCAGGTCTACCTCAACGATGGGCGCGGCAGCTTCACCCCGACCGCTACGCCGCTCAACGCGGGAGCCGACACCATGAGCGTGGCGGTGGGCGATCTCGACGGCGACGGGGATCTTGATATTGTGCTCGGCAACTATTGGGGCTCGAACGCGATCATCCGCGCACCGAGCCAAGTTTTTCTGAACGATGGCCACGCGAACTTCACCCAAGCCGCCTCGCTCAACCCGAACACCAGCCAGACCCAGAGCGTCGTGCTGGGCGATCTCAATAGCGACGGGAAGCTCGATATTGTGCTCGGCAACAGCGGCGAGCCGAGCCTGATCTACCTGAACCAGGGCGGCGGCAGCTTCTCGGCCCCGGTCGCGCTCGATAGCAGCACGACCTATAGCGTCGCTCTGGGCGATCTCGATGGCGATGGACAGCTTGATATCGTCCTCGGCAGACTGATCTACCTGAACCAGGGCGGCGGCAGCTTCCCGACCCCAGTGGCCCTCAACGCTGGCGGCATCTCAACCACGAGCGTGGCGCTGGGCGACCTCAACGGCGACGGGGATCTTGATATTACCCTCGGCAATAGAGGTGTCTCTCCAAGCCAAGTCTACCTAAATAATGGGCTTGGCAGCTTTGCTGCGGCTGCCAGCCCGATCAACCCGAGCGGTAATTCGACCCAGGAGATCGCCGTAGGCGATCTGAATGGGGACGGCGCGCTCGACGTTATCCTCGGCAACAGCAGCGAGCCCAGCCAGATCTACCTGAACGACGGGCTCGGCAGCTTCAGCCTAGCCACCAGCCCGCTCAACAGCGGCGGGCCAGTTGTGGCAGGCGATTTTAACGGCGATGGTGCCCTCGACCTTGTGCTCGGCAACTACAGCCAGCCGAACCTCGTCTACCTAAACGGCGGCGTCGATGGCATGACCCCGACCCTAACCGCGCTTCATCCTAGCGGCAGCGTGATCACAAGTGTGGCGGTGGGCGACCTGAACGGCGATCACGCCCTCGATATTGTCCTTGGCAACGATGGCAGCTACGACGGCCAGCCGAGCCAGGTGTATCTGAATGACGGGGCCGGCGGATTCGCCCCGACGCTCGCGCTCAACCCCAGCGGTAGCGCGACCCAGAGCGTCGCGCTGGGCGATCTGAACGGCGACGGGTCGCTCGACCTTGTCCTCGGCAACTACTATGACCCCTTTACCTACATTGGCGAGCCGAGCCAGGTCTACCTGAATGACGGGCGCGGCAGCTTCACCCTGAGTGTGCTACTCAACCCTAGCAGCAGCCAGACCCGGAGTGTGGCGGTAGGCGATCTTGACGGCGACGGTGATTTGGACATCGTGCTCGGCAATCAGGATGAGCCGAGCCAGCTCTACCTGAACAATGGGCACGCCAGCTTCAGCCCGAGCGCCATCCCGCTCGGCGCCGGCCCGGTCGCGCTGGGCGACTTCAACGGCGACGGCTCGCTCGACCTTGTGCTCGGCGGCCAGGTGTACCTGAACAACGGGCGCGGCAGCTTCACCCCCGCCGCCTCGCTGATCCCCAACACTGGGATCACCACAAGCATTGCGGTGGGCGACCTCAACGCCGACGCTGCCCCTGACATTGTGCTCGGCAACTATCTCAACAGCACGTACAACGTCGGTGGGCCGAGCCGGGTCTACCTGAACGACGGGCACGGCAGCTTCACCGCGGCCGCCACCCCGATCAACCCCGGCGGGAACGCAGCCCAGAGCGTGGCGCTGGGCGATCTGAACGGCGACGGCGCGCTTGATATTGTCCTCGGCAATAACCATGTCTACCTGAATGACGGGCGCGGCAGCTTCACCCCCACCGCCGGCCCGGCCAACGGCGATCCTGTGGCGCTGGGAGATCTCAATAGCGATGGTGCGCTCGATATGGTTGTTGGTAGCCAGGTCTACCTCAACCACCTCACCACAGCCGCACGCCTGCCGAACGACCCGCTCACAATCGCGGCGCGCCGGCCGGGCGCCGCCGACGACGCCGGATTCTCCTCGACGCCGGAGATCCTTAGCAGCCAGGTGATCTCCATCCCCTACACCCTGGCCGACCGCGAGGGCGACCCGGCCCGCGCGGTGCGGGCCTTCTACTCGCTCGACGGCGGCGGCCAGTGGCGCGATGCCGTGCCCGCCAGCCCCCCGGCGCTCGACGCCTCGCCCGCCGGCACGGCCCACACCTTCGCATGGGACACCTTCGCCTCGGGGCTGTTCGGCCAGTCCGACAACGTCGTCGTGCGCCTCGTCGCCTACCCGTCGCTCACCACGGGGCCGAGCGGCGTGCCGCTCTTCCAGCGCCCCTTCGCCTCGGCCACCACATTCCCCTTCCGCGTGCGCGGCACCCAGGTGCGGGTGGTCGATCCGCAGGGCCAGGGCGTCCCCGGCGCGCTGGTCTACCGGCTGCCCGCCGGGGCCAGCGAGGGGGCCGCGCGCTTCCCGCCCGCCGCAGCGGGCCGGCCCGAGCTCCAGACCGACGGCCAGGGCTACCTCCAGGGCCGCGGCCAGCTCGGCATCGGCGACCAGCTCGTCGCCCTGGCCCCGATCTCATCCACCCTGGCCTACACCGTCTACCAGACCAGCGCCGCGCCCGTCGCCGCCGGGCTTGATCTGGCCGAGGTCGCGCAGCCCGGCGTGCAGACCCTGACGGTCACGCCGGGCCACCAGCTCATCCTGTTCAACCTGAGCGTCGCCCTGGAGTGGGACGCCCGCGGCGACCCGGACTACCTGGCGCGGCTTGAGCATAACCTGGAGCGCGCCTCGGCCCTGCTCTATGACTGGACCGACGGCCAGGCCGCCCTCGGCGATCTCACGGTCTACCAGGGCCGCGAGCACTGGGACGACGCCCACATTCGGATCTACGCCTCGAACGCCCTGCGCCCCAACGCGGTGCGCGGCGGGATTGTGCCCGAGGGCGTGACTCTGACCGACCCTGATAACGCGGCGATCAGCTATCGCGCGGGCCAGCTGCGCATGGGCGCGACCTGGAACCGCTACGGCGAGCCCGGCGCCGACCTCGGCGAGGACTGGCCGCGCACCCTGGCCCACGAGCTGGGCCACTACGCGCTCTTCCTGGACGACAACTACCTCGGCCTGGATGACTCCGGCCAGCTGATCACCGTGAGCTCCTGCCCGGGCGCGATGAGCGACCCCTACACCAACAACGATAGCGAGCTGCACCCCAGCGACGCTGGCTGGGCCGCCGGCTGCGCCCAGACCCTCTCGCAGCGCAGCAGCGGGCGCAGCGACTGGGCGACCATCCTGCGCCTCTACGATGACCCGGCCGCCGGGGTGCGGCTCAGCGCGCCGGCCAGCTTCAACGCCCGGCCCGGCCCGGCCCGGCTGCCCCTGGCGGTGACACAGGTGACGATAGAGGCGCCGGGGGCGGCCGACCGCACGCTGCCCGCGCCGATCTTCTTCACGGTAGACGCCGACGGGGCGCGCTCGCCGACCGGCGCGGGCGCGCGGGCCTTCCTCTTCCAGGGCGATCAGCTCAGCGATCTGGGCCGCCCGGTGGGCGACCAGATCATCGCCCGTGGCGCGCGACCAGGCGACCGGCTCTGCATCTTCGACCCGACCAACCGGCGCTTCGGCTGTCGCGATCAGCTCGATGACCTTGACCAAAGCCTGCCGCTGAGCAGAACCCTCGGCATCGACTGGCAGCCGGAGATCGGGCTCACGCCGGTGAACTCGACCACGCTCCAGCTTGAGCTGCGCGGCCTGCCGGCGGGGCTCGGCGTCACGGCGCGGCTCTTCCCCTCGCTTGATCTGGCCCCGCCGCCTGTCGAGCTGCGCCAGGCGGGCGGCGCCTACCGCGGGGCGCTCAGCTCGTCGCCCGGCCAGCCGGCCTTCGAGGGGATGATCGACATCCGGGTTATGGGCACGGACCAGAGGCTGCTCTATGAGACGGTGGCCGATTACATCTTGGGCGGGAACCCGGGCCAGAAGTGGGCCGGGCGCGCGCCGCGCGGGAACCCGGGCCAGAAGTGGGCCGGGCGCAGCCCGGTGATCTCGAACGACGGCGAGGCCATCCTCTACGAGCCGGGGCTGCCGCTGGCGGACGGGCAGCTCTATCTGCTCCAGGCCGCCGACAGCGCCCCCGCCGCGCCGGCCTACGCCCGGCCGCTCGGGCGGGCCTACCGCCTCGCTGTCACCGCTGGCGTGGATCTGGCCGGCGCCTCGCTGAGCGTCAGCTACCGGGGCGAGGACGTGCCCGCCGAGCATGAGGGCGGCATCGGGCTCTATGTCTACGACGGCGCCACATGGCAGCCGCTGCCGAGCGTGCGCCGCGACCCGCAGCACAACGAGGTCTCGGCCCCGCTGCGTGGCGCGGGGCTCTACCAGCTGATGGTCAGCGTGGATGTGGCGCTGCGCGGGCCGGGCTGGAACAGCGCGCCCTACATGGGTCAGGACACCGCGCTGCCCGCAGCCCTCGACTCGCTGGGCGATGCCTACCGCATGGTCTACGCCTACGACGAGGCCGACCAGTCCGACCCCTGGAAGCTCTACGCCCGCGGCGTGCCGGCCTACGTGAACGACCTGGCCGCCCTGGAGTACGGCCGGGTCTACTGGATCTACGCCACCGCCGACACGACCATGCGCGCCCCGACGCCGTCGGGGGCGCTGGCGCTGGCCGGGCCACAGCTGCCGCCGGCCACCTACTACGGCGCGGTGACGGGCGGGGCCGGCCTCACGCCGGCGGCGGGCCAGCAGGTGCTGGCCCTGGTCGGGGAGACTGTCTGCGGCCGAGGGCAGACGCGCAGCGTCGGCGGCCAGATCGTCTACAGCCTGGCGGTCGAGAGCGCCGGCCCGACGACGACCGGGTGCGGCGGGGAGGGGCGAGCAGTCCGCTTCCTGGTAGGTGGCCAGATGATGGCGCCCGGCGTCAGCTCCTGGGACAGCACCCAGGTCCAGGCGGTCAACCTGCGCCCGGGCTGGCCGTGGCAGATCGCCCTGCCGCTGGTCCGGCGCTAGGGCGAGGCTGGGGTTGGGGGCGCGTCGCGACGCGCCCCAGCGTCCCCCCAACCCCCAACCCCCATGTTCACGCCCGTGTTCACGCCCCGTTGACGGGCGGCCTGTACCCTGCGATCACACGAGCGACGCGCTCTCGGACAATCGCAGATACAGGAGCTATGAACATGAGCTGGGTTATCGATCCTTCACACTCGCAGGTTGCCTTCTCGGCCCGCCACATGATGCTCGCCAAGGTGCGCGGCCGCTTCGACCGCTTCAGCGGCACCGTCGAGTTCGACGAGCAGAACCCGATCAACTCCGCGGTGACTGTCTCGATCGAGGCCGACAGCATCGACACCCGCGACGAGAAGCGCGACGGCCACCTCAAGTCGCCCGACTTCCTCGACGTGGCGAACTTCCCGGCCATCTCCTTCGTCAGCAAGAAGGTCGAGGTCGTCGACGAGACCCACGGCAAGATCATCGGCGACCTGACCATCCGCGGCGTGACCAACGAGGTGGTGCTGGCGACCGAGTACAACGGCCAGGCGAAGGCACCCTGGGGCACGACCAGCGCCGGCTTCAGCGCCGAGGCCAAGATCAGCCGCGTGGACTGGGGCCTGACCTGGAACGTGGCCCTGGAGACGGGCGGCGTGCTGGTGGGCGACGAGATCACGATCAGCATCGAGCTGGAGATTGTCAAGCAGGTGCCGGCCGAGGCCGAGGTAGCGGCATAATTCTATGATGGCGTCGCGAAAAAGGCCAGCAGTGCTGGCCTTTTTCGCGACGCCATACGCTGGTTCTCTAAAGGGTTTTTCCATGAAGATTCTTGGCATCTCGGGCAGCCTGCGGGCCGCCTCAAATAACACCGGCCTGCTGCGGGCGGCGAGCGAGCTGGCCCCGGCGGGCGTTGAGATTCTCATCCACGACATTGGCGACGTGCCGCTCTACAACGGCGATGAGGACGGCGGCGAGGGCAATCGGCCCGCCGGGGTGATCCGTCTGAGGCAGGCGATCGCCGACGCCGACGCGCTGCTGCTGGCCGTGCCCGAGTACAACTACTCGGTGACCGGCGTGCAG
This sequence comes from Oscillochloris sp. ZM17-4, assembly GCF_019599295.1. GTDB lineage: Bacteria > Chloroflexota > Chloroflexia > Chloroflexales > Chloroflexaceae > Oscillochloris. The sequence continues at coordinate 62,713 of NZ_JAIEWN010000023.1, read as the reverse complement.
AAGAATGTCCTCGACTGGGCCTCGCGGTCCACTCCCACCACGCCGCTGAACGGCAAGCCGCTGGCGATGATGGGCGCCGGCGGGATGAGCGGCACCATGCGCGCCCAGTTCCACCTGCGCCAGATGCTCGTCCACAGCAACCTGCTGGTGATGAACAAGCCCGAGCTGTATATCGCCCGGGCCTGGGAGAAGTTCGATAAGCAGGGCAACCTGACCGACGAGGCCACCCGCGATATGGTGAAAGCCCTCGTCGAGGGGCTGGCCGCCTGGGTGAGCCGCCTGCGCGGCGCGTAACTGGTGCTGTTTTGGCCACCATGGCCAGCTTCGCTGGCCATGGTGGCCAAAACAACAAGAGATTCCGGGGGGTCAGCTGCCCGTCACCAGCGAGAGCATGATCAGCGTGAAGTTATAGACCCCGTGGACGATCGCGCTGGTGCTGGTGTTGCTGCGCTTGCGCACCACCCCGCAGACCAAGCCGACGATGAAGACCACCAGCAGCGCGTCCCAGTTGTACTGGAGGGCGTGCAGGCTCATAAAGAAGAGGTTGGAGACCAGGATGCCCAGGCGCGGCTGGAGCGCCCCGCGCACGGCCAGCTCCTCGCCCAACCCCGCAGTGATGCCGATCACCACCGCGCCGACCGGGCTGATCGCGAAGGAGAGCAGCTCGCCGAAGGCCGCGTCGTCGGTGATGGGCCAGCCCATCAGACCCCAGAGCCAGCTGATGCCCACGCTGAGCAGCTGGACGGCGCCGACCAGCAGCAGGGCGATCGCCACGCCGGCCAGGGCCTGGCGCCAGGTCGGCCGCACCAGGCCGAGGCGCTGGAGCGCCTCGGGGAGCCGGCGGCGCGTGCCGTAGCCCACCGCCAGCAGCGCCGCCGGGATCGTCCAGACCAGCGAGTAGACCTGGTCGCGCAGCATGCCCGCCGAGTCGCGGCCCTGGGCGGCGGCGCCGGCGCTCATCTGGCTCACCAGGGCCAGCAGGGGCGGCTGGCCGAGCACGAGCAGCGGGATGGTGCAGAGCATGCCGATGCTGACAATAGAGACCAGGGCGACCGTGTGGACGAAGGAGTCGGGGTCGATCGGGATGGCGCGGGCGACGCGGCGGCGGACCTGCGGGAGCAGCAGCGCGGCGCTGGCCAGGATGGCCGCGAGCGTGCCGAGGGCGATCAGGCCCATGCGCAGCCAGCCGCCGGCGGCGATCTGCGGCGGGCCGGCGGGGTTTGCCGGTGCCGCGCCGATGTTCGCCACTGTGGCGAAGCCGAAGCCGAGGGCGACCACGGCCGCCCCGCCGATCAGCAGCGACATCCAGAGGCCGGTGGCCACCCATGCCCAGTTGAAGCGGCGGCCGCCGAGGTAGGCCAGCACCGCCAGCACGGCGAAGGGCAGGGCGTTCAGGCTCGCGATGGCCATCTGGCCAACCTCGCCCCCGATGGCGATGCCGACGCCGAGGACGACCGTCAGGATGATCGCGCCGATGCCGAGCGGCAGCCGGCTCGGCAACTTCGAGCCATCAATGCTCGTCAAAGTGGGTGGGGAGAGATCTTCCATCTATGGGCGCTCCTTATGTGTGATTGCAGATTGTAGATTGCAGATTGCAGATTTGGCGCGGCGATATGCCTCATCTGCAACCAAAGATCTGCAATCTACAATCAAAAATCTGCAATCAAAAATCTGCAATCCACAAGAGTGTAGCATGGAGCGGGCCGCCGCCGCCGGGTGAGGCCGCGCGTTCAGCGTTCAGACACAGAGAATAGTTTTACATATAAACTATTGACATGTCTTAACCGAAGTGGTATGATGACTTTGCAAAGCATTGGCAAACACACCATAAAGTCTGTGCAATCACGCACAAACCTCACGCCTCCTGCTGGGGTTAACCGCTGATAGGAGATATCCCATGATCACGGTCACTCGCCGCAGCTATATTGAGTCCGCCACCCCCGCAGAGATCTTCGACTCGCTCTCCGACCCGAGCCGCATCGGCCAACTGCTGCCGCGCGTGCAGAAGGTGGAGATGCTGAGCCGCGATATGGAGACCCGCACCGCGCGCCTGGTCACCCACATGTCGCTGGGCGGCATCTTCGGCACCATCCGCTGCGAGGGCGACCTGACCTGGGAGGAGCCGGGCGAGATCCTGTTCAAGGTGCGCACGCCGGTCCCGGTGGAGACGCGCTGGACGCTGACCTCAGCCGTGAACGGCACCGACCTCCAGGCGACGATGTCGCTCGACCTCGCCCCGATGCTCGGGCCGATGGCGGCGTTCGTGCCGGTGCAGACCGTCGGCGACATGCTCGCCAAGGAGCTGGAGTCGGCCCTCAAGGCGATCAGCGAGAGCAGCGCCGCCCCAAAACCCCGTGAGCGGGCCGTGGCCGCCTGATCCAACAACTCTGGTATAATCGCGGGGCACTGGGCAGCCAGTGCCCCGCGTTTGTTTGCCGGGCGGAGCATGCCCCGCTCACCTCTGTATGATCGACCTTGCACTCATCGGGTTCGGGCTGGTGCTCAGCACCGCGATCGGCGGCCTCGCCCACTGGCGAAAGTCCCTCACCGTCAGCGGCTGGGTCGGCGCCGTCCTCGTCGGCACCCTCACCCTCGGCTTCGGCGGCTGGTCGTGGGGGCTCACCCTGATCATCTTCTTCATCACCAGCAGCCTGCTCTCGCGCTACAAGGAGCAGATCAAGGAGCGCCGCGCCGCCGAGAAGTTCTCCAAGGGCGGTCAGCGCGACTTCGTCCAGACGATGGCCAACGGCGGGCTGGCCGCGCTCTGCGCGGTGGCCTACGCCCTGGCCGGGCGTCCGCCGGAGCTGCTGGCCGCCTTCGCCGGGATCATGGCCACGGTGAACGCCGACACCTGGGCCACCGAGCTGGGCGTGCTCAGCCCGCACCGGCCGCGCCTGATCACCAGCGGCCGCCCGGTGGAGCCCGGCACCTCCGGCGGCATCACGCTCTTCGGCAGCAGCGCGGCGGCCCTCGGCGCGGCCCTGATCGGCGTCGTCCTGCTCGTCCTGCTCGCGGTCGAGGGCTCGCCCGCGCCCTGGTGGCTGATCCCGGCCGCCATCCTTGGCGGCTTCGGCGGGGCCATGCTCGACAGCCTGCTCGGCGCCACCGTCCAGGCGATCTACGCCTACTCCGACGGCCGCGAGACCGAGCGGCGCTTCGACCGCAGCGGCAACCCCACCGCCTTCGTGCGCGGCCTGCCCTGGCTCAACAACGATGTGGTCAACTCAAGCAGCTCGATCGGCGGCGCGCTGATCGCTATCCTGGTGATGCGCATCCTCGGCGGATAGGCTGTGTTGCGGAACGATGCCAGCTTCGCTGGCATCGTTCCGCAACACAGCAAGATATTCCGGGGGCCTGTGGCTCCGAAACCGCATGGTGATGCCAAGAAGGGCCAGCGAAGCTGGCCCTTCTTGGCATCACCATGCGGTTGTTAAGAATGAGCCGTCTGGCGGGACTCTGCCGGGCGGCGCACCACCTGCTCCAGCAGCACCACCACCAGGGCCACGCCGAGCAGCGTCAGCTGGGGCAGCGTCGTCTGCCAGGTGGGAAACATCCCGATCGCCGGCAGGTCGGGCAGGTAGCCGGCACCGCTGGAGGGCAGCACGCGGGCCACCTGGAGGGCGTGGATGCCGGTGCCGATGAACTTGAAGCCCAGGTAGAAGATCAGGCCGCTGGTGACGAGGAAGAAGGGCCGCAGGGGCAGCCGCACGCCCACCCAGAGCACCAGCACGCCGGCCACGGCCAGCACCGCCACGGCGATGCCGATGCCCATAAGCAGGTCGCTGGTGGCGATCGACGACGCGATCCCGATGTAGAACAGGGCCGTCTCCGCGCCCTCGCGGAAGATGGCGAAGAAGGACAGGGCGCCCAGCGAGAGCAGGCTGCCGGTGGCCAGGGCCTCGCTGGTGCGCTCGCGGATGTACTTCTGCCAGGCCCCGGCGTGCGACTTGCCGTGCAGCCAGAAGCTGACGCCGAAGAGCATGGCGGCGGCGATCAGGCCGGAGATGCCCTCGATCAGCTCGCGGTTGCTGCCGGTGGCCACGCCGCGGAAGATCACCGCGATGATCAGCCCCGCGCCCACGCTGGCGACGATCCCCAGGATGCCGCCGCCCCAGATCCAGCCGCGCTTGTCGTGGTTGCCGGTGCGCTCCAGGAAGGCCAGCAGGGCCGCGATCACCAGCAGGGCCTCCAGGCCCTCGCGCAGCAGGATGCTGAAGGCGTCGAAGACGCCGTAGCGCGCCGGGGCCACCATCGGCTCCAGGTCGGCCCGCAGCTGTGCGATCAGCGCCTGCGCGCCCGCCAGGTCGCCGGCGCTGATCGCCGCCGCCGCCGCCGCCATATCGTTCTCGCTGCTGCGGTACACCTCGGCCGAGCGGGCCTTCACGTCGCCCTCCACGTCGGGCCAGGCGGCGCGGAATGACTCAAGCTCGGCGGCGGCGTGCTCGGCCCGGCCGGCGGCCAGCGCGTCGCTCACCTCGGCCAGGGTCGGCAGCAGGGTCTCGAGCGTCGCCGGCGCGCCCTCGCGCGCGGCGGCGGCGGGGAGGCGGCCATCCGCGAAGGCCTCGTTGGCCTGCGCCAGCGCCTCAAGGGCCGTGATGCCGGCCGCCGCATCCCCGGCGGCCAGGGCGTCGCGCGCATCGTCGTAGGCCCGCTCGATAGAAGCGTAGGCGGCGCTCGACTGCTCGCGCACCGCGTCCTCCACCGTCTCCCAGCCCTCGTGGAACTCGCCCAGCGAGGCCTGGGCGGCCGCGAGGTCGCCGGCCTCGGCCTGGCTCACCGCCAGCTCGATATGCGCGTTGGCCGAGCGCAGCCCGTCGGCCGGCGACCCGCCCTGGGCGAATGTTGCGGTCGGAATACTCAGCAGCAGCGCGAGGCCGGCGAGCAGCAGGCCGATGAGAAGGCGGCGGGGCATGGTGTTGCTCCTTCAGACTGTGCGGCGTCCCTTTCGAGGGTTTAGCATAGTCTAAGTTATTTTATTTGTCAATACTAACCCCCAGGTCGCTGATCCGCCCGCTGTCGAGGCAGCGCCCGGCAAGATCGGCGCAGGCAAGCACGAGGCGGGACAGCCCGGCGAAGCGCTCGTCGCTGGTGTGGCCGGCCCGGTAGCGGGCGTAGATCTGCTGGATGATCACGGCCACCTTAAACAGCCCGAAGACATAGTAGAACTGGACGTCGCCCACCTCGCGCCCGCTGGCGGCGGCGTAGGCATCGACAAGCTGCTGCCGGCTGAGGTTGCCGGGGCGCGAGGTCAGGCCAAACTCGCGCAGGGCGGCCGGGTCGCCCGGCTCGGCCCAGTAGCCCAGGGTTGTGCCCAGGTCCATCAGCGGGTCGCCGATCGTCGCCATCTCCCAGTCGAGCACGGCGACGACCCGCGTCGGGTCGGCCAGGTCGAAGACCAGGTTGTCGTACTTGAAATCGTTGTGGATCAGGGCGACGCCGCTCTCGGCGGGCGCGTGAGCCTGGAGCCAGGCGGCCGCGCGCTCCAGGGCGGGCAGATCGTCGGTGCGGGCGGCGGCGTAGCGCTTCGCCCAGCCGGCGACCTGGCGGGCCACATAGCCCTCGGGGCGGCCGAGGTCGCCCAGCCCGGCGGCCACATAGTCCACCCGGTGCAGGTCGGCCAGCGTCTGCACCAGGGAGCCGCACATCGCCCCCATCAGCGCGGGGGTGAGGTCGAGGCCGGCGGGCGGGCTGCTGCGCAGGATGATCCCGCGCACGCGCTCCATCACATAGAAGGGTGCCCCGAGGATGGCCGGGTCATCGCTGTAGGCCAGGGGGCGCGGGGCGCGGGCGTAGCGGCCGGCCAGGGCGCTGAGGATGCGGTGCTCGCGGCCCATATCGTGGGCGCTCTTGATGTTGGCCCCGAAGGGCGGCCGGCGCAGCACCAGGTCGCGGTCGCCCAGCTGCAGCAGGTAGGTCAGGTTTGAGTAGCCGCGGGGGAACTGCGCGACCGTCAGCTCGCCCGATGCGCCGGGGATGGCCGCGCGCAGGAAGGCCGCGAGCCGCCCCAGGTCGAGCTCCTCGCCGGGGCGCACCGCGTCAGGGCGATCAACGAGTGTTTCATCCACACTTTCCACAGGTTATCCACTTTCGATTATTAAGAAGGTGTTATCCAATTTCATGTGTAAATAATATTGCGCGCCGCCCCTACAGTACGCTGCTCACCATCAGGCCGCCGTCCACCACCAGGACGCTGCCGCTGGTGTAGTTCGAGGCGGGCGAGGCGAGGTAGAGCGCGGCGCCGGCCACATCGTCGGGCTCGCCGATGCGCCCGCTGCGCTGGGCGATCCCCTCGGCGAGCTGCTGGTTGCCCCAGAGCGCGGCGCTGAACTTGGTCTTGATCACGCCGGGGGCGATCGCGTTGACCTGGATGCCGCGCGGGCCGAGCTCCTGGGCCAGAGCCTGGGTCAGGGCGATCACGGCGGCCTTGCTGACGCTGTAGATGCCCATGTGCGCGCCGGGGGTGAGGCCGGCCACCGAGCTGATGTTGATCATCTTGCCGGCGCCGCGGGCCAGCATGTGCGGGGCGACCGCCCGGCAGAGCGCCATGTAACCCTTGACGTTCACCTGAAGGATCTTGTCCCACTGGTCGTCGCTGGCGTCGAGGATCGAGCCGAAGTGCGGGTTGGTGGCGGCGTTGTTCACGGCGATATCGACCCCGCCGAAGGCCTCGACCGTCTGGGCGACCAGGGACTCGACCTGCGCGCGCTCGCCGGTGTGGCATGCGACGGCGAGGGCGCGGCCGCCGGCGGCGCGGATCGCGTCGGCCACCGGCTGCACACGCTCGATGGTGCGGCTGGCCACGACCACGGCGGCGCCGGCCTCGGCGTAGGCGCGGGCGATCGCCTCGCCGATCCCGCGCGAGCCGCCCGTGATGATCGCCACCTTCCCGCCCAGGTCAAACATCGACATTGATGCCTCCTCATGCATAGCCGATAGCCGATATGTTCTCTTGTATCGGCTATCGGCTATCGGCTATTGGCTATCGGAATCCTGCGGTGTGGCCATTATATAGCAAGGCTATCGGGGCCGTAAACCTGACAGGTGCGGCCCCTGATGCATCAGGATATAGTCATTTCATCGCTGGCCGCACCTGACAGGTTTCATACCTTCGCACGGCAATGTGTGAGCATTTCACCAAATTGTGTTACTATATGGCCAATCATCGTGCGGGTGTTCACAAAAAAAATACTATCACGCGTATGCTAGGAGATTCCTATGCAGCGACGATTCACACAGTTCGCCTGGGGCGTGCTCGCCTACAACATCCTGGTCATCCTCTGGGGCGCCTACGTGCGAGCCAGCGGCTCAGGGGCGGGGTGCGGCCAGCACTGGCCGCTCTGCAACGGCCAGGTCATCCCGCGGGCGGAGCAGGTGCAGACGCTGGTTGAGTTCACACACCGCATCACCAGCGGTCTGTCGGCCATCCTGGTCGTGGTGATGGTGGTCTGGTCGCTACGCTCCTTCCCCAAGGGCCACCTGGCCCGCCTGGGCTCCAAGCTGACCCTCTTCTTCATCGTGATCGAGAGCCTGCTGGGGGCCGGGCTGGTGCTCTTCCAGCTGGTGGCCGGCAACACCTCGGTGGCCCGCGCGGTGGCCGGCGGCATCCACCTGGTGAACACGCTGCTGCTGGTGGGCGCGATCACCCTGACGGCCTGGTGGGCCGGCGGCGGGCGGGCCATCCGGCTGCGCGGCCAGGGCGCGGTGGGCTGGATGCTGGGCGTCGGCGTGGTGGCCGTGCTGGCCCTGGGGGCCACCGGGGCGATCACCGCCCTGGGCGACACGCTCTTCCCCAGCGACTCGCTGAGCGCCGGGTTCGCCCAGGACCTCGACCCGACCGCGCACTTCCTGATCCGGCTGCGCTTCTGGCACCCGGCCCTGGCCATCGCCACCGGGATCTACCTGCTGGTAGTCGGCCAGATCCTCAGCCGGCTGCGGCCGAGCGAGGGCACCCGCCTGGGGGCCACCCTGCTGCTGCTGCTCTTCCTGGCCCAGCTCGGCGTCGGCGCGGTCAACCTGGCCCTGCTCGCCCCGATCACGCTCCAGATCATCCACCTGCTGATGGCCGACCTGGTCTGGGTAGCGTTGGTGCTGCTCAGCGCGGCGACCCTGGCCGTAGAGGCGCCCGAGAGTGCCCCCCAGCCATCCTTTGCAGCAGCGAGGTGATTGCAGATTGTAGATTGCAGATTGCAGATTGGGGACCACGCGGCAACCCGTAATCTACGCTCTGCGCTCCGCAATCTGCAATCTGCAATCTGCAATCTGCAGTCGAGTTGGGGGATCACAATCGACAGTTGCAACGGCGTTACGCCACCGGCGTATGGGCCGACCTATACTCTGCGTATTATATTCCTTGTTCCTAAACTCACAAGAAACCCCCAGGGACCATGAAGACATCCGCCCTTCCCCAGCAGCGACCGAGCGAGCGA
>NZ_JAIEWN010000023.1:6124-54187 GCF_019599295.1 Oscillochloris sp. ZM17-4 | reverse complement strand
ACCCAGCGCTTATTCGCGCTAAGCCAAGGTTTCAGGTTGCTTTACAGTTTGATGCCGTGAATGGCATTCTATTGCACCAAATCTGCAATCTGCAATCTGCAATCTGCAATCTTGTCTAACAAATATATCGTGGGCGGCGCAGCCGCCCCCACACTCCTACCGGGATGGTATGATAGAGCGAGCCCTCCCACCAATGCAAGGAGCCAACCGATGCCATCCACCCCGCGCATCCCGATCTTCGACGGACATAACGACACCCTGCTCGACCTGTATAGGCCGCAGCCGGGCAAGGAGCGCAGCTTCTTCAGCCAGAGCGAGCACGGCCACATCGACCTGCCCCGGGCCAGGGCCGGCGGCTTCGGCGGCGGGTTCTTCGCCGTCTTCATCCCCGGCGAGCGCGGCGCGTCGCCCACCGACCGCCTGCCCGACGGCGGGTCGTACGAGGCGCCGCTGCCCGACCCGCTGGAGCTCGGCTACGCGCAGCGCATCGCCCTGGGCATGGCTGGGCTGCTCTTCAAGCTGGAGGCCGAGTCGCAGGGCGGGCTGAAGGTGGTGCGCAGCGCCGCCGAGATCGAGTCCTGCCTGGAGTCTGGCACGATCGCGGCCATCCTGCACTTCGAGGGCGCCGAGGCGATCGACCCCGGCCTGGAGGCGCTGGAGGTCTTCTATGCGGCCGGCCTGCGCTCGCTCGGCCCGGTCTGGAGCCGGCCGACCGCCTTCGGCCACGGGGTGCCCTTCGCCTTCCCGCGCACCGGCGACACCGGCCCCGGCCTGACCGACGCCGGCAAGGAGCTGGTCAAGGCCTGCAACCGCATGCGGATCATGCTCGACCTCTCGCACATGAACGAGGCCGGCTTCTGGGACGTGGCCCGGCTCTCCGACGCGCCCCTTGTCGCCACCCACTCCAACGTCCACGCCCTCTGCCAGAGCACGCGTAACCTGACCGACAGGCAGCTCGACGCGATCAAGGAGTCCGACGGCATGGTCGGTCTGAACTTCGCGGTCAGCTTCCTGCGCGAGGACGGCCGCAACGCCGCCGATGTGCCTCTGGAGACGATGGTCTCCCACGTGCGCTACCTGGTGGATCGCCTCGGCATCGACCGGGTCGGCCTCGGGTCCGACTTCGACGGGGCCACGATCCCGCAGGCGATCGGCGATGTCTCCGGCCTGCCGAAGCTCGTGGACGCCCTGTCCGCGCACTTCTCCGAGGCCGACCTGCGCAAGATCGCCCACGAGAACTGGGTCAGGGTGCTGCGCAAGACCTGGGGGGCGTAGGGGGAGATATGAGTGGGTGTGGGCGGATTCGCCGCCCACACCCACTTATATATGGTTTACGTTACATAACGGATTATCAACACAAAGGAGATACCATGAAGATCGGACTACAGATCCCGAGCTTCACCTGGCCCGGCGGCGACGCGGAGATCGGCCCGCGGCTGGGCGAGATCGGCCACACCGCCGATGAGGCCGGCTTTGACAGCATCTGGGTGATGGACCACTTCTTCCAGATCGGCTTCGTCGGCAAGCCCGAGGAGCCGATGCTGGAGGGCTACAGCGCGCTCAGCTACCTCGCCGCCGTGACGAAGCGGGCTACCCTGGGCACCCTCGTCAGCGGCGTGATCTACCGCAACCCCGGCATCCTCGCCAAGACGGTGACGACCCTGGATGTGCTGTCGGGCGGGCGGGCCTGGCTGGGCATTGGCGCGGCCTGGAACGAGCAGGAGTCCCGGGGGCTCGGCGTGCCCTTCCCGCCGCTGAAGGACCGCTTCGAGCAGCTGGAGGAGGCCCTCCAGATCGTCCACCAGATGTGGCGCGGCGATGAGAGCCCCTACGCCGGCAAGCACTACCAGCTTGAGCGCCCGCTCAACAGCCCGCAGGCCATCCGCAAGCCCCACCCGCCGATCATGATCGGCGGCACCGGCGAGCAGAAGACCCTGCGCATGGTCGCTCAGTACGCCGACGCCTGCAACCTCTTCGACCGGCTCGGCCCCGAGGCGCTGACCCACAAGCTCGATGTGCTCAAGGGCCACTGCGAGCGGCTCGGCCGGCCCTTCGAGGAGATCGAGGTCACCACCCTTGGCACGGCCTTCATCCCCGGCACCCAGACGCCCGCCGAGATCATCGCCCACTGCACGGGCCTGGCCGCCCTCGGCGTCCAGCACGCGATCTTCAACATGCCCAATGTCTCTTCACTGACGCCGCTTGAGCTCTTCGGCAAAGAGATCATCCCGGCCGTGGCCGAGCTCTAATCAGCCAGGGCTGTTGCAACGCCCTGGGGCTTCGCCCCAGACCCGGTTTTTTGTTGGGTGAGGGCGGCGAAGCCGCCCTCACCCAACAAAAAAATACTGCTCAGCCCGCGCTGAGCTCCTCGGCGATCCGCGCGGCGGCCTCGGCCGGCCCGCCGACCTCGGCGGGGGCGGCGGTGATCGGCCGGCCGACGACCATATAGTCGCAGCCGGCGCGCAGGGCCTCGGCCGGCGTCATCACCCGGCGCTGGTCGCCGCTGTCCGCCCAGGCCGGGCGCACCCCCGGCGTGACGATCCGCAGGTCCGGCCCGCAGGCCGCGCGGATGGCCGCGATCTCGTGGGGCGAGGCGACCACCGCGTCCAGGCCGCACTCCTGGGCCATGCGGGCCAGGTGGACGACGTGATCCTGTAGGCCGGCGGCGATCTCCAGATCGTCGCGCAGGGCGTTCTGGTCGATGCTGGTCAGCACGGTGACGCCGAGCAGCAGCGGGCGGGCGGGGCCGGCCTCGCGGGCGGCCGCGACGGCGGCCCGCAGCATGGCCGCGCCGCCGTGGCAGTGCAGGGTGAGCATGCGCACCGCCGGGCCGAGGGCGCAGACCGAGCGCACCGCGCCGGCCACCGTGTTCGGGATGTCCGACAGCTTCAGGTCGAGGAAGACGCTGCCGCCGGCCTCGGCCACCGCCCGCACCACCTGGGGCGCCCCGGCGGCCGTGCAGAGCTCCAGGCCGACCTTGAAGCCGCCGACGCGGCCGCGCAGCTGCTCCACGAGGCTGAGGGCGCTCGGCAGGTCGGGCACGTCGAGGGCGGCCAGGATGCGCTCGTGGGCGGCGATCGTGGGTGTCTCAATCATGTTCATGTGTACAGCACCATGTAGACCGCCACGCCGACCAGGGTGGCGGCCAGATAGAGCCCGTAGGCCGCGCGCATAAACAGCTTGTAGCGCGTAAACTTGAGCCGGGCCGGCACCAGTCCGTTGCCGCGCAGCACCACGAACAGGCCGAAGAGCAGCCCGGACAGCCCGAGCAGCTCGTGGGCGGGCATGGCCACGAAGGCCGCCGCCGGCAGCTCCACGTTGTCCGACGGGGCGACCGCCAGCAGCGAGGGGATCATGACCCCGAGCACGAGCAGGACGTTCGCGACGGCCGCCCCCGTCTGCACCCAGCGGTGGGCCTCGTAGCGCCCGCGCAGGGCGAGGTAGGCCCCGACGGTGAAGGCGATCATCACCAGGACGCTGCCGACCAGGGCGATGTCCGCCCCCAGCGACGCCTCGGTGCCCAGAAAGCCCGGCTGCCTCATACGCCCCCCTCTGATAGTCAGGGTGTGCCAGCAATGCCAGCACACCCTGACTATCATACCCTATTTCGGGGTCGTGTAGGGGCGCAGCGCGCCGTCTCCCAGGGCTTCTGCCTGGCGCACATCCTCCACGCTCACCAGCGACAGCGGCGCGGGCAGATCGCCCATCGAGTACCAGCCGATCGCGCTGCACTTGCCCGGCTCGCGGATGTGCGGCTCGCCGCCCATGTGGCGGGCCAGGTAGGTCGGCGAGACCCAGTGCTGGCCCTCGTCGGGCAGGATGTGGTTCACCACACCGAGCAGGCGCAGCTCGCCGATCCGCATGCCGTACTCCTCCTCGAACTCGCGTATAATCGCATCCTCAAGGCGCTCGCCATAGTCGAGGGAGCCGCCGGGGAACTCCCAGCAGCCGCGCTCGTTCTTGGCCAGCGGCCCGCGCTGCGCCAGGAAGACCCGGCCCGCGTCGTCGAACACCATCGCCCCCCCCCCCACCCCGACATAGTCGTGCCCGGCCCTGAGTGCGGTCACCGCTGTCTCCCTTCTCGATTGCAGATTGCAGATTGCAGATTGTAGCAGCCTTCCCGAGTCGCAAGGGATCATCTCATGCTCAACACGCAGCCCTCAGCCCTCAGCCCTCAGCCCTCAGCCCTCAGCGGATCGCTCTTCGCCGGCATAGATGTGGGCACCCAGGGCGTGCGCGTGGTCGTCGCCGACGCGGGGGGCGAGGTGCGCGCCCGATCCTCGGCGCCGCTGGAGACCGCCGACGGCCCCGGCGGGCGCGCCGAGCAGCGCCCCGACGACTGGTGGCTGGCCGCCGTCGCCTGCCTGCGCGCGGCCACGGCCAGCCTCGGCGCCGAGGCCCAGCGCATCGCCGCCCTGGCCGTCACCGCCACCTCGGGCACGATCTGCCTGCTGGATGCGCGGGGCCGCCCCGTCGCCCCGGCGATCATGTACCGCGACCGCCGGGCCGCCCAGGAGGCCGCCGACCTGAACCTGGCCGCCGCCGGGCTCTGCGAGCGGCTCGGCTACCGCTTCGACGCCTCCTTCGGCCTGCCCAAGCTGCTCTGGCTGCGCCGGCATATGCCAGAGCAGCTGGCCTCCGCCGCCCAGATCTGCCACGCCGCCGACCTTGTCGTCGGCCGGCTGACCGGCGACTACGCCACGTCCGACTGGAGCCACGCCCTGAAGAGCGGCTACGACCTGATCGCGCTGCGCTGGCCGGAGGAGCTGCTAGAGACGCTCGGCCTGCCCCTGGCGAAGCTGCCGCGCGTCGTGGCCCCGGCCAGCCCGATCGCCCAGGTCTCGCGCGCCGCCGCCGAGGCGACCGGGCTGCCTGCCGGGGCCACCGTCGTGGCCGGCATGAGCGACGGCTGCGCCGCCCAGATCGCCGGCGGGGCCGCCGCGCCCGGCCAGTGGCTCAGCGTGCTCGGCACCACCCTGGTGCTCAAGGGCGTCAGCGCCCAGCTCCCGCGCGACCCGCAGGGCCGGGTGTACGCCCACCGCCACCCGGACGGCCACTGGCTGCCGGGGGCCGCCAGCAGCACCGGCGGGGCCGCCCTGGCCGCCCGCTTCCCCGGCGAGGATCTGGCCGCCCTCGACGCGCGGGCCGCCGCGCTGACGCCGTCCGGCGCGATCTGCTACCCGCTGGAGGGACGGGGCGAGCGATTCCCCTTTGTGGCCCCCCAGGCCGAGGGCTTCATGCTGGGCGCGGGCGCGGGCCGCGAGGCCGCGTACACGGCAGTTCTAGAGGGCGTGGCCTACCTGGAGCGGCTGGCCTTCGCCGAGCTAGAGGCGCTCGGCTACGCGGTTGACGGGCCGGTCCACGCGGCCGGCGGCGGCGCGCGCAGCCCCATCTGGCTCCAGATCCGCGCCGACGTGCTGGGCCGGCCGCTGCTCGTCCCCCGCGAGGTCGAGGCGGCCTTCGGCGCGGCGGTGATCGCCGCTGCCGCCGGGGCGCACCCCGGGCTGGGCGCGGCCACCCGCGCCATGAGCCACGCCCGCGCCGAGGTTCACCCCCGCCCCGACGCCAGCCGCTACGACGCGCCCTACGCCCGCTTCGTCGAGGAGCTGCGCCGGCGGGGATACCTGAACGGCTAGGGCTGCATGCGCCTGACCAAAGATCGGCTATCATCGTGCGAACACTCATCGTCAGGGCGTAGCGCGCTGCGCCCCAACAGGATACCGCCATGATCAACCTCCAGGCAAAGCTGACCGACCCGCAGCAGTTTGTCACCCTCTACGGATCGACCCCGCCGCGCGCCGGATCCTCGGACGAGCAGATCGCCCTCGCCGCCGAGCGGCTGGCCGAGCGGGTGCGCGGACTGCCCCTCGACGGCCTGGTCGTCTACGATGTGCAGGACGAGAGCGGGCGCACCGAGGAGACACGGCCCTTCCCCTACCAGCCGACGATCGACCCGCGCATCTACGCCCGCCAGATCCAGGAGCGCACCGGCGCCCAGGCCATCACCTACAAGAGCGTCGGCGAGCTCGGCGAGGCCGGCTGGCTCGTCTGGCTGCGCGAGGCCCACCAGGACTACGGCATCGGCCAGCTCATCCTGGTCGGCTCGTCGGTGCCGGTTCCGCCGCCGGGCACGCTGTTCGTCGACCGGGCCATGCAGCTGGCCCGCGAGCAGATGCCCACGGCGATGCTGGGCGGCGTGGCGATCGCCGAGCGCCACTCGCCCGCGTACGACGAGAGCCGGCGGCTGCTGCTCAAGGCCGCCCAGGGCAGCCGCTTCTTCATCTCGCAGGTGGTCTACGACCCCGCGCCGACCCTGCGGCTGCTCGCCGACTACGCCGAGGCGTGCCGGCGCGAGGGCGTCGCCCCGCAGCGGGTGATCCTGACCTTCTCGCCCTGCGGCCGGCCGGGGACAATGACCTTCCTCAAGTGGCTCGGCGTCGCCATCGCCCCAGGGGTCGAGCAGGCGATCATGGGCTCGGCGACGCCCTTCGCCACCTCCATCCAGATCTGCCGGGCCAACCTGCGGGCCATCCGCGAGCGCGCGGCGGCCCAGTCCATCCCGCTGGGGGTCAACATCGAGAGCGTCTCCACCCACCGCGACGAGCTGGCGGCCTCAGCCGATCTGGTGCAGGCACTGTATGAGGAGCTGGGGGTTGGGGGTTAGGGGTTGGGGGTTGGGGTTGGGGCGCGTAAGGGGCAGGTGCGTCAGGGGTGATGCACCGATACTGCTGGCAATCACCTTTTGCCGCATGCCGGGAGCGCGGGTGTCCCGCCCGCGCTCCCAGGTTTGCCAGCAGCTCAGCGGCTCTCCGGCCCCTTCTCCATCGTCGCATTCCAGATCATCTTCCCGTCGCTGTACATGGCGGCGCGCACGATGTTGTAGATCATCTCGTCGCTGATCTCGATCTTCTTCTCTCCCACAAGCCTCGCGATGATTTGGGCCACCGCCTCGGCGCGCACCTCGGCCTCGGCTATGCCCTTTGTGCTGATAGCGATTGCTTCCTTCTTCGCATCGTGCTCGGCGTTCTCTATCTCGCGCTGCTTGTTGCGCGTCTTCCCCTTGATGATCTCCTCGTCGATCACCACATTCTCAAATACGATGTCATCTACCCGCAGCCCCCAGAACTGGGTGCGGCTGTCCAGGTCGGCCCGTACTTGCCCGGCTATCTCTTTACGATTGAGGTTCAGCGCGTAGGGGTCGTTTTCAACCGGGGTTTCGGGCGTGTCACCCATTCGCTGCTTCCAGTCCCAGATCCAGTCGCGGATCATATCGTCGAGGATATGCTCCAGGGCCTCGGCGGTAACCCGCGCCCATAGCTCCGGGTTGTCAGGATTCAACTCTTCCGACGTGTGGAGATCCTTGATCCGACGCCTGATAAAGGCGTAGGGGCCAACCTGCTTCTGATCGCTCTCACCATGGGGCGACGCATTTTTTCTCCGCGCTTGCTGGTCAATGTGGAAGAGCGAGGGATAGATCCAGTTGCAGAAGTTGCGGGCTACGAGCCGGTAGATGACTCGCACCTTGATGCTTTGGATCCGCTTGAGCCCCGGCGTGTTGGTGTCGATCTCACCGACAGAGAACTCATAGCGCAGCGGGTAGTTTGGCATCATCGCTTCGATGGTGTGGATGTAGGGTGTGTAGAAGAAGACGCCATCATCGAAGGTTTCGATGTTGCCGAATATATCCTTTCGCACCACAAATGTGCCTTGCTCGACGCGTTGGGGGCGGATGGAAACGAGCAGGAGCAGCAGGGTCGCGGACAGAAAGATCACGATGGAGAGCAGGAGCCGGTTCTCCTCCGTAAAGGCGGCGGCGAGCGCTCCGGAGATGAGGACAAGTCCGACCAGTGTGACGACCGGGGTAAACACGTGTTTCGTGTTACTCATACATGACCTTCCTGGGCTAGTGGGGGCAGGAAATGGTCATCATATTATACACAGAGATATGCTCATGTCTACCGGATATAGTAGCCCTTTCGCTGCTGAATAGAGATAGTGCGCTAACTATGAGGATGATCGAGAGGGCGCCCTCGTCGTCAGGCTGGCCATCCTGGCCATTAAGCTGAAGCCAACGAACCTGACGTATACTGCATATGTGAGCGCGGGAGAGCTCCTCCCGCCAATGTGAGCGCACAAAGGAATGACACACATGGAGATGCGAACGCTCGGCCGCAGCGGCCTGAAGGTGGCGCCGATCTGCCTCGGCGGCAATGTGTTCGGCTGGACATGCGACGAGCCGGCCTCGTACGCCGTGCTGGACGCCTACGTGGCCGGCGGCGGCAACTTCATCGACAGCGCCGATGTCTACTCGCGCTGGGCGCCCGGAAACAGCGGCGGCGACTCCGAGCTGATCATCGGCCGCTGGATGCGGGAGCGCCGCAACCGCGCCGAGATCGTGCTGGCCACCAAGGTCGGCTCGGCCATGGGCGACGCGCCCCACCAGCGCGGCCTCTCGCGCCGCCATATCATCGCCGGCGTCGAGGACTCGCTGCGCCGCCTGCAGACGGACTACATCGACCTCTACCAGGCCCATATCGACGACGACGAGACCCCGCTCGATGAGACCCTGCGCGCCTTCGACGACCTGGTGCGCGCCGGCAAGGTGCGCTACCTCGGCGCATCGAACTACAGCGCCTGGCGGCTCACCCGCGCGCTCTGGGAGAGCGACCGCCGCGGCTACGCGCCCTACATCTGCGTCCAGCCGCGCTACAACCTGATCGACCGCGCCGACTTCGAGCGCGAGCTTGGCCCGATGTGCCAGGAGCTCGGCGTCGGCGTGATCGGCTACTCGTCGGTGGCCAGCGGCTTCCTCTCCGGCAAGTACCGGCGGGGCGGCCCCATGCCGACGAGCGCCCGCGCCGGCGGCGTCCAGCAGCGCTACATGAACGACCGCGGCTTCGCCGTGCTCGACGCGGTGCTCAAGGTCGCCGAGGCCCACGACGCCACGCCCACCCAGGTCGCCCTGGCCTGGCTGCTGGCCCAGCCCGCCGTCACCTCGCCGATCGCCAGCGCCACCAGCCCCCAGCAGACGACCGAGCTGATCGGCGCCGTGGGTCTGCGGCTGACGCCGGAGGATCTCGCAGCGCTGAGCGTATAGCGGCAAGGGCGCAGCAGCGCGACGCTGCTGCGCCCTTACGGTGTGTTGGCCCCGCACGGGGGCCGCAGGGGCTAGCCTCAGGTGAAGGTCATCGGCGGCGCGGCGCCCGTGCGCGCGATCACCTCCATCTGCGCCCGCACCCGCTCGCAGGCCGCCGCCAGCGGGAAGATCGCCTTGCTCACCTGCATGTCGGCGTCGGTGGAGAGCGGGTGCCAGAACACCCCGTCGACGTTCACCGTCAGCTCGGGGGACAGGCTCGCCATGCCCACCTCCACGCCCTCGCTGGCGAAGCCGCGCCGGGCCATCGGCCTGATGAAGTGATCCTCCTCGGGGATGCCCAGGCTGTGGTGGAGCGCGCAGATCTCGGCGAGGCGCGCGCTGTTGGCCGGCGTCTCCGTCGTCGAGAGCCGCACCCGCATGCCGCGCCCCTGGATCGCCCGGATGCCCTCCAGCGTCTTCGCCCAGCTGCCGGCCCCCCGGTAGGCGTCGTGGTCCTCGGCCCGCCCGCCATCCAGGCTGACCTGCACGGTCAGCCTGTCGCTGGCGACGGCGGCCAGGCGATCCAGGCGCGATCCGCGCAGCAGCATCGCGTTGGTCAGCACCGTCGTGTGCAGCCGCGCCGAGGCGTAGTCCAGCATCTCATAGATCTCGCCCAGGATGAATGGCTCGCCCCCGGTAAAGAGGACATCGCTGAAGCCGAGAGTAACTGCCTCATCGACCAGCCGGCGCACGTTGTCGAGGCCGATCGCCCGGCGCGGCGCGCGCGGGCTCGACTCGGCCACGCAGTAGGAGCAGCGCAGGTTGCAGTCGTAGTTGGTGTAGATCCAGAGCTTCCAGGGGAGCTCTGTGGGGATGGCGTTATCGCTCATTGCTGTGGCTCGGTGTATAGAGAAAGGGTGGCATGCCAGGATGGTAGCACCGGCGGCGGCGTCTGTCCAGGCCAAGAGTCACACGCTGCGCGGCCAGCATCCTTCGAGTATCATAGGCCGCAGCCGACAGCTGTCGCCCGCTGAGGGTTGCGACGCGCGTGAGTACTGAGAGGATATATGGCTGATCCGATCCTGGGCCTCACCGGGCAGCGCCCGGCACACGTGTGGATGGGGCGCGCGCGGCGGGTGCTGAGCCGTGAGCTGCTGGTGCTGTACCTGGTGATCTGCTGCGCCGATGTCGTCGTCGGCATGATCCTGCCGGTGTTCCCGCTGCTGGCCCGTGAGCTGGGCGCCTCGCTCGGCCTGATCGGCGTGCTGACGTCGCTCAACGGCGCGGCCCAGGTGTTGAGCGCCGTGCCGATCGGCGCTCTGTCCGACCGTCGGGGGCGCGTGCCGGTGATCGCCGCCGGCCTGATGCTGTTCGCCCTCGTCGCGGCGCTGCTGGCGGCCGCGCCATCGCCGGCCTGGCTGCTGCCCGCCCAGGCGCTCACCGGCGTGGCCACCGTGGCCACCTTCTTCATCGCCGCGGCCCTGGTCGGCGACGCCAGCGCGCCCGCCGACCGAGGCGTCGCCATGGGCCTGCTCACCACCGCCATGGGCCTCGGCTTTGCGATCGGCCCGCTGCTCGGCGGGCTGGTCCACCGCGCCGGCGGCGTGCGGACGGGCCTACAGATCGCCGCCATGCTGTCCGCCGGCGCCGCGGCGCTGGCCTGGCTGCTGCTGCCGCGTCGCGCGCCGATGGTCCGCATCGCCCGGTCGCGCGGGCCGCGTATGGGGCTGCTGCTCCAGAACCGGGCCCTGCTGCTGGCCTGCCTCGCGAACTTCCTGTTCAGCCCGGTCTTCAGCGCCGTGGTCGTGATGGTGCTGCCGCTGCGCGCCGCGTCGCTGGGCATGGACGCCGTCGCCATCGGCAGCCTCTACACCGTGCGCGCCCTTGCCTCGACTGCCACCCGCCTGCCGATCGGGGTTTTCTGCACGCCGGCGGGCAGCCGGCGCCTGATGATCGCGGCGATGGCGTTCAGCGGCGCGGCGCTGCTCGGCCTCGCCCTGCGCGCCGACTACCCGGCGATGATGATCCTGCTCGCGGCTGAGGGCATCTCCTTCGGTATGTTCCTGACGGCCGGCCAGGCATTCGTGAGCCAGCACGTCCCGCCGGCGCAGCTTGGCGCGGCCCTGGGCACCTATAACACGGCCGGCGGGCTCAGCGCGACGATCAGCCCCCTGCTGATCGGCCTGGTCGCGGCGAGTGTGCCGCTGCCAACGGTGTTCAGCATGATCGGCGCTCTGGTCTGCGGCGGCGCCCTCGTCCTCCTCGCCCTGTCGCGTCTGCCCACGCCGGCCGACTGATACCATTTCAGATTGCAGATTTTGGATTGCAGATTGCCGTGCATGGCGTTCCAACGTGCTCTGGCGGCGGCGCGCATGCGGCTTGCTCAATTCCAGTTGGTATGACCTGGCGCTCGGCCGGCTGTGGCAGTGGGCTGGCGAATTCGCCGCCAGCCCACTGCCACGCATCATGCTAGTACACGGTTCCGAAAATCCGTAGGGAGTTCCGGGAGCGTAGATGCCGACCTGGCCGAGGCCGACCCAGAGGGGCAAAAGGGGACAGGCGGCAGGCTCAGCTGAGCCTGCCGCCTGTCCCCTTCTTGCGTGGCGCACTCAGCGGATGTATTCGCCCTTGAACACGCGGAAGAGCAGCCAGAGCGAGGGCAGCAGCAGGGCCATGCCGATGGGCAGCGAGTAGAGCACAAAGGCCAGCGTGCCAGGCCCGGCGGCCGCGGCGGACAGGGTGACGTCGGGGAAGATCAGGTAGGGGTACTGGGCCAGGCCCCAGCCGGCCAGCAGGCAGATGATCTGGGCCACGGCGCTGATCCGGGCCAGCCGGTAGCGCCGCCGGGCCAGCGCCCAGCCCGAGAGCAGGGCCGCGATGGTGCCGATCCCGAGCGCTGGCGCCGCCCGCAGGCTGAGCAGCCCCCCCCAGAGGTGGGGCGCGGCGATGTACAGCAGGGGCAGGGCCAGCGCCGAGAGCCCCACCACCGCCGTGCCCGCCAGCAGCGCCCGCCGGCGGAAGTCCTCGCGCAGCGCGCCCGCCGTCTCGTTGGACAGGAAGACCGCCGCCAGGTAGGCGCAGAGGGCCAGGGCCAGCGCGCCCATCGCCAGGGAGAGCGGCGTCAGCCAGGACGAGGCGCCGCCCGGCAGCACCTCGCCGCCGCTCACCCGCAGCTGCCCCGCCGACACCGCGCCGAGGGCCATGCCCAGCGCCAGCGGCGTCATCACGCTGGCCACCCCGAAGATCACGCCCCAGCCGCGCGCGCCGGCCCCGCCGTGTACCGGGCTGTAGGCCCGGAACACAAAGGCCGTGCCGCGCAGGATGATCCCCAGCAGCGCTAGGTGGAAGGGTATGAACAGGGCCACGCTCAGGGCGGCGAAGGCCGTCGGAAAGGCCGTGAACAGGATGACGATCACGAAGATCAGCCAGACGTGGTTGGCCTCCCAGACCGGCCCCATCGCGCCGGCGATCGCCGTGCGCTGGGCCTCGCGCCGCGGCCCGCTGGCGAACACGTCCCAGATCCCGCCGCCGAAGTCGGCCCCGCCCAGCACGGCGTAGGCGATCACGGCCAGCAGGCCGACGCCCGCGACCAGGTTCTCAAGCGGCATTGGGGGCCTCCTGCGGCTGTGTCTGGCCCGAGTGCTCCGGCGCGCCGGTGGCGAGCCCGCGCAGGAGGAAGATGAGGGCCACCCCCAGGCCCATATAGAGCAGGCTGAAGCCGAAGAAGGTGATCGGCACCTCCGCCACTGGCGTCACCCCGGCGGAGGTGCGCATCACCCCGTAGATCACCCAGGGCTGCCGGCCGACCTCGCTGACCAGCCAGCCCGCCTCTAGGGCGATGAAGCCCAGCGGCGAGCCGGCCAGCAGGGCGCGCAGCAGCCAGCGCCCCTCGGCGGCGCGGCGGCGGCGCGCCCACCAGTACCAGAGCCCCAGGCCGATCATGGCGAAGGCCGCGCCAACCATCGTCTGGAAGGCGATGTGGCTGATCAGCACGTTCGGCCACTGGTCGCGCGGGATGTCGTTGAGGCCGGTCACGACAGTGTTCGGGTTCTCACCCACCAGCACGCTGAGCAGGCCGGGGATCTGGATGGCCCCGCGCACCGTGCCGCTGGCGGTGTCGGGGATGCCGCCGATGATGATCGGCGCCCAGGCCTCGGTCCTGAAGTGCGACTCCATCGCGGCGAGCTTGGCCGGCTGGTAGGCGGCCACGTTCTGCGCGCTGATGTGCCCGCTGAGCGGCTGGAGGATGGCCGCGATGCTGGCGACGGCCAGGCTGATCGCGATCCCCGAGCGGTGGTAGGCGTCGCGCCGTCCGCGCAGCATGCCTAGCGCGTACACCCCGGCCACGGCGAAGCCGGTCGAGATGTAGCATGAGAGGGTCGAGTGCAGCGCCATCTGGAACCAGGATGGGCTGAGGAAGGTGGCGAGCGGGTTGATGTCGACGGCCCTGGCTCCGTCAAGCGTGAATCCGGTCGGCGTCTGCATCCAGGCGTTGGCGGCCACCACCAGCACGCCCGAGACCATCCCGCTGAGGGCGACGGGGACGCCGGCCAGCCAGTGGGCGCGCGGCGAGAGCTTCTCCCAGCCGTAGAGGTAGAGGCCGATGAAGATCGCCTCGATGAAGAAGGCGTAGCCCTCAAGGGCGAAGGCCGGGCCGATGATCTCGCCGGCGAAGGCCATAAATCGCGGCCAGAGCAGCCCGAGCTCGAAGGAGAGCGCGGTGCCCGAGACGGCGCCGACGGCGAAGGTGAGCGCGGTGGCCTTGCCCCACTTGTGCGCCAGGTCGCGGTAGTGCTCCTGCCCGCTGCGCAGGTAGAGCCCCTCGGCGATCAGCATCAGCAGGGGCATGCCGATGCCCATGGCGGCAAAGATCATATGGAAGGCCAGCGAGACCTCCATCTGCGAGCGGGCGGCGATCAGTGAGTCCATGTGGTCTCCTCAAGATCCCCCGGCGGTCGGTGTGAGGTGTCAGGGGGCGATTGTACTTGCGGTCGCAATGTACACCTGCCGGGCCAGATCCGCAAGCCCAGTCAAAATCAGGGGCAGGCGATCATCAGCAATCAGCAATCTGCAATCTGCAATCACGCTGAGGCCCCGGAGTACTGGCGCAGGCCGACCTGCCAGACCAGGCGGGCCAGCAGGAGCAGCCCGAGGGCCACGGCGGCGGCCAGGCCCAGGGTGAGCCCGCTCAGCCGGCCGGTGAGCGCCTCAGCCGGCACGGTGATCGCGAAGGCCACCGGCACGATGAAGGTCAGCAGGCCCTGGAGCCAGCCGGGGTAGATCCCCACCGGCCAGCGCCCGGCCGCGTAGACCCCCTCGAACAGGTTGACCATCTCGTTGACCCGCACCACCCAGAACGAGACGCTGGTGAGCATCAGCCAGAAGCTATAGATCATCAGGCCGCCGAGCAGCAGGGCGACGCCGAAGATCAGCCCCTCGCCGAGGCCGACCCGGTCGCCGATCTGGACGATCGCCACCCCCAGCACCGCCGCGCCGATCAGCACGTTCACCAGCTGCCAGATGCGGATCTCGCGCACGCTGATCAGCACCTGGGCGTCCTCGGGCTTGGTCAGGGCGAAGTCGAGGGTGCCCTGCTGGACATCCTGCATCAGCCGCATCATGTTCGGCTGGATGATCGCCTGGATGACCCCGCCCATCAGGATGTGGACGCCCATCACGGCCAGCAGCTCCGGCTGCGACCAGCCGGCCAGCGCGCTGGTGTGGCTAAACACCAGCCCCAGGCCGATCAGCCCCACGGCCAGGGCCACGGCCGACTGGAGCAGCTGCACGAAGAAGTTCGCCCGGTACTGGAGCTCGTTCATCGCGCCGACGCGGAAGAAGTGGTAGGCCAGGCGGAGGAGTGACATACGACCCCCTGGAGGATTGGCAGGAGGGCCATGCCCTCCTGCCAATCCTCCCTAATTGCCGACCGCGGTGAAGGCGCGCACGCCCCGCTGCCAGATCAGGGCCACGGCGGCGCCGCCGACGGCGATCCAGAGCAGCTGCATGCCCAGCCCGGCCAGCAGCTGCGCGGGCGAGAGCTGGCCGACCAGGGCCTCGATCGGGAAGCCGAAGGTCCACTGAAAGGGCAGGTAGCTGGACAGGCGCTGCGCCCAGTCGGGCAGCAGGCTCATGGGCACGAGCCGCCCGGAGAGCAGCAGCTCGGCGGCGAAGAACAGCTCGTAGAGCGCGCTGACCCTGGTCGTCCAGAAGGTGATCATGCCCAGCGCCCACAGGAGCATGGTGCGGATGAGGTAGGCCCCCCAGATCGCCAGGGCGAAGGTGATCGCGCCCTGCCAGCTCGGGCTCAGCTCGGGGCGGAAGATCAGGGAGAGCGCGGCGGCCAGCGGCAGCCAGAGGATGATCACCACCAGCTTCCAGCCGGCGAAGTAGGCGATATCGAAGTGCAGCGGGTGGACGGGCCGCAGCAGGGCCGCCGAGAGCTCGCCGTGCTGGATGCGCCACTCCCAGCCGTAGGGCGTGAACACAATGTTCATGTTGCGCACCAGCGTCCAGACGATGTAGTAGGCGGCGAGGGCGCCGGGCGTGTAGCCGCCGACGCTGCCGCCCTGGGCGGCGGCGATCATGCTCCAGACCACCAGGTAGATCACCGGCTCGGCGACCATGCCGACCATGTAGAAGTAGTTCGCCGTGCGGTACTGAAACTGGGTCATCACCGCCGTCTTCATCACGGTCCAGTAGTAGTCGAGCATATATCCTCCGGATGAAAGGCAAAAGGTAAAAGGCAAAAGGTAACATGTTACCTTTTGCCTTTTACCTTCTGCCTTTTGTGCTGACACGCAGCGTCAGCGCACGATCACCTCAAAGGGCGGGCCGACCTGGCGCAGCACCTCGTGGACGACATCCTCCTGCTGGCGGCTGCCCACCGGCACCGTGATCAGCGGGCGGCGCGGAGCCTCACCGTTCGCCACGGCCTTGCGCACGAAGCCGCCGGCCATGCCGGCGCTGAGGAACCCGCCGATCAGGCCGCCGATGCCGCCGACGACGGCCAGGCCAGCCGCGAACATCACCAGAGAGGTGAGGGCCGGGCCGATGCTGTCGATGGTGCCCTGTCCACGGATGTCCGGGGTGTCCATCGAGAACATGCCGAGCAGAAACCCGATCGCGCCCAGGGCGGCGGCCCCGGCCAGGGCCGAGCCGATCACCACCAGGTTGCGGAAGCTCGACTCGGTGGCGCCCATGCCCACGATGTCGCCCACATCGCCCGCCGAGGTCCCGACCGTCGCGCCCGAGAAGCCGCTCTCGCGCAGGGCCGCTGCGGCGCGCTCGGCGTCGCGCGAGTCGGTGAATGTTGCCATGATCACGGCCATCGTCGCAGCTCCTTCATAACATACATAGAATGTGTATGTATTGTACCACCGCTTGGGCCGGGCGCTGCAGCGCCCTGGCCCTACCCCTCCCGGCGGGGGTCTGGGGCGAAGCCCCAGGGCTTTGCATCAGACCCGGCCCTACCCGGCGAACACCTGCTCGATCACATCGTCGATCGGCGGCTCCTCGATCGTCAGGTCGATGATCGGCAGATCGGCCAGGATGCGCGCCGTGATCCGCGCGGCCTCGGCCCTGGGCACGCGCAGGGTGATGCGCCCGCCCTCGGCGGCGATCACCTGTCCGTAGCCGCTCAGGTCGGCCGGCTCAGCCATGGCCACGCCGATCTGGCGGTAGGCGGCGAAGCGGTCGACCAGCCCGGTGAGCGCGCCGTCGTAGAGCACCTGGCCGTGGTGGATGACGATCACCCGCCGGCAGAGGGCCTCCACATCGGCCATGTAGTGGCTGGTGAGCATCACCGTGGCCCCGTGCTGGCGGTTGTACTCGGCGATGAAGCTGCGGATGCGCCGCTGCATCGTCACGTCTAGCCCGATCGTCGGCTCGTCGAGGAAGAGCACCTGCGGCAGGTGCAGCAGCGCGCCGATCAGCTCCATCTTCATGCGCTCGCCCAGCGAGAGGTTGCGCACCGGCTTGCTCACCAGATCGCCCACCTCTAGCAGCTCGATGAACGTGTCGCGGGTCTGGCGGAAAGACTCGGCGGGCAGCCGGTAGATCGCCCGCTGGAGCTCGAAGGAGTCCAGGGCCGGCAGATCCCACTGGAGCTGGTTGCGGTTGCCCATCACCAGGGTGATCTGGCGCAGGAAGGCGCGCTCGCGGCGCTGCGGCAGGTGGCCGAGCACGCTCAGCTCGCCGCCGCCGGGGTGGAGCAGGCCCGAGAGCATCTTCAGCGTGGTGGTCTTCCCGGCGCCGTTCGGCCCCAGGAAGCCGACCACCTCGCCGGGCGCGATCGTGAAGCTCACGCCGTCCACCGCGCGCACCTCGCGGGTCTGCCGGCGCACCAGGCTGCGGATCGACGCGCCCAGGCCGGCCTCGCGCACGGGCACCTGGAAGGACTTGCGCAGCTCGGCCACGCGGATCGACGGGGGCTCTGTGGTCATAGTGTTTGAATTGCAGATTGCAGATTGCAGATTGCAGATTGCAGATTGCAGATTGCAGATTGGGCTGTTTCTATTGTATGCAGCTGGTTGGGCACCGGTATAGGGCTGAGGGTGGATTAGCTGACGATGGGGTGGCAATCTGCAATCTGCAATCGCCCAATCTACAATCAGAACGTGGCCACCCCGTTGACCGGCAGCATGATCGCGTAGATCGAGGTGGTGGCGCAGATGAAGAGCCGGTTGCGCTTCGGCCCGCCGAAGACCACGTTGGCCACCGGCTCGGGGACGCGCACCTTGCCGATCAGGGTGCCGTCGGGGTCGTAGCAGTGGACCCCGTCGCCCGCGCTGGTCCAGATCCGGCCGGCGGTGTCGAGGCGGAAGCCGTCGAAGGCGCCGACGGTGCAGGTGGCGAAGACATCGCCGCCCGAGAGCTTCCCGCCCTCGGCCACGTCGAAGACGCGGATGTGGCGCGGGCCGTCGGCCACGTGGCTGGCCCCGGTGTCGGACACGTAGAGCCGGCGCTCGTCGGGCGAGAAGGCCAGCCCGTTGGGCCGCACGAAGTCGTCGGCGGCGACCGCGATCACGCCGCTCTGCACGTCCACCCGGTAGACATAACATGCGCCGATCTCGCTCTCGGCCCGGTGCCCCTCGTAGTCGCTGTCGATGCCGTAGGTCGGGTCGGTGAACCAGACCGCGCCATCGGACGCGACGACCACATCGTTGGGGCTGTTCAGGCGGCGGCCCTGGTAGCTGTCGGCGATCACGGTGATCGCGCCGCTGTGCTCGGTGCGGCTGACCCGGCGCCCGCCGTGCTCGCAGCTGACCAGGCGGCCCTGGCGATCCACCGTGTTGCCGTTGCTGTAGCCGGCGGGCTGGCGGAACACGCCGACGGCGCTGGTGGCCTCGTCCCAGCGCAGCATGCGGTCGTTGGGGATGTCGCTCCAGACCAGCGAGCGGCTGGCGGGGAAGTAGGCCGGCCCCTCGGCCCAGCGGCAGCCGGTGTAGAGCTGCTCAAGCCGGGCGCTGCCCTTGAAGCAGGCCTTGAAGCGGTCGTCCAGCACGGTGAAGAGCTCGCCGTCGTGCGCAGCCATCGCGTCCTCCTTGCGGGCGCCCAGCGTTGGGCTACCCCCATGATACAGGAAGATGCGCGCTTCTGATGCACTGATGATGCTGCGGCGCGGCGTAGCCGCGCCGCAGCATCATCAGTTTTTTTGTGGGAGAGCGAAGCTCTCCCACACCCTCACCGTGCAGCGAAGCTGGCCATGGTGGCACCTACACAACAAGAGATTCTGCGGCCGCAGGCCCCCAGAATCTCTTTGACAGCGGCGCAGGTCGTGGTATGATAGTTCCATTGATTGACTGGTCAATCAATATTCGCACACATGCTCGGG
Organism: Oscillochloris sp. ZM17-4; assembly: GCF_019599295.1. Taxonomy (GTDB): domain Bacteria; phylum Chloroflexota; class Chloroflexia; order Chloroflexales; family Chloroflexaceae; genus Oscillochloris. The sequence continues at coordinate 35,276 of NZ_JAIEWN010000023.1, read as the reverse complement.
AAGCGAGGGCGGCATGGGATCGCATCTACTACCGATCATCCGCAAAGAGTTCATCCACATTATCCGCGACCCGCGCACCCTAGCGGTGATGTTCGTGATGCCGCTGATGCAGCTGATCCTGCTGGGCTACGCGGCCAGCTCCGACGTGCGCAACGTGCCGCTGGCGGTCTACGACCAGAGCCGCACGCCGCAGAGCCGCGCGCTGGTCGAGGCCTTTGTGGCCTCAGGCCAGTTCGCCGTCACCCAGGCCGCGACGAGCGAGCAGGATCTGGCGCGGCTCGTCGACGCCGGCCTCGTCCGGGCCGGCCTGATCATCCCGCCCTCGTATGCGGCGGATGTGCTCAGCGGGCGCAGCGCCCAGGCCGCCTTTGTGCTCGACGGCTCGGACCCGACGGTCGCCGCCTCCTCGCTCTCCTCGGCCCGCCTGATCGGCCAGGTCCAGGCCACGCAGATCCAGCAGCAGCAACTGGCGCGACGGGCCGGCAACCTCACGCTTGTGGCCCCGGTCGAGGTGCGCACCCGCGTCTGGTACAACCCGGACATGGCCAGCGCCTACTTTATGGTGCCGGCGCTGATCGGCCTGATCATGCAGTTTCAGGCCACGCTGCTGACGGCCTCGGCGATCGTGCGCGAGCGCGAGCGCGGTACGATCGAGCAGCTGATCGTCACGCCGATCCGGCCCTGGGAGCTAATGGTCGGCAAGATCCTGCCCTTCGCCCTGGTGGCCCTGCTGATCACCGGGGAGGTGCTCCTGATCGGCACCTTCTGGTTCGGCGTGCCGATCCGCGGCAGCGTGCTGCTGCTGCTCGGCATCTCATGCCTGTTCCTCGTCTCCGCGCTGGGCATCGGGCTGCTGATCTCGACGATCGCCCAGACCCAGCAGGAGGCGTTCCTGCTGACCTTCCTGACCCTGCTGCCGTCGATCTTTCTCTCCGGCTTCATCTACCCGATCGCCGCGATGCCGGCGGTGCTGCAGTTTTTCAGCGGCTTCATCCCGCTCACCTACTTCCTGGTGGTGGTGCGCGGCATTGTGGTCAAGGGCATCGGCATCCCCTCGCTCACCACGCAGATCTTCGCGCTGACGATCTTCGGCACGGTGCTGATCGTGCTCGCGTCGGCGCGCTTCCGCAAGCGGCTCGACTAGATCGCTGATGCGCTGAGGCACTGACACACTGAGGTGTCCCTCCCACGAGAAGAGAGTACCTATATGGAACATCGCGCACGTATCGTCATCCCTGTCCTGCTGCTGGCCGCGCTGATCGGCGGCGGCTCCTGGTGGTGGAGCCAGCGGAGCGTCTCGGCCAGCGGTGCGGCGCTCACCGGCTCGGGCACGATCGAGGCGGAGAATGTGCTGATCAGCAGCGAGGTCTCCGGGCGGGTCCAGGAGCTGCTGGTCGATGAGGGCGGCCCTGCCGCTTCAGCTTCAGGCCCAGCCAGGCCGGCGCGGCCCCGCCGGCCCGGGGCTGGCGATGGCCCCAGCGCAGCTCCAGCCCGGCGGCGGCCAGCGCGGCGGCGTAGTCCAGCTCGTCCGTGCCGGCGATGTAGCGGGCGAAGAAGTCGCGGAACGCGCCGTCGTGCGCGCCGGCCACCGCCTCCACGGCGGCGATCACGCCGCCCTCCTCGGGGATGCCCGGCCCGCTGATCGGGTAGCGCCCATACAGCTCGCGCACCACGTCGTCCAGGCTGCGCTCGCCCCCGGTGCGCCGGCGGATCTCCATGTCCAGCAGCAGGCAGACTAGCGAGCCCTTCAGGTAGTAGGAGATGCTGCTGTTGGCCGTGTTCTCGTCCGGCCGGTAGAACTTCACCCAGGCGTCGAAGCTGCTCTCCTCCAGGCTCTGCACGTGGCGGCCGGGCTGGCCCTGGAGCGCCAGGATCTCGTCGGCCAGCTTCTCCAGGAAGCGCCCCGGCTGCATCAGGCCCGCCCGCACCAGCAGCAGCTCGTCGTAGTAGCTCGTCACCCCCTCCACAAACCAGAGCAGGCGCGTGTAGTTCTCGCTGCGGTAGTCGAAGGGGCCGAGCGGCGCCGGGCGCAGCCGCTTCACGTTCCAGACGTGGAACAGCTCGTGGCTGGTCAGCGACAGGTAGCGCTCATACGACCGCTCGGGCCGGAAGGTCCAGCGGTCGACCATGTTCGTCACGCTGTTGCGGTGCTCCAGGCCGCCGCCGCGCCCGTCGGTCAGGTGGAGGATGAAGCTATAGTGCGGGTAGGGCAGGCCGTCGAACATATCGCGCTGCACCTCGACGATCCGCCGGGTGTCGGCCACCAGGCGGGCCTCGTCCTCATTCCCGCGCCCCCAGATCACGATCTCGTGCGGCACCTCGTCCACCGTAAAGGGCAGCACCCGCTGCGTCCCACACTCGAAGGGGCTGTCCACCAGCTCGTCGTAGTCCTGGGCGACAAATACCTCCCGTCCCCTGTCCCCTGTCCCCTGTCCCCTGTCCCCTAGCTCCAGCGCCGTGCTCACCCGCCAGCCCTCGGGCGCATCCACATGCACCCCGAGCGGCTCCTCGGTGCGGCCGGGCACATACATGCAGAGCGTCGAGGGGTTGAAGTAGCCGTGGCTCGCGTCGAGGTGGCTGGTGCGCACCGTCAGCTCGTTGGCGTAGACCTTGTAGCGCACAAGCGCCGCGCCCGCGGCGCCGGCCTCGACCCGCCAGGTGTCCTTGGCCGTCTTGCGCCAGGGCAGCGCCGCGCCGTCGGGGCCGAGGGCCGCAAACTCCTGGACGTGGCGGGCGTACTCGCGGATCATGTAGGAGCCGGGCGTCCACCCCGGCAGCACAAGATCCAGCACAGAAGATGTCACGGCGTCGATCACCACCTCAACGTGGAAGAGGTGGGTGTGCGGCTCGGGCATAGTGATCGTGTAGGTGATCATAGGAGTCATAGCAGGAGGATTTGGGAGGGCTTCGCCCTCCCAAATCCTCCCCTCACTCAATCGCGAAGTAACGCGTGTTCAGGTCGCTGCTGCCGAAGCTCGGGCCGAAGACCAGCAGCGCGCTCGGGGTGTCCTTGGGGATAGCGACCGCCACCCAGCCGGCGCTCTGCCCGCCGGGGTAGAGATAGAAGGGCATGTCCGGCTCGGGCTCGACGACCGACGTATACTTGATGGCCGTCGCCTCGACATCCTGCGCGTCGCCGACCGCCGAGTAGAAGTTGCTGTCAGAGACCATCACCAGCTCATCCTTCGCGCCGATGAAACGTACCTCGACGAGGGCCAGCAGATACTCGGTGCCATCCTTAGGCGGGTCGTTATATCTATTCGCCTCAATCAGCCGCTGGTAGGCCGCGTCGCCGCGCAGCACCTCGCGCACCGTCACCTCATAGTCCTCAGTCGTCACCGTCTCGCCGATGCCCGCCGGCTCGCGCGGGTCTGCGCCCAGCGACGTGGGCTTGATCGAGCGCAGCGCGGGGTCTACCGTGATCGCGGCGCCCTCATCGATCGCGACGAAGATCGGCTGCGTGTCCGAGCTCGCCAGGTCATCGACATTCAGGATCAGATCGCCCTCGCCGAGCGCCACCAGATACGGGAAGTCGATGTCGTGCTCGCTCTCGGCGGCGTACTCCTCGGGGCGCTGCTTCGGCGTCACGGCGGCCACCGGCGAGTAAAGGATAAGCCTGTCGCCGGTGAGCCGGGGGTAGAGCTCGCGGTTCGCCTCGCTCCCCGCCAGCGCCCGCGCCCGCACGTGGACGACCAGATACTCCTGGCCCTCTGGGGGCCGCTTATTGTTGCTGTTCGTCTCATAGAGCAGGTTCCAGGCATCGTCGCCGCGAGTCACGCCCGTGACAAGCACCGCCCAGCTGGCGATCTGAGCGGTCGCCCCGGCGGGCAGCGGGTCTGCGCGGCTCACCCCGGCCCCAAGCTCGGGTGCAGCGCCCGCAGTGGCCGAGATCATCACGGGGGTCGGCTTCAGCGCGCTCATGGCCGTCGCCGAGGTATCCTGCCCGCCGACCGCGCCGCCCATAAACAGCTGGAGCAGGAAGAAGACCGCCGCCACCAGGACGCCCACGCTGAGCGCGGCTGCCCCGCCGATCAGCCGCCACTTTACCGCGCTGGGGCCAGCCGCCGCGGGCGCGGCGGGATGGGACTGGACAGTGGGCGCGGCGCCAGGCCGGGCCATATTGATCGTCGGCTGGCCGGCGCTGCCGGCCTGGCCGGCGGCGATCAGCGTCTGCGGGAAGCTCGACGCCCCGGCAGCGGCATGCTGGAGCGCACGGCGCAGATCGGCGGCCGAGGCGGGGCGCTGCGCGGCGGACTGGGCCATCGTCAGCTGGAGCAGATCGCCCAGGGCGGCGGGGAGCTGCGGGCGCAGCAGGTGCGCCGGGCGCAGCGGGTCTGGCTGTCCGGCCACCAGCGCCGACGCGCGGGTGAGCGCGTCGGGCGGGGTCTCGCCGGTGAGCAGCTGATAGATCGTCGCCCCGAAGGAGTAGAGGTCGCTGCGCGGGTCGGTGCCGGTGCCCTGGATCTGCTCCAGCGGCGCGTACTGCGGGGTGTAGCCGAAGAGGCTGCGCCCGCCGGTGGCCCCCCCGCTGCCCAGCTCGCCCTTGGCTAGGCCGAAGTCGAGCAGGACGATCTCGCCGCGCGGAGTGAGCTTCAGGTTCTGGGGCTTCAGGTCGCGGTGGATGACCGGCGGGCGCTGGGTGTGCAGAAAGTCGAGGGCGTCGAGCAGGCGGTCGGCCCAGGGCAGCACCTCGGCGAGGGGGAACGGCCCGCCCCGGCTGGCCAGCATCGAGGCCAGGTCGTCGCCGGGGATGTATTGCATCACCAGAAACTGGCCCTCGCCCTCGGTGAAGTGGTCGCTCACCACCGGCAGCGCCGGGTGGTGCAGGCCGGCCAGCAGGCGCGCCTCGCGCTCAAATGCCGCGCGCAGCTGCGGGTCGCTCATCAGGGTCTGCTTGAGGGCGACCGTATTGCCCAGGCGCTCATCGACCGCCCGGTAGACCGCGCCCATGCCGCCCTGGGCGATCAGCGACTGCACACGGTAGCGGCCCTGGAGGAGATCGTTGGGGGCGAGGTGCATAGTAATGTTGAATGTTGAATGTTGAATGTTGAATGCCGCTCAATTCAGCATTCAGCATTCAACATTCAACATTACTCAGTGTAGGGGTGGAACAGCCGGGAGAAGAGCGCCTCAAAGTTCGGCGAGTCGCTCGTGATCCGGTCATAGATCTGGACAATGCGGGAGGCCTGGTCGCGGCGACGCCAGAGGGCGTGGGCGAAGCGGTCATCGGCGATGACCCCGCGCTCCTTCATGAAGCTGTAGAACTGCTTAACCGAGGTGCAGATCTCACGCACCTGGCGCGGCGAGGTGTTCAGCACCCGGCGCGGGTAGTGGTAGAACAGGCACTCGTCGAGGGTGGCGTAGTCTCCGCTGGCGAGGGTGCGGTTGTAGTACGATGCCAGGAACTCGGCGTAGATCAGCACATTCCGCGAGCGGGCGCGCGCCGTGGAGCTGCTCTTCCCAAGCTCAGACAGGTAGTCGTGGAACTGGCCGATCAGGTCGCTGCTCTCAGCGTAGACGCTCGCCGACTCATCGTCGGCATCGAGCAGATCGTCGTCGATCTCGCCCCACTCATCATCATCGACATCCTCCTGCCAGATTGACGCGTCAAAGAGGCTCTCGGACACCGGGTCGAGGCCACTCGCATCCGCGTCGGCGCTCAGGTCGAGGATCGGGAAGAGGTGCGGCTTTTTGACAAGGAGCATGTTAAGGTGCTGAGCGATGATCACCTCAGCCTCCTCGGGGCGAGCCGCCTCGATCGAGTCGGCGACGCCGGGGGGAAGGGCCGACATCAGCTCATCGTGGGCCGCCTGGAGCCGCACAAAATCATCGTCCTCCAGGAGGAGGTCGTCCGACTCAAAGCCGCCGAGGCCAAGGTCATCATCCCCATCAAGGTCGTCGTAGCGATCCACCGAGCTGATCGAGCCGCCGCGGGCGTGCGCCTCATCGCCGTAGTAATCAAAGGTCGAGTAGGCCGCCGATGCCCGCTGGATCTGGCCGTTCCACAGGCCGGTGTCGGCGTCCTGCTCGCGCGAGCGGCGCAGGTCGCGCTGGAGCGCATCGATCTCAGAGAGCAGGGCCGTATCGGCGGCGAGCCGATCATCCTCGGGCACAGGCATCGGCTCAAAGACCTCGGCGGAGGCGAAGAGGCGCAGCGAGGGAAGATTCTGGCTCGTGAGAAAGATATCGTCCACCAGCTGGAGCCGGCCATCGCGGGTGACGAGGTGCTGCCAGGGGCTGCCGGGGTAGCCGGCGCGCCAGGGGGCGGCGGCGAAGATCGGCAGGACCACCTCATCGCAGGGGATGAGGGCCACCTGCGCGCGGCTCACCCGAGACACAATCGCATCGAGCAGCTCGGCGTCCTGGGCATCAATGGCCGCGCGCCGCACGTCGGCGGCGGGCTCGCGGATGATGCGCAGGGTCGGCACATCCGTCTCAACAACCGTCACCAGAATGCTATCGCCGGCCACAAAGCCGACGCGATCATACCAGGCGCTCAGGTTAAAGCCGGGGGAGGCGAGGGATGGCCCGCCGACATCGTCCAGGTCAAGATCCACAAAGGGCATCAGGGCGCCTGCCTCATCAGCCATACGCAGGACCGCGCTGCGCAGCCCGGCGAAGGGCTGGATGTGGGCGAGCGGCAGCATCCCGGCCTCGACATCGCGGGCGCGGGGGATGCAGCGGAAGCGAAGGCCCTGGAGGGCCACGTGCAGCGGCATCAGCGTGCCACGGCTCAGGCGCAGCCAGCCAAGGACAAGCCCATCCCAGCGCAGCCGCTCGCGGATCGTCGCGTAGGGGTTCTTCGCCGCGCTCGGGCGACGCGCAAGCACCTGGTCGAGCACCTGGCGCTCGTCAACCGGCCCATCATACTCACGGGCGAGCACGCGCAGAATACTCGCGATCGTCGGCTCTTGGTTCGACATGACACTACTCCCATACGGTGCCGGGCGCCCTGCGGCGCGCCGACATCCTACTGGGCGCTCAGGACACACGCCCTCTGGGCCGCCTGCGCAGAGACAGACCTAAGGATAGAGATAGGGGCAGATGGATCGCGCCGGTGGGATTACAGCCGAGGATACATCGGGCAGATGGGCCATCGCCAAAGTAATGGGCGAGCTTGATGGTGTAGGGCAGAAGCGAGACGACACACATCGCGGGACTCCGCGCCAGCTGATCACAATGCGTACAGGGTAGCATCCTGAGGGTGCAGTGTCAAGGTACCGAAGCGCGATGCGTGCGACAAGATCTTCCTGCAAGGCAGCCATGGCGGGCGGGTGAGCCTGCGTCAGCGCGGGCTCAGGCCCGATTGGGGACAAAGCGGGCCAGGATCACACCCAGCTCGTAGAGCAGGTACATCGGGATGGCGAGCAGCATCAGGTTGATCGGGTCCCCGGTGGGGGTGATGACCGCAGCCACGATCACCACGATCACGACCGCGAAGCGGCGAAACGAGCTCAGCTGCTTCGCCGTGACCACGCCGATGAAGGCGAGGACATAGATGATGATCGGCAGCTCGAAGACCACCCCGTTGATCAGCAGCAGGGTCGTGATCGTGCCGAGGAAGTCGGCGAGCGATGGCTGGGTCTGGATGAGCGCCGAGTCGGAGAACCCGATCAGGAAGCGGATGGCCGTGGGCACCGTGATGAACCAGCCGAAGGCCACCCCGCCCAGGAAGAACAGCGTCACGAAGGGCAGCGAGATATAGATCAGTCGGCGCTCTTTGTCGGTGAGGCCAGGCACGATGAAGGCAAGCAGCTGGTAGACGATCACCGGCATGCCCAGGATGAGCCCCACCGTGAGCGAGACCGTCATGTAGCTGGTGAACGACTCGGTGGTGCCGACCGACTGGATGGGGGCGTAGCTCTCGTTGACCGGGGCGAAGGTGGCGATAATCACATCGACGAGGTGCGGCGGCCCGAGGACGAGGAAGACGCCGACCCCGAGCCCGAGCAGCACGCCGATGGATGCTCTGATCAGCCGGCCGCGCAGCTCGACCAGGTGCTCGATCAGGCTCATCGCGACTTCTTCTTCGGGCTTCTGCTCCTGGGGCATCGCTGGTGTACTCCGCTGTGTCATCACGATGAGACGGCCTCCTGCTCGTGCGTCTGCGAGGGCGGCTGCCAGTCGGGGCCAAGCTGCCCGCGGGCCTGGAGCTCCGCCATCAGGGCCTGAAGGTCGGCGGCGATCTGCTGGATGCGCAGGGCGATCTGCTCGTCTGCGCCCGGCGACGCCTCTGCGGCGCGGTCAGGGGCCGGCTCGACGATGGGCTCGGCGGCCGGCCTGAGCGGCGCAAACACATCGGTCGGCTCGGCGGCGACGAGCTTGGTGGGCCGCGCGGCGGCCGGGACGGTCTGGCTGGCGGGGGTGGGGCTGAGCGTCGGCGTCGCGGCGGGGGCGGCGACCGTCTCCGCCGGCGCGACCTCGACCGGGCTCAGGGCGTCGGCGGGGCGGGGCGGGGCGATCGTCGGCTCGGCACCGTTTGCGGCGGCGGCCGGGGCGAGCCCGTTGACGCTGCCGCGCAGGTCGAGCATCGGCCTGAGCTCCTCCTTGATCGCCGTGATATCCTTCGAGACATCGAGCTGCTTGCGGGTGCGCACCAGCTCATCGCGCAGGCTAGCGATCTCGGCCTCGAACTCGCCGCGCACCTCGTTGAGCATCTGGAGCTCGGGCGAGTTCTGCTGCCAGGCGAGCACTCTGGCGACCTGCTTGCCGAGGAAGCGCCCGACCTCAGGCAGCCGCTCAGGGCCGAAGACCACCAGGGCCAGCCCGGCGATCATCATAAGCTCAGGGATGCCGACGTTAAAAATCTCCATAGTGTGTTCGCCCCGGCGGGCCATTGCAGATTGCAGATTGCAGATTGCAGATTGCAGATTGCAGGTATCTTACCATGATCCGCCGACGTTACGTGCCGGCCCCTGATGGGAGTCCAGGGCTGTTGCAACGTCGCTGGCAGCTGAAGCCGCGTCGCGGGGGCCTGCGGCCAACCGCCCACCTTCGTGGGCGGATCCGGCGTCGGCGCAGGCCGACGCCCGGCGCAGCGCGCCCTGCCGGCGCGACGTCAGTCGCCAGCCAGGGGGGCGCGCAGGACGTTGCAACAGCCCCTGATGAGAGTCAGCCAATCTGCAATCTGCAATCTGCAATCAAAAATAGAGAGCCCCCCTGCTCCCGTATGCGGGAGAGGGGGGCCTGATAGATCGCTACGGTGGTGCTACTCGCCCTCGGTCATGTGGGCGTCGAGGTAGCTGAGGGCATCGCCGACCGTGACGATCTTCTCGGCGTCGTCATCGGGGATCTCGATGCCGAACTCCTCCTCGAGGGCCATGATCAGCTCGACGAGGTCGAGCGAGTCAGCGTTCAGGTCGTCGGTGAAGTGGGCGGTGGGGACGACCTTCGTCTCGTCGGCGCCGAGCTGCTCGGCGACGATCTTGCGCAGGCGATCTTGGATCTCCTGAGAAGCCATGGACTATCTACCTTTCGTGTACTGAGTCTCTATGTTCGCTGCCGCGGCGGGCGGGCCGCCTCGAGCGGCAGAGCGGAACCAAGCATTGGGCGGTTGATCCCGCTCACGCATCGCCATCACTGGCGAGCAGGTCGTCGTTCCCCGGGTGGTAGCGGCTGACGGCGGTGCCGAGGACACCGTTCACAAAGCGGCTGGAGTTATCGCTGCCGAAGTGCTTGGCCAGCTCGACCGCCTCGTTGATCACGGCCTTCACCGGGGTCTGCTCATCCTCATCGATCAGCAGTTCAAACAGGGCAATCCGCAGGATCGCCTTATCGATGCCGGGCATCTGGGTGACCGGCCAGTTCGGCGCGGCCTCCTCGATAATACGATCAATGTAGGAGCGATGCTCCCATGTGCCAAAGACGATCCGGCTCAGGAATCGCTCGCCATCAGGCGGCAGCTCCTCATCGGCGAGGCTGCGCTCATAGACCACGTCGAGCGGGTGGTCGGTGGCGTCGATCTCAAAGAGAATCTGGAGCGCCGCGATGCGCACCCGGTGGCGGAGACTAGCCACGGCCAACCTCCAGGGCTGCGGTATGATTTGTTAAGCAGCGATTCAAGGCCTTACCTGGGTACAGCTTCCCGGAAGCTATCGTGTTGCAGCGCGCTCTTCTTTCCAGCGCTGCACGAGCTCGGCGACATAGCTTGTCGAGATATTCCCGGCGCGGAAGGCCGGGTCATCGATCAGGCGAAGCTGAAACGGGATCGTTGTCTTGACCCCGGTGATAATGCACTCATTCAGGGCGCGGCGCATCCGGTTCAGGGCGTCGTCGCGCGTGTCGCCGTAGGTGATAATCTTCGCGAGCAGCGAGTCGTAGTTCTGGGGCGGCGTGTAGCCGGCGTACAGGTGTGAGTCGACCCGCACCCCCGGCCCGCCGGGCGGCAGGAAGAACTCAATCTCGCCACCGGCCGGCAGAAAATCCCGCTCAGGATCTTCCGCATTAATACGACACTCAACGGCGTGCCGGGCTATTCTAATATCATTCTGCTGGAGCGTCAAGCGTTCGCCCGAGGCGATCAGCAGCTGCCAGCGCAGCAGATCGGTGTTGGTGACGAGCTCCGTCACCGGGTGCTCGACCTGGATGCGCGTGTTCATCTCGATGAAGTAGTAGTTCCCGTTGGGATCCATGAGAAACTCAAGGGTGCCGGCGTTGAGGTAGCCGATCGACTGGATGCCGCGCAGGGCATCGCCGCCCATGCGGGCGCGCAGCTCGGGGCCGACCACCGGCGAGGGTGCCTCCTCAAGGATCTTCTGGTGGCGGCGCTGGGCCGAGCAGTCGCGCTCGCCGAGGTGGATGGCGTGGCCATAGGCGTCGGCGAGCACCTGGATCTCGATGTGGCGCACCTTCGGCAGGTACTTCTCCAGAATGAGGTCGCCGCGGCCGAAGGCGGCCTCGGCCTCGGCGCGGGCGGTGGGGTAGGCCCGCAGCAGGTCGTTCTCATCCTGGGCGACGCGCATGCCGCGGCCGCCGCCGCCGGCGCTGGGCTTGAGCAGGACGGGGTAGCCGATCTGGCGGGCCAGGTCGATCGCCTCCTCGACGGAGCGCAGCTCGCCCTCGGATCCGGGGATGATCGGCACGCCGGCGGCGCGCATCGTCTGCCGGCCGATCGACTTATCGCCCATCAGGCGGATCGTCTCGGCGCCGGGGCCAATGAAGATGAGCTTACACTCGGCGCAGATCTCGGCGAAGTAGGGGTTCTCCGAGAGAAAGCCGTAGCCGGGGTGGATGCCGTCGCAGCCGGTGATCATGGCCGCGCTGATCAGGGCCGGCGGGTTGAGGTAGGAGCGGGCGGGCGCGGCCGGGCCGATGCAGACGGCCTCGTCGGCCAGCCGCACCGCCAGCGAGTCGCGGTCGGCCTCGCTGAACGCGGCGACGGTGCGGATCCCCAGCTCCTGGCAGGCCCGCACGATGCGGACGGCGATCTCGCCGCGGTTTGCGATGAGTACTTTGTTTAACATAACATATTCCGTGGTGCCACCATAGGGCCGAAGCATTTTCGGGATGGGCGCAAAGCGCCCATCCCGAAAATGCTTCGGCCCTACATCGGCGTGGGCATCGGCGTGGGCGTCAGCGTCATCACGACATCACCATGCCGCCATCGATCGTGAAGGTCTGCCCGGTGATATAGGCGGCGGCGTCGGAGGCGAGGAAGCAGGCGAGCGCGGCGACCTCATCGGGCCGGCCGAGCCGACCGAGCGGGATGGTCTCCAGGATCGCCTTGCGGGTCTCCTCGCCGAGCACGTCGGTCATCTCGGTCTCGATGAAGCCGGGCGCGATCGCGTTGACCGTGATGCTGCGCGGGGCCATCTCGCGGGCGGTGGACTTGGTGAAGCCGATGATGCCGGCCTTGGCGGCGGCGTAGTTGGCCTGGCCGGCGTTGCCGATCAGGCCGATCACCGAGCTGATGTTGATGATCCGCCCGCCGCGCTGCTTGCTCATCGGCCGAAAGACCGCCTTCGTGCAGAGGAAGACGCCGCGCAGGTTGGTGCTGATCACCTGGTCGAAGTCGTCCTCCTTCATGCGGAGCAGCAGGGTGTCGCGGGTGATCCCGGCGTTGTTCACCAGGACATCGACGCGGCCGTGGGCGTCGAGGGTGGCCTTGACGAGGCGCTCGACATCGGCGGCCTGGCTCACGTCGGCCTGGATGGCCTGGGCGATCCCGCCGGCCGCCGTGATCGCGGCCACCGTCTCCTCGGCGGCGGCGCTGTTACCGCGGTAGTTGATCACCGTGGCGGCGCCGGCGCCGGACAGGGCCATCGCGATTGCCCGGCCGATCCCGCGCCCGCCGCCGGTGACGAGGGCGACGCGGCCTGTGAGGTCAATCTTCATAAAGTACCCACGTGCATACCGTAGGGCCGAAGCATGTGCTCCAGTCGCTTTGCGACTGGAGCACATGCTTCGGCCCTACGCCTCGGCGATATCAAACAATGTCTGGCCGTCGATGGCGACCAGGCTGCGCTTATTCGCGGCCGCCTTGGCGGCCTCGGGGGCGAACTCCGTCGAGGTGATCACGATGCCCTTGCGGATCTCACGGCGGCGCATATCCTGGAGCAGGCTCTCGACCGTCCCGGCGCGCACCTTGTCGGCGACCGAGAGCCGCATCAGGTACAGATCACCGCCATACTCCATCTCCAGGTCGAGGTGCTTGTCCTTATCGATGAAGCGGTAGTCCTTGAGCGCGAAGCCCTTCTTCTTGTAGAGGGCCGAGATATAGGAGCCGAGCTGGGGCAGGGAGAGCCCGCGCAGATCCTCCAGGGTGCGGATGACGCCGGGGCGCTCCAGCTTCCCGCCGCGATCATCAACCTCTCGCTTCAGCTCACGGTTGCGCTGCTCGGTGCGCCCGGCCATCACCGTGCCGAAGGCCGGGAAGGGGATGAGCGCGAAGACTGAGAAGGTCAGGTAGACGAAGAGCAGGTCGCCGGCGCTGGCCGTCTGCGGGTCCTGCCCGGCCTGGAGGCTGAGCTGGGGCATGGGCAGCACGCCGGCGCTGCCGAGCAGCCCGTAGGCAAACACGATGATCAGGCCGAAGAAGAAGCCGGCGACGCCGAGGACGATGCCGTTGGCCAGGTAGTTGCCCTTGACCCGCCGGCCCAGGTAGAGCCCGGCCATCACCGGGACGACCCCGGCGAGCACCTGGAGGATGTTGTTGGCCAGGAACAGCCCGCACCATGCCACAGACATCACCAGGGCGATCAGCAGGGTCTCGCCCCACTGCACCTGCTGAAGCGCGGCGACGGCGCGCTGGACGATCGACGGGCGAGCATCGGCGGGGCTGGTGTCCTTATCTCCGCGCTGCTCGGGGGTGGTGTCCACACTCATTGCTACAAAGGCTCCATAAGGGCGTGAGGTGCCAGGCGTGAGACGCCAGGCAGCTCGCCGCGTTACTCGTCAGTACTATCGAGCAGCTCGTCCACGGCCTCGCGCAGCTTGCCGATATCGGCGAAGGAGCGGTAGACCGAGGCGAAGCGGATGTAGGCGACCTCGTCGAGCTCACGCAGGCGGCGCATCACCTCGTCGCCGATTGCGTTCGTGCTGATCTCCTGGTCGTCGGTGGCCATCATGGCCGCCTCGACATCGTTGACCAACTGCTCCATCTGCTGCACCGAGATCGGCCGCCGGTAGCAGGCCGTGCGCACGCCGCGCATGACCTTCTCGCGGTCGTACGGCTCGCGCTTGCCATCCTTCTTCACCACCGTCAGGCTGACGGACTCGACGCGCTCGTAGGTGGTGAACCGCCGCCCGCAGCTGCGGCACTTGCGCCGCCGCCGGATCAGCTCGCCGTCGTTGATCTTGCGCGAGTCGGAGACATCGGTTTCCTGATGCTGGCAGAAGGGGCAGCGCATAGGGTCCTATCGAGCGGCCGGCGGTGTGCTTCGGGGCATTATAACATAGGGGCTGGGGGCTGGGGGTTGGGAGTTGGGGGTTGGGAGTTGGGGGGTTGGGAGTTGAGGCCAACCTCCAACCTCCAACCCCCAACTCCTACGGAGCAAGTGTCAGTATCCCCGCGCCGGCGGCCTCCACGGCGGCCGGGCTGAAGCGCATGGGCAGGTACTCGACCTTCTGCCAGCGCGTGATGAAGTTGCTGTAATTGTTGCTCAGCGCCTGGCCCGACTGGCCGGTGGTGTGCATGAACCGCGATGCGTCCAGGTCGCCCAGGTTGATGATCTCGCGGTAGGAGGGCACGTGGTACTGCTTGTAGAGCTCGCTGCGCCGCACCGGGGCAACGTCGACGGTGAAGCCATCGCCGCCGTTGGGCACGCTACGGCTGAAGATCGGCTTGAGCGCGCCGACCTTGTCGAAGGGGTTGTGCGGGAACATCGTCAGGTGAACCTTGTCCCAGCGCCAGGTGGCGATATTCTCGCTGCCCTGGGCTGTGGCCATATCCTCCAGCCCGGCGGTGAGCGCCAGGCCCAGCGTGTCGGCGCAGCTCTCGGCGGCGGGCGTGTTCACATCGTCGCACCAGGGTGCGCCCTGGTCGGCCAGGGTCTGGGCGATGACCATGGCATGGTACCCCGTCTCGCCGGTGTAGTCGCTCTCGAACAGGTCGCGCAGCTCGTCGCCGAAGAGCTGCTGCGGGATGGCCTGGTAGTAGGCGTTATACACGGCGGCGGCGGCGCTGTCGCCGGCCATACTGCCGTCCCAGCCGCGCAGCATATCGAGGGCCTGCCGCTCGCGAGCGCCGGCCGGCACGGCCTCCAGCAGATAGGGCAGGATCTCGCGGGCCTGGAGCGAGACCACGTCGGCCTGCATGGCGGCGATGTCGTCAGGCGAGAGCTTCGGCTTTGACTGGATCAGCTCGACGATGCGGGCGGCCCGGTAGGGCGCGGCGAAGGCGGTGCCGATCAGGTAGGGGTAGCCCTCGGGCACGACCTTATTGTTGGCGGTGGCGATGAACCCGGCGGGCGGGTTGTAGCTGTGGGGCAGGCCGGCGAAGGGCGCGTAGCCCGTCCAGTCGTGCGAGCCGTCCCAGCCGGGGGCGATCCGGCTGCCATCGCCCTGGGCGCGCACGGGCAGGGCGCCGGGGGCATAGTAGCCGATGTTGCCGTCCACATCGGCGAAGACAAAGTTCTGCATCGGCGCGTGGTAATGGGTAAGAGCGGCGGTGAACTCATCCCAGCTGCCGGCGCGGTCGATGCCGAGAAAGGCCTCCATGGTGTTGTCCTCGGGGTCGAGGGCCGTCCAGCGGAAGGCCAGCGGGTCGCCGGTGCCCGCCGTGACATCGGAGATCAGCGGGCCGTGGCGGCTGACCCGCACATAGAGCGTCAGGTCGTCCTGGCCCTTCACCTTGATCGTCTCGGGGATGATCGTCAGCGGCTCCCACTGTCCCTGGTACTCCACCTCGTTGCGGGCGTTGACATGCTCAGCGTAGAGGTCCTGGACATCAGGGCCGGTGTTGGTGACGCCCCAGGCGATGCGGGCGTTGTGGCCGATCACGATCCCAGGCAGGCCGGGCAGGGTCGCGCCGATGGCATCGATCGCGCCGCCGGTGATCTGGGCCAGGTACCAGATCGAGGGGATCTGCGCGCCCAGGTGTGGGTCGTTGGCCAGCAGCGGCATGCCGGTGGTGGTGCGCGATCCGGCGATGACCCAGTTGTTCGAGCCGATCAGCTCGCCGCCGAGGCCAAGCGACTCCTGGATCTGGCGGTCGATGGCCAGAAGGCCGCTGGTGCCCGCGTAGAGACGCCCCGGTGGGGCGTCTGGACGCCCCACCGGGGCGTCTCTACGTGCGTCTCCGCCATCCGGCAGGATGATCGGGTCGCTGGGGCCGCTGCCGGGCATGAGCTGGGCGGCGGCCTCGGGGCCGAGCTGGGCCTCCAGGTGGGCGCGCAGCAGCTCGTCGGTCCAGTTGCCGCCGAGATCCCATGCCATCATCTTCTGCCAGGCGATCACGTCGGTGGCGCTCCATGGCTCGGGGCTGACGCCGAGGATCGCAAACTCGACGGGCAGCGCGTCGCGGTGGCCATCGACATAGGCATTGACCCCGGCCACATAGGCGTCCAGCAATGCGCGGGTGGCCGGGCTGAGGGCGGCGGCGGCGCTGGCGGCGGCGCGGCGCACGCCGAGCGTGCGCAGGAACCTGTCGGTGTCGAGGGTGGACTCGCCGAAGACCTCGGAGAGCCTACCGCCGCCGATCCGACGCTGGAACTCCATCTGCCAGAGCCGATCCTGGGCGTGGGCGTAGCCGAGCCCGAAGAGCGCATCGGCCTCGCTCTGGCCGCGGATGTGGGGCACGCCATCGCTATCGCGGGCGATCGTCACGGGGGCCGAGATGCCGGCGACCTGGACAGTGCCGCTGGTTACGGGCAGGCTGCGGCGCAGCCAGAGGTAGCCGCCGCCGGCGAGGGCGAGGGCGAGGATGGCGACGACGGCGAGAGTCTTCCCGGCGATGGAGAAAAGCTTCATTGCGGTAATCCTGTTGGGGCGCGGCAGGGCGGCGGAGGGGCACAGCGCGCTGCGCCCCTCCGCCGCCCTGCTGCGCCCTTACGTTGGTGATGCTGCCCTACATCATGATGGGGCGGCGACGATCTCGACGGGGCGGCCGAAGGCCTTCTTCATCAGGCCGGCGCGGCGGTTGGCGTCCCAGATCTCGACGGTCGGGTCGCCATCGGCGTGGACGACGATCTGGATGGAGGTCTCGGCGGCGCGCACCTCGACGGCGCGCACCACCTGGCTCTTGCTGCGCTCCAGGTACTCGGCCAGGCGCAGCAGCGCGCTCAGGCGTGCGATCCGCTGCTCGTCGTCGGGCTGGAGGATCAGCGCGTGCTCCGAGACATCAGCCATCCCCTTGCGGTGGTTGCGGGCCAGGCAGGCCAGGATGACAATCTCGCGGTGGGTGAAGCCGAGCAGGGCGGCGTTGAACACCAGGTATGCCGAGTGCTTGTGGTGATCGTAGTAGCCCACCTGCACGCCGATATCGTGGATGAGCGCGGCGTGGCCGAGCAGCTCGCGCTCCCAGGCGCCGTAGAGGTGGATGGGGGCGAGCTGGTCGAAGAGCGAGAGGCTGAGCTCGGCGACCTTGGCGCAGTGGGCCGGCTCGTAGCCGTGCAGGCGGGCCAGGTTCAGGATACTGAAGGCGCGCTGGTCCTCCATGATCGGCGGGTCGGCGGGCTGGAGGAAGTGCTGGTAGAAGAGCCCCTCGCGGACGCCCTGGCCGCTGACGGTCAGCTCGCTGAAGCCGCCCTGCTCCATCAGCTGGTCGATGATCACTGCCCCGGCCAGCGTCACATCGGCGCGGTCGGACTTGAGGCCAGGGATAGACTCGCGCTCGCGGCGGGTGCGCCCGGCCATCTGCTCGATCATCGCGGCCAGCGCCGCGCGCGAGAGCACATAGCCGTGGATGCGGTCGAGCGAGTAGCCGCGCTGCTTCTGGTCCATGCGGGCCAGGGTGCGCACCGTGCCGCCCATGCCGGCCAGCTGGAGACCGTCGCCGGCGCGCACCCAGTCGATGCCGGCGAAGGCCTGCTGCGCCCCCTCGCGCAGCCGGCGCATATCGCTCTTGCTGATCGGGTCGGACTTCACGAAGCGCTCGGTGAAGCGCAGCACGCCGGCCTGGGCCGAGAAGCTGCGCAGCAGCCGGCGGTCGCGCACGGCGGAGACCTGGGTCGACCCGCCGCCGGTGTCGAAGACGAACCCGTCGCGGATCGTCAGGGCATTGATCGTGCCGAGGTAGCCGAGGTAGGCCTCTTCCTCGGCGCTGATGATCTGGAGGTCCAGGCTGGTCTGTCGCTGCAGAGCCTGCCAGAACACATCCTGGTTCTGCGCCTCGCGGATGGCGCTCGTGCCCACGGCGATGATCTGCGTAACCCCGGTGTTCCTACAGAACCGCTCGAACATCGAGAGCGCCTCGACGGCGCGGTGGATGGGCTCGGCCCGCAGGGTGCGCGAGGCGCCGACTCCCTCGGCCAGGCGCACCGTCTCGCTGACCTCGTCCGTCAGGCGGAAGCAGCTGCCCGGCTCGTAGGCCATCACGATCAGACGGGTGGTGTTCGATCCGAGGTCGATGATGCCGATCTTTTGCATGGTGATGTGTACGTGTAGGGGCGCCGCAGCGAAGGCGCAGCGCGCTGCGCATCCGCTGCGGCGCCCCTACGCCGGGCGGCCCAACACGTCGCGAATGGTTGCGACCACCGTCTCCAGGTCCTCGTAGGAGATCACCAGGGGCGGCAGGAGGCGCAGGACGGTCGGCCCGGCGGGGAGGGCGAGCACGCCGCGCTCCATGAGGGCGGCGAGGTAGGGCTGGACACGGGTCTTCAGCTCCAGGCCGACCAGCAGGCCGAGGCCGCGCACCTCGCGCACGGCGGGCAGGTTGAGGGCGCGCAGGCGCTCG
Source organism: Oscillochloris sp. ZM17-4 (assembly GCF_019599295.1). Classification (GTDB taxonomy): domain Bacteria; phylum Chloroflexota; class Chloroflexia; order Chloroflexales; family Chloroflexaceae; genus Oscillochloris. The sequence goes on along the minus strand of NZ_JAIEWN010000023.1, from coordinate 16,945 downwards.
ACGAGCCAGGCGCCCTTCTCGGCGGCCTGGCGCGGGATCTCGTCCTTGATGTAGGTCCTCAGCGCGGCGCGGGCGGCGGCGCAGAGCAGCGGGTTGCCGCCGAAGGTGCTGCCGTGGGCGCCGCCGGGCAGGGCACCGTGGCGGGCGTGGATGGCCACCGCGCCCATGGGCAGGCCGGCGGCGATGCTCTTGGCGAGGATGAGGATGTCGGGGGCGACGCCGCTGTGCTCGCAGCCGAAGAGCTTCCCGGTGCGGCCGAAGCCCGTCTGCACCTCATCGAGCAGCAGCAGCGCGCCGCGCTCGTCGCAGATCCGGCGGGCGGCCTCCAGGTAGCCGACCGGGGCCGGGCGCACGCCGCCCTCGCCCTGCACCGGCTCCAGCAGCACCGCCGCCGTGCCCGCGCCCACCGCCTCGGCCAGATCCTCCGCGTCGCCGTAGGGCACGTGGGCGAACTCGGGCACCAGGGGCAGGAAGGGCTCGCGGTACTTCGGCTCCCAGGTGGCGCTGAGCGCGCCCATGGTGCGGCCGTGGAAGCCGCGCTTGGTGGCGATGATCTGCTGGCGGCCGCTGAGCAGGCGGGCGAACTTGATGCCGGCCTCGACCGCCTCGGCCCCGCTGTTGCAGAGGAAGATCCGCGCCGGGAAGGGCAGCGCGGCGGCGAGCTCCTGGAGGTAGGCGGCCCGCTCATCGTTGTGGAAGATCTCGGGGCAGCTCATCAGCCGGGCGGCCTGGGACTGCACGGCGGCCACCACCGTCGGGTGGCTGTGGCCGAGGTTCGCCGCGCCCTGGCCGCCCACGCAGTCGATAAACATGCGCCCCTCGGCGTCGTAGAGCCGAGAGCCCTCGCCGCGCACGATGGCGACCTGGCGCTTCGGGTAGAGCCCCGAGGTACACTGCTGCTCCGCAGCGATGATTGTCTCGTTTGCATTCATAAGGCTGTGTCTTTGTGCGATGGCGGATGCGCCAAGTATACCACGGGGCGCACAAAACCCACTGGGGGCGCGCAGCTTTTGCTGCGCGCCCCCAGTGGTAAGGAGGGAGGAGATGCTCGCCACCGCTCGCCAAATGTTCCCCGCATCAGGCTTTCGATGACATCTGTAGGATAGCCTCGCTAGATAAACGGGCTGTGAGGGTCAGTTAAAGCTGTGATGAGAGCGCCGCAGCCTGACTCGGGGCGCCGGGGGTGAGGATGGCGCTCAGCACCGCCTGCATCTCCTCGGGGGAGGCCTTACGCCCCAAGGCGTGGGCGATATCGGGCGAGGCCGGCGCCGAGGCGTTGCCATCGTGGATGAGCAGCACCTGGATGCCGGCGACATGCTCACGGGCGCGCCGCGCCAGATCCGCGCCGCTGCCCTCGGCGTGGCGCATAAACATCGCCTCGGTGATCAGCAGGCACACCTGCCGCTCCGTCACATAGCGCAGGGCCTGGCTGGCCGAGAAGGTCAGCAGCAGGTCGTAGTCCCAGCCGACGATCGTGCGGATGCGCGCCTGCATATCAAACATCCATGCCGGGTCGGCCCCGGCGAGAACGATGGTCGGGTACTGTTGGCCGTCGCTCATTGGTTATGTCCCCTAGATCGGCGGGTAGCGGACTATAAGCATACGCCGAACATGGTGACGAGTCAACTAGTATCTATGCATAAAATGGCCAGCGGTGCTGGCCATTTTATGCATAGATACTGGCACGATCCGGGTCGGCACCTACGGGGCGGTGAACAGGTCGCCGATCAGCTCCTCGGGAGTGGGCTGGAAGGGCCAGAGGATCACGCCGGCGGCCCCGCGCTCGCGGGACGTCCGCAGGCCCAGGGCGAGGTCGTGGCGCAGCGCGGCCTCGTCGCGCAGGGCGCCCGGCCCCGTGGGGAACCCCAGCTCGCTGATCAGGACGGGCTTCGCCTGCGCCATCGTCGCCAGCTCATCGATCCCGCGCTGGAGGTCGGCGGGGAAGCCCTGGCCATAGTACCAGTGCTGGGCATAGCGCCCGGAGTCATAGGGGTCGTTATCGTAGTAGTGGAACGAGTAGAAGTCTACCATGCCGGCAAGGCGCTCGGCGGCCTCGGCGGGCCGGAAGTAGCTCTTGGCGAAGCCCATGCCGATCGTCGTCAGGTGGGTCGGGTCAATCGTCCGCAGGTGCCAGTGGATACGGGTCAGGAAGTCGGCCCGCTGGATCGCCAGCTCCTTGCAGGGCGGGAAGTCGCCGTTGTCCCAGTCCCAGCAGCGCTCATCCACCGGGCTGCCGATATCCGGCTCGTTGAAGAGATCCCAGGCGAGCACCCCCGTCCGGCTCGCCAGGTGCCAGGCCAGCGGGGTAATATGCAGGCGGATCGCCTGGCTCAGGCCATCCTCGGTGAAGCGGTCTTGGGGGTACTTGGCCATCAGCACCGGCAGCACGTAGATCCCCCGACGGTTCGCGCTGGCGATCAGCCTGTCCAGGTGCTCCAGGGGCGTGTTGATGTTATAGGCCGGGTCGGCTGCGCCCGCGCCGCCGAAGACATAGTAGTTCAGGAAGACCCGCACGGTGTTGACGCCGAGGGCCTGCATGCGATCCATATCGGCGTCGATGGCCGCCTGATCCCAGGGGCAGCGCCCATCGGCGCCGAAGTGGATGTCCGAGCAGATCGCGCTGCTCCCCGTGAGCCGGACATAGTTCGCGCCGCGGATCTCGAAGGGCTGATCGCCGGCCACGAGCCGGCCATCGGCGATCGTGATCGCGGGCAGGGGCGGCGCGTCGGGGGTGACAGTTATCACCTCCTTGGCGGCGGCGGGGATCACATTGATCGCGCAGAGCAGCGCCACGAGCGCGAGATAGAGGCGTGCGCCGCGGAATACGCGGAGGTGGGTAGTTGGCATATGGCGTGATGTTCTCTGCTTATGGGTGGGTGTGGCAGGTGGGCTAGCGCTGGCCAGAGAGCCAGGTCTCGTGGACGTGCGCCCAGGAGATGCCGTTGGGGGCGCCGGGGGTGGCGCGGAAGAGGGCGGTGCTGGCGCGGCCGCTGGTGCGCCCGCCCTCCGTCTGCCACTCCTCGTAGGTGACGAGAGTCAGGGCTCCGTCGCGGTAGCGCAGGGCCGGCCGCTCGATCCAGATCGTCAGGCCCGGCCGGCTGCCGTGGGCGGCGCGCAGAGTCGCCAGCAGCTCCTCCCGCGCGATCAGCCGGCCGTCCGGGCCGATGATCGCGAAGCCGGGGGCCATCGTGCCAGCACAGCGCGCGAAGGTGGCGTCGTCGTCGGGCAGCGCGCCGCCGAGCCAGGCCACGAAGAAGGCGTGCAGCTCGACGATCTCGGTTTGCCAGGCTGGGGTGGGCTCGCTCATGTGGTCACTTCGCCCTCAATAATGACATAGCCGCATCACTATACAAGGTTCATGCGCAATGTCAAGATGCGCCTTCACAATCACGGATCCGTATCACCCGCATATCACAATCCGTGCCAGCGAGGACAGCACGGGGGCCGGGTAGGGACGCAGCGCGCTGCGTCCCTACCCGGCCCCTACGCAGACGCAGCGCGCTGGCGTCCCTACGATGCCTTCTTGAACACGTAGCCGGACTTGTCCACATCGACCATGATGGTGTCGCCCATCACGAAGTCGCCCTGGAGCAGCCGCACGGCCAGGGGGTTCTGCAGGCGCTGCTGGATCACCCGCTTGAGCGGGCGCGCCCCGTAGACCGGGTCGTAGCCCTCCTCGGCCAGGCGCGCCCGGGCCTCGGGTGTCAGCTCCAGGCGGATCTTGCGCTCGGCCAGCAGCTTGTCCAGGTGGACGAGCTGGATGGTCACGATCTCGCCGATCTGCTCGCGCGAGAGCGGCCGGAACATGATCGTCTCGTCGATCCGGTTGAGGAACTCGGGCCGCAGCGAGTCGCGCAGCTCGCCCATCACTGCCCGCCGGATGTCGTCCTCGCTGTCGCCGTCCTGGGTCATCTCCTGGATCAGGTTGCTGGCGATGTTGCTGGTCATGATGACGACGACATTTTTGAAGTTGACCACCCGGCCCTGGCCGTCGGTCAGCCGGCCGTCGTCGAGCACCTGGAGCAGGACGTTGAACACGTCGGGGTGGGCCTTCTCGACCTCATCGAAGAGCACGACGCTGTAGGGCTTGCGGCGCACGGCCTCGGTGAGCTGGCCGCCCTCGTCGTAGCCCACGTAGCCGGGGGGCGCGCCGATCAGGCGGGCCACGGTGTGCTTCTCCATATACTCCGACATGTCGATGCGGATCATGGCCTGCTCATCGTCGAAGAGGAACTCGGCCAGGGCGCGGGCCAGCTCCGTCTTGCCGACGCCGGTGGGGCCGAGGAAGAGGAAGGAGCCCAGCGGGCGGTGCGGGTCCTGCAGGCCGGCCCGCGAGCGGCGCACGGCGTTGGCCACGGCGGCCACGGCCTCGTCCTGCCCAACCACGCGCATATGCAGGCGGTTCTCCATCTTGATCAGCTTCTCGACCTCACCCTCCAGCAGCTTGCTCACCGGCACGCCCGTCCAGCGGGCGATGATCTCGGCGATGTCCTGGGCGTTCACCTCCTGGCGCAGCAGGGTGTTGTTGCTGGCGGCGGCCTCGGCCATGCCCGCCTCGCGCTCCAGGCGGGCCAGGTCGTCGTACTGAAGCCGGGCGGCGCGGTTGTAGTCGTACTCGCGCTGGGCCTGCTCGATGGCGAAGCGGGTCTCGTTGATCTGCTCCTTGAGCTGCTTGATCTGGTCGAGCAGGGCGCTCTCGGTCTGGCGCTGGGCCTCCAGGGCGCTGCGCTGCTCGTGGAGGTTGGCCAGGTCCTGCTCCAGCTTCTCCAGGCGCTCCTTGCTGGCCGCGTCCTTCTCGCGCTTGAGCATCTCGCGCTCGGTCTCGCGCTGGACGATCAGCCGGTTCAGGTCGTCGATCACCTGGGGCGAGCTGGTGTTCTCCATGCGCCGGCGGGCCGCCGACTCGTCGATCAGGTCGATCGCCTTGTCGGGCAGGAAGCGGTCGGAGATGTAGCGGTCGGAGAGCGTGGCGGCGGCCACGATCGCGCTGTCGGTGATCGCCACGCCGTGGTGGGCCTCGTAGCGCTCCTTGAGCCCGCGCAGGATGGAGATCGTGTCCTCGACGCTGGGCGGGTCGACCGTCACCGGCTGGAAGCGCCGCTCCAGGGCGGCGTCCTTCTCGATATGCTTGCGGTACTCGTCCAGGGTCGTCGCGCCGACCAGGTGCAGCTCGCCGCGGGCCAGCATGGGCTTGAGCATATTGCCGGCGTCCATCGCGCCCTCGGCCGCGCCGGCCCCCACGACGGTGTGCAGCTCGTCGATAAAGAGGATGATATCGTCGTGGTCCTGGATCTCCTTGAGCACCGCCTTCAGGCGCTCCTCAAACTCGCCGCGGTACTTGGCCCCGGCGATCAGGGCGCCCAGGTCGAGCGAGATCACCTTATTGTGCTTGAGCGACTCGGGCACATCGCCGGAGACGACGCGCTGGGCCAGGCCCTCGACGATCGCCGTCTTGCCGACGCCGGGCTCGCCGATCAGCACCGGGTTATTCTTGGTGCGCCGCGAGAGGATCTGGATGACCCGGCGGATCTCCTCGTCGCGGCCGATCACCGGGTCGAGCTTACCGCGCTGAGCCAGCTCGGTCAGGTCGCGGCCATACTGCTCAAGGGCGGCGTAGGTGCCCTCGGGGTTGGGGCTGGTGACGCGCTGGGAGCCGCGCACAGCGCGCAGGGCATCGAGCAGGGTGGCGCGGGTCAGCCCGGCCTGCTTGAGGATGCGCTCGGCCCCGCCGCCGGCGTGGTCGAGGATGGCCAGGAGCAGGTGCTCGGTAGAGACATACTCGTCGCCAAACAGGCCGAGCTCATCGTGGGCGCGCAGGATCACCTGGCGCGAGCGCGAGCTCATCTGCACCTGCATATTGCCGCCGCTGGCCCGCGGCAGCTTGCCGACCTCGGCGCTGGCCTGCTGCTTGAGCGCGCCGACGGCGATATTCATCTTGGCTAAGACCTGGGGCACCACGCCGTCGCCCTGGTCAAGCAGGGCGTAGAGCAGGTGCTCGGGCTGGACATCGCTGTTGCCGGCGCGCTCGGCCGCGCTCTGGGCCGCCGCGATCGCCTCATATGACTTCTGAGTGAAACGGTTCGTGTTCATCGACATAGGAGCCTCCTTGTGATGTGCTAGGCTCATCGTAGCACAGGCACATCTGCGCGGCGCTAGCTGCCCGTTAGCGTAGTGATAGAATCTACGCCCCGCTGGGACGCCGCAAACGCGGGCGAGGTTGCGGGCGATGGTGGTTCGTGGTAATGATGAGGTGCGGGTGCGGCGTAACGTCCTTGCAGCGTATCACGGGGCGGGCGGCTGAAGCCGCGCCGTAGAGGCGCTGCGCGCCGGGCGTCGGCCTGCGCCGACGCCGGAACCGCCCGCCCCGGAGATGCTATAATCGACACGCCGCAATGCTGCGCCCTCTGACACAAAGAACATCGCTCGCCGCCCGAGCGTGAGACCATTTGCCGCCCCCGGACGGTACATGCAGTGATGTATGCCGTCTGACGCTCGAAAGGGGGCGCGTGATGCACGATGCGGAGATCTGGTGGCGGCGGCCGCGGCTGCTGGCGGCCCTGGCCTGTGTGGCGCTAGGGGTGGCGGTGATCATCGGCGGGCCGGCCCTGCGCGGGGCGCTGGCGCCGGCCGCGCCGCCGCCCGATGACCTGGGCATGTCGCTGTTCGACGAGCCGCTCGACGCGCCCGATCTCGCTGCTGAGATGCCCTCCCCCGCGCCGGCCGACCTGATCGTCTACGTAAGCGGGGCCGTGGACGCGCCCGACGTCTACCGGCTGCCGGAGGGGGCTCGGGTGATCGACGCAGTGCTGGCCGCCGGGGGGCTGCTGGCCGACGCGGCCGGCGAGGGGGTGAACCTGGCCGCGCCGCTCTCTGACGCCCAGCACATCCACATCCCGCGCCTGGGCGAGGGCGCGCCGGCGGCCTCCGATCTGGCCGCCTCGGACGCGCCAGCCTCAGCCGGCGGCCTGATCGACCTGAACCGAGCCAGCGCCGTCGACCTGGAGGAGCTGCCGGGGATCGGCCAGGCCATCGCCGGGCGGATCATCGCCTACCGCGAGACCCAGGGGCCATTTACGTCTGTCGATGACCTGAGGAACGTCACCGGGGTGGGCGACGCGCTGTTTAGCAAGATCAGCCCGCTGGTGACGGTGGGGCCGTAGGAGTTGCAGATTGTAGATTGCAGATTGTAGATTGGGACGTAATCTGCGCTCTGCGCGCTGCGCTCTACAATCTACAATCTACAATCTGCAATCTGCAATCTGCAATCTGCAATCTGCAATCTGCAATCCAGGAGAGAGTATGCGCCAGACCAAGATCGTCGCCACGCTGGGGCCGTCGACCAACACACCGGAGCGGATCGCCGGGCTGATCCAGGCCGGGATGAACGTCGCCCGCATGAACTTCTCGCACGGCACGCACGCCGAGCACGCCGCCCGCATTGCGATGGTGCGGCGGGCGGCGGCCGAGAGCGGCAGGCACGTCGCCATCCTGCAGGATCTCCAGGGGCCGAAGATCCGCACTGGCTCGCTGGAGGGCGGTCGGCCAGTAGATCTGGTGGCCGGCGCGCGCTTTGTGATCACAACCGAGCCGGTGATCGGCACGGCCGAGCGGGTGATGACGACCTACCAGTCGCTGCCACGCGACGTGCGCCCGCGCGACCGCATCCTGCTCTCGGACGGGCTGATCGAGCTGAGCGTGATCAGCCACAGCGACAGCGAGGTGGAGACGGAGGTGGTACACGGCGGGCGGCTGAAAGAGCACCAGGGGATCAACCTGCCCGGCGTGCGGGTGAGCGCGCCGGCCGCCACCGAGAAGGACCTGATCGACCTCCAGTTTGGCATGGAGCAGGATGTGGACTACGTAGCCCTGTCATTCGTGCGCCATGCCAGCGACATCGTGCAGGTCAAAGAGATCATCAAGCGGGCGGGAAAGACCACGCCGGTGGTGGCGAAGATCGAGCGGCCCGAGGCGCTGGATGTGCTGCCGGAGATCCTGGCCGTCACCGACGCGATCATGGTGGCCCGCGGCGACCTGGGCGTCGAGATGCCGCCCGAGCGGGTGCCGCTGGTGCAGAAGCAGATCATTGACGCGGCCAACCGCGCGCTGATCCCAGTGATCACCGCCACGCAGATGCTCGAGTCGATGATCCAGAACCCCCGGCCCACCCGCGCCGAGGCCAGCGACGTGGCGAACGCGATCATCGACGGCACCGACGCAGTGATGCTCAGCGGCGAGACGGCCGCCGGCAGCTACCCGATCGAGTCGGTGGAGATGATGGCGCTGATCGCCGACGCGATCGAGGTGAGCGGTCGCCACTCCGACCATAACGCCGCGCCGCGCTGGGCGCTGCCCGAGGTGCAGAGCACCCCGCGCGCCATCGCCGCCGCCGCCTGCACGATCGCCTCGACGCTCCCGGTGCGCGCGATCGCCGTGCTCACCCAGAGCGGCTCCAGCGCCCGCCTCGTCTCGCACTACCGCCCGAGCATCCCGATCATCGCCTGCTGCCCCACCGCCGAGAGCTGCCTGCGCACCAGCCTCTACTGGGGGGTGACGCCGCTGCACATCGAGACCCACGACCGGCTCGACGAGATCGAGAAGCGCATCCAGCGCACCCTGCGCGAGCGCGGCTTTGTGCAGCGCGGAGACCTGGTGGTGCTCACCGGCGGCCACCCGATCTACCGCTACGGGCCAACGAACTTCCTCAAGGTGATACAGATCGAGTAGGGGCGTGTGGATCGCGGAGGGCGCGAGCAAGCGAGCAGGCGAGCGGGTGCGCGGGTGTGACGGGTTATAGGCTGTGTAGGCGATCCGTGAGAAGGCCGCCACCGTCGGTGCCATCAGCTCGTCGGGCCACATCAGCACGCCGTTGGCGAGCTTCTTATAGACATAGACGGCCAGCACATAGTCGCCGCCGGGCGACCTGACGATCCCGGCGTCAGCCTGCATATCCTCGATCCAGCCGCTCTTATGCTGGGCCAGGGTGCCCTTGGGCAGCCCGGCCACCATGCGGGTCTTATCGCCGTTGGTGGCCAGGCGATCAAGCATCTCCTGGCAGCGCTTGGGGCTTAGCAGGTCGAACTTCTCCAGCAGCACGCCCCCGCCGCTGGCGCACGCGTCGATCTCCTTATAGACCTGGGCGATCGCGTAGGGCGTCGCCCGCAGGGCGCAGCCCGTCTCGGTGTAGGGCTTCGGGCCGACCGGGTCCTTGGGGCCGCACTTGTACGTGATCTTATTCTGCTTGATGAAGTCGCCCGACTCGTAGGGGATATAGAGGTAGAGGTTCTCCAGGCCGAGGTCGTCGGCGAGCATGGCGCTCATCTGCTCGGCCCCGGTGAAGGCCAGCTCGGTGCCGGTGCCGCCTGCGGCGGCGGCCATCAGGTGGTTGGCCGAGATATTATCGCTGTACTTGATCATCTCGCCGAGCCAGAACTCCTGCTTCTCGCTGAACTTCGGCAGGTGTACATAGGCGTTCAGCATGATCGCGACCTTGATCGTGCTGGCCCCCGCGAAGACCGATTTGTCGTTGAGTCGCACCACATCGCCGGACTCCAGGTCGTACAGGTGGAAGCCGACCACGCCGCCCCACGCGTCGGCCATCGACTCGACCTCGGCGAGCAGGCGATCCTCGCCCACCCTCGGCACCGTCGGGTTCTCGGTGAGGGTCAGGGCGATGGTGGCGGCGGGACGCGGCGCAGCGAGCGCGGCGCGGACCTGGGCGAGGGCGGCGTCGACATCGAGCACCATGCCGGGCGTGTAGGCGAAGCTGCGCGAGATCGTCTTGGTGTCGCTGATCACGCTGATCTCGGGCGGGATGGCTGCGCGCTCGGCGAGGATGGCGATCTGCGTGCGCAGAGTCTGCTCGTCGATGCCGCCGGCGGCCGGCACATCGGCCGGGCGACCGGCCCGCAGGTCGGCCGCTGCCGTGTCGAGCAGCGCATCCACCGGCGTGGCCATGCCGATCATCTCTGGGTCTAGTGAGAGGGATGCGTCGCCGGCCCGCAGCTCAACCGGCTGCGGCGGATCGGATAGCGCAGCGACCAGGCGGCTGCGGGCGTCGGCGAGGCTCAGGCCGCCGACATCAACCCCGGCCACCTGCGAGCCGGCGGCGAAGACGGGGATGGGCGTGGGGCTGGGCGGCGGCGTCGCCGTGGGGGCGGCTGTTGGTGCGGCGGTTGGGGTGGGTGCGACGGTGGCGTGGGGGACAGCCGCCACCGCTGGGCCGCAGGCGGACAGCATCAGCAGCGCAGACAGCAGCAGTACGGCAATACGGGGCCGGGTGTGCATCTCTACTCCGTAACAAGACAAATGACCAGCGACGGGTGACGGCATCACTCCGTCATTGGTCGCTGGTCATTCGTCGCGCGCTATTATTCATCGGGCTCAAGGTAGAACGTGAGCGGGTAGCCCTCCTCACGGGCGACCGTATGGGCGCTGTAGACTCGCTCCTGCGCCTCTTCAAACGGCATCGTTGTGACGAGGGCGCGGCCCTCATTATGGGCGGTGATCATAACCTGCATCGCGTCCTCTAGGCTTAGGCCAAAGAACAGGCGCAGCACCATGACCACAAAGTCCATCGGGGTCACATCGTCATTCTCAATAATCACCCGATAGAGCTTCTCAAGATCCTCGCGGCTCGCGACAATAAAGGTCACATCGGGTATCACGCGAGTATCGGGATCCTGGGTCGTCATCTCACCACCTACAACGATGCTGCATATGTGGAGCCAACAGGTAGTATAGCATATCTCGGACCCGCAGGGCGGGGGGCTGTGTATTGGGGGGTGTGACGGAACGTCTTGCATGCGGGCTGGCGGCTGAAGC
>NZ_JAIEWN010000023.1:0-6024 GCF_019599295.1 Oscillochloris sp. ZM17-4 | reverse complement strand
CAACATGCGCCTGTATCGGATATACTTCGCGTCGGTGTTTCGGGCGACCCGCCCAGCTGCTATGGGGCCACACCAAATCCACGGTAAAGGGGGTGAGCAGAACGAGCGGTGAGACGCGTTGTCGGGCCGGGGCGCTGCCCCGCGTCATCTTCAGGCCCGAGCCGGGCGGCATGGCCGCGGCGGTTCGCACATCGCCGATCGTACACAGCTATGAAAGTTGAGCGTCGTGACGGCGAGACAGTTGAGCAGCTGATCCGCCGGTTTAATAAGGGCGTCGTCTCTGAGCGCATCACGAAGACCTTCCGCGAGAAGATGCACTTCGTGTCCAAGAGCGAGCAGCGCAAAGAGAAGCGTCGCCGCGCCGAGCGCAACCGGCGCAAGAAGATCTCGAAGGGCTACTAGGTCGGCACAGCAAGACGGCATGGGGAGGCGAGCGTAGCTCGCCCCCCGTGCCGTCTTGCTGTGCTCCTGGGGCGAAGCCCCAGACGCAGCAACGTAAGCCCTTGCCCCCGGAATTTCTTGTTGTTTTGGCCAACATGGCCAGCGAAGCTGGCCATGTTGGCCAAAACAACGGCGGTTTTTAGGGCGGCAGCTCTAACAGTGATGCTCCTGGGGCGAAGCCCCAGACCTGGCTTTGGTAGTGGGAGTGGTCGGCGAAGCCGCCCACTCCCACTACCAAAATACTGCGGGGCCGGCGGCCGGAGGCCTCTTGATCACCATGCTATAATGTCCATCCACTACAGACGGGGGTAATCTGCCCATATGTTTGATAAACTCAAAAGTGTCGCCGCCCGCTACGACGAGCTCGGCGAGCTGATGGCCCAGCCCGATGTGGTGAGCAACCACGCGCTGCTCCAGCAGTACGCCCGCGAGCAGAGCGATCTTGAGCCGGTGGTGAGCGCCTTCCGGGCCTATATGAAGGCCCAGCAGGCCGCCGCCGAGGCCCACACGATGTTCAACGAGAGCGCCGGCGACCCTGAGCTGCGCGAGATGGCCCAGGAGGAGCTGGAGAGCCAGCGGGCGACGCTGGCGCGCCTTGAGGACGAGATCAAGCTGCTGCTGCTCCCGCGCGACCCGAACGACGCCAAGGATGTGATCATCGAGATCCGTCAGGGCGAGGGCGGTGATGAGGCGGCCCTCTTCGCCGCCGACCTCTACCGCATGTATGTGCGCTACGCCGAGCTGCGCGGCTGGAGGGTCGAGCTCGACAGCGTCACCGATAATGGCGTCGGCGGGTTCAAAGAGGCCGTGTTCGAGATCCGCGGCGAGAACGCCTACAGCCAGCTCAAGTACGAGGGCGGCGTCCACCGCGTGCAGCGCGTGCCCGCCACCGAGGCCCGCGGGCGCATCCACACATCCACCGCCACCGTCGCCGTCATGCCCGAGGTCGAGCCCACCGTGATCGACATCCGGGACGAGGACGTCCGCACCGACGTGTTCCGCAGCGGCGGCCACGGCGGCCAGGGCGTCAACACCACCGACTCGGCCGTGCGCCTGGTGTATAGGGGCGGCACCCCCGACGAGATCGTCGTCACCTGCCAGGACGGGCGCTCGCAGATCAAGAACCGCGAGAAGGCCATGTCGGTGCTGCGGGCTAAGCTCTACGCCCGCGAGCAGGAGAAGCAGCAGCGCGAGCAGGGCGCCTCGCGCCTGGCCCAGGTCGGCACCGGCGAGCGCGCCGAGAAGATCCGCACCTACAACTTTCCGCAAGACCGCATCACCGACCACCGGATCGGCCAGAATTTCTCCAACCTCCCCGGCGTCCTCGCGGGCTCGATCGACAAGATCATCGACGCCCTGATCGTCTACGATAACGCCGAGCGCCTGCGGGCCTCGGGGATCTCGTGACCGAGAGACCTGTCAGATGGGCGCGCAACATGCACAACTATAGTGTCGCGAATACGCTCGCGCCCACCTGACAGGTCCGTCCAGCAAACGACGAGGGAGATAGCGGATGCGCTATGTCCCTTTTTTGGCCCCGCCGCTCTTCGTAGCGGTGTACGACAAGGCTCCAGGTTGCGTTACAGATTGGCATCACGCAGGTCGCGCTGACGCGCTCGGCCTGTACCCTGTACCCTGTACCCTTGCCGAAGGAGTATCGCCGTGCTGACCACGGAGCTCGACGAGTTTATCGTGCGGATGCCGAAGGTGGAGCTGCATCTGCACCTGGAGGGCGCGATAGCGCCGCGGACGCTGCTCGACCTGGCCAGCCAGAACGGGGTCGAGCTGCCCGCCCGCGATATCGCGGGGGTTGAGCAGCTCTTCCGCTACCGCAACTTCGGCGAGTTTATCACGGTGTTCATGGCGATGGCGCGGGCGATCGTGCGCGGCGAGGACTTCGCCCGCCTGGCCTATGAGCTCGGCATGGATCTGGCCGCCCAGCAGGTGCGCTACGCCGAGGTGATGATCTCGCCGATGCAGCATATCAGGCGCGGCATGGATCTCTACGAGGCGATCACCGGCACCGCCGCAGGCTTCGCCCAGGTTGAGCGCGAGACGGGCACCCAGGTGCGGATCGCCCTCGACCACGGCCGTCAGTACGGCCCCGACCTGGCCTGGCAGGTGCTTGAGGTCGCCCGCAAGGCGCAGCACCTCGGCGTGGTCGGCTGGTCGATCGGCGGCATCGAGATCGGCTACCCACCCGAGCCCTTCGCCGAGGTCTTCGCCGCCGCCCGCGCCGCCGGGCTCGGCCTGATGGCCCACGCCGGCGAGGTCGTCGGCCCGCCCAGCGTCTGGGGGGCCATCGATGCGCTTGGCGTGACCCGCCTCGGCCACGGCATCCGCAGCGTCGACGACCCGGCCCTGATCGCGGCCCTCGCCCAGCGCGGCGTGGTCCTCGATGTCTGCCCCAGCAGCAACCTCTGCACCGGCGCGGTCGCCTCCTGGGCCGAGCACCCCCTGCGCCAGCTCTACGACGCCGGGGTTGCGGTGACGATCAACTCGGACGACCCGACCTTCTTCCACACCACGATCACCGAGGAGTATCGCCGCGCCGTGGCCCACTTCGGCTTCGGCGCCGATGAGCTGGCCACGATGGTGCGCAGCGCCGCCCGGGCGACCTTCCTGCCCCCCGATCAGCGCGCCGCGCTCTGCGCCCAGATCGACGGCGAGATCGATGCGCTGCGCCGCGAGCTCGGCGTTTGACAAACCGCGCCCGCACCGCTATAATACCGCCCGTGTTGAGCCCAGGTGGCGGAATTGGCAGACGCGCTAGGTTGAGGGCCTAGTGACCTAACCACGGTCGTAAGGGTTCAAGTCCCTTCCTGGGCACCATCTTTTCTGGGGGCGATTAGCTCAGTTGGTAGAGCACCTCGCTTACACCGAGGGTGTCGGCGGTTCGAGCCCGTCATCGCCCACCAGCCTGAGGGTGCATATCTCGCACACGATCTCCACGGCACTCGCTCAGGCCAAGGTAGCTCAGTTGGTAGAGCATCGCACTGAAAATGCGGGGGTCACCAGTTCAAGTCTGGTCCTTGGCACCAACGAATAAGACCTCGCAGAGCCCCCCGTCGCAATTGCGGCGGGGGGCTCTGTGGCGCATCGGGGCTGAGATGCGGCTATTCAGCGTTGGCGAGGCTCTGATTGGCGCGGCGCTAACCTGCCCTGTGTCCCGCGGCGCAGCCGGGTCGTGCTATAATCCACTCGCCCCGTGTTCGGGTCATTTATGATGAGGACGATGATCATGTCCAGCGCCCTCTCGCAGCATGCCGCCCCGCCCCTCGCCCCGCGCCGGGCCTCGCCCTGGCACTGGTGTGGCCTCCTGCTCACCGCTCGCGGCTTCATGTGAGTGCTGAACGGTGAATGGTGAGTGCTGAATGGCGCCGCTCTTTCCGCACCCCCCGCTTAGCGTTCAGCGATCCTGCCTGTCCACCTCTGTCCGGAATTCACTATTCACCACTGAGCATTCAGCATTCGATAGGGGGTTCTATGCCCGAGCATATCCTCGTGGCCGTGGCGTGGCCCTACGCCAACGGCCCGCGACATATCGGCCATGTCGCCGGCTTCGGCGTCCCGTCCGATATCTTCGCCCGCTACCACCGCCTGCGCGGCAACCACGTGCTTATGGTCTCCGGCACCGATGAGCACGGCACGCCGATCACCCTCGCCGCCGATAAGGAGGGCATCACCGCGCGCGATATCGCCGACCGCTACAGCCAGGTGATCGGCGACGATCTGTTCAACCTGGGGCTGAGCTACGATACCTTCACCCGCACGACGACCGAGAACCACTACGCCGTCACGCAGGACCTCTTTAAGACGCTCTACGACAAGGGCTACATCCTGCGCCAGGAGACGCTCGGCGCCTTCTCGGCCACCACCGGCCGCACCTTGCCCGACCGCTATGTCGAGGGGACCTGCCCGATCTGCGGCTATAAGGACGCCCGCGGCGACCAGTGCGATAACTGCGGCAACCAGCTCGACCCGGTCGATCTGATCGACCCGCGCTCGAAGGTGGATGGCAGCACGCCGATCTTTAAGGAGACTGAGCACTTTCTGCTCGACCTGCCGGCCTTCGGCGAGCGGCTGAGCGCATGGATCGGCTCCCAGGATCACTGGCGGCCGAATGTGCGCAGCTTCTCGCTGAACTTCATCAAGGAGCTGAAGCCGCGCTCGATCACCCGCGACCTCGACTGGGGCGTGCCCATCCCGCTGCCTGAGTACGTCGACCGCGATGATAAGAAGATCTATGTCTGGTTCGATGCGGTGATCGGCTACCTCTCGGCCAGCATCGAGTGGGCCAATAACCGCGGCACCCCCGAGGCCTGGCGCGACTGGTGGCAGAGCCCCGACGCCCGCCACTACTACTTCATGGGCAAGGATAATATCGTCTTCCACACCGTGATCTGGCCGGGGATGCTGCTCGGCTACGGCGCGGGCGGGGTGTATGGCGGCGGATCCGCGGCGGCAACCGTAGGGGCGCAGCAGGCTGAGCCGCTCCAGATCCTCTATAAGACACTGGACAGTCTGGAAGAGCTGCTGCCCTCCGATGGCGTCGGGCGGCCTGCTACGCCCCTACAGCTGCCGTACAACGTGGTGTCGAGCGAGTTCCTGACCATGGAGGGTAAGAAGTTCTCCAGCTCGCGCGGGGTCGTGATCTATGTCAACGATGTGCTCAGCCGCTACGACGCCGACTCGCTGCGCTACTTCCTGACGATTGCCGGCCCGGAGAACCAGGACACCGACTTCACCTGGGCCGAGTTTGTGCGGCGCAACAACGATGAGCTGGTGGCGACCTGGGGCAACCTGGTGAACCGCACGCTCACCAATGTGTATAAGAACTTCGGCAGCATCCCGCAGCCCGCCGCGCTGTCCGAGTCCGACGCCGCCGTGATCGCGCAGGTGGAGGGCGGCTTCGCCAGCATCGGTGAGCTGCTGGCGGGCGCCCGCTTCAAGGCGGCGCTGACCGAGGCGATGCGGCTGGCCGGCCTGGTGAACATCTACCTGAGCGAGCAGGAGCCCTGGAAGGTGATCAAGGTCGACCGCGAGCGCGCCGCGACGATCTGGTACACCGCGCTGCGCTGCGTCCACAGCCTGCGGATCTACTTCACGCCCTTCCTGCCCTTCAGCAGCCAGAAGCTCCACGAGTACCTCGGCCACGATGGCTTTATCGCCGGGCCGCTGGAGTTTAAAGAGTACACTGAGGCGAGCGGCCGTAGCCACCGCGTGCTCACTGGCGACTACACCGGCTGGGTGGGCCGCTGGGAGCTGAGCGATCTGCCGGTGGGCCAGGCGCTGCGTGAGCCGAAGCCGCTCTTTAAGAAGCTCGACGAGAAGGTGGTTGAAGAGGAGCTGGCCCGCCTCGGCGCGTAGCGCGGCACCTGTCGGCGCGGTGTGGGGCGGCGCTGCCGCCCCACACGTTTTTGTCTGGGCGATGTGTCGCTACAGGGCTTCTGCAACGTCACCTCCCGGTGGGGGTTCGGGGGCGGCTTCGCCGCCCCCGAAAGATTTTGTTAGCGCGAGTAAGCGCTGGGTCAAGCCCACCGGCTGGCGACTGAAGTCGCGCCGGAGCGGCGCTGCGCGCCG
>NZ_JAIEWN010000022.1:66219-92743 GCF_019599295.1 Oscillochloris sp. ZM17-4 | reverse complement strand
GCCGGCCGCGGCCCTACCGCAGCGGCCGGCCCGCGCCGCCGCGCGATCAGATCGTGAACCTGGTGGCCGCCCTCGGCGACACGGAGCACCCGCTGCACGCGGCGGCTGTAGATGAGCTGGTGGAGATCGGCGCGCCGGCGGTGCCGCTGCTCTGTGATGTGATCGGCCCGAGCCGGCCCTGGCTGGCGGCCTACCGCGCCGCCGACGCTGTCGGCCGCATCGGCGACGGGCGGGCCGCCGGGCCGCTGCTCAGCGCCCTCAGGCACCCCAACAGCAATGTGCGCTGGAGCGCGGTGCGCGCCCTGACCACCGTCGGCGATGTGCGGGCGATCTTTGAGCTGCGCCGGCTCGCCCGCAGCGACCAGGGCCGCACAAGCTGGGGTGAGCCGGTGGCCGGCGCGGCACAGAGCGCCCTCGACCAGCTCGGCCAGCGCAGCGTCTGGGGCCAGAGCCTTGAGCTGATTAAGACCGCCGTCACCTCGGTGCTGATGATCCTGGCGCTGACCCTGGCCTTCAGCGTGGTGAGCACGGTGCGCGCCGAGATCGACCGCTTCGGCCTGTACATCCCCGGGCAGACGGAGCTGCCGCAGCTGGTGCTGCCGACGGTGGCGCCCACGGCTACCCGGCCGGCCCTACCGACGACCACGGGCCTCGCATCGTCCGCGCCGACGTCGGAGGCTGCGCCCGCGCCCACGAGTGTCTTCGGGGCCACCAGCGCGATCACCGGCACGGTGCTGCAGGTCTCGAACGTGCGCCCGCAGCCGAACACGAACAACCAGCCGATCGGCCAGGTGAACCAGGGCGACGAGGTGATCTTTCTGGCGCGCACATCGAGCAGCCAGTGGTATCTGGTGCGACTGGGCACGCAGTTCGCCGCGGCCTCACGCATCGATAACCCCGACGGCAGCGGCACCGGCTGGGTCAACCGCGCCCTCGTCACCGCGCCTGATGGTGACCTGCCGGTGCAAGAGCCGCTCGCCATCGAGCCGACGCCCGCGCCCGCCTTTGAGCCGACCGCAACCCCATGACCTTCGGCCCCGACAGCGGCCGCCCCGCCCGCGCGGCGCGGCCGGCCGCCCGCGATCTGCTGGGCGCACTGCTGGCCGCCCTGGCCGGCGCGATCCTGATCGCCCTGCTCGCGCAGCTGCCGGCCCGCCACCAGGTCGATGTCGGCGGCTACGACGCCGCCTATACGCAGGGATTCTACGACGCCGAGCGCGCCGATGGCCCTAGCGACCCCGCCGCCTACCTGGCCGGCTCCGATGGCTCGGCCCGCTGGTCCCGCCCCGCATCCTCGGCCCTGCTCTTCCCCCAGGCCGGCCTGCCCGGCACGGTCTCGCTGCGCCTGCGCGGCTGGCGCCCCGATGGCCCGCCGCCCCATGTGACGGTGCTGCTGAATGGCGCTGAGGTGCTGGCTGACTTTCAGGCCAGCGGGGGGTGGGAGGACCTGCGCCTCCCGGTGCGCTCGGGCCTGCTCAAGGCCAGCGATTTCTTCGTGGAGCTGCGCGCCAACCCGGCGCTGTCCCTGCCCGACGGGCGCGAGGTGGGTGTGCTGCTCGACCGGGCCAGCTATGAGGTGGCTGGCCCGCCGGTGACGCCCTACCCCGCGCAGCTGGCCTATGGCGCGCTGGTCGGGGCGATGCTCTGGCTGCTTGTGAACAAGGGAGGGCCAGGGAGGGCATCGCCCTCCCTGATCCTCTTCATCCTGCTCTACGGCCTGCTCTGGCTGCTGCTCTACCACGGCCAGCCGCCGCTCTACCCCTACCCGCTGCGGGCGATGCCGCTCGCTGTCTGTTTAGTGCTGGCGGGGCTGCTGGCGCTGCGCTATGGGCCGGGGCTGGCCGCGCGCGCGCCGGCCCTGGTCGGCGTCGCCGCCCCCGTCGCCGTGATTGGCCTCTGGCTGGCGATGACCCTGCTGTCCGCCCAGGGCCACCTGACCCTGGCCCGCCCCGGCGTCGAGAATGACTTCCGGGTCTTCGCGACGCGCGAGACCCTGGCCCAGGTGTTTAGCGCCGACGGCTTCTACAACCTGGGCTACCCGCTGCTGCTCTGGCTGGCCCGCCCGCTGTTCGACGGGAACGCCTTCCTGGCCGGGCGCCTGCTAGCCGCCCTCTGCGGCGCGGCCTTCCTGGGCGGCGGCTACTGGCTGGCCCGCGCCATGCTACCGCCCGGCCCGGCCCTGGTCGCCCTGGTCGCCCTGGCCCTGAGCGGCTTTGTGGCGCAGTACGGGCTGTATGTGGGCAGCGATATGCCCTTCGCGGCCTGCGTGAGCCTGTGCGTGGCGGCGTTTGTGTCTGGAAATAGGGGACAGGGGACAGGGGACAGGGGACAGGGGCGGACGCAGCGCGCTGCGTCGACGCAGCGTGCTGCGTCGACGCAGCACGCTGCGTCGCTCCTGTTTGTGGCCGGGGTGTTTGGGGGGATGGCGTTTTTGATGCGGCACCTGGGGATGGTGCTGCTGCCGTGGGGGCTGCTTGTTCTTCTGGCCGTCGGCTGGCGCGACCGACGCTGGCGCCCGGCGCTCGCCTTCGCCCTGGGCTTCCTGCTAGCCGCCGCGCCGCAGATCATCATCAACACGCTGCAGGCGGGCAGCCCGCTCTACAACCAGCAGGCCAAAAACATCTGGCTGGCGGTCTACGGGGGTACGGACTGGGGCCGCTGGGACGAGGCGCCGAACAGCGTGTCGCTGGCTGAGGTGGTGCTGCGTGACCCGGGGCGCTTCCTGGGCAACTGGTGGCGCAACGTGGTCGGCTACCTGGGCAGCGGCGCCGAGGATACGAGCGAGTTCGGGCGGGCTGAGCAGCTGCGGCTGCTCGGCTGGCCGGCGAACTGGCTGGCCCTGGGCGGGCTGGGGTGGTGGGCTGTTCAGGCGGCAGGCGGCAGGCGGCAGCAGGCAGGGGGCGAACCCGGCCAGCGAGCGCAGCGAGCGAACCCGGCCAGCGAGCGCAGCGAGCGACCGGCATCCTGCCTCCTCCTCCTCATCCTGATCTATGTCGCCGCCGTGAGCACGGCCTTCACCCTGCAGCGCTTCTTCCTGCCGCTGGCACCGATCTACGCCGTGGCGGCGGCCTGGGCCGTGTGGCAGCTGGCCGGGGGCGGGCGGGCGCTGCTCGGCGTGGGGCTGGCCCTGGTTGTGGTACTATGGGGTGGATGGGCCGATGGCGCGCGCTACGCCCTGGCGCTTCAGCCCGCCGATGAGGTGGCCGCCGCGCAGATGCTCGACGCCGCCCTGCCGCCGGGCGCCACGCTCGGCGCGCGGGTCTCGGCGCGCCTGCCGCTGGCGAAGTACTCGGCCTTCGCCCACCGCGTGGCGGACTGGCCGGCCGGCGGGGATAGCTCCCGGCCGATCGTTGACGCCGACCTGGACGCCCTGCGGGCCGCCGGGGCGAGCTACCTGCTCTGGGATGAGGCCGCCGGCCCGCCGCCCCTGGCCGACCTGGCCGCCGTGCGTGTGGCGACGAGCGGGCGCTATGGCCTCTACCGGCTGGGGCCGTAGGGATTGTAGATTGTAGATTGCAGATTGCAGATTGTGAGAGCAATCGGCAATGGCATCACCCACGAGGTATGGGGATATTTCCAACACGACGTGTGGGCCAGGCGGGCGAGGGCGCACGGTGGCCCGCCGCCCGCGCTCTGGCCAGGCCGCGCCTCTCCGCGACGACGCTGATCGTCGGCACCCTGGTGCTGATCGGCTTGGCCATGCGCCTCTGGTTCGTCGCCGTCAATGATATCGATCCGCGCTTCTCGGCGGCCGACGATGGCGACTACTACCAGCGCGCGCTGCACCTGGCCGTCACCGGCCAGTATGTCGATAACTCTTGGCTCATCCGCCCGCCCGGCCACGTCTTTATGTTCGCCGGCCTGCTGCGGATCGGCATCGCCCTGGGCGACCCGACGGTCGGCATCGCGCTGATCCGCGGCGTGCATATCGCCCTCTCACTGCTGCTCATCCCGCTCGGCTACGACCTGGCCCGCCGCCTGTTCGACCGGCGCGCCGGCCTGATCTTCGCCGCCATCCTGGCTGTCTGGTTCCCCTTCGTCGAGCTGCCGGTGCTCATCCTCAGCGAGCCGCTCTTCATCTCGATGCTGGGGGTCCACTTCTGGCTGCTGGTGCGCTGGCGCGATAGCTACCGCTCCCGAGGGCGCAGCTGGCCCTGGCTGCTGGCCGCCGGGGTGACCCTGGCGGTCGCCTCGCTGGCCCGCTCGCCGGCCCTCTACGCCTCGGCCTTTGTGGCGCTCTTTGTGGCTGTGGAGGTCTGGCGGCGGATGGCCGACGACCGGCGGCCGATGGCCGATGGCTTTGTGCCGACGCGGGACATCCGGCAGTTCGTGGGTGAACGCCAGCCCGACCGGTTCGCCGGCCCGCGCAGATCCGCATCCTCCCGCTGGCCGGCGCAGATCCGCCGCTGGGCGCTGGCCAGCATCCGCTACTCCCTGATCTTCCTCATTCCCTTCGCGCTCACCATCGCGCCCTGGACGATCCGCAACTATGTGACCTATGACCGGCTCATCCTGATCGACACCCTCGGGCCGGTGAACCTGTGGATGGCGATGAGCGACTCGGTGAACGAGGGCCGCGGCGAGAACGAGGCCAAGTCGATCCTGGCGGCCATCCCTCAGGAGGAGCGCCAGGACTTCGTGGGCGCCGACATCGGCCGCATCCTGCGCGAGGAGCCCTGGCGGCTGGTGCGCAACTTCTGGCCGCACTTCATCCATATCTGGAAGGCCCAGTTCATCGAGGACTTCTTCGTCAAGGTGAGCTTCTTCACGCGGCCGCTGCGCGAGATCTGGCCCATGGGCCTGCTGGGCGACCTGCTCTGGCTGGCCTTCACCCCGGCCAGCCTGATCGCCCTGGCGGCCCGCCCGCGCGAGGGCGGCTTCCGCCTGCTGACCTTCGCCTGGGTCGCCTACTCCTGCCTGACGGTGATGCTCATCCACGTCGAGCCGCGCTACCTGCTGCCGATCTGGTTCCTGATGGGGCTCTACGGCGCCGCCGCCCTCGCCTGGCTCTGGGGCTGGATCGCTCTGCGCCGGCGCGACCGCCGGGCCGCCGCCGCCGGGTCGCGGGCCTTCCTGCGCTCGCCCTGGGGCGGCGTCGGCATCGCTCTGACGCTAGCGATGATCGTGCAGATCTTCAGCTACCGCGACTACCCGCAGATCATCGCCCAGGGCGTGCAGCGCGAGATCCACCGCGCGGCGGCGGTGGCGGCCTACGCCGTGAAGGACTACCCCACGGCGATCGCCGAGTACGATGCGATGCTGCTGGCCCAGCCCGACTTTGTGGACGGGCGCACCGAGCTGGCCCGGATCTACCTCGACCTGGGGCGCTACGACGATGGCTGGGCCATCCTGGCCGACCGGCCCACCCACCGGGCCGATGTGATCCGCGGGGCGCTGGCCCGCGCCCAGCACGAGGACGATGTCGCCCGCGCATACTTTGAGGACGCCGAGCAGCGCGCCGGCGAGAATGTGCAGAAGCTGACCCTGGAGTGGCTCAACCCGCCGCCCACCGGCAGCCTGACCATCGGCGACGGGCTGGACTTCGGCTACCTGGACGGCTTCTCCTTCGGCGAGGATCTGCCGCCGCAGCCCGACGGCTCGCTGGTGAGCTACCGCTGGCTGCAGGGCAACGGCGTGATCGCCCTGCCCCTGCCCGCGCCGCTGCGCGCCGGCAGCGTGCTCAGCCTGCGCATGGCCGGCGTCACCCCGGGGGTGACGCCGCTGACGGTGGATGTCGGCGGGGCGCGCGTCATCATCCCGGTGCAGGGCGGCCAGTGGCGGCTGTACCAGGTGGCCGTGCCCGACAGCCTGGCGGGCCAGAGCCGGATCGAGCTGCGCCTGCACGCGCCGACGTTTATCCCGCTCCAGCTCAACCCGCAGAGCACCGACGCCCGCCAGCTGAGCCTGATGGTTAGCCAGGTGTCGGTGGAATGATACCATTGCAGATTGCAGATTGCAGATTGCAGATTGCCGTGCATGGCGTTCCAACGCACTCTGGCGGCGGCGCGTATGCGGATTGCTCAATTCCAGTTGGGGCGAGTAGTATGGAGACCCTGTGAGCACTGAGCTTATCGCGCAGACGCCCGCGCCGCAGGCGCCGCAGACATACCCCTTCACCGTCACGGTGGTCATCCCCGCCTACAACGAGTCCCACGGCATCGCCGCCGTGGTCGGCCGGGTGCGCGCGGCCCTGCCCGAGGCCGAGGTGCTGGTGGTGGATGACTGTAGCCGTGACGACACCGGCGCGCAGGCCCTCGCGGCCGGCGCCCGCGTCGCCCGCCACCCGATGAACCGGGGCAACGGCGCCGCCGTGAAGACCGGCATCCGCCAGGCCACGGGCGAGGTGGTGCTGCTGATGGACGCCGACGGCCAGATGGACCCGCGCTACATCCCCGACATCCTCGGCAAGATGGCCGACGGCTACGACATGGTGGTCGGCGCGCGCTCGCGCGACACCCAGGGCGATAACATCGCCCGCCGGCTGGGCAACCAGGCCCTCGACGCCCTCGGCGGCTACCTGGTCGAGGCGCCGGTGCTCGACCTGACCAGCGGCTACCGGGCCATGCGCCGCGCCGTGATCATGGAGTTCATCCACCTGCTGCCCAACCGCTACTCTTACCCGACGACGAGCACCCTGGCCCTGCTCAAGGGCGGCTACAGCGTGGCCTACGCGCCCATCCAGGGCCAGCGGCGCCAGGGCGGCCAGAGCGGACAGAAGCTGCTGAAGAACGGCGTGCGATTCGGCCTGATCATCCTGCGCATCGTCTCGCTCTTCGCCCCGCTGCGGGTCTACTTCCCGGTGGCCCTGGCCATGCAGCTGCTCGCCCTCGTCTCGTTTATGATCAGCTTCTTCATCACCGACCCGCTGCGCTTCCACGTGCCGAACTCGGCGGTGGGCCTGTTTGTGGGCAGCATCATCGTGTTTATGTTTGGTCTGAACGCCGAGCAGATCGCCGCGCTGCGCTTTCAGCGCAATGTTGAATGATGAATGCTGAATGTTGAATGTGCTGCGCTGCTCGGCGCACTCATCATTCGATATTCGATAGGGCATGCTGTGTAGTGCATTCAACATTCAACATTCAACATTCAACATTATGAAAAACTATCTCCCCTGGCTGCTGCGGCTGCTCGGCCCGCTGCTGCTGATCATCTTCCTGAGCCGCTCGAACCTCGGCGAGCTGTGGCGCACGATGAGCGGGGCGGCCCTGTGGCCGATCGCGCTCTCGCTGCTGCTGATGCCGCCCTTTGTGATCATTAAGTCCTGGCGCTGGGCGCGCATTCTGCGCGAGATGGGCCTGCAGATTGATATGCCCACGGCCGTTGCCCTCTACACGGTCGGCCTCTTCTATGGTGCGACCACGCCGGGGCAGGCCGGCGATCTGCTTAAGGCGGTGTACCTGCGCGACCGTGGGCAGCCGCTGGCCCCGGCGATGCTGAGCGTGGTGCTCGACCGGCTCTTCGACCTGCTGGTGATGGCGGCGCTGGCGGTGCTGGGCATCTTCGCCCTGGGCCAGCTGCTGCCGAGCCGTGGCCTGCAGACGGCCCTGGTGGTTGCGATGGGCCTGGGCCTGGCCGTGCTGACGGTGCTGCTGGTGGCCCACGCGCCGCGTCAGTGGGCGCTTACGGTGGCGCTGCCGCGGCTGGCCCCGAGCCTGAAGGCGAGCCTCGACCGCTGGAACAGCGAGCTTGGCCGGCTCTCGCTGCGCCCCAGCCTGCTGGCTGCCC
The DNA here is from genome assembly GCF_019599295.1 of Oscillochloris sp. ZM17-4. Classification (GTDB taxonomy): domain Bacteria; phylum Chloroflexota; class Chloroflexia; order Chloroflexales; family Chloroflexaceae; genus Oscillochloris. The sequence continues at coordinate 85,018 of NZ_JAIEWN010000022.1, read as the reverse complement.
TTGGGCTGGCCTCGCTGGGCTCGGCGGGCTTTACCTTTGTGCGGCTCTGGCTGCTCTTCCTCTCGCTCGGGCTCAGCGCTGTGCCGCTCTATGTGGTGGTCGGCGTCTCCGCGCTGATCGCGGTGCTTCAGGTGCTGCCGATCTCGGTCGGCGGGATGGGCGTGCGCGAGGTTGTGCTTATCCCGGTGCTCGCGTCGTATAGCTATAGCGCAGAGCAGGCGATCACCCTCTCGGCGCTGTTCCTGCTGCTGAATATCGAGCATATCGTGGTGGGGTTCATCGTCTCATTCTGGTACCCGCTCGGCGCGATGCAGCCCGGCGCCGGGCCGGGCGCGGCCGAGTAGCGATCCGGCGCGCGCGCGGGGTTGATGGTAGAATACGGCCATGATCTATGATCGCTACGCTGCACTCTACGACTCGAGCGGGCAGGTGCGCTTCGCCCTTCTCGTCGCTGTCTACCTGCGCGAGCTGCTGGCTCGCCACCCGGCACCCGGCAATAGGGTGCTCGACCTCGCCTGCGGCACTGGCACGCTGGCTATGGGCCTGGCCGATGAGGGCTGGCATGTGACTGGCCTTGACGCCGCGCCGGCGATGATCGCGCAGGCAGAGGCGAAGTCCGTGGGCGCCACATTTCCCGGCAGCGCTCGTTTTGTCTGTGGAGATATGCGCGACGCCGCGCGCGCGCTCCCGCCGGCGGCCTTCGACCTCGTCACCTGCACCTACGACAGCCTGAACTATATGCTGAGCGAGTCCGACCTGCTGGCCTGCTTCCAGTCTGCCGCCGACGCCCTGTCACCGGGCGGCCTGTTCATTGGCGATATGAACACGCAGCACTTTCTGGAGTTTGAGTGGGGAACCTGCGCGGTGCGCGAGCTGGAGGGTTTCGTCCAGATTGAGCAGAGCCACTTCGACCCGCAGCTGGCCACCTCCACGATGGTGCTGACGGGCTTTGTGGGCGATGACGACGAGGGCTATGAGCGCTTCGACGAGGTGCATGTCGAGCGGGCCTACCCGATGGAGTTTGTGGACGTGCTGATGGCGCGGGTCGGACTGACGGTCGAGGCGCACTACGATAGCTTCACGCTGAGCCCGCCCGGCCCGTACACGCAGCGGATCTTCTGGGTGGCGCGGAAGAGGGGCGCAGCAGCAGCGGATGCAGCCCCTAGCGAGAATGGAGCTAGGGCTGCTGCGCCCTTACGAGATAGCACGACGACACTATGAAACGAATTGCTGTGATCACCACGGGCGGAGCGATCGGGGTGCGGCGCGGTCCGATAGTGGGCGGGGCGATGCCTTCGCTCAAGGGCGACGATTTCCTGGCCATGCTGCCGCGCAGTGGGGTCGACCTGGTCTTTGAGGAGTTCGCCAACGTGCCGGGCAGCCACTTCACGGCGGTGGGCGCCCTCGATCTGGCGCACCGGGTGGAGAGCCTGCTCAGCAACCCGGATATCGACGGCGTCGTGATCATCCACGGGCCGGACACGCTTGAGGAGACGGCCTATCTGCTCAGCCTGACGGTGCGCTCGCCCAAGCCGGTTGTGTTCACCGGTGCGATGCGCAGCGCGGCGAGCGTCGGCTATGACGGGGTGGTGAACCTGGCCAGCGCCATCCGCCTGGCCATGGCCCCCGAGGCGCAGGATCTGGGCGCGGTGGCGATCTTCGGCGATGAGTTCCACGCCGCAGATGAGCTGCAGCAGGTCCACAGCCAGTCCCTCGTCGCCTTCGCCTCCCCGGGCAGCGGTCCGCTCGGCCGGGTCGAGGGCGAGCGGGTCGTCGTGCGCCACCGGCCCTTCGCGCGCCAGCATATCGCCTGCCAGCGCCTGGAGGAGATGGTCGACCTCATCCGGGTGACGCAGGGCGCCGACGTGCGCCAGCTGCGCCACAGCATCGAGGATGGCGCGGCCGGGGTGGTGATCGAGGCCTTCGGCGGCGGGCGCCTGCCGCCCTGGTGGCTGCCCCTGATCACCGACGCTATGCAGCGGCGGACCGCGGTTGTTATCACCACGCGCTGTATGTCCGGCGGCCTGGGCGATGAGTTCGGCTATGTGGGCGCCTTCCACGACCTACAGCGGCTGGGGGCGCTGTTCGCCCAGCAGCTCAGCGGCCCTAAGGCCCGGATCAAGCTGATGGTTGCCCTTGGCGCCGCCCGCAACACCAGCGAGCTGCGCGGCTGGTTTACGTCGTAGGGGAGGCAGCGTGGGGAGGCAGCGCGCTGCCTCCCCACGCCGGTGACCCGGATCTGCATATTGCTGCGGTTGGGTGGCGCAGCCGCCCAACCGCAGCAATAAAAAATATCGTGGGGGCGGCGCAGCCGCCCCCACACCCCATCGGGGCGATGAGGAGCGAGACTGTGAGCGTCCTACCAGACATTGATGAGAAGGCCACCTACGTCGAGCGCATGTTCGCGCGGATCGCGCCCGGCTACGACCGGGTGAACCGGGCGATGACCTTCGGGCTCGACCAGGGCTGGCGGCGCCGGATGGTGGCGATGATCGCGCCGCCGGTGGGCGGCGACGCCCTGGATGTGGGTACGGGCACGGGAGACTTCCTGCCCGAGCTGGCGGGCTGGCTGCGCGGCGGGCGCGCGGTGGGGGTGGACTTCACCGTGCCGATGATGGTGGCCGGGCTGCCGAAGATCTCCCCGCTGGCCGAGGGGGCGCGGGCGGCCTTTGTTGGCGGCGACGCCCTGCGCCTGCCCTTCCCCGACGGGAGCTTCGACGCGATCACCACCGGCTTTATGCTGCGCAATGTCACCGACATTGGCCAGGCCCTGGGCGAGATGTACCGGGTGGCCCGGCCCGGCGCGATGATGGCCTGCCTTGAGGTGGCCCGCCCGCGCAGCGCCCTGCTGCGCCTGGGGCACCGGCTCTACTTTGAGGGTGTGGTGCCCTGGATCGGCCAGCTGCTCGGCGGCGACCGGCGGGCATACACGTATCTGCCGCAGTCTGCGCGGGGCTTCCCGCCGCCCGAGCGGCTGGCCGAGCTGATGCGCGCGGCCGGCTGGTCGCACGTGAGCTATCAGCTGGTTGGCCTTGGCGCGGCGGCGATCCACGTCGGGGCAAAAGTGTGAGGTGCCATGAGCTACGATGACGACAGCTACGCGGAGCAGCGCCGCCGCCGCGAGAATATTATGCAGCAGCGCCTGCGCAAGTCCCGCGGCGAGGAGATCGACGAGGATCTGCACGTCGGCCTCTATGGCGACGACGATGATGATGGTGTGCCGCGCACCTTCGGCCGCGTCGATCCTCTCCCCCGGCGCTCCGGGCCCGCGCGCGGCGGCGGCGGGTGCGCCACGGCGGTGCTCTACCTCGTCCTCGGCGGGCTGGCCGCGCTGCTGGTGGTGGTCTTCCTCTTCAACCAGACGGCGAGCGGGATCGGCAGCCTCTTCGCCGGCGTGCCCAACCTGGCCACGATTATTGTGACGCCGACCCCGGTGATCCAGAGCGGCGCCGCCGTCGTCCAGCGCATCCAGCAGCTCAGTCGCCTGGAGACGGCCCAGTACACAGTTGAGCAGGTGATCGATGTGCGCCAGGACAGCAACGTGCCGATCGTCGGCAACCTGCTGGCCGGCGACGCGCTGCTGCTGATCGCCCACGGCACCGTGGTCGCTGGGGTCGATCTGAGCACGCTCAACGCGGGCGCGGTGACGATCTCGCCGGACGGCCGCACGATCACCCTGCGCATCCCGCCGGCCGAGGTGTTCAGCTCGGCCCTCGATAGCAGCAAGACGCGGGTCTACAGCCGGGATCGCGGCGTCTTCGCCCCCGACAACAAAGATCTGGAGACCCAGGCGCGCCTGGAGGCCGAGCGGCGCATCCTTCAGGCGGCATGTGAGGACGGGGTGATGAGCCGGGCCACCGACGCCGCTGAGATCTCGCTACAGAAATTCCTCAGCCTGCTCGACTACGACGAGGTGGTGGTGATCCCGAGCGCTCCGGCCGCCTGCGCGGCGCCCGCCGGCGGCCCGCAGGCCACGCCCGCGCCATAGGACGATTGCAGATTGCAGATTGCAGATTGCAGATTGGGCGCATCTGCTGCGTGGTGCCAATATTTCGATACTGTTATGTGCGGCTTACAGCTTTGCTACAAACCGGGCGCAAAATAATGGTATGATCTTCGAATGGTCCACGAATTGCTATTGGGCCACGCTCTGTCCCAGGGGCATCGCACATGGGGCTTGCCTACACTATTCTTGTCGCCGGCCTCGGAAGTCGTGTAGAGGACTTCCTGGTGCCTGTCCTCGCCGATCAGGGGCACATCATCCACACGGCCGTCGGCCCTACGGCCATCTTCGCGACCCTTGACACCCAGTTTGATCTCCTCCTCATTGATCTGCCCTCAGAGGGCGAGCTCGGCTACCTGCGCGAGCTGCGCGACCGCTGCGGCTGCGCGATGGTGGTCTTCGGCCCGGCGCGGAACGACCGGCTGCTGGTGGCGGCGCTAGAGCAGGGGGCCGACGACTATGTGCAGCGGCCCTTCCGCACCGATGAGCTGCTGGCCCGTATCCGCGCGCAGCTGCGGCGCGTCCAGCGCAACCGGGCCGTGTAGGGGCGAAGCATCGCCGGCGAGGGTGTGGCGCACCCAGGCCGTGTAGGGCCGAAGCATCGCCAGCGGAGGTGTGGCGCTCCCGTGATCAGTCGTGTGGCGATGCTTCGGCCCTACGTACATCGATGACGACGTTCATCATGTAGCTGACGCGCACGGCGTCGCCCGGGCGCGCGCCAGGGTAGATGCTCTCCTGGCCCACCCGCGCCCGCCGGGGCTGGCCCTCCTCCCCCGCGTGTGCGTACACCAGGTCGTAGAAGATCGTGCCGTGGATGTCGACGCCCTGGATGGCCTGGATGGTCGCCTCGCGGCTGCCGGACATGATCATGGTGCTGCTCCTTATGCTGGCCGAAGCATTCGCCGCAGAGGCATGGCGGCCTGTAGATGTGCCCTGGGCGAATGCTTCGGCCCTACGTTTTGTCACACCGGCCCGGCGACGCTCAGGATGTATGACTCGGTGGAGAGATACTTCTGGGCGGCGGCGTGTACCTGATCGCGGTCGACGGTGGCGATGATCGCCGGGTAGCGCTCGATATAGTCGAGCCCGAGGCTGTGGCGCTCGATGCCGAGCAGGCTGCCGGCGATGCCGTCGCTGGTCTCCAGGCCGATCACCAGGCTGCCGGTGAGGTATGCGCGGGCGTCGTCGAGCTCCTCGTTGGTCGGCCCCTCCTCGCGGAACAGGGCGATCTCGGCGAGGATGGCCTCGGTCGCGCGCTCGACGTTCTCGGGGCTGACGCCGGCCGCCGCCACCCACGGCCCGGCGCCCAGGTCGGCCTCGAAGTCGCTGTAGCAGTAGTAGGCCATGCCCTGCTCCTCGCGCACCTGCTCGCCGAGCCGTCCGCCCATGCCGATCTGGCCGAGGATCATGTTGGCGACCATGGCCGCGTAGTAGTCTGGGGCGCTGCGGCGCAGCCCGTGGACGGCCCAGATCAGGTCGGACTGGACCTTGCCGGGCATGGCGATGTCGCCCCGCCGCACGCCTGCCAGCGGCGGGGCGTCGGGGATAGACACCGGCTCGGGCGCGCTGTCGGGCCGCCAGCCGGCGAATCGGCGCTCCAGCTCGGCCACCACCGCCGGCGGGTCGATATCGCCGACCACGGCGATGCTGGCCAGGGCCGGGTGGTAGCGCCGGTGGAAGCGGGCCAGGTCGTCGCGGGTGATCCGGGCGACGCTTTCCAGGCTGCCGCTCGACGGGCGGCTGAAGGGGTGATCGGGCGGGTAGAGCATGGCCCGCGCGGCGACGCTGGCCCGGTAGCCGGTGTCCTGCTCGCTCTCGCGCAGGCCGGTGAGGAACTGGCCGCGCAGCCGCTCGACCTCGGCCGCCGGGAAGGTGGGCCGGATGAGCATGTCGGCCAGGATCTCCAGGACGAGCGGCAGATCCTCGGCGAGGGCCTTGCCGGAGAAGCCGCTGGCCTGCGTGCCGCCGCCGGCGGACACGCTACAGCCGAGGCCCTCGGTCTCGGCGACGATCTGCTGGAAGCTGCGCTCGCCGGCGCCCCTGGTGAGGGCCGCGCCGGTGAAGACGGCCAGGCCGCCCAGCTCGGGCGGCTCCAGGGCGGCGCCCACGCGCAGCTCGCCGCGCACGCTCACCGTGGGCGCGCCGGGGTTGCGGCGGATGAGGGCGACCATCCCGCTCGGGAGGACGTGGCGCAGGGTTGCGCCATTGCTGGCTGATGACATAGCTTTCTGAAATCCTTCATATATCTGGTTGAAATTGCCAGCGCAGCTGGCAATTTCAACCAGATATATGAATAGTATCCGGCACGAAGTGGCCGACCGTGCGCCGGCGATCGGTCAGGTAGGCCTGGGCGACCCGGCGCACGTCCTCGGCGGAGACGGCGGCCAGCTCGTCGAGCAGGGTGTCGACGCGCCGGTAGCTGTCGAGCGTCTCCCACATGCCGAGCTGCATGGCCTGGTTGGTGACGCTCTCGCTGCCGTAGGCCACCTGGGCGCGCATCTGCTTGCGGGCGCGGGCCAGCTCCGAGTCGGCGATGCCGTCCTGCTGGATCTTCGTCACCTCGGCGACCAGGGCGGCCTCGACGGCCTCCGGGGCTACCCCCTCGCTGGCGGTGGCCCCCAGCTCGAAGAGGTAGGGGTCGCGGCTGGGGGTGAGCCCGCTCCATGCCGAGGCGGCCAGCCCGCTCTCGACCAGGGCCGGGTAGAGCCGGGCGCTGCGGTTGGTCTGGGCGCCGCCGCCCATGAAGGTGAGCGACTTGGCCCCGCTGAGCGCCGAGTCGAGCACGGCCAGGGCGGCGAAGTCGGGGCTGCGGCAGTCGGGGGCGAGGTAGCCGATCTGCACGTAGGCGGCCGGGCCGGGGCGGCGCACCGTCACCCGGCGCTCGCCCTGGGGCTCCGGCTCGGCGGCGCGCACCTGGGGCAGCGCGGGGCCGGCCGGCAGCTGGCCGAAGGACTCCTCGGCCATGCGCAGCATCGCGTCGGCGTCGAAGTCGCCCACCAGCACCAGCACCGCGTTGTTCGGCATGTAGAAGGTCTGGTAGTGGGCGTAGAGGTCGTCGCGGGTCATCGCCTCCAGGTCCTCTCTGTAGCCGATCACCGGGTGGCGGTAGGGGTGGCGGGTGAAGGCCGCCGCCTTGACCGCCTCGTCCAGCCAGGTCTCCGGCTCGTTGGCGTAGCCCTCAAGCTCGGAGATGATCACCGTGCGCTCGCTATCGACCTCCTCGGGCTCGAAGAGCGCGTTGGCCATGCGGTCGGACTCGATCTGGAGCCCGAGGGCGATCCGGTCGGCTGGCAGGGTCTCGTAGTAGGCGGTGTAGTCGATCCAGGTGAAGCCGTTGAAGACGCCGCCGTTGCGGGCGACCAGGCGGTCGAGCTCGCCGGCGGGGATCTGCGGCGTGCCCTTGAAGAGCATGTGCTCGACCCAGTGGCTGATCCCGGTGCGGCCGGCGGGCTCGTTGCGCGAGCCGACGCGGTACCAGATCCAGCTGGTGGCGACGGGCGCGCCGCGCGACTCCTTCAGCAGCACCAGCATGCCGTTGGGCAGGGTGTGGGCGATGACCGGGTTCGGCATAGGATTTCCTTAGGGGCGTAGCAGCACTGCGCTGCTGCGCCCTTACGAGAGCCGCTCTTCCACAAACTTCTTCACAAATCGCACTACCTGGCCGGGCCGCTCGCGCTGGGGCAGGTGGCCGCAGCCGGGCAGGGTCAGCACGGCGGGCGCGGGCAGGTTGTCGCGGAAGAACTCGAAGCAGCCGGCGGGCAGGAAGTGGTCCTTCTGGCCCCAGATGAGGGCCGTGGGCACCCTGATCGCGGCCAGATCCTCGGGCCGGAAGAACTCGTCCTCGCTGGCGGCGGCGACGAACTGGGCCACCGGGTCGCGCAGAAAGAGCGTCTGGAAGCTGCGCTGGCCGAGGTAGAGGGCCATAATCAGGGGCAGCCCGCCGAACATCTGGCGGAAGATCAGCCGGACGGTGCGCAGGTCGGGCACGGCGACGATGTTGACGAAGGACTCCCAGGAGGCGCGGCCCTCAAGCCCGGCCCCGCCCGGGTCGAGCATGATAATGCCCCGGGCCAGCTCGGGCGACTCCAGGGCCAGGCGAGCGGCGATCCAGCCGCCGAGGGAGTTGCCGACCAGCAGGGCGGGCCGGCCGATCTCCTGGGCGATGAGGGCGCGCACCACGTCCACGTGCTCATCGATGGTGGCGTAGCGCCGGCCGCGCGGGTAGCCGCTCAGGCCAAAGCCGGGCAGGTCGACGGCGTAGACCGGGCCGATCCTGGCCAGGCCGCGCAGCACGAAGGCCCAGGTGAGGGCGCTGTCGGCGATGCCGTGGATGAGCACGACCGGCAGGCCTGGGCCGTCGCCGAGCCGGTAGAGGTGGATGGGGATGCCCGCGAGGTTGCGCTCCACCTCGGCGACGCCGAAGCGCAGCATGAGCTTGCGGGTGATCCCGTTCACCATAGGGATCATGGTGCGGGAGAGCGGGTCGAGGAATGGTGTGCGTTGTGATGGCATATATATGGTGTTGTAGGGGCGCAGGAGGGGCGCACAGGAGGAGCAATGCCATTTAGGGGGCGCCTGCCCGCGCTCCTCCTGCGCCCCTACACCGCCGTGGCGCGGCCGACGCCCTCGGAGGGCCGGCAGACGAGGATGTCGGCGGTGCGGCCGGTCTGCGCCAGGTAGCCGGCCGCCACCTCTTGCACGAACCCATCCACCGCCGAGATCGTGACCATGCTCACGGTGCTGCCGCCGAAGCCGCCGCCGGTGAGGCGCGAGCCGTAGCAGCCGGGCACGGCGCGGGCCAGCTCGGTGAGCAGGTCGATCTCGGGCACGCTGACCTCGTAGTCGTCGCGCATGCTGGCGTGGGACTCGTTCATCAGCCGGCCGAAGGTGACAAGGTCGGCCCGCTCCAGGGCGGCGGCGGCGGCGAGGGTGCGCTGGTTCTCGGTGACGACGTGGCGGGCGCGCATCAGGATCGTCGGCGGCAGCAGGTCGGCGTTGGCCGTCAGGCTGGCGACGCTCACATCGCGCAGGGCGCTGATCTTCGGCATGCGCGCCCTGAGCAGGCGCACGGCCTCGTTGCATGCGGCCCGCCGCTCGTTATAGCCCGAGTTGCCCAGGTTGTGGTGGACGCCGCTGCCGCAGACGACGACGCGCACATCGGGCGGGATGGGCAGCGGCCGGTAGCTCAGGTCGCGGCAGTCGAGCAGCAGGGCGTGGTCGGCCCGGCCGAGCGCCGAGATGAACTGGTCCATGATGCCGCACTGCACGCCGACGAAGCTGTTCTCGGCTCCCTGGGCGAGCAGGGCCAGCTCCTCGCCGAGCAGGTTGATATTGTTGAGCAGCTGCACCGCGTAGCCGACGGCCACCTCCAGGGAGGCCGAGGACGAGAGCCCGCTGCCCAGCGGCACGTCGCTGCTGATCAGCAGATCCGCCCCGGTGATCGGCAGGTCGCGGGCGAGGATGCCCTTGACGACGCCGCGCACGTAGTTAGCCCAGGGCATATCGGGGCGCCGCTCGATCTGGTCGATCGTGAAGCTGTCCTCCTGGTCGAACTGCGCCGTGTAGACCCGGAAGGTGGTGTCGGGCCGGCTGCGGGCGGCCACAAAGGCCTCGCGGTCGATAGCGATCGGAAAGACGAAGCCCTCGTTATAGTCGGTGTGCTCGCCGATCAGGTTGACCCTGCCGGGGGCGCGCACGATCAGGCGCGGGTGGTAGCCGAAGCGCTCGGCGAAGGCGTCGCGGATAACGTGCGGGTCTTGCATACAGGGCTCCGTCATGGTACAGGGGGCAGGGGACAGGGGACAGGGGACAGGGGACAGGGGGCTTGCGTTATTATGGAACACATCACCGTCTGCTAATCTGCTTCGGCTGTCCACTGTCCCCTATACCCTTGCCCCTCGTTTCGCTGTAGTCTACCACACTGCGCGAGTGCGGTAGAATAGGGGGGTGTATTTGCGGTATTGTGTGGAGGCCGACGATGGCGCAGCAGAAAGACGTCCTCGCCGGGAAGGTGGCGGTGATCACGGGGAGCACGCAGGGCCTCGGCCTGGCGACCGCCCGGTCCTTCGCGGGGGCCGGGGCGGCGGTGGTGGTCTCGAACCACCTGCCGGAGGACGTGGCCCGCGCGGTGGATCTGCTGGGCCGCCAGGGGGCGCGGGTGACGGGGCATGTCTGCGATGTGCGCGAGCGCGCGCAGGCCTTCTCGCTGGCCGAGGCCGCCCTGTCCGCCTTCGGGCGCCTGGACATCTGGGTGAATAACGCCGGGGTGACGGCGGTTCAGGGGCCGACGGTGGCGGTGCCCCCGGCGTCGTTTCTCCGCGTGGTGGAGACGAACATCCTCGGCACCTACCACGGGTCGCTGGCCGCGCTGCGGCACATGGCCCCGGCACGGGCTGGCAAGCTGATCAATATCGTCGGCCAGGGTGAGGATCGGCCCAACCCCTACGGCAACGCCTATGGCTCCAGCAAGGCCTGGATTCGCCACTTCACCATGGGCCTGGCGAAGGAGGAGCACGCCACCGGGGTCGGCATCTTCACCCTCAACCCCGGGCTGCTCGACACCGAGCTGACCCGGCGGATGCAGGTGGTGGCCGGCTACGAGTCGCGGGCGCGGGCCTTCGACACCATCGCCCGGCTGATGGCCGTCCCGCCAGAGGAGTCGGCCCGCCTGGCGCTGCACCTGGCCGGCCCCGCCACCGATGGGCGCACGGGCATCCAGCTGCGCGCGCCGCTGCTGGGCCGCCTGCTGCGCGGGCTGACCCGTGAGCTGGCCCGGCTGGCCCTGCGCCGCCCGGCCCCCCGGCGGGTGAGCTATGTGAGCCTGCCCGCCGATGATGCGTTCGGCGCGCCGGATCGCGCGCCGTAGGTGAACGTTCTCTTATGCCGCGCCCTCTATGCCTCATCGGTTTGTTACAGCCGCTCTATAAGATACGTTTAGATACTCATACAATGGCTGAATCGCGGATCGTGTGCGCTTCCGGGTCGTGTACGGACATGTGCGCCACCCCCGACACATGTTCAGGAAGGAACTCTCTCATATGAATCGTACCTTGGCCTTGATCATATGTCTGTCTGCGCTCACGCTGTCGGCGTGCTCCCAGCGCTCGCCAGGCGTCTCGACGACGCCCTCGACCACCTCTGTCGCCGCGACGGCTCCCACGGATGGGCCAGGCGCGCTGGGCGAGCCCACCGCCGAGCCCACCGCGCCTGGCGCGAAGACGTATACCGTTCAGCGCGGCACCATCGAGGACGTCATGCGCTTCAACGGCACGATCTCCCCCATGCAGTACAGCGTCTCCTCGACGCAGGATGGCATTGTCAAGCAGATCCTGGTGTCGCCCGGGCAGGCGGTCAGCGAGGGCGACCTGATCGTCAAGCTCGACGCTGAGGATCTCCAGCGCCAGCTCAGCGATGCGAAGCTCGCCACCGATCAGTCGCAGCGACAGATCGATCAGGCCGCCAAGACTGCCCAGCTCGAAGTTCAGCAGTCCCAGATCCTGCTCGAGGCCGCCCAGCAGGATCTAGCGAAGTCCAAGGAGCCGCCCACAGCGCTGGCCGTGGCCCAGGCCCGGACGGCGGTTCGCGAGGCGCAGGCGAACCTTGATACGGTGCGCAATAACGCCTCGCAGACGAAAAATCAGGCCAAGTCCGACATGGATAAGGCGGTCGCTAGCCTCCAGGATATCCAGCAGCAGTATGGCGAGGCCGTGGCCAAGCTCCAGAAGGCGAAGGGGCAGGCCGCCGCTGACCTGGAGACGCAGGTGAAGGATCTGGAGGCGCAGATGCGCGACGCCGAGGCCGCCGTCGCCTCCGCCGTGATCACCTACGACACCGCGCGGAATAACGAGCGGGCCGCAGTGAGCGACGCCGAGGCGAAGCTCGATCTCGTCACGGTGGAGCTGGACGAGCTCCTGAAGGGCGCGGATAAGTTCGTGATCGCCGAGAAGGAGCGGGCCGTGCGCAGCGCCGAGCTGGCTGTCGCGCAGGTGCGCCAGCGCACGGCGGTCGACCCGGCTCTGGCGAGCGCCGTCGAGGCCGGTCGCCTCCAGATGCAGCAGCTTGAGGATGAGATCGCGGCGCGCGCGATCGTCGCCCCGATCAGCGGCGATGTGATGACGATCGTCGCCAGCGCTGGCGAGACGGTTCAGTCCGGCAGCCCGCTGATCATCATCGGCGACCCCAGCCGCCTTGAGCTGTCGGCGAACGGCGCCGATATGCTCACCGGCGGGCGCACGAGCCTGCCCCTGCTGACCACGGGCCAGGCGGTGGAGATCACGTTCTCGCGCTACCCGGGCAAGACCTTCAGCGGTACGATCACTGTGCCGGCCGCGCCCACGGACACGACGGACGCGAACGATGTCTATCGCTTCACCTTCAACGACCAGGGCGTGACCTTTGCCCCAGGGGATCAGGCCGAGATCTCGGTGGTGCTGAGCCGCAAGGAGGATGTGCTCTACCTGCCGCCTGAGGCGGTCAAGTCTAACCAGTTCCGCAGCAGCGTTATGCTGCGCGCCAATGGCGCGGACACGAGTGTGGATGTCCAGATCGGCCTGGAGACGCCGGATAAGGTCGAGATCACCAGTGTGGCTTAACCCAGCGCTTATTCGCGCTAACAAAAGATTATTATGTACCGATGTTGCGGCGAAGCCGCAACATCGGTACATAATGACTTCTTTGCGTATGGATTGAGGAGATACACTCATGCAATCGCCCACCGACCGCGCCGTGCGGGCCGCCTACGAGCTGGCCCAGGAGCGCTACGCCGCCCTCGGCGTGGACACCGAGGCCGCCATGACCCGGCTCGCCCAGGTCGCCATCAGCCTGCACTGCTGGCAGGGCGATGATGTGGGCGGCTTTGAGATCGACGGCGGCGAGCTCTCTGGCGGGATCGCCGCCACTGGCAACTACCCCGGCAAGGCCCGCACGGCCGACGAGCTGCGCGCCGACCTGGATGTCGCCTACCGGCTCATCCCCGGCGACCACCGCCTGAACCTGCACGCGATCTACGCCGAGACCGGCGGCCAGCGGGTGGCGCGCAACCAGATCGGCCCCGAGCACTTCGCCGCCTGGGTGGACTGGGCGCGGGCCAATGGCCACGGCCTCGACTTTAACCCGACCTGCTTCTCGCACCCGCTGGCCGCCGACGGCTTCACCCTGGCCCACCAGGATCCCGCCGTGCGCCAGTTCTGGGTCGAGCACTGTGTGGCCTCGCGCCGGATCGGCGCCCACTTCGGCCGCGCGCTTGGCACGCCCTGCGTGACGAACATCTGGATCCCCGACGGCCACAAGGACACGCCCGCCGACCGGCTGGCCCCGCGCCAGCGCCTGATCGAGTCGCTGGACGCCGTGCTGGCCGAGAAGCTCGACCCGCAGCATAACCGCGACGCCGTCGAGGCCAAGCTGTTCGGCCTGGGCTTCGAGAGCTACACCGCCGGCTCCCACGAGTTCTACATGGGCTATGCGATCAGCCGCCCCGGCACCCTGCTCTGCCTCGACGCCGGCCACTTCCACCCCACCGAGGTCATCTCTGATAAGATCTCGGCGGTGCTGCTGTATGTGGACGAGCTGCTGCTCCACGTGAGCCGGGGCGTGCGCTGGGACAGCGACCACGTCGTGACCCTGACCGATGAGCTCCAGGCGATCATGCAGGAGCTGGTGCGCGGCGACTTCCTGGGCCGCACCCACATCGGCCTGGACTTCTTCGACGCCAGCATTAACCGGGTGGCCGCCTGGGCGATCGGCACGCGCAACGCCCTGCGCGCCCTGCTCATGGCCCTGCTGGAGCCCACGGCGCTGCTGCGCGAGCAGGAGGCCGCCGGAGACTACACCGCCCGCCTGGCCACCCTTGAGGAGCTGAAGGGCCTGCCCTTCGGCGCCGTCTGGGACGCCTACTGCCTGCGCCAGGGCGCGCCGGTCGGCCTGGGTTTCCTGGGCGAGGTCCGCGCCTACGAGCGCGATGTGCTGGCGGCGCGGTGATATGGACATATCGTAGGGGCGCAGCAGCGCCGCGCTGCTGCGCCCCTACGATGCCACCGGGGAAACACCTATGACAATTGATACCACCCGCTTCCAGCACGTCATCTACGGCTGGGACGACGACCACGCCGCCACGCTCGACCCGCTGGAGCGCCTGGTCTACCGCTCGAACCTGCTCGGGGCCGACCAGCGCATCACCAACACCGGCGGCGGCAACACCTCGGCGAAGATCATCCAGCCCGACCCGCTCGGCGGCCCCGATGTGGATGTGCTCTGGGTCAAGGGCTCCGGCGGCGACCTGCGCACATCCGGGCGCGAGAACTTCGCGTCGCTCTCTATGGACAAGCTGCGCGGCCTCCAGCAGATCTGGTACGCCACCGCCGAGCGCGGCCCGAAGACCGCCATCGAGGACGCGATGGTCGGCATGTACCCGCACTGCACCTTCAACCTGAACCCGCGGGCCTCGTCGATCGACACCGCGCTGCACGGCTTCGTACACTACCGGCACGTCGACCACATGCACCCCAACGCGGTGATCGCCGTGGCGGCGGCGGCGGACTCCGAGCGGCTGACCAGGGAGATCTATGGCGATGAGGTGATCTGGACGCCCTGGCAGCGCCCCGGCTTCGACCTGGGCCTGATCCTGGAGGCGATCTGCCAGAAACACCCCCAGGCCAAGGGCGTCATCCTCGGCGGCCACGGCCTGATCAACTGGGCCGATGACGATAAGGCCTGCTACGAGCTGACCCTCGACCTGATCGAGCGGGCCGCCCGCTACATCGAGGCCCGCGACAAGGGCGATCTGACCTTCGGCGGCCAGCAGCACGCGGCGCTGGCCGAGCCGCAGCGCCACGCCATCCTCGCCGAGCTGCTGCCCTGGCTGCGCGGCCAGGTCAGCCGGCAGCGCCGATTCGTCGGCACCGTGCAGGACGACGCCGCGACCCTGGAGTTCGTCAACAGCCGCGACGCCGCGCGCCTGGCTGAGCTGGGCACCTCCTGCCCCGACCACTTCCTGCGCACCAAGATCAAGCCGCTGTATATCGGCTGGCACCCCCAGGCCGAGGATGTGGCCGCGCTCAAGGCCAAGCTGGCCGCCGGCCTCGTCCAGTACCGCCAGGACTACGCGATCTACTACGAGCGGCATAAGCACGACACCTCGCCGGCCATGCGCGACGCCAACCCGACGGTGATCCTCATCCCTGGGCTGGGCATGATCACCTTCGGCAAGGACAAGAGCGAGTCGCGGGTGACGGCCGAGTTCTACACGGCGGCGATCGCCGTGATGCGCGGGGCCGAGGCGATCGACACCTATACCGCCCTGCCGATGCAGGAGGCCTTCGACATCGAGTACTGGCTGCTTGAGGAGGCCAAGCTGCGGCGCATGCCGCCCGAGCAGGAGCTGGCCCGCCAGGTGATCGCCGTGGTCGGCGCGGGCAGCGGGATCGGCCGCGAGCTGGCCCTGCGCCTGGCCCGCGAGGGCGCCCACGTGGTCTGCGTGGATCGGGAAGGCCCGGCGGCCGCGGCCACGGCCATGGCGATCAGCGGCCGGCACGGCCTGGGGATCGGCGTGGCCGGCAGCGGGATCTCGGGCTGCGGCCCGGCGATCGGCTTGCGGGCCGACATGACCAGCCGCGAGAGCGTGCGCGCGATGCTCGACCAGGCCACCCTGGCCTACGGCGGCCTGGACGCGGTGGCCGTCACGGCGGGGATCTTCGTGGCCGCCGACACCGCCGGGCGCATCCCCGACGAGCAGTGGGCGCAGACCTTCGCGATCAATGTGACCGGGCTGTACCTGGTTGCCGACGAGGCCGCCCGGCTCTGGCGCGAGCAGGGCCTGCCGGCGAGCCTCGTGCTGACCACCTCGGTCAACGCGGTGGTGCCCAAGAAGGGCTCGCTGGCCTACGACACGAGCAAGGCGGCGGCCAACCACCTGGTGCGCGAGCTGGCCGTCGAGCTGGCCCCGCTGGTGCGGGTGAACGGCGTCGCCCCGGCCACGGTGGTGCAGGGCAGCGGCATGTTCCCGCGCGAGCGGGTGATCGGCTCGCTGGCTAAGTACGGCATCGCCTACAGCGACGACGAGCCGACCGAGGCGCTGACGGCGAAGCTCTCGCAGTTCTACGCCGACCGCACCCTGCTCAAGCGGCCGATCACCCCGGCCGACCAGGCCGAGGCGATCTTCCTGCTGCTCGGCGGCCGGCTGCCCCAGACCACCGGCCAGATCATCAGCGTGGATGGCGGCCTGCACGAGGCGTTTCTGCGCTGATCGCAGGTGAGGGTGTGGGAGAGCGCAGCTCTCCCACACCCTCACCGTGCATGGTGTTGTTGCTGGCAACAAAATGCGATTGTTTTGCACATATCTGCCAGCAAAGCTGGCAGATATGTGCAAAACAATCAGGAGCTTTTATGCCTCTCGATCAGCCCTACCCCGACCTCGACGAGTTCCTGTCCGCCATCGGCGAGGCCGGGCAGCGCCTTGCCCACATCAACGCCAGCGAGGGCGGGGCCGGCAATATCTCGATCTTCATCGGCTGGCCGCTGGAGGTGCGCCGGCGCTTCCCCCTGGCCGAGCCCTTCGCTCTGCCCTCCCCGGCCCCCTCCCTGGCCGGCGGCCTGGTGATCGTCACCGGCTCCGGCCGACGCCTGCGCGACATCCACATGCGCCCCGAGGCGAACCTCGGCGTGGTGGCCATTGGCCCCGACGGGCAGTCCGCCACGCTCTACAGCGCGCCCAGCCGGCTGTTCCAGCGGGTCACCAGCGAGTTCAACTCGCACCTGGCCGTTCACCAGGACGAGGTGGCCCGCACGGGCACCAACTTCCAGGCGCTCATCCACGCCCAGCCGCCGCACCTGGTCTACCTGAGCCACATCCCGGCCTACCGCGACCAGGCATACTTCAACCGCCAGATCATGCGCTGGGAGCCGGAGACGATCGTCAATCTGCCGAAGGGGGTTGGCGTGCTGCCCTACTGCCTGCCCGGCTCGTCGGCCATGATGGAGGCCAACGTGGCCGGACTGCGCGCCCATAACGTGGTCCTCTGGGGCAAGCACGGCGTGATGGCCCGCTCCGACCGCTCCATGAGATCGTGCGGGCCTTCAACGTGGATACGACGCTGGCGTAGGGGCGGAGGGCGGCTCTGCCACCCCCTACATTTTTTTGTTGTGGGGTCT
Source organism: Oscillochloris sp. ZM17-4 (assembly GCF_019599295.1). Classification (GTDB taxonomy): domain Bacteria; phylum Chloroflexota; class Chloroflexia; order Chloroflexales; family Chloroflexaceae; genus Oscillochloris. The sequence goes on along the minus strand of NZ_JAIEWN010000022.1, from coordinate 67,872 downwards.
GGCAGCGAAGCTGCCAGACCCCACAACAGTAGGCATGGGGGCGTAGCCCCGGAATAGGGATGTCTATGGCAGACACGACCAACTTTATCGCCGTCGATATCGGGGCCTCCAGCGGGCGGGTGATGCTCGGGCGCTGGGACGGCGCGCGCCTCGCCCTGGAGGAGCTGCGCCGCTTCTGGAACGGTGCCGACGAGCAGGGCGACGGCCACCTGCACTGGGACGCGCCGCGCCTGCTGGACGAGATCCGGGCCGGCCTGGCCGCCTACGCCGCGCGCTCCAGCGCGCCCCTGGCCGGGATCGGCATCGACACATGGGCGGTGGACTACGGCCTGCTCGACGGGCAGGGCCGGCTGCTGGGCGACCCCTACGCCTACCGCGACTGGCGCACCCAGGGCGTGCCCGCGCAGGTTGACCTCATCATCCCGCCCGAGCGGCTGTACGCGATCACCGGCATCCAGCGCCTGCCCTTCAACACCATCTACCAGCTCTTTAGCGCCCGGGGCGACCCGCAGCTGGCCGCCGCCGAGACGCTGCTGCTGATGCCCGACCTGCTGGGCTACTGGCTCACTGGCCGCCGGGTGGCCGAGTACACGAACGCCACCACCACGCAGCTGATCGACGCGCGCACCCGCACATGGTCGGTCGAGCTGCTCGATGTGCTCGGCCTGCCGGCGCGGCTGCTGCCGCCGCTGGTCGAGCCGGGCACCGTGCTGGGCAACCTGCTGCCCGAGATCCGTGATGCCGCCGGGCTGACGTACGACGTGCCCGTGATCGCCGTTGGCACCCACGACACCGCCAGCGCGGTGGCCGCCGTGCCGGGGCTCGATCAGCAGAGCGCCTACATCAGCAGCGGCACCTGGAGCCTGGTGGGCGTGGAGCTGCCCGCGCCCATCCTCAGCGACGAGGCCCGCGCCCTGAGCGTCACCAACGAGGGCGGGGTGGGCGGGACGATCCGCCTTCTGAAGAACGTCGGCGGGCTCTGGCTGCTCCAGGAGTGCCAGCGCCAGTGGGAGCGCGAGGGCCAGATGTGTACCTGGCCCCAGCTTGTCGCCCTGGCCGAGCGGGCCGCCCCGCTGCGCTCGATCGTCGACCCCGACGCGCCCGAGTTTCTGGCCCCCGCCGACATGCCCGCCGCGATCCGCGCCGCCTGCCGCAGCACAAATCAGGCCATACCTGAGGATGTCGGCGCAATGGTGCGCTGCTGCCTGGAGAGCCTGGCCCTCACGTACCGCCGGGTGATCGAGGCGCTGGAGCGGGTAACCGGCCGGGAGATCACCACGATCCGCGTGGTGGGCGGCGGCAGCCAGAACGCCCTGCTCTGCCAGCTCACCGCCGACGCCTGCGGGCGCCCGGTCGTCGCTGGCCCGGCGGAGGCCACCGCCCTGGGCAACATCCTCGTCCAGGCCGTCGCCACCGGGCACCTGCCCGACATCGCCGCCGGCCGGCGGGCGGTGGCCGAGTCGTTCCCGCAGGACATCTACCGGCCGGTGTAGGGGTTGGGAGATGGGGGTTGGGAGTTGGGGGGAGGCTGGGAGGCTGGGAGACTCGTGTTAAGGGGATTCTTCCCAACCCCCAACCCCCATCTCCCAACCCCCAACCCCCAACCTACCCCGACACCACATGCTCGCGCCACTGCGCGCGCACGCGGGCGGC
>NZ_JAIEWN010000022.1:61731-66119 GCF_019599295.1 Oscillochloris sp. ZM17-4 | reverse complement strand
GCGCCGTCTGGTACATGCCGATCGCCATGAGGTAGCAGAGCTGGTAGTAGCTGGCGTAGGCCCGCCGCAGCGGGTCATCGAGCTGATCGGCCAGCCGCTCGATGCTGGCGATATCCTCGGCCTGGCTCACCTGGTTCCCCACCCGCTCGTTGATCATCACCCGCAGGAGCAGCAGGTCGTAGTGCTCGGCCGGGTCGCTGGTGGTCACCAGCGCCTGCTCGATGTAGCGGAGTGCGGCCGGGTTTGAGAAGCGCTGGGCGGCCTGCTCGGCCGCGGCCCGGCAGTAGCGGGCCTGCCGCCGCCACTCCTCGGCCCGCCGCAGGTGCGAGATCAGCACATCGTACACCGCCATCGCCGCCCGCCCGGCGGCAAGATCTGCCGCGTAGATGCCCTCGTACCAGCCCGCCACCGCCGCGTGGAGCTGGCGGCGCTGCCCGAAGAGCAGGCTGGTGTAGGCGACCTCGTGGGTGATCCCGTACTTAAAGCGGTAGACCAGCTCGGGGTCCTCAAGCTCCAGGTCGATGATCTTCAGGGTGATCAGCGTGTCGAGCTGGGCCAGCAGCGCCTGGTCGCTCGGCCGCGCCGGGTGGATCATCGCCAGCAGCCGGAAGGGGAAGCTGCGCCCGATCACCGCCGCGGCCTTCAGGGTCAGCCGGGTCGGCTCGTCGAGGCGATCCACGCGGGCCTGGATGACGCCCTGGGCCGAGCTGGAGACCTGCACCGCCACCGCGCTCTCCGCAAGGCGGGCCACGCCATCCTCGATGTACATCAGGCTGCTCTGCCCCAGCACCCGCAGGTACTCTTTGATAAACAGCGGCTGGCCCTCGGTCTGCCGCTCGACGTGCTGGCGCAGCTCGGGCTGCACGTCGCTCACGCCGAGCAGCGCGCGGATCAGCTCGACGCTCTGCTCGCTCGTGAGCCGCCCCAGCGCGATGCGCGTCGCGCTGGGGCTCGCCCGTAGCAGTAGCAGCGGCTCGGGCACCGCTCCGTCCAGCGGCCGGTGCGAGAGGGTCAGACAGAGCGGGAAGGGGCGACCGGGCGGGGCCGCCCGCATCAGGCGGGCGGCCAGCTGGAGCGAGAGGTCGTCGGCCCAGTGGACATCCTCCAGGACGATCAGCAGCGGGGCGACGGTGAGCTGCACGCTGATCAGGGCTATGGCCAGGTCGATCAGCTGCGCCGGCTCATCGGGGTCGCCCGCTCCTGCGGAGCTGTCGCCGCCCGCCTCCTCAGCCACGCCGAGTGCGCGGGCGATGGCCTGCCTGCTCTGCGCCCCTATCTGCGGCACCGCATGGAGCGCCTGGTCGAGCTGGGCCCGCTGCACCTTCAGGCTGGCCCCCTCGTCGATCCCGCAGATGTCGATCAGGATCGGCCGCCACGAGAGCAGCGGCACGCTCTGGCCGCCGCTGCTACACTCGCTGCTATAGCCCCGGTAGCCGCGCCCCATCCACTGCGCCGCCAGATCTTGCAGCACGAAGCTTTTGCCAATCCCCGACTCGCCCTCCAGCAGGATCACGCTCGCCTGTCCGCCCGCCGCCCGCTCGGCGGCCTCGGCCATGACCCGGCGCTCATCGGCGCGCCCGATCAGCGCCACCGCGTCGGGCATGTAGCGCTGGAGCGCCACCCCGCGCCCCACCCGCGCCCCGCCCGAGATCACCCGCGCCACCGGTATGCCCTCGCGGTGCCCCTTCGTGATCATCAGGCTCGGGTCGGTCGTCTGGTAGCGGCCCAGGATGTCCGAGCGCACCCGGCCCGACACCAGCACCTCGCCAGGCGCCGCGTCGTACATCAGGTGCGCCGCCAGGTTCATGTCGTCGCCCTGCGCCGTGTAGACCCGGCGCTGCTGGCTGCCGACGGCGCCCACGAAGAGGATCCCCACCGTCACCGCGGCCCGGTCGATCAGGCCGCGGTCGCGCAGCTCCAGACAGCAGCCCACCGCCCGGCTGGGGTCGTCGCCGCGGGCCACCGGCGCCCCGAAGAGCATCACAAAGACCGCGCCCTTGTCGCCGACCTCGACCTCGTTCAGCCAGCCGCCCCAGCGCAGCACGACGGCCTGGGCCTGGGCCACCAGCCGGTGCAGCTCCTCGGGACGGCCGGGCATGGCGAAGGCGGCGAAGGCGGGCACGCAGCGCCGATACTCGGCCACCAGGTCGTGGTAGCGCAGCCGCTCGGCGAAGGTGGGCGGCAGGAAGTGCTCCCAGCTCAGGGTGCTCACTGGCTCAAGGGCCGTGATCGTCTGCGCCGCGTCGCCGTCGCCCAGATGCGGCACCTCATCGACGTGGATCGTGCCTGGGGTTGCCAGCTGCTCGGCTCCGGTCGCCGCGTCCATCGCCGGCCCGCATATCACCAGGTGCAGCCCGTGGCTCGGCAGCCCCGCCAGCACCACGTAGGTGAGCCCGGCGCTCACCCCGATGCGTAGGTCGAGGCGGAACGGCCCCTGCGGTGTGATGATCGCGTGCAGCGTGCCGAGCGCCGCTCCCATGGCCTCGCCGCAGCGGCGCGCCGCCTCGATGTCGGTGCGGTCGGGCCACCAGGCGGTTAGGGCGTCGCCGGCGATCGCGGCCACATCGCCGCCGTGGGCGATGATGGTGTCGATCAGCACGTCGAAGAACCTGGTCAGCGAGTCGTGCAGTCGCTCGGCTCCGTCGGGCAGCCCCGCGAAGGTGGCCGTGAGCCGGGTGAACCCGCTCAGGTCGGCGTAGAGGATCGTCGCGTTGCAGCGGTGGACGAGGCCTGGCTGGAGCGCTGGCGTGCCGATACGCTCGATCAGCCAGTGAGGGAGGAAGGGGCGCAGAAATGGGCTCGCCAGATCGTGGTTCATCGCGCCATCGGGTCGCTGTGTGGCCGGTTGGCACACGCGCGTCGGAACGGTTTCGGCGCGCGCATCTCTATTCTACACTACGTCAGGTACCTGTGCCGTGTGCCCCTCGCTACAGGGGGAATTACTTAAACGTATGCCCGAGCCGATTTCGGCGATGGGTGGACGGGCGGGCACGCTGGCCCGCCCCATGCGCACCACGCTAAGCCTCCGGCTCGCCGGAATCTCTTGTTATGTTGTCCAAAATGGCCAGCGGAAGCTGGCCATTTTGGACAACATAACATCGGTTTTTAGGGCGGCAGCCCTAAACGTGATGCACATGCGGGCACGTTGGCCCGCCCCTACGGCGTGGGGCGAAGCCCCGCGCCCAATCTATGCTATACTGCTATTGCCCGCTCGTGCCGGCCCGTGGTGCCGTGCCCACCCTCAACCTGATCATCCTGATCATCCGCACGAGAGATCTCCTGTCAGCCTGAACACTGCGCACTGGCGAGAGCCGGCGCGGTCGCACGTGATCAGGCCTTATGTGTCCCGCCCCCCTATGGGCCAAGGAAGGTATTGTTGTGAGTGCAGAACGTTTGCAGAAGGTGCTCGCTAGCGCGGGCGTCGCGTCACGTCGCGACTGTGAGGGCCTGATCTCCGCCGGCCGCGTGTCGGTGAATGGACGTGTGGTACAGGAGCCCGGAACCCGGGTTGATCTCGATGAGGATGTGGTTGAGGTTGATGGCAATCCCGTCCGCAGGCCGACGGAGCGCACCTACCTGGTGCTGAATAAGCCGGTCGGCTTTGTCTCGACGGTCGATGACCCTCAGGGCCGCCCGACGGTGCTCGACCTTGTCGATGTGCCCGCCCGCGTCTATCCGGTGGGCCGCCTCGATGTGGACAGCGAGGGTCTCCTCCTGCTCACCGATGACGGCGAGCTGACCCACCAGCTCACCCACCCGCGCTTTGAGATCGAGAAGGAGTATCGCGCTCTGCTCGACCGCCCCCTCGACTCTGAGGCGCTGCGCCAGTGGCGCGAGGGTGTGCTGCTCAATGGTGAGCCGACGGCGCCGGCCTGGGTTGATCTGAGCGAGACGACTGAGGAGGGTCCGTGGTTCCGCGTGGTGCTGCGCGAGGGCCGCAAGCGCCAGATCCGTGAGGTCGCCCGCCTCCTTGGCTACGAGGTGCTCCGGCTGATCCGTGTCCGCGAGGGCGATCTGCACCTCGCCGATCTGCCCCTCCGCGAGTGGCGGCCGCTCACCCCCCAGGAGATCGCCTCGCTTCACGCACATGTCGCGTCGCGGCCTCGTGATGCGGCGTCTTCCGCGAAGCCGGAGCGCTCGGCGCGCCCGCGCTCCGAGGGTCGGCGTGATGATGATCGTCCGGCACGTCCGCCGCGCGATGATGATCGCCGCGATGATGATCGCGCTGATCGCCCGCGCAGCGGCGGGTATGCGCCGCGCCGTGACGAGGGCCAGGGCGGGCGCGGCGGCTACAGCGGCGGCCCGCGCCGTGACGAGGGCCAGGGCGGGCGTGGCGGCTACAGCAGCGGCTACAGCAGCGGCGGCCCGCGCCGTGATGAGGGCCAGGG
>NZ_JAIEWN010000022.1:49992-61631 GCF_019599295.1 Oscillochloris sp. ZM17-4 | reverse complement strand
GCGGCGGCCCGCGTCGTGACGAGGGCCAGGGCGGGCGTGGCGGCTACAGCAGCGGCCCGCGTCGTGACGAGGGCCAGCGATCTCGGAACGGCGGTGTGTACGGCCAGCGTCGCGACGAGGACCAGGGCGGACGCAGCGGCGGGAGCAGCGGCGGGAGCGGGTATGCCCCGCGTCGCGACGAGGGCCAGGGCAGGCCGATGCGTGAGGGATATAGCCCCTTCCGCAGTGACCGTGGTCGTAGCGAGTCGGAAGGCTCCACGAGCCGCGGGCGGGACTACGGCGAGAATCGCGATTCGCGCCCACGCCGCCCCGACTACGAGAATCGCCCGGGCCGTGACTCAGCGCCCGCGCCGCGCAATGATCGCCCTCGCACCCAGGAGCGCCCCGGGCGCGACGAGCGAGTCGGCGCCGCCGATCGCGGTCGGCCCGAGGAGCGACCGGCCCCTGAGCAGCGCGAGCGGACTGACCCGCGACCGCGTGATGCGTCCGCACCGGCGCGCAACCCCAGCGTGACGCGCAGCCGTGGCGTGTTCCGCACCCGCCCCAGTGGGCGTCCGAACTTCCAGATCCGCCCTCGATCTACAAGCGAGGAAAAAGAGTAGTCGCCGGCACGGCTGTGGTGGCTCTGTCACCACAGCCTACCGACATCGCTCCGCTACAAAAAGGGGGTGTGCATCAGGCTGGGAGCCTGACGCACACCCCTTTTGCCGTTGCGCCGGCATGTGCTGCCCGCGCCACGATGGGCCTACGCATGGATCGTCGCTGCATCGCGCATGAGCCGGCGGTGCTCGATCGCCATACAGCGATCCATCGCCACCAGCAGCCCGGCCTGCTGTGCCCGATCCGCCGCCGCCTTGTTGATCACCCCGAGCTGCATCCAGATCGCGCGCGCGCCGATGGCGATGGCATCCTCCACGATCTCCGGCACGAACTCGGAGCGGCGGAAGATCACCACCACATCCACGGGCTGCGTAATGTCGCGCAGCGAGCCGTATGGCCGCTCGTCGATGATCAGGCCGCTCAGGTTTGGGTTCACCGGGATAATATCGTACCCGTTGCGCTTGAGGAACCGCGCGACGCCGTTCGAGTCCCGCTCGGGGTCGTCGCTCATCCCAACAACCGCGATCGTCCGTGCATCCTTCAGCAGATTGCGAATCTCATTCTCAGACATCATTGCGTGACACTCCTTACATGTGCTCAACACCTATATCACATGTTATAGGTGCCATTCCCTGTGGATATAAACGTTTGATGACGAATGGTCAGACTCGTGCTGACATGTGTGATAGGTCCCGTCTCCGATCATTCCGCCTGCGATAGCCGAGACTTGACAATGCGAGGGTTGGTGCTATAAATGAGCTTGTCTCAGTTCTTCGTGACAAATTACACATCTCTGTGTCTAGAGGCAAAGGAAGGGTTCGATGAAGACGCATCTTCGGCTGTTTCTGCTCTCCGCCGTCCTTGGTGTATCGCTGCTGCTCACTGCCTGCGGTGGCAGTAGCACCTCCACTCCGGCCGCGAGCTCGGGCGGTACCGGCCCTGTGACCCTGGAGCTTGGCTCGGCGGGCGAGAACCTCGCCTTCGATAAGACGGAGCTGAGCGTCTCCTCGGGCCAGCAGGTGACGGTCAAGTTCACCGACAACTCGGCGGCCCAGCAGCACAACTGGGTGCTGGCGAGGGGCGGCGATGATGTGGCGCAGAAGATCGCTACCGAGGGTCTCGTCGCCGGCGCCGATAAGAACTACCTGCCCACCGACCCGGCTAACATCATTGCCAACACCACCCTGGCCAACGCCGGCCAGACGGTTGAGGTCACCTTCACCGCCCCGGCCCCCGGCACATACACCTTCTTCTGCACCGTCCCCGGCCACTACCCGCTGATGAAGGGTGTCCTGACCGTCAACTAGTGATGCCGGTCGCGGTTGAGCCATAACGAAGCCCCACTCGTCACGAGTGGGGCTTCGTTGCCGTCTATAACTGGCTTGTGTCGCCACAGATCTCATGAGCTCTTGTGGTGAGGGTGGCGTATCTGGACCAGGAAGTACTGCTCGATCTCGCGCGTGATGGCTATCTCCGCCGCGCTGATCGGAAGCTTCCGCACCTCCTCAAAAAACCAGGACACCATGCTCGACTGATGCTCCGCCGTCACGCCATTGCGGGGCAGGACACCATGCGCCCAGAGAAGCTCCTGATCAGCGAGTGAGGGAAGCTCAAAGATCAGCACGGCCCTCACCAGTTCATTCAGCCGCTCCACTGCGACCTCTGAGAGCCGGGTGATTGGCAGATAGTTCTCTTCGAGCCGCAGGCTGCGCTTGAGCTCAGGGTAGGCAACAAGCAGCCGGGATGCTACCTCGTTACAGAGCTCTTGCTGGTGGCTCCTGAGTTGGTCGGCAAGCCTGGTAGCTGCTATGCTTTCCATATGCTGCCTCTCTCATGATGCCTAGTTGTCATACGTCAACATTATAGCACTCTCTTAACTTCTTGTGATAGGGGGATTTCCCTTCCCCCTGGGGGTGAGTTTGCAGCGCGGCTAGCGCGCCGCAAACGGCAGACTCACATGGTAGACAGGGAGCCCCGCAAGCTCGCGGTACACGAGGAATGAGAGGCGTCGTGAGGTGGGCTCCCCTGTCACCTCGTAGCAGGCGTCGCCTGGGCAGGCCGCGCTGGCGGTAAACGGGATCAGTACGATCCCCCAGCGCTGCGCGTTGGCCCCATCGGCCGGCGGGAAGTCCTCGTACTTGAACCAGAAGATCCGCGCGACATCGCCGCGTGCGGCCAGGCGGGTGTAGACGGCCCGTAAGAAGGCGGCCTGTCCGGCCTCATTCTGCTGCCTGAAGGCTGTGTTATAGCCGATCTCAGTGATCCAGTAGCGGCGGGCGGGATCCTGCACGGCGGCGAGCGTGCTACGGATGCTAGTCAGCCGATCATCGATCAGGTCGGAGTCAGCCTGAAGGCTGAGCCGGATCTCCTCGGGGTAGGGGTGATAGCCGAGGCCGTCGAGCGGGTAGCTGCCATAGGTCTTGCGGTACTCCTGGAACGGCTCGCTCGCGACGGGCAGGCCGGTCTTCAGGCTGTAGCCGTAGAGCTGCCGCAGGTAGTCAGCGTCGCTCAGATAGCCCGGCTGGCCCTGCTCCAGGGTGCCCTTCGGGTGCAGGCCGCCCACGATCACCTGCACGCTGTCGCGCCAGGCCGCATTGTCGGCATTTTTGAACAGGCGGTAGAACTTCGTGTGCAGCCGCGCCGCCAGGGAGGCGGGCACCGCCTTCCCCTCGGGGGGCATGCGGTTCTGCTCGTTCAGGATCTCGTAGGCCTCCACCGCGCCCTCGTAGTGCGTGGCGATGCCGAGCGCTCGATCCAGCCAGCGCTTCATATAGGGGTTGACCGCGCCGCCATAGAGCGGGTCGGTTTGGAAATCGCTTACCTCGATACCGTTGTCGGGGTCGAGCGGGCCGGTCTCACGGACCACCCCGAATCCCAGCAGCCCCAGCACCTTCAGCCCGTGGCGCGGGGCCACCTCGTTGATGAAGAAATCGTAGCGCTGGAAGGTGCGGTCGAGGGCGTCTGCACCATCGCCCTCGACGAAGAACTCTAGTCGCACCCAGTGCACCCCCGTCTCCTCCAGGATCTGTCCCATGCGCTCCTGGGCCACCCGATTTGGCTCGTTGGGGAGGCCTGGGTAGGTGCCGAAGTCGTACCATGGGTCGCGGATCACCATCCCCATCAGCTCCGGGTTGATCGCCTGTGCGGGCGCTGTGGCCGCGCCCGTCGCCCCGCTCTGTGTGGCGCCGATCAGCGTCATGCAGACGCATGCGGCCAGGATGGCCGTGCGAAGTTTATGTGACATACTAGCTCCCGTGATGCTTACCTGCACAGAGATAAACGGCAGCCCCGGCCCATTCCCGTCTGCGCGGAAGTGTGCGATCAGTGCTACCATCTGCCTATCAGATCTGATGCCCCTCCGGCGCCGGTCGGCGGGTTGAATAGAAGGAGGACGATGATGAGCGATCTTAGCGCCCGGTTCGCACAGGCCGCCCAGGATGTCCAGCAGCTGCCGAAGCGCCCGGAGAACGATGTGCTGCTCAAGCTCTACGGGCTGTACAAGCAGGCCACGGCGGGCGATGTCAGCGGCGCGCGCCCCGGCGTCCTCGATATGGCTGGCCGCCTGAAGTACGACACCTGGGCGAAGCTGAAGGGCACGGCCTCCGATCAGGCGATGTCCGACTATATCGCGCTCGTCGAGCAGCTGAAGGGCGCTGCGTAGCCCCGCCACCAGCGGGGACGTGGCAGAATGTTCGGTTGCGTTGGGGGAATGTGCCGGCGAAGCCGGCACATTCCCCCAACGCAACACGGGTGTTCAGGACGGCAGCCCTCCATGTCCTGGCCCTGCACGGGCAGGTGCTGTAATATGTTCTTCATCGTATCCTGGTAGCATAGCTCTGTTATCGAAAGCCAACGTGGCCACTATCAGGGCGGCGAGGAGCCTCTCTATGGCGAGGATCATCTCGATTCACTCATTTCGCGGCGGCACCGGCAAGTCCAACACGACCGCGAACATCACCGCGCTGCTCGCCTCGCAGGGCTACCGCGTGGGCGTGATCGACACCGATATCCAGTCCCCCGGCATCCACGTGCTCTTTGGGCTCGACGACGCCCACATCACGCGCTCGCTCAACGACTACCTCTGGGGCGATTGCGAGATCGAGGATGCGGCCCACGATGTCACGGCGAGCCTGGAGCAGCCGATCAGCGGGAAGATCTTCCTGATACCCTCAAGCATCAAGGCCGGCGAGATCGCCCGTGTCCTGCGCGATGGCTATGACCCTGGACTGCTCAACGATGGATTCCAGCGCCTGATCGAGACCCTCGACCTCGATGTGCTGATGATCGACACGCACCCCGGCCTGAACGAGGAGACCCTGCTCTCGATCGCGATCTCCGACGCCCTCCTGATCATCCTGCGCCCCGACCAGCAGGACTACCAGGGCACCGGTGTGACGGTCGAGGTCGCCCGCAAGCTGGAGGTCCCCCGCCTGCTGCTGATGGTCAACAAGGTGCCGCAGACCTACGACCTGGCGGAGGTTGGCCGACGTATGGAGGAGATCTACGAATGCCCGGTCGCCGCTGTCATCCCGCACTCGGATGAGCTGATGACCCTGGCCAGCGCCGGGGTCTTCGCGCTGCGCTACCCGGACCACCCGGTCACCGCCGCCTACCGCCAGGTGTCCGCCAGGCTGATGGGGTGATCGCAGGGGTGGTGTGTAGATAGTGCTGCGGCGCGGCGTAGCCGCGCCGCAGCACTATCAGTTTCTGTGTGGGAGCGCGAAGCTCTGCCGCATCCCCGCCACCCTTCGGCATTTTTGCCGTTATAATGGTGGAACCGGTTCCGATTCCTGCAATGGGGCATTATGAGCGACACCGACTGGATCAGTGAGCGCGCGAGGCGCGGCATCGCCCGCCTGCTGCCGCGTGTGCGCAGCACATTCAATGACGACGCGGACTCCGACCCGGCTGCGTGGCGCGCCTTTGAGGCCCGGCTCACGCGGGAGTGGGAGCGGCTCTTTGGCCTGCTGATACAGCTGTACGGCTCCGAGTATGATTTCTTCTACCACCTCGAGCAGATCCTGGCGCTGGCGGCGCGCTCGTGGTTCGCCCGCCCGCAGTCGCTGCGCGACCTCGACGCGCGCCGCGAGGCCGACCCCGGGTGGTTCCACTCGCAGCGCATGGTCGGCGCGGTGCTCTATGTGGATCTGTTCGCCGGCAACCTGGCCGGGGTGCGGGAGCACCTGCCCTACCTCAAGCAGCTCGGCATCACCTACCTGCACCTGATGCCGCTCTTCGACGCGCCGGCCGGCAATAACGACGGCGGCTACGCGGTGAGCAGCTACCGCACCGTCAGCCCGTCGCTCGGCACAATGAGGGAGCTGTCCGATCTGGCGGCGACCCTGCGCGCCGATGGGGTCAGCCTGGTGGTCGACTTCGTCTTCAACCACACCTCCGACGAGCACGAGTGGGCGCGGCGCGCCCGGGCCGGCGAGCGCGACTACGAGGATTTTTACCTCATCTACCCCGACCGCAGCATCCCCGACCAGTACGACGCCACCCTGCGCGAGATCTTTCCCACCGTGCGGCGCGGCAACTTCACCTGGGACGAGGGGATGCATCGCTGGATCTGGACGACCTTCAATAGCTTCCAGTGGGACCTGAACTACCGCAACCCCGAGGTGTTCCGGGCGATGGCGTCCGAGATGCTCTTCCTGGCGAACAGCGGGGTGGAGGTGCTGCGCCTCGACGCGGTGGCCTTCATCTGGAAGCGCCTGGGCACCACCTGTGAGAACCTGCCCGAGGCGCACCTGGTGATCCAGGCCTATAACGCCCTGGCCCGCGTCGCCGCCCCGGCCCTGCTCTTCAAGTCCGAGGCGATCGTCCACCCGGACGAGGTGGTGAAGTACATCGGCATGGGCGAGAGCCAGCTCTCGTACAACCCGCTGCTGATGTCGCTCTGCTGGGAGGCGCTGGCCACCCGCGAGGTGAAGCTGCTGTCTCACTCGCTGCGCACCCGCTGGAAGATCGCCGACGGCTGCGCCTGGGTGAACTATCTGCGCTGCCACGACGATATCGGCTGGACGTTCGACGATGAGGACGCCCGGCTGGTGGGGGTTGACCCCTACGGCCACCGGCGCTTCCTCAACGCCTTCTACACCGGCGAGTTCCCTGGCTCCTTCGCCCGCGGGGTGCCCTTCCAGTCCAACCCGGAGACGGGCGACTCCCGCGTGTCGGGCACGCTGGCCTCGCTGGCCGGGCTTGAGCAGGGCGTCCAGGAGCATAACTCGATCCTGATCGACCTGGCGATCCGGCGCATCCTGCTGCTGCACAGCGTGATCCTGAGCGTCGGCGGCATCCCGCTGATCTACATCGGCGATGAGGTGGCCACGCTCAACGACTACGGCTATGTGAATGTGCCCGCCAAGGCCGACGATAGCCGCTGGGTCCACCGGGTGCCCTTCCAGTGGGAGGGGGCGGGCTGGAATGATATGGCCCGGCCCGAGGGCTACGTCTACAACGAGCTGCTGCGGCTGATCGCCCTGCGCAAGGGGCAGCCCGCCCTGGCCGGCGGCGACCTGTCGGTGATCGACACCGGCAGCCCGCACCTGCTCGGCTACATCCGGCAGCACGAGGGGCAGCGCCTGCTGCTGGTGGCGAACTTCAGCGAGTACCCCCAGAGCCTGAGCGCGAACCGCCTGCGGCTCTACGGGATGGGCTACCGCTTCACCGACCTGAACACCGGCGTGAGCGTGAGCGCCGGCGAGGTGCTGCCCCTGTCGCCCTACCAGTTTGTCTGGCTGGAGGCGCAGGGGTAGGGGCTGCTGTGTCGCTATAGCTCCGCTGTGCTACATGCTATACTATGCCCTGTGATCGCAGGCCTATGAACCCGCGTGGAGGCCAGGGCAATGTGGCAACGATTTCGCAGCTGGCTCGATCAACTCCCTTACCCTGATGGCCTGGAGCGGCGGCAGGCGGCGCTGATCCAGGTAGTTGAGATCAGCATCCTGGCCGGAGCGCTCCTGCTTGCGCCGTTCCCCTTCTTCGCGCCTATGGCCCTGTCTGGGCAGGCGATCATCGCGGCGCTCGTCGCGATGATCGCGGCCGTCGCCGCCGTGGCCCTGGCGCAGCTGCGCTCCGGCCGCGCCCAGCAGTCGGTGCTGCTGCTCTCGGTCGCGCTGGCCCTGCTGCTCAGCCTGATGCTCTACGGGAACACCCTTGCGCAGGGGGCGCTGACGATGTTCGCCTTCGGCCTGCCGATCACGATGGCGGGCATGATCGCCGGGCGCCGCGGCCTCGTGCTGGTGCTGGCCGTGAGCGTGGCGGGCGTGAGCGCGGCCGTGATCCTGGAGCGCGCCGGCGCGCCCGGCGCCGGCTTCGCCTCCGCCCAGGCGCCCAACCTCGCCTCGACGATCATCAGCTTCGCGGTGATCGCCTGCCTGATCGGGCTGTTTGTTGATCGGATCGGCGCGATTATGCGCGACGCCCTGGCGGCCCAGCGCGCCCGCGAGCGCGAGCTGGAGTCGATCTCGCGCCGCCTGGAGTCGACGGTGCGCGAGCGCACCGCCGACCTGGAGATGGCCCTCGGCTCCCTGGAGGTGCGCGCCGCCGATCAGGATCGCCTGCTGGCCGAGAACATCCGCCAGCAGCAGGCGATCCGCGAGCTGAGCGTGCCGGTCCTGCCGATCAGCGCGACGACCCTGGTGATGCCGCTGGTCGGCTCGCTCGACGGCGAGCGCCTGCTGATCGTGCAGGACCGCGCCCTGGAGGCGATCGAGCGCTCATCGGCCCGCCGCCTGCTGCTCGACATCACCGGCGTGCCCCTGATCGATAGCTACGTGGCCCAGGGGCTCATCCGCACGCTCCAGGCGGCGCGGCTGCTCGGCTCCGAGGTGGCCCTGGTGGGCGTGCGGCCCGAGGTGGCCCAGTCGATCGTCGGCCTGGGGCTTGATCTCTCTGGGATGCGCACCTACGCGGATCTCCAGAGCGCGCTGCGCTAGCGCCATTGCAGATTGCCGATTGCAGGTGAGGCTACGATACTCGATCTGCAATCTGCAATCTGCAATCTGCAATCTGCAATCGTAGAGAGGTAGAGGCGATGCCGACCACACTCCCCCCATTCCCCGACGACCTCGCAAAGCTGGCCTCCGCCGATCTGGCCCGGCTGGTGAGCGAGCTGCGGGCCGAGAATGCGCAGCTGCGGGCTGAGCTTGGGCAGCTGCCCTCGGCGTCCCAGAGCCTGCTCGACGATCAGCTGCGGCGCATATCGCTGCTCACCCAGCTGGCGATCGAGTTCCGCGAGGTGATCGGCATCGAGCAGATCGTGGAGCAGACGCTGCGCGCCCTTGCGGCGCACCTGGTGGCCGGCGCGAGCATCATCCTCGTGGGGCCGGGGAGGCAGATCGAGCTGGCCTCGACGGCTATCGAGGGCGGCGTGCAGCCGATCGCGCCCGATCTCGCCCGCGAGGTGGTTGAGAAGGGACTGGCCGGATGGGTGGTGCGCCACGGCAGCAGCGTGGCCCTCATGGATGTCGCGCGCGACCGGCGCTGGCTCCAGTTTAGTGAGCAGCACCGCAGCGGCAGCGTGATCGTGATCCCGATCCGCCAGGCGAACGTCACCCTTGGCGTGCTCACCGCCCACCGGCCCGCCGTCAACGCCTTCAGCAGCCACGACCTGATCATGCTTGAGGGAGTTTCCGCCCAGCTCGGCGTGGCGCTGAGCGCGGCGCGCTACCAGGCCAGCGAGCGGGTGCGCCGCGATCAGGCGATGACTCTGCTGGTGATGACCCAGTTTCTCTCCGCCGAGCGCAGCCTCGCCGAGCTCGCGGCGATGCTGAACGAGAAGGGCGCGGCCGTCTTCGGCGCCCGATGGGGCATTCTGTTCTTGATCGATGGCGATGATTATGGCACTGAGGCGACTCTGCACCCGGTGCTGCCCGGCCCCGCCGCCGAGTGGGCGGGGTCGGCTGATCTCGCCGGAGGGGCCGCCCAGATGGCCTGGGCCGGCCAGCGCATTGTCACCACGGCCCCGGTGCCCGATATGACATGCGTGGCTCTGCCGCTGACCCACCACGGGCTTATGATCGGCAGCTTTGTGCTGGTCCACGACGGCAAGTGCGGCTTCTCGGCCACCCTCTGGTCGCTGCTCACGGTGTTCACCCATATCGTCGCGGCGGCCTGCGCCAACGTGCAGCTGGTGGGCCGGCTCACCGGCCAGGCCTCCGCCCTTGAGCGACTGGTTGAGCAGCGCACCCGTCAGATGCAGGGCTCGCGCGATGCCCTGCGCGTGGTCTTCGATAGCCTGCCCGATGGCGTGATCCTGCTGGATTCGGACGAGACCCTGCTGGCCGCCAACCAGTTCTTCTGCGCGAAGATCGTCGGCCTCCACCCGCGTGATCTTGTCGGCCAGAGCTACGCGCATGTCTGGCAGCTGCTTGAGCGCCAGCCACACGTGCAGGTCACGCTGATGCCGGGCCAGGAGGCGGGCCACCAGCAGATGACGGTGCGAATCGGCGACCCGCCGAGCGCGCGCACCTTCACCGTGAGGCGCTCGCCGGTGGATGGCGAGGCCCATCGGGTTGAGCAGCACCTGGAGTTCTGGATCATGACGGGCTAGGTCGTGCGCAGGGCATGTGCAACGTCGCTGGTGGCTGAGGCCGCGTCGCGGGGGCCTGCGGCCGACCGCGATCCGGCGTCGGCGCCGGCCGACGCCCGGCGCAACGCGCCCCGCCGGCGCGACTTCAGCCGCCCGCCCGCATGCAAGAGTTTACGTCACACCCCATGTTCCTACTGGCTATGGTATCCTATATCCTATGCCAGATCTGATTACGACCCCCTCCGGGCTGCGCATCCTGGTCGAGGAGCTGCCACACACCTACTCGGTCTCGATCGGCTGCTTCGTCGGCGCCGGGGCGCGCCATGAGCACGAGGCCTACGGCGGGGCGGCCCACTTTATTGAGCATATGTGCTTTAAGGGTACCTCACGCTTCCCGACGGCCCGCCAGATCTCTGCGGCGGTCGAGGGGGTGGGCGGTATCCTGAACGCCTCGACCTCGTACGAGTCGACGGTCTACTGGGCTAAGGTGGCCACCATCCACTTCGACCGCGCGGTGGAGGTGCTGGCCGAGATGCTGACCTGCCCGACCTTCGATCTGCACGAGCTTGAGAAGGAGCGCCGCGTGATCATCGAGGAGATCCGCGGCCTGCAGGACTCGCCGAGCGACTGGGTTCACGAGCAGCTCCAGCGGGCCATGTGGGGCGCGCAGCCCCTCGGCCGCGATATCGCCGGCAGCGCGGAGACGGTGGCCGCCATCGGCCGCGCCGATCTGACGCGCTTCTTCCAGCGCCACTATAACGCGAGCACGACGGTGATCTCGGTGGCCGGCAAGATCACGGCCGCCCAGGTGGTCGCGAGCGTCGGGCGGGCCTTCGCCCGACTGCCCCCCGGCCTCCCTGCGGCCACGCCGCCCGCCCCTCGGCCCTGCCGCGGCCCGTATGTGAGCCTGATGCCCCGCGACGCCGAGCAGGGCAACTTCTGCCTCGGCGTGCCCGGCCTCTCCTACAGCGACCCGGACCGGCGCGCGCTCCAGGTGCTCGACTCGATCCTCGGCGGCGGGATGTCGTCGCGGCTGTTCCAGGTGCTCCGCGAGGAGAATGCGCTGGCCTACAGCGTCGGCTCCTACCACACCGAGCTCTCTGACGCCGGCATGTGGGTGGTCTACGGCAGCGTCGAGCCCGAGACGATGCGCGACGCCCTGGTGATCTGCCGCGATATGCTGGGTGACCTGCTGCGCCACGGGGTGACGGCCGATGAGCTGGCGATGATCAAGGAGCAGGTGAAGGGCGGCATCCTGCTCTCGCTGGAGGACACATGGTCGGTGGCCTCGCGCAATGGCGCGCACCTGCTGCGCTACGGCCAGGTGGTCCCGGTGGAGCGGGTCGTGGCCGAGGTTGAGGCGGTGACGGCGGAGCAGGTGCGCCAGGTGGCCCGGCGCCTGCTGCGCACCGAGGCCCTGCACCTGGCGGTGATTGGCCCCTATGAGGATGAGGACCGCCGCGAGCTTGAGGCGATTGTGGCGGCCGGGTGGTAGGAGCGCGTA
>NZ_JAIEWN010000022.1:15769-49892 GCF_019599295.1 Oscillochloris sp. ZM17-4 | reverse complement strand
TGTTGGGGGTTGCCGACCGGGTGATCCTGACCGCGCCGGCGCCGCAGTCGGCGGCGATCCTGCGGGCCAGCGAGCTTGATGCGGGCCTGCGCGACGCGCTGGCGGCCGAGCTGGACCGGGGCACCTACCGGCGCTGCATCTCGCTCACCTTCGCCTATGGCCGGCGGCCGGATCTGCCCTGGTACGCCCTGGTGAACACCGACCGACGCCACCCGATCGCATGGCTGGCCTGCGAGCACGATAAGCCCGGCCGCGCCCCCGCCGGCCAGGGGCTGCTTACCGCGCAGATGGGCCACGACTGGAGCGTGGCGCACTGGGACGCCGTCGAGCGCGGGACCTACGGCCAGGGCGCGCCGCTCATGCCGCCGCTCGACGCGGTGTGCGCTATGGTGACCTCGCTCGCCGGCGACCTGGGCGCGCCCCTGTGGGCCAACGCCCAGCGCTGGCGCTACTCGCTGCCCGACGGCCGCTGCGACGGCGAGCTGCTCAACGGCACTGGCAGCGGGCTCTCCTTCGCCGGGGATTTTCTGACCGGCCTGGGCCGCCTGCACCTGGCGATCCAGAGCGGCCGCGAGACGGCGGCGCGGATGATCGCCGAGCTGTGATATCTTGGGGCTATGCCCCGACCTGCATAATATATCGTGGGGCGGTGTAGCCGCCCCGCACTCCCAGAGCTTTTATGATAACAATTGTCCAGACACAGCCCGCGCACATCCCCGAGCTGGTGGAACACCAGAAGATCTGCTTCCCCACCCTGAAGGTCGAAGATCTCTTCGGGGCCGAGCACTTCGCCGCGCAGATGCGGGTCTTCCCCGATGGCCAGCACGTGGCCCTCGCCGACGGCCGGGTGATCGGCCAGAGCAGCACCTTCCGCGTGCGCGGCGAGTACGTCTTCAAGCAGCACACCTTCCACGAGATCGTCGGCGAGGGCTTCTTCACCGAGCACGACGACGCCGGCGAGTGGCTCTACGGCGGCGACATGAGCGTCCACCCCGACTTCCGCGGCCGCGGGGTCTCGCGCATGCTCTATGGGGCGCGCTGGGAGGTGATCCGCCGCCTCGGCCTGCGCGGCATTGTCGCCGGCGGCATGCTCCCCGGCTATAACGCCCACGCCGATAGGATGGACGTGGACGCCTATGTGGCCGAGGTGGCGGCCGGCCGGGTCGTCGACCCCACCCTCACCTCGCAGCTGCGGATCGGCTTCTCGGTGCGCGGCGTGCTCTACGACCACATCCGCGCCGGCGAGATGACCGGCCACGCATCGCTCCTCGTGTGGGAAGCTTGAGAGAATGGTGAATGCTGAATGGTGAATGTTGAATTCCGAACATTCAGCATTCACCATTCAGCATTCACCATTCAGCATTCAGCATTCACCATTACATATGCACACCCTCCACGTCTGCCAGACCGGCACCTTCCACGACGTCGGCGACCTGAGCACGATCAGCGACTACCTGGCCCGCCCCGAGTCCCTCGTCTGGCTCGACCTGGAGTCGCCCGATGAGGTCGAGGTGGCTCTGCTGCGCGACGAGTTCGGCTTCCACCCCCTGGCGATCGAGGACGCCGTGCGCGACCACGAGCGCCCGAAGGTGGACGCCTACGACGGCTACTACCTGCTGATCTTCTACGCCGCGCGCTATAACGAGCGCGACCAGATCGTGCTCCAGAGCGTGAACCTCTTTGTGGGCGGCAACTACCTGGTGAGCATCCGGCGCGGCCCGATCAGCGAGATCGAGGAGACCATGGCCCGCTGGCACGCGCCGAACGCGCCGATCGGCGAGAACACCACGCGCCTGCTCCACGCCCTGCTCGACACGATCGTCGATAACTACTTCACCCTGATGGACCGGGTCGTCGACCGGGTCGAGGAGCTGGAGGACACGATCTTCGGCAAGTTCCGCGAGGACTCGATCCAGGATATCTTCCGCCTGAAGAAGGATCTGCTGCTGCTGCGCCGGGCGGTCTCCCCCGAGCGCGATGTGCTCAACGTGCTGCTGCGTCAGGAGATGGCGCTCTTCAAGGGCCCGGAGATCGCCTACATCCAGGATGTCTACGACCACCTGGTGCGGGTGACGGACAGCATCGACACCTACCGCGACCTGCTCTCCAGCGCGCTGGACAGCTACCTCTCGCTCCAGTCGAACCAGCTCAACCAGCTGGTGAAGGCGCTGACCTTGGCCTCGATCATCCTCATGTCCTGCGCGCTGGTCTCGGGCATCTACGGCATGAACTTCATGTATATGCCGGAGCTGTCCTGGCCGCTGGGCTACCCCCTCGCCCTCGGCATCATGCTGACCATCGCCGCCGGGCTCGGCCTGTTCTTCAAGAGCCGCAGGTGGTGGTGAGGGTATAATGCAACCTGCAAAAGTTCTTTTGCTGCATGTTGCATGTTGCATTTGCGAGAGGAGTGAGAGATGTCCTACGGAGTGAAGCTCGACCCGCGCCCGCTGAGCGGCGATATCGGGGTGGTCGATCTGGTCGATACCTATCTGTTCGCCTATAACGCGGCCCGCCTGCGCGAGGCCTGCCAGCTCTTCGCCCGCAAGATCGCCCAGCCCGATGTGACGATCGGCGTCACCCTGAGCGGCGCGCTGACGCCGACCGGCATCGGCACGGCGGCGATCGTGCCGCTGATCCGGGCCGGCCTGATCGACTGGGTGGTGAGCACGGGGGCCAACCTCTACCACGACATGCACCGCTCGCTGGGCTTCGAGCTGTTCGGCAGCACGCCCTTCACCAACGACATCGAGCTGCGCGAGAATAAGATCATCCGCATCTACGATATCCTCTTCCATCAGGACGTGCTGCTGGAGAGCGACGCGTTTGTGCGCGAGTGCCTGCGCGGCGAGGAGTTCCAGATGACGATGGGCAGCGCCGAGCTGCACTACAAGCTTGGCAAGTACACCAAGGCCCGCGAGGAGGCCCTGGGCAGCGGCTATGTGAGCATCCTCACGGCGGCCCACGAGTGCGGCGTGCCCATGTACACATCCAGCCCGGGCGACAGCACCCTGGGCATGAATGTGGCCGCCCTGGCCCTTGAGGGCAACAGGTGCCGCTTCGATGTCGAGCGCGATGTGAACGAGAGCACGGCGATCGTCTACGACGCCAAGAAGCGCGGCGGCCAGAGCGCGGTGGTGATCGTCGGCGGCGGCTCGCCGAAGAACTTTATCCTCCAGACCGAGCCGCAGATCCAGGAGATCCTCGGCCTCGACGAGGCCGGCCACGACTACTTCATCCAGTTCACCGACGCCCGCCCCGACACCGGCGGCCTCTCGGGGGCCACGCCCTCCGAGGCGATGACCTGGGGCAAGATCGACCCCGACCAGCTCCCCGGCACGGTGGTCTGCTACCTGGACAGCACGGTGGCCCTGCCCATCCTGGCCAGCTACGCCCTGGCCAGCGCGCCGCCCCGCCCGCTCAAGCGGCTCTACGATAGGCGCGACGATCTGCTGGCGCAGATCAGCGCCGACTACCGGGCCCGCCTGGGCTAATTGATTGCAGATTGCAGATTGCAGATTGCAGATTGAACCTGCAATCTGCAATCTGCAATCTGCAATCTGCAATCGCTATGGAGCTCCTGCTCGACGGCCAGCCGCTCGGCTCGGCCGCCGCCATCGACGAGTGGCGGGCGGCCGAGCTCTCCTGCCTGCCGCCCGAGGGCGCTGCCCTGCGCCTGTGGCTGGGCGACGCCGAGCTGGAGCCCTTCTTGCGGCCGGGCGACCCGGCCTGGCGCTGGCGCTGGGTCGCCCAGGGCGGCGTCGGCGGCTTCGCGCTGGTGCTGCGCGCCGGGTGGCCCGACGGCCGCGCCGAGGAGCTGCGCGCGACCCTGCGGGTGCGCCCGCGCAAGCTCGACGAGGATCGCTACCGCGCCCTGCTCGATGACCTCCAGCGCCTCGGGCGCGCGCTGGTCTTCGCCCTCGGCGGCGGGGCCGCGCCCGGCGCATGGTCGCCCGAGCCCGACGCCGGCCCGCCCGCGCCTGCCGAGGACCTGGCCGGCCTGCTCGGCCCCGACCTCGACCGCTTCCTGGCCGCCGCCGAGCGGATCGCCCGCCGCCCGCCCGACCGCCTGCGCCCCGGGGTGGAGCTGGTGGAACCCGGTCAGGCCCGCGACCTCTCGGCGCTCGACCGGGCGCGTATCGATGCCTCGGCCCTTGCTGGCGAGTCTGGCGACGTGGCGGCGAAGGCGCGCCAGCTGTCCGCCATCCCCGAGCGCCGCCCGGCCGCCAGCCACGACTCCTACGAGAACCGGCTGCTCAAGCGGGCGCTGGCCGCCCTGGCCCGGCGGGCGGCGCTGCTCCAGGCGACGCCCGGCCTGCCCGAGCCGGCGCGGCGGCGGGTCGCGGACGCCGTCGATCAGCTGCGCGGCCTGCGGGGGCGGCCCTTCCTCGCCGATGTGGCCGCGCTCAGCCAGTTCGCCGGCCCCACCCCGCGGCTCCAGCGCGACCCCGACTACCGCGCGGTTTTCCGCATGTGGCAGCTGCTGCGCCGCCGCCCGCTCGTCCAGTGGGATGCGGCGACCCTGGCGATCCCCGTGCAGGATCTGCCGAGGCTCTACGAGCGCTGGTGCGCGGCCAGGGTGGCCCTGGCCCTGCTGGACATGCCCGGCCTGACCCTTGCCGCGCAGGATTTGGCGCGCCAGGACGACGACGACGACATGGCATGGGGGCTGCGCCTGGCCGAGGGCGGCGCGCTGCTTGAGCTGGAGGGCGCGGCGGGCGCGCGGCTGGCCCTGCGCTACCAGGCCCGCTACGCGCCCGGCGGCGCGCCGCTGCGCTCGCTCGACCGGCACACCCGCGTGCCTGACCTGTCCCTGGAGATCCGCCGGCCCGATGCGCCGCCGCAGGTCGTCATGCTCGACGCAAAGTACCGGCTGGACGCCTCCGGCGGCGTGCCCGAGGACGCCCTGGCCGACGCCTACAGCTACCTGGGCAGCATCGGCGCGGCCGACGGGGCGCGGGCGGCGGTGGCCGTGGCCCTGCTCTACCCTGGCTTGGGGGCTGCCGAGATCTACCCGAGTGGAGTCGCTGCCCTACCCCTGCTGCCCGGCGATGATGGGGAGCTGGCGGCGTGGATCACTGAGGCGCTGAGGGTGTGAGGCACTGAGGGAGTGAACGCTCAGTGGCTCAGTGCTTCCGTGGCTCCGGGATCACTGAGGCGCTGAGGGTGTGAGGCACTGAGGGAGTGAACGCTCAGTGGCTCAGTGCCTCACACCCTCAGCGCCTCAGTGATACGTGTCTTTTGCCCGGCCTGATCGGTGTACGTAGGGAAGCATCGATAGCGCAGGAGCACGAGCTATGACCGGAACTGCTGACCGCTCTTTTGTTGACCCGGCCTACCCGTCCTCCGAGACAACCGCACAGATCATCGCGGCGGCGCTCGCTGTGCATCGCACGCTGGGGCCAGGCTTCGAGGAGGTGTTCTACCAGCGCGCGTTGGCTATGGAGCTGCCGGGGTTCGGCCTAGAGTTCGCTCGCGAGGTCTGGATTGATGTGCGCTACAAGGGTCGTTTGCTCGGGCGTAAGCGGGTGGACTTTGTGATCGAGGATGTTATGTTGGAGATCAAGGCGCGCGGGCAGCTTGAGCCAGTTCATCACGTCCAGGCGCTCTCCTACCTCAAGGCGTCCGGGTATAAGGTTGGGCTGCTGATCAACTTCGGCGCCGCCCGGCTTGAGATCAAGCGCCTGGCAAACTGAGATTGGTCCCTCAGCGCCTCAGTCCCTCAGCGCCTCAGTGATTCAGTGACTCAGTTTGAGATCAAGCGCCTGGCAAACTGAGATTGGTCCCTCAGCGCCTCAGTCCCTCAGCGCCTCAGTGATTCAGTGACTCAGTTTGAGATCAAGCGCCTGGCAAACTGAGATTGGTCTCTCAACGCCTCAGTCCCTCAGCACCTCAGCGCCTCAGTGACTCAGTGATATCCCCAGCGTCGGCGTCGGCCCCGGCGTCGGCCGGTAGGCGTCGGCGGGGCGGGCGGGCGGGGCGCCGGAAAGCAGCGCGACGATCAGGATGGCGGCGGCCAGCAGACCGACGCCGGCGATGATCGGCCAGGGCCGGCGGGCCGAGCGGGCCGCCCGCAGATCGCGGGCCTGGGGGCGGGCGGCGGCGGACGGCTGCGCGCCGGTGGGCGCCGATCGCTCAGGCGCGGGGCTGGGCGGCGGGCGGCGGGCGCCCTGCGGGCGGGCGCGGGCCTGCGGGAAGCTGGCCGCCACCTGCTCCAGGTTCACCACCCGCCGCGTGGTGGTCGGGTGGGTCGGCTGCTCGTACCATGGGATGCTCACATCGCTCAGCACCTCCGTCTCAAAGAAGTCGAGCAGGTCGTAGGCGTAGCCCAGCCGGCCGGCGAAGGCGTCGGCGGCGAACTCGCGCTCGATAAAGTAGGATCGCCAGATCGATCCGAGCAGCGCCGGGCCGACCCCGCCGACGGCGAAGATGATCGTCATGCGCGTGATCTGGAGGCTGATCCCGAAGAGCGGGCCGGCCAGCCCGCTGAGGTTGATGCGGAGGAAGGCGAAGACGACGACGAGAAACGCCACCAGCACCGTAGAGATGCCGTAGGCCACCCAGCGCAGCAGGCCGAGCAGCAGGTAGGCGATGAAGAACCCGCCGGGGATCGTCAGGGCGCGGATGCCGAGCATCAGCCGGCCGTCCATGCTGTTAAAGTGGCCGAGCTCGTGGGCCACCACCCCGGTCAGGTAGCGGCTGTCGAACAGCTCGCGGTAGATGTACATCGTCCGCCCGGAGATGGCCGCGTTGAGCCCCTCGATGTCCACGGCGAAGACGTGCCTGGGGAAGGGCACGCCCCTGGCGCGGACCTGGGCGAGCAGCGAGTAGATGACCGGCCCGAGCCCGGCGACGGCCCCCGCCACAATCCCCGCGGTGCCCCCGGCGAGCAGCCTGACCAGCCCGCTCACGATCCCGAAGCGCACGACCACGCTGATCGACTCGATCAGCAGCGTGAAGATGTAGAGCACGACCCCGGCCATCGCGGCTCCTTCTGGGTGTACGGCGAGTGCGTTCCTGGCGGCGCAGGGGCATTATACCCCGCTCGCCGGGCTCCCGCGCTCGGCCCCCGGCCTGGCCCCAGGCCGGACAAAGATCAGGTAGTTGGCGAGGGCGGCCAGGCAGTAGCATGCGGCGGTGGCGGCGAAGAGGGGCGCGAAGCCGTAGGACCGCTGCACCTCAGCGCTGACGGTGGGGCCGATGATGTAGCCGGCCGAGTAGGCCCCGCTGATCAGCCCGATCACCAGCGGCCGGGCGGCCTCGGGGGTCTGCTCCATGGCGTGGGCCTCGTAGAGCGGCGCGGCCATGTTCATCAGGGCTCCGCGCACGATGGCGACGGAAGATGCCATCCAGAGGGCGGGGGCCATGCCGAGCAGTAGCAGGCAGGGGGTGGCGATAGCCTGGGTGAGCACGACGCTGGCTGGCCTGCCCAGGCGCGCGGAGAGCTGGGGGGCGAGCAGTGTGGCTGCCCCGGTGGCCACATCCACGGCGGCGAAGATCAGTCCCAGGGCCGCGTCGGGCGCGCCGTAGCGCAGGCGGAAGTAGAGGCTCAGGTAGGGGATGAGCAGGGCCGCGCCGCAGGAGATCAGCAGCGGCGAGATCAGGAAGCGCAGGGTGCCCCACGGCCGCGCCAGCAGCTCGCGCAGCAGGCCGCCGATCGGCGCCGCGTCGCCCCCCGCGCCCGCCGCCGGCGGCACGCGCAGCGCCAGCAGCGGCGCGGCCGAGGCTAGCACCACCAGCGCCGAGATCGCGAAGGTGGCCCGGTAGGCCCCGGCGCTCTGCGGGGCGACCTCCAGCAGGCGCGCGGCCAGCCCCGGCATCAGCCCGCCCACCAGGCTGCCCAGCCCCGCCACGCCGATGCTCAGCCCGAAGCTGACGCTGAAGAGCAGGTCGCGGCCCTGCGCCCCGCTGGCCCGCATCATCAGTGGGGCCGCGCTGACCTGGAAGAGCACCGCCGCCGGGCCGCCGATGGCCGTGCCGACTAGGAGCGGCAGCGGCTCTGGCCAGAGGGCCACGCTGAGCAGCGGGATGCTGGCCAGGCCGGCGGCGATGATCAGCGAGGCCCGCAGCCCCACCCGGCCCACCAGCCACCAGAGCGGCAGGCTGCTCAGCGCGGCCGCCAGCACCGGCAGGCTGTTCAGCACGCCCAGCAGCGAGAGCTCGCCCAGCAGCGGCAGCCGCAGCGTGCGCTGGTCGTAGCCGAGCGATACCAGCGCCAGGTTGAAGAAGATCCCGCTGATCGAGATGCCGAAGGTGAGCAGGGCGACGTGGGTGAGGTAGAGCCGGGCCGGACGGCTGAAATTTGACATCATCTACATCACAGCCCGTTGCGCGCGATCACCTCGCGGAAGAAGTGCGCGCTGGCCTTCCAGGTGCGCCGCTGGGTCGCGTAGTCGGTGTGGATCAGCCCGAAGCGCTTCGCGCAGCCCTGCGCCCACTCGAAGTTGTCCATGAGCGACCAGACGAAGTAGCCCCGCAGGTCGGCCCCCGCGTCGATCGCCCGCCGCGCCGCCGCGATGTGCGCCCGCAGGTAGTCTACTCGCGCCGCGTCGACGATCTGGCCGTCCGGCCCGACCAGATCGTCGAAGGCCGCGCCGTTCTCGGTGATGTAGAGCGGCACGTCGGCGAACTCGCGGGCCTTGGCCAGCGCCTCCACGACACAGTCCGGGTAGATCTCCCAGCCCATCGCCGTGGTCGGGCCGCGCGGCGGCACCTGCCGCGCCCCGGCCAGCGGGTCGCGCCAGTCGGCGGCGTGGGTCAGCCGGGTGTAGGTGTTCACGCCGAGGAAGTCGATCGGCCGGCTGATCAGCTCCATGTCGCCGGGGCGGACGGGCGGGCGCATCAGGCGCCGCGCGAAGTGGCGCAGCACGTCCTCGGGGTAGCGCCCGCGGAAGATCGGCTCCAGGAACATGCGGTTCATCGCCCCGTCGACCCGCCGGGCGGCGGCCACGTCGGCCGGGCGATCAGAGGCCGGGTGGTGTGGCCAGATCATCAGCACGACGCCGACCTGCGCGCCGGGGATGCGCGCGGCGCGGAAGGCGTCCACCGCCATGCCGTGCGAGAGCAGCAGGTGGTGGCCCGCCGGCAGGATGGCCCAGGGGCTGCGCCGGCCGGGCGCGTTCTCGCCGTTGCCGTAGCCGTAGAAGGCCTGGATGAAGGGCTCGTTATGGGTGGCCCAGAGCGGCACCTCCGCGCCCAGGGCGCTGAACATAACGCTGGCGTACTCGGCGAAGCGCAGGGCCGTGTCCCGGTTCACCCAGCCGCCCCTGTCCTCCAGCGCCTGCGGCAGATCCCAGTGGTAGAGCGTCGCCATCGGGACGATGCCCTTGTCGCGCAGGGCGGCGACCAGGCGCCGATAGAAGTCGAGCCCGGCCTGGTTCGGCCGCCCGCCGCCGCTCGGGAAGATGCGCGGCCATGCGATGCTGAAGCGGTAGGCTCCCAGGCCCATCTCTGCCATGTGCCCCACATCCTCCGCGTAGCGGTGGTAGTGGTCGCAGGCCATGTCGCCGCTGGTGCCGTCGGCGATAACCCCCGGCCGGCGCACAAAGCGGTCCCAGATGCTCTCGCCCTTGCCGCCCTCGTCCCAGGCACCCTCGATCTGGTATGCCGCCGTCGCCGCGCCCCAGAGGAAGCCGGGAGGGAAGCGGATGTCGTTGCTCATAGATGCCCCTGGTGCATGCGTTTGCCGCAGGCATTATACATTGCAGATTGCAGATTGCAGATTGCAGATTGCAGATTGCAGATTGCAGATTGCAGATTGCACGCTACAATCTACAATCTGCAATCTGCAATCTGCAATTCTCAAGGAGCCCCCATGTCCCTCACCACCCTGCCCCTGCGCATCCAGGCCGAGGTGCGCAACATCTGGCTTGGCGAGCGGCTCGACACCGTCATCCCCGCCGTCCTTGCGCGCGCCGGCCTCGATATGTGGCTGGTGATCGCCCGCGAGTATAACGAGGACCCGGTGATCATGTCGCTGCTGCCCGAGCCGGCCATGTCCGCCCGCCGTCGCACGATCCTCTGCTTCGCCCGCCGCCCCGACGGCACGGTCGAGCGGCTGACCCTCGACCGCTATGGCCACGGCGCGTACTACCAGCGGGCCTGGGACCCCGATGCTGAGTCGCAGGACGCCTGCCTGGCCCGGATCGTCGCCGAGCGCGACCCCCAGCGGATCGGGGTGAATGTCTCGGAGACCTTCGCCTTCGGCGATGGGCTGAGCCACCACGAGCACGAGCGCCTGCTGGCCGCCCTCGGCCCGCAGTACGCCGCGCGCCTGGTTTCCGCCGAGGCCGCCGCCGTCGGCTGGCTGGAGACGCGCACCCCCGCCGAGATCAGCGCCTACACGCCGATCATCGCCATGGGCCACAACCTGATCGCCCGCGCCTTCTCGCGCGAGGTTATCACCCCCGGTGAGACCACCACCGATGACGTGGTCTGGTGGATGCGCCAGACCATGCACGATGCCGGGCTGCGGGCCTGGTTCCACCCGACGGTCGAGATCCAGGCGCCCGGACAGCGCTACGACGCCGAGGAGCGGCGCAGCGTGATCATGCCCGGCGACTTGCTGCACTGCGATGTCGGCTTCGCCTACATGGGCCTCTGCACCGATCAGCAGCAGCACGCCTACGTCCTGCGCGCGGGCGAGGCCGCTGCGCCGACGGGCCTGCGCCACGCCCTGGCCGAGGGCAACCGGCTCCAGGACATCCTGATCGGCGCGATGAAGGTTGGCCGCACGGGCAATACGGTGCTGCGCGACGCCCTGGGGCAGGCCCGCGCGGCCGGCCTCAGCCCGAGCATCTACACGCACCCGCTGGGCTACCACGGCCACGCCGCAGGCCCCACCATCGGCCTCTGGGATCAGCAGGGCGGCGTGCCCGGCAACGGCGACTACCCGCTCTATGACCGCACGGCCTACTCGATCGAGCTGAATGTGACGTGCGCGCTGCCCGAGTGGGATGATCAGGAGGTGCGGGTCGCCCTGGAGGAGGACGCGCTGCTCAGCGGCGGGGTGGTCTCCTGGCTCGACGGCCGGCAGACCGAGCTGCACCTTATTTAGAACAGCAGGAGGGACGCAGCGCGCTGCGTCCCTCCTGCGTCCCTCCCGCTGTTCTACTGTGTCCCCTGCGGCGGCCCTTTGTGATGCTACCGCAGCGACGCGTTGAGCCCGTCGATCAGCTGCTGCTGCTCGGCCGCCGTCAGCCTCGCCTCGGGGTGGATGAGCAGGAAGTCCTTGGTCGGCATCTCGCCGTCGCGGATGAGCTTCGCCGAGTGACCGGCGGCCTCGTCGCGCTCACGCACCTTGCTCCACTCCGAGAAGTTCATCTTCTCGCGGCCCTCGGTCACGTGGCGCGTCACCAGCCAGGAAACCGGGGCGACTTTGCTGTACCAGGGCCAGGTCGTCTCGTTGCTGTGGCAGTCGAAGCAGGCGCGTACGGCTAGGGCGCGGGTCTGCGGGCTGTCCCATGCCGGCTCATCCAGGACGGGCGGGTTATCCTGGAAGGCCCAGACGGGGACGAGCTGGATGAGGACGAATAGACCGATGATGGCGATGGCGATGTTGCGGGGGCGCAGCAGTGTGCGCAGGAGCGAGGGTCGGGTGCTCAAGAGACGTCTCCTCCAGATGCGGTGTGTGTGGGCCTGGGCCGGCTGTAAACGACCGGGGTTATGATAGATCGGGAAGATTGGAATGTGATGAGAAATGCCGCAATGCTACGTGGCATATTGTTACCCCTGGGTGCTGCTCTTGGGGGGACGGCCGGCGCCAGGGCCGTGTTCGTGGCGGCCTCGGGCTGGCGCTCCGATTATTCCTAGTGATATTAATCATTTACTTATATAAAATTGCCTGATCTCGGGCGGCTACCCCGGCCCCGGCGAGTTGTCAGATCACAACTCGCCGGGGCCGGATTTTGCCTTTCGGCTGCGGTGTAATGATAATCATTCTCTTAGTGCATTAATTATTTCTTTATGTCAGATATGATGAAAGAAGAAGCGCGCGGCATCCTGAAGATGTAAATCAATGAAAGTTTTGTTATGCACAAATAATGAGCGCCGTGCTACAATGCAGCGCACAGAGATTAACACTTCTTACTACGCGCTGTATTAACAGGTCTAGTTGTGCGGCACCCCGAGGTGACGCCCTGAGCTTCTGAGCGGCAGAGGGGCTGCGCAGTACCTTGATGGCCGTGTTGCTTATGGGTGCCGCCGGGTAGTATTTGGAAAAAGCAAGTATGAAGCACCGAACTGTCACTGCATTTCGCCCGCATAGCGAGGGACTGGCCAAGCTGTTCGGCTCCCTGGAGTCGGACATCATGGATCTGATCTGGCAGCGCCGCCTGTCCACCGCCCGCGACATCTTCGAGGGGCTGCGCGACCAGGGCCAGCGCATCTCGTACGGGGCGGTGAAGACGGTGATGGACCGGCTGGTCCAGAAGGACGTCCTCCAGCGCTCTATGGAGTGTCACCAGCACCTCTACAGCGCCTCGCTGAGCCGCGAGGAGTTCACGAACTCGGCGGTGCGCGAGATCCTGTCGAGCCTGCTCGACAGCTTCGGCGCGCCGGTCTATGCGCAGTTTGTCGCCGAGCTGAAGGACAGCGACCCCGAAAAGCTCCGGCACCTGGCCCGCCTCGTGGATCGCGCGAGCTGATCGCGCCGCCCGCATTGTTATCTCTCGTCGCTGTGCGTTTGCGTATCACACCATTGTCAGCTGGGTAGGGGAGTGCCCAGCTGGCCCGCAGGCCTCGCCTGTGGACGATGAGCCCCGTGAGCGCGCAGCGATGGTTTTATAGCTGTACCATCACCCTGGGGGGGGACCATGACTCTGCTATCATCGCCCTAACCTCTCGCGCTGGTGAGCGTCGCCCATAGGACGCCCCCGGCGCACCGCTGTTTGCCCCACACACACTGCTGCTGAAGACCAGGCTCAGGCATCGACCGCTTGCCGCTCTCTGCCCCTGTGCAGTCGCGACCAGACGGTCGCTGGCTTTCTGTTGCCTGCGTACCTGTCTCACCGCAGCCCTCGCAGCCGGCGCCTCATGGCGCCCGGCAGGGATCGTATTGTCTCTGAAGGTTTAGGGGGAATCAATGCCCGCAACACGCACAAAGCAGCTCCGGCTCTTCAGCCTGCTGCTCATGCTGGCCATGACCGTGGCCGCGCTGCCCACGCTCGGCAGCCCGCCCGTGGCCCACGCCGCCACGACGAATGTGCTCCGCTGGAACCATAACGACTCGGTGACCTCGAACTTCTTTGTGGTCGGCATCGACCCGAAGAACCCTGGTGTCGAGACGCGGCTCGATTACTTTAAGTTTCTGATCGTCGAGGATAACGTCGGCAACAATACGCAGCCGCGCGACACCGGCTGCGATAAGGCCACCAACCCCAACTACCCCGCTGGCTGCGACTGGACCTCGATCAAGACGCAGACTGGCTACGCCCCGATCGTGACCCAGGGTCGCTCGCAGGACTTCGATGCTGACGGCATCTTTGCCCCCGGCATCAACCTGCCCGACGGCAACTACATGATCTCGGTCATCCCCGATGTCGACCCGACCGGCACGAACCCTGATGCCACTAACTACAAGATCGACGGCACCTGGTTCACCATGCCGCTCCAGGAGGGTGAGCAGGTCGTGGTGAAGCTGAACACCTACGACCTGCCGACGGCGACCCTGCGCGCGGTGGTGTTCAACGACAACCGCTCGACCAACGGCCAGCCCGACCTGCCCGCCGAGATGGGCATCACCGGCACCCCCGGCGCGGCCGGCGAGCCCGGCGAGCAGCCTGGCCTGGCCGGCTTCCGCGTCACGGTGAACGACACCCTCGGTGAGATCACCACCGATGTGTTCGGCAACCCGATCTGCTCCACCTACCCGAACACGAACACCGACGGCAGCCCAAACACCGATGAGCCCGGCCCGCAGCAGCTGAACGGCTGCCTCTACAGCAGCGACGGCACCGCCCCCGACCTGGGCGACCCGACCAACTCGCCGCTGCTCGCCGGCCAGGTGGCCATCCCCAACATGGGGCCGAACCGCTACACCATGCTGGCCACCCCGCCCGATGGCGAGACCTGGATCCAGACCGCCACCCTCGAGGGCAACCACGACTGGGACGTCTGGGTGCAGGAGGGCTCCACCGGCTACGACACCGAGTTCGCGATCGCGAGCGAGCCCTTCCCCTGGGTGCCCTTCGGCTTCGTGCAGCCCACCGCTAACCCCGAGCTTGGGCTCGACCCGGCGGCCACCGGCGGCATCAGGGGCAGCGTGGCGGCCGTGACCGTCTACACCCCCGGCGTCGGCGGCATCCCCTACTCCGGCTCGATCTGGGCCGGCCTGCAGGGCGCCAAGTACGACAAGCCGATTGAGAACCCCTGGGTCGCCATCTCCGACCTGAACAACGGCGACCAGACCGTCTGGGTCGGCACCGGCGATGCCAACGGCGACTTCTACGTGCCCCACGTGCCCGATGGCACCTACCAGATCAGCTGGTGGGATTTCGACCAGCTGTATCTGCTCGACTGGCAGCAGGTCGAGGTGAAGAACGGCCAGATCACCGACGTGGGCCAGCTGCACCTGACGGCCTGGTACTCGCAGCTGAAGGGCCGGGTCTGCTCGGACATCAACTATGACGGCATCTGCCAGGACACCGAGCCCGGCATCGACGCCTTCCCGCTGGCCGTGAAGCGGCGCACCAACTCGGTGATCGACCGCGGCAGCAATGGCGCCGTCACCGACTCGTTCGGCAACTACGCCATGGACTCGGTCTACCCGCTGACCGCCTGGCTGGTGATCGAGGCCTACTCTGATACCTACTACACCACCGGCGTGAGCTTCTGGGCCGACAACAACCCGCTCGACCCGGCGAAGATCGACGGCGTCGGCGGCGATGACATCACGATGGCCGAGTGCGTCGCCGAGGGGCACTGCATCGCGGGCGCCGGCGTCGACGTGAACTATCTGTCGATCATCGGCCAGAACGGCTACTTGAACTGGGCCGTGCAGCGCTATAACGCCCTGCCCTTCCCGCGCAGAGACACGAATAACGAGCTGATTCCGCAGAACGGCGGCATCGTCGGCACCGTCAGCTACGACACCACCCGCAACGAGCTGAACCCGCGCGAGCTGGCCGTCGAGAACTGGCAGGTTGGCATCCCCGGCCTGACGGTGGATATGTACCGGCCGGTCTCCTGCGCGGGTTACACCCTGCAGCCCGGCGAGACCTGCGTGCAGAACCCGACCGGCCCCGGCTCCTATGTGGCCGACAGCACCGGTGCGCTGAAGCAGGGCGTCCTGCTCAACCAGACGGTCACGGAGAGCTGGGTGCGGCCGCAGGACTGCGTGGCTCGCGGGCCGGACGGCACGCCGCTCGACCCGGGCTTCTTCCAGGCCCTGCCGCTGAACGATGGCGCCGGCCGCGACTGCGTTGAGGGCCCGATGGTGGGCATCCAGTTCGGCAGCGAGTACGCCGCCGTCGACGGCAACTACGGCTTCACCGAGGGCTGCAGCGTGGCCCAGGGCGCCTACAACCCGACGACGGAGGTCTGCGCCGATGGGAACGCGCCGAAGGCGCTGACCGCCGGCGACTACCTGGTCAAGGTGAACGTCCCGGATGATGACTACTCCGGCCGGCCGATCTACACGCCGACCCGCGAGGAGGACATCAACGTCTTCACCGGCGACCACTACACGCCCCAGGTGGCCCTGCCACCGGCGCGAAGGTTATCTTCCGCGCGCTGAACGGCAACACCGAGGCCTTCAGCCTGCAGATCCGCCAGGCCAACGGCGGCTACCAGGTGCGGGCGATTGTCCGGCGGGCCAACGGTGCCTCAAACACCGGCTGGCGGAACATTGACGACAGCGCGAACTGGGTCGAGATGGCCTGGGCCAGCGGCGCGAGCACGCAGTTCCAGCTCACGGTCAACGGGGCCGCCCCGGTGAACCTGAACGGCCTGCTGACCAGCGCCTACACGGTGAACACGCTGCGGCTCGGCCCGCAGAACACGGCGAATAACAGCACGAACGCCGGCGCCACTATCTACCTCGATGAGGTGGTCGTGACGAGCAGCACCACGATCGGCCCGAACTAGCACGGACGGCCACAGACGGGGAGGGGTCCCCTCCCCGTCTGTAAGGGCGCAGCAGCGCCGCGCTGCTGCGCCCTTACTATAGTAGGAGTCTTTTTATGGCAACCCTCAAGATGCCCAACCCGGCCCGCCGCCTCCCGATGTCCGTCGTCGCCATCGTCCTCGGCGCCCTGCTGATCTCCGGCGCGCTGCTCTGGCAGCAGCAGCAGGTGCGCGAGCCCGCCACGCTGGCCGAGCGCATGGCTCCGATGCCGGTGAGCTCTGAGATCGAGGCGAAGTATGGCGTGCGGATCTCACAGGTGGCCCTGATCGCCGACCGCGGCCTGGCGGATCTGCGGTACACTGTGATCGACCCCGATAAGGCCGCCCTGATGACCGACAGCATCGAGAGCCTCCCGACGATTGTCGCCAACAACGGGACGGTGCTCGACCAGCGCGGCGCGGCCCACCGCCACGGCCAGAACCTTGAGGCCGGCACGACCTACTTCCTGCTCTATAGCAATGTGAAAAACTCCCTGCGCCCCGGCGATACGGTTATCGTGCGCGTGGGCGACCTGACGCTGAATGATGTCCCGGTGCGGTAGCGAGAATGCTGAATGTTGAATGCTGAATGCTGAATGCTGCAATCTGGAGGCTCGCGATGCCCCGACGCCACACGCTCTGGCCGCTGCTGAGCCTCTTGCTGCTGGCGAGCATGCTCGCCTTTCCGGCCTCTGCGCGGGCGCGCTCGGTGGTGGTGCATAGCGAGCCGGTCGATGGGTCGGTGCTTCAGAAGCCCCCGCAGATGCTCCAGCTCTGGTACGACAGCTCGGCGATCATCGAGCCCGGCGCGGTGACTCTCACCGACGCCGATGGCCGCGAGGTGCCGGTCGAGAGCTTCCACA
Organism: Oscillochloris sp. ZM17-4; assembly: GCF_019599295.1. Taxonomy (GTDB): domain Bacteria; phylum Chloroflexota; class Chloroflexia; order Chloroflexales; family Chloroflexaceae; genus Oscillochloris. Next base: position 32,931 of record NZ_JAIEWN010000022.1, on the reverse strand, counting down.
CCGATATCTACAAGCCGGATGACGCCGGCCTCTCCACGCTCTTCGACCCCACCTTCCTCTTCCTCTGCTCGCTGGGGCTGAACAGCTACCCGACGACCCTGATGGTTCACCTGCCTGAGCTCGGCCCCGGCACCTATCGCATGAGCTGGCGGGCGATCGCCACCAAGGACCGTGTGGCCACGACGGGCAGCCTCGTCTTCGGCGTGGACCCCGACGCGCCGGCGAGCGCCGATGGCGGCGATGCGCTCTCGCAGAGCTACACCGATATCGCCGACGACCTCATGGTGACGCTGGCGATCCGGCCGAACCGGCCGGGGGCCAACTTTATGAGCGTTCAGGCCGCGCCGATCCGCCGGCCCCTGCGCGCGCAGATCGGTGAGGTGACCCTGCGCCTGACCCCGCCCGGCGAGGCCCCGCGCGATATTGTGCTGGCCCAGGCGAATGACGGGCGCTTCCAGGCATCCGGCGACCTGATCGACCGCCCCGGCAGCTGGGCGGCTGAGGTGCGGATTGATCGCGGCATCGTCCCCGAGACGGTCGCCCATATCGCCTGGGACGTCCCCGATAGCTCCTCCAGCCCGTCGCTTCTCGTGATGGTGCTCGCCCTTGTGGTCGTCGTCGTCGCCGGCGGCTTCGTGCTCATGCGGCGGCGCAGGGCGTAGGCCGCGGCGCGCTTCATACCGTTGTCGATAGTTGTTGTTCCGCAACCTGTGATCGCGCAGCGGCGGGCGGCTGCCCTTCGGCTGTGCATCGTCATCGACAGCTGCCCCGTGGCGTCGAGACGCCACGGGGCAGCTGTCGATGACGTATTGTTCACCTTGGGGCGGTGTAATCTTGCGCTATTTTGCACTATGAATGAATGGATTGTTATGCAATAGCAACATACGGCGTGCTAGAATGCGACACGCAGTTAATGCACAGCTCCTAACCGTGATATCAAATCTTGATTGATACCATGTATCCTGTCACCCTGAGCGAAGCGAAGGGTCTTCCCAGACACGCGACTGGAAGATGCTTCGCTGCGCTCAGCATGACATGCCCACGGTCTTGCCAGATTTGATATGACACCATGTAGCGCGTTTTAGGATCAAATTCAGGCGATGTGCGTCTTGCCGTAGACCTACTACACGGTATATTATAACTACTGTCTGGTGGCAGCCGCCGTAGTAGAGGAGTTAGCTGATGATGAATCGCAAAAACCGTATTGTTACGGCATTCCGCCCGCACAGTGAGGGCTTGTCCAAGCTGTTCGGCTCCCTGGAGTCGGACATCATGGATCTTGTCTGGCAGCACGAAGAGGCCACCGCCCGCGATATTTTTGAGGCGCTCCGCGACCAGGGGCAGCGGCTCTCGTACGGCGCGGTGAAGACAGTTCTCGACCGGCTGGTGCAGAAAGATGTGCTTCAGCGAACCATGGAGAACAACCAGTATCTCTATCGTGCCCCGCTGAGCCGCGAAGAGTTTACCAAATCAGCGGTGCGCGAGATCATCTCAAGTCTGGTTGACAGCTTCGGCGCGCCGGTCTACGCGCAGTTCCTCGATCAGATCCAGGACAGCGACCCAGATCAGATTGTCCGGCTGACCGAGATGATCAATGCGGCGGATCGCAAGAAGAAGCAGAATTCCTAGTCTCGTTGGCAGATGTGTGGTTTGTCTGGGGGGGCTGCCAGACATCTGTCGCGCGTGCGTGTCATGTAGCGGCAAGATCCTGGAATGGGGGGGGCATGGGCGAAGGCGTTATTCCCTACGAGCCGTATCATCCACATCTCGGCTATACCCTAGCCGTGACGTGTGTGGCATGGGTCGTGGTGTATCTGTATAACCGTTACGCCCTTGTGGATCGCCCGCGCACGCGGGTGATGCTGGTGGGCCTGGCGATTGGCCTGCCGCTGTTTGCCGAGTTTGGAAACTACGCGATCTTCTGGCTGCGCCCCGGCGCGGAGACTGCTGTTGGCAATGTGATGTCGCACATCCATCAGGCCTACCTGCAGCCGCTCCAGATCGACATCTTCCTCGCCCCACGCATCATCTCGATGATGGCGGGCGCGCTGGCGGTGCTGATGCTGCTCTCGCTGGTGCGCTTCCTCTACGGGAGCTATCGGCTGCGCCAAGGTCTTCAGATCGCTATCCCGCTGAGCGATACGGAGTATGCCCCGCTCCAGTCGCGGTTTGCGCAGATCGCCGCCGAGAATGGGATCGCTATCCCCTCGGTAGAGGTCATCCCCCTCCAGGCACCCCTCGCCTTCACGACCGGCCTGATTAAGCCGCGCATCTTCATCACCGAGTCCTTGCTTGACCTGCTCACCGCCGATGAGACGATGGCGGTGTTCTGCCACGAGCTGGCCCACGTCCGCCGCCACGATAACCTGTGGAACTGGGTTATTCGTATGCTGCGCGATATGGTCTGGTTTGTGCCCTTCAGCCATATCGGCTGGAAGTGGATGGTGATGAGCCAGGATGAGGATTGTGATGCGATGGCGGTGCGGTTTACTAATGAGCCTCTGGTCCTCGCCCGCGCGCTGGTGAAGGTTGCCGGCGCCTGGACGCAGACGGAGCTGCCGCCCATGATCAGCGCCACCGCCTTCGCCGCCGCGCGCACCGATATCACCACGCGGGTCGAGCAGATGATCGCGCTGGTCGATGATCCGCGCCGCTCAAGCTGGCGGGTGCTCGCCGGCGCATATCTCATCGCCACGGTGCTGCTGATCCTTGCCGTCCTTCCCGCTCTGCTCGGCTCATAGCACGCTCGCGGCCGCGCTCGCCGCACTCGGTCGTTGCTCCTTGTGAGTAGGTTCACGTAGCTTTTGCAGCGTGTATCAATACGGCGGATAAAGAGCCCGCCTCGTTTGCCGGAATTATTTGTGACAAATGCCGCGATGATTATACATCGTGTATAGATACAGACCTTGAACGCCATCCATCCGCCTTGTCTGAATTATTTGTGATGCCAATCATGGCGATTCTACACCGTGTATTCATACAGTAGCGTTATGATTGCTATGCCGGGTAGGGGAGTGTCCGGCTAGCCTGCGAGGTCTCCTCGCAGCACCTTCTACACGCTGTATAAATACAACGTTTTAATGCTTATCTACCCTGGGGGGGAACTATGACCATCGCATCTGCGCCCTAACCCTTCTGCGCCGGTGAGCGCGCCAGATCGGCGCTTCCGGACAATCCCGACCCACATCGACCACAAGACCGCACGATGGAGCCGACGCCGCAGGGCGCTCGGCAGGGATGCTGTTGTCTCTGAAGGTTTAGGGGGAATCAATGCCCGCAACACGAACAAAGCAGCTCCGGCTCTTCAGCCTGCTGCTCATGCTGGCCATGGCCGTGGCCGCGCTGCCCTCACTCGGCAGCCCGCCCGTGGCCCACGCCGCCACGACGAACCTGCTGAAGTGGGATCGTGCCGTTACGACGAATCCCAATCTCAATGATCCCACGGTGAACTTCATCGTCGAGGGGATCGATCCGAAGCACCCGAACGCTAATCCGGTGCGGCTGCCGGACTTTCAGTTCCTGATCGTCGAGGATAACGTCGGCAACAACACGCAGTCGCGCGACCTCTGCGCTAAGGCCACCAACCCCGACTACCCGGCTGGCTGCGACTGGACCTCGATCAAGACGCAGAGCGGCTACGCCCCGATCGTGACCCAGGGCAGCGCCGCGGACTTCGATGCCAACGGCGTCTTCGCCGGCGGTATCGGCTTCCCGAATGGCCTGCCCGCCGGCAACTACATGATCTCGGTTACCGCCGCCGGCTACAAGATCGATGGCGCCTGGTTCACCATGCCGCTCCAGGAGGGCGAGCAGGTTGTCGTCCAGATGAACACCTACGACCTGCCGACGGCGACCCTGCGCGCGGTGGTGTTCAACGACAACCGCTCGACCAACGGCCAGCCCGACCTGCCCGCCGAGATGGGCATCACCGGCACCCCCGGCGCCCCCGGCGAGGCCGGCGACCAGCCCGGCCTGGCCGGCCTCCGCCTCACGGTGAACGACACCCTCGGTGAGATCACCAACGATGTGTTCGGCAACCCGATCTGCTCCACCTACCCGACTCTGAACAGCGACGGCAGCCCGAACACTGACGAGCCCGGCCCGCAGCAGCTGAACGGCTGCCTCTACAGCAGCGATGGCACCGCCCCCGACCTGGGCGACCCGGCCAACTCGCCGCTGCTCGCCGGCCAGGTGGCCATCCCCAACATGGGGCCGAACCGCTACACCATGCTGGCCACCCCGCCCGACGGCCAGACCTGGATCCAGACTGCCACCCTTGAGGGCAACCACGACTGGGACGTCTGGGTGCAGGAGGGCTCCACCGGCTACGACACCGAGTTCGCGGTGGCTGGAGAGCCCTTCCCCTGGGTGCCCTTCGGCTTTGTGCAGCCCACCGCCAACCCGCAGAACGGGATCGCCCCCGCCGCCACCGGCGGCATCAAGGGCAGCGTTATGGCGGTGACCGTCTACACCCCCGGCGTTGGCGGCATCCCCTACTCCGGCTCGATCTGGGCCGGCCTGAGCGGCGCCAAAGAAGATAAGCCGATCGAGAACCCCTGGGTCGCCATCTCCGACCTGAACAACGGCGACCAGACTGTCTGGGTCGGCCAGGGCGACGCCCAGGGCAACTTCTACGTGCCCCACGTGCCCGACGGCACCTACCAGATCAGCTGGTGGGACACCGACCAGCTGTATCTGCTTGACTGGCAGCAGGTCGATGTGAAGAACGGCCAGATCACCGACGTGGGCCAGCTGCACCTGACGGCCTGGTACGCCCACCTGAGCGGCCGGGTCTGCTCGGACACCAACTACGACGGCTACTGCCAGGACACCGAGCCCGGCCTCTCGGGCTTCCCGCTGGCCGTGAAGCGGCGCACCAACTCGGTGATCGACCGCGGCAACCAGGGCGCCGTCACCGACGCCACCGGCAACTACGTCATGGACTCGGTCTACCCGCTGACGGCGTGGATTGTGATCGAGGCCTACTCCGACACCTACTACACCACCGGCGCGACCTACTGGGCCGACAATAGCCCGCTCTCGAACCCGAACGACCCGACCAGCTATGTGAAGAGCCATATCGATGGCGCTGGCGTGGACGTGAACTTCCTGACGATCATCGGCCAGAACGGCCACCTCGACTGGGCCGTGCAGCGCTACAACGCCCTGCCCTTCGCCAAGTATGTGCCGGGGACGAACAACACGGTTGAGGTCCCGCACAACGGCGGCATCGTCGGCACGGTCAGCTACGACACCACCCGCAACGAGCTGAACCCGCGCGAGCTGGCCGTTGAGAACTGGCAGGTCGGCATCCCCGGGCTGACGGTGAACCTCTACAAGCCGGTCTCTTGCGTCGGCTACACCTTGCAGCCGGGTGAGCGCTGCGTGGCCAACCCGACCGGCTCCGGCTCCTACGTGGCCCTCGCCGACGGCTCGCTGAAGCACGGCCCCCTGCTCAACACGACGGACACCGAGAGCTGGGTTCGGCCGACCGACTGTGTGGCCCGTGGGCCGGACGGCGCGCCGCTCGACCCGGGCTTCTTCCAGGCCCTGCCGCTGAACGATGGCGCCGGCCGCGACTGCGTCGAGGGTCCGATGGTCGGCACCCAGTTCGGCACCGAGTATGCGGCGGTGGACGGTAACTACGGCTTCACCGAGGATGCCAACGGCAATCCGCTGCTCGCCGGCGACTACCTGGTCGAGGTGGAGATCCCCAACGACCCGTACTCCGGCCGCCCGATCTACACGCCGACCCGCGAGGAGGACATCAACGTCTTCACCGGCGACTCCTACACGCCCCAGGCGGCCCCGCCGGCCTGCGCCGGCAAGCTGCACACGGTGGACGTGGCCGGCATTGATGCGGCCGGCAACCTGAAGTTCCTTGACGATGAGGTGACGCTGAACCCGGCCTTCCAGGGCGACGGCGACGACGCTGTGGTCAACCCCGACTTCGCCGCGATTGGCGGCAGCCCCTTCGAGGGCCAGCAGAAGCCGCTCTGCGACACCAAGCTGGTGACGCTGAGCAACGGCAAGTCGATCGCCCCCAGCTTCGGCCTCTTCACCCCGGTGCCCCTGCCGGGCCGCTGGTTCGGCTACATCGTGGACGACCTGAACCTGTCGTCGAACCCGCAGGACCTGCTGTTCGGCGAGAAGGCCGGCGTGGCCAACTCCCCGATCGGCATCTACGACTACGCTAACCGGCTGGTGCGCACGATCACCTCCGACCCGAACGGCGTCTTCGAGGTGCTGCTGCCCTCGACCACGACGATTAGCTGCCCGACGCCCACCGGTGTCTGCGCGAACCTGTACCGGATTGTGGGCAACGACCCGGGCATCCCCGGCCGGCTGAACCCGAACTATAACCCGCAGCTGCGGACGATCTCGGCGACCTTCGAGATCTTCCCCGGCGATATCGAGCCGGCCGACCTGGCCCCGACCCAGATCGGCGTGAGCATCCAGGCCCCCGGCTCGCAGATCAGCTACCCGGTCAGCTGCCGCCTGGACAACAACACCGCCACGGCCCAGCCGCAGCTCTTCGCGGTGGACAAGCCCTACGTCCACTTCGAGAACAGCGCCAACACCATCGGCGACCGCACCCTGACGATCAAGGGCCAGGGCTTCGGCACAGCTGGCACCCTGACCTTCAGCCGCACCAACAGCAACGGCTTCGCCGAAGTGCGCACGCCGACGGTCACCAGCTGGACGAACAACCAGATCGTGGTGACGCTGCCTGCGTCTAACGGTATTCTGCCGAATAACCAGATGCTGCCGGGCCAGTGGCAGCTGAGCATCAAGAACGGCACGAGCGGGATGAGCCAGGTGAACGGCCTGACCATCCACGTGCTGCAGAACGGCGTCTACAACCCGACGCTGCTGGAGGTTGGCCCCGGCAAGCCCTACGCCACCATCCAGGCCGCGATCAACCGCACCGACCGCAACCTGCGGCTGCCCGGCGAGCCCGGCAACAACTTGGTGTCCAGCTACCCGCTGATCGTGGTCTACCCCGGCGGCGTGCCCGACAGCACCAACCCGACCTACAACCCGCAGCTGGCCTACTTCGAGAACCTGCTGATCAGCCAGCCGCTGAGCCTGCAGGGCGTCGGCCCCGGCGGCGTCTACACCGACGCCGATGGCAACGCGATCACGGTGGGCGGCACCACCACGGTGGACGGCTCGATCATCGACGGCGGGGCCTTTGTGGGCGACACCGCGATGGCGAACACCTGGCGCACGCGGGCCGCGCAGCTCTTCGCCGCTGGCTGGCTGGGCAACCAGACCATCTACGAGGGCGCGGTGATCACCGCGGTCGCCCCGCGGACGAACACCTACACCTCGGGCCACCCGCTGGTGGTGGACGGCTTCACCATCCAGGGCGGCAACCAGCAGGGCTTCCCGGGCAATGTCTCTGAGATCTACGGCCTGCCCACGGGCGCCCCGGTGAATGTTGAGACCCAGGGCGGCGGCCTCTACGCCAACTCCTATGTGGACTACCTGGGTGTGACGAACAACATCTTCCAGGCGAACGGCGGGGCCTACGGCGGCGCGATCCGCATCAGCTCGCCGAACCTGCCTGGCCTGGCCAATAACGGCCGCACCAACAACGCGTCGATCCTGCACAACCGGATCATCGCCAACGGCGGGACGAACCTGGCCGGCGCGGTCGGCCTCTTCTCGGGCTCGAACAGCTACGATGTCGGCTACAACGATATCTGTGGCAACTTCTCGGCCGAGTACGGCGGCGCGATCGGCCACTACGGCCTGAGCACGGGCGGCAAGATCCACGACAACCGGATCTACTTCAACCGCTCCTACGATGAGGGTGGCGCGGTGATGATCGCCGGCGAGCTGCCGAGCGACCCGGCCGCCAACTATGGCACGGCCAACGGCGCGAAGGGCGCCGGCAACGTCGATGTCTACAACAACCTCATCCAGGGCAACCTGTCCAACGATGACGGCGGCGGCCTGCGCCTCCTGATGGCCGGCACCTACACCTACAACGTCTACAACAACATGATCGTCAACAACATCGCCACCCACGAGGGTGCCGGTGTGGCCATCGACGACGCGCCGAACGTCCGCTTCTACAACAACACCGTGATGAAGAACATCACCACGGCCACGGCGGTGACCAGCGACGGGACCCCGGCGGCGGCCGGCCTGAGCACCGGCGCGAACAGCGACCAGCTCCAGGCCATCCTGCCTGGCGGCTCCACGACGTTCGGCAACCCGCTGCTGTTCAACAACATCTTCGCCGACAACCGGGCCGGCGCCTTCAACGGCAGCGACCTGACCGGCATCGGCGCGGCCAACGACACCACGCCGATCAACTACTGGGACATCGGCGTGATGGGCGGCAACGGCGGCGATCTGCTGAGCCCGACCAACTCGGTGCTCGACAGCGATAGCACTGGCCGCTACAACACCGACACCTCGAACAAGCTGGTCAGCAGCTTTAACGTCTCGCACACGCTGGCCCTGAAGTCCCTGGTGGTCGACCCGACCTATGACGTGAGCCTGCTGGTGCTGCCCTGGCGCGTGATGCCCGGCGCGGGCACGGGCCAGACCCTGGTTGCGGTGGACCTGCCGCCGAACCTGCTGGGCAACTACCACCTGGCGGCCGGCTCGCCGGCGATCAATATGGGCGCGGCATCGAAGAGCGGGCGCAGCGCCCCGACGACGGACATCGACGGCGACACCCGCACGGGCAACCCCGACGCCGGCGCTGACGAGCTGGTCGGCGGGACGGGCGGCGGCGGCGGTGGTGCCACCGACCCGACCCTGCCGAGCCTGACGCTGCGCGATAACTTCAACCGGAACAACAGCAACTTTGGCCTGGGCAACAACTGGAGCCAGCCGAACAGCAACCTGCGCGTGAACAACCAGCAGGCGTCCGCCAACAGCACCGGCCAGGCGATCTGGAACGGCACGGGCAGCAACTTCGGGGCCACCCAGGGCGCGGCATTCACCTTCGCCAGCACGCCGGCGACGGGCACGGCCCTGTACATGAAGGCCAGCAGCGGCTCATCGTCCTCGCCGTCGCGCTTCATCCGCGTGCGCTACGAGACCAACAGCGGCGGGCAGGTGGTGGTTGCGACGACGATCAACGGCAGCAACAACAACCCCACCTACACCACGCGTGGCACGCTGGCCGGCAGCTTCGCCAACGGCGACACCCTGAGCGCCGTGGCGAACGCCGACGGCTCGGTGGATGTGTGGAAGACCAGCGGGGCCACCACCACCTACCTGGGCCACGTGAGCATCCCGACCTCGGGCGGCAACTCCTGGAGCTACGGCACCAGCGGCGGTCGGATCGGCATCTACCTGCCGAGCGGTGCCCGCGTCGACAACTTCAGCGCCCAGACCCTGCCGTAGTCTGATTTTAGATTTTAGATTTTAGATTTTAGATTGCAATCTAAAATCTAAAATCTAAAATCTGCAATTCCTATAGGAGATCCTATGAGCAAGCGACTCTCGCGCCGAGGCTTCCTCAAGCTCGGCCTGGGTGCGGCGGCCGGGGCGGCCGGGGCCCAGCTCTTCCTCAGCAGCCGGGCCGGGCACCTCAGCCCGGTGGCCCAGGCGGCCACGACCATCACGCCGAAGTACTACCTGGCCGGCACCGATGGCTGGGCCAGCTTTCCCGGCACCGGCAACACCCACTTCTACCCGGACCCCTGGGCGCCGACCGGCAAGACGAGCTACATGTTCGGCTTCGCCAACGTGAGCGCCTATAAGACGGCCGACCCGCCCGTCTCGGCCGACGTGCTGGGCTTCAAGCAGAAGGCCCAGTCCTGCGCGCCGATGATGTACTTCGACGAGAACGAGAGCGCGGTCGTGCGGCTGACCAACCTGGGCCTGGCCGTCCGCCCCGACCTGGTCGACTCGCACACCGTCCACTGGCACGGCTTCCAGAATGTCATCCCGATGTTCGACGGCGAGCCGAGCACCTCGATCGCCGTGCCGATCGGGCGCGTCTTCGACTACTCCTACAAGCCCTACGAGCCCGGCACCTATATGTACCACTGCCACTTCGAGGATACCGAGCACGTCCACATGGGCATGGTCGGCCCGGTGGTGGTGCGCCCGGCCCAGAACGGCACCGCGCACACGCACGGCGGCAAGACGTTTACGAAGTTCGCCTACAACGATGGCGACGGCAGCACCGGCTACAACCGCGAGTATGTGATCTTCCTGAGCGAGGTGTGGAACGAGTCGCACTGGGACGACGCCCACATCCAGCTGCCGGACTGGACCGACTACAAGGCCGACTTCTACCTGATCAACGGCCGGGTCTACCCGGACACCCTGCTGCCGAACGGCGCTGCGGTGGGCGCGCCGACCAACGGCGTCCCCGGCGACCTGCGCGACCAGCCCTACAGCGCGGTGGTGCACTGCAAGGAGGGTGAGCGGGTGCTGCTGCGCCTGATCAACCTGGGCTTCACCAAGGCCTCGATGACCCTGGCCGGCATCCGCATGCGGGTGGTGGGCCTGGACGCGACCCAGCTGCGCGGCAAGACCGACGCCGACGGCTCGTACGAGACGAGCACCGCCCAGGTTGGCCCGGGCGAGAGCGTCGATGCGATCTTCGAGGCCCCGGCCCACAGCGGCGGCGCCGGCTACGACACCTACCTGCTCTACAACCGCAACATCCAGGGCATCAGCAACAACGGCGGTGCGGGCCTGGGCGGACAGATGACCGAGGTGCGTGTCTACTCGGCGAGCTCGAACGCCATCCCGGCTGTGCAGGTCGGCCCGAACGACCTCTCCTCCCTCGCGTAAACGGAGTACTGATATGAAGCGACGATTGCTCCCCGCCATCCTGGCGGCCCTCGCGATACTGCTGGTCTCGGTCGCGCAGCGCGGCACCGCGCAGGCCCAGTCGACCGCCATCCCGCGCAACGGGGTGGTCTGTAGCACCAGCACCAACGGCGACCCGACCATGTTCGACCTGACGGCGACGATCGGCTATGTGACGATGTCGGACGGCAACGCCATCCACATGTGGGGCTACGCCAACGGCGATTGGACCGCCGACGCCGCCACGGCGGCCGAGCACTACCAGTACCCCGGCCCGATCCTCTGCGTGAACCAGGGCGACACCCTGACCATCCGGCTGCACAACATGCTGCCCGAGGACACCTCGCTGATCTTCCCCGGCCAGGATAACGTCCAGGCCGGTGGCTTCCCCTCGCAGCCGGTGTTTATCTCCGGCGCGATGACCTCGCTGGCCCCGGTTGCCTCGGCGGCCTCGGGCTCCGGCGGCAATGTGACGGCCGGCGGCACGATGGAGTACAGCTTCCTGGCCAGCGAGCCCGGCACCTACATCTACGAGAGCGGCACCAACGCCGGCGTGCAGGTGCAGATGGGCATGTTCGGCACGATCATCGTGCGCCCCAGCAACGCGGGCTTCGGCTACACCTACGATATCGGCTCGGGCGATGAGACGCAGGTGGCCTACGCCTACAACCGCGCGGACAGCGCCTACAACCCGGCCCACGAGAACGTCGAGATCCTCTCGGAGATCGACCCGTTTATGCACCAGGCCTACGAGGCCGACTTCATCAACTGGATGAGCACGGGCGAGCATAACCCGCAGGCCTTCGACATGCAGGGCTATGTGGCGCGCTACTTCCTGATCAACGGGCGCTCCTTCCCCGACACCCTGGCCGACAACCTGGTGCCCTGGCTGCCCAACCAGCCCTACAGCGCCCTGGTCCACATCCACGCCAAGAGCGCCAGCGACCCCTACCCGGCCCTGGTGCGCTACGTGGGCGCTGGCACCCAGGACTACCCCTTCCACCCGCACGGCAACGACTCGCTGGTGATCGGCCGCGACGGCCGGGCGCTGGTGAACGCGAGCGGGGCGGACCTGAGCACCTATAAGTTCTCGATCCCCGTCGGCCCCGGCCAGACCTGGGACATCACCTTCGACTGGCAGGACGATAACAACTACAGCGCCAGCAACCCCATCCCGGTGACGGTGCCGCAGACGGCGAACCTGACGGTTGGACCCTACTGGAGCGGCAGCCCCTACCTGGGCAGCTCCGGCGCGCTGCCCCCCGGCGGCGAGGGCTACAGCCAGTGCGGCGAGTACTACCACATCGCCCACAACCACGCCCTGCAGCAGATGACCAGCTGGGGCGGCATCACGCTCAGCGGCCAGGCCACCTACACCCGGATCGACCCGCCGACGCCCAACAGCTGCCCGCAGCAGTAAAGCATAACCCGGCGTCGGTCTGAAGCGCCGACGCCTGTAAGGGAGTAGGATATGCGTCTCTTCGCACGATATCTCACCGCCGCGCTGCTGGCAGTGGCCATGCTCGCCCTGAGCCTTGGCACCGGTGTGCGGCAGGCCGAGGCCGCGCCGGCTGCTAGGCTCACGGCGATCACCCTGGGCGCGCCCTCGGCCACACTCACCGCCGGCACGCCCGGCTCTGTCACCTATCTGGTATCGGTGACAAAGAACACGCAGAACAACAACTCGACCGCGAACCTGAGCATCATCTGGTCGGGCGGGACGCCGGCGGGGGTCACGGCTTCATTCTCGCCCGCTTCGCTGACCAACTGGAATGGCGCAAGCACGCGCACATCTACCCTGACGATCAATACCTCGGCGGCGACGCCGGCCGCCGCGCGGAACTTCACCGTTCGCGCGCAGCGCAGTGGCAGCGGCACCGACATCCAGAACGTGGGCGGCACCCTGACCGTGGGCGCGGCCGTCCAGCAGACCGGGACGATCACCTTCGGCGCGGCGCCGGCGCCGACCTACCTGGGCGGCAACTTCACCGTCTCGACCACGACCAACTCGAACGGCGCGCTGACCTACAGCGCCGTGAGCGGCCCCTGCTCCCTGGTCAGCGGGGCGACCTTCAGCACGAGCGGCGCGGGCGACTGCACGGTGCAGGCCGACACCGCCGCCACCACGGCCTTCACCGCCGCCACGGCCCAGCAGGTCGTCTCGATCGCCCCGGCGAGCCAGACGATCAGCCTCGCCCCCCTGGCGAACAAGGCCCTCGGCAGCGCCGACTTCGCCGTCGCGGCGACGGCCAGCTCGGGCCTGGCGGTGACCTTTACCGCCGACCCGCCCACCGTCTGCACGATCAGCGGCGACATGATCACCCTGGTTGATGTCGGCACCTGCACCGTGACCGCCGAGCAGGCCGGCGATGTCAACTACAGCGCGGCCACGGCCGCCACGGCCGCCTTCGATGTCGTCGCGGCCCTGGCCGACGGCTGCGCGCTGAGCGGCAACGCCCGCACCTGCAACCTCTGGGCGCAGATCGGGGCGATCAGCCTGCCCGGCACCGCCAACCCCATCCCGGTCTGGAGCTACACCGATAGCGCCAGCGGCACCCCCGGCGCGGTCGGCCCGACGCTCTACGCCAACGCTGGCGAGGACCTGACGATCAACCTGACCAACAACCTGGGCGAGGCCACCTCGATCCAGATCCCCGGCCTGGGCGGCGCGGCCGACGCCAGCGGCGCGGCGGCCAGCGGCGGCACGAAGGTCTACACCTTCGCCAGCCTGCCGGCCGGCACCTACATCTACCAGGCCGGCATCCTGACCGGCAGCGGCCCGCGCCAGATCGCCATGGGCCTCGCCGGCGCCCTGGTGGTGCGCGAGGCGGGCAGCACTGCCTACGGCCACGGCTACGATGACGAGGCCGTGCTGGTCTACAGCGAGATCGACCCGAACTTCAACGCCAGCCCGGACACCTTCGTCCTTGAGCACTTCAGCCCGGTCTACCTGCTGATCAACGGCAAGGTCTACCCGAGCACCGACGCCATCCCGACCCAGGAGGGCCACACGGTGCTGCTGCGCCAGGTGAACGCGGGCATCCGCTTCCACTCGATCGGCGTGCTGGGCCTGCGCCAGACGGTGATCGCCGACGACGCCGGGACCCTGCCGATCAGCTCGTCGCTGTTCGCCAAGACCCTGGGCGCCGGCCAGACGATGGACAGCCTGGTGACGGTGCCGGCCAACGTGAATGATGGCACCGTGTACGCCCTCTACGACTCGGCGATGCCGGCCCACGGCTCGGCTGGCGTGAACGGGATGGGCGGCATGCTCACCTTCATCACCGCCGGCGGCACGGGTAGCACGGGCGGCACGGGCGGCGGCGGCACGGGCGGCACGACCGACACGACCGCGCCGACGCTGAACAGCATCGTCCGCACCAATGAGGCCACCCCGATCACCAACGCGGCCAGCGTGCAGTTCGACGTGACCTTCTCTGAGATCGTCACCGGCGTCGATATCGCCGACTTCAGCCCGACCGGCGTCCTGAGCGGCGCGGCCGTCACGGCCGTCAGCGGCAGCGGCCTCAAGTACACGGTGACTGTGAGCACCGGTATTGGCAGCGGCGCGCTTGGCCTGAGCAAGGCTGTCGGCATCACGATCAGCGACCAGGCCGGCAATGCGCTGGGCGGCGCGAGCGTGCCCAGCGAGGCCTACACCATCGATAAGACTGCGCCGACGACCGGGGCCGTGCTGAGCGCTAGCTCGGTGTCCGTGGGCACGGCGGTCGGCCTGACCGTCACTCCGACCGACGCAAACGGCATCGCGAGCGTCTCCTACCGCGTGAACGGCGGCGCCCAGGTGTCGATGACCCTGGTCAACGGCACCGCCCAGTCCGGGATCAGCACGACCGGCATGGTCTCGGGCGACAGCGCCACGGTGTTGGTGACCGTCACCGACGCGGCGGGCAACAGCAGCACGCAGAGCCTGAGCTTCTCGGTGGGCGACTCGGCGTTCGCCAACAACTTCGAGACGGGCGCCACGAACAGCACCTGGGGCTGGACCTCGAAGAGCACCACCACCAGCTCGCGGCTACAGGTGAACGCGACGGCGGCGATGGCCGGCACGGCCCGCGGCCTGCAGGCCGCCTTCGGCACCGGCAGCAGCGCCAACAACTACGTGGAGCAGTCCCTGCCGGCCACGGAGACGCAGCTTCACGTGCGCTTCTACCTCAACCCGCACAGCCAGAACTTCGGCACCGGCGCGAAGACCATCTTCAAGGCGCTGGGCGATGTGAGCGGCGTGCAGACCGAGGCCTTCCGCCTTGATCTGCGGCGGACGGGCACGAACACCTACCAGGTGCGGGCGTCCGTGGCGCGGGCCAACGGGACATCGAGCACGACCTGGCAGTCCATCACGAACGGCTCGAACTACATCGAGATGGCCTGGGCGAACGGCGCGAGCACGCAGTTCCAGCTCTACGTCAACGGGGTCGCCGCGACGCCGCTGAACAGCCTGCTGACCAGCGCCTACACCGTGAACACGCTGCGGCTCGGCCCGCAGACCAGCGGCACATCCAACACCAACATCTACCTGGACGAGTTCAAGACCACGCGCAACACGATGATCGGCGCCGGCGCGAACTAGCACGGACGGCCACAGACGGGGAGGGGAGCCCTCCCCGTCTGTAAGGGCGCAGCAGCGCCACGCTGCTGCGCCCCAACCCGTAAGGGCGCAGCAGCGCCGCGCTGCTGCGCCCCGACCCGTAAGGGCGCAGCAGCGCCACGCTGCTGCGCCCCAACCCCAAATAGATCTGGAGAAAATCTCGATGGCAACGCTGAAGATGCCCAACCCGGCCCGCCAGCTCTCGATGCCCGTCGTCGCGGTCATCCTCGGCGCGCTGCTGATCGCCGGCTCCCTGCTCTGGCAGCAGCAGCGATCCCAGAGCCCCGTCTCTCTCTCCGACCGCATGGCCCCCATGCCGGTCAGCGCCGAGATCGAGGCCAAGTACGGCGTGCGCATCTCGATGGTGGCCCTGATCGCCGATAATGGCCTGCTCGACCTGCGCTACACCGTGATCGACCCCGACAAGGCCTCCCTGATGACCGATAGCATCGAGAGCCTGCCGACGATCATCGCCGGCAACGGCCTCGTGCTCGACCAGCGCGGCGCGGCCCACCGCCACGGCCAGCGCCTTGAGGCCGGCACAACCTACTACCTGCTCTATACCAATATTAGGAACTCCCTGCGCTCCGGCGACCGGGTGGTGGTGCGCGTGGGCGACCTGACGCTGAATGATGTGCCGGTGCGGTAGGGACGGCAGCGCGCTGCGTCCCTGCTTGCCATGCCGGGGGTGGCGCGGCCGCGCTCGGCGGCGAATCTGCCCGCGCCAAACATAAAAAAATTGTGATGAAGGCGGTGCCTCCCCGACATCCCCCCAACAGGATGGTGTGCTACAGTCGGTATTATGATGCACGACCTACTACATGAGGCGCTCCGATGAGCCACATCCTGCGCATCGCGCTGCTGACTCTGGCGCTGCTGGCCATGCTGACCACCCTTCGCCCCCCCCCAGCCTCGGCCCGGCCCGTCAGCGCCCCGGTGGCTGTGGCCTGGTCGCCGCCCGACCCAGACGCCGCCCAGTCTTCGGTGATCGTCTCCTTCGACGGCCAGCCGGCCCTCCAGGCGGCGAGCGGGGCCACCCGCGCCGAGCGACGGGCCAGCCTGCTGCGCCAGCTCCATGCCCGGGCCGACGCGTCGCAGGCCAAGCTACGCGCGACGCTGACGCAGCTCCAGTCTCAGGGTCGCGTCGCCTCCTTCACCGTGCTCTGGGCCATCAACGCCATCGCCATCACCGCCGACACCGCGACGATCCAGCAGATCGCGCGCGTCCCCGGCGTGGCCCGCGTGGCGACCGACGCCTCCTTCCGCGCGAATCTCGCCCCGGTCCTCTCGCCCTCCCTGGACGCCGTAACCGTCACCGATAACCTGACCAAAATCAAGGCACCCGATCTGTGGTCCCTCGGCTTCACGGGGCAGGGCATGGTTGTGGCGAGTATGGACACCGGCGTGCAAGGCGATCACCCAGACCTGTCGGCGAAGCGGCGGCCCGGGAGCGACGCGAGCAGCTGGTTTGACCCATACGGCCAGCACACGACCCCCGCAGATATTACCAGCTCCTCGCTCGAGTTCAAAGGCCACGGCACGCAGGTGATGGGCCTGATGGTTGGCGGCGATGTGATGGTAGATAGCGCCACGAACACGGTGTACTCGGTCGGCGTCGCCCCAGATGCGACGTGGATCGCGGCCAAGATCTTCGATGATAACGGCGATGCGACGGAGAGCGCCATCCACGCGGCCTTTCAGTGGCTGCTCGACCCGGACGGCGACCCGAACACCGACGATGCGCCCGATGTGGTCAATAACT
>NZ_JAIEWN010000022.1:7582-15669 GCF_019599295.1 Oscillochloris sp. ZM17-4 | reverse complement strand
GACGACGATCAGCTGCCCGACGCCCACCGGCGTCTGCGCGAACCTGTACCGCATCGTGGGCAACGACCCGGGCATCCCGGGCCGGCTGAACCCGAACTACAACCCGTCGATGCGGACGATCTCGGCGACCTTCGAGATCTTCCCCGGCGACATCGAGCCGGCCGACCTTGCCCCGACCCAGATCGGCGTCTCCATCCAGGCCCCGGGCTCGCAGTTCAGCTACCCGGCCAGCTGCCGCCTGGACGTGACCCCGGAGACGGCCCAGCCGCAGCTCTTCGCGGTAGACAAGCCCTACGTCTACTTCGACAGCAACGACCGCACGCTGACGATCAAAGGCCAGGGCTTCGGTGCCAGCGGCACGGTCGCCTTCGAGACCAAGATCGGCGGCTTCACCGTCACGCGTCCGCTCGCCTCGACCAGCGCGGCTGTGACGAGCTGGTCGGATAACGAGATCGTGCTGACGGTGCCGGCGGCGAACGTCGCCGACAACATGGTGCCCGGCCAGTGGCAGCTGAGCATCACCAACGGGGTCAGCGGCCTGAGCCAGGTGAACGGCCTGACCTTCCACGTGCTCGGTGCGTGGGGTAACGCGACCAACAACGTCTACAACCCGACCGTGCTCGAGGTTGGCCCTGGCCGCGCCTACGCGACCATCCAGGCGGCGATCAACGAGACCGACCCCAACCTACGGCTGCCCGGCGAGCCCGGCGGCAATTCGGTGATCAACTACCCGCTGATCGTGGTCTACCCCGGCGCGGGCGTGGTGAACTTCAACCCGCAGGGCGCCTACTTCGAGAACCTGATCGTCAGCGCGCCGCTCAGCCTGCAGGGCGTCGGCCCCGGCGGCGTCTACACCGACGTCGACGGCAACGCGATCGAGGTAAATGGCACCACCACGGTGGATGGCTCGATCATCGACGGCGGCGCCTTCGCCGGCGACACCGCGATGGCGAACACCTGGCGTGAGCGGATCGCGCAGCGCTTCGCCGCCGGCTGGCTGGGCAACCAGACCATCTACGAGGGCGCGGTGATCACCGCGGTGGCCCCGCGGACGCAGACCTACACCTCGGGCCACCCGCTGGTGGTGGACGGCTTCACCATCCAGGGCGGCAACCAGCAGGGCTTCCCGGGCAACATCGCCGAGATCTACGGCCTGCCCAACGGCGGCCAGATCAACGCTGAGACCCAGGGCGGCGGCCTCTTCGCCAACGCCTACGTGGACTACCTGGGCGTCACCAACAACGTCTTCCAGTCGAACGGCGGGGCCTTCGGCGGCGCGATCCGCCTGGGCACGCCGAGCCAGGCCGGCCTGTCGAACGACAACAATAACGACCGGCCCACGATCCTGCACAACCGCTTCATCGCCAACGGCGGGACGAACCTGGCCGGCGCGATCGGTATCTTCTCAGGCACGAACAACTACGACATCGGCTACAACGACCTCTGCGGCAACTTCTCGGCCGAGTACGGCGGCGCGATCAGCCACTACGGCCGGAGCGATAACGGTCAGATCCACGACAACCGGATCTACTTCAACCGCTCCTACGACGAGGGTGGCGCGATCATGATCGCCGGCGAGCTGCAGGCCGATCCTGATGTCGTCTCGCCCGGCGCTGGCCCGGTCAACATCTACAACAACCTCATCCAGGCCAACCTCTCCAACGACGATGGCGGCGGCATCCGCTTCCTGATGGCCAGCGGCCCCGGCCAGGGGAACAGCCGGCGCACCTTCACCTTCAACGTCTACAACAACATGATCGTCAACAACATCTCCACCCACGAGGGCGGCGGTGTGGCCATCGACGACACGCCTGACGTGCGCTTCTTCAACAACACGGTGATGAAGAACACCACCACGGCCACGGCGGTGACCAGCGACGGCAGCCCGGCGGCGGCCGGCCTGAGCACGACCATGAACAGCGACCAGCTCCAGGCCACCCTGGCCAACAGCGCCTCGCTGTACGGCAACCCGCTGCTGTTCAACAACATCTTCTGGGACAACCGGGCCGGCTCCTTCGACGGCAGCAACCTGACCGGCATCGGCGCCGCCAACGACGCCACGCCGATCAACCTGTGGGACATTGGCGTGATGGGCGGCAACGGCGCGCTGCTGGAGCCGACCAACTCGATCCTGAACAGCACCCTGGGCTACACCCCCAGCGGGACGAACCAGGTTAACGTCGACCCGCTGGTGGTGGACGGCACCTACAGCACCAGCATCCTGGCCCTGCCCTGGCGGGTGATGCCCGGCGCGGGCACTGGCCAGACCCTGGTGGCGGTGGATCTGCCGCCGAACCTGCTCGGCAACTACCATCTGGCCAACGGCTCGCCGGCGATCAACGCAGGTGTCAATTCGAAGGATGGCACTTTGGTCGTGCGGCTCTTCCCGTCCTTTAACATCGACGACATCGACGGCGACCCGCGCGAGAACAACGCGGTCGACATCGGCGCTGATGAGCAGAGCGGCGGGGTTGCTCCGCCTCCGCCGACGACGGCCTTCCCGACCAACGCGGTGCTCGATGACTTTAGTCGGGCGGGGAACGTCAACAACACCAGCACCAATGATCTGGGTGGGGACTGGATCGGCAATGCGAACAACAACTCGAACAGCGCAGCCTTCCGCATCCGGAGCAGTGAGCTACAGAACCGAAGCAACGATGTGATCTTCTGGAACAGCTCATTCGGGGCGAGCCAGGAGGCATACTTCACCTTCACGGACGTCGGGCGGACTTTCAACTTCGGGCTGTACGACCGCAGCCTGGTGCTGAAGGCAACCGGACTGACTGGCAGCGGTAACTTCTCCAACGCCAACACGGCCATGATCGAGGTGACCTACTTCCCGAACGACACCGTCGTGATCTATACGCGGGCACCTGGACAGGGCTGGGTCACGCGCAGCACGCTCACGGGCGTGAGCTTCGCCAATGGCGACACCTTCGGGGCTCGCACCGATAACACGGGCCTGGTCGAGGTGTTCAAGAACGGCGCGCTGCTGGGCAGCACCAACGTGGCCACCGGCGGGAACGCATGGCCGGCGACCTACGTGAACGGCGGCGGGCAGATCGGTGTCTGGTTTAACCAGAGCGGCGGCACGAATGGTCGCTCGGTCATCGATAACTTCGGTGGTGGGAACTACTAGCCCGAACCCTTACCTGTGGGGGCGCGGTATGCGCCGCGCCCCCACGCTCTCGATAGGAGATCCTATGAATCAGCGACTCTCACGCCGCGGCTTCCTCAAGCTCGGCCTGGGCGCAGCCGCAGGGGCGGCCGGGGCGCAGCTGTTCTTTGGCGGACGCGCCGGCATGCTCAGCCCGGTGGTCAGCGCGCAGACGGAGCCGATCACCCCGCGCTACTATCTGGCGGGCACCGACGGCTGGGCCAGCCTGCCCGGCGTCGGCAACACCTACTTCTACCCGGACCCCTGGGCGCCCGAGGGCAAGACCAGCTACATGTTCGGCTTCGCCGATGTGACCCAGCACCTGAGCGACCCCGAGCTGGTCTCGCCGAACGTGCTGGCCTACAAGGAGAAGGCCCAGATCAGCGCGCCGATCATGTACTTCGACGAGCTCGACCCGAACAACCCGAACAAAGAGGCCTACGTGGTGCGCCTGACCAACCTGGGCCTGGCCGTCCGCCCCGACCTGGTGGACTCGCACACGGTCCACTGGCACGGCTTCCGCAACGTCATCCCGATGTTCGACGGCGAGCCCGGCTCCTCGGTGGCCGTGCCGATCGGGCGCGTCTTCGACTACGCCTACTACCCCTACGAGCCCGGCACCTACATGTACCACTGCCACTTCGAGGACACCGAGCACGTCCACATGGGCATGGTCGGACTGGTCTTCGTGCGGCCGATGCAGAACCGGGGCGCGGGCAGCCTGAAGGCCTCGCGGGTGGCGCCGACGATCGCCGGCCTCTACACGCCGGACCCGACCGGCCCGATGGGCTACGCCTATAACGACGGCGACGGCAGCACGGCCTACGACCGCGAGTACTCGATGTTCCTGAGCGAGGTGTGGAACGAGTCGCACTGGGACGACGCCCACATCCAGCTGCCGGACTGGACCGACTACAAGGCCGACTTCTACCTGCTGAACGGCCGGGTCTACCCCGACACGCTGCTGCCGAACTACGCGCCGGTCGGTGCCCCGACCGGCGGCGTCGCCGGCGACCTCGGCGAGCAGCCCTACGGCTCGCTGGTGACGTGCAACGCGGGCGAGCGGGTGCTGCTGCGCTTCGCCAACCTGGGCTTCACCCAGGCTTCGATGACCCTGGCCGGCATCCGCATGCTGATCGTGGGCATGGACGCGGTGATGCTGCGGGGCAAGACCGGCGTGAGCGGCTTCTACGAGACCAACACCTTCCAGATCGGGGCGGGCGAGAGCACGGACGCGATCTTCACCGCGCCGGCCTTCAGCGGCGGCGCCGGCAGCAGCGGCCAGGGCTACGACACCTACCTGCTCTACAACCGCAACATCGCCGGCATCAGCAACAACGGCGAGATGGGCATCGGCGGCCAGATGACCGAGGTGCGCGTCTACCCGGCGGGGAGCGTTCCGCAGCAGCTTACCCCTCACGATCTCTAGGAGAGCATACGATATGAAGCGACGACTGCTCCCCGCCATCCTGGCGGCCATGGCGCTCCTGCTGGCCTCGGGCGCGCAGCGCGGCACCGCGCTGGCGGCCACCGAGCCCACCGATCCGCGCAACGGCGTGATCTGTGAGACCAGCCCGAACGGCCACTTCGATCTGACGGCGACGATCGGCTACGCCCTGATGTCCGACGGCAACGCCATCCACATGTGGGGCTACGCCCTCGGCAGCTACACCGACGCGAGCGTCGCGGCCGATGCGTATCAGTACCCCGGCCCGATCCTCTGCGTGAACCAGGGCGATACGCTGAGCATCACCCTGCACAACCTGCTGCCCGAGGCCACCTCGCTGGTCTTCCCCGGCCAGGACAACGTCCTGGTGAACGGCCAGCCCTCGCAGCCGCAGTTCGCCGCCGGCGAGATGACCTCGATGGCCCAGGTGGCCGGCGCGGCGTCGTCCTGGGACATCCCCGGCGGCACGGCGACCTACAGCTTCCTGGCCAGCGAGCCCGGCACCTACATCTACGAGAGCGGCACCAACGCCGGCGTGCAGGTGCAGATGGGCATGTTCGGCACGATCATCGTGCGGCCCAGCGCTGCCGGCTTCGCCTACAACTACACCTACAACCCGAACAGCCGCGCGGCGAACGAGGGCCAGGTGGCCTACGCCTACAACCGCGAGGACAGCGCCTTCAACCCGGCCCACGAGCACGTCGAGATCCTCTCGGAGATCGACCCGTTCATGCACCAGGCCTACGAGGCCGACTACATCAACTGGATCGGCGGGGCCGCGCACAACCCCCAGGCCTTCGACATGCAGGACTATGTGGCGCGCTACTTCCTGATCAACGGGCGCAGCTTCCCCGACACCATGGCCGACAACAACGCGCCCTGGCTGCCCAACCAGCCCTACGGCGCGCTTGTCCACATCTACCCCTACGATGCGGCCACCAACCCCCAGCCGGCGATGGTGCGCTACGTGGGCGCGGGCACCGCGGACTTCCCCTTCCACCCGCACGGCAACGACTCGCTGGTGATCGGCCGCGATGGCCGGGCGCTGACCGACGCGAGCGGCGAGGACCTGAGCCGCTATAAGTTCTCGCTCCCCGTCGGCCCCGGGCAGACCTGGGACGTCACCTTCGACTGGAAGGACGACAACAACTACAGCGCCTCCAACCCCGTCCCGATCACCGTTCCGCAGACGGCGAACCTGACGGTCGGCCCCTACTGGAGCGGCAGCTCCTACCTGGGGAGCGCGGGCAACCTGCCCCCCGGCGGCGAGGGCTACAGCCAGTGCGGCGAGTACTACCACATCGCCCACAACCACGCGCTGCAGCAGATGACCAGCTGGGGCGGCATCACGCTCAGCGGCCAGGCCACCTACACCCGGATCGACCCGCCGCTGCCGAACAACTGCCCGTAGGGGACAGGGGACAGATCTCTTTGTACGGGCGCAGCAGGCGCACCCTGATGATGACCTAGCTGAAGCAGGTGTGCCGCGCCTGCTGCGCCCGTACCATTCCAATATGGAGAAGTATATGCGTCTCATCGCACGATATCTCACCGCCGCGCTGCTGGCCGTGGCCATGGTGGCCCTGAGCCTCGGCTTGGGCACCGGCCAGGCATCGGCCGCGAGCGTCCCGATCTGGGGCTATGCGACCACCAACGCGGCGAACAACCCGCCGACCATCCCCGGCCCGACCCTGATCGTCAACGCGGGCCAGCGGGTGCGCGTCAACCTGCGCAACCGCCTGGGCAATGGCCAGCGCACCACGCTGTCGATCCCGGGCATGGATCTGCCCGCCGACCTTGAGGGCGCCCTCGACGGCGGGGCGCTCAAGTCTTACTTTTTCACGCCGAATCGCCCCGGCACCTATGTCTACGAGGCCGGCATGATCGACGGCCTGAACCCCGGCGATCTCGACGGCCCGCGCCAGGTGGCCATGGGCCTCTCCGGCGTGCTGATCGTCCGCCCGGCCGACGGCACCGCCTACGGCACGCCCGAGAGCGCCTACACCGACGAGGCCGTGCTCGCCTACAGCGAGATCGACCCGGCCTTCCACAACGACCCGGCCAACTTCCGGCTCCAGGACTTCAACCCGAAGTACCTGCTGATCAACGGCAAGGCCTACCCGGACACCGAGGTGATCGGCACCACGGCCGGCAACACCGTGCTGCTGCGCCACGCCAACCTGGGCATCCGCTTCCACTCGATGGGCGTCCTGGGCCTGCGCCAGACGGTCATCGCCGATGATGGCGGCCTGCTGCCGACGACCTCCTCGCTCTTCGCCAAGACCCTGGGCGCCGGCCAGACCATGGATAGCCTGGTGACCGTGCCGGGCGGCGTGGCCGATGGCACCATGTACCCGCTCTACGATACGGCGATGCGGGCCCACGGCCCGTCTGGGGTGAACGGGATGGGCGGCATGCTCACCTTCATCGCCGCCGGCGTCGCCAGCGGCGACCTCGTCGGCCCGGCGGTGACGGTCGCGCTGGCCCCGCCGACCACCGATGGCACGACGGACATCGCGCTCGATGTGACCGCCGACGACACCACCAACGGCGGCAGCGCGATCACGGCGGCCGACTACAGCATCGATGGCGGCACGCCGGTGGCCTTCACGGTGGCCGGCACCAACGTCAGCGAGAGCCTGGGCGCGACCCTGCTCGGCGGCGACCTGCTGGCCCTCGGCGTCGGCTCGCACAGCGTGACGGTGACGGCCACCGACGCGGCCGGCAACACCACCACCGCCAGCGGCACCTTCACGGTGACCGCGATCACGCCCCCGTCCGACACCGAGACCCCGGCGGTGAGCGGCGCGGCCGTGACCCCGGCCCTGAGCAACAGCACCACCACCGTGGCGCTGAGCGCGACGGCCACGGATAACGTGGGCGTCACCGGCTGGTCCTACACGATCGGCTCCTCGACGACGGGCTTTGTCGTGCCTTCGGGCACATCGGTGGGCCTGAACGCCGACATCGACGTGTCGGGCCTGGCCGACGGCACCTACACGGTGGACGTGCAGGCCAGCGACGCCGCGGGCAACTTCAGCGGCACCAGCACGACCTTTACCCTCGACCGCACCGCGCCCACGGTGACGGGCAGCACCAGCCCGGCCGCCGTGGCCCCGGGCGCCGGGGTTGCGCTGAGCGTGAGCTTCAGCGATGCGCTGAGCGACATCGCCTCGGCCAGCTATACGCTGGACGGTGGCACAACGGCGACCAGCCTGAGCACCGCCGGCGGGACGGTGGCGGTGAGCACTAGCGGCCTGGCGCTGGGCGACCACACCTTCACCGTGACGGCCACCGACGCGGCGGGCAACACCGGCACGGCGGACATCGCCTTCACCATCGCCGACAGCCTCTTCGCCGACGGCTTCGAGAGCGGCGACACCAGCGGCTGGTCGTCGGTGAGCGGCGCGTCGCGGCTGACGGTGAGCGGCGCGGCGGCGATGGGCGGCTCGAACAACGGCCTGGCGGCCCAGTTCGGCAACA
>NZ_JAIEWN010000022.1:0-7482 GCF_019599295.1 Oscillochloris sp. ZM17-4 | reverse complement strand
CGTTATCCGATAAAATCAACAATTATCTCGTAGAGCGTAGACAGGCTGGCGATATCCACCCACTCCTCGTCGGAGTGCAGGCCGGCGCCGACGGGGCCGACGCAGACGGCGGGGATTCCGGCGTGGGTGTAGTAGCGGGCGTCGGTGGCGAAGTGCTCGCGGTAGAAGCGGGCCGGCTCGCCGGTGTGGGCGGCCACCACGCCCGCGAGGCGCTGCACCTCGGGGTGGTCGGGGTCGGTGCGCAGCCCCGCGCCCGAGCGATCCACCAGCACCTCGGCGCCGGGGAAGCAGGCGCGGATGGCCGCGCTGATCGACTCGGGGCTATCCTCGGCGATGAAGCGGCAGTCGAAGGTGATCGTGGCCGAGCCGGGGATCTGGTTGCGCGAGCCGCCGCCGACCTGGATGGCCGTCGGCGAGACGGTGGTGCGCCACTCGTCGGGGGAGGGCACCGGGAAGCGCCGCTCAAGCTCGGCGATGCCGGCGGCCATGGGGTAGACGGGGTTGACCCCGGCCCAGGGGCGCGAGCCGTGGGCGGGCGCGCCGGGGATGCGCAGCTCGACCCACATGCCGCCCTTGTGCTCGTAGAGCACGCCCAGGTCGGTGGGCTCCAGGCAGAGCATGAAGCCGCAGCGCCAGCCCTCATCCAGCAGGCGACCGGTGCCGTTGGCCCCGCCGATCTCCTCGTCGGCGACGAACTGGAAGCCCACGTCGGGGCGCTCGGGGCGGGCGGCCAGATCCTTGATCAGGCGCAGCATCACCGCCGCGCTGCCCTTCATATCCTGCGAGCCGCGCGCGTAGATGCGGCCATCGCGGATCTCGGGCGCGAACTGGGCGGGGTGGCCCACCACCACATCCACGTGGCCGTTGATCATCAGGGCGGGCGAGCGGGTCTCGCGCAGGGTGACGACGATCGCCGGCTTGCCCTCGGCCTCCGAGCGCTCGACGAAGATGCCGGGGATGTCTGACAGGTAGGCGGCGATGTAGTCGATCGCCGCGGCCAGATCCCCGGGCCGGTCGGCGATCGACTCGATACGGACAAGGTCGCAGGTGAGCCGGGTCAGCTCCGCGCGCAGATCCTCGCTCATAGAGGGTACTCCTATATCGTGTGTTTGCTCTCTGTAGTCTACCACACGACGCAGGAGGGGGATGCGGGGGCTATACGAGCAGCAGTCGCACGAGGAAGTAGCCTACCAAAGCGAGCAAGTTCAAAACCACAACCAGCCAGTAGGCCACCTGGTACGCGGGCTTGCGGTTTTTGTGGCGGTAGTACCACTGGGCGACCAGGGCGCCTGGCCAGCCGCCGATCAGCTCCAGCGTGTGGAGGGTGGACTCAGGCGTGCGCCGCTCCCTCCGGGCGCCGGGCGCGAGCCGCTCGTTGCGCACCGCGATGGCCTTGTCGACCCCATAGGCCCTGAACGTGAATCCGCTGACGGCGGCATATAGCACAAATGGGACAACCGAGGTGTGCGTCGCCAGGATCTCTGCCGCCAGCCCAAGGAAGAAGAGGCCGGCGAGGAGCGCTGGGAGGACCGGCATCGTGACCGGGTCACGGTCGAAGCGGACCGCGACCGCGCGCGGGCGCTGCTGGTCGTCGTAGCCAAGTATGTAGGTGAGATCGGCATGCTGCGGCGGGCAGCGCAGCCCGTCGGGGAGGGCGCTGATATGCACGAAGACATCCCTGCCGCCCTCGGCGGGGGTGATGAAGCCGAAGCCCTTGTCGTCCTTCCAGGATGTGATCTTGCCCCTGTGCTGAGATGTCATAGTACGTGCCTCTTTAAGCTGCCAGTGCTGCCTATTATACCCACACCATCATACCCGCATCCCAGCGAAGAGCAGCTCGGCAGCGGCGACGAAGCGCGGGCCGAGATCGCCGGGGGCGGGGTCGATGATCTGGAGCAGCAGCAGACCCTCGAAGGCGGCGACGATCACGGCGGCGGCGGCGGCGCTGTCGATGGGCCGGAAGGTGCCCTCGGCCACGCCCCGGCGCACGGTAGCCTCGATGGCGGCGAGGAATGTGTCGTAGTAGCCTTTGAGGAACTGGCGCACGCCCTCGTCCCGCCCAGCGATCGCGTAGAACTCAAACAGCACCGGGCGCAGCTGCGCGGTGGCGGCGATATCCTCGGCGATGCCGGCGGCCAGGGCGGCCAGGCATGCGTCGGCCGGCTCCGTGGACTCGGCGAGCGCGCCCAGCCCGCCCATCGAGCCGGCGAAGAGCTGCTCCAGGATGGCGGTGATGATCGCGTCCTTGCTCTTGAAGTACCAGTAGAGCGCGCCCTTGCTCAGGCCCGACTCGGCCACAATGTCGTCCATGCGCGTCTCGTAGAGCCCCTGGCGGGCGAAGACGCGCAGGGCGGCGTCGAGGATCTGGGCGCGGCGCTCCTCGCTCACGTCAGGTCGCGGCATCGCGGTTCTCCATCCATAGGCCTATTGCGAATACGAACTTACGTGCTATAATACACATATCCATCAGGTATGTGATAGAGATCTCATCAGGAGGATCCACTCATGGCGAAGTATGTCCTGATCTTCAACGGCGGCGGCATGCCCGAGACGGAGGCGGAGCAGGCGGCGGTGATGCAGGCATGGGGCGTATGGTACGAGGGGCTCGGCAGCGCGGTTATGGATGGCGGGAACCCGCTCTCGCCGATGGCGAGGAGCATCGCCAGCGACGGGGCGGTCAGCGACGGGGCAAACGGGACGCCGGCGAGCGGCTACACGATCATCAGCGCGGACACGATGGACGCTGCGGTGACGATGGCCAAGGGCTGCCCGATCCTCAAGGACGGCGGCCAGATCTCGGTCTACGAGGCCATCGAGATGGCGATGTAGGCGCGCCGCTCGCGCTGCCTGGCATCGGCTCACCCCGTCGCCAGGCAGCGCACGGCCGCGCCGGCCCGGCCCGCGACCTGCCAGAGCCGCCCGCCATCGACGCCGCGCAGGATCGACCCATCGGCGGCGCCGGCCCAGGCCGCGCCGAGGGAGGTGGCCGGGATCAGGGCCGTGATCGGCCCGCCGAGCATGATCTCCATGTGCGCCGGCTCCCAGTGGATGCCGGCGTCCTCGCTGCGGAAGATCTGCATGCCGCCGGCCCCCGCGCCGAGCAGCGCCGGCGGATTCCCGCCCAGCCGGGCGTAGGCGGTGGCCCCGCGCAGGCGAGGGTTAGCCAGCGCCAGCGGGCCGGCGGAGGTGGCCGCGCGCAGCCCGATCGGCTCCGGCGCGGGCGCGCCTGTCGCCAGCCAGCTCTGCCCGCCATCGAAGCTCTCGCGGGCCGTCCCATCGCCCAGCCCGACCAGCAGGAACGTCCCGCCCACCAGCGTCAGCGCCAGCA
This sequence comes from Oscillochloris sp. ZM17-4, assembly GCF_019599295.1. Lineage (GTDB taxonomy): Bacteria > Chloroflexota > Chloroflexia > Chloroflexales > Chloroflexaceae > Oscillochloris. Next base: position 4,154 of record NZ_JAIEWN010000022.1, on the reverse strand, counting down.
CCGCCGCGCCCTCCAGCGCCCGGCCGGCCAGCAGCAGCCCGCCCGCATCGCCGCAAAAGATCCACAGCCCGTCGTCTGATCCCACGTACAGCCGCTCGTCGCCGCCTAGCATCGCCGCTCCTCCATGCTACTCCACCCGTCCCGCCAGCCACTCGTGGATGCCGCGCACCGTCGCGGCGTAGCTCTTCTCCAGCATCAGGTCGTGGCCGGCCTCGGGGATGACCACATAGTCGGCGCCGTAGTATGCGGCCGAGCGCCGCTCCATCGGCTCAGGGATGACGGCGTCGGCTGCGCCGGCCAGCCAGAGCAGCGGGGTCTTCACATCCTCGGGCCTGGCCGGACGCCACCAGGGCGGCTGGTACTGGAGCAGCACCAGGGCCGACTCGGGGCCGAGCCGGGCGTGCAGCTCGTGGGGCGACATGATCGCGCCCGCGCTGGTAAAGCATGCCGCCGCGTGCCTTGGGCTGCGGGTCATCGGGTTGGCCGAGAGCGTGAGGAACATGAGCGCCAGCCCGAGCGGGTCGAGCCGCCAGATCGTCTCAAATGTCGTGAGGGTCTGCATACTGTGGGATGACCAGGGGGCCACCAGCACGGCGGCGGGCAGGGTCGGGCCGTACTTGAGGAACCACTGGGTCAGCGCGCCGCCCATGCTATGGCCCATCAACACCGGCGGGCGCGCCATGCGCCGCACCTCGTCGTTGAGGAACTCGTAGTAGTACTGGAGCGTACACCAGCGGATGGGCCGGCGCTCGGGCGAGCGGCCGTGGCCGGGCAGGCTGTGGGCGTGGCTCTCCCAGCCCCACTCGGCCAGCAGGGCCTGCCACTCCTGCCAGCACCACGCCCCGTGCCACATGCCGTGCTGCATGACGATCGGCGTGGCGAAGCGGCGCACCTCCGGCGTGTAGACGACCCGCTCGATCCCGTTCTGGATGGTGTGGGTGACGCGGTAGGGCATGGTGTGGCTCCTATGTAAGGCCGAAGCAGTCGCACCTGATTCATCCCATCCACCTCATTGATCAGGGGCGACTGCTTCGGCCCTACCCGGCCCCCGGATGTTCCGTTATTTCCCCTGGGGCGACTGCTGCGCCCCTACCAAATATCCGCAAATACCTCCAGGAACAGATCCGCGTCCTCCGGGCTGAAGATCATCGAGGGGCGGAGCTTGATCACATTATGATACGGCCCGTCCGTCCCCGCAAGGATGCCGCGCTCGCGCAGGCGGTTCACCAGGTAGGAGGCGATCTCCGGCGCGGGCTCGCGGCTCTCCCGGTCGCGCACCAGCTCTAGGCCGAGGAACAGGCCCACCCCGCGCACGTCGCCAATCGCCGGGTGCCGCTCCATCAGCGCCGTCAGGCCATCGAGGATCTGCTGGCCCACGGCGGCGGCGTTGTCCGGCAGGTTCTCATCTCTGAGCACATCGAGCACGGCCAGGCCGGCCGCGCAGGAGACCGGGTTGCCGCCGAAGGTGCTGAAGAACTCCATGCCGTTGTCGAAGGAGTCGGCGATGGCCCGCGTGGTCACCACCGCGCCCAGCGGCTGGCCGTTGCCGATCGGCTTGCCCAGCACCACGATGTCGGGCACCACGCCCTGCATCGCGAAGCCCCAGAAGTGCGCGCCCAGCCGGCCGAAGCCGACCTGCACCTCGTCGGCGATACAGACCCCGCCCGCCGCCCGCACATAGTTATACACCGCCGCAAGGTAGCCGGGCGGCGGCACGATCTGGCCGCCCACGCTGGGCAGTGACTCGGCGATGAAGCCGGCCGGCCCCCGGCCCTCCGCCGCCATGCGCGCAATGATCGCCCCCACCGACGCGGCGTACCTCGCCCCGCGCGCGGGGTCGTCGCGCCGAAACGGCCCGCGGTAGTCGTCGGGCACCGGGGCCACATGCACCCAGGGCCGCGGCCCCTCGCCGCCGGGGCCGTTGAACTTGTAGGGGCTGATGTCGATCAGGGCGGTGGTGTGGCCGTGGTAGGCCGTGTCCATGACGATCATATCGTACCGGTAGGTGTGGGCGCGGGCAAGGCGCAGGGCCAGCTCGTTGGCCTCGCTGGCCGAGTTCAGAAAGTAGCAGACCTCCAGCGGCGCGGGCAGCAGGGCGCACAGGCGCTCGGCGTAGCGGTTGATCGTGTCGTGCAGGTAGCGCGTGTTGGTGGTGAGCAGGCCGACCTGCCCCTGCACGGCGCGCACCACGCGCGGGTGGCTGTGGCCGACGTGCGGCACGTTGTTGTACATGTCCAGGTAGGCCCGCCCGGTCTCGTCGTAGAGGTACTGACGCCAGCCGCGCACGATCTTCAGCGGCTCGCGGTAGGACAGGCTCAGGTTGCCGCCCAGCCGCGCCCGGCGGGTCGCCAGGGTCTCGCCATAGCTCGGCGGCGGCGGCGGCAGCAGGTTTTTGGGCAGATCCAGCAGCACGGTCGGGTCGGGCGAGAGGCTGAGCCAGGTGGCGCGCTGGCTGGCCAGGGCCACGCCGGGGAAGTCGGCGTCGCGCCCGAGCAGGTCGGTGATGATCTGGAGGTGCAGGTGTGGCGGCCAGTCGCCGTTGCGCGGCGGCGGGCCGACGCTGGCGATCTGCTGGCCGGCCCGCACATCCTGGCCGACCCGCATGTCCAGGGCGTCGCCGGCGAGGTGGCCGTAGAGCGTGTAGAAGCTATCGCCCTCGGACGTCTGGTGGCGCAGGATGAGCAGCGGGCCGTAGTCCAGCGGCGCGGCGTTCTCGGCCACGATATGCACCACGCCGTCCAGCGGCGCGCACACCGGCGTCCCCGCCGCAACCCAGAGGTCCACGCCGAGGTGGATGGTGCGTCGCTCTGCGAGGGGGTTGGGGGTTGGAGGTTGGGGGTTGGGGGTTGGGGGGCTTCCAGCATCCCCGGCGAACAGCTCGTTGCTGTAGAGCATCCTCGGCTCGTTGTAGCCGCCGACACCGACCCGCGCGCCGGCCTCGGCCAGGGCGGCGTCGATGATCTGGGTGAGCCGGGGCCGCGCGCAGCTGGCCGGGTCGGCGCCGAGCATGGGGCTGCCGACGCTCAGGTCGAGGGGCAGGCATATGTCGCCGCCCAGGTCGAAGCCGAGCACCGGGGCGAAGGGGGCCGACTCGCGCAGGAAGGCCTCTACTCGCGCCGTGTGGGGCACCGCCGGCATGCCGCAGGCCGCGCGCAGCAGGTAGTGGGCCAGGCGCGGGCTGACTCCCTCCAGGCGGCGCAGCGCCGCCCAGGCCGGAGCCTCGCTGATCGTGAGGTAGGGGTCGCCCGGCTCCTCAGCCTTGCGCATGGCCGAGTTGACCACGCTCACCGCCAGACGCGCCCGCAGCAGCGGGAAGATCAGCCCCAGCTCATCCTCGGTCAGCGGGCAGGACTGGTGGTAGCCGGCGACCAGCTCGGCGGCGGCGGGCAGCGGGTCGGCCTTGCCGAGGATGGCGTAGGCGCAGGCCACCGCCACATCGCAGGCCAGGTGCGAGCGGATCAGGTCGCCGAAGTCGATCACCCCGGCCACCCGGTAGGGGTAGCCGCCCGAGGTATCCACGATCACATTGTAGTCGTTGGCGTCGCCGTGGATGGCCTGGCGGCGGGTGCGCGCCAGGGCCGGCAGGGTCTCGGCGACCAGCTCCCGGTAGATCCCGGCGACCAGCGCGCGATCTTCCTCGTCGTCAATTATGTCAATAGAAGAGCCAATCCAGCCAGCCTGGGCCAGATCCCACTTGTAGGGCCGCTCGGCCAGCGGGTGGTCGAAGCCGGATAGGCCCACGGCGAGCGAGCCCAGCCAGCGCCCGAGGTCGCGCAGCAGCGCGGGGTGATGCGGGCGAACCTCGGCCAGCACCGTGCCCGGCAGGTAGCTGAGCATCCAGACCAACCGCTCCTCGCCGCCGACCTGCCGCCGGGCCAGGAGCTGCCCATCGAGCGCGGGGATGACCGTGGGGGTTGGGAGTTGGGAGGGAGGGGTTGGTGTGTGATCTCCAGCCCCCAGCCCCCAGCCCCCAACCCCCTGCACATGCAGCAGCCCCCGCACCTGCAAGTCGATCTCGTCCTCCGGGCGGTCGGGGTGGACCACCTTGTGCACATACTGCGCGCCGTCGGCGGCGTCCAGGCGGAAGTTGCGGTCGTACTCGCCGGGCAGGCCGGCAGCAGGGCAGGGTGGATGTTGACCGCGCGGCCGGCAAA
>NZ_JAIEWN010000021.1:96699-100677 GCF_019599295.1 Oscillochloris sp. ZM17-4 | reverse complement strand
CCGGTCTACCAGGCCCGCCGCCAGGGGGCCGACGGCCCGCGCGCCCTGAAGATCATGAGCCCCAGCCTGACCCAGGACGATGGGTTCCGGCGGCGGTTTCACGAGCGCAAGGAGACGATCAGAGACCTGCGCCACGCCCATATCGTGGAGATTGAGGCGATCGGTGAGGATGCCGGGCTCTGCTACGTGGCGCTGGAGTGGCTTCCCGACGGCACCCTGCGCAACTTTATGCAGCGCCGCGGCAGCGCCGGCTGGTCGCTGACGATGGCCCTCGACCTTGCGCGCCAGGCCGCCGAGGCGCTGTCGTTCGGCCATAGGCAGGGCTTCATCCACAGCAGCGTTAAGCCCAACAACCTCGTCCTCGCCCGCCGCGCCGACGGTCAGAGCGGCTACACGCTCAAGGTGACCGACTTCGGCCTGGCCGCCCTGCTGATGGAGCAGGAGGGCGCCCTGGACGATGTCTGGGGCGACTCGCTGATCTACGCCCTCTCGCCCGAGCGCTGCCGGGGCCAGGAGCTCGACGGGCGCAGCGACCAGTACGCCCTCGGCGTGATCCTCTACGAGATGGCCACCGGCAGCGTCCCCTTCGAGGCCAAGACCCTCGACGCCGCCGTGTTCCGCCACGTCTACACCGCGCCCGTGCCGCCGCGCGACATGATCCCCGAGATCCCGGCCAACCTGGAGGCGATCATCCTGCGCTGCCTCGCCAAGTCGCCGGTCGACCGCTTCCCCGACGCGTCCGACCTGGCCACGGCACTCCAGGATCTGCTGCGCAGCCCGGCGATGGCCCCGACGCTCAGCTTCGCCCCGCGGCCGGCGGGCGGTGCCGCCGGCGCCGCCCGCCCGGCCGGCCCGGTGATCCCCCGCGTGCAGGCCCTCGACCAGTATGGCCGCGCCCTCGTCGCCCGCGACCTCACCGGCGATGGGCTGACTGTCGGCCGCGACCCGCGCAACGCGATCGTCCTCGACGGCGAGGAGATCGAGCCCTCGCACCTGGAGATGGACTGGGACGGCAGCGCCATCCTCGTCACCAGCCTGGCGACGAGCGCGACGGTGATCATCGGCGACGCCGCCATGCGCCCGCGTGAGACGCGCGTCTGGAGCTGGGACGAGCCGATGCGCCTGGGGACGTTCTGGCTGCGCGTCGAGCCGGTGCCCGTAGGCAGCGCCGCTGCCGCCGCGCCGGCGAGCACATCCAACGCCTTCAACCCAGCGCCTGACGGCCCCGCGCCCGTGGTGATCGCGCTGCCCCCCGCCGGCGGTGCGGCCGTCGCCAGCGGCAACGTCATCAGCATCCCGCCCGACCCGAGCATCGCCCCCGCCGCCCCGGCGGACGCGGCGCCCGCCGAGGTGCTCACCGACCGGATCGGGATCATCCTCGACCAGGAGAGCCTGACGCTCACCCCCGGCCGCCCCGCCACCTTCCGCATGACCCTGGTCAACCTCGGGTCGATCGTCGACCACTTCAAGGTTGTCGCCGAGGGCGTGTCCGAGTCGTGGATCGTTGGGCAGGCCCCGCAGGTGCAGCTCAACCCCGGCGCCAAAGACCTCGTCACCCTGAACATCCTCGTGCCCCAGGTGCCCGAGAGCCACGCCGGCGAGTACCCGGTGACCATCCGGGCCCGCTCGCGCGAGAACCCCCGCGAGTCAAACACGGCCGACGCCCTCTGGACCGTGCTGCCCTTCGCCAGCAGCAGCTTCGACCTGCGCCCGAAGAAGCGCAGCCGCCTGCTCAAGGGCCTCTACCGCGTGCAGGTCAACAACCAGGGCAACGCCCCGGCGACCTACAACCTGAGCGCCGCTGACGATGAGGAGGCGCTCGGCTTCCTGTTCAACGAGGAGCGGATGACCCTGGCGCCGGGCGCTGTCGGGCGCACCGACCTCCAGGTTCGCCCCAACCAGAAGCGCTGGTTCGGCCAGCCGGTGCAGCACCGCTTCTCGGTGCTGGCCAAGCCTACAGGCCAGGGCGAGACCCACAGCAGCTCGGCCCAGCTCGCCCAGCTCGTCTTCTTCCCGCGCTGGCTGCTGCTGCTGCTGCTGCTGCTGCTGCTGCTCGGCCTGCTCCTGGCCTGGTTCCTCTCCCTGCCGAAGATCATCACCCTCTCGACGGTGCCGCCGGTGCCGGTCGCCGGCAACCCCTTCGCCGTCAAGTGGAATGTGACCAACGGCCCGATCCTGGAGCTGCACGTGAACCAGACGCCGGTGCCGCTACAGACAGGCGAGACGAGCCACATCCTGCCGGGCTACCAGTCGCCGCCGCTGATCGAGCTGCTGGCCCGCAACCAGGTGCTCGGCCGCGACAGCGACTCGATCAATGTCAGCCTGATCGCGCCCTCGCCGACCCCCACCAATACGCCCACGCCGGTGCCGACGCTTACGCCCGTGCCGCCAACCCCCATCCCGCCCCCCACTCTGGCGCCCACCGAGCCGCCCACGCCGACGGTGCCCTCGGCCACGCCCACGATCACGCCCACGCCCACCAGCCAGGCGCTCTGCGAGGTCAACGGCACCCTCACCCTCACCGGCACTGGCCCGCCGAAGGCCCCCCTGGTGGTCTACTTTGACGGCCGCCCCGTCGGCGGCGGCCTGACCGACGATGCCGGGCGCTTCTCGATCCTGCTGGGCCGCTTCCGCGAGCAGCCCGGCCGCTACCCGCTCACCGTCGAGGTCCGCGCCACCCGCCAGGTGCTGCTCTTCATCACCTGCATCGTCCCCACGCCCGTCCCCCTGGAGACGAACACGCCCACAGCGACATCGGCGCCTACGGCGACATCGGCGCCGTAGGCGCGGCCCTGTGCCCTCTCATAAGAGCATGTTAGCGCGACTAAGCCCTGGGTGAACCTGTGAGCGTCGGTGCCTCAGCTGGCGACTGACGTCGCAGCGTGGGGGCCTCCGGCCAACCGCCCGCCTACGCGGGCGGCGTCGGCGCAGGCCGACGCCCGGCGCGCAGCGCCGCTCCGGCGCGACGTCAGTCGCCAGCCGGTGGGGCTTGACCCAGCGCTTATTCGCGCTAACCAGTTTTTTGTGGGAGAGCTGCGCTCTCCCACACCCTCAGCGCGCGCGCCCTCCTACGGCAGGTATGCCGCCACCGTCGCCTGGAAGCCGTCCTGGGACATATCGCCATAGATACGCAGGCGCGGCAGGGCGAAGGGGTCGTCCTGCGGGCCCTGCTGGATGGTGGTGGTGGCGCTGGTGTAGCCGCGCTCGCGGGTGATCGCGGCGATCTCGGCGTTGAACTGGCCGGCGGGGTAGCAGAAGCTGCGCACGGGCGCGCCGAGCTGGGCGGCGATCTCGGCCCCGGAGCGGCCGATCTGGTCCACGTTCTCATCGTGGCTGAGCGTGGTCAGGTCGATGTGGCTGATGCTGTGGGCGCCGATCTCCATGCCGGCGTCGCGCAGGGCGCGGATCTCGCCCCAGCCCATGTAGGCGTCGTGGCCGACAAAGCCGCTGACGATGTAGAAGGTGGCGGTGACGCCGTACTGCTGGAGCAGGGGGAAGGCGTCGGTGTAGGCGTCCATGTAGCCGTCGTCGAAGGTGAGGGCCACGGCGCGGGCGGGGCAGGGCGACTCGCCGCGGATGCAGCCGGCCAGGGCCGACATCTGCACCGTGTCGTAGCCCGCGCGGCGCAGCCAGTCGAGCTGGGCGGCGAGCTGGGCGGGCGTGACCGAGAGGCCGTAGCCGAGCGGGTCGACGCCGGGGTCCACCGTCCGCACATAGTGGTACATCAGGATGGGCACGTAGGGGCGCTGCCCGGCGGGGGCGGGGGCGAAGGCGGGCGCGGCCGGCGCGGGCGTGGCCGGCGGCGACGCCTCAGCCTGCGGGGCGGCCCCGCCGCTGAGCGCGGGGGCGGGGGCGGGGGCGCCGAGGGCGCTGGGCGGCGCGAGGCGCGCCGTCTCCCTCCCCGTCGAGAGGGCGATGGCCGCGAGTAGGAACAGCACCACAAACAGCGGGATCGCGAAGCGCACGGCCACACCTCTG
>NZ_JAIEWN010000021.1:84014-96599 GCF_019599295.1 Oscillochloris sp. ZM17-4 | reverse complement strand
TCGTCGCCCGCGTCGATACGCCGCTGCCCACCGGGATCACCCATATCAACAATACCGCGCACATCTCAGATGACGGCACCCACGGCGTGGACCCGACGCCCCTGAACAACTCGGGGACGACGAGCGCGCCGCCCGCGGCGATCACGCTCCTGTCGTTTGCGGCGCGGGCCGTACCCGGCGGGGCGCTGATCCGATGGGAGACGGGCTCGGAGATCGCCACAGTCGGCTTCCATCTGTACCGTAGCGCTGACGGCAGCCGGGTCGGCGCGACGCGCATCACCCCCACGCTGCTGGTTGCCCGCGGCTGGGGCGGCGCCGGCGCCAGCTATAGCTGGCTCGACGCCGGCGCGCTGTCAGGGTCGTCGGCGACCTACTGGCTCCAGGAGGTCGCCGCCGACGGCGTGACCCACGAGGAGGGCCCGTTCGCGCTCACGGAGCACGGCCTCGCCAGCACGACGGTGGTATTTCTGCCGCAGGTGATCCGCTAGTGTAGTTTCAAGCGACCTTGTTGGGCACGAGGCAGGGCGCTCGCGCGTTGCAGCACCCAACCCCCGACTCCCAACTCCTAACCCCTGCGCTGAAAGCGCACTAGGGCATGCAAAGACGCGGGGGCGCTGCGAGCCATGCTCGCAGCGCCCCCGCGTCTTGTCTCTCGCCGCGTGTTCCGGCGAGGCCGCTGCCTCACACCGAGGCGCTGAAGGCGCGCTCGATCTGGGCGCCGGCCTCGCCCAGGCTCTCCCCCTGGCGCACGGACGCCAGCAGCATATGCCCGGCGCCGCTGCGCGTCAGCAGCAGGCGGTGGCCGTGGCCGATATACGCCACAATGCCGGGGGGCGCATCGAGCGCCGCGCCCACAGATGACAGGCTCGCCGCCACCAGTGGGGATGTCTCCGGCATGCCCATCGAGATCGTCGCGCCGTCAGTCCGCACAAGAGTCCCGCCCTTCAGCGCCGGGCACGCGGATAGAATCCGGTCGAGTCCGGTGGCGGCGGCCTGCGGCGTCGGCGCGGGCAGGTCGCCCTCATCGCGCTGGCGCGCCGCCTCCAGGAGCAGCGTCTCCGCGTCGGCCGCCATCGTCTCCGGCGCGTTGGCGGCCCCCGCCGACACCGTGAACACCCCGTCAGGCCACTGGGCCATGCGGTAGATCGCCTCCTCGTCTGTGTGCTCGTCGCAGCGGGCACCCACAATGATCCCGTCCATCACCCAGACCTCGGCCTTCGAACCGGCGCGGCTGGCCCTGATCGTCACCGTCCGCTGCTCCTGGCAGAGCGTCTGGATCAGCGCCGCCGGGCTCATCAGCGCAAAGCTGCCCTGAAGAATCATGATATCCCCGCTCCTGCGCCCGCCGAATGCGGTGCAGCGCAACCCAAGGCTTATGCGCGCTAACAATTTTTTTGTTGGGCTTGGGCGGCAAAGCCGCCCAAGCCCAACAAAAGATAGGAGGCTAGGCTCCACCGCTGCGCGCCCGGCGGATGACCTCGTGCGCCGCCGCGACCCACGCCTCAGGGAAGCGGGCCGGGTCGGTCATCCACCCCTCAATCGCTTCGAGGGCGTGAGGAACCCCCGCCTGATCATCAGCGACTGCCGACGCCAGCAGGCCGCCGCAGTTCGGCATCCACGCGCGCCACTCAGGCCCGACGCGCTCGTAGAAGGCGTTGTCCAGCCCCACGAGGGCCTCATCGCTCACCGTGGCCCGGCGCTCCTCGGCGAGCACCCGCGCGGCCTCGGCGATCGTCGCGTAGCTGCCGCGCCTGTCGGGCCGCACCCTCACGAGCTCCTCGTGGAGCATCTGGAGGTGACACTCCATGAACCACTGGGGCATGCCGCGCCGCGCGAGCAGGTGTGTGAGCCACTGGACATTATGGTTCACGCTCGCCTGATCCTCAGAGGTGAGCGACACCAGCCAGCCGCCGTCGCTCCACGAGAACTTACGGCCCTTCATGCCGTAGCGGATCTCCATGTAGGGGAACATCTCCGCCATGCGCTCGTGCGCCCGCAGCATCGCCTTGATCTCGACGAGATCCCCGGCGATCGGGTGGTTGCCGGCCAGCGGGTTCAGCAGCGTCACCATCTCGCTCGTCGGGTTCTCGTTCAGCGGGTGCAGCAGATAGATCAGCTGCTCGATCCCGTCGAGCACCTCGCGGGCCGCGATCACCGCCTGCTGGTGCGCCTCAGGGTCGAGCGGGGTGGCGTTCAGGCCCGCGGCGAACTGCGGCCAGTGCGCCTGCCCCCAGCTGTCGAAGCTCGCCAGGTAGCTCGCGCCGGCCCCGCCGCCAAGCTGCATGGCCGTCGTCACCTGCTCGCAGATCGTGGCCCCGCCCATATACCATGTCGCGAGGGCGTAGGCGCTGCCCAGCAGCGAGCGCGGTGCGAGGGCCGAGCGCATCCGCAGGTGCTCGGCCAGCACCTCGGCGCAGAGCTCGGCGGCCGGCACGCTGCGCGCGTGGGCGGGGTTGATGGCGGCGGCGTCCTGCTGGAGCAGCGGCTGCTTGTGCAGATCGCGCCCCCAGATCGCGTAGAGCGCCTGGTCGCCCGTGTGTCCGATGGCGGCCTCGAAGGCGTCGTAGATGGTGGTCAGCCCGCGCAGCAGGGCGATGTAGCTCGCCGGGGCGAGCTGCCGGTCGGCGGCCGCCTGGAAGAAGAGCAGCTGTCCGATCCGCACATTCTGGTCGTAGGTGGCGGCTTGAAGGCTCTCGGTAATCGGTGTCGCCTGGTGCATCCTACACCTCGTTTCTACTTTGGCAGGTCGATATCACATCTTGCCGACTTGTCAGATCGTCCGGCGCACCTGAACCACCACCGAGTTCATCGCCGCCTTCAGCGTGTCGAACACGCCGTTCCCGCGCAGGGCCGACGCCTCATAGCAGGGGCGCTTCTGGATGTCGAGCTGGCGGCGTAGCTCAGGTATAGACATAATGTGTGGCAAGTCGCGCTTATTAAACTGCACAATGATCGGAAATGTGCTAATGTCGTGCCCGAGCTCGATCAGGTGCTCTTCCATGGTATACCAAGACTCCTGGTTCTCAGCCATCCGGCCTGCCTGTGAGTCTACTACGAAGACAACCCCATCGGTGCCCTGGAGGATCAGGCGGCGGCTCGCCGCATAGTACACCTGCCCTGGGACGGTGTAGAGCTTAAATTTCGGCTTGAGGTTATTGACCTTCCCCATTTCGAGCTGGAGGAAGTCGAAGAGCAGCGTGCGCTCCTGCTGAGTCTTGAGCGAGATCAGCCGCCCGCGCAGGTTGGCCGGGGTGCGCGCGTGGATGTATTGGAGATTTGTCGTCTTCCCGCTCAGCGCCGCCCCGTAGTAGACGATTTTAAGGTTGAGCTCGCCCAGCGCCCAGTTAATAAACATGGCAGCCTCGCAGTATCACCAGATGTTATCGAGCTGCGCGGCAAACGAGCGCTCGAAGTCTTCGGAGATCGCATCGGGAGGGGGGACCATGGCCGCGCTGCCGACGATCGCCAGAATGCGGTCGGTTGACCGCTTCATCGCCAGGCGCGACCAGCCCAGGGGGACATCGCGGGCGGTGGCCAGCAGCAGCAGCAGGCCCTCGCCGACCCGCGAGATCAGGATCGTCAGGTCGTCGTGCTCCTGCACGATCAGGTTACAGGCGCGCTTCCCGCCCAGCAGGCGGCCGACCTCCAGGGTCGCCATCATATCGCCAGCCGCCAGAGCTGCTACGCTGCCGACATCTGTCTCACTGCGGCCATCCCAGCTGACAATATCTAGGCCGCTCAGATCGCCCAGAAATGCGAAGCGCACATCAACCTGCTGGCTGAACTGTGCCAGCAGCTGCCTCAGCTCTTGAAGCTGACTTGCAGAGAGTACAAGCTGCGAGCGTGACATCGCGTCCTCCTAGGAATACCGGCTCTGTGGGTCATTGGTGTCGTCTTGCGCCTCAAGAAGATCGCCACGAAAGAGTCGGTCGAATTCGTCGTTGAGGGATGCGGTCAGCTCAGCGGTGATGACCTCACCGACATCGCCCTCGACAATCCGCATCTGGCTCAGCTGATCGGCGCTACGTTTGAGCTGGAGCCAGGCGTAGCCGAGCTTCGGGCTAACAAACTCCTTATCGAAGATGAGCGCGAGCAGTCGATAGTTTCCCGCGTTTGTGGCGAAGACATCGAAGTGTTGCCCCTCAAGGACGCTCAGGTGCCGCGTGTGCGGGTCGCGCAGGGCCTTCCCGAGCTCGAACGAGTTGACGAAGCTCCCCGCGATCAGCGAGCTGATCGCGCCCAGGTCGAGGTTGGCCGAGTCTCCGCGGTTGGCGATCATGTTGCCGATATAGTCGGTGTAGATCACTAGCTGGGCCTTCGTCTGCCAGCGTAGCACATCGAGGAGCACCTGGACATCGCCGAGGGTGGCGGCTGGCCGACCCTTGGACTCAAGGTCATCGGCCAGCGGCAGCCCGAGCGCGCTGCCCACCGCCTGGACGAGCGCGGCCGGCTCCTCGGGGTAGATCTCCAGGGCGTGGCCAAGCCAGCGGGCGTCGCGCAGCTGCTCCTCTAGTATCTCGGGCGGGTGAAGCAGCAAGACGCGCAGGCGCGCATTGCGCGCGCGCAGCCGCCCAGCCAGGCCAACGCCGTCGTCGGCCAGCGATGCCACCAGCAGATGGAACTGCCGGTGCCCGGCGTGGAACTGCGCCGCTGTCGCCGAGCGGGCCGCCGTCACCACCAGGGCGATCTCCTGCGCGGCGGCCGCGTTGAGCAGCGCCTCCGACCATGCGTTGCGGCGCGTGTCATCTTCCTCCACAATCAGGATACTGTAGCGCATAGATGTGTCCTTGTCTGCGTTGCTCTTCTGGAGCCGGACATCTGCGGTGGCGTTGCTACGGAATCCCTGTTGGGAGCTGTAGATGCTAGGCCGTCTCGGCCACAGGCAGGCGGAAGCTGAATGTGCAGCCCTTGCCGGGCGTCCCCTCGGCCCAGATCTTCCCGTCGTGCTGCTCGATCACCGCCTTCGCGATGGTGAGCCCCAGCCCGCGCCCCGAGATCCCCAGATGCCCGGTGGTCTCGGCCCGGTAGAATGGGTCGAAGATCTGTGCCAGCTCGTCGGGGCGGAGCCCGAGGCCGTTATCTGCGATGCTGACGACGAGATCGCCGCCCTCGTGGCGCGCGACGACCCGGATGTGCGCCCCGGCCGGGCTGTACTTGATCGCGTTATCGATCAGGGCGGCCACCGCCCGCCCGAGGCCCTCCTCTGAGCCGAACACCCTCGGCAGGCCGGGCTGGAGCTCGGTGACCACGTGCTGGCCGCGGCGGCCGAACTCGGCATATTGCGTGCCCACGGCGGCCTCGATCAGCAGGTCGATGCGCAGCGGCGCGCGGTGATCGCCGGCCTGGAGCCTGATCTGCCCGAGGGCCAGCAGGTCGTTCACCAGCATCGTCAGCTCGCTGTTCAGCCGCACCACCTGGCCGATCAGGCGCGACTGCTGCTCGTTGAGCTCGCCGGCCACCGGCACGCGGGTGATCAGCTCGCGCAGCTCGCGCAGCGGCACGCGGATGATGTTCGAGAAGTTCGCCAGGAAGCTCTCATTGCGCTCGCTCTCGGGGATGGGGCTGGTCTCTGCGGGTGGCGCGGCAACCGGCGCGGCCGCCGGCGCGGGCAGCCCGCTCTCGGGGCTGCTCAGCACAAAGGCCCAGAGCCCCTGCGAGAACGCGATCACCCGCGCCGTCGCCGTCTTTCCACCGGGCAGCTCGATCTCGCGCGCGTCGACATGCTCCTCCATCAGCGCCTCGGTCAGCAGCGGCGCCAGGCATGCGCCGCCGCTCGCGACGAGCGCCTGGCCGTGCGCGCTCGCGCCCATCCCGAGCATGCGGGCGAGGGCCGGGGTGTAGTTGGCGATCTGGCCTCTGCCGTCCACCAGCAGCACGGCGTCGCCCAGCTGCGACAGCAGCGCCCCGAGGTCACGGATGATGTGCGAGGCCTCGCTGCGCGGCGCGGGGCGCCCCGCGCCCGCCGGCGCGCGCGTGAGCGGGGCGCGCGTGGGCGAGGCGCTGCCCTCGATCAGCATCCCCGGGGAACCTGGCGTGGGCCTGCCGGCCGACGCGCTGGCCTGGGGCGCCGCTTCAAGAGAAAGCTCTAGCAGGGTGCCGAGCCCGTGCAGCATTGCCTGGGCCGGCCCGGTGATCGCCCGCGGGCTCGCGATGATTAGCAGCCCCCAGACGCGCTCGTCGCGCAGCAGCGGCACGGCGGTCAGCGCATTATTACCGGCCCAGCCCCCGATCCCATCCAGCCCGCTGGCCGCCGCCGACGCGGCGCTGCCTGGGCGTCTGCGGCGGATCACGCTGGCGATCACACCCTGCTGCACGACGAAGGCCGCGGGAACCCCGCCCCCGTCGGACGCCAGCGGCGTCAGCTGGCGCTGGTCGGCGTCGAGCTGCCCCAGCAGCGCGCGCTCCGCCCCGAGCTCGTGGAAGATCTGGCGCACCTCGGGCAGGGCCAGCAGCGTCTCAACCCCCGTATGCTTCGCCATCGCCGCCGCCATCGTCAGCCAGCGCTGCTCCTCGGGCATCAGCGCGCGGTAGTCGGCGTCGGACAGCCGCAGCTCCGCCACCAGCGTCGCCGCAAGCCTGGCCACATAGGCCCGCTGCACCTCGGCATCGACGAGGTCGCTCATAGTGTACTCGTGGTCGCTGAGCTGGGCGAGCACAAGGGCGGCACGGTCCACATACTCCGGATCAGTGATCACCCGGGTCCGATACTGCGCGCCCTCAGGCCAGGTCAGGATGGCGATCGCCCCCTGCTGGCCAGCGATCACCAGAAATGGCGCGACGCCGAACGTAGACGACAGCACCACCACATCGTCTTGGGTGCGGCCACCACCAACGGTGAGCGCGCCGCCGAGGAAGCAGCCCGCCCGCATGTCTTCCGGGCGGCTGCGCAGCAGCAGTGTGGCGAGTGCGCGAATCTGCTCTGGGCTCATCAGGCAGCCCTGGCCCTTGGTCATGCCGAGCAGGGCAGGGAGCGAGAAGGTTTCTACAGCGCTGGTCATGTTCTTTCTCCTGGCGCGGGCGCTGTCTACAAATGCTGTCGGAACGACTGCTACAGCAGGCGCCGAGCCTCTTGTAGGATGGATGATGCCTCGCGGGCGGCGTGCTCTGGGAGGTGGTTTCCGATAGCGGCGGACAGCGCCTCGTAGCCTTGCCGGAGCAGCGTATCTGGCATGCCCTGGCTGGAGAGCCAGCGCTGAGCCCACTGTGTATAGCCACAGAGCGGGCCAGGTGTGCCGGCGGCGATACTGTCGGCGAGGTAGGCCATGTGCCAGCCGATCTCTGCGGGTGTGTCATCGCTGAACTGGCTCGCCGCAGCAGCGCCGAGCCGGCTAGACACCTCGGTGATCATCAGATCCTGTGCCTTAGGCATGGTTCAGAATCGGGCGTTTCAGCGTGACATTGATCCGTACTGCGTGATCCGTGATGCGCCGCGTGCAGGTCACGGATCATACAGTACGGATCACAGACAAACTGTCACGTGCGTTTGAAACATGCCTTAAGCAGCGCGCTCTATGCGCTGCTCTGACATCAGCTTGGCACAAGATATGATCAGGCACCGCGAACCTTTTCCGCGAGCACACGCGCGACCTGGCGGATATCCCCTTGGTGGTAGTAGCCGTTCTGGACGCGGGCCCGCAGGTCCTCCCGATTATAGAAGGCCAGGCCGCCATACATCAGGAGCGGGCGCGGCTGCGGCATCTGCGCGATCATCTGGCTGGCCGAGATCAGTCCATGAGATGCCTCGACGGTGGCCGCAGAGAGCGCCAGCACCTGCGGGTTGAGCTGCTGCACCATCTCCTCGATGGTCGAGTTCGGCACATTCTGGCCGAGGTAGATCACCTGGAACCCGCCCCAGCGCAGGAAGAGGCTGAGCATGATCGCGCCGATCTCGTGGAGCTCGCCCTGGGCGCAGGCGACGATCGCCCTGATCCCGCCAGGGTGGTCCATCGAGGCGTTAAACAGGTTGAGGAGCTTGCTCTGCACGAAGCGGCTGCTAAAGTGCTCGGCGGCCACGCTCACCTCGCCCCGATGCCAGCCATCGCCAATCGCGATCTGCACTGGCGTGAGCAGCTCATTGCAGATCTGCTCGGGCGTGTAGATCGCGCATGTCTCGCTCCAAACCTGCTCGGCGGCCTGCTGATCGTAGGCGACCAGCGCGCCCAGCAGCCGCCTTTGGAGGTTCGGCCAGCTGCGCAGGTTTTGCGTGTCGGCCGGCTGCGCCAGGGTCGCGCTTGGCGCGGCGGGCGCGGCACTCGGGGCCGGCTGCGGCTGTGCGGTGGTGCGCATCCAGGCCGGTAGCCCGAAGCTTGATGTCTGCCCCGTGGGCGGGGTTGGGCTGGCGTAAGGTGCCGGCGCAGTCGGCGGCGGCTGGCTTGGGCCGGACGGCGGGAAGCCATGTGTCGGGAAGCTCGGGCTGGCCGGCGGCGCGGGGGGCATGCCGAAGCTCGGGCTGGCCGGCGGCGCGGCGGGCGCGGCGGGCATGCCGAAGCTTGGGCTGGCCGGCGGCGCGGGGGGCGCGGCGGGCATGTCGAAGCTTGGGCTGGCCGAGTGGGACTCAGGAGCCGGGGCCTGTGCGCGGGCCGCTGGGTCTGCGTCGATAATCTGCTCGAGCAGTGTCGCCACCCCAACCGCAGAGATCGTCGTCGGCGATGCCTCAGGGTCGTACTCCTCCTGGCCAACCAGCAGCACGCCCCAGGGTAGGCCGCAGACGATCAGCGGGATCGCGGCCACCGAGTTCGCCTCGCTGAGCAGGCTGTGCTCGGGGTCGCCGGGCTGGAGAGGTGTCAGCGCCAGCTGGTTTTGGAGCAGCGCCTGGCCAGCCACACCGCTGCTGACGGGCTGCGCGGGGGGGCGCTGCGGGCAGCTCCAGGCCATGGGTTCCAGCATATTGCCCTCAACGCGGTAGAGGATCTCGCCGATGGAGCCACAGTAGCGGCGCAGCACATCAATGGCCTCCGGCGCGATCTGGTTGAGGCTCTGGGGCGACATCGCCAGCAGCGACTGCATCTCAGGGAGATCGTGGATGCAGCCGAGCAGGTCGAGTCGCCGGGAATCGCTGTGGGTGGCCAGCGCGTAGGCGACCTGCGCCCATCGCGCCCGGTTCGCGGTAGCGTCGCGGCTAGAGCTGTCGATCGTGGCCCGGCCGCCGGCGAGGCTCAGCAGCAGGCCGGCCCGGCTCACCACGCGCTCGTCGGCGGTGAGCACCCCCTCAAAGAGGTAGCGTCGCGTGGCGCCGTCGGCGCGGTCTGCGCTGGCCTGGGCGATCATGGCGCCCCAGAAGCCCGGGCTGTCGATCACCAGGAACCACTCTTGGCTCATGGGCGCCCCATGGGGCACCGCCACAAAGGTCACCCCCGGGATGTCGGGCGGCGCAACATCGGCCTCGCCATAGACCGTGATGCTGTGGCAGAAGGGCACCATCTGGCTGATCCGCCCCTGGTGCATGCGGAACAGCGAGAAGCGGAGTGTGCCCAGCGAGACGTGCGCGGTGCGGCCCTGCTCCTGGGCCATCAGCTCAAGCTGATGGCCGATCACGATCAGCGCGTCGGCCTGACGGCGCCAGCGCCGGTCGGCGGGGATGTGGCTTACCAGCTTCGCGAGTGAAGGCCCAGCGGCATTCCGAGGTGCAACAGCGTTTGTCGGTGCGGTCATTGCCATTTCCTCACACGCTCTATTGTCTCTTACCGCATCCCTGAGCACATACGCGCTTCCAGGAGGATGCTGTGTCTCTGCATACTATTACACACGACGATCGGCCCAATGCGCGTTAGTGCCGCGCAAGCCTTCTGTTAGGGTTGCGTTAGGGGCGGTGACTTTGTGTGATCATGCACGATTAATGAATTTCCGACTACGAAATATAGTAATAATTTTATTGACATATAAAGAATTAACTTTTATACTCTATGTAACTACTATGAGCGGTAGATGATCTTTGTCGATGCTTATGTGTGCACATATATGCATACCATAGCCCTCTGCACATAACCAGCGAAAGAGTCAGCGATGACTGGCGCGAACCCGACACAGAACCCAGCGCGCCCTGCGCGTACATGGCATCCCACTCTAGAGTCGCTCTTCGACTGCTGGCAGAACTTCTTCCTCTCGCATCGTAGCCCAGACACGCTGGACCGTGATCTCCTCAATGTTGTCGCTGAGGCGACACAGGCCGACCGGGCCTCGCTGATGCGCTATGACCCTGAGCGGCGGCAGCTGCGGATAGCGGCGGCGATCGGCATTCACACCGATATCGTCGGGCAGACAACGATCGCGCTC
Source organism: Oscillochloris sp. ZM17-4 (assembly GCF_019599295.1). Classification (GTDB taxonomy): domain Bacteria; phylum Chloroflexota; class Chloroflexia; order Chloroflexales; family Chloroflexaceae; genus Oscillochloris. Next base: position 86,327 of record NZ_JAIEWN010000021.1, on the reverse strand, counting down.
GGCGATGGGATCGCCGGCTGGGTCGCCCTCAACCGCCGACCACTGCTGCTCCCCAACGGCCCCGATGTCCCCGCCCACCTGAGCGAGTACATGCACCAGCACGCGATCAGCTCGGCCCTCTGCGTGCCGATGGTTATCGGCGACCAGCTGAGCGGGGTGCTGAACCTTGCCCGCCAGGGCGACTCCCCTGCCTTCACCTCGGAGGATCTGTGGTTCGCCGCCCTGATCGCCGAGCGCCAGGCCGCCGCCCTCCAGACGGCGCACCTCTATGATGAGCTGGCCAACAGCGAGCGCTTCATCAACCGGATCGTCGAGAGCGTGCCGATCTCGCTGGTGGTGATCGACCGTAAGCTCCAGATCGTCTCGGCGAACCGCAACTTCCTCACCAAGACCCGCCACGACCCGCGACAGACGATCGGCCGCCCGATCAGCCAGATCTTCCCCTCGGTGCTCATCCGATTCCTTCAGCTCGAGGTGAAGATCAGCGCCGTGTTCGCCAGCGGCCACATCTTTGATGGCGAGAAGATGTCCTATCGGGCGCCGGGGCTGCGCACCCGCACCTACTACTATCGGCTCATCCCGATCAAGAGCGGGGCGCAGGTCGAGCACGTGCTGCTGCTCATGGAGGATATCACCGAGCGTGAGCAGCTCGGTGAGGAGGTCCGCCGCGCCGAGCGCTACCTGGCCAGCGTGATCGACTGGGCGAGCGATCTAGTGGTCTCGATGACCCCGCAGGGCGATGTGGTGACATGGAACCGGGCCGCGGAGCGTGTGTCAGGCCTGACCCCGGACCAGGTGCGCGGGAAGCCCTTCACCTCGCTCTGCGTCGCCGACCAGCGCCGCGCGCTGGAGACAAAGCTGCGCCTCCTGATGCAGGGCGAGGAGAGTATCGCCACTGAGATCGCCCTGATCACCTCGAACCCGCAGCAGCAGGTGGAGGTCGCATGGAACTGCTCGGCCATGCACGACGACACGGGCGCGGTGGTCGCCCTGGTGGCCGTCGGGCGTGACCTGACGGAGCGCCGGCGGCTTGAGGCGCAGCTGGCCCAGTCGGCGAAGATGGCCTCGCTCGGCGTGATGGCGGGCGGGATCGCCCACGAGATCCGCAACCCGCTGGCGATCATCGCGGCGAGCGCCCAGCTCCTTGAGGATCACCCAGAGGACGCGGAGCTCCGCCAGCAGTGTACACAGAAGATCCTCACCTCGACCCAGCGCGCCTCGCTGATCATCGAGCACCTGCTGAAGTTCGCCCACCCGCCGCAGGATCGCTTCCGGCTGCTCAATATCCACGCCACCCTTGAGGAGACCTTCACGCTGCTGGGGCATCAGATGCGCGTCTCACAGGTCGCGCTCCAGCGCGACTTCTCGCCCGATGTGCCGCGGATCTACGGCAACCCCGAGCTGCTCCAGCAGGTGTTCACCAACCTCATCCTCAATGCCTGCAACGCTATGCCCGAGGGCGGCCAGCTGACGGTGGTGAGCCGCATGCTCGATGACCAGATCGAGCTGCGCTTCAGCGACAGCGGCCACGGGATCGACGAATCGTATATGTCGAAGATCTTCGACCCCTTCTTCACCACGCGCACGGTGGGTAAAGGCACCGGGCTGGGCCTCTCGATCAGCTATAGTATTGTCCAGCAGCATCACGGGACGCTTGAGGTGATGAGCGATATGGGGCATGGCGCGACATTTATTATACGGCTGCCTGTGGGCACATGACACGCTCTGATCCCTGAAACATAAAGGCATACCATTATGGGGGGGAACCTACGATATATTCTGATCGTCGATGATGAGCCCGATATCTGCTGGGCGCTTAAGCGGATGCTCCAGGTCGATGGGTTTTCTATTAGCACCGCAGGCAGTGGGGCGGAGGCACTCGAACTGGTACGCCAGCGGCACTACTCTGTCGCATTTATTGACGCTATTCTGCCCGACGCGAACGGCATCAGGCTGTCCGAACAGATCCATACGATGAGCTCCACTACGGCGCTGGTGATCATGTCGGGCTACTATTACCGGGAAGATCAGCGCCTTGCCAGTGCGCCTATCACAGGATTCCTTGCCAAACCTTTTTTGCTGAGCGATGTTCAGACGACATTACAGCAGGCTCTATTGCTCTCGGGAAGCGGATCTTTTTCATTGTCCCATCACGATCCCATGTCACCCTGAGCGAAGCGAAGGGTCTTCCCATCCACGCGACTGGAAGATGCTTTGCTGCGCTCAGCATGACATGTCACCGGGATACGTAAAAATTTGTTAGCGCGAATAAGCGCTGGGTACACCTGGGAGCGTCGGTGGCCCCGCTCGCGA
>NZ_JAIEWN010000021.1:79919-83914 GCF_019599295.1 Oscillochloris sp. ZM17-4 | reverse complement strand
CCGGATCCGCTGATCAGCACGGCGATAGTGTACACGCGGACTCCCATAATTGCAGATTGCAGATTGCAGAGTGCAGATTATCAGGACGCAATCTGCACTCTACAATCTGCAATCTGCAATCGCATCAGGGCGTCGGCTCTTTGCCGATATCCATGCGGTGGTGCTTGCCCTCGAAGCGGATGCCGGCGGCGGACTCATAGGCCCGCTCGCGGGCCTGGCGCAGCGTGCCGCCGAGTCCGGTGACGCCGATGACGCGCCCGCCGGCGGTGCAGAGCCCGGTGGCCCCGAGGGCCGTCCCGGCGTGGAAGATCAGCACCTTGTTGTCGTCGACGGCCTCGACCCCGCGGATCGCGTCGCCCTTGCGCGGCCGCTCGGGGTATCCGGCGGCGCAGAGGACCACGCAGACGGCATAGCCCTTGCGGCGGCGCAGCTTCTCGGGCTGGAGGTTGCCGGTGGCGCAGCCGTAGAGCGCCTCGAGGAGATCCCCCTCGATCAGCGGCAGCAGCGCCTGGGCCTCCGGGTCGCCGAAGCGGGCGTTATACTCCAGCACCTTCGGCCCCGTCTCGGTGAGCATGATCCCCGCGTAGAGCACCCCGTGGAAGGGCGTGCCCCTGGCGGCCATGGCGTCGATCGCCGGCTGGAGGCATGAGCTCACAATCTGGTCGAGCTGCCCGGGCGTCACATCGTCGACCGGGGCCACCACGCCCATACCGCCGGTGTTCGGCCCCACGTCGCCGTCCCCCAGGCGCTTATGGTCGCGGGCGGGCGGCAGCGCCACCAGCCGTCTGCCGTCGCAGAGCGCGAGCACCGAGACCTCGCGGCCGATCAGGCGCTCCTCAAGCAGCAGCTGCTGGCCGGGCAGGTCGCCGCTGAGCTGCGCGATCGCGGCCAGCGTCTCCTCGACGCTGTCGGGCACCACCACGCCCTTGCCCTGGGCCAGGCCATCGGCCTTCACCACCCAGGCGGCGCCGCTGGAGCGCACGAAGTCGGCGGCGGCCGCCGCCGTGGCGAAGACGTGCGCGGCGGCGGTGGGCACGCGGGCCTCGGCCATGATCTCCTTGGCGTAGGCCTTACTGCTCTCAAGCCGCGCCGCCTCGGCGCTCGGCCCGAACACAGGGATCCCGGCGGCGGCGAAGCGGTCGGCGATGCCATCGGCGAGCGGCTGCTCCGGCCCGACGACCACCAGGTCGATCGCCTCGCGCTGGGCGAGGTCGATCAGCGCGGCGAAGTCGTCGAGCGGGAAGGGGACGTTTTGGCCGTGGTGGGCGGTGCCGGTGTTGCCGGGCACGCACAGCAGCTTCCCAATCTGTGGCGACTGTGCGATCTTCCAGGCGAGGGCGTGCTCGCGGCCGCCCGAGCCGATCAGCAGAACATTCATAGGTAACAAGTTTTTTTGTTGGGGTTTTGGCGGCGAAGCCGCCAAAACCCCAACAAAAGCGGGGTCTGGGGCGAAGCCCCAGGAAGTTGCCACAGCCCTGCGCACCTTGCCGTGCGCTCGGGCGTGATCACGGAGTTTGAAACCCACCCGTTACTTTTTTGCCCGCCGCACGACGTACAGGGTGAAGTCACTGCTTTGCCGATCATAGACATAAGGAGCTACAACGATGAATGCCACCCGCTTCCTCAAGGCTCTGGCGCTGACCGCCAGCGTGTCCGGCGCGCTGCTCTTTGGATCATCCGGCCACGCCTTCGCCCGTATGGCCGAGCCGGGAATGCCGTGGACGACCCCTACCGCCGCCACAGAGACCGCCACGCCTGCCCTGGCCACGGCGATCCCGGCCGCGCGCCCGGTGCCGGTTGAGATCTCTGGCACGGTGACGTCTATGGGCGCGACCTCCTGGGTCATCGGCGGGACGACGGTGGTTATTGGCACGCACACCGATATCGACCCGGCGATTGTGCTTGGCTCTCTGGTGAAGGTACACGCCGTGGAGAATGTGGCGGGCGTCCTGATTGCCCGCGAGATCGCGCTGGTGAGCTTGCCCGAGGCGACGGCCACGCCCGAGGCGACGGCCACGCCCGAGGCGACGGCCACGCCCGAGGCGACGGCCACGCCCAGCCCTACCTGCGACTGCGACGGCCCGCATCATGACGACAACGGCAGCGATAGCGCGAACCGCGACGCGAACGACGACAACGGCAGCGATAACAGCAACACCGACGCCAATGACAGCAGTGGCGGCGGCAGCGATAGCGCGAACCGCGACGCGAACGACGACAACGGTAGCGATAATGGCGGCCACGGCTCCGGCGACGATAACGGCGGCCACGGCAACTAATGACGCTTCTCTGGGGCTGAGCCTCTGACCGCTCTGTGTTGAGGTTGGGCGGGTTCGCCGCCCAACCTCAACACACGCATACACCGGGCGAGGAAACTTCAAGTACACTGTGTGTCGCCACTCGAATGAGCGCATTTGTAGCAGGAATTCACTCTGTGGTCGATGAAGCTGAGCTCCTGGGCCGCGCCCGCGCCCATGATACTGATGCACTTGCGCAGATCCATGATGCCTACTATGGTCCGCTCTTTCGCTATGTCTCCTTCCGCGTGGGTGATCGCCCCACCGCAGAGGATCTGGTCAGCGACGTGTTCACTCGGTTTCTCACCGCTCTGCGCGACCGCAAGGCGCCGCAGAGCGCCCTGCGCGGCTGGCTGTTTGGTGTCGCGTCCAATGTTGTGAGCGACCACTACCGCCGCTACTACCGCGCGCCCTCCGCGCCGCTTGATGAGTCGATCATCAGCCAGGAGGCTGGGCCTGAGGATGTCGCCGAGCAGGCGGCCACCCGCGAGGATCTGCGCCGCGCTGTGGGAACCCTCACCGGTGAGCAGCAGCACGTGCTGGCGATGCGCTACGGCCAGGGGCTGCCGATCCAGGAGGTGGCCCGCGCCCTGGGGAAGTCCGAGGGGGCGATTAAGCAGCTTCAGGCGCGGGCGATCGCCGCGCTCACCCGTAAGATGGCTCCAGGGATAGGGGAGTGATGGATACCGAACTCGAACTCAAGCTGATCCTCTGCCTCGACGCCCTGGATGCCGGCGAGCCGCTCGATGATGTTCTGGCGCGCTACCCCGCTGAGGCTGACACCTTACGCCCCTTCCTGGAGACGGCTGTGGCTCTGCCGCGCCTCGCTCTTGAGCCGACGCCCTCCGCGCAGGTGAGCTCGCGCCGCGCCTTTCTCAACCGCGCCGCCGATCTGCGGCCAACCGCTGGCCGGCGATTCTTTGGTCTCCCGCTGCGCCTCGGTGTCGCCCTGGCCACCATACTGCTCGCCCTCGCCCTCGCCGGCGGTGGGACGGCGGCCGCCTCGGCGGCGCTCCCGGGTGAGCCGCTGTATGGGCTCAAGCGTGTCGCCGAGCAGGTGCAGGTCGCGCTCTCCGCCGATAAGGCCTATGTCGAGCAGGAGATCGCCCAGCGCCGCCGCGATGAGGTTGGTGCGCTGATCGCCCAGGATCGCTCGGCTGAGGTGGGGTTCGGCGGCCAGGTGACAGCCATCTCGGCTGACACCTGGCAGATTGCTGGGTATGCGGTGCAGGTGGATGCGTCCACGCAGATCGATGGCGATATTCGGCCTGGCGCGGCGGTGACGGTTGTTGGCCGTCTGGTAGGTGGGGTGATCCGGGCGACGGCTATTCTGGCGGACCCCGACGTGAATCCAGTGCCTGTTGCTTTGCCGACGCCCGTGCCGACGGCGACGGCGAGCCAAACGCCCGCGCCGACGGCGAGCCAAACGCCCGCGCCGACGGCGAGCCAAACGCCCGCGCCGACGGCGACGGCTGTGCCGCCGACGGCGCCCGCGCCGAGCCCGACGGCTGTGCCGCCGACGGCGACTCTTCGGCCAGTTCGCCCGGCCCCGACGGCTGTACTGCCAACTATCAGCCCCCCCACCGCTGGGCCGGCCGAGGATCATGGCGGCGGCGGGGACACTGGCGAGAAGCAACCGACGGCTGGGCCGGCCGAGGATCATGGCGGCGGCGGGGACACTGGCGAGAAGCAACCGAC
>NZ_JAIEWN010000021.1:75276-79819 GCF_019599295.1 Oscillochloris sp. ZM17-4 | reverse complement strand
ATGCCCTGGATGAGTCGGCTCGGCTGTGCCAAAATCTCTCGTCTGCCGTATACTGCCTGTGGCGTACATCGCACAATCTCAAGGTGGGGCGATGCATAAGGGCAGCTATATCCTGGTACTCCAGCTCGATCATGCCATCGATGACCTTCAGGTTGGCAAGCTTGGGCGATACACCTTCCCGGCGGGCTCCTACCTCTATGTTGGCAGCGCCCTCGGCGCGGGCGGCCTGGAGGCGCGCCTGCGCCACCACGAGCGCCGCGAGAAGGCCCGCCCCCACTGGCATATCGACTACCTGCGCGCCCACGCGCTCCTCTGCGAGGTGTGGACTGTGGCGAGCCCGGTGCGGCTTGAGAGTCGCTGGTGCGCCATGCTGTCCAGATCGCCCGACGTGAGCATCCCCGTCGCCGGGTTTGGGTCCAGCGATACGCGCTGCCCCGCGCACCTCTTCCACATGGCCCGCCCGCCCCGATCGAGCTTCTTGAGCCAGATCATCCTCGCGGACCTCCTCGCCGATGGGCCGGCGGAGATCCAGATCGAGGTGCATCATTTCGACACTCCCGCTTGACAACCCCTGGCACCCTGCGTATAGTGCAGTAACGGTTGAGGGCAGACATCATCTATACATAAACCTGTCAGGTGCGGCCTAGTGTGTCGTCGCCGTCATGGGCGAGGCAGGGCCGCACCTGACAGGTTTTTAGCAGAAAGATCTTATGGGCGATAAGCTTGTGATCGTCGAATCGCCGGCGAAGGCGAAGACGATTCAGAAATATCTGGGGCGCGGCTACCGCGTCACCTCGAGCATGGGGCATGTGCGTGACCTGCCGAAGAAGGAGCTCTCCATCGATGTGGAGCACGACTTCGAGCCGGTCTACGAGGTGACGAAGCAGAAGGTGGTGAGCGAGCTGCGCCAGGCCGTGCGCGGCGCCGACGCGATCTACCTCGCCACCGACCCCGACCGCGAGGGTGAGGCGATCGCGTGGCATATCACCCAGGCGGTGAGCGTGCCCAAGCGCACCCCCGTCCACCGGGTGGTCTTCCAGGAGATCACCAAGAACGCGGTGCTCCAGGCGATCAACAACCCGCGTAAGATCGATAGCAACCTGGTGGATGCCCAGCAGGCCCGCCGTGTCCTCGACCGGCTCGTCGGCTACCAGCTGAGCCCGCTGCTCTGGGACAAGGTCAAGCGCGGTCTGTCGGCGGGGCGCGTGCAGTCGGTGGCCGTGCGCCTGATCGTCGAGCGCGAGGAGTCGATCGAGGCCTTTGTGGCCCAGGAGTACTGGACGATCGAGGCTGACCTCTCGAAGCAGGGGAGCAGCGCGAAGCGCGACGCCTTCCGCGCCGTGCTGATCGAGCGCGGCGGCAAGAAGCTCGATAAATTTGCGGTGGAGAATAAGGAGCAGGCCGACGCGATCGTCGCCGACCTCGGCGGCGCACGCTACGCGGTGCAGAAGATTGTCCGCCGCGACAAGCGCCGCAGCGCGGCCCCGCCCTTCACCACCAGCACGCTCCAGCAGGAGGCCGGCCGCAAGCTGGGCTTCAGCGCCAAGAAGACGATGACCCTGGCCCAGCGGCTCTATGAGGGCGTGGATGTCGGCGGCGATGAGGGCGCCGTCGGCCTGATCACCTATATGCGCACCGATAGCACCAACGTCTCCGGCGAGGCCCAGCAGGAGGCGCGCGAGGTGATCGGCCGGCTCTATGGTGCCGACTACCTGCCCGAGAAGCCGCCGGTCTATAAGACGAAGGCCAAGGGCGCGCAGGAGGCCCACGAGGCCGTCCGGCCAACCAGCTCGGCCCGCCGCCCCGAGGCCGTCGCCGCCAAGCTTGACCGCGACCTGCTGCGGCTCTACGACCTGATCTGGAAGCGCTTCCTGGCCAGCCAGATGGCCCCGGCGGTGTTCGACAGCACCACGGTGGATATTGGGGCGTTTACCAGGGGACAGGGGACAGGGGACAGGGGACAGGGGGGGGCACCCTACACGTTCAGGGCCACCGGCAGCGTGATGAAGTTCCCGGGCTTCCTGGCCGTCTACAACGTGAGCCTGGACGAGGGCGAGGAGGAGGAGGACAGCGAGCGGCGGCTGCCCCAGCTCAGCGAGGGCGAGCTGCTGAGCCTGCTGGCCCTGCTGCCCCTGCAGCACTTCACAGAGCCGCCGCCCCGCTTCACCGAGGCCAGCCTGGTGAAGGAGCTGGAGCAGCTCGGCATCGGCCGGCCCTCGACCTACGCCTCGATCATCTCGACGATCCAGGACCGCGAGTACGTCGAGCTCTCGGAGAAGAAGCTGATCCCGACCACGCTCGGGCGGGTGGTGACGGACCTACTGGTCAAGCACTTCCCGAAGATCGTCGACTACGACTTCACCTCGGCGCTTGAGCAGCAGCTCGACGACATCGCCGACGGGGCCAAGCGCTGGGTTCCTGTGCTGCACGAGTTCTACGGGCCGTTCCACACCACCCTGACGAACGCCCGCAGCGAGATGCGCAATGTGAAGCGCGAGGAGATCCTCACCGAGGTGCTCTGCCCGAAGTGTGGACTGGGCTTTCTGGCGATCAAGTTCGGGCGCAACGGCGAGTTCCTTGCCTGCTCGCGCTACAGCAAGGAGAGCGGGCCGGACTCCTGCGACTTCACGAGCGACTTCCACCGCGACGGGGACGGCAAGATCGTGATCGATAAGGCCGCCGCCCCCGAGACCAGCGACGTGATGTGCAACCTCTGCGGGCGGCCGATGGTGATCAAGAAGAGCCGCTTCGGCCCCTTCCTGGGCTGCTCCGGCTACCCGGAGTGCGCCAACACGCGGCGGATCGGCAAGGACGGCAAGCCGGTGCCGCTGCCCGTGCCCACCGGCGTGGCCTGCCCCAAGTGCAGCGAGGGCGAGCTGATGGGTCGGCGCGGCAAATTCGGCCGGCCCTTCTATGGCTGCTCGCGCTACCCCAAGTGCGACTACGCGACCAACAGCCTTGAGGAGATGGCCCCGGTGGTCCACACCGAGCCTGTGGCGAAGCCGGCGGCGGAAAAGAAGCCGGCGGCGGTGAAGAAGCCGGCGGCCAGCAGCACCAAGAAGCCGGCGACGGTGAAGAAGCCGGCGGCGAGCACCACCAAGAAGCCGGCGGCGCGTAAGAAAAGCGCCTAGTGCGCTTTCAGCGCAGGGGTTAGGCGTTGGGGGTCGGGGGTTGGGCGTTGCGATGAGACAGCACGCAGCATCTTGTCCAAAAGGGCTGCTTGAATCTACGCTAGTACTGCTGGAAAGTGCGTTGGGGTTCGTCGGGGCGCTCCGACGAACCCCAAGCGCACGGTGAGGGTGTGGGAGCGCGTTGCTCTCCCACATAGCATGGGAGGCTCCCGTGTATGATCTTCTCGTGAGCGGCGGCCACGTGATCGACCCCGCCAGCGGCGTCGATGGGCTGGCCGACCTCGCCGTGCAGGACGGGCGCGTCGCCCTGGTCGCCCCGCAGATCGACCGCGGCATGGCCCGCAAGTCCATCGACGCCGCCGGGCAGATCGTGACGCCGGGGCTGATCGATCTGCACACCCACATCTACTGGGGTGTCACCTACTGGGGCGTCGAGGCCGACCCGGTCGCCGCGCGCAGCGGCGTCACCACATGGCTCGATGCGGGCAGCGCCGGCGCCTACAGCTTCCCCGGATTCCGGCGCTATGTGCGCGACGCGAGCCGGGCGCGGATCTTCTGCATGCTGAACCTGTCGGCCATCGGCCTGATCGCGCCGACCTGGGAGTTTACGAACCTCGACTACTGCGACCTCGGCCTGGCGGCGCAGACGGTCGAGGAGAACCGCGACATGGTGCTCGGCATCAAGGCGCGGATCGACAGCAACACCACCCGCGGCGTCGGCCTGCGCCCGCTGGAGCTGGCCCGCGATCTGGCCGACCGGGTCGATCTGCCGCTGATGGTGCATATCGGCAGCGGCCCGCCCTCGATGTCGGCGATCAGCGATCTGCTGCGCCCCGGCGATATCCTCACCCACTGCTTCACCGGCGGGAACCATCGCCTGCTCACCGAGGACGGGCGGCTGTCGCCGCTGGCCCACGAGCTGCGGGCGCGCGGCGTGCTCCTCGACATCGGCCACGGCACCGGCTCGTTTAGCTACCAGGTGGCCGAGGCGGCCCTGGCCGAGGGCGTGCTGCCCGATGTGATCAGCAGCGATATCCACCAGCTCAGCGTGCAGGGGCCGATGTTCGACCTGCCGACGACGCTCTCGAAGTTCCTCAACCTGGGCGTGGGGCTGTCCGACGTGATCGACCGGGCCACGCGCCGCCCGGCGGCCGCCATGCGCCGCCCCGACCTGGGCACGCTCGGCGTGGGCGCGCCCGCCGACGTGGCGATCTTCCGCCTTGAGGAGGGCGACTTCACCTTCCACGATGTCGCGATGAGCCCGCGCGCGGGCACGCGGCGCCTGGCCTGCACGCACACCCTGGTGGATGGGGTGCCGCTGCCGCGCACGCCCGAGCTGCCGCTCGCCTTCTGGGCGACGCTGCCGGAGCACCAGCGGTGAGGGCGTGGGAGAGCCTCGCTCTCCCGTAAAA
>NZ_JAIEWN010000021.1:61618-75176 GCF_019599295.1 Oscillochloris sp. ZM17-4 | reverse complement strand
CGGCCACCCGCCATGGGATATACTGGACGTTATGTCGCACCCAAGCGCCGCATCGTCGCCTATAGCCAATACAACGTGAACATTGCAGTCGCTTCGCAGGGATTCGCGATAGTCTGGCGCTATAACGTTATTTTTACATGTAGGGACCCACACCATCACCGTGCCAGCTTGGAGGCCACCACATATGTGTGCATCGCGCCTGATCGCTCTGGCTCTGGCCGGGCTGCTCGCCCTCGCGGGCTGCGCCGCCCCGGCCCAGGAGACCGCAGACATCACCCTCACCAGCGCCGGCTGTGCGGCGACCCGCTTCGCTCTGCCGAACACCCGCGAGCCGCAGATCACCATCTCCAACCAGTCGGATCTCCCGATGGTCTTCAGCATCCCGACGATGAACCGCTGGGTGGCGGTGGCGCCGGGCGATGAGTCGGCCTTCGCGCTGCCGCGCTACATCATGGGCAGCTTCGACTTCTTCTGCCTCAGCGAGGCGGAGCACACCCAGCTGGGCGGCGGCAACCCGCTCCTCTGCGCGCTTGAGCCCCGCGAGCTGGCGGCGGTGGCGCGCTCGCAGGGTGTCTTCGAGATCGAGCGCCACGACCGGATCCGGGAGGTGCTTCAGGCCCAGCCCTGAGTGGGGGTTGGGGGTTAGGGGTTGGGAGGTGGGACGTTTTCCCCAACCCCCACCCCCTAACCCCCACTCAGGGCCGACTCCAGGCTCGCGACGACCACCATCTGGCCGAGCGGGATGTCAAGGGCGACGAGCGTCTGGGCGACGCTGGCGCGGATCCCCGAGAGGACGACCTCGGCACCGAGCAGCCGGGCGCCATCTGCGGCGCGCAGCAGGGTCTCGGCCACCTGCCCATCGATGCTGGGGATGCCGGTCAGGTCGATGATCACGCGCTGCGCGCGTCGCCCCGCCACCTCGCGGAGCAAGTCGCTAAAGATCTGGCTGGCGCGCTGCGCGTTGATCGTGCCGATCAGCGGCAGGAGCAGGATGCGGTCGTTGAGCGGGATGCAGGGCGTCGCCAGCGCGCGCAGCGTCTCTTCCTGGACGTGGATCACATCTTCCTGGAGCTGAAGCCGCTCGGCCTGGGCGTGCTGCTCCGAGGCGATCCGCTGCTCAAGCGAGTCGGCCATCGCGTCGAAGCTGCTGGCGAGCTGGCCGATCTCATCGCCGCGTGAGAGGCCGACCCGGAGCCCGAGCTGGCCGGCGGCGATCTTCTGGGCGGCGGCGGCCATCTTTGCGAGCGGGTTCACAATCAGGCTCGCCATGCCAAAGGATATCACGCCGGCGACGATCATCGCACCGATGGCGGCGAGGAGGCCCGTGTTGCGCGCGGCATCGACCGGCGCCAGGGCCTCGGCCTGATCCTGATAGAGCAGGATGCTCCAGCCGAGCCGGGCGATGGCCGGCGACGCGCTGACCGGGGCCATGCTCAGCAGCCGCTGGCCCCCCTCGAAGCTGCCGATCCGGTAGTCGGCCCCGCTGGCCACCAGCGCGCTGACCGCGTCCGTGTCGGCGGCGCGGATCATCGTGTCGGTGCTCAGCAGCTGGTCGTGATCGATCTGGAGCAGCGCCCTCCCGCTGACGCCCACCCGTACGCCGGACAGCTGCGCGACGAGCCTATCGAGCTGGTAGACTGTCTGGAGGACGCCGACCGTGCTGTTGCTGCTCAGGTTCATCACCGGCACGGCGATGTGCAGCTGCACCATGCCGCTGGCCTCGTTCAGCGACTGCTCGATGAAGGGCTCGCCGCTCATCGCCTGCTGCCACCAGAGCTCACCGCTCTGGTCGTAGTGCTCCGGGCGCGAGGTCGCGGCGATCAGCCCGCCTTGCTTGTCTACCAGGACGACCTGGATGCTGTCTGGCTGGAGGTTCTGGAAGAGGCTCAGGCTGACTCGCACCGGGGAGTTGCTGATCCTGGTCTGCACGATCCCCGCGCTATCGGGGGCGCTCCGCCACTCCCCCTCCTGGCGCGCCAGCTGGGCGCGGATGGATTTGGGGCTGCTGGAGTACTGGAGGTTAGCGATCTCGGCGCTCGCGACGATCCCCTGGCCGACGCTCAGGGCGCGCAGGGCGATGATCTGGGTGTCGATAAACCCGCCGACGATCGCCGCCTGGTCGGTGGCCAGGGTGTGCAGGTTTGATCCGACGACATCCGTGAGCGCCTGCCGCGAGGTGAGGATGCTCGCGCCGCTGACGAGGGCTGCGGTGATGATTGCGGCGATAACGAAGGCGGCCCCCATGCGGACTCGGAGCGATATCGCTCGCCTGGTGCGTGGCCACGCCTGCGCTGGCGTATGTGTCATGGATGATCTGCCTTCTCTCGTGTGGCGCGCACTGCTGCGTTGATGCGGTCGCTCTCTTGAACGTATTATATACCGTTCTACGCGACTGGATGGCCTTTCAAAAGCTTTTGGCTGTGAAAGTTGCCCAGATGCGTAGAAGTTGACGTATAATACCGGTACGACTCACCCGGTACCTATCATAGATGCGGCGGCCCCAGGCCGGCTTCACGCCAGCGTGGCTTGGCCGTACGCGCAGCAGAGGAGCTGCTTGATGGCAGAGATTATTCCACTGAGCCCGGCGGGCGATAGCGATGCGAAGGAGCCCTACAAAGAGGGCTCCTGCAAGCTGCACCCGCAGACGATGTGCCCGGCCTTCGGCGCGCTGCGGGTGCTCTCGCGCATTGAGGGCGCCCAGCCGGCGATGGTGACGGACACCGGCTGTCTCTACGGGCTAACCTTTGTGACCCACTTCTACGCGGCGCGCAAGAGCATCATCGCCCCGCAGCTAGGCACCGCCGAGCTCTCGTCGGGCAAGGTACAGGAGGCGGCCAACGCGGCGATCGCCGAGGCGGCTAAGGAGCAGAACGTCAGCGTCATCCCGGTGATCTCGCTGTGCGTGGCCGAGACGGCCGGCCTGGCCGAGGAGCTGCTGCCCACCGAGGTGGATGGCAAGCCGGTGGTGCTGGTGCGCGTGCCGGCCTACGCCATCCACTCGCACCCCGAGGCCAAGGATATCGCCCTGGCCGCCGTGATGCGCCGCTTCGTAGATGGCGCGAGCGAGCAGGAGCCGCGCACCCTGGCTCTGCTCGGCGAGGTCTTCCCGGCCGACCCGCTGATGATCGACGGGGTGCTGCGCAAGATGGGCGGGCGGGTGATCACCACGCTGCCCGGCCGCCACGTCAACGAGCTGAAGCTGGCCGGGCAGGCCGCCGCCGTGGCCGCCCTGCACCCCTTCTACCGCGAGACGGTGGGCGTGCTGCGCGAGCGCGGGGTGGGCGTGGTCACGGGCGCCCCGATCGGGGTCGAGGGCAGCGCGGCCTGGATCCGCGCCGTCGGCGCGGCCCTGGATATCGACGACGATATTGTCGAGCGGGTGGCGGACGAGGAGGTCGCCGCCGCGCGCGGCTTCCTGTCGACCCAGCCGCTCAAGGGGGCGACGATCCTGATCTCGGGCTACGAGGGCAACGAGATGCTCTACGCGCGCCTGCTGATCGAGGGCGGCGCCCACGTGCCATACGTGAGCACCAGCATCGGCCAGAGCATGCTCACCGCCGCCGACGAGGCCTGGCTGAAGTCCCACGGCTGCGAGGCGGTGGTCTACCGCAAGGCGATCGAGGACGATAAGGCGGCCATGGAGCACTGGACCTTCGACCTGGTGATCGGCACGACGACCCTGGCCGCCCACGCCAAGGAGCTGGGCATCCCCTCGGTCTACTACACGAACATGCTCAGCGTGCGCCCGCTCTTCCTCGCCGGCGGTATGATCGCCTCGCTCAGCTTCGTGCGCGAGCTGCTCGGGCGGAAGCCGCTCTACGAGCGGATGCTGGAGTTCTTTAGTTAATGTTGAATGCTGAATGTTGAATGTTGAATGGCCACATTCAGCATTCAACATTCAACATTCAACATTCGCGGAGCGATATATGGCCATCACCCTGATTCGAGATATCTCCGACACCAGCTCCTACTGGGGCGCCAGCTGGGTCTTCGGCTGCTTCCCCGACGTGCATATCATCTGCGACGCGCCGATCGGCTGCTACAACCTGCTGGGCATGGCGGTGACGGACTACACCGACGCGCTGCCGCACATGGCCAACCTCACGCCGACCTCGATCCGCGAGGAGGATGTGATCACCGGCACGGCGAAGGCGCTCAAGCGCACGATCGACGACCTGCGCAGCCTCGGCTCGCTCGACGGCAAGCGCCTGATCGTGCTCAGCACCGCCGAGAGCGAGATGATCAGCGCCGACCACACGAAGTACGTGGCCCAGCTCGACCCGGAGGCGCGCTTCTTCTGGAGCCAGTCGCTGGAGCAGGACGAGTGGCAGGGCCGCGACCGGGCGCTGCTCTTCGCCTGGGAGGAGTACGGCAAGCCCTTCGTGGCACCCGATGCCCCGCCCAAGGCGGCCAACCTGGTCAATATCATCGGGCCGTCGCTGGGCTGCTTCAACGCCCCGGCCGACCTGCACGAGCTGAAGCGGCTGGTCGCCGGCGTCGGCGGCGAGCTGAACCTAGTCTACCCCTACGCGGGCAGCATCGCCGGCACGCCGCAGCTGGCCGACGCGGCGGCGAATGTGGTGCTTTACCGCGAGTTCGGCGAGGGCCTGGCCCAGGCCCTCGGCCGGCCCTACCTCTTCGCCCCCTTCGGCGTCTTCGGCACCACCACCTTCCTGCGCGAGCTGGGGGCGCTGCTCGGCACGCCCGCCGCGCAGGTCGAGGCCTTCATCAGCAGTGAGAAGAAGACCACGCTCCAGCCGGTGTGGGACCTCTGGCGCGGCCCGCAGAGCGACTGGTTCGCCACGGTGGACTGCGCGATCGTCGGCGGGCGCAGCTACGTGGAGGGGCTCAGGCAGTTCCTCGGCGAGGAGCTGGGCATGAAGGTCGCCTGGAGCTCGGGCCGGCCGCGACGCGAGGACGAGCCGGACAATATCGAGATCCGCAAGCGCCTGCACGCCAAGGCGCCGGCCTTCGTCTTCGGCAGCATCAACGAGAAGATCTACCTTTCGGAGGCCAACGCCAAGGGCAGCCACTTCATCGCCTCGACCTTCCCCGGCCCGGTGGTGCGCCGCACCACGGGCACGCCCTTCATGGGCTACGCCGGGGCGGCCAACATCATGCAGGAGCTGGTGAACCGCTTCTACGACATGGTGTTCAACTTCCTGCCGGTGGAGCTGGTCAGGGGACAGGGGACAGGGGAGAGGGGACAGGCCGGGCCGCCGCAGCCTGCGGCTGCCGCCGCGCCTGACCGCTCGTCGGAGACGATGGCCTGGAGCGTGGCGGCGACCAACCGGCTGACGGCGGCGATCGAGCAGGTGCCTTTCCTGGCCCGGATCAGCGCCAGCCGCTCGCTGCGCCTGGCCGCCGAGCAGGCCGCCCGCGCCCGCGGGGACACCGAGGTGAGCCTGGAGATGATCGAGGCGGCGATCGCCCACGGGGCGTGATTGATTGTAGATTGCAGATTGCAGATTGCAGATTGGCGTCAATCTGCAATCTGCAATCTGCAATCTGCAATCTGCAATTGAGGAGAGACGCTATGACTACACAGGCCCGCCCGCTGTCGGCCCTGGACGTGCTCGGCATCCGCTACCGGGGCAGCCGGCGCGCCGAGGGCGATGAGCGCTGCCTCGATGGCTTTGTCGCATCGGCGGTCTACTGGGATATCGGGGTGCCGGTGACCTACGGCGAGCCCGAGATGCCCGAGGCCCGCCGCCTGCCCGATGAGCCGGCCAACCTGGGCCTCATCTGCGCGGTGATCGGCGACGCCGTGGCCGCCGGGCGGGCCGCCGGGCGGGCCGTTCTCGTCACCGGCGGGGACTGCTCGCACGCCGTGGGGGTCTTCGCCGGGCTCCAGCGCGCCCACGGGCCGACGGCGCGCATCGGCCTGATCTGGCTAGACGCCCACGGCGACTTCAACACGCCCAACACGACGCTCTCGGGCATGCTCGGCGGCATGCCGGTGTCCGTCTGCGCCGGGCTGGGCCAGCGCGAGTGGCGTGAGCGGGCCGGGGTCGCCGCGCCCCTGCCCACCGACCGCATCCTCTTTGTGGACGTGCGCAACCTTTACGCGCCCGAGGAGCAGCTCATCCGGGCCACCGAGGCCACCATCGCCGCCGCCGAGCCGGGGCGCAAGGGCGTCGACTTCGGCCCCGCCGTCGCCGACCTGGCCGACCGCTGCGACCTGCTCTACCTGCATGTGGACTCGGATATACTCGACATAACGCTTGTGCCGAACCACGGCACCCGCGAGCCGGACGGCCCCGGCATGGCGGCGGTGACGGCGGTGATCGACGCGGCGATGGCCACCGGCAAGGTGGCGGCCTACGCGGTCGTCTCAGTCTACGGCGCGGGCGAGGGGCGCGAGATCAGCCTAGCCTCGGGGACAGAGCTGATCCGCGCGGGGCTGGCGTCGTGGAAGCAGCACGGGATGGCGGGGGCGTAGGGGAGGCCCAACGCGGTCGCCCGAAGGTGTCCACGTGGTCGCCCCAGATATGCGACCACACCTCACCCCCACCGCCCTTTTCTTCCTGACAGCACCCTGCTCACGGTAGCTGACAGTTGCCCAAAGGGTATTGGCTTTTCAAACCAGGCCACGACACCCTGCTGAAGGAGCGACACGCCCGTCTCCCCTAGCGGATAGCCGCTCATGATGATCATCTTTATCTGGGGGGTCTTTACCTTCAGGTGACGAAAGAGGGCCGCCCCATCCATATCAGGCATCACCATGTCCGACAGAACCAGTGCCACGTCATCGTGGTACACGTCAAGCAGAGACACGGCCTCCAATCCATTCGAGGCGACACGAACCTGGTACCCCAGCTGTTGGAGCATAGCGGTTGTCACCGCTAATACGCTTGGCTCATCTTCGACCAGCAGAATCGTCTCGCCTTGGCCCTTCGTGATGTGCGTTGGCTCCGTCGTCGCTGGTATCTCCTTTGCCGCTGACGGGGGCAGGTAGACGGTAAAGGTTGTGCCTTTGCCCACCTGGCTCTCCACGGAGGTGTGGCCCCGCTGCTGTTTCATGATGCCGTACACCTGCGACAAGCCCAGCCCGACCCCTTTACCGACATCCTTGGTGGTGAAGAACGGCTCAAATATCCGGGGCAAGATATCGGCCGGTATGCCGCTGCCGGTGTCGGTGATGTTTAGCTGCACCCATTCTCCGGTGATGGGCTGATGGCACACTGAACAACAGGTGTCGCCCTGACACACAATCCGGGCCAGCCCAATGCGCAACTCCCCGCCGTTGGGCATCGCGTCCCTGGCATTCACGGCCAGGTTGGTGATCACTTGCTGCATCTGGGTGGGGTCGGCCTCGATCAGGTAGTCGCCGGGGGCGACGGTCAGCGTGATCTGAATATGCTCCGGGATGACGCGCGCTAAGAAGCTGACAGTCTCTCGCGCAAAGGTGTCCAGCTTGAGCTGCCGGAGGTGGCGGATCGTCTTTCGGCTGAAATCTAACAGCTGACGCACCAGATGGGCCGCGCGCTGGCTCGACTCCTTGATTGTTTCCAGGTCGGATTGCAGGGCTTCCGGCGTCTCCGGTGACATCTGTAGGAGCTCGGTGTAGCTGAGAATGCACGTCAGAATATTATTAAAGTCGTGGGCGATCCCGGCGGCGATCTGGCCCACTGCGGCCAGCCGCTCTTGCTGTAACAGTTGCTGCTGCGTGGCCTGGAGCTCGGCAAGGGTCGTCTCTAGCCGGCGGTAGCTTTCCTGTAAGGCTGCCGCGGCCTGTCTGCGCTGGGTGACATCGCGCTGAATGCCAAAATGGCCGGTGATCCGTCCGTCCGAATCATATAAGCAGACATAATCGCCTTCAACCCACATCTGGGTGCCGTCAAACTTACATCCATTTGTCTCAATATGCAGCCGCCCCTCGTCAAAAAGCCGCCGCCAGATCTCCCGGCCCTGGGCGCTATCGTGCGCAAAGAAGCCGCCCGGCGTTTTGCCGATAAGCTGTTCTTCGGTAGCCCGGTACTGCTCCAGTATCGCCGCGTTGATCCGGGTGATGCGCTGATGATGAAACGCATAATCCAGCACCGCATCCTTGTCCACCGTGTCATCCCAGCGCACTGGCGCATCCAGCATCATAAAGAAGAAGCCATCAAGCGCCTGACTAAAGAGCGCATGCAACAGCTGTTCACGCTCTAGCAACACCGCTTCGGATTGCAGGCGCTCGGTGATATCGCGCGAGAGCCCGAACAGACCGGGCTGACCGCTCCACTGGCCTTTCACGACCTTGGTCTCAACCGGAATGAGCTGGCCTGCTTTGGTGATTAATGGTACCGGGCAGAAGCTGCGCTCGCCAGCGAGCATCGCGGCGACAATATTCCCGGCCTCCTCGCGTCGCTCCGGCGGATGTATCGCTAAGACATTCATCCCCAGCAGCTCTTCCGCCGAGTAGCCCAGCCGCTGTTGCACCGCCGGGTTGATGTTGACGATGTCCCCCCCGGCGTCAAGGATAAACAGAAAGTCGCTCACCGTATCAAAGAGCGTTTGCAGGTTCTGTAGGCTTTCCTGGCGGGCCACCTCTGCCTTGATCCGGGCGATCACAACGCCAATCTGGGCGGCAATCACCTCTAGGGCGTAGCGGGTGTTTGGGGCAATCACATCCTGTGTGTGAGAGGATAAGTTCAGCGCGGCGATCACCTGTCCGTTGTGCAACACGGGTATCACCGCCAGGGCGCGTAACCCCTCTTGATGCTTTTCCTCATCGGGCTGGGCGACGGCGTTATAGCTTTTGTAGACCGGCTGCCCGGCCATAATGAGTTTGGTCTCGGGCGCGTCGGCCGGATAATACGTGGCATTGGCGACAAATTGCGGCGATAAGCCTTCATGCGCAATCAGGCTCAGTGCGCCGGTTCGCGTATCTACCAGGTATCCGCCGCCGCAATCGATCCCTTCGATCTGAAAAGCGGCTGCCAGAACCTGCTTGAAGGCTTCGCTGCTATCGCTGGTGGCGCCAAGCGCCAGGATTAAGTCGCGCTGAAGCTGTAAGAGCCCCTCGGCTTCTTTACGGTTCGTAATATCCTGATGGGTCCCGGCCATACGCACGGGGTTGCCCTGGGCATCACGGGCAACGACGTTGCCGGTATCTAACACCCACTTCCACTGCCCGGATTTAGATCGCAGGCGGTGCTCTGTCTGGTAGGTGGGGGCGCACCCTTGCAGATGATTGGCGAGCAGCGACTGGACGGTCGGAGCGTCGTCGGGGTGGATGCGGTGCTGCCAACTGCGCACATGCGGCTCAATCTCAGCCGGGGTGTAGCCCAACATCTCGACCCAGCGCTGGTTAAAGAGCATCTTGCCCGTTTGGACATCCCAGTCCCAGACGCCCAGGTCAGTCCCGAGCAGCGCCAGCTCCAGGCGCTCCTGCTGCTCCTGCAGTGCCGCCTGCGTGCGTAGCTGGCTCGACCGGAGCCGAATAATGTCGGCCAGATCAATGCAAACGCCAACCTCCTCAATGCTGTATGTTTTAGAGGAGGTGTTGTGGTTAAGGGCAATATACCCCTCTGGCCGGTGCGGGTTGCCGTAGGGGATGACGAGCGATGATCTGGGGCTATACTTCTGCTCAAAGGGTTTGAGCGCCGGTTTCAGCCAGGATGGCGCCTGATCAAACGAGAGCTGCACATACGGCTGCCCCAGGTAGCGGGTGAATATCCAGCCGGGCACTATCTCCCCCAGCCCGATGCCTTGCCCGTCGGCGCGCCACTGCTGTTGAACGACCACGTTGTCTCGGCACTGGCCATACGGCATATAGGCAATGCTTTCGCATCCCAGCACCGGGCCAGCTGTATCGAGCAGCCGCTGCACGAGCTCAGCTTCATCTTCGGCCATCAGGGCCAGCTTCCAGGCTTCGGCGCGCAGCTTCTCTAGCGCGATCAGGCGGCTCTCATCCACCTTTCGGCTGTAGTGGGGCTCCATTGCTTGCTCTTTCGTGATGTTGGGGGGGGACGAAATCTTCTGCGAGATGGGTATTCTTTAGCGCAGTAGCGCAGAAGTTACGCGGTGCGGCGTCGCCCGGCGGCTAAAGCCGCGGGCTCTTGTTTGACGAAGGCCGCCTGCGCGGCCTCAGGCAGGCCGCGCAGGCGGCCTTCGCAGAACCGTAGCCCGCCCGTTTACGGGCCGGGCACGTGCAGGGTGACGGCGTTCCTTTTGCGCTACTACTGCCTTTTAACAGATCCGCGGGAGCTGCTCGCCAACCTGGGTGTCGACCACGCGGGTGCCGCCGATGCCGGTGCGGGCCACGACCATTCCGGGGTGCTCGGCCGTCGCCTCGCCGATGATGGTGGCGCCCCGGCCGAGCGGGTGGGCGCGCATGGCCTCCAGCAGCGCGTCGGCATCGTCGCGGGCCACGAAGGCCAGCAGCTTGCCCTCGTTCGCCACATAGAGCGGGTCGAGCCCCAGGATCTCACAGGCCGCGCGCACCGCCTGGGGCACCGGCAGGTCGCGCTCGATGATCCGCACGCCCACCTGCGAGGCGATGGCGATCTCGTTGAGGGCCGAGGCCACCCCGCCGCGCGTTGGGTCGCGCAGGGCGTGGATGGCCTGGGTGCGGGCCAGCATGGCCTCCACCAGTCCGTTGAGCGGGGCGCAGTCAGTCTCAAGCGGCGCGCCGAACTCCAGGCCCTCGCGCACGCTGAGGATGGCCATGCCGTGGACGCCGATGTCGCCGCTGACGATCACCACGTCGCCGGGGCGGGCCTGTCCGGGGCCGATGCGCAGGCCGGCCGGCACTACGCCGAAGCCGCTGGTGGTGATGTAGACCCCGTCGCCGTGGCCCCTATCGACCACCTTGGTGTCGCCGGTGACGAGCGTCACGCCGGCGGCGCGGGCGGCCGCGCCCATGCTCTGGGCGATCGCGGCCAGCTGCCTGATCGGCATGCCCTCCTCAAGGATGAACCCGGCGCTCATGTAGAGCGGCTGCGCCCCGCTCATCGCGATGTCGTTGACCGTCCCGTTAACCGCGAGGTCGCCGATGTTGCCGCCGGGGAAGAAGAGCGGGCGGACGACGAAGGAGTCGGTGGAGAAGGCCAGGCGCGCGCCGCCGGCCTCGACCACGGCCGAGTCGCCGAGCTGCTCCAGGGTGGCGCTCTGGAATGCCGGCAGGAACAGGTTCTCCACCAGCTCGGACGAGAGCTTGCCGCCGCCGCCGTGGCCCATCACGATGTTCGGGTAGTCGCGCAGGGGCGCGGGGCAGACCCAGCCCTCGAAGTCGAGTACGTTTGACATGATCCGTCTCCGTAAGGGCGCAGCAGCAGCTGTGCCTCACCTACCTGGTGGTCCATCTGGGGCTGCTTTGCCCCTACGCATCGACGGGGCTGCTGCGCCCCTAGGCATCGACATGGACAAACCGCCCGTACTGGTAGTACGCGGCGCATGCGCCCTCGCTGCTGACCATGGTGGCGCCGAGGGGCATACGCGGCGTACACTCCTTGCCGAAGGCCGGGCACTGGTTGGGCTTGATCAGGCCCTGGAGCACCTCGCCGCTGCGGCAGAGCGATGACTCCTCGGTGCGGATGTGGCCGACGTTGAAGCGATCCTCGGCGTCGAAGGGGCGGAAGCGCGCGCTGAGCCGCCAGCCGCTCTGCGGGATCATGCCGATCCCGCGCCAGGTGCGGTCCGTCACCTCGAACACCTCGGCCAGCACCTTCTGGGCCGGCAGGTTGCCGGGGGCGCTGACGGCGCGGGCGTAGGCGTTGTCGAGCCTCGCCTCGCCGGCCTCCAGCTGGGCCACCGTGCGGCGGATGCCCTCCAGCACGTCGAGCGGCTCGAAGCCGGTGACGACGATCGGCACGTGGTACCGGGCGACCAGCGGGCCGTACTGGTGGGTGCCCATGACGCTACAGACGTGGCCGGCGGCCAGGAAGCCCTGCACCCGGCTGACCGGCGACTCCATGATCGCGCTGATCGCCGGCGGAACCAGCACGTGCGAGACCAGCATGGAGAAGTTGGTCAGGCCGAGGCGCTCGGCCTGGAGGATGGCCATCGCGTTGGCCGGCGCGGTTGTCTCAAAGCCGATGCCGAAGAAGACCACCTGGCGCTCAGGGCGCTGCTGGGCGATCTTGACGGCGTCGAGCGGCGAGTAGACGATGCGGATATCGCCGCCCTCGCTCTTGATCTTAAACAGGTCCTGGCTGCTGCCGGGCACGCGCAGCATGTCGCCGAAGGAGCAGAAGGTGACATCGGGGCGGGCGGCGATCGCCAGGGCCTTATCGATCAGCTCCAGGGGGGTGACGCAGACCGGGCAGCCGGGGCCGTGGATCAGCTCGATCTGGTCGGGCAGGAGCTGGTCGATCCCGTTGCGGATGATCGAGTGGGTCTGTCCGCCGCAGACCTCCATGATCGCCCAGGGGCGGGTGGTGATGCGCCGGATGTCGTCGAAGAGCCGCCCGGCCAGCTCGGGGTCGCGGAACTCGTCGAGGTATTTCATGGGGCGATCTCCTCGCCCTCGGCGCGCAGCTCCTCGTCGAGGATGCCAAGGTCGCTGAACATGGCCAGGGTCTCCTGGGCCGACTCCTCATCGATGCGGGTGATCGCGAAGCCGACGTGGACGATGGTGTACTCGCCGACCTGGATCTCTGGCACGTAGGCCAGGCAGACATCCTTAACGATGCCGGCGAAGTCGACCTTGCCCATCGGGGCGCCGTCACGCTCGTAGGTGCTGATCACTCTCCCAGGGATGCCGAGGCACATTGCGGTTTCCTTTCGCCTGCGGCATGGCCGCAAGAAGTATTTGGATTCTACCATAGTTGTGGCCTTCACCCCAGGGCGGGGGTTTGGGGGGGGCTTCGCCACCCCCAAAGATTCTGTATGTTGGGTGCGGGCGGCGAAGCCGCCCGCACCCAACATACAGCTGGTGCAGGGGCGCAGCCCCGCCGCTCAGAGGGCGCCGTCGGGCGCCCAGATCATCACCCGGTTGTTGCCCGAGTCGGCCACGGCGAGCCGGCCCCGGTGCAGGCAGATCCCGTAGGGCCAGCAGAAGGTGTCGTCGGCCACGGCCTTCCAGCGGTTCTCGCCGTTGCCCGCGAAGTCGGCCTGGCCGAGCACGAGGTCGGCGGGGGCGTTGGGGCCGCCGCGCGGGGCGACGGCCCAGCGCAGGATGCGGTTGTTGGCGGTGTCGGCCACGGTCAGGGCACCGCCCTCGAAGGCGATGGCATAGGGGAACCGCTGGCGGGACGGCCCCTGGGCGAAGTAGGCCAGCTCCTGCGCGGTGGCCATATCATCCTGGCCGAGCACCAGGTCGGCCGGGCGGTCCTCGGCGGGCGGGGGCGACCATGCCAGGACGCGGTGGTTGCCGGCGTCGGCGACCCAGAGCGTGTCGGCGTCGCCGGCGAGGCTGTGGGGCCAGCGGAAGCTGGCGGGGCCGGGCGGGCCGCCGCGGTTCTCATCGCGGGAGACAGCGTCGGGCTGGCCGAGCACCAGGTCGGCGGGCTGGCCGGGCGCGGGCGGGCCGCGCCAGCCGAGCACCCGGCGGTTGCCGGTGTCGGCCACATAGAACCAGCCGGCGATGAAGGCCAGGCCGAAGGGCCAGTAGAGCGTGTCGGCGCGGGCG
>NZ_JAIEWN010000021.1:51859-61518 GCF_019599295.1 Oscillochloris sp. ZM17-4 | reverse complement strand
TCTTCGTCACGCCGGCCTTGTGGAAGGCCTCGACGGCGTCCTTGAGGGCGATCGCCTTGCTGGCGGCGTCGCCCTCAAGGGCGCGGGCCGCCGCCGTGGCCGTGTCGACCTGCTCGGCCAGCCGCTCCAGCTCGCCGGCTATCTGCTGCTCCGCAGCGGTCATCGTTGATCCTCCAGATGTAGGGCTGCCACCCTAAAGTGTCACGTATCGCTTGTTGACGCGCTCCACCTGTACCCTGTACCCTGTGCCCTGTACCCTTGTCTTAGCCGTAGCTCACCGCCTGCTCCATGACCTCCTCGACGCGGGAGGCGAGCAGGTCGGCGAAGGCGCGGCGGGCCATCTGCTGGAGCATGGCCTCGATCGGGCCGGGGGCGGGCGGGGCGGTTGGGCGCTTGGCGATCGCCTGGAGCACGAAGCAGGCCCCGGCCGGGCTATCGAGCAGGAAGTCCTGAAAGATCGCGGCGACGAACTGGTCGAGCCAGACCCCCTCGCCCTGCGGGTCGGCGCGCAGGCGGGCCAGGGCGTTCTCGGCCCCGGCGCAGCGCTGGACGATCCGCTCGACGAAGCGCTCGCCGGCGGTGGCGAGCAGGAGGTCAAACTGCTGGCGCTGATGCGGGTCCATGCGTCTCCCTTGTGCTGGCGATCTCGGCGAGGATGCCGGCGACGGCGGCGGCCGAGTCGTCGTCGCCGGCCCCGGCGAAGAGCTGGCGGGCCTGCCCCAGCTTCGAGACGGCGTGGTCGAAGATGCCGAGGTGGGCCAGTGCGTTGCCCTGGTTGGCCAGGATCCGCGCGTAGCCGAGCGGGTCGCGCTGGGGGCTGCGGGCGTCCAGCAGCCCCTCGTAGATCTCCACCGCCTCGACGAGGTTGTCGGAGGGGTGGGCCGAGGGCAGGTGCTGGAGGGCGTTGGCCAGGTTCAGGCGGGCGCTGGCCCACTGCGCGGGGTGCCGCTCGCGGGTGTAGATCGTCAGGGCCTCGCGCAGGGCCTGCACGGCGATCCCGACCCGCAGCTGGTCGCTGGCCTCGGTCATGGGCATGGCCAGGTAGGCCAGGGCCAGGTTGCCCTGGGCGAGGGCGAACAGCTCGGGGTGGCTGGCCCGCTTGAAGACGCGCAGGGCCTCCTGGTAGCACTTCACCGCCTCCAGCAGCGGGCCGCGCTGGGCGCGGGCGATCTCCTGGTAGCGTATGCCGAGCTCTAGGGCCGCCTGGGCGTAGAGCTCGCCCAGGCCGGAGCCCCTGAGCATGCCCATGGCCTCGCGCAGGTGCTGGATGCCGACGGCGTCCGGCCCGACGCGCTGGGCGCGGGTGTCGGCCAGCGTCATGGCGAGATGGGCGGCCAGGAGGGGCGAGCTGTCGCGGGCGAGATCCAGGGCCGCGCCAAGCTCGGCCTCGGCGGCCTGGAGGTCGCCGCGCTCCAGGGCCGCGCTGCCCTGGGCCATCATGATCAGGGCGCGCAGCTCGCCGTCGCTCTCGGCGGGCGCGGGCGGGCGCTCGCTGTAGCCGAGGGTGTAGGCCACCAGCTCGAAGAGCGTGGCCAGCTCGCCGGGCGGCACGCCGGCGCGGGCGGCGTAGTCGGCCGGGCTGCCGCTGAGCACGAAGCGGTTGTAGCCGGCCAGGGGCGAGCCGTCATCGGCCAGGGCGGCCAGTGCCGCGTCGCGGTCGCCGGCCAGGGCCAGGCCGTAGAAGCGCCAGGCCGGCGGCATGGCCTCAGGGATATGTCCGCGCATCAGCGCCTCAAGCGCCGCCTCGGCGTCGGGAGCTGCGGGCAGCGCCAGGTAGCTCGCCGGGAGCGGGAAGATGCCGAGCGGCTGGGGGCGAAGGGTGATCTGGGTCATTGTACTCCTGTCGGGGCGCAGCAGGTGCCGCCTGCTGTGCCCCTACTCATCGGCGATGGCCACCCGCAGCGCGCCGGTGCCCGCGTCCCAGAAGGCCGGTCGCGGGCCGGGGGCGGTGCCGGGCGGCAGCAGCTCCCAGATCAGCACGCTGCGGTCGCCCGCGCTGTTGCGCTGCTTGAGCAGCAGCCCGCCTGCGGCCGCGCCGCGCGTGGGCAGCAGCCAAAGCTCCGGGCCGCGCACCAGGGCCACCAGGGTGTCGCTCGGGAAGCGCTGGCGGGCCAGGTCGGCCGGGAGGTGCAGGTAGCCTTTGTCTGTCAGCTCGACATCCAAATGCCTTTTCCTCGAAAAAGGGGAAGGTTTCAGGGAGGGCAAAGCCCTCCCTGGCCCTCCCTGCCGGGTTGCCCGCACAGAAAACTCGCCAGCTCCTCCATGCGCGCGGCGACGGCGGGGCTGAGCGGCGCGCCGAAGGCGAAGTCCTCGCCCTCGATCAGGTAGACGGTGATGTCGCGCGGGTACTCCTCCTTGAGCAGCCAGCGCCCGAAGGCGAGGGCGTGGTCCCATCGGAAGGCATGCTGGTTGATCCCGGTGAGCGGCGGCAGATGCTCCAGCTCGTGGCCGGGCACCTTGTAGAGCGTGCCGGGCTCCGCGCCGACCCGCGAGGCGTCGACGATGATCACCCTATCGGCCCCGCGCATCTTGAAGGCCACGTCCATGCCGGCGGTGCCGCCGTCGGCCAGTCGCACCCCCTCGGGCAGGCCGATCTCCCACATGCGCCGCACCATAATCGGGCCGACCCCGTCGTCGCCGCG
This sequence comes from Oscillochloris sp. ZM17-4, assembly GCF_019599295.1. Taxonomy (GTDB): domain Bacteria; phylum Chloroflexota; class Chloroflexia; order Chloroflexales; family Chloroflexaceae; genus Oscillochloris. The sequence continues at coordinate 58,876 of NZ_JAIEWN010000021.1, read as the reverse complement.
CAGCAGGTTGCCGCAGCCGATGATCAGTGTGTCCATAGGGTACAGGGTACAGGGTACAGGGTACAGGGTTGGCGGTCGACTATACCATTAGGACTTACGCAGTTGGCATCTGATCGCATTGCAATGCCATGTCATGCTGAACGAAGTGAAGCATCTGTATGGCCTCAGCTGCGTAAGCCCTAACCCTATACCCTGTACCCTGTACCCTGTACCCTCGTTAACACACGCCGCCGATCTGGAAGCGCGAGAGCTCCTGTCCGGTCTTCTCGTCGTAGGCGTGGACGGTGCAGACCAGGCAGGAGTCGAAGCTGCGGGCCACGTGGCCGAGCTCGACCGGGTCGCGGGTGTCGGCGATCTTGGTGCCGATGAAGGCCTGCTCCATGGGGCCGAGCACATCCTTGCCGTCGCGCGGGCCGATGTTCCATGCGGTGGGCGTGACGACCTGGTAGTTCTCGATCTTGCCGTCCTTGATCACGATCCAGTCCGAGAGGCTGCCGCGGGCGGCCTCGGTGGAGCCGAAGCCGCGGCCGTCGGCCAGCTCCTTGGGCTTGATGTAGAACTTCTCGTGCAGGTTGAGCTGGTCGAGCCAGCCGCGGGTCAGCTTGTAGTACTTGGCGGCCTCGTGCATGCGCGCCATGACGCGCACCAGCACGCTGGGGCCGACGGTGCCGATCGCGTCGTGGAAGAGCGGGTCGAAGTCCTGCCAGCCCTCGGCGCCGGGCTTGCCGGCCATCACCTGGCGCGAGAGCGGGCCTGCCTCCAGGGGCGTGTGGCCCATGCCGGGGATCTCGTAGCGCGGCGACTTGGCCCAGGAGTACTTGCCCTGCTTGTGGCCGTCGGCCGGGTCGATTGGCTCGGTGCGGCCATCGAAGGGGTGCAGCGCGTGGTTGCCCTGGTAGAACGAGTGGCTGATATCTTCGCGCACGTTGGCCTGGTCGAAGTCGTAGTAGCTGCCATTGGCGTAGACGCCCGAGCGGTTGATCAGGGCCGCGTTGCGGCCGTCGATCGTCGGGCGGCCATACTTCTCGGGGTTGAAGTAGGTGCCGGTGGCCAGGAAGTTGCCGCAGCCCTGGCCGAACGTGTCCAGCCCGCACTTCATCGCGAAGCGGATGAAGAAGCCGCAGTCGGAGTTGTAGTGGCTCTCGTTCTCGTCCACCCAGGCCAGCACATCCTGCCAGGTCTTATTCTCCAGCCAGCGGTCGACCGAGCAGCCCAGCCAGTGCTTCTCCAGCCACTCGTCCTTCCAGTACTCCAGGATGGAGATCGCGCGGGTCACATCCGACAGAGTCGGGCCGCACATGACGCCGCCGGGCACCATGAAGCTGGAGTGGGGCCACTGGCCGCCGAAGATCGCGTAGATCTCGACCGGCTTGCCCGAGGTGGTGACGCCGTGCTCGTAGCTGGTGCCGACGAAGGGGGCGAATCGGCGCACCGCCTCGTCGTAGCCCTCGATCTGGGCGTAGTTCTTATTGGTCAGGTCGATCGCGAACAGGGCGTAGAACCAGCGCGGGATGCTCTGGAGCGTCTCGCAGGCCTGGGCGATATTGCGCACCAGGGTCGCATTCGGCGGCACCTCAGTGCCCCAGGCCGTGTCGAGGGCGTAGACCGCCTTGGTCAGGTGGCTGCCGCCGCAGATCCCGCAGATGCGCGGGGTGACGATCAGGCCGGCCTGCGGGTCCTTGCCCTTGAGGATGATCTCGAAGCCGCGGAACATGGCCGCCTCGGTCCACGCGCTAGTCACGACCCCGTCGCGCACGCTCACCCGCAGGTCGAGGTCGCCCTCGACCCGGCCGAGCGGGCTGATCCGCATGTCGAGGGTCTTCTTCTCGGCAATCGTCGCCATGGAATGTGTGCTCCTTCAGTGTGGGCGCCCACGCTGGGGCGCCCTTACAGGCTTTGCCCCGATATGTTCGTGGTGTTTACACCACGAACATATCCTCCTTGCTCCACTTGGGCGCGGCGACGCGGGCGGCGGCGGCCAGGGCCATGTAGCTGATCGGGTCGGTGCCGGTGGGCACCTCCTTGGGGATGGCCCCGCTGATCTTCTGGGTCTTGAAGACCGTGCCGGGGGCCAGGTCGAAGAAGGGGAACTCGGGCTCGGTGCAGCCGGTGCAGGGCATGCCGGCGCGGGTCTTCGAGGACTGGCGGTTCCAGAGGATGCGGTTGCATGGCGAGTGGGTCATCGGGCCGCGGCAGCCGAACTCGTAGAAGAGGCAGCCGGTGCGCGTGCCCTGGCCGAACTCCATCGTCGACTGCTTGTACTCGAAGAACTGCACGCGGGTGCAGCCCGTCTGCGTGAAGCTCTTGAAGAAGGTCGCCGGGCGCTGCAGGTCGTCCAGGCTGATGTCGGCGGTGCGCCCGCTGGCCACGGCGACCAGGATCTGCGTGACCCAGTCGGGGTGGGTGGGGCAGCCGGGGATGTTGATCACCGGCAGGCCGGCCTTGGAGACCCAGTCGGGGCCGAGGAATCCGCCCCTGTTGCGCTTGAGGTACTGCATGCCGACCGACTCGCTGGGGTTGGGGGCCATGGCCGGGATGCCGCCCCAGCAGGCGCAGTCGCCGAGGGCGACCACGATGCTGGCCTGGTTGGCCAGCTCGATCACCCAGTCCTTCATGGGCCGGTCGGCGAACATGTCCATGCGCCCGGAGCCGTTCGGCCCCATGATCACCGTGCCCTCGAAGACGAAGATGTCGAGCGGGCGCTCGCCCTTCGCGCAGGCGTAGAAGATCTCCTGGGCCTGCTCGCCGAGCTCCATCCCCAGCGAGGGGTGCCAGAGGATATCGATCCCGAAGTCCGTCACCAGATCGCACGCGCTCGGCTCCTCGGCGTTGAGGAAGGACATCGTGTTTCCGCTACACGCGCCCCCTTGCAACCACAGCAGTGTCGCCATCAGCTCCTCCTGTTTAGGCGCAACACGCTGCGCCCATGCGGTGTGTAAAATGGCAGTACCGCAGAAGTCACGCGGTCACTGGTGTCATTCCGAGCGCAGCGAGGAATCTTCCCATGACCGTGGTGGGAAGACCCTTCGCTTCGCTCAGGGTGACATGGAGATGTGGCTTCCTGGGTGACAGCGTGACTTCTGCGGTATTGCGTAAAATGTATTTCTAATCAGCGGCGGTAGCTTCGCTACCGCCGCTGATTAAAAATCTTTTGGAGGCTAGTCGGCGCGCAGCGCCTCAAGCCAGGCCATCCACTCGCCCATGCCCGCGCCGGTGCGGGCCGAGGTGGCGATGATCGTCACGTCGGGGTGGACCGACTCGATGCTCTCGTGGGCGGCGGCGGCGTCGAACTCGGCCGCCTCGGCCATGTCGAGCTTCGAGATCAGCACCAGGTTGGCCCACTGGAAGGTGCCGGGGTACTTGAGCGGCTTGTCCTCGCCCTCGGTCACCGCCATCAGCACCACCCGCCCGTGCTCGCCCAGGTCGTACCCGGTGGGGCAGACCAGGTTGCCCACATTCTCGATGAACAGGAAGTCGAAGCCGGCCAGGTCCCAGCCCTCCAGGTGGCTCGTCACCAGGTCGGCCTCCAGGTGACAGAGGCCGCCGGTCTCGATCTGGCGCACGGCCGCGCCGCTGCGGGCCAGGCGGCGGGCGTCGTTATCGGTGGCCAGGTCGCCCACCAGGGCGGCCACCCGGTAGCGCTCGCCGAGGCGGCGCAAGGTCTCCTCAAGCAGGCGGGTCTTGCCGGCGCCGGGGCTGGAGAGCAGGTTGAGCACCCGCACGCCGGCGGCGTCGAAGCGGGCGCGCAGCTCCTGGGCGAGCCGGTCGTTCTTGCTCAGCACGCTCTGGCGCACGTCGATCATGCGGGGTGAGTTGCTCATTCGACCTCCAGGGATGTCAGCTCCAGCTCGCGGCCCTGGACCAGCTGCCCGGTCGGGCGCTGGCAGATCGGGCAGCGGAAGACCTGCGGGCTCGGCAGCTCGGACTCGACCCCGCAGTGGATGCAGAAGACGCGCACGGGAAGCTCCTCGATCTCCAGGCGGGCGCCCTCAACCAGCGTCCCGGCGGCGGCAAGGTCGAAGCTGAAGCGCAGGGCGTCGGGCACGACCGACGAGAGCGCGCCGACACGGACGTAGAGGGCCGTCACCTGGGTGGCCTCGGCCTTGCGGGCGGCCTCATCGGCCATCTGGACGAGGCTCATGGCGATCGAAAGTTCGTGCATGAGGTTATTTCTTCAGGCTCTGGCCGAACCGCTTGCCGAAGGCCACCACGAGGCTGGCGGCGCGCTGGATGTCGGGGTCGCCCAGCGAGCGCAGCATGCCCAGGATATTGAGCCGCTTCGGCTGGCGCCGGCTCTCATCATAGGTCTCGGCGAAGGCGTCGCCGGCCTGGCCCACCACCTGCACCGTGTGCGGGTGGAAGACGCCCGAGCTAAGCAGGGCGTCGAACTCGGGCGAGGCGACGAAGGGCTCCAGCCGCTCGATGACATCGATAAACTTGGGGGCGACGGTGGCGAGGCGCGGCAGCATGGGCAGGAAGGCGTTCATGGTGGCGATCAGGGCCGGCAGCCTGGGCAGCAGATCGTTGGCCGCGCCCACCAGCTGCTCCAGGTCGAGCGGGCCGCCGGCCGACTTCTCGCGCAGCTCGGTCAGGCTCGCGCGGATGTTGTCGGTCAGCTCCTCGCCCCGGCGCATCGCCCCATCGACGGCCGCCACCCCGAAGACGAGCAGGTCCATATTGCCGAGCAGCGTGGTGAGCGCGCTGAGCGTGGCCGGGTCGCCGAGGGTCTCCATCGTCGTCTTGAACTCGGGCGAGGCCGAGAGCCGCGCCAGCTGGCCGGCCGTCGCGCTGAGGGCCGGCAGGTCGCCGGCGAGGCTGGAGAGGCTGGCCACATACTGGCCGCTGTCGGCGGGGATGGCCTGCTTCACCTCGGCGACGCCGGCGGCGATATTGTCGGCGATCGCCTCGCCGCGGCGGACGAGCCCGTCGAGGGCGCCGGCCGAGAAGGCCAGCAGCTCGGCGTGGTCGAGCAGGCGGTGCAGGGCCTCGGCGGTGCGCGGCTCGCTCAGGCGGTCAAGGAGCGCCTCGGCCGATGCCTCGCGCGGGTGAACGGGGTACGCGCCGTTTGTGGTCATCGTGTGCCCATCCCTGGACGTATGGTGCATCCGTTGCACGCATGAGGTTCGCCGCTCGCGCGCATACGATGCCGCGAGATCTGGGGTGTAGCTAGGCGCGCGAACCACATGGATCATGAATACGCATGATCACGTAGGGGTGCGCATGGAGGGGCCGGGGGGGTTGTGATAGGTTGAGAACAAGTTTGTGAATAAAATTATACCGATTGTGCGCGGGCTGTCAATGCATTCTTTGTGTGCAAATAGTACAAGTTTCGCGTGCGATAGTTGTGCATTCCGAACTGTTGCGGGATATTTATTCTTTGTTGCGTAGAAGTAACGCTGTCACCCTGAGCACCCGGCCCGTAAAGCGACGGGCGGTCAATCCGGTTTCGGTTGACCGAATGCACATGGGCTTCAGCCCCCGGCGGGCCGTCGCCGCACCGACCAACGCGGGGTGGCGGGAGCTGCGCGCAGCCCCCGCCACCCCGCTTCGAACAGGCTCGCCTCACGCTTACTCCGGGCTGTCGGCCAGGATGCGATAGACCTCGCGGCGCGCCCCATCGATCACCTTGCCTACGGCCTGAACCTGCTCGGGGGTGCCGTGACGAGCCGACTGCATCACGACCTCGATCAGCGCCCGCGCGCTCCGCCGCAGGCCGTCCAGCCCCTCGCCGCCCTCGTCGTGGCGGAAGCCGTGCTGCCCCTCGCCCCCGCCCTGCCGCTCGGCCAGCAGCAGCCGGCCGCTCTCGGTGATCGTGTAGATCCGCTTGCCCTCGGCCTGCTCGCTCGTCAGGTGGCCCTCGTCCGCCAGCAGCTGCAGGGTCGGGTAGACCGTGCCGGGGCTCGGCCGGTAGAAGCCGGCGTAGCGGCTCTCAAGCTCCTTGATCAGGTCGTAGCCGTGGCGGGGCTGCTCGGCCAGCAGCTCAAGCAGGGCGAACTTGATATCGCCGCGGCGGTGCCGCCGCCGCGGGCCGCCGTCCCCGCCGAAGGGGTCGTCGCCAAAGGGGCCGCCGCCGAAGGGGCCGCCGCCGAAGGGGCCGCGCCCTTTGCGGGCCATCCAGAAGGCCATCCGCCGCCGGGCCCAGGGCGGCATGTCGTGCTCCTCATCGTGCCGCGTCCAGGGCGGCCCATGGTGATGTCCGCGCCCCTCGTGCCGATCCTCGTCGTGTCCGTAGTAGTGTCGCTTATGCATTCCTGTAGTCCTTCTTTCGATATATCGTTATCTCGATGACGTGACTATATCATGCTAACGATATATCGTCAAGAGGCTATTATGTCTGATTTGTGTTAGATTCTGTGCCCGGCGACAACACCGCGCACGGTGAGGGGGTGGGCGAGCGAAGCGCTCCCACCCAAAAAACTGATGGTGCTGCGGCGCGGCTACGCCGCGCCGCAGCACCATCAGTTTTTTGTGGGGCTGTCGGAGGTGTGTTCGCGTCGATAGGATTGCGCGGATCACCCCGGCGCAGCCGTAGGCCGCAGCATAACGATGTACTCGCGGCCGCTGGCGGGCGAGTTGAAGCGCTGCGCGCTGCGGAAGCCCAGGTTGGCGTACAGCCGCCTGGCCCGCGCGTTGAAGGCCGCCACCGTTAGCCGGAGGGCCGGCGGGCGAAACTGCGACTCGGCGAAGGTGAGGATCGCCCCCAGGTAGCGCCGCCCCAGCCCGCGCCCGGTCAGGTCAGGCCGCATGGCGATACCCAGGTCCAGGGCGGGCGCGGCGTAGTCGCCCCCGCGCACCCGGCCCTCCTCGCCGAAGCAGCAGAATCCCACCAGCGCCCCGCCCTCGCGTAGCTGGAAGTAGCCGTAGGCCGGGTCGCTGAAGATCGCGATGAGCTTCGCCGGCTCCTCGTCGAGATCGTAGATGTCGTAGGGCGGCGGGTAGCGCCAGCCAGTCGTCTCCTCGGCGGCGGCCGCGTCCATCGGCGTGATGGTGAGATCGCTCATCGCGGATCTATACCCC
>NZ_JAIEWN010000021.1:47682-51759 GCF_019599295.1 Oscillochloris sp. ZM17-4 | reverse complement strand
TGAGGGTGTGGGAGAGCGCAGCTCTCCCACACCCTCATTGGCTGCAGATATGCTAGAATGCCATACCGTTATCCGCAACCGAAGGCTTTTCGCCCATGATGACCGTCGATGAGCGCCGGCTGGTGCTGCGCCGCGCGCGTATCTTCGCATCGACGCCCGACGCGGCGCTGCTGCCCCTCGCCGATCTGGCCGAGGAGCTTGTGGCCGCCGAGGGCCAGCAGGTCGTCGCCATGGGCGACCCCGGCGACCGCATGTATCTGATCGCCTCCGGCCGGATGCGCGTCCACGACGGCGACCTGCTGCTGAACTATCTGGAGGAGGGCGACTCCTTCGGCGAGCTGTCGGTCTTCGATAGCCAGCCGCGCAGCGCCTCGGTGACGGCCGCGCGCGAGACGACGATGCTCTGCCTGCGCCAGGAGCCGCTGCGCGCGCTGGTGAGCGCCAACCCTGAGGTGGCCCACGGCGTGATCGGGGTGCTCTGCCACCACCTGCGCAACCGGGTGCGCGATGTGGTCGAGGACTACAGCTACATCAGCCAGGTCGGCCAGCTCACCGCCGCAGCCCACGCCGTGGAGGACGGCACCTATGAGACGGGGCTGGTCTCCGAGGTGGCCCGGCGCACCGACGCGCTCGGCCAGCTGGCCCGCACCTTCCAGCGTATGGCCGACGAGGTCCAGGCGCGCGAGCGCCAGCTGCGCAGCCAGATCCAGGAGCTGCGGGTCGAGATCGACCGCAGCCGCCAGGCCCGCCAGGTCTCCGAGATCACGGAGAGCGACTACTTCCAGCGGCTCCGGCGCAGCGCCGATGAGCTGCGGCGCGCGGTGGCGCGCGGCAGTGCTGCCGGCCAGGGCGATGATCGCCCCCGGCCCGACGCCCGCGACACAGGCGGCGATGATGGCTAGCATAATCTCGGCCCACGCATCCCGTGGCGGAGCTGGCGAGCCCGACCTCGCCCTCCGCCCGCGTTCTCTCAGCGCAATCTTATCTTTCGGGGGCGAAATGATGCTATAGTGATCTCTAAGCCATTCTGTTTTACGCATACGACCAGCGAGCATGCACATGCATGACCCCCCTGCGGCACCCATAGGGCCGTGGCGACAGCGCATCCGTGAGCTGCCAGCCCGCGCGCGCGGAGCGGCCCCCTTCGCCCTCGGCGTGATCGCGGCCCTGCTGGCGATGATTCTCTACGGCGCGATCTTCCCCTCCCCAACGCCGCTGACCGCCCGCGAGGTGAGCGAGGCGGTCGCCCAGACCATGGCCTCGGCCACGCCCGCCCCCGCCCGCGCCTCCCTGGTCTACCAGTTCATCCAGCCCTCGCTCGTGCTCATCCAGACCCAGGGCGAGGGCGATGTGGGCGGGCTCGGCACCGGCGTGGTGATCGACGACCGGGGCGACATCCTCACCAGCCTGCACGTCGTCGACGGAGCATCCGCGATCACCGTCACCTTCGCCGACGGCAGCGAGTCGCCGGCCCAGGTGATCTCAGCCCAGCCCGAGAACGACATCGCCGTGCTCGCCGCGGCCCAGCTGCCCGCGCAGCTCGTGCCGGCCACCCTGGGCAGCCCCGGCGCGATGCGCGTCGGCGACGAGGCCTATGTGGTCGGCCACCCCCTCGGCCTCTACGGCTCCATGAGCGCCGGGGTGATCTCCGGCTTCGACCGCTCCTTCACCATGCCTAACAGCGAGCGGCGCCTTGAGGGCCTCATCCAGGTGGACGCCGCGGTCAATCCGGGCAACTCGGGCGGCCCGCTGCTCAACCGCGACGGCCAGGTGATCGGGATCGTCGCCGGCCTGGTCAACCCGACCGACCAGAATGTCTTTATCGGCATCGGATTCGCTGTGCCGATCACCACCGCCGGCGGCGCAGCCGGGCTGCCGCAGTATTGAGGTGGCAGGTGGCAGGCACCAGGCGGCAGGCGCGAGGCGGCGGCAGCCCGCCAACGTAGGGCCGAAGCACGCGCCCGGCACGGCCACCCACAGCCCCAGCACTGCCGCCGTGCTTTGGCCGTGCGCAGGCACCAGGCACCAGGCGACAGAAGGAGACCCGCATGACCCAACCCACCCGCACAGGCCACACCCCCATGGAGCGCGTGCTGTACGAGGTGAAGAAGATCATCGTCGGCCAGGACCACCTGCTGGAGCGGCTGGTCGTCGCCCTGCTGGCCCGCGGCCACATCCTGGTCGAGGGCGTGCCCGGCCTGGCCAAGACGATGGCGATCAAGACGCTGGCCGGCTCGATCGGCGGCGAGTTTAAGCGCATCCAGTTCACCCCCGACCTGGTGCCGGCCGACCTGACCGGCACGCGCATGTATAGCCAGAAGACGGGTGACTTCAGCGTCTCCTTCGGCCCGGTCTTCACCAACCTGCTGCTGGCCGATGAGATCAACCGCGCCCCGGCGAAGGTGCAGAGTGCCCTGCTGGAGGTGATGCAGGAGCGCCAGGTGACGATCGGCCGCGAGACCTACCCGGTGCCTAACCCCTTCCTGGTGCTGGCCACCCAGAACCCGATCGAGTCCGAGGGCACCTACCCGCTGCCCGAGGCCCAGGTCGACCGCTTCATGTTCAAGGTGCTGGTCGGCTACCCCAGCACCACCGAGGAGTTCGTGATCGTCGAGCGCATGACCGCGCCGCTCCAGGCCGTCCAGCGGGTGCTCGACGCCGAGCAGCTGCTGGAGCTCCAGCGCGAGGTCGCCCAGGTCTATGTGGACCCGGCCCTGATCGAGTACGCGGTGCGTATGGTGGCGGCCACCCGTGACCCGAAGACGGTCGGCATGGAGCAGCTGTCCCGCTATGTCACCTTCGGGGCCAGCCCGCGGGCCTCGATCAATATGATCCTGGCGGCGCGCGCCCTGGCCTTCGTGCGCGGGCGGGCCTACGCCCTGCCCCAGGACGTGCGCGACATGGCCCTCGATGTGATGCGCCACCGCCTGGTGCTCTCCTACGAGGCGCTCTCCGACAATGTGAGCGCCGACGACCTGCTCGGCGATATCCTCGGCCGGATCCCCACCCCGGAGGTGCCGCTGCATGAGCGACAGACGACCAGACGTAACGCCTGAGCGCATCCTCCACCGGATCGACTGGCACGTCATCCGCCGGCTGGACGGCCTGCTCCAGGGCGACTACCGCAGCCTGTTCTACGGCTACGGGGTGGACTTCGCCGACCTGCGCGAGTACCAGCCCGAGGACGACGTGCGCGCCATCGACTGGAATGTGACGGCGCGCATGGACGCGCCCTATGTGCGCCAGTATGTCGAGGACCGCGAGCTGGCGGCATGGCTGCTGCTCGACCTGAGCGGCTCGGTGGACTTCGGCGCGGCGGGGCGCTCCAAGCGCGCGGTGCTGACCGACTTCGTGGGCGCGATCGCCCGGCTGCTCACCCGCCACGGCAACCGGGTGGGGGCCATGCTCTACGGCAGCCAGATCGAGCGCACCATCCCGCCCAAGGGCGGGCGCATCCAGACCCTGCGCCTGCTGAACGAGCTGCTGCGCCGGCCTGACCCCGGGCGCGCCCCGCTCACCGACCTGGCCCCGCTGCTCAACGCGGCCCTCGGCGCGGTCAAGCGGCGCTCGCTGATCTTCCTGGCCTCCGACTTCATCTGCGCGCCGGGCTGGGAGCGCCCGCTGACCATGCTGGCCCGCCACCATGAGGTGATCGCCGTGCGCCTCTGGGACCCGCGCGAGCTGGAGCTGCCCGACGTCGGCCCGATCATGATCGAGGACGCGGAGACGGGCGAGCAGCTCTATGTGGACACCCGCGACAAGAAGTTTAGAAAGCGCTTCGCCGAGGCGACCGCGCGGCGCGAGGAGGCCCTGGCCGAGTCGCTCAGGCGGGCCGGGGTGGCCACGCTGCCGCTCTCGACCGACGACGACCTGGTGCGGGCGATCGCGCGGTTCGCGGCGATGCAGCGGCGGCAAAGGTAGGGGCGCAGCAGGCGCAGGCGCTATGTGCGGGGGATGTAGGATGCAGGGCTGTTGCAACGTCATGAGTGCCCCACGGCGGGCGGCTAAAGCCGCGCCGATGGGGCGCGTTGTGCCGGGCGTCGGCCTGCGCCGACGCCGGAACCGCCCGCGCAGGCG
>NZ_JAIEWN010000021.1:32684-47582 GCF_019599295.1 Oscillochloris sp. ZM17-4 | reverse complement strand
TGGCCGCAGGCCCCCGCGGCGCGGCTTCAGCCGCCAGCGATGTTGCAACAGCCCTGGAGATAGGATGCAGGGGCGCCTGCTGCGCCCTTACAACGGTGTATCATGACCTTCATCTGGCCGATCATGCTGGTGTCTCTCGCGGCGGTGCCCCTGGCCGCCTGGCTCTACCTGCGCGTGGAGCGGCGGCGGCGGCGGGCGGCCGAGCGGCTGGGCGATCTGGGGCTCTGGCGCGGGCCGGGGGGCCGGCAGGCCGGGCCGAGGCGCCACATCCCGCCGGCGCTGTTCCTGGCCGGGCTGGCCATCCTGCTCTTCTCGCTGGCCCGCCCGCAGATGGAGCTGAGCCTGCCGCGCCAGGAGGGCACCATCATCCTGGCCTTCGACGTGTCGGGCAGCATGGCCGCCGACGACATCCAGCCGACGCGCATGGAGGCGGCCCAGGCGGCGGCATCCGACTTCGTCGATCGCCAGCCGGGCGGCATCCGGGTCGGCGTGGTGGCCTTCAGCGACAGCGGCCTGGCCGTGCAGGTGCCGACCGACGACAGGGACGCTATCCTGGGGGCGATCGGCCGGCTGAAGCCCCAGCGCGGCACCTCGCTCGGCCAGGGCATCCTGTCGGCCCTGGCCGCGATCACGGCGGGCGATGTGCCGCCCGAGCGCCTGTACAGCTCCCTCGATACGCCGCCCGAGCCGCTGCGCCGCGATAGCTCGGCGGCGATCGTGCTGCTCACCGACGGCGAGAATAACGAGGCGCCCGACCCGCGCGAGGTGGCCCAGGCCGCCGCCGATATGGGCGTGCGGATCTACACCGTCGGCGTGGGCAGCCCCGGCGGGGCCACGCTGAACCTGGACGGCTTCAGCGTGCGCACGCAGCTCGACGAGCCGATGCTGCGCGAGATCGCCCGCATCTCCGAGGGCAGCTACTTCAGCGCCGCCAGCCAGGAGGATCTTCAGGCGATCTACGACAGCCTGGACCTGCAGTTCGTGGTGCGCCCCGAGCAGATGGAGATCACCGCGCTGCTGTCCGGCGCGGGCCTGCTCTGCCTGATCGTCGGCGGGGCGCTCTCGCTGATCTGGTTCGGGCGGGTGCCGTAAGGTAAGGGCGCAGCAGCGGCACCCCCATAGCTTCTGCTTGAACCAACGTCTTGGCGCCGCTGCTGCGCCCCTACAAGTCATCCCGGGGGTATGCCTTATGGACTGGCTCTGGCCAACATCACTATTCCTGCTGGCGATCGTGCCGCTGGCGATCGGCGCCTACATCTGGGCGCTGCGGTGGCGGCGCTACGCCGTGCGCTACTCCAGCCTGTCGCTGCTGCGCGAGGCCCTGGCCGGCCAGTCGCAGCTGCGGCGGCACATGCCCTTCGGCCTGATGCTGTGCGGGGTGGGCAGCCTGGTGCTGGCCCTGGGGCGGCCGGTCGCTGTGGTGAGCGTGCCGACCGGGCAGACGACCATCCTGCTCTCGATCGATGTCTCGCGGAGCATGTGCTCGACCGACATCGCCCCCAGCCGGCTGGAGGCGGCCGAGGCGGCGGCGCTCTCGTTCATCGACAGCCAGCGCCCCGGCACCCAGATCGGCGTCGTCGCCTTCGCCGGCCTGGCCGAGATGGTCCAGGCGCCGACCGATGACCGGGACGCGCTGAATGCCGCGATCACGAGCCTGCTCACCGGGCGGCGCACGGCGATCGGCAGCGGCATCCTGTCCGCGCTGGACGCGATCGCCGAGATCGACCCGAGCGTCGCGCCGAGCACCGACGAGCGTCTGGGCGATGTCCCGCCCACGCCGGTGCCGCAGGGGGCCTACGCGCCCTCAATCATCGTGCTGCTGACCGACGGGGCGAGCAACGCTGGGCCGCAGCCGGTGGATGCGGCCCAGCAGGCCGCCGACCGGGGCGTGCGGGTGTACACCATCGGCTTCGGCACGCCGAACGGCTCGGCCCTGCCGCCCTGCGGCCGGCAGTTCATCGGCAACGAGCCGGGCGGGTTTGGCGGTGGGTTCGGCGGCGGTGGCGGCGGTGGCGGCGGTGGGTTCCGGCGCGGGATCGATGAGGAGACCCTCAAGCAGGTCTCGGCGATCACCGGCGGCGAGTACTACGCGGCCGAGAGCGCCAGCGAGCTCCAGCGGGTCTTCGCGGGGCTGCCGGTGGCCCTGATCACCCGCCACGAGGCGATCGAGATCAGCGTGATCTTCACCGCCGTCGGCGCGCTGCTGGCCGGCCTCGCCGTGGCCCTGGCCATGCTCTGGCGGCCGCTGGGCTAGGCTCGGGGCGGCGGGAGGTAGGACTTCTGCCGTCGGCCTCGCCCTTGACACCTGCTGCCGACAGGCGTATAACGTGGCGAGCTGATAATAGTTGACTAGTCCAAGATTGGAGCGTGTTCATGGCGACCCCAGAGGTACAGGATCAGCAGCGGGTGCGGCGGCGGGCGCCCGAGCGGATCATCGTGCCGCCCGACGCAGGCATGCACGGGACGCCCGCCCTGCTGGCGATCCTCGGCATCATGGCGGTGGTGCTGCTCTCGGCCCTCGACCAGACCATTGTCGGCACGGCGCTGCCTCGCGTCGTGGCCGACCTGGGAGGGTTCGACCTGTATGCCTGGGTGGCGACATCCTACCTGCTCACCTCGACCGTGATGGTGCCGGTGATGGGCAAGTTCGGCGACCTCTACGGGCGCAAGCCCTTCCTGCTGGCCTCGGTGGTGATCTTCGTGGGCGCGTCGGCGGTGGCCGGGGCGGCCCAGAGCATGATCTGGCTGATCGTCGCCCGCGGCGTGCAGGGCATCGGCGCCGGGATGCTCCAGGCGACCGCCTTCACCAGCGTGAGCGACATGTTCCCGCAGCCCGAGCGGCGCGCGCGCTGGCAGGGCCTGATCACCAGCACCTTCGGCATCGCCAGCGTGATCGGCCCCTCGCTGGGCGGGATCATGACCGACAGCCTCGGCTGGCGCTCGGTCTTCTATGTGAACCTGCCGATCGGCGTGCTGGCGGTGGCGTTGATCTGGCTCACGCTGCCGTCCGACCTCTCGCCGCGCACGCCGAACGCGCGTATCGACTGGGCCGGCGCGGCAACGATCACCCTGGCGATCAGCGCCCTGCTGCTGGCCGTCGAGTGGGGCGGCGACACGATGCCCTGGGCCTCGCCGCAGATCATCGGCCTGCTGGCGCTGAGCGTGACGATGATCGTCAGCTTCGGGCTGATCGAGCGGCGCGCGCCCGAGCCGCTGCTGCCGCTGGACCTCTTCGAGATGCCGGCGATCCTGATCAGCAGCATCATCTCGCTGCTGGTGGGCTTCGCCCTCTTCGCCCTGGTCTACTACACGCCGCTGCTCTTCCAGGGCGGCTTCGGCATCAGCCCGAGCGCCGCCGGCGCCTTGCAGACGCCCCTGGCGGTAAGCATGGCCATGGGCAGCCTGACCAGCGGCCAGCTCTTCGCGCGCATCCGGCGCATGCGGCCGCTGCTGTTCACCGGGGCCACCCTGCTGGGATTTGGATCGCTGCTGCTGCTCGGCTCAAACACGAGCTCGAACCTGGTGCTGCTCAGCGCCGAGCTGGCGCTCACCGGCTTTGGCGTGGGGCTCCAGCTACCGATGCTGACGATCCTGGTGCAGTCGATCGTGCCCCGGCATCGCCTCGGCGTGGGCACCTCGACGATCCAGTTCACCCGCCTGATCGGCAGCACGATCGGCACGGCGATCGTGGGCGCTGCGGTGAACGGGCTCTACGCGGCGGGGGTGGCGGCGGCCGCCGCGCCTGGCACCGACCCGCGCCTCGCGGCAGCCTTCAGCGACCCGCAGGCCCTCGTCGACCCGCAGGCCCTCGCGCAGATCCAGGATCTGGTGGGCCAGGTCGGCGCGAGCCAGGCCGATCTCCAGCAGCTGCTCGACGCGGCCCGCAATACGCTGATCTCCAGCGTCCACGTCGGCTATATGCTCTCGCTCGGCTGCGCCGCTGCGATCTTTGGGCTGCTGCTCATTATGCGCGTCCCCGACTTTCGCGCGGCGCAGCCCGCCCCGCCCGCCGAGGATGTGGTCGATCTGCTCTGAGGTGCGGGGGGATGGGCGCCTGCGGCTAGCCGCGCCGGTAGCCCAGCGTCTCGCCCGTCTTCTGGAAGCCGAGGCTGCGGTAGAGCGCGCGGGCCGCGAGGTTGGTCGCATCATAGGAGATGACCGCCGTCTCCGCGCCGAGCCGCCGCAGCTCGCCCATGGCGCCGGTCATCACCGCGCGGGCCAGGCCCAGCCGCCGGAAGGCCGGGGCCACGCCCACCGGCTCGAACAGGCCTGTCCGGTTCACCTGATCGAGCCATAGCACCGCGAAGGCGGCGATCCGCCCGTCGGGGGCCACGGCCACGATCTCCCGCTCGGGCAGCTGCCCCGGCAGACGCGCCGCCATCTCGCGGTACTGCGCCGCCGTCCAGCTGTCGTCGAAGGTGTCATTGCGCGCGACGGCCAGGCCGGCGGCGTCATCGGATCGGGCTGGCCTGATGGTGAATCCCGCCGGGGCCGGCGCGTCCGCGATCCGCGCCGATAGGTCGCGCTCGGCGATGTCGTCCCACTGGCGGTACTGCGTGAAGCCGATCTGCGCGAGCAGGCGCCGGCGGATCGTGTCACAGCCGTAGACATCGGTGATCACCTCGGCGCGGGCCGGGTCGAGCGACCGCACCGCGCGCAGGGTCAGCGCTGCGGCATCCTCCAGCATCGCGACCTCGATCGCGCCGCCGCGGCACGCCGGGCAGGCCAGCACATCGAAGGCCGCGTCGAACATGCCGCAGACCGCCACCCCGGCCACCTGATCGCCATCCTCCCAGACTCGCACGAGGTCGCCGGCCGCACGGCCGCGCAGGATGGCGTAGATCCGGTGCGGCAGGTAGCCGATATGGCCGTAGCCGCACACGCCAGCGTCCCGGATCCAGCCGGAGACCGCTGCCTGGACCCGGGGCATATCGTCGTCGCTGAAGGGCCGGTGGGTGAGGTTCATGGGGGTTGGGGTTGGGAGTTGGAGGTTGGGGGGCGAGAGCCAGCTGCCTGTTGAGGACAGAGTACCATAGATCCCCATGCGTCAAACCCAACCCCCAACCCCCAACCCCCAACCCCCAACTCCCCGCCAGCGTGACAGCCGTCATAGAACGATATGCCGCAGCGCGCTATACTCACAGCATACAAGGACGTGCGGGAAGGAGCGATGCTGATGAACAACCTTGAACTGCTACGTGGGGTGCCGATGTTTGCGCATCTGGGCGACGACCATGTGCGGCTGCTGTCGGCCAGCCTGGGCAGCCAGACCTTCGAGCGCGGGGCGATGATCTTCCACCAGGGCAGCGTCGGCAACACCCTCTACCTGATCGTGCACGGCCAGGTTCGCATCTACACCAGCAGCCAGCTCGGCCAGGAGATCTCGGTGACGCTGTTCCGCGATGGCGACTTCTTCGGCGAGCTGTCGCTGCTCGACGGGCACGAGCGCTCGGCCTCGGCGGTCGCTATGCGCGCCACCAGCACGCTCACCCTGCACCGCGCCGCCTTCCTGCAGGCCATCCGCACCTACCCGGAGATCGCCGTGACCGTGCTGGAGCAGCTGTCGGCCCGGCTGCGCCACACCAACACCTACATCGAGCATCTGGCCAGCACCTCGGCTCCCCAGCGCGTCATCCGCACCCTGCTCGACCTCGCCGACCAGCACGGCGTCCTGGAGCAGGGCACCACCCGCATCGACCTGCACCTGACCCAGGACGACCTGGCGAGCCTGGCCGGCACCACCCGCGAGACGGTTAACCGCGTTCTCGGCGGACTGCGCGAGCAGGGCCTGATCCAGATCGAGCGCGCCCGACTCAGCGTACTTAACCTAGCGCAGCTTGAGCTTATCAACGTCGCGTAAGGGCGAAGCAGCGCTGCGCTGCTTCGCCCTTACAAAGGAGGCCCCCCATGTTCTACCTCTTCCTTCTCGCCCACCTGGTGGCCGACTTCATGCTTCAGCCGCTCTGGCTGGTGCGCCGCAAGCGCGGCTGGGACGGCCTGCTCATGCACGTCGGGGTGGTGCTGCTCTGCATGCTGGCCCTGATCCCGCTGGAGCCGGCGGCGCGCGGGCTCTGGCCGGCCATGCTCGTGATCGGCGCGGTGCATCTGGCCGCCGACCGCTGGAAGGTGCGCTACGCCGACCGCATAGTTCGCCCGCCCTTCGTAGCCTTCGTGCTCGACCAGGCCATCCACGCGGCGACGATCGCCCTCGTCCTCGGTGCGTTCCTGCCGGCGGCGCAGCTCTGGTCGCCCCAGGCCTCGCCCCTGGCGCTGCCCGCCATCTACGCGGCCTGCTACCTGCTGGCCACCTTCGCTGTGCCGATCGGGCTGATCGTCGCCCTCGACCCGACCTTCCAGCACGCCTCGCTGGCGGCGGCGGCCCGCCTGCGCAGCCTGGTCGCGGCGGCCCTGGTGCTGAGCCTCTCGCTCTTCGCCGGCCCGCTGGCCCTGCCGGCAACTCTGGCCGGCGTGGTGGCGGCCACCCGCCGCCCGGCCTCGCGCCACCCGCTCGACTCGACCGCCGGCACGCTGGCGGTGATCACCGTCGCCTCCGACGCCCGGCGCGCAGCGCCCCGGCGACGCGGCTTCAGCCGCCCGCCATGGCCACCGTTGCACGAAGATTCGTCACACCCTATGCGCAGTGCGGGTGTGGGAGCGCTTCGCGCTCCCACAAAAGGCTGGTTCTGCTGCGGCGCGGCGTGGTCGCGCCGCAGCAAAGCGGGAAGATCTCCCCTTGACAACGCTTGACGTAGGTGCAGGAATATGATATTTTTAGGTAAGGCTCAAATAGATTTTTTCGTAGACTAAAGACGGACTCTCAATGGGCACAGCAATAGATACAACCCTCAAAGACACACAACCCGGCTGGCGAAACGAGCAGAGCAGCGTCTCGCTCCCTGAGTCACACGCCTCGATCCATGTGCCGAAGGGCGGGAGCCGCTGGCGCAAGATGATGGCCTACATCGGGCCGGGGCTGATGGTGGCCGTGGGCTACATGGACCCGGGCAACTGGGCGACCGACCTGGCCGGCGGGGCGCAGTTCGGCTACATGCTGCTCTCGGTCATCCTGATCTCAAACTTCATGGCCATGCTGCTCCAGCACCTCTCGCTGAAGCTCGGCATCGCCACCGGGCGCGATCTGGCCCAGGCCTCGCGCGACGCCTACTCGCGCCCGGTGGCCATGATGCTCTGGGTGCTGGCAGAGATCGGCATCGCCGCCTGCGACCTGGCCGAGGTGATCGGCTCGGCCATCGCCCTGAACCTGCTCTTCGGCCTGCCGCTCATCCTCGGCGTGCTGATCACCGCCGCCGACGTGGTGGTGATCCTGTTCCTCCAGCACCGCGGCTTCCGCTATATCGAGGCCCTGGTGGGCGGGCTGATCATGGTGATCGCGCTCTGCTTCGGCTACGAGCTGCTCGTCTCGCGGCCCGAGATCGCGCCGATGCTCGCCGGGCTCCTGCCGTCGCCCGAGATCGTCCTCAACCCCTCGGCGCTCTACATCGCCATCGGCATCCTGGGCGCCACGGTGATGCCGCACAACCTGTACCTGCACTCCAGCATCGTCCAGACGCGGGCCTACCCCCGCACCGACCGCGGCCGGGCCTCGGCCATCCGCTACGCGACGATCGACTCGACCGTCTCGCTGATGCTGGCCTTCTTCATCAACGCGGCCATCCTGGTTCTGTCGGCGGCCACCTTCCACGGCACCGCCTACGCCTACGTGGCCGACATCGGCGACGCCTACCAGCTGCTCACCCCGGTGCTCGGCGCGGGCTTCGCCAGCACGCTCTTTGCGGTCGCGCTGCTGGCCTCCGGCCAGAACTCGACCCTCACCGGGACGCTCGCCGGCCAGATCGTGATGGAGGGCTTCCTGAACCTGCGCGTCCCCGGCTGGCTGCGCCGCCTGATCACCCGCCTGATCGCGATCATCCCGGCGGTGATCGTCACCGCCCTCTACGGCGAGCGCGGCACCGGCGAGCTGCTGGTGCTCAGCCAGGTGATCCTCTCGCTCCAGCTGAGCTTCGCCGTGGTGCCCCTGGTGATGTTCACCAGCGATAAGACAAAGATGGGCCGATTCGTCAACCCGCTCTGGCTGACGATCTCCTCCTGGGCGGTGACGGCGGTGATCGTGGTGCTGAACGGCTACCTGCTGTTCCAGACGGTGATCGGCTGGATCTGAGCCTTGGGAATTCGGGGGTCAGGGCCGATTGACGCTTCGCTCTGGGTATGCTATCCTCTTGCCATCGCGATGATCCGGAGGAGTACCTCGTGGAGCGTCCACAGCGAGCCGGGGGCGGTGTGAGCCCGGCGGCGTGAGCCGGGGGAAGGGCGCCGGGGAGCGGATGGTGGGCGTGCTGCTGCGCCCGAGCGAAAGTGGGCGGCCTGTGCCGCTAACTGGGGTGGAACCGCGCATCTCACGGGCTGTGCCCGATGCGTCCCCAGGCGAATTCGTTTCGCCTGGGGCGTTTTGTTGCCCCGGGCGTCACCTGAGGAGGTACTATGCCGGCCGTCACAATGGATCAGCTCGTATCATTATGTAAACGCAGGGGCTTCATCTTCCCCGGCAGCGATATCTACGGCGGGCTCCAGGGAACCTACGACTTCGGGCCACTCGGGGTCGAGCTGAAGAACAACCTCAAGGCCGCCTGGTGGCGGGCCAACGTCTATGAGCGCGACGATATGGAGGGCCTCGACGCGGCCATCCTGATGAACCGCCTGACCTGGAAGTACTCCGGCCACGAGGAGACCTTCACCGACCCGCTGGTCGACTGCCGGAGCTGCCGCAGCCGCTGGCGCGCGGACCATATCAAGGACACATGCCCCAACTGCGGCTCGAAGGACCTCACCGAGCCGCGGCCCTTCAACATGATGTTCAAGACCCAGGTCGGCCCGGTGGCCGACGATGGATCCTACGCCTACCTGCGCCCCGAGACGGCCCAGGGCATCTTTGTGAACTTTAACAATGTGCTGGCCACCACCTCGCGCAAGCTGCCCTTCGGGATCGCCCAGATCGGCAAGGCCTTCCGCAACGAGATCAACCCGCGCAACTTCATCTTCCGCGTGCGCGAGTTCGAGCAGATGGAGATCGAGTTCTTCGTCATGCCCGGCACCGAGGACGAGTGGCACCAGCGCTGGCTGGACGACCGCCTGGCCTGGTGGCGCAGCGTCGGCCTGAGCAGCGATAACCTCCAGGTCTACACGGTGCCCAAGGCCGACCTGGCCCACTACTCGAAGGCCACCTACGACCTGATGTACCGCTTCCCGATCGGCTTCGAGGAGCTGGAGGGGATCGCCTCGCGCAGCGACTACGACCTCGGCTCGCACTCCAAGGAGCAGGACAGCCTCGGCCTGAGCGCCAAGGTCGGCCGCAACGATGACAGCACCGCCAAGCTGACTTACTTCGACCCGGAGAGCAAGCGCCACCTGGTGCCCTTCGTGATCGAGCCCTCGGCCGGGGTGGACCGCGGCGTGCTGGCGCTGCTCACCGAGGCCTACGACGAGCAGCAGATCAAGCCGGTGACGCCCGAGCGCGCCCAGGCCGTGGCCGACGCGCTGGCGGCCTTCGTCAAGAGCGTGGGCCGCAGCGAGAAGCTGCCCGCCGAGCAGCGCGACGCCATGCTGGAGCGGGCCGAGCTGATCGGCAAGGACATGGCGGCCAGCATGGCCCAGATCCCGGCCCTGCTCGACATGCCCGGCGCATCCAGCATCGAGCTGGGCAAGAAGCTGCGCGGTCAGGCCGACCCGGCCCTCGACGAGTCCTACCGCACGGTGCTGCACCTCAAGCCGGCCCTGGCCCCGATCAAGGTGGCGGTCTTCCCGCTCAAGCGCAACGCCCCCGAGATCGTGGCCACCGCCCGCCAGATCCGCAAGAGCCTCCAGGCCGACGGCGATATGCGCACGGTCTACGACGACACCGGGGCGATCGGTAAGCTCTACCGCCGCCAGGACGAGATCGGCACGCCCTACTGCATCACCGTGGACTTTGACACGATCGGGCAGGGCAAGGACGCCACACTCTCCGGCACCGTCACCGTGCGCGACCGCGACACCATGCAGCAGGAGCGCGTGCCGATCGCCGAGCTGCAGACATATTTTCGTGGCCGCGTGTAGGGCCGAAGCATTTTGATGTTGGCGCAGAGCGCCAACATCAAAATGCTTCGGCCCTACGGGCATCGATGGGCCACGTATGTCGGATGACCGGCATCGATGGGCCACGCATGCCGTGTATGGATGACGGTGATCTATGGACGACGGCCGCTTCACCATCCCGACGCGAGTCTACCTGACGGCGGCGCAGCGCGCCAAGCTGGACGGGCTGCTGCGCCTGGGCGAGCAGAACCTCGACGCGCTGCTCACCGGCCTGCTGGAGGAATACCTGGCGGCCCAGCCCGACCCGCCGGCCGAGCCCGAGCCCGACATGTCGGACGCGCGGGCCGCCGAGCTGGCCGGCCGCCGCCGCGAGCTGCGCCCTTAGCCATATATGCCAAAGATACGCCTTGATCAACTGATAGTATCTCGCGGCCTGGCGGAGACCCGCAGCAAGGCCCAGGCCCTGCTGCTCGCCGGCAGCGTGCGGGTGAACGGCCAGCCGGCGGGCAAGGCCGGCACCATGGTCGATGACGCGGTTGCGCTGGAGGTGACGGCGGCCCTGCCCTACGCCAGCCGGGGCGGCCACAAGCTGGCCCACGCGCTCGACGCCTTCGGCCTCAGCCCGGCCGGCCTGACCGCCCTGGACGCCGGGGCCTCCACCGGCGGATTCACCGACGTGCTGCTCCAGCGCGGCGCCGCCCGCGTCTACGCCGTGGACGTGGGCTACGGCATCCTCGACTACCGCCTGCGCGCGGACCCGCGGGTGGTGGTGCTGGAGCGGACGAACATCCGGCACCTTGAGTCGCTGCCGGGAGTCGGGAGTGGGGAGTCGGAAGCTGGGCAGCCCAACCCCCAACTCCCAACCCCTAGCCCCCGCGCAGAATGCGCGACCATTGACGTCTCCTTCATCTCGCTCAAGCTCGTCCTGCCGGCAGTGCAGCGCCTGATCGCGCCCGACGCCTGGGTGGTGCCGCTGATCAAGCCGCAGTTCGAGGCCGGGCCGGGGCAGGTGGGCAAGGGCGGGGTCGTGCGCGACCCAGATGTCCACCGGGCGGTGCTGCGCGATGTCCTGGCGGCGGCCGTGGCGCTCGGGCTGACGCCGAGGGGGCTGGCCCGATCGCCGCTGCTCGGCCCGGCGGGCAACGTGGAGTTCCTGGCCTGGCTGCAGCCCGGCGGCGCGCCGATCGATATCGAGGCGGCGATCCGCGCGCGGTAGGGACGCAGCACGCTGCGTCCCTACCGCAGCCCGTACCCGATCAGGATCACCGTGCCCATGCGGATGATTCGGCCGAGAAAGGTGGCGATCACGTAGATCCAGACGGGCACGCCGACGGCCCCGGCGAGCAGCCCGGCCACATCGAAGAAGGGGTTGGGCGGCGCCGAGAGGGCGAAGAGCAGCAGCGGCGCGCGCCAGGGGTGGCTCAGCTGGCGGTGCGCCCACTCGTAGAAGCGCGTCTTCGCGATCGTGGCCGTGCCGGCGCGCCCCACATAGTAGGCCACCAGCTCGCCGAGCACCGAGCCGGCGGCGGCGGCCAGAGTCACCCCGTAGGGGTCGAAGGCCTGACCGAGGCGGATGAGCAGCGGGTAGTAGGGCACCGGCACGAGCACGGTGGCGTTGGCCAGGGCCGCCGAGGCGAAGGCTCCCAGGTAGCCGAGGCCGCCCAGCCGCTCCAGCAGCGCGGGCGGCAGCAGGGCGTAGACGGCCAGGTTGGCCGCCGTTAGCGCCACGCCGATCAGGATCAGCCGCAGCCAGCTACGCTGGGGGCGATCATTCAAGAGAACCTCCGGTCTATCAGATGACGCCGTACGAGCCAGCTAAGCTGGCTCGTACGGCGTCATCTGAGCATGTCACCCTTCGGGCGGGCTACTCGGCGCGGGCGGTTTCCGACGCATATCGGCGGCGGCGGCCTCGTTGCTCGTGTACTGGTTGAGCATCTCGCGCACCTCGCTCATCGAGGCCGTGGCCTCAGCGTCGCTGTTCGTCAGGGCCAGCGCCGCCCGCGATTGGGCGCGCAGGATGTCGCTCATCGCCACGATGCCGATCAGCTTGCCGGGCTCCTCGCGGGAGACCACCGCCAGCTGGCGGGTGTCCGACTGCTGCATGAGCACCAGGGCCGTGACCAGACGTGTCTCGGGGAAGAGCGCCGGCCGCGTATTGATCGCCGTGCGCACCTGGGTGTCGCCGCCTGATGCGGCCTCAACCCGCCGCAGCCGAGCGATGCTGATCACGCCCAGGAAGCGCCCGTCGGGCTCCAGCACCGGGTAGGCGGTGAAGCCGTACTCGGCGGCCCGCTTGATCGCGGCGCGCAGCGTGCTGTTGGCCGAGAGCGTGATCGGCTCGGTCGACATCGCGTCGCTGGCGTGCAGGCTCTCCAGGGCGTGGGCCACCGGCCCCTGGCGGTGCGGCAGGTGGATGCCGTCCTGGTCGAGCAGCGCCTCGTAGACCGGCACCGGCCGCCAGCGGCTGGCCAGGGCGTAGGCCGTCATGTTGGCGATCATCAGCGGCAGGATCATGCTGTATCCGCCGGTCAGCTCGAAGATGATCAGCACCGAGGTGATCGGGGCGCGAATGATCCCGGCGAAGACGGCGCCCATGCCCACCAGGGCGAAGGCGCCTACCTCGCTGGGGGCGTGATGAAAGACGGCCACATCGATCTGGCCGACCACGCCGCCAAGCATGCCACCGATGAAGAGGGCCGGGGCGAAGATGCCGCCGGCCCCGCCGCTACTATAGGAGAAAACCGTCGCGAGCAGCTTCAGGCCGCACATGGCCAGCAGCACCTGCGTGGTGAGGCTGCCGTTCAGCGCCTTGGTGAGCGTCTCGTAGCCGGCACCGGTGATGCCGCGCTCGCCGAAGGCCAGGATGGCCACGATCGCCAGGGCGCCAGTGACGAATCCGCCGATCGCCGGGCGCACCCAGAGCGGCACGGCCTTCAGACGCTGGAAGAAGCGCCGCAGCGAGAGCAGCGAGTCGGAGAAGATGATCGAGACCCCGGCGGCCATCACGCCGAGCAGGCCGTAGAACAGCACCGCCTCGATATGGTCGAAGGAGAAGCCCGATGGGATGACGAACTCGGGGTCGGCCCCGAGGACGGCCCGCTCGATCACGGCGGCCACGGCGGCGGCCACGATGATCCCCGAGAGCACTGACTGGTCGAGGTCGCCCAGAATCTCCTCGATCACAAAGGTGACGGCGGCGATCGGCGCGTTGAAGGCGGCGGCGATGCCGGCGGCGGCGCCCACGGGCAGCAGGCGGCGCTGGTTCTGCCGCGAGAGCGCCATCAGGCGGCCGAGAGTGCTGGTGACACCGGCGCAGACCTGCACCGTCGGACCCTCGCGGCCGAGCGATGAGCCGGTGCCGATCTGGATCGCGCCGATAAAGAACTTGCCGAGGGCGGTGCGGAAGGGCACCTGCCCGCCCTTCACCACATAGGCCACCTTGACCTGGGGGATGCCGCTGCCGCGGGCGTCGGGCACCACGTAGGCCAGCAGGGCGCCGGAGACCAGGCCGCCGACGGTGGGGGTGAACAGGGTCCAGAAGATCCAGTAGGGCGCGGCGGCGTCGAGGGCGCGGCGGATGAAGAGGCCCTCGGAGATCTGGATCGCGAAGTGGAAGGCGACGGCGGCCAGGCCGCAGAGGGCGCCGGCCACCAAGGTCAGGATCAGCACGCGGCTCGCCTCGCCTGGCACAAGCTGCTGAAACGCTCCCAGCATCGGGCGGCTCAAGGCAAGCAGCCGGGTGCGCCACGCCATCCGGGCGTGTTTCGATGCCATCATGTCTCCTTCGGTCAGGGAACAGGATACGTTATTATGGACAAGCCATGCTAGGAGCTATTGTACCACCTGCAACGACTTTCCCTGAGGGTGTGCGGGATGCGGAATAGTATAGTAGTGTACAATAGCGATGTTGTTGCCAGTGCCCAATACCCGGTACCCTAGAATGAACCCAATCGCCACCATCCTACAGAGCCACCGGGCGATCATCCTCGATGGTGCCCTCGCCACCGAGCTTGAGCGGCGCGAATGCGACCTGAACGACCCGCTATGGTCAGCCCGCGTGCTGCTTGAGAGCCCATCGCTGATCCGCCAGGTTCACGCCGACTACTTCGCCGCCGGGGCCGACTGCGCGATCACCGCCAGCTATCAGGCGACCTTCCCGGGGTTCGCCCGCCGCGGCCTGGGCGCGCAGGCCGCCGCCGACCTGATGCGTCGCTCGGTGCGCATCGCCGCCGAGGCCCGCGACGCGTTCTGGGCCGATGAGGCCAACCGCGCCGGCCGGCCGCGCCCGATCGTGGCCGCCTCGGTCGGCCCTTACGGCGCCTTCCTCCACGATGGCTCGGAGTATCGCGGCGACTACGGCCTGTCCGAGGAGGAGCTGATCGCCTTCCACCGCCCGCGCATGGCGGTCCTCGCCGGCGCCGGGGCCGATATTCTGGCGGTCGAGACCATCCCCTGCCTGAGCGAGGCGGTGGCGATCACGCGCCTGCTTGAGGAGTTCCCCGATACGATGGCCTGGGTCAGCTTTAGCGCTAAGGATGCCGCCCACATCTGCCACGGCGAGCCATTCGCCGAGTGCGCCGCCCTGATCGGCGCCCACCCGCAGGTGGCGGCCGTAGGCGTCAACTGCACCCCGCCGCAGTTCGTGGCCGAGCTGATCGCCGCCGCCCGCGCCGTCACCGACACGCCGCTGCTGGCCTACCCCAACTCGGGCGAGGTCTACAGCGCCGAGAACAATAGCTGGAGCGGCGTGTCAGAGTGCGCCGCCTACGGCGCCCTCGCCCGCGAGTGGTACGAGGCCGGCGCCCGGAT
>NZ_JAIEWN010000021.1:24287-32584 GCF_019599295.1 Oscillochloris sp. ZM17-4 | reverse complement strand
CAGGAGCTGGTGCGATGCTTCGGCCCTACTTCGGCCCTACATATCATCATGCGATGCTTCGGCCCTACATAATTATGCGGGCGTCCTCCAATCACAACACACGCACGGGCGTCAACAGCCCCGGCCGCTCCTTGTTGGCCGCCTCGACCGCCTCGGCCGACCCGACCACGGCGATGATCCCCTGCTCGCGCACGGCGTCCACGGCGTCGGCGAAGGCCTTCAGGTCGGCCTCAGTGGCGTCGAGGATCTGCTCGCGCAGCCCCTGGCGGTAGGCGTCGGTGGCGCCGAGCAGGTGCCGCCACATGGCCGTGCTGCCCTTGGCGTCGGGCAGCTGGTAGCCGTCGATGTCGCTGATCGTGCCGATGATCGCCCGCTCCAGGGCCATCTTGTCTAGCGCCAGGCCGCGCAGGAAGTCCCCCGTGCGGTCGTAGATATCCAGGGTCGCCAGCAGGTTCGGGTCGCGGTAGGAGGTGTAGGTGAAGACGCCGGTGTTGCGGTTGAAGCCGCAGAACCCGCCGTAGGCCCCGCCCTGCACGCGCACCTTATCCCAGAGGTAGGCGGTGTTGAGCAGCTTCACCGCCACCGACGCCGAGCCGCCCGGCGTGATCCCCAGGTCGTAGAGGTTGGCCCCCTTGGCGACGTAGTTCACCTTGGCCGGGATGGTCAGCCCCTCGAAGGGGCCGGCCGGCGTCACGCCCCAGGCGGCCGGGGCGTAGGGGGCCGTCGGCAGCTGGGCCAGGAACTCGCTCAGCTGCGGGGCCAGCTCCGCGTAGCCGGCCTCGTCCAGGGTCACGTTGACGAACATGCCGCTGGCGTTCACCAGGTGGCGGCGGACCGCCTCCAGGTCGGCCAGGACGCCAGCCCAGTCGCTGTCGATGCGCCGCTCAAGCTCGCGGATGAAGAATAGGCCGTTGATGCCGCCCATCTGCTCGTCCACCCACTCGGCCGGGGAGAGGTGCGCGGAGAGGCGCTGGCGGGCGTAGCCGTGCCCGCTCGGCACCAGGCTCGACTCGCGCCCGGCCTTCGAGCGCAGCACCATCTGCTTGAAGCGCTCGCGGTTGTCGAGCCTCACCGTGAGCAGGATGTCGCGCATGATGCCGAGCAGCGCGCCGGCCTGCTCCAGGGTGGACTTGCCAGAGACCATCAGGTAGCCGATCGCCTCGCGGCCGCCGACGGTGGTGGCCGTGGTCGCCCCCGCGCCGACGCCGCCGGTGTCGCGGCCGATGCGCTGGAGCAGCCGGACGAAGTCCTCCGTCTCGGTGCCCATCTCGGTGAGGGCGCGGCCGAAGAGCGGCACGTAGGGCAGCAGCTCCACCGGCAGGGCCTTCAGGTCGAAGGCCACATTCAGGTAGACGATCCCGTTGGTGAAGAGGTCGTGGTGCAGGACGCTGACATCGCCCAGGCGGTGCTCGGCGGTGGGCAGGCTCTTGCCCTCGCGCTCGATGTCGGCCAGGGTCAGGGTCGGGATCTTCGCCAGCTCCTCGGGCGGGTCGGCCCGCTCCTGCATCTCCTTGAGGGCGTGGGTCTCGGCGATCACCGCCTCCAGCTCCGCGTCGCTCATGGCGGCGCGGGCGGCGTCGAGGCGGGCGCGCTCCTCGGCGGCGTCGCGCTCGGCCAGCTCCGGGTCGGGCCGCAGCAGCACGCGGGTGCGGTGGGTGTTCTCCAGCAGGGCGCTGCGGATGAGCCCCTCGAAGAGCCGCTCGCCGCCGTCGAGGGCGGCCCGGATGGCGGCCATGGGCGCCTCGAAGCGCAGCGGGGCCAGCGGGTCGCCCTCGTAGAGCCAGGTGCCGAGCGCGCGCAGCATCAGGCTCAGGCCGCGCGGGAAGGAGCCGGTGTTGTTCTCGCGCAGGCTGAACTCGAAGGTGTTTAGGGCGGCGGCGATCGTCTCCTGGTCGATCCCCTCGTCGGCCAGCCGCCCCAGGGTGCCCAGGATCAGCGCCTCGACCTTCTCGGCGTCGGCGGGGTCGATCCCCTTCAGGCCGACGGCGAAGGTGTGCTGGAGCAGCCCATCGTTATAGCCGCTGCCGGTCAGATCCTCGCCGAGCCCCGAGTCGATCAGCGCCTTGCGCAGCGGCGCGCCGGCGTTGCCGAGCAGGATGTAGCCCAGCAGGTCGAGCGCCAGGATGCGCTGCACGTCCTGCTCGGCCCCGATCATCCAGTTGAGCGAGACCATCGCCTTCTTGCCGCTGTCGTCGTCCGAGCTGTAGCGGTGCTCCAGCGAGCGCGGGGCCGCGAAGGGTGCCTGCGCGCCGATCTGCGAGGGCGGCGTGATCGGCTCGAACAGGCACAGGTAGGCGTCGAGCAGGCGCAGCCGCTCATCCTCCGGGTCGTCGCCGTAGAAGAAGAGCCGGGCGTTCGAGGGGTGGTAGAGCGTGCTGTGGAACTGCTTGAACTGCTCGTAGCTCAGGTCCGGGATGGCCTTCGGGTCGCCGCCCGACGAGTGGCCGTAGGCGGTGTCGGGGAAGAGCGACTGCTGGGCGTAGCGGCTGAAGGTGCCGTCGGGCGACGAGTAGGCGCCCTTCATCTCGTTGAAGACCACGCCCTTGAAGATCAGCGGGTCGTCCTTCTTCTCCAGCTCGTAGTGCCAGCCCTCCTGCTGGAGGATCTCGGGCGTGATCCGCGGGAAGAACACCGCGTCGAGGTAGACATCCACCAGGTTGTAGAAGTCGCGCAGGTTGGTGGAGGCCACCGGGTAGCAGGTCTTATCCGGGTAGGTGAAGGCGTTGAGGAAGGTTTTGAGCGAGCTCTTGAGCAGCTCGACGAAGGGCTCCTTGACCGGGTACTTGCGCGAGCCGCAGAGCACCGAGTGCTCAAGGATATGGGCGACCCCGGTAGAGTCCGCGGGCGGGGTGCGGAAGGTGACGCCGAAGCACTTGTTCTCGTCGTCGTTGGCGAGCGAGAGCAGCTCGGCCCCGGTCTTCGCGTGGCGGTAGATGCGGGCCTGGGTGTTAAGCTCGGCGATATGCTCGTCGCGGACGAGCGTAAATCCATGGGTGAGCGTCATCGCTTCCTCTTTCTCTGTGCCGTGGTACGCTCGGTATTGTACCAAAGCTTGGGTCAGACATCCGCTCCGCTCAGTCGCCGTCGGCGGCGAGGTAATCGGCGCGGGTGGGCGCGAAGGTGTCGATCACCAGGCTCTCCTCCAGCGTCCAGACGGCGTGGGGCGTGTCGCCGGGGATGGCCACCGAGCTTCCCGGCGCGGCCTCGATCAGCGCGTCGCCGACCTGGAAGCGCAGCCGGCCGCTCACGACGTAGGAGATCTGCTCCTGGGGGTGCTGGTGCAGCGGCACCGCGCTGCCGACATCGAGGCGCACCTCCATCTGGTAGATCTGCTCGCTCGCCACCAGGCGGTGGCGGTGGACGCCGGGGAAGACCTCGATCCAGCTCTGGCTTGGCCCGCGCATAGAGGTGTCCTTTTTGGGTACAGGGTACAGGGTACAGGGTACAGGGTACAGGGTACAGGTGGAGTGCATCAACAAGCGATATGTGCCACCAAATTGTCAGGCTGGCTTGAACCTTGTCTAAATGCTGAATGTTGAACTGCCAGTATTCAGCATTCAACATTTAACATTCAGCATTTGCGCTAGAGCGCATCGGGGGTGCGCTCAATCTCGTGGGTCAGCCCGGCCTGCACAAAGAGCGCGCGGGCCTGATCC
Source organism: Oscillochloris sp. ZM17-4 (assembly GCF_019599295.1). GTDB lineage: Bacteria > Chloroflexota > Chloroflexia > Chloroflexales > Chloroflexaceae > Oscillochloris. The sequence continues at coordinate 28,928 of NZ_JAIEWN010000021.1, read as the reverse complement.
TGGAGCGCGCGGCCGCGATCCGGGTCGCCGCTCCGCAGCTCGTGGGCGGCCCAGGCGCGCAGGGTGCGGCCCCTGTCGGCGATCAGCCCGGGCGTATCGAGGAGGCGCGCGCTCTCGACAAAGCAGAGCGCCGCGCCGAGGGGCTCCGCGAGCTCGGCCATAGCCGCGCCGAGCGCGCGCCAGGAGACCCCAACCTCGCGCGGGTCCACCGCGTCGCGGGCCAGGTTGAGCCCGCGCTGGGCGGCCTCGACCGCCTCGATCACCCGCCCCTGGTGCAGGTAGACGGCCGAGAGGTCGCGGTAGAAGTCGGGGAAGGGCTTGATCCGGCTCTGCTCACATATCTGGATGCCGCGCCTGACTACCTCCTCCGCCTCGACGTAGCTCCCCATGCCCACCAGGCTTGTGCCCAGGTTGCTCAGCAGGTAGATCTCCATATTGCGAATGCCGGTCTCGCGGGCGACGTGCAGGCCCTCCTCAAGGAAGGCCCGGGCGCTGGCGAAGTCGCCCTGGGCGTTGGCAATATAGCCCAGGTTATTGATCTGCATCGTCATCTCGGTCAGGTCGCCGAGCTCGCGGAAGCGGGCCACCGCCTCGTGGGTGTAGCGCAGCGCGGTCGCCATGTCGCCAAGCTGCTCGTAGGTGAGGGCGATATGGCCGAGGCACTTGGCGATGCCCGCACCATAGCCGGCCTGCTGGGCGATGACCAGGGCCTCCTGGGCCAGATCGAGCCCGCGCTGGGTGTCGCCGAGCCGGAGGTTGGCCATGCTCATATCGGCCATGCTCATCACGATCTGGGTCGGGTCGTCGGCCGCGCGGGCCAGGTCGAGCGCCTGCTGGGCGTAGTCGAGCATCGCGTGCAGGTCCGACATATCATCGGCGATGGCGGCGAGGCGCTCCAGCGCGCGGGCCTCGGCCTGCCGGTCGCCGGCCTGGCGGGCGAGCTCGCGGGTCTGGCGGAAGCTCGCGTTGGCGTCGGCGAAGCGCGCGGCCTCAAACTGGGATTGGCCGAGCTCGGCGTAGGCCACGAGCAGATCGGCGGCCGCCTCAGGGTAGCCGGCCAGGAGCTGGATGGCGTGCTGGTAGTGGGTGATCGCCGTGTCGAGCACATAGGCGGCGCGGGCCTGGGCTGCGGCGCGGGCCTGCCAGTGCCCCGCATAGCGGAGGTCGCCGCCGCGCTCGTAGTGGTCGGCGATCAGGCCGGCGTAGCTGTCGGCGCGGTCGCCGCTGTTGGCGATCAGCCAGTCGGCCATTCGGCGATGGTAGGTGGCGCGCTGCTCGGGGGCGATCTGCTCGTAGATCACCTCGCGCATCAGGTCGTGGCTGAAGCGGTACTCGCGCTCGCCGCGCAGCGCCGGCTCGGGCTGGGGCACGATCAGCGCGTACGATGACTCGAGGGCGCGCAGGATGGCCTCGACGGCTGCGCTGCGGGGCTCGTCGTACCCGGCCATCGCGGCGGCCGCGCCCGCCCAGAAGGAGCTGCCGGAGACCGACGCGGCGGCGAGGTAGGCCCGCTCGGCCCTGCTCAGCGACTGGAGCCGCGCGCGCAGCAGCTCCGTCAGGGTCGATGGGATGCGCAGGCGCGGCAGGCGGCCGACCTGGATCTGCCACTTGTCCGGCGCGGGGACGATCACGCCGTCGGCGACCAGCATCTTGATCAGCTCCTCGACGTAGAGCGGGTTGCCTGCGGCGCGGCTGACGATCAGGTTCCGCAGGTCGGGCGGCAGCTTGCCGGCCTTGCGCAGGATCTCGCCGACGAGCCGGCGGCTCTGGTGCTCATCGAGCGGCTGAAGCTCGATCAGCGCCGCCCCCGGCGCCCCCTCGCCCCAGCGCGGCCGCCGCTCGATCAGGCGGCGCTGGGCCAGGCAGATGATCATTAGGCTCTCCCCGGCGCTGATCTGAGCGGCATGCTCGATCATATCCAGCGAGCTGTCGTCGACATCCTGTACGTCATCGATCATCAGCACCATGGGCGCGTGCGCGGTGATCCGCACGATCAGCTGCATCGCGATCTGGATGGCGCGGTCGCGGATCGCGCGCACATTGTGGCGCAGCCCGCTGAGGTGGGGGCTCTCGTCGAGCTCGAGGCCGGCGAGGAATCCGAGGATATGGGCGTCCTCGAAGCGGCCCTCGCCGAGCATCGCGGTGACACCCCGCTCCAGCCGGGCGATCGTGGCCTCGTGGTGGTCGTTCTCATCGAGCTCGAAGAGGGCCGCGATCATCTGGCGCACCATGCCGTAGGGCTGGGCGATGCGCTGGATGTCCGCCTTGAAGCGGTAGAAGCGCAGCGGCTCGGGCAGGCGCGACAGCTGCTGGTAGAACTCGAACGCCAGGCGCGTCTTGCCGATGCCGGGGTCGCCGAGGATCGTGATCAGCTGGGCGTCGCCGCCGTCGAGCAGCTCGTAGAGCCGGGCGAGCAGCTGCTGGAGCGCGCCGTCGCGCCCGACCATCGTGGCCGTGACGCCGGCGACACCCCCGGGCGTGGAGATCGGCGGCTGCGATGCGGGGCCGCCGGCCCGTCGGTTCGCGCCAGGTGCGGGATGTGAGTCGGGCGGGGTCATCTGCTTCTCAGTGGTGATCAGGTGTCTACACCACATCAACGGGTGAGCGGCGGCGTATCGCTGATGGACAATGAATTATGGCCCTTGATTGCTCGTTAGCTGTGGGCCTATTATGCCACAGAACAGGTAGGAAATGTGGTGCATCCTCCCACAAAAAACTGGTTCTGCTGCGTCGTGACGTAGCCACGCCGCAGTAGAACCAGTGCAAGCTATGCCTACCTGGCACCAGCCAACATAGGAGAAGGGGTGCGCCATACCACAGATCCGCGCTGGGCGCGTGGCCGAGCACGGATCTGTGACGACAGGTGCGCTCAGCGCGGTCAGGCGGCGGCGAGCTCGGCGCGCAGCGCGGCCTCGGCGATCCGCAGCTGGCGGTCGCGGCTCTCAAGGGTGGCGGCCATCGTGCGCGCGGCCGAGAGCTGCGCCGCGCGGGCGGCGGCCGTCCCTCCGGCGGGCACCTGCTCTGTCTCCAGGCGAAGCACCGCATGGCGTGCGCGCTCGATGCGCGGCCCGAGCGCCTCCAGCCGTGCGGTCAGAGCCTCTAGGCGGGTGGTGTAGTAGGACTGGTCCATCAGTGATGTCTGCTCCACGATGTGGCCCCATCGCGCGCTGCGCGATGGGGCCGGGTGTCTGTCCGGCGATGCGGCCTCTGAGCCGCAGTCATTGGCTCAAGTATACCATGACTCCCCTATCGCTATGGCTCATACGGGTGCGGCGTCTTTCCCCTCCAAATAGTACCTCTTGCAATTGTCTACGCATCGTGATACGCTTCACGCGGTAGGTACACCGATACAATACAGGCTACGCGTATGCCCCGTCATCGTCAGACAGGCCTTCCACGAAGGAGTGCGGCGCGACTGGGAGGATATGCATATGTCCTGGGTCTCCAGCAACACGCGCGAGGACTTCCACAAGGCCAGGCGCTCGGCCTTCATCGCGCAGCTCCTGACGATCATCACCCGCAGCTCGAACGAGCTGCTCCCCTTTGAGGAGGTCCGCGCCCGCCTGCATGTGCGCGGACAGCACTACCTCGGCCACCAGACGGTGCTCATCAGCACGATTATCGGCAGCGAGGGCCGCTACGCGGACTTCGACCGCCGCTTCGCGCCGCGCACCGACGCCACCCGCTTCCGCTGGATGAGCGTCGACCGCGCCTACTATGAGGATGTCGGCCTCCCGGCGGTGGACCTCTACAAGCTGGGCGATATCTACTTTGTGAAGGACGGGCACCACCGCATCTCGGTGGCCCGCCAGCGCGGCCAGATCGAGATCGACGCCATTGTCACCGAGCTGACGGTGGATGTGCCCCTGACGCCCGACCTAGATATGCGCAGCATGCTGCTTAAGGAGGAGTACAGCGACTTTCTGGCCTGGACGAATCTGGCGGAGCTGTGCCCTGGCCAGCTGATCGAGTTCAGCGAGCCGGGCGGCTACCTCGATCTGGTCAGGCATATCAACGCTCACCGCTACTATATGGGGCTTGAGCGTGACAGACCCGTCGATCGTGATGAGGCGGTGGTCAGCTGGTATAATGAGGTCTACCGGCCGGTGGCCGAGGTGCTGCGCGAGCAGCAGGCCCTGCGCTTCTTCCCGGGGCGCACCGAGGCCGACCTCTACCGCTGGATCATGGACCACCGCTGGTACCTGCGCGAGCGGAATGGCGGGGCCGACCCTGGCCCGCTCGTTGCGGTAGCCGACTATGTGCGGCTCTTTGGCCGGCGCAGCATGGCCGAGCTGACCGAGCGGCTCATGCGCGGCCTGCGCACGATGACGGGCGCGACGCCCGTGTAACGTACGATGCCAACGCTGCATCTATAGGTGTAGTGTGGTGCCACTATGACACTGATAGCGAGCAGGAGGCGAGTTATGGAAGCATGGCTGAATGAGGGGTCGATTGATCGGGTGGTGCGGCTGGCGGTGGGCGTGCTGCTGCTGGGCGTGGCCTTCATCTTCCTCGGCGGGGTCTGGCAGATTATCGTCGGCCTGCTGGGGGTGATCGCTCTAGCCACTGGGGCCATTGGCGTCTGCCCGCTGTATCGCGTCTTTAGGATCAACACGAAGTAGGCGATAGCCGATAGCCGGA
>NZ_JAIEWN010000021.1:18940-24187 GCF_019599295.1 Oscillochloris sp. ZM17-4 | reverse complement strand
GATCAATAATGTCGAGACCTTCGCCAACATCGCCTCGATCATCGAGCGCGGCCCAGACTGGTACGCCAACATTGGCACCGAGACCAGCAAGGGAACCAAGGTCTTCGCCCTCACCGGCAAGATCCGCAACACCGGCCTGATCGAGGTGCCGATGGGCGTCACCCTGCGCGAGATCGTCGAGGAGCTCGGCGGCGGCGCATCCGACGGCGGCGAGGTGAAGGCTGTGCAGACTGGCGGCCCCTCGGGCGGCTGCATCCCGGCTAGCCTCTTCGATACCCCGGTGGACTACGAGTCCCTGGCGAAGGTTGGCTCGATCATGGGCTCCGGCGGCATGGTCGTGATGGACGAGTCGACCAATATGGTCGAGCTGGCCAAGTTCTACATGGAGTTCTGTATGGATGAGTCCTGCGGCAAGTGTATCCCCTGCCGCGTGGGCACCGTGCAGATCCACCGCCTGCTCGAGAAGATCACCGCCGGCCAGGCCACCCCCGCCGACGTCGATCAGCTCCGCGATCTCTGCCAGCTCGTGCGCGACACTAGCCTCTGCGGCCTCGGTCAGTCGGCGCCCAACCCGGTGATCAGCACGCTCAGGTACTTCCCCGAGGAGTATGACGCGCTCATCGACTCGTAAGGGCGCAGCAGCGCTCATCGACCGCGTAAGGGCGCAGCAGCGCGAAGGCGAGCGACGAGTAGGAGAGATCCGCTCGCTGCTGCGCCCCAACATGTACTATAGAGAAGAGGAGCAGCCGTGGCTGCGAAAACACTTAAGATCAACGGCACCATGGTCAGCGCCCGTGAGGGCGAGAGCATCCTGGATGCCGCCCGCGACGCCGGCGTCGCTATCCCGACCCTCTGCCACCTCGACGGCCTCTCGGACGTGGGCGCCTGCCGGCTCTGCCTGGTCGATGTCGGCGGCCGGCTGCGGCCCGCCTGCACCACCGCTGTGGCCGAGGGCATGGAGATCCAGACCGACACCGAGCGGCTACGCTCCTACCGCCGCCAGATCATCGAGCTGCTCTTCGCCGAGCGCGGCCACGTCTGCGCGGTGTGTGTGGCCAGCGGGAACTGCGAGCTGCAGAGCCTGGCTGTCTCGCTGGGCATGGACCACGTGCGCTACGAGTATCTGGCGCCCACATGCAGCGTGGATATCAGCCACGAGCGCTTCGGGATCGACCACAACCGCTGCGTGCTCTGCGTGCGCTGCGTGCGCGTCTGCGATGAGGTCGAGGGAGTCCATACCTGGGATGTCTCCGGGCGCGGCACCTCGGCCCGCGTGATCAGCGACCTGAACCAGCCCTGGGGCGAGGCCGAGAGCTGCACCTCCTGCGGCAAATGTCTGCTCGCCTGCCCGACCGGGGCCCTCTTCAAGCGCGGGGCAACCGTGGCCGAGATGGAGCACGCCCCCGGCCGGATCGCCCTGATCGTCGAGTCGCGCAAGGTGCGCGGGTAGTAAGGGCGCAGCAGCGGCGCCCGGTAAGCACTTGTACGACATACACGATAGCGCGCCGCTGCTGCGCCCCTATCTGAGGACACTATGAACGATACCCCAAAGCTTAGGCTCGCGACCGTCTGGCTGGGCGGATGCTCGGGCTGCCATATGTCGCTGCTCGATCTGGACGAGTGGCTGATCGACCTGGCCTCCTACGTCGATCTGGTCTACAGCCCGATCGCCGACACCAAGATCTTCCCCGAGGGGGTTGACCTGGCCCTCGTCGAGGGCGCGATCGCCTGCGACGAGCATATGGAGATCATCCACCGGGTGCGCGCCAACAGCACGATCCTGGTCTCGCTGGGCGACTGCGCGGTGACGGGGAATGTCACCGCGCTGCGCAACCCGCTGGGCGAGGCCGGGCTGACTCTTCAGCAGATCTATGTTGACCACGGCGACCCGCGCGGGATCATCCCGGCCGAGCCGGGGATCGTCCCCGTGCTGCTCGACAAGGTCGTGCCGGTACACGCCGTAGTGCATGTGGACCGCTTCCTGCCGGGGTGCCCGCCGCCGGCCCCGCGCATCCGCGCCATGCTGGAGGCGCTGCTCGCCGGACGCGAGCCGGACGCCGAGGGCTCCGATATGCTGCGGTTTGGGTGATCCGCCCGCTGGGGCCACGCCCCATGCGCCTCCATGGTAGGGCTGCCGCCCTAAAAACCTCGGATTGTTTTGGCAAGATATGCCAGCGAAGCTGGCATATCTTGCCAAAACAATAAGGAATCTTTATGAGCCAGCGCATTGTGATCGACCCGGTGACCCGCATCGAGGGCCACGCCAAGATAAGCATCTACCTGGATGACGCGGGCGAGGTGAGCGACGCCCGCTTCCATGTGACCGAGTTTCGTGGGTTCGAGCGCTTCTGCGAGGGGCGGCCCTTCTGGGAGATGCCGGCGATCACCGCGCGCATCTGCGGGATCTGCCCCGTGAGCCACCTGATGGCCTCGGCCAAGGCGGGCGATGGCATCCTGGCCGTCGACATCCCCCCGGCCGCCGATAAGCTGCGCCGCCTGATGAACCTCGCCCAGATCGTCCAGTCCCACGCCCTGAGCTTCTTCCACCTGAGCGGCCCGGACCTGCTGCTCGGCTTCGACAGCGACCCGGCCACGCGCAATGTGTTCGGCCTGATCGCGGCCAACCCCGACCTGGCCCGCGGCGGGATCCGGCTGCGCCAGTTCGGCCAGGAGATCATCGAGCACCTGGGCGGGCGCAAGATCCACCCGGCCTGGTCGGTGCCGGGCGGCGTGCGCTCGGGGCTCTCGGACGAGTCGCGCATGGCCATCCGTCTCAAGCTGCCCGAGGCCCTCTCGACGGCCAGGGGCGCGATCGGCCTGTTTAAGAAGATGCTCGACCAGTACCCCGGCGAGGCGGCCAGCTTCGGCGCGTTCGACAGCCTGTTCCTCGGCCTGGTGGCCGACGATGGCTCCTGGGAGCACTACGGCGGCAAACTGCGCGTGGTCGACTCGTCCGGGGCGGTGCTGGAGGATCATGTGGATGCGGCGCGCTACGCCGAGATCATCGGCGAGGCGGTTGAGCCCTGGAGCTACCTGAAGTTCCCCTACTACAAGCCGCGCGGCTACCCCGACGGCATGTACCGGGTCGGCCCGCTGGCCCGGATCAACGTCTGCCGCTCCTTCGGCACGCCCCAGGCCGACGACGAGCTGATCGAGCTGCGCCAGCGCGGCGGGCAGACGATCAAGGCCAGCTTCCTCTACCACTACGCGCGCCTGGTGGAGATCCTGGGCGCCCTGGAGCGGATCGCCCGCCTGCTCGACGACCCCGAGCTCAGCTCGAAGCGCCTGCGCGCCGACGCCGGCGTGAACCGCCTGGAGTCGGTCGGCGTGAGCGAGGCTCCGCGCGGCACGCTCTTCCACCACTACAAGGTGGACGAGCACGGCCTGATCACCAGCGTGAACCTGATCATCGCCACCGGCCAGAACAACCTGGCCATGAACCGCACGGTGGCCCAGATCGCCCGCCGCTTCGTGCGCGGCCCCAAGATCGCCGAGGGCATGCTCAACCGGGTCGAGGCCGGCATCCGCGCCTTCGACCCCTGCCTGAGCTGCTCGACCCACGCCGCCGGCCAGATGCCGCTGGAGGTGAGCCTGTTCGATGCCGGCGGCGCGCTGCTCGATACGGTGGCGCGGTGATGATTGCAGATTGCAGATTGTAGATTGCAGATTGGCAACGCTGAAAGAGGCCGCATGATGGCTATGCTGCGCCGAAAATCTGCAATCTGCAATCTGCAATAAGAGGCCGCATGATGGCTATGCTGCGCCAAAATCTGCAATCTGCAATCTGCAATCTGCAATGGTCGTGGGCTACGGCAGCGTTCTCCGAGGGGACGACGCCGCCGGGGCGCGGGCGGCGGCGGCCGTGGCCCGCTGGGGGCTCCCCGGCGTGCGGGCCATCGTCGCCCACCAGCTGACTCCCGAGCTGGCCGAGCCGCTGTCGCGGGCGGGCCTGGCGATCTTTGTGGACGCCAGGGCGGGCGGGGGCGGGGTGCGCGCCCGCCAGCTGTCCCCGGCCGACACCCTCTCCTCGCTCGATATGCATATCGGCGACCCGGCGGCACTCCTGGCGCTGGCGCAGGCGCTCTACGACCGCGCGCCCCGCGCGTGGCTGATCACCATCCCGGCCCAGCAGTTTACGCTGGGCGCCCCGCTCTCGCCGCGCACCCGCCGCGCCCTGCCCATCGCCCGCCGGCGCATTCGGCGCCTGATCGAGGCGGCGCGCTGAGGTGGGCACGCTGCGCTCACCCGCGCTGCGCCCGGTCGAGCTGGGCCAGGATGCGCAGCAGGGTGCGCTGGTCCTCCTCGGAGAGTGCGTCGAGCCGGGACTGCTGCCAGTCCTCGTGGGCCGGCACCACCTCGCCGAAGAGCGCGCGGCCCTCGGGCGTGAGCGCGAGCTTATTCGTGCGGCCCTCGGGGCGGCGCCGCACCAGGTCGCGCCGCTCCAGCTTGTCGAGCAGCTGGGTGATGTTGCCCTGGGTCACCAGCAGGCGATCGGCTAGCTCGTGCTGGCTGATGCCCTCCTGCGCGCCGATCTGGGCGATGGCGTCGAACTGGGCGTAGGAGAGATTCCACCCGGCTAGGTGCCGCGCGGCGGCCCGCTGGTCGCGTCGGGTGATCCGCAGCATGTGCAGCCAGGCCAGCAGGCCGGGGCGGCGCAGGCTGCGGCGGTAGCGTGGCTGTGGTTCTTCGTTGCTCACGGCGAGACTTTAGCACTAAAGATTTTGCGTGTCAAGCCCCGACATCGGCGGGCGAAGGTTCGGGTACAATACGCGAAGCATTCAAACCGCATGGGGCTGGGGCTGGCCGGCGCAGCCGGCCAGCCCCAGCCCCATGCATCATCCGGGGCGGCGCAGCCGCCCCACCCCCACCGGGAGGTGGGTTTTATGACCAGATCCGAGGTGTCATCGCTCCCGGCGGCAGCCGTCGCCCGCCCGCTAGGCCTGATCGTGATCATCGGCGCGCTCTCGGCCTTCGGGCCGCTCTCGATCGACATGTACCTGCCGGGGCTGCCGGCGCTCACCAGCGACCTGAACGGCGCGGCATGGCAGGTGCAGCTGACCCTGAGCGCCTGCCTGCTCGGGCTGGCCGGGGGCCAGGTGGTGGCCGGCCCGCTGAGCGACAGCCTGGGCCGGCGGCGCCCGCTGATGATCGGCCTGCTGGCCTACGCCCTGGCCTCGGCGCTCTGCGCCCTCGCCCCAAATGTGCCGGCCTTGATCGGGCTGCGCTTCCTCCAGGGGCTGGCCGGGG
>NZ_JAIEWN010000021.1:0-18840 GCF_019599295.1 Oscillochloris sp. ZM17-4 | reverse complement strand
GGCGAGTCGCTGCCGGCCGAGCGGCGGCGGGCTGGCGGCCTGCGCTCGACCCTGGCGGCCTTCCGCACCCTCTTCGGCGACCGCCACTTCGTCGGCTACGCCGTCGCCTCGGGGCTGGCCTTCTCGGCGATGTTCGCCTACATCTCCGGCTCGCCCTTCGTGATCCAGGAGATCTATGGGGTCTCGCCGCAGGGCTTCAGCCTGATCTTCGCGGTCAACGCGGTGGGGATCGTGGCGGCCAGCCAGATCAGCGGGCGGCTAGTGGGCCGGGTGCATCCCCGGCGGCTTATGGCCATGGGGATCGTGGGCAGCCTGCTCGGCGGCCTGCTGCTGATCGCGGCGGTGCTCGCTGGGGCCGGGCTGGTGGGTGTGCTGCCGGCCTTCTTCCTGGCGGTTGCCAGCATCGGCTTCATCGGGCCGAACGCCACCGCCCTGGGCCTGGCTGAGCAGCCGCAGGATATCCTCGGCAGCGCCTCGGGGCTGATGGGCGTGCTTCAGTTTATCATCGGCGCCGGGGTCAGCCCGCTGGTCAGCGCCTTCGGCACGGCCAGCGCCCTGCCGCTCGGCCTGACCATGGCCCTGATGAGCGCCAGCGCCCTGGCGGTGTTTGTGACGATGACCTCGGCCCGAGCGGCGCGGTGACGCTCTTTCACAAGGTTCATAAGCACTTGACAGTTTGGCGTCACGGATCGCTTTCTGATGAGTTCGGCCTGTACCCTGTGCCCTCTGCCCTGTACCCTTGTCTTAGCTAGACATGCTGCGGCGAGCTGCCCCGCGCCAGGGTGAGCCGCCGCCAGATCCCGGCGGCCTGCACGAGCACCACAGCTGCAAACAAGCCCAGGGTGAGCAGCAGATAGGGCTCACCGCGATCCTCCTCGTGCAGGTAGAGCAGCCCATGGACGAAGGCGCCGATGATCAGCGCGTAGTTGAGGCGCTGGAGCATCTTCCAGGGCGCGTTGCCCAGCTTGCGGAGCGACCAGTCGTTTGAGAGGCAGAGGAGCAGGGTGGCGATCAGGATCGCCGCCAGGCCGATCAGGTTGACCCGACCGAAAGAGTCCAGCCGCAGCGGAATCGTCCCGCCGTTGATGAAGAAGCGCCACGGCTCGCCGGGGTAGTGCGTGAGAAAGCCAACCAGCATGTGGGCGAGGCTGAGCAGCGCGGCCCAGATCCCGACATCGCGACGCAGGTCGGTCGAGACCGGGTTCGGTCGTTTGCGGAGGATGTTCAGCGGGCCAAGCATCAGCGTGGCGCCGATCAGCGCGAGGGCGGTGTAGGCGCTTGCGACGGTGATCTGGGCGATGCGGCCATACGGGTGCAGCAGCAGGTCAACCCCGATCATGAGCAGGATGCTGATCACGGCCAGGGGGACGTGGTGGCGGAGCAGGCGTCGCTGGATACGACGCCACCGAACGGCGGGTGCGCGCTTTTGCATAGGGGCTCCTGTCGGTTGCGGATGGGTGGGTGTCGATTGTCCGTATTCTATACCTTGCGTATAACTATGCTATGATCATCACAAAGAATGATGCGACTATTCTGTCATCTCTGAGTTCTTTTTGCCAAGGAGCCCTCCAATGGAGATATCCCGACTCGACCGCGTGACGGCGGCGCTGCGCGCGCAGCGCATGGCTGGCCTGGCCCTGATGCCCGATGCGAACCTGACCTACCTGACCGGACTGACCTTCCACCACGGCAAGCGGCTGACGCTGGCGATCTTCCCGGCCGACGGCAGCCAGCCCTGCTTCATCATCCCGGCGCTGGAGCGCGACCGGGTCGAGGCCAGCAGCAGCATTGTGATGCGCTACTTCCCCTGGGCCGACGCCGACGGCCCGGCCGAGGCGGCGCGGGCAGGCCTGGCGGCGGCCCTCGGCCCGGAGCTGCGCGGGCGGCCCATGGGCGTCGAGTACACCGCCCTGCGGGTGATGGAGTTACGCGGCATGGAGGTGGCCATGCCCGGCATCCAGGTGGCCGACGCCACCGCGCTGCTGGCCGAGCTGCGCATGGCCAAGGACGCGGAGGAGCTGGCGATCATGGAGGAGGCGGCGCGGATCGTGGAGGCCGGCCTCTCCCGCACCATCGCCCAGATCCGGGCCGGCATGACCGAGCGCCAGCTCTCGAAGATCCTGAGCGAGGAGATCATGGCCGCCGGCGGCGAGGGCGAGAGCTTCGATAATATGGTCGCCTCGGGGCCGAACGGGGCCAACCCGCACCATAGCAACAGCGACCGCGCCCTGACGGCGGGCGACCTGATCATCTTCGACTGCGGGGCGCGCTACAAGGGCTATATCTCGGACATCACGCGCACGGTGGCGCTCGGCGAGCCGGACGCCGAGGCCCGCGCGGTCTATGAGCTGGTGCGGCGGGCCAACGAGGCTGGCAAGGCGGTGGCCCGCCCCGAGGCCAGCGGCGCCGAGATCGACGCCGCCGCCCGCCAGGTGATCGACGCCGGCGGCTACGGCCAGTACTTCATCCACCGCACCGGCCACGGCATCGGACTGGAGGTCCACGAGCTGCCCAATATTATGGCCGGCAGCGACGAGCCCCTCGCCCCCGGCACCACCTTCACCATCGAGCCGGGCATCTACATCCCCGGCAGGCTCGGCGTGCGGATCGAGGACGATATGGTGATCACCGCCGACGGCGCGCGCAGCCTGACGAGCATGAGCCGCGAGCTGCTGATCATCCCTGCATGATCGTCTCAGGGCTGATGCAACGTCACCTCCCGGTAGGGGTTTGGGGCGGCTTCGCCGCCCCAAACCCAACAAAAAACCGGGTCTGGGGCGAAGTTCCAGGCCTTTGCACAGCCCCCGTTCCTCAAATGCACAATTTGTGCGTTTACGCCATATTGGGATAATATACAGGTAGAATTATCTTCAGCTAGATGTATTGAAACACCAGCGAGGGTGCAATGGCTCAGGTCACCGAGTTCGTGTTGCTGCTCGGCATGCAGCGCTATAGCCAGGGGTTCTTTACCCAGGCTGAGGCAGAGGTTCGCAAAGAAGTCCCCAGCTTTCGACTGAGCCTCTTCGAGGACCGCGACATCGAGCGGCGGCCAGCCGAGGTTGAGGCCGCGATCGCGCGCTGCTCCTGCCTGATCACCTCGCTCGTCACCCTGACCGAGACCTCAGAGTGGCTGCTGCCAGTTGTCGAGCGCCACGACCCGCCGGTGGTCTTCTCCTTCGAGGGCTTGCCCGAGGTGATGCGGCTGACGAAGGTGGGCAACTACGGCTTCAAGGGCGGCGGCATGCCCAAGCCGGTGCAGAATGTGGCGCGGCTGCTGGTGGGCGGGCGTGAGGAGGACGCGCTCTACGGCTATGTGAAGATGCAGAAGATCACCAGCAAGCTGCTGAACTTCCTGCCCGGCAAGCGCCTGAACGACTTCCGCAACTGGACGAACGTCAGCACCTACTGGAACAACCGCAGCGTGCCGAACGCGGCGAACATGTTCAAGCTGATTATGCGCGAGTACTGCGGCCACGCGAAGCTGCACGTCACCCCGCCCGTCGAGATGCCGAACATGGGCTTCGCCCACCCTGACGCGCCGAAGTTCTTCGCCAAGCCCGATGAGTTCCTGAAGTGGGAGAAGGATCGCAGCAAGGGCGCGAAGGGCGCGAAACGTAGCGCCCCGATCGGCTCCGTCGCCGTGCTCTCCTTCCGCGCCCATATCCTCACCGGCACGCACTACCACGACGATGTCGTGCGCGCCCTGGAGGCCGGCGGCCTGCGGGTGGTGCCGATCTTTGTGATGGGCATCGAGAGCCATATCGTGGTGCGCGAGTGGCTCAGCCACATGAAGGTTGATGCGCTGATCAGCACGATGGGCTTCCCGCTGGTGGGCGGCCCCGCTGGCAGCACCAAGGCCGGGCTGACCACCAACATCGCCCGCGAGCTGCTCAGCGGCCTCGACACGCCCTATATTGTCGCCGCGCCGCTGTTTGTGCAGGATGAAGATCACTGGCGCGAGCACGGCGTCGGCCCGCTCCAGGCGACCATGCTCTACTCGCTGCCCGAGATGGACGGCGCGATCTCGCCGGTGGTGCTCGGCGGCATGAAGGGCAGCGAGATCTCGACCGTGCCCGACCGGCTCCAGCGCCTCACGTCGATCACGGGCGGCCTCGTGAAGCTGCGCCACACGCCCAACAGCCAGAAGAAGATCGCCGTCGTCGTCTATAACTACCCGCCCGGCCAGGGCAACACGGCCACCGCCGCCCTGCTCGATGTGCCGGCCAGCCTGATCGCGCTGCTCGACCGGCTGAGGGCCGAGGGCTATAGCGTGGGCGACTACCCGCGCGACCCGGCGGCGATGGCGAGCTGTATCAAGGGCTCGATCCGAGATGACGTGCCCGATCTACCCCCAGGCCACCCGCCCATCCCGGCGGCGGTCACGGCGGGCCGCGAGAGCTTCTACCGCCAGATGACGCCGCGCCAGCAGGAGCGGATCAATGATCGCTGGGGTGCCTTCCCCGGCGATATCGCCCCCGCCGGCCGCGACGCGGTGCGCCTGGGCGGCATGCAGCTCGGCAATGTGTACGTGGGCGTCCAGCCGATGATCGGCATGCCCGGCGACCCGATGCGGCTGCTGTTCGATAAGGAGAACACGCCGCACCACCAGTACGCGCTGTTCTACAAGTGGATCAGCCACGACTTCGCCGCCGACGCGATCGTCCACCTGGGTATGCACGGCACCGTCGAGTGGATGCCCGGCGTGCAGATGGGTATGACGGCCGACTGCTGGCCTGATGTGCTGCTGGGCGAGGTGCCGCACTTCTACGTCTACCCGATCAACAACCCGGCCGAGGCCAATATCGCTAAGCGCCGCGGCTACGCCACGATTGTTGGCCACGCCATCCCGCCCTACGGCCGCGCCGGGCTCTACAAGGAGCTCCAGGGCCTCAAGGATCTGCTGGAGGAGTACCGCGAGTCGCGCGGGGGCGAGGCTTCCTCCGACACCGAGGACGCCATCCTGGCCAAGATCGCCCTGCTCAACCTCGACACCGACCTGGCCCGCACGCCCGGCGAGCCCTTTGGCGACTTTGCCTCGCGGGCCTACGCCTACCTGCGCGAGATCGAGCAGACCATGATCACCGACAGCCTGCACGTGCTCGGCTCGGCCCCGCCCGCCGAGCAGCAGCTGACCCTGGTGGCCGAGGCGCTGAAGATCCCTCGCGACGGCAACCCCGGCCTGGGCGACCTGCTGATTGCAGATTGCAGATTGCAGATTGCAGATTGCCCGCAGGTGGCGGGCTATGGCGAGCTGCTGTCGCTCGCTCGGTCGGGCGACTTATCTGCCCTGGCCCTGCGCGACGCCGTTGAGGCGCGCTGCGCCGACTTCGTGCAGCGCGCCGTATTTGGCGGCGAGACGGTTGAGAAGGTCGCTCCTGCACTCAACACTCAACATTCAACATTCAACATTTTGGTGTCTCACGGCAAGGCTATGCTCGCCGCCCTCCAGGACAACACCCAGGAGATCGACTACCTGCTGCGCGGCCTGTCGGGCGGCTACATCCCGGCGGCCCCCGGCGGCGACCTCATCCGCGACGGGATGGCGGTGCTGCCCACCGGGCGCAACATCCACTCGCTCGACCCCTTCCGCGTGCCGAGCGACAGCGCCTTCAACCGCGGCGTGAAGATCGGCGAGGCGCTGATCGCCGCGCACCTGGACGAGCATGGCGGCGAGTACCCCGAGACGATCGCCCAGGTGCTGTGGGGCCTCGACGCGATCAAGACCAAGGGCGAGGCGATCGGCACGGTGCTGGGCCTGATCGGCGCCCGCCCGGTGAAGGACGGCCAGGGCAAGATCGGCCGCTACGCGCTCATCCCGCTGGCCGAGCTCGGTCGCCCGCGCATCGATGTGCTCATGACCGTCTCGGGCATCTTCCGCGACACCTTCGCCGGCACGATGGACCAGCTCGACCGGCTGGTGCGCGAGGCCGCCGCCGCCGAGGAGCCCGAGGAGCAGAACTTCATCCGCAAGCACGTCAACGCCATGGTCGCCGAGGGCAAGGACTGGGAGGCGGCCACGGCGCGCATCTTCACCCAGGCATCCGGCACCTACGGCACCGATGTGGACGAGGCGATCGAGGGCGGGGCATGGGACGAGCGCAAGGACCTGGAGGAGCTGTTCGTCAAGCGCAACGCCTACGCCTTCGGCGGCAAGAAGGACGGCGCGGCCCAGCCCGAGGTGCTGCGCTCGCTGCTCGGCACGGTGGCCCGGGTGGCCCAGGAGATCGACAGCGTCGAGTATGGCCTGACCGATATGCAGCACTACTACGGCTACTCGGGCGCGCTGAAGGCCGCCGCCGAGAGCGCCACCGGCAAGAGCGTGCCGCTCAGCTACGTCGAGAGCTTCACCGCCGAGACCAAGATCCAGAGCCTCGACCAGGTGCTGCGGGTGGAGTACCGCACCAAGCTGCTCAACCCCAAGTGGTACGAGGGCATGCTCAAGCACGGCCACAACGGCGCGGCCGAGATCGCAAACCGCTTCACCTATATGCTCGGCTGGAGCGCCACCACCGAGTCGGTGGACAACTGGGTCTACGACCAGGCCGCCGCCACCTTCGTGCTCGACGACGCGATGCGCCAGCGGCTTGAGGAGGCCAACCCCGAGGCCGCCCGCAACGCCGTCAGCCGCCTGCTTGAGGCCAGCAGCCGCGGGCTCTGGCAGGCCGACGAGTCCACCCTCGACCGCCTGCGCGAGCTGCACGCCGACCTTGAGGACCAGCTGGAGGGCGTACACTAGCCTGAATGCTGAATGCTGAATGCTGAATGCTGAATTGGCATTCAACATTCAGCATTCAGCATTCAACATTATCGTCGCCCCTCCACCGCATCGCGATCCACCTCCTCGGCGACCACCTCCTCGGGCGCGCGCAGGGGCAGGCACACCGTGAAGGTCGACCCCCGGTCGGGCGTGCTGGCGACATCCACCGTCCCTCCCATCATCTGGCAGAAGTGCCTGGTCAGGGCGAGGCCTAGCCCAGTGCCGCCGTACTTGCGGGTCGTCGAGTCATCGGCCTGGGTGAAGGGCTGGAAGAGCCGCGCCAGCTGCTCGGGCGTCATTCCGATGCCGGTGTCGGCGACCTCGAAGATGATCGAGTCTGCCGACTGCTGGATGCGCAGCGAGATGGTGCCACGCTCGGTAAACTTGCAGGCGTTGCCGAGCAGGTTGACCAGGATCTGCCGCACGCGCATCGGGTCAGCGAAGAGGGTCGCCGGCTCGCCGGCGTAGCCGATCTCGAAGCGGTTGTTGTTCTGGGCGGCCAGAGGGGCGACGGTGAGCTCAACGTCGCTGAGCATCGGGGCGAGGGCGAAGTTCTCGTAGCGCAGGTCCATCTTGCCAGCCTCGATCTTAGAGATATCGAGGATATCGCTGATCATGCTGAGCAGGTTGGCCCCGGCGCGGTGGATGCGCCGCAGGTCGCTCTCCAGGCTCTCGCGCTCAACATCGGCGGCGTCCTCGATCAGCAGCTCGCTGTAGCCGATGATCGCGTTGAGCGGGGTGCGCAGCTCGTGGCTCATATTGGCGAGGAAGGTGCTCTTGGCCCGGCTGGCGGCCTCGGCGGCGTCGCGGGCGCGCTGCAGCTCCTCCTCGGCCTGCTTGCGCCGGGTGGCGTCGCGCAGGATGACCACGTAGAGCCGCCGGCTCTCAAGGACCAGCTGGCCCGAGGTTAGGTCCATCGGAAAGACGCTGTTGTCCTTACGGCGGCCGATGATCTCGTTGCCGATGCTGATCAGCTTGTACTGGCGGTGCAGCGGGTCGGGGACGAGGCGGGAGATCGGCTGGCCGACAATCTCGGCGGCGGTGTAGCCAAACATGTGCTCGGCGGCGGGGTTGAAGGTGGTGATCGTGTCGCGCTCGTCGATGATCATGATCCCGTCGACGGCGTACTCGACGATGGCCTCGCGGTAGAGACCGCTGAGCGCCCACTCGGCAGAGAGGTCGGAGAGGCTGTGGGCGATCACGCCGAGCTCGCTGTCGCTGGCTGGGCTGGGCGGCACGCGGTGCTCGCCGGCAGCGATGCGGCCGATCATGGACAGGAGCTCGTCGGCCTCGCCGCGCACCGAGCTGCCGAGGGCGGCGAGGATCATGGTGGCGATGAGGGAGATGCCGAGGATGATGGCGGCCTCGAGCAGCCGCCCGTCCCAGAGCAGCAGCGCCGCCAGAGCGGCGAGCGGCAGGGTGATCAGCCGGCCGGCGACGGCGAATCGGCGCGGGTAGGCCCAGCGGTTGAGCAGCGCCACAATGGGTGATAGCAGGCTTCGATGCGGCACAGTTCCTCTCTCCCCTGGCCTTGCGCTTTTGATTAGTATAGCATGGGGGGCTGACTTGCCGTGGCGTGCCAGTGAACCTGGCGCGCCACGGCAAAATGACTCAGCCAACAAACCGCCCGGCGCAGAACTTGCCTATCGGGTGGGCGGTGTCGCCCTGGGCCAGCAGGTCGGCCATGATCTCGCCGACGACGGAGGCGAACTTGTAGCCGTGCCCCGAGCAGGGCGAGCAGATGATCACCTGCGGGTGCAGCGGGTGCCGGTCCATCAGGAAGTCATGGTCGGGGGTGAGGGTGTACATGCAGGTGGCGGTGCCGCCCAGCGCGCCGTCGGCCAGGGCGGGGATCCTCGCCGCCAGCCAGCCCCGCATGTGGGCGACCTCGTCGTCGTGTACGCTGCGGTCGATTGTCTCGGGGGTGCAGCGCGGCCCGAAGCTGTGGAAGGCCACCTTCACGCCGGTGGGGTCGGCATCAATCATCGGGAAGCCGTAGAAGGGCGGGTGATCGAGGGCGTCCCAGATATAGACCGGGCAGCGCTCGGGGGCGAACAGCTCGGCGTCGCGGGCGGGCGTGAACCAGTAGAGCACATTGCGCTGCACGGTGAGCGGCAGACCGGTGCCCTCTAGCAGGGCGGGGGCGTAGGCGCCGGCGGCGATCAGCAGCCGCCCGGCCTCGTAGACGCCCCGCGCCGTGGTGACGCGCACGCGGTCGCCCGAGGGCGCGGCCTCCCAGGCGATCGCCGGCTCCTCGAAGCGCAGCGCGGCCCCGGCGGCCCCGGCGCCGCGCAGGTGCGCGCGGATGGCCGCCTCGGGGTAGACCATGCCGCCGATCTCCTCGTAGAGCGCGATCTCGCCCGCGGCCGGGGTGAAGATCGGGTGGCGCCGGCGGATCTCGGCGGCGTCGAGGATCTGATGCGGCAGGCCGTGCTCGCGGGCGCTGGCCACGCTCCCGGCGACGACGGGGCTGTCCGGGTCGCCGATCATAAGGCTGCCGGTGATCCGCAGCACCGGCTCGGCGGCCCCGGCGCTCAGATCCTGCCAGAGCTCGTAGGCCCGCAGCAGCAGCGGCACGTAGGCCGGGTCCTCGTAGTAGGACAGGCGGATGATCCGGGTCTGCCCGTGGCTGGATCCCTGGTCGTGGGCGGGGGTGAAGCGCTCCAGGCCGAGGACGCGCTGGCCGCGGCGGGCCAGGTGGTAGGCGCTGGCGCTGCCCATCGCGCCGAGGCCGAGGATGATCGTGTCGTAGGTCTCGCTCATCGTGTGGCTCCTCTGAGCTGCCGCCCGGTGATCGCCACCACCAGGCCGAAGGTGATCGCGGCGATCACGATCAGGCCGGCCCATGCCCCCGGCGATGGCGCGAGGCCGCGCAGCATGATCGCCTGGAAGCCGGCCACCCCGTGGCTCATGGGGATGGCGGCGCTGACGGCCAGGGCCGGGCGGGCGAAGCTATCGAGCGAGATGAAGAAGCCGCTGAAGAAGATCGACAGCAGCAGGGTGATCATGGCCAGCTGGATGGCCTGGCTGTCGGAGCCAGAGATCGTGGAGATCAGGAAGCCCACGCCGAGCGAGGCCACGGTGAGCAGCAGCAGCAGCAGGGCGAACTGCCCCCAGCTGCCGAGCAGGGGCATGCCGAGCAGCATCATGGCCGCCAGCAGCACCAGGGAGGATGCGGCGATCACCAGGGTGTAGCCGAGGTACTTGCCGAGCAGCAGCTGGACCATATTCACCGGGGCGACGCGGAACAGCTCGAAGGCGCCCATGAGCCGCTCGCGCACCAGGGCCAGGGCGCCGAGGGTGATCGCGGTGTGCTGCACCAGCAGGGCCAGCACCCCCGGCGCGTAGAAGATCACCGCCGCGTAGGCCTGCCCACGGACGTTGGTGTACTGCTGCGTCACCGGCGAGATCATCACGTCGGCCGAGGTGTTCACGAACAGCTCCAGGGTCTTGTCGAGGATGTGCAGGTCGCTCTGGGCGGCGGCCAGATCGGCAATGCGCTGGGCGACCGTCCCGTCGTCGATCGCCTGCACAACCAGCTCCAGGTTGGCCTTGAGCTGGGCCAGCTGGCCCGGCAGGCTGGCGAGGTCGGCGCTCTGGGCGGACAGCACCTCGGGCGGCGGCAGGTTCTGCTGGAGCAGCGCGATCGCGTCGATCAGATCGGCCAGGGTGCCGCGGACGTTCTCCTCCTGCGCCTGGGAGACCCCGGCCTGCAGCTCGGCGATCACCCCGCTAGCGTCGCTCACCTTCAGCCGGATCGTCTGCGCCTCGCCCTGGGCCTGGAGCGCCGCCAGGCGCAGCAGGGTCTTATTGATCTCGTTGACCTCGGCGTAGGCCAGGTACTGCACCCAGCCCTCGACCAGCGGGTTGATCGCGTTCGAGATGAAGGTGATCGTCGACGTCTGATTTTCCCGGAGGGTGGCGAAGACATCGGCGGGCAGCACCTGGACGACATCGAGCTCGCCGGCGGCCAGGCGGGCCTCGGCGCCGGCGCGGTCCTCGTCCACCGAGATGATCGTAAAGTTGTAGCTGGCCATGTTGCGGATCTGCTGCGTGCTCAGGCCGGGGATGCCGCCGGGCGGCAGGACGATCGCCGTGCGCAGCACCGGGGTGCTGTTCTGGTAGCTGGCCCCGAAGATGATCAGCACCAGCAGCGGGCCGACGATCAGGCTGAGGATGAGCATGGGCTGGCGGCGGATCTCGCTCACCTCTTTGACGAAGTAGGCCCGCACGCGGATGAGCCAGCGCTCCCATGGGGGCGCCGTGCCGTCATCCGCCTCGGGCGCGGCGCCCTCAGCCATTGGCCGCCTCCTCGCGCTGCATCAGCCTGATGAAGATATCGTCGTAGCTTATCTGGAGCTCCTGGGCGCTGCTGACGACCATATTTGGCCCGTCGCTATCCTCAAGCAGGTTCAGCACCTCGGGCAGCGAGCCGCCGGCGTCGGCCACCGTCACGTGGATCTCGTTGTCGGTGCCGGGGACGCGCCGGGCGCTGATCACCGGGTCGCCGGCGCGGCGCAGATGCTCCACCGCCTCGCCGGTGCGCCGCTCGTCCTCCAGGCTGATGTGGATGATCTCGCCGCCGAGGACGCGCTTGCGCAGGCCGGCGGGCGTGTCGATGGCCAGGATTCGCCCCTTGCGCATCACCGCCACATAGTCGCAGTAGACCGCCTCGCCCACATACTGGGTGGAGACATAGAGGGTGCGGCCCTCGTCGCGCAGCTTGCGGAAGTAGTCCCAGAAGCGCCCGCGCAGCACCGGGTCGATCCCGGCGGTGGGCTCGTCGGCGAAGATCAGGGTGGGGTTATGCATCAGGGCGCCGAGCAGCATCAGGCGACGCTGCATGCCGCCGGAGAGGTTGGCCCCCAGGCGGTCGCGGGCCTCGCGCATATCGATGAAGTCGAGCAGCTCGGCCAGGCGGGCCTTGATCGCGGATGTGCGCATGCCATAGAGCGAGGCCACGAAGGTGGCGTTCTCGGCCACGGTCAGGCGCGGGTAGAGCACAAACTGCTGCGGGATATAGCCGATCTGCTCGCGGTCTCTGGCGGTGAAGGCGGAGGGCGACGTGCCGAGCACGCTGATCTGGCCCTGCTGGGGCGTGAGCAGGCCGAGGGCCACCCGCATCGTCGTGGACTTGCCGCAGCCGCTGGGGCCGATCAGGCCGAGGATGGTGCCCTCGGGGATGCGGTAGGTCTGATCGAAGATGCCGGCGCCGCCGCCGAAGTCGATCGTCACATCGTGCGAGTCGACGGACAGCCTGCGCTCCTGGCTCACTCCGCCGCCCCGCCGAGATCGCGGTAGAAGAGCACGGTGGCGTCGCGCCCTCCGCCGGCGTTGAGCGCGTAGCCAGGGATGCGCCCGGCCTCCCGGTAGCCGAGCTTGCGGTAGAGCCGCTCGCCGTCATCGCCGGCGCGGGTGTCGAGCACCAGCAGGCTGCGGCCGAGCTCGCGGGCCAGCTCCTCGGCGGCGGCCATCAGGGCGGCCCCCAGCCCGCGGCGGCGGGCGGCGCGGTGGACGAGCAGCTTCTGCACCTCGGCGCGGTGGGCGGCGTTGGGCTTGCCGGGCAGATCGAGCTGCACGGTGGCGACCGCCATGCCGCCCACGCGGGCCACCAGCAGCACGCGTGACTCCGCCTCAACATCGGCGATCACCCTGTCCCAGTACTGGACGGCCTCAGCGCGGCTCAGCGGCGGCAGGAAGCCCACCGATGCCCCGCCCTCGACGGCGTCGCGCAGGATCGCGCACAGCTCATCGCGGATGGCGGCGGCTGCGGTGGAGCTCAGGCGCTCAATTGTGGACATCGTGCCCTCCATCTCCTAACCCCTGCGCTGGAAGCGCACTAGCTATCGATCCCGGCCACCTTCGTCCCAAGGTCACGTGACTGATAGGCGACGCCGAGGATAATCAGGATGATGACGACGGCGGTGGCGATCAGGGGGCTCAGCGGGTAGAGCTCGCCGAGCCCGCCGCCGACGGCGGCGGCCCCGTTGAGCGCCGACACGATGATCAGCGCCCAGTCGAAGAGCGCGGCCACGAGCAGCACGCCGATCAGGCCGAGGGCCAGGAAGAGCGCGATCTGCATCACGGGCGCGGCGCCGAGCTGCGTGCCCAGGCCCAGCCCGACCGACCCGAGGGCGATGAACCCGGCCACCATCGCCATGGGCCGCTGGACGGCCAGGGCGAGCCCGGCGAAGATTAGGCCGACGCAGACCCCGGCGAGGATCTGGAGCGTCTGGCTCTGGATGGACAGGCCGACCTGGGCCACGCCCAGGCCGAAGATGAACCCGGCGACTCCGACGAAGACCCAGAAGATCCGGCGCCCGACGAAGAGCGTCACAAGGCCGACCAGGATGAGCATGATCGAGCTGAGCATAGGGCGCGTCTCCCTTGGCTGAGGATGGTCGTACGCGGGACTGTAGCTTATGGGGGCTGGCGAATTATAGCGCAGCCCGCTGCGATGGGCAACCAGACATGCGCTCGCGCCGCAGGGCGACGGAGCAGCATACCGGTATGAAGGCTGTTCATCGCCATGTGATGAACAGCCTTCATACCCCCATGGCACATGCCTGCTAGACTCAGAGCACGTGATGCCGATGCGCTCACCCCCGGATCGCCGTAGGCGCGCAGCAGAGCGGAGGAGCACGCCGTGGCTCTCGACTTCAAAGACTACTATACCGTCCTCGGCATGGCCTCCGATGCCGACGAGGCGACGATCAAGCAGGCATACCGCGCACTGGCCCGGCAGCATCACCCCGATGTGAATCCAGGCGACCATGCTGCTGAGGATCGCTTCAAGGCGATCAACGAGGCCTATCAGGCGCTTGGCGACCCCGAGCGCCGTCGCACCTACAATGCGCTCCGGCAGGAGCATCGCCAGTCGCAGCGGCGCGGCGGCCCGAGCCGCCCCAGCGGCTTCGCGCGGGGTGATCGGCAGGCCGCGCCGAGCCAGCGCGCGGCGACCGGCGGCATGTCGCCCGAAGGCATGAATGACATCCCAGCGACTTCGACCGCGAGAAGCTGCAGGAGCGGGTGGCGAAGCTGGCCGGCGGCGTGGCCATCCTCAAGGTTGGTGCGGCCACCGAGCCCGAGCTGAAGGAGCAGGCGCACCGCGTGAGGGTCGGGGCTACCCGCAAAGATCTGACCCAAGATCTGCCGCTCGTGCTGTACGTGAGTGTCACCACGCCGTGGCGAGCAAAAAAAGACGTGTTTTGGGCTTGGGTATGACAAACAACGAGGCAACAAGAACATCGTCCTTGTCACCTCGTTGTTTGAGTCCACCGTGGTGGAGCGACGGGGATTCGAACCCCGGACCTCCTGCTTGCAAAGCAGGCGCTCTCCCAGCTAAGCTATCGCCCCGCTAGAAAGGTAAAAGGTAAAAGTAAAAAGGTAAAAGCGGGAGGCTTTTTGCCTTTTCACTTTTACCTTTCCACGTGGTGGGCGTAGGTGGACTCGAACCACCGACCTCGATCTTATCAGGATCGCGCTCTAACCAACTGAGCTATACGCCCTCACAACGGTGCGGAGTATAGCATAGCCGTAAGGGTGTGTCAAGTGTATCTGATATCGTGTATAGTCTGGGGGAGGGCGCGGAGCTGTCACTTCATGATGTAATACGTCGCCCGCTTCTCCCCCACGCGCAGGAGCACCCCGCGCTCCACGAGGTCGGCCAGGTCTCGCCGGATCGTCTCGGCGCTCACATCGGGGTGGAGCTCCTGGAGGTCGCGGTTGGTGATGCGGCGCTGCTCGGCCAGAAACACCAGCGCGGCGATCTGGCGCTCGCTGAGGCCCTGGCGCACCCACTCGCGGGTGTCGAGGCCCTCGGCGTCGAGGCCATCGACCGGCTGGCCCTGGAGCGTCACCAGGAAGCCCGCCGCCGTCTCGCGGAACTGGGGCGGCGGCAGGCCGGCGCCCTCCATCTGGCGGAGCATGCGGTCGATCCCGTAGCCGAGCCGCTCGATCAGGCCGAGGTCGGCGAGCACCTGGACCAGGCTCTCGTTGCGCGAGAAGCGCTCGGCCACCAGGTTCTCCAGCGTCACGTGGCCGGGCAGGCGGCCGGGCGAGTAGCACTCCAGGCGGTCGGCGAACAGGCCGATCCGCACGCCCTCGCCGCGCACGCTGTAGTCGCGGTGGGCCACGGCGTTCACCAGGGCCTCGCGCACCGCGCCGGCCGGGAACTGCGTCCAGTCCTGTCGCTCCAGGCCGACCATGCGGCTGCCCTTGCGCATATGCTCCATCAGCCAGCGCTCGGCCCGCCGCGCCGCCTCGGGCAGGGTGTCGCGCACATCCTCGCGCTCAAACGCATCGCCCATGTCGCGGCCCCGGTAGTGAACCAGGGTGATCTCGGCCTGCGGGTAGCGCTCCTCCACGCTGCGGCCGAAGAGCAGCAGGCCGGCGTTTGTGGGGATGAGGGTTGAGGGAGAAGACTTGTCTTCTCCCTCAACCCTCATCCCGACGCAGCCCCGTCGGCGCAGGAGGGCCATCGGGTCGGACTCAGCCTCAGGTCCAACCCGGCGGGCGTAGGCGCTGACCTTGTGCGGGTCGAGCTCGTCGGCGGCGGCCCCCGCCGGCGCGCCGCGCTCCCAGCTCACGTCGCCGCGCTCGGCCAGCAGCCTGCGCAGCGCGTCGGGGGTGAGGGGCTGGTTGGTGCCGCCCTCGCGGCGCAGGTACTTGCCGTGCAGGCTGTAGACCTGCGAGAGCCCGGCGGGCACGCTGGCCAGCAGCAGCGCGGCCTCGCCGTGGCGGACGGCGCGGGGCAGCGGCAGGATGAGCGGCGGCGTGCAGGCCAGGGCCGCCTCCTGAAGCAGCTCGCGGGCCGCCGCGACGTCGGCCAGTCCCTCGGCCTTCGCCCTGGCCCGCCCCGAGACGCCCAGCAGCAGCTCGCCGCCCTGCGCGTTGGCGAAGGCCACCAGCGTCTCGGCCAGCTCGTCGAGCCTTGTCCGCTCGCGGGCGAAGGCGAGCCGCGGCCCCTCGGGCGACGCCAGCAGCGCCGCGATCTCCTCGTGGTCCATAAAATAGCCTTGCCTCGCCATCGCCGCGCCATCAGGCCGGCGGAAGGTCAACCGAATAGAGGTGTGTCCCGGCCACATCGCGCAGGGTCACCGTCATCACCTCGCTCTGGCCGTCAATCGGCACCTGCCCGAAGAACTGCATGCCCGCCGAGGGCGGCAGGTTGAACTGGCCGGCCGGCGGCACGCGCTGGTAGAGCACCTGCGGGCCAAAGGTGTTGTCGAGCTGGTTCGGGCTGAAGGTGCCGGCGTTCAGCGGGCCGGAAACAAATTGGCTCGGGCTGCATATTGCCTCCTCGCTGTGCTGATCTCCCTCCTGGAAGTATAACATCCTGGGGTGTGGTCAGGGCTGGTGTAACGAATGCTCAAAGCTCAACTCGCATGCTGCCTACCTACCAGCGCTACCGCCAGATCTTCGCCGGCTAGCCGCCTTGACAGAGGCCGCGGGTATCGGTCATACTCAGGCTATCGCCGCACCAGAGATGATAGGGAGAAGGTTTGCTGGTACCGACGAAACTCCGCATCCCGCGCCCAGATGCTCGCCAGGTGCCCCGGCCCCGCCTGACCGCCGCCCTCGACGCCGCCCTCGATACGACGCTCACCCTCGTCTCGGCCCCGCCCGGCTACGGCAAGACCAGCCTGGTGGCGGGCTGGCTCGCGAGCAGGATGCAGCAGGTAGGAGGCGGGATGCCGGGCGACAGCGCCTCAACCGCCGGCCCTGCCTCCTGCGCCTGGGTCTCGCTCGACGAGGAGGACAGCGACCCGCAGCTCTTCTTCGGCTACCTGGCGGCCGCCCTGCCGCCGGTCACGGGCCGCCGCGCCCATCTGGCCGAGCTGCTCAGGTCGCCCCGGGCCCATCCCGCCCGCACGCTGATGAAGGCCTTCATCGTCGACGCGAGCGCGGTCGCGGGGCGGCTGATCCTGTCGCTCGACGACTTCCACACGATCGACTCGACCGAGATTATGGCCGCCATGGGCCTGCTGCTCGACCACCCATCGGGCGGCTGGGCCCGCCCGCTCACCCGGCGGATCGTCGGCCTGAGCATGCTCAACGCGGCCGGCGTGCGCGGGCTCAACGGGCTGACCGCCATCCAGTTCGCGATGCTGCGGGCGGTGCTCGACGGGCCGCTGGGCGCGAGCGCGACCACCGCCTACAGCTACCGGCTAAACACCGCGTACGCGCCGCGCGCCGACTACGGCCGCGATCTGGCCGCAATCGCCCGGCCGCTGCTGGTGATCGCCGGCGACGCCGACGAGGCCTTCGTCGCCGCCCGCTACGAGCCGACGATCGCCGCCCACACATCTGGCGGCGCCTATGTGGTGCTGGCCGGGGTCAGCCACATCGGGCTGCTCACCGACCCGGGCGCCCGCGAGGCGCTCTGCGAGTGGTTGGGGGGGTGGTAGCGTGCAGGCCATCTACACGATCGAGCTGGCCGGCCACCTCGACCGGCGCTGGGCGAGCGCCCTCGGCGGGCTGAGAGTCAGCCACCAGATCGGCCCCGAGCAGCGGCCGATCACCGTGCTGCGCGGCCCGCTGGCCGACCAGGCCGCGCTCTACGGGCTGCTCAACCAGCTGCGCGACCTCGGCGCGACCCTGATCAGCCTGCGCGCGGAGGGGCCGGGCTAAGCAGGGCAAGGGCAAGGTCGCGTGCCGCTGCTGCCGGGCGGTTCAGACCGCCGGCCAACATGTACGAAGGCCGCCTGCGCGGCCTCAAACAGGTCGCGCAGGCGGCCTTTGAAGCAGTAGTATAGGTGCGCACCTACCTGGAGCTGCTCGCCGAGCTGCCCTGGAACACGCCCACCGGCACGCCGATCGACGTGGCCCACGCCCGCGAGATCCTCGACGAGGACCACTTCGGGCTCGAGAAGATCAAGGAGCGCATCCTAGAGTACCTGGCCGTGCGCCAGCGCCGCGCCGCCCTCGGCGAGGATGGCGGGCGCTCAGGCCGCGAGCCCATCCTGGCCTTCGTCGGCCCGCCCGGCGTCGGCAAGACCAGCCTGGGCCAGAGCATCGCCCGCGCCCTGGGCCGCAACTTCGTGCGCATGAGTCTCGGCGGCGTGCGCGACGAGGCCGAACTGCGCGGCTTCCGCCGCACCTACATCGGCTCGCAGCCCGGCCGGATCATCCAGGAGCTGCGCCGCGCCGGCAGCTCCGACCCGGTCATCCTGCTCGATGAGGTCGATAAGCTCGGCAACGACTACCGCGGCGACCCGGCATCGGCCCTGCTGGAGGTGCTCGACCCCGAGCAGAACAACACCTTCACCGACCACTACCTGAACCTGCCCTTCGACCTCTCGCAGGTGCTGTTCATCGCCACCGCCAACACGTGGGACACCGTGCCGCCGGCCCTGCGCGACCGCATGGAGGTCATCGAGCTCTCCGGCTACATCGAGGACGAGAAGGTGCGGATCGCCCAGAGCCACCTGGTGCCCCGCCAGCTCAAGGCCAACGGCCTGCGCCCCGCCGAGGCCACCGTGACTGACGGCGCTCTGCGCACGATCATCGGCGACTACACCCGCGAGGCCGGCGTGCGTAACCTCGAGCGCAATATCGGCGGGGTGCTGCGCAAGGTCACGAAGCAGCTCGCGGAGCGCGAGCCAATGCTGAATGCTGACGTATCAATGGTGAATGACTCCACCTCGGAGACAACATTGGCCCCGCAGGCCGAATTCACCATTCACCATTCACCATTCACCATTACGCCCGAATTCGTCCGCACCGCCCTCGGCCGCCAGCGCTTCTACAACGAGGCCAAGGAGCGAATCGACCAGCCCGGCGTGGCCACCGGCATGGTCTGGACGCCGGTGGGCGGCGATATCATCTTCATCGAGGCCACGGCGATCGAGGGGCCGCGCGAGCTGAAGATCACCGGCCAGCTCGGCGAGGTGATGCGCGAGAGCGCCGAGGCCGCCCTGACCTACGTGCGCTCACGCTCGCGCGAGCTGGGGATCGACCCGAAATTCTTCGAGGGCCACGCCGTCCACATCCACGTCCCAGCGGGCGCGGTGCCGAAGGACGGCCCCTCGGCCGGCATCACCATGGCCACAGCCCTGGCCTCGGCCGCCACCGGCCGCCTG
>NZ_JAIEWN010000020.1:70766-103879 GCF_019599295.1 Oscillochloris sp. ZM17-4 | reverse complement strand
CGCGACGCCAGCGCCCCCAGATCGCGCTGGCGCGCGCGGCGAGCCCGAGGGGCAGGCGGCGCTCGGCCAGAGACAGGGGCAGCTTGAGCATGCGCGGGCGCGGCCCGCCGCACTGGAGGGCGTAGGCCAGGTAGCGCAGGGCGTCGGCCGGTCGGCCGCCCCGGGCCTCCAGGTTGGCCATGGCCGCGTAGATGTCGGCGAGCACCGGGCCGCGCCCGGCGCGCAGCTCGGCGGGCAGGCCGGGCTCGGCGAAGAAGGCCTCGGCCACCGCAAGCCACTCGCGGTAGAAGCCGGCGAACTGGCCGACCGTCTTCGACTCGGCGTGGAGGCGGTAGGTGGCCACCAGGGCGCGCACCTGCTGGAAGGGGGCAAGGCGGGCGGCCCGCGCCCAGTAGTCGGTGTCCATGCTGTAGCGACGGCCGAGGCTGATCGGGCCGACGCGGGCCACGATCTCGCGGCGCAGAAAGACCGTGGGCTGGGCGGGGAGCTCCAGGCGCAGCAGGGCCAGGGGCGAGTAGGGGCGGCCGTAGAGCCGGGTGAGCGGGCGGCCGGCGGCGTCGGTGTACTGGGCGTCGGCGTAGACCGCGCCGGCCTCGGGGTGCGCCAGCAGCGCCCGCACCTGGCCGGCGATCGCCCCCGGCAGGTAGGTGTCGTCGCTGTTGAGCCAGGCCATAACCTGGCCCCGGCAGCGGGCCCAGCCCTTGTTGATCGCGTCGCTCTGGCCCCTGTCCGGCTCGCTCAGCCAGCGCAGGCGCAGCTCGCCGGCGTAGTCCCTGAGCACGTCCAGGCTCTCGTCGGCGCTGCCGCCGTCGATGACGAGGTACTCCAGGTTCGGGTAGCCCTGGCCGAGCACGCTCTCGATCGTGTCCCGCAGGTAGCGGCCCTGGTTGAACGAGGGCGTCACCACGCTGACCAGGGGCAGCGCGGGGTCGCCGATGATCGGCGCGGGCGCATCCTCGACGGGGCCGTACGCGGCCCAGGGCGGCGACTCGCTGGCGAGGGGGGTGTTCATGGCTGTATTATAGCGCCCCCGGCCCACACAAAGACGATGCGCGGCTCACGGCCGCGGCCTGAGCCCTCAGCCAACCGGCCCGCAGTCGGACGCCGCTGAGGACGCGGAGCCCGTGGAGCGCGGGCCGGAGGTGGCGAACATCGAGAGCAGGCGCTCGGGCCGCTCGCCGCCGCAGGTCGGGCAGGCGATCTTCGGCGCCGAATCGCTGCTGCGGACGAGGCGCTCGAAGCGCGCGTCGCAGTCGGGGCACTGGTACTCGTAGAGCGGCATAGAGCAATGACCTCCAGAGAACAGAGAACAGGGGACAGGGGACAGGGGCGTGCGCCCTGCCTCACCGCATATGATGCGCGGGGCCGGGCGGAGGTTACAGCGGGCGGAGAATCCGCCCGAGGGCCGATCTAGCGCCGGGGGGCCGCGTGATACCCTGCGCTTTGAGGAGACACTCATATGATGCCCTTCGCCCCTCACCGCTACTGGCGGCTGCTGACCGCCTACCTCGCGCCCCGGCGCGCCCAGCTGGGGCTGCTGGCCCTGCTGATCTTCGGCGGCGCCGCGCTCCAGCTGCTCAGCCCGCAGATCGTCCGCCGCTTCATCGACGCCGCCCAGGCCGGCGGGCCCTCATCAGACATGCTGGGCGCGGCCGGCATGTACATCCTCGTCGCCGTAGGCCCGCCCCTCGCCTAAAAACGTGCTACCATAATCCCACATCACATGTCATCGAGGACAGGGTCATGCTGACCTATCTACGCGGCACGTCCACCCTGCTCACCCAGCCCGCCCGCCTGCTGCGGGGCTACTCGCGGGCCGCCCTGCGCGCCGACCTGATCGCCGGCGCGTCGGTGGGGGTCGTGCTGCTGCCGCAGTCGCTGGCCTTCTCGCTGCTGGCCGGGCTGCCGCCGACGATGGGGCTGTACGCGGCCATCCTGGCCAGCGTGATCGGCGCGCTGTGGGGCTCGTCGAGCCACCTGCACAGCGGGCCGACCAACACCGCCTCCATCCTGACGCTCTCGGTGCTGCTGCCGATCGCCGCGCCGGGCAGCCCGGAGTTCATCGCCGCCGCCGGCCTGATCGCGGTGATGGCCGGGCTGCTGCGCCTGCTGATGGGCGTGGCCCGCCTGGGCCTGCTGGTCAACTTCGTCTCGGACTCGGTGGCGGTCGGGTTCACGGCGGGGGCCGGCATTCTGATCATGTCCAACCAGATCGAGCCGGTGCTGCGGCTCGATCTCCAGAGCACGGCCAGCCTGTTCGACACGCTGCGCTCCACGGCGGCGCAGATCGGCGAGCTGCACCCGCCATCGCTGGCCCTGGGCCTGGGAACGATCGGCCTGCTGCTGATCCTGCCGCGCGTGCAGCGCAGGCTGCCGGCGGTGCTGCTGAGCGTGGTGGCGAGCGGGCTAGCCTCGTGGGGGCTGGGCATGGAGGCGCTGGGCGTGCAGGTGCTCGGCGCGCTGCCGCAGAGCCTGCCGCCCCTGGCGAGCCTGCCGCTGCTCGACATCGACCTGATCGGGCAGCTCTCCAACGGCGCCCTGGCCCTGGCGATCATCGGCCTCGTGGAGGCGGTGGCCATCGCGCGGGCGGTGGCCAGCCACTCGCGGCAGCGCCTCGACAGCAACCAGGAGTTTGTCGGCCAGGGGCTGGCCAACATCGCCGCCGGGGTCTTCAGCGGCTACCCCACCTCGGGCTCCTTCAACCGCTCGGCCCTGAGCTTCCAGTCCGGCGCGCAGACCGGCCTGGGCAACGCCTTCTCGGGCATCTTCGTGCTGGCGGCGATGTTCCTGCTCACCCCGCTGATCGCCCACCTGCCGCGGCCCGCCCTCGCCGGGACCCTGGTGATCACCGCCTACAGCATGATCGACCGCCGGGCCATGGCGCGGATCTGGCGCGGCGCGCCCGGCGACACCGTGATCATGATCGTCACCCTGGCGGCCACCCTGGCCCTGCCGCTCCAGTTCGCCGTGCTGATCGGCGTGCTCATGTCGCTGGGCTACTACCTGCTCAAGACCAGCGCCCCGCGGGTGCTGGCCGTCCTCCCCGACGACACCTTCCGCCACTGGGCCTACCAGCCGGGCAAGCCGGGCTGCCCGCAGCTCGCGGTGGTCGATCTGCTGGGCGACCTCTACTTCGGCGCGGCCAACCACATCGAGGAGAGCCTCTACGATATGCTCGCGCGCGTCCCGGAGCAGCGCTTCCTGATGCTGCGGATGCACAGCGTCCAGCACTGCGACATCAGCGGCATCCGGGCCATGGAGAACATTCTGCGCATCTGCCGGGAGCGCGGCGGCGGGATGTTCCTGGTGCGCGTGCGCGACCCGGTGATGCAGGTGATGCGCAGCACCGGCTTCGTCCAGCTGCTCGGCGACGACGCCTTCCTCGATGAGGACGAGGCGCTGGGCCAGCTGTTCCACCACACGCTCGACCCGGCGATCTGCATCTACGAGTGTGAGGTGCGGGCCTTCCGCGAGTGCCAGGACCTGCCCAAGCGCGGGCTGGTGAACGGCATGGTCGCCCTCGGCGGGCACGGGCTGACCCCGCCGGCGCCCGAGCTGTCCGCCCGCGCGCTGTGGGAGCGCCTGCGCGGCGCCGACCCGCCCCTGGTGGTGGATGTGCGCGAGCCGCGCGAGTACCGGCTCTCCCACATCCCCGAGGCGACGCTCACGCCGCTGCCGGTCATCCTGTCTGGACCCGACGACCTGCCGCGCGACCGGGCGATCACCCTGGTCTGCCGCAGCGGCCGGCGCAGCGCGCGGGCCGCCGCCCACCTGATCGCCCAGGGCCACACGAATATCAGCATCGTCCAGGGCGGCATGCTGGCCTGGGAGGCGGCCGCCCTGCTGACGGCGGTGGAGGTGTAAATAATATCTTTCTATTGCTCAACAATGCCAGCTTCGCTGGCATTGTTGAGCAATAGAAAATCATGTGAGGCGTCTATGAGCGAGGCGAGGCTTCACCGGAACACCGGGCTGGACATGGTGCGGGCGACGGAGGCGGCGGCGATCAGCGCGGCCCGCTGGATGGGGCTGGGCCAGCGCGACGAGGCCGACCGGGCGGCCAGCGCAGAGATGCTGCGCGCCCTCGACAAGCTGGAGATGGACGGGCGGATCGTGCTGGGCGAGGACAGCCGGGTGGATGGCCCGCCCGAGCTGCACGCCGGGCGGCCCGTGGGCACCGGGCGCGGCATCGCCGTGGACGTGGTGATCGACCCGATCGACGGGCGGAGGCTGCTGGCCCAGGGCCGCGCCGGGGCCGTCTCGGTGGCCGCCGTCGCCACCCGCGGCTCGATGTGGTCGCCCAGCCCGGCCGCCTACATGGAGAAGCTGGTGGTCAACCGGGCCGCCGCCGCCGCCCTCGTGCCCGAGTGCCTCGACGCCCCCGCCGCGTGGACCCTGGCCCTGATCGCGCGGGCCAAGGGCAAGGCCGTCCGCGACCTGACCGTCTTCCTGCTCGACCGGCCGCGCCACCACGACCTGCTCGACGAGATCCGCGCCGCCGGCGCCCGCGTGGTGCTCGCCGACGACGGCGATATCTCGGGGGCGGTGCTGGCCGCCACCCCCGACGGCCCGGTAGACCTGCTGATCGGGGTGGGCGGCGCCGCCGAGGGCGTGATCGCCGCCTGCGCCGTGAAGGCCCTCGGCGGCGAGATGCTGGCCCGCCTGGCCCCGCAGAGCCCCGAGGAGCGCGCATCGCTGGCCGAGGCCGGCGTGGAGACCAGGCGCATCCTCAGCTGCGCGGATATGGTCGCCGGCGACCAGATCTTCTTCGTGGCCACCGGGATCACCTCCGGCCTGCTGCTTGCGGGCGTCAGCTTCGCCCACGACCGCGCCTCCACCAACTCGCTCATCCTGCGCTGCGAGACGCGCACCCGCCGCAGCATGCACGCCGACCATCTGATCACGGCGGTGTAGATCGCTGAGGCGCTGAATCACTGAGGCACTGAGACACACGCTCAGTGCCTCAGCGCCTCATCACCTCAGTGTTGCAAAGGCGGCGGGGGTATGGTATTATTTCGCGGTCCGAAGGCGGGTAGCTCAATTAGGCAGAGCAGCGGCCTCCAAATCCGCAGGTTGCAGGTTCGATTCCTGTCCCGCCTGCCATTATTGACACAAGTGTTCTTGTGTATTACAATACAGGCGTATCCGCTTTCGTGGAGACGCCTGTATGATTCGTACACCTAACTGCACGTGTCTTGTTTGCGGCAAGGTTGTCTATCGGCGGCCTCGGGATCTCGCCCGGAATAACGGCAATGTCTATTGTAGCCAGGAGTGCTACGGGAAGGCCTGTCGAAGACCGGTGCCCTGTGTCGTCTGTGGAACGGAGATCCTGGGGAGTCGCCACTCCAAGACCTGTAGCAGGGCATGCGCCAATAAGCACCGGGCGGGGATGAAATACCGTCAGCCTGGAGCTCTGGTCAAAGACAAAGTCAAGGACTCGCAGGCTCTCAAGCGACGACTCATCCTTGCCAGGGGACCGCAATGTCAGCGATGTGCGTATGCGAACCAGGATATTCTCGTCGTCCATCATATTGTGCGGCGGAGCGACGGCGGTAGCAACGAACTAGAGAACCTTGAGCTTCTCTGCCCTAACTGCCACGCAGAAATTCACTTCTACGGGGTAGAGCACTCAAAGAGAGGTACTAAGAATTCAAGTTAACATAAGGGGGTGTGGCGGAGCCCGGTTGAACGCGGCGCTCTTGAAAAGCGCAAGGCTGCAAAGCCTCGTGGGTTCGAATCCCACCGCCCCCTCCACTCAATTCTTACAGTTGGCAATTTGGCGAGGCTATGGTACAATCTGCCGGTAAGTCGCACGGGGAGGTCGCATAGTGGCCTAGTGCGGCGGTTTGCTAAACCGCTATGGGAGCAATCCCATCGAGAGTTCGAATCTCTCCCTCCCCGCCACTAAATCTTGGGAACCCAGAGTTGCCGCCGGAAAAGCGGCGCTCACATTGAAACCGTCGAGTTGTTAAGGTGCCGTCGTAGCCGCCAGAACGTCGCTAGGTGTCACTGGTGCAGGTTATGATGAGTTCAGCAGATACCGACGATCCATCGCGTTAAAGCGTGGGTCGGCGGGTGACATGTGGAAGCGCTGTTCTGCCTCGTAAACTTAGCAGCGCACCCACAAACAGACAGGCGTCTGAGTTAGGCCGCAAGGCCCACTAACTCAGACGCCTGTCTGTTATTTGGATCGTACCTCAGCAAGTCCGTGGTATCGATACCTGCGGCGTGGTAGTAGTCCCCCAATCGCTGCATCATCTCCACATCATATTGGCGGGCACGTCCAAGTTCGACGCGCATGATTGCGCGCCGATCTACCCCGATGGCTCCGGCAACTTCTTCGATCGTTACTTCACGTCCCAGCTTCGCCTGCAAATTGAAGCGGATCTGGCGCGCCCTGCTAATGATCTTCCCCATTGAGTTGCCTCCTCCTGATCACAGGTACACATTAGCACGCTCATATATACCTGTCAAGCGTGCGGCACGTTCTTTATAAAGGGACTTTTCCGGAATACTATAGGCTTATGTGGAACGCACCACGCTGAACTGGCCGATCTCGAAGCAAGGTGGTCGCGCTTGAGACCGCACAACATCGCGATCTGAACCTGCTGCCTCCAGCCTTCCCCAAACCGCCGCTCACCAGACGGGCGGCGAACATTGATGAGCTGTTGACCTTGGAGCTTTCTGATCTCTCGCAGCTGGCAACTATCCTCGCGATCCTGCGCGCCGCTAATGGAGCGATGCAGCCGCACCAGATTGTGGCGGTGATGGAGCGGGCCGGGTGCTACGTACGCTACCAACGCAGGTGTCCGTCAACCTGCAGCGCCTAGTCCACCGCGGGCGGATTCGCAAGGTGAGTCGCGGGTTCTATACGATGTAGCTCTATGTTCGGTAGACCAACCGTGACCTCAAGTGCCGTTGTTGTGGAGAACAATTTGTAGTATTATACAAAGAAGAGTTATCTGATGAACAAAGAGTGATCGCAACAATGAATGATGCAATACCCACCGCTTCGCCAGCCGAGGAGACTACTGCCATCGCCCCGGCGATGCACCGCATCTGCTGCATCGCAGCTCCCCGACGGCCCACACTCTCACCCTCTCTTGCCGATCAGATGCGCGCCGCCGCGGTGTGGGCGCAGATCTTCCAGGAAGCCAGGGTCGCACAGGAACGATATCAGCAAGTGCCTGACGATAAACCAGGTGGATAGTGATGACCTTGATTGCCATAATGACCAACTGACCGAAGCCCTGCAATCCGGCGACGAAACGAGCCTGCGCGCGATGGTTAGCGATCTGGTGACCATCGTCGACTGGAGCGAGGCCGAGCGGATCATCGACGACCTGCGCGTCGACGCTCCGACGGCGAAACGGCTGGCCGATGTGCGGTACTGGATCGTTGAGGAGCAGGACGAAGACCCACAGGGCTAAATCAGGACAGCAGATGACCCAGTCGCGTGTTACGATATACCTCTACGATGAGCAGAACGTAGGGGAGGTGGGTGATGGCTGACACAAGTGTTACACTTGCACTTGACGGCGACATCAGCCTAGAAGATTTTAGCCTTGGCATACGCCGGCTTTCCGAGCTACTGCGGCAGCTCGCAACTGATCTTGCGCCCAAAGATGATGTGTCCTATAGCGTTGCAGAACTTGAGGCGAGCAGTGCTATTAGCACATTTGCAGTAAACGCACGCACTCCTGATGCAGGGCCGCTACTTGTGCGCGCCTATCATTCTGTCGGCGAGGCACTTGCCGCTAAGACCCACGTTCCCTATGGCCCAAAGATTCGAAAGGCGGCTCAGGCATTAGCCGATGTTGCCGAGCGCCCATCAGTCCAGCGCCTACGGTTTCAAACCCACCTTGGGGATTTTGCTATCACACCGCGTGCAAAAGAACCGGTTCGCGAACTGCCAACCGCGATCAGTACTGTTCGTGGAACCATTCAAACGCTCACTAATCGCCGGGGTCTGCGCTTTATCTTATACGACACGCTATTCGATCGTCCGGTGGCGTGCTACTTAAGCGAGCGCGATGAAGATTTAATGCGCAATGCCTGGGGCAAACATGCGACTGTTGAAGGAGTCGTTACCCGCGATCCTGAAACCTGGAGGCCGCTTGCCGTTCGACATATCACCCATGTCACCATTGCCGAGCCGGTCGCGCCCGACGCATATCGCCAGGCTCGTGGTGCACTTCCCTTTGGCGAAGGCGATCCTCCTGCAGAAAAACTAGTCAGGAGTCTACGGGATGGCGATTAGACCCGACTTCATCTACTGGGACACATCGGTCTTTCTTGCGTACCTTCAAAAAGAGCCGGTACGTGTAGATATGATTGAGGCGTGGTTTGCACAAATCCGCCATAATGCTGGCCGAGTAAAGATCGTCACCTCAACGCTGACGATTGCCGAAGTCGTGTTCACCGCAGAAGAGCGCACCCGTGGGCGCCTGATGCCCGACACCGAATCGCGCATCGATACGCTCTGGGCCGATCGCACCTTAATCGAGCTTGTGGAGCCACACGAAGGCATTATGCGCCAGAGCCGAGCGTTGCGCCGCGCTGCCCTTGATCAGGGGTGGACTGGTTTTCGTGCCGCTGATGCAATACATTTGGCATCCGCGCAATATGTGCAAGCAAGTGAGGTGCATACATACGATGATAAGTGGCCGCGCTATACCGTTTTGATAGGACGCCCTATTGGAGAACCTGCGGGTGTCCAACTGCGCTTGGAACAATTGGAAGCCCCTGAAGAGACGCCCTGACACAAACCCGCCCCTGCCGAGCAGCTTGGCGGGGGCGGGTTTGTGTCATCGTGCGACGGCTTCCCCCCTCCTCTCCCGGACTTCTTCCTCCACCTGTTGTGGGTCACCGCAGGTCATCCGGCATATGCTCCGCAAACGCGCTCAGCAGCCTCAGCGGGTCGCAAAGCGCCAGTTCGGCCAACTCCAGGCGAAAGCGCAGGCGGTAAATGCACCAAGGGTGGCCTCGGCCTGGACAATCGGCTCCTGGCCATCGTTGTCCAGGCCAACATGGTGATACTCTGCGTCCCCTTGCGACGATGACTGGAAAGTGGCATCCATGCCGTCGAACGCCAAGGCCGGGTGGACGTAGCGCATGCGGCACAGCTAGGCGATGACGCGGTGAAGCGCGGCATCGTCGGGTAACAGCAGCTTGAGCACCTCGTCCAGGCCGACCTGCGGGTCGGGCAGCGCGGCCAGCGTCGAGGGAGGA
This sequence comes from Oscillochloris sp. ZM17-4, assembly GCF_019599295.1. Classification (GTDB taxonomy): domain Bacteria; phylum Chloroflexota; class Chloroflexia; order Chloroflexales; family Chloroflexaceae; genus Oscillochloris. The sequence continues at coordinate 94,648 of NZ_JAIEWN010000020.1, read as the reverse complement.
GGGATATACAAGGCTGGCGCAGCCGCGGCAGGCTTGGTAGTCACCATAAGAGTCTCCAAGTATTACAACAGCATCACATTGGGATATGTTCGCGCCAGGGGTGTCGATGAGAAGTACGATTAGACTACACGTGGCGAGGAGGTGTTGTGGGTGAAGATAAGGCAAGGGAGAAATACATACAGAGGAGGATGGGCGGATGTTTTTGCGTGAGCGCCTACCCAGAAAAATTACCAACAAAAAAAGAAGGATTCGCTATAGTTAGCGAATCCTCCTTTTAGTTTATGGCTCTAGGGGGTACTGTAAAATACAGGGCGCGACCGGCCGAGGACCATGCAAACCAACTGAACCGCAGAGAGAACCAGTTGAGTCAACACCAACCAACTCACAGACGTAGTGCCTATCAGCACGAGCAGGTGATCAATTAACTCCGCCGACATACTCAGCAGACCAGCAAGCCACTCTATCCGCATAGGAGCCTCCTTTCGAAAGCCCTCTTTGCGGACCAGCTGTTCACAAGCCGGAGTCGAACCGGCTTTCGCACCCAAGCGGGAAACCCCACCCCTGAACCATAAACTACTACCATTATAGCACAGATTAGCGTCCTGTCTATACTGCCTAATTGCGCTCGCACCTGACACCGCTGGAGCAGCCTGAAGAACGCTGGTTAGCGGTTCCGGTGCGATTCCGGCTCTTCGCCAAACCCGACCTCGACGTGCTCACCGTAGAGCCTGCCCAGCATCGTCAGGTGCTCTCGGCTCTCCGGGCCGCGCGGAGCCTTGCCCTGGACGGCAATCGGCTTCGGCTTGGCGGGCGGGGCCACCGTGACGCCGAGGTCGGCGGCCATCGCCTCGACCATCGCGATGGCGTCGGCGCGATCCTTGCGCCACTGGTAACGGGTCGGCGGGCGGAACCAGACTGTCTCGCCGTTGTAGACGATCTTGTCCATAATCGCCTCGCGGAATCGGGTCGAGCTCTCCTCGTAGAGGATTTGGGCCAGGGCAAAGATGAGCGTGTGATCCGCTCCTGGGGCATGCGACACCCGACGTTGAAACGCTATCAACGTGTCCGTATTCCCCTCCCTAATCGGGGAACAGCTCATCAATCTCGCGCTGGAGATCCACAGACGGCGGCGAGACTCTGGGCAGGGGGCGCGCTGGTGGCAGGCTGTCGGGCAATGATAGCTCTGGGATAGAGCTCGTCAAGCGCGCCGGGCTTGGCCAGGGGTATGGCTGCGGCCGGCGCAGGTCGTCCGGCGTGTGCTCGACGAACGCGCTCAGCAGCCCCAGCGGGTCGCGCAGCGCCATCTCGGCCATCAGGATGCGGAACCTGACGCGATGCACGCACCAGGGGTGGCGACCGCCGCGACAGGAGCAGCCCTCAGCTGTGGTGACGTTTTGCACCTCAGGCTCGCTGCCGGACTGGAAGATGGCCTCGACGCCGTCGAAGGAGATCAGCGGCGGCACCAGCGGATCTTTGAGCAGGCGATCGACGGCGCGGGAAGCCGCGTCGTCGCCGTGGTGCAGCTCTTTGAGCACGAGCGCCAGCGCAATCTGTTGGCCGCTTAATTTTCCCATCAGGGCGCTCATCACAATCTCCTGGCGCTAGAGGCCGGCGGCCTCCGTGGCGTACGCCTTCGGCGCGATCTTCCTGGCGGCCTCACGGGCGGCGATCGCGCCGGCGCGGGTGCGGTCGATCTGTGTCTTGAGGGCGCGTAGCCTCTCGACTGCATCGGGGTCTGCGAGGGTCGGCCTGGTGATGGCGATCATTGTCTCCATCTGGCTACGTATGGCGTTGATCTTCTCGACCATCAGGTCGAGGTCGGTAGTCAATCGTGCAATGTCCACGGTGGTGCTCCTGAAACGAAAGAGCGCCGCGCGAAGCATTCGCGCGGCGCCCGATCGGCTTGCTGGGATCTATTCGCCCTGTGGTTCCATGCGTTCGCCCCAGGCGTACTCGGTGTCGTCGCTGTAGAAGCGACCGAGCATGGCCGACGTCTCGGTGTCGGTGTGGGTGGCGGTCGCACCCGAGCCCGCAATGGGAATTGGCGTGGTTGCGGGTCTGGACAGCTTCAGGCCGCGATCCTTCGCCAGGCCGTTGGCCACCGCCTTCAGCGCCGTCAGTCCCCTGCCGACGAACTGGGCCGTCTTCCCATCTACGTCGAGCCCGTAGCCAGGGTTGGTACCGCCCATGCGGCGCCACACCACGATCTCGCGGTTCGCGCTGGCCAGCAGGATGTCGTTGACGGAGTAGTTCATCGCCACGCCTCGCTTTCTAGTAGACCGTTATCTTCTCGCGGGCCGCCATGTCCCAGGCCTCGCACAGCTCGTTCGCCTCAGCCTCCAGGCGGGCCATCTCGTTGCTGAAGGCCTCGCGGCCCAGCGCGGCCCAGTGCTCGGCGTGCTCGCGGCCCAGATTCAGTAGCGCATCGGGTGAGGCAGCCGAGCCGCTCTCGCGGATGTTCTGCGCGACCAGCGCGGCCATCTTTGTGATCCGCGCGCCGCTGACCCCGGTGGGGGCCGACGGCTTCAGCTCCTCGAACACCGAGACCGGCACGCCGAGCAGCTCGCAGGCCCGCTCGATCGCGGCCTTCTGCTCGCTGCGCCAGGCGCGGGTGGCCGGGATGATCTCCGGCGCACTGCCGTCGCAGGTGATGGCGAAGTGGGCTGCGACCTTTGCCGCCGCCGGATACATGACGACCTGGGCGGTCTTGCCGCCGACGCGCTTCTCGAAAACGGTGGTGGGTGTGGTGCTCATTGGGATGCTCCTGGGTGTGATGACGGTGACGCCGACGGCGATTAGCGGTACATCCAGTAGGGCAGGCGCTCGGCCTCGCTCAGCTGGTCGAGCGCCTCCTGAGCGGCGGCCTCGTTGAGGTCGGCCGGCAGCGCGTGCTCGACAGCCAGGCGGGTCACATCGGCGTTGATGCAGTGGAAGGTGATGCCTGCATTCATCCAGCGGGTCAGCTGCAGCTCGACCAGGGCCAGCCGGCTGGCCTCGATGTCGCGGACGCACTGCATCGCCTCGGGTGTGCCGATCTGGCGCAGGTACGCGGCCACGTCCGTGAGCATATCCGGTCCCGCGCCGCACTCCATCGCGTAATGCCATGTCTGGCTGATCGACGCTGCGGCCTCGACCTCGTCGGCCACGTCCAGGATGGGGTTGGTGATTGTCTGCATGGTGTTCCTCCGTGGGCTTTCCGCTTTTTCCTACGCATATTGTAGCACAACTTAGAGCGCCTGTCAATAAGTATTCCGCGTCCTAATGCGGTAAAACGCCCTTCACCGGCCCCAACCTGTCAACGCTTTCGGTGCCTCGGCCTCCACGGCGCAGGCAGCGCGTCCGCTACATCGAGGCCCAAGCTGAGCTGCTCGGCTGCGCCGGCTGCCGGCCGCGCGGCGGCCTCCTCACGTGCGCTGGCAATCGGCCGCAGCCGCGGCCGCGGGTCGAGGTCGAGCGGCTGGAGCTGGAGCGTGAGGTCAACCATCCGCTCTTGCCGCCGCTCGACCAGTCCATCGGCGACCACGATCGCCCGCGCTGCGCTAAGAACTCTCTTGAGGTTCAGCCAGGTTCCGGTCGAAACCTCACGTGCCTGGCTCGTCGCCCACCATTCCTGGCCGAACGTGCGGTGGTGCCCTCCACGCAGCTCAAAGCCCAGGCGGGCCAGTTGCTCGGTGGCCTCGGCGATCGTCATCGGCCCGGCCAGCGAGTCCGCGCAGCGGGCGCGTACCACCAGGTTGCCGAGGTCGTCGGTAGCGTGCGCGGTGCTGATGCCCGCGCCGTCAGGCGTCTGGAGTCCGCGGGCCTCATCGCGGGCGACCCATCGCCCGTTGCTAAGCTGGTGCAGCGTGAATCCGAAGAGGCCGGCCATTTGGCCGGCCTCCTCGACGCTGAGCTGCTGCATCGGCGGCTTGTTCGTGGAGAGCGCGCACAGGCACACGCCGGCGGCGTGCAGCGCGCGATGTACCGGATCCGATCCGCAGTTCATTTTGGCAGCCCTACCGTGGCTTACTTTGGCCAGTACGCAACGAGCTGCCAGATGATGATCGGCAGACCCTCGGCGACAAAGCCAACGTAGACCAGGCGCTCATAGACGCTCCAGTCGCTGATCTTCCAGCGCCTGGCCGCCAGCGCTACCGGCGTGAGCGCGAACACGACGCCAACGACCACCTCGAGGAATATCCACCTTGGTCGTATCGGGTATGCCTGCTCTGCATAGTGGAGGAGGAATGCCAGCAGTAGGCCGAGGAAGAAGGCGTTCAAAGCGACTGCGCGAAAGGGGCGGTGGGCGGACGTGGTGATGATGCGTTGCGGTTTCATGGTTGTTCCTTTCTCAAAAGAGACGTGCTTGTCGTGGCTGCCCGGCCACGGCGGAGCGGGCGGTGCGAAGGGCTTCCTGCCCCTTGCGGCGGCACTCGTCGCGCCACTTGAGCAGCGCGGCAGCGCGGGCGTACTTTGTGGGGCCGGCGTAGACGCCGGCGGCGCGGCACAGCGCCAGCAGCTCGTGAGCGCGGTAGCTGCCGGCCAGCGCCTCCACGCCGGCCCGATCGCTGGCGTAGCCGGCCAGCACGAGCCGCAGGTGGCGCGCCTGCCAGAGACGCTCGGCGCGCTGCGGCTTTGTGCCGCTAAAGGCCACGCCGAAGAGCTGGCAGAGTGCTGCCAGATCCTCGGCGGTCAGGTGGTCGAGCTGATCCCGCCGCCACTCCTGAACCGGACGGCGGTACAGCTCGCGAAAGTGGCTCATCGCCAATGCGGCCCAGCGCCGGCGACGAGGCCGGTGAAGGCCCGTATCGCCGCCGCGGTCTCGGCAGCGGTGCCAGTCTTGAACCACCGCGTGGTAACCAGTGGCAGCATGGTCGGCCGTGGCCAGCGCCGCGTGACCGTCCACCAGGTTGGGCTGAGCAGCGCCCGCGGATCGTCGGCGGGCATGGTGATGCGGCTGAGCGTGATCGTCACGCCCAGGTCGCGCTCGACCCAAAGCGGGGTGCGGCCCAGGGCCGGATCTTCGTCGCCGCCCGTCCATTGCGGCGCGGCCCGGTCGCGCATCCAGGCGCGTAGCAGCTCCATCGCGGCCGCAGGGTCAGGCCCGACAGCGGTGATCGGCTCGACAAGGTCGTCGCCGCGCTCGCGCTGCACGGTGAGCCAGCGGCTTTGGCCAGCCAGCCCGGGCAGCGCGAGGCGATGGCCCTGCCCGTCGCGGGTTGTCTCGCGCGGGTAGTGCGACAGCAGCATCCAGAGGTTCTCATAGCCCAGGTACCGGGCATCCCAACTGCCGAGGTGCGGGAAGCGCAGCTTCGCCAGTGGGTCGTCATTGGCCGGCGCGGCCAGCTCGACCGAGCCATCGGGCGGACCAACCATCAGGCTGCTCGTGTGCCAGCGATCGTCAATGGCATAGTGTGACGGCGGGTGCAACGCGATCCGCCGGGTGGTGCCTGCCGCATCGGGCAGGGCAAAGAGCAGCGCCCCGGCCAGGCCGGCCGGGGCGCGCCGCGTTGTCGCGGTCATAGCGGAAGCTCCTCGTGTTCAGGCGGCGGCTGGCCGCCTCTTGGGCGATAGGTGACGATGGTGATCACCTGGTCAGCCAGGCGGCTTTTGGCGCGCCGTACCAGCTCGGTCGGGTCGAGGGGCTGAATCTTGGCCAGCGGCACGACGGTCACGACGCAGCCGGCATCGTCGGCCAGCGCCTGCAGCGCATCGGCGTCGGCGACCCAGTCCTGCACCGTCCAGCTTCCGAGCGGCTCGCCACTCGTACCGTCTCGCAGCATCACCGCGATCATCGGCGTTCCTCCACGCCCGGCCATGCCGGGCAGCCTGCGAAGGCGCGGGCGCGGTGATAGTCATGCCGCTGGCGGATAAACCGTGCGCGCAGCTCCTCAGTGGCGCGCTCCTGGCCGACCCTCGTGCCGGGAATGATCTGGGCCAGGGTTTCCTCGCTGAGCTGCCGCCACGCGGCCACGAATGCCGGCTCGTTAGGAGGTATGGGTGGCGCCGAAGTGGTATTCATGGCGTTCCTCAGAGCACCTTTGGCGCAGACACGCGGTCGCGACCGACCTCGCTTGAAAACTGACACTCGACCGGCTGCTTATCGCCCTCGGCGCGCACCCGCACACCGGATGGCCGGATCACCTGGTCAGCGAAGCTCAGGCCGAAGGATTTGATCACGACCACCTGGCCCGCTTCCCGGCAGTGCCAGGCCTCCCAGAACGTGCGCCGCTGTGTGTCGTCCCAGCCCGAGCCGACCCAGCCGATGGCGTAGAGGCTGCGCCCCTCGTACAGGCCAACCTTTATCGCACCGACGGTGCCTTTGAGCCGACCAGTGCCCTCGCGGTAGTCGATCACCACCACATCCATCTCTTTCTCGCGGTCGCGGAAGCGCAGCCAGTTCCTGCTGCGCTTGCCCTCGTAGGGGGCGTCGGCCTGGCGCAGCACCCAGCCCTCGCCCTGGCGCTGCCGCACCTCGTCCACGATCAGGGACTTGCCGGCGTCCTGGCTCGACCAGCGCACCGCGCGTACCGGGCTGTACCAGCCCTGGATCGGCGGCTCAAACGTCGGCAGCAGCCCCTCCAGGCGGCGCAGGCGGGTACACTGGCGCTCGTGGAGCATGCTGCGCCCGTCGATCGCCAGCAGGTCGAAGGCCACAAACAGCTGGATGTCAGCCTGGGCGCCGACGTAGAGCTGCGCCCGGCCGTCGCGGTCCACGCTGATCACCTCGCCGTCTAGCGATGTGCCCGGCGTCGTGCCGTCGCGCATGGCCTTCGCGATGTGGGCCGGGCAGTTTATGATCTCGCCCGAGCGGTTGGTCAGGTAGACCTGCCCGTCGGTGTGGTGGTGCAGCTGGCCCCGATCGCCCTCCAGTTTCTCGGTGAGGATCCAGTCCGCGTTGGTGAGATACGGCAGGAAGTCGTCCCAGCTCGGGACGGTCTCGCAGAGCATCACGACCTGGCCGAAGGTTGGCGTCGCCGGCGGCACCGTCAGCGGTGCCGCCACGGCACCGGGCCCGGCGCTGCCGGAGGCCTCGGCATGCAGCTCGGCAGGCAGCCGGCCGAGCGGGTCGCCGACGCGCCAGCACAGGGGGTGATCCGGCAGGCTGGTCACGCCCTTAGGGAAGGGCTCAGCGAGCGGCCCGCCGCCAAACGGGCGGGTGTACATGCGGTCGCGGCCGGGCCTGGTCTTCTCAGCAAACTTCGTCGAGGCTGCCTTGATGACCTCGGCGATCGCCCCGGCCTTGATGAGGGTCGGGCGCGACCAGCCGGTCGCGCCGCCGGCATTGAGGGCCGTGGCCTCGAACGCGCCGCCGCCGAGGTCACGGATCTCGATCTTGTACCTGGCCCCACTCGCGGCCACGCCGCCGAGGAAGCCGATCAGGTTCGCGGGCATCACATACTCCTGGGCATACAAAGAGCCGCCAGCGATGCCGGCGGCTCAGCTTCTGGGACAGGCTGCGGTCAATCCGCAGCGACGGGAACAGCGGCGACCGCGGGCGGCATAACCGGCGGCTCGGGCTTGAGCGGAACCAGGCCGAACAGGCTCTCGCCGTCGGCGTCAAGGTCAATGATCACCTCGTCGCAGGTCGCGCAGTGGATGACCACATTCTGCGGTGGGGTGCCGTGGGCGCGGCACACGATGGTGTGGCTGATGTGTCGCAGCAGATTCTCAAAGGTGAGTGCGCTCATTGGTTCTTCCTCCGCCGCTGCCGGCGCTGGAGCGTGTCCAGCGAGCGGCCGTTCTTGGGGTTGGTAAACTCCGGTTGGCTGGGCCGGGTCGCGCCGTCGTAGCCGAAATGGTGGACGCCGAACTGGAAATTTCGGCAGGTGGTATAGCTGCGCGGGAAACCCTGCCATCCGTCGTCGATCCAGGGGATCTCCACGCGGCGGGCGTTGGTGATGTGGACGCGGATTCCGTTGTAGGTAAATACCTCAACCTCCTGCCCCAGCGCATGCGCGACCGGGACGTGCAGGTTGTCGGCCCACTGGGTCTCGGCCACACCGCAGAGGTAGGCGAAGCGCCAGCCCTGGGCCTGGGTGAGGACGTGGGCGGACGGGACGCGCACGGTCGACCAGATGCCCTTGTGGAAGGGTCCCACAAGGCACTGGGCGCAGTGAAAGCGGGCGTCGAACCCGCTGACGTACTTGAGCCAGAAGTAGGGAAACCCGGGCAGCGGGCGACGCGGCGCGCCCTCCTGGCCCAGGGTGAGCACCATCGCCCCCTCGGGCGGCGGGTCGGGGGTAAACATGCGCAGCTGCATATCATCCCCCTGCGCGTGGGCACGATCCGGGTGGCCCTTGCGAGCGTCCTCGGTGCGGTAGGGGATGCCGCCGAAGCCATCGGCCGACCAGCCCACATCCACGCCAGCCTCGGCGAGGCGCTGGGCCAGGAGCTGGGCCGGCCCGTCCTCATCCCAGGCTGGGACGAGCCGGGAGTAGGGGAGCTGGGCGGTTCGCGATCCGCCCCCGCCGTCGCCGGCAGTAAACGTATCGATGACAAACCGCTGCGCGCCGGTCTCGACGAGCTTGTCGGCAAAGCGAGGGCTGTGGGGCAGGCAGGGGCTGATGGCCACCTGCGTGCGAACGCCGGCGTGGACGGCCGCCGCCACCGTCTTGAACCGGGTGGTGTACGCCGGCCCACCTCGAAGCTGCTGGGCCTCGTCATCGCTCTCGATGGTAAAGCTGAGCCAGGCGTAGGGGATGTGCTTGAGCACATCGAAGTCGCGGGCCACCAGCGGGCTGCGCGTCTGGATGACCAGCAGGTCCAGGTCGTCGTAGCGGGCGAACACCTCGACAAGACGCCGGGTGAGCCCGCGCTGCTTCTCCAGCGGCATGTAGGGGTCGGTCGTCGTGGACATGAAGATCCGCAACTGGCGGCGCTGGGCGGCGGTGCAGCCGGCCAGATAGTCGGACAGCAGCTCGGCCGCGTTGACCTTAACGGCGATCCCCTCGCCCCAGCGGGTGGGCTTGAGCCCCTCGGGCCGGTAGCGCCAGTTCGGCAGCAATTGGGCGTAGCAGTAGAGCCCACATGTGGTTCCCCCAAACTGACACCCGGTGTAGGGGCTGAGCGTGTGGGTGAACGGGTACGGCCCTTGCACCAGGAAGCCGCTGGATTGGGCGGACAGGATGGACTTGGCGGTGTGTTCGATCACCTGCATGGGCGGTGAACCCTCTCAACTAGGCGAGGCCCAGGCTGACCCAGGCGTTGGCCAGGGCGGCACGAAAGCGGCCGGGGAAGGCGTCCCCCACGGACGAGCGGAGCTCTGAAAAATCCAGGGCGCTCCCACGGCGTATGCCCCATTTGGGGTTGGTGGGACGGAAGGTGAAGGTTGTGGCGTGAAGTGGCAGCGCGCCGTGTGCGCTGCGGGCCAGCACGAGATCCCCGTCCACGCCACGGGCAATGGCCTCCCACGTAAAAGGCCGTGGGGTCGGGCGACACGCAGCCAGCTCCTGCGCGGCCGCCAGCGCCTCAGCGACGCGGTCGTAGATCTCGGCGGCGCCGAGCTGCAGGCCGCTGGAGATGTGCTCCCAGGCCGCATGCTTCCAGGCGGCGTCCACCCGCACGATGACATAGTCGCCGACAATGATCAGCGGCTCGGCGGTAAAGCAGTAGTAGCCATTGCTCATGTCCGCCTTGGCGATGAGAAAGGCATCCACGTTGGGCTTGGGCGCGTGGCACATCACGCAGCGGTCGTTGTGAACTGCAAATGGCCAGGGACGCGGGGTCGAGTCAGCCGCCTCGCGGCAGGCCTTGGAGCAGAACCAGAGACGAGACATTGCGGCACCTCCGAAAATACAAAAGAGCCGGCCCGCAATGGGCCGGCTCATCCGTCAGCGAACAGATCCTAGCTATCGTCCTCGGCGCAATCGTCGTCGGCGCTCATCGCGCTCACCGTCAGCTCACCGCCGCCGATGGTCACGTTCAGGTGCGCCTCGATCATCGAGTCGCGCAGCGCCACGCGGGCGGCGTCGCGGGCGGCGGCGTTCTTGCCGCCCGCAAACGTCAGGGTGAACGAGCCGTCCGGGTTCTCCTCGGTGGACAGAACCAGCTTGGCGCGGGTCGGCTTGTGGCCGTCGATGCCCAGCAGCCAGCCGCGCTCGCGCAGCGTGGTCAGGATCGGGTTGGTGACCGCGGCCGCGGCCAGCTCGGTCGCCTCGGCGACGATCGCCTTCTGCTCGCTGCGCCATGCGCTGGTGGCCGGCACGGTCTTCACGCTCTCGCTGCCGCGCACGATCTCAAAGCGGGGGTTCTTCGGCTCGATGATCATCGAGGCCAGGATGCCGTTGCGGTCGAACAGGACGGTGGTGGATGCGGTTGCCATCGGTGAAGCTCCTCTGTGTGATGCTTGGTGAGACGCAGCGCCTCACAGGCTTTCGCTTTTTTGCTCACTTCTATTGTAGCACAACTTAGAGCGCCTGTCAATTATTTTTCCGCGTCCCAATGCGGTAAACGGCCTCTCTAGCCCCGGCCCGAGCCGCTGTGCGAGCCAGCCCGGCCACTCGCCACGGCAGCATAGACCCTGGTGATGAGCACATTGATTGCGTCCACCTGGTCGTCGTGGGTGCCAGAAGGAAAGCTGAGCAGCTCGCGCTCCAGGGCGGGGAGGTAGGCGCCGGGGCAGAAGATCACGCGCCCGCCCTCGAAGTAGACGGCGTTGGCGCGGGCGTGGCTCACCTTGCCCGCCTTGTGAGGCGGCACGGCGATAATGGGCAGCTTCGTCTCGCGCCGCAGCATCTGCTGGATGGCGATGCCGCTGGAGGCGTCCTCGATCAGGATGGCGCGGGGTCCCCAGGACTCGGCCAGCCGCTCGACCTCGCGCTTAAGATCCGGGCTCTCCAGGCGATCACGGAACACATCGAGCACATAGACCTGGGTATTCGTGATGCCGGCGGTCACGCACACCGAGTAGTCGCCGAGCTTGGACGAGGCCGTGTCCCATGCCTGCAGAATGTAGTCGAAGAGCAGCTCGCCGCGCACCGTCGCCGGCGGCTTGCTGTAGACAAACCAGTCGCGCTGGTACAGGCCGCCCTCGTCGGCGACCGGCCGCTGCTGGTAGAGCGCGTAGTAGTCGATGCCCAGGACGCCGCGGATGCCGGCCAGCGCCTCCTCGTCGAACCGCTCGGGGCACAGCGCCTGCCCGACCGTGCGGCCGAGCGGGTCGCCCTCCTCGGCCTCGGCAGGCAGCGAGCAGACCGTCCAGTTCGGGCCGTCCTCGCTGGCCAGGATGCGGCCAGCCAGGTCGTCCTCATGCCAGCGCGTGATAATCAGGATGATCGCCCCGCCCGGCTCCAGGCGGGTGTACATATCGTTCGAGTACCAGGCGTAGGCCGCGTTGCGGTAGGTCTCACTATCGGCGTCCTGGCGCGAGCGCACCGGGTCGTCGATGATGATCAGGTCGGCGCCGCGCCCGGTCGGTGCCGCGCCCACGGCGGCGGTGCGGAAGCCGCCACCGCCGGCCACCTCCCATTCGGCCTCGGTGTTCTTGAGGCCGTGCCGGGTCAGCCCGCGCCGGGCCGCGATGCGCCGCGCATCGCGCGAGAACTTGGTGGCCAAATCGGTGTTGTAGCAGCCGACGATGACGCGGGTGCGCGGGTCGCGATCCATCCGGTACACCGGATAGCGCACTGTGGTCTGTTCACTTTTGCCATGACGTGGTGGGACAAAGATCATCAGCTTCTTGAGCTCGCCGCTGGTGACACGGTCGAGGAAGCTGCGGATGTAGACGAGGTGCGCCCAGCCCCATGTGTACTCGGGGGTGACCTGGGGAAGCCAATCGCCAAAGGGCGTGGCGGCGATCGTGGCGCGCCGCCGCCGCTCCAGCTCGCGCCGGGCAAGCTCAAGTTGGGCGGTGTGGTAGTGCGTGCTCGCCGCAGTCATGGCGTCCTGGAGGGGAGACGCCACCCGCCCACGGCGCAACAAAAACGCGCCACCGCAGGGTGCGGGTGGCGCGTAGTCGCTGCCTTCTTGGCTCACTATAGCATGGTGAGATGACCGTTATGATGGCTTGCTGGTGAGGCGCAGCCGGCTGCGCCGGTGACGCATCCGCTCCAGCACCGCCTCGCGGTTTGCTGCGTACCACGCGGCCTTCCTGGCCCGCTCGGAGTCGCGGTGCGCGGCGATGTAGCGCCGGACGTTGGCCCGATGGGTTTCCGGGTTGGCCTGGATGGTGTTGCGGTGCGCCATGCGGCGCTGCTCACGCGACCGCCCGTTCCACTCGGCCCGCCACTTCGCCCGTAGCGTGGCCAGCGCCGGCGGCGTGATGCCCGTCGCCTCCTCCTCGGCCTTCAGCTCGGCGCGCTCGGCCTTCTGCTTCGCGCGCTGCGCCGCCGCCCGCTGCTTCTCATGCTCCTTGCAGTAGGCACTAACGCGGTAGCCGCCCTTGTAGCGCGGCGCCTTTTTCATGTAGAAGTGATCGGCGACACGCAAGATGTAGGGGACGCGCCCCTCCGCATAGCAGTCGGGGCAGGCCTTCCATTCCAGCGTGTCGGTGGTGTCGCTCATGTCGGGGTCGGGGCGCATAGGATCTCCGCTGGTGTCCTCTGCATTGTGCTACATGATTGTAGCACAATGCAGAGGACACCAGCGGCAGCAATGCGTGCCCCGATCCTGGGTAATCTTCGGGCAGCCCGACACGATGGTGATCCGATCAAAAACGCCCGCCCGAGAGACCGAGCGGGCGAGACAGGCCGCGCGACATCGCTGCTGGCCCGGAGATCTCCTTCGATGAGCCAGCTGCGTGGGCACTACGCGCGCGCCCTGCTCCCCCGTGGTCCCGCTGGCCTTCCGCCAGCGGTACGGGCGTCGGTGCGAATGGCGGCTGGCTCGGGCGGGTAGCGCACCCGGATTGTTGCCTGCACAATCACTCCGGCGCGGATCTCCTCGTCCACCTCAATGCTGATCGTCACATACCCGCTGATCGCGGCCACGATCGCATTGATGCGGTGGCGAAAGTCGCTGCCAGTCTCACTCTCGAGTGGGCGAAGCGTGCGAGTGGTGCCGATCAGGAGGCGCTGGCCATCCTGGTAGGCATAGTGGTCGTGGCCGAACTCGGAGCGGGCGGGTGCGGAAAGCGTCGTGATCCGGGCATCAAGGCCGATAGCTGAAGTGTTCATTGCGGTGTCGGCCCTTTGTGCCGGCGTGGGTATGGTGGGTCTGCGCAGCTTAGTGTACCGCGTTGCTGCGACCAGCATTGTGGACATTCTGCACTATTTCCGTAGGACTCGTACACGCCCCACTCGACATGCCCGCCACCTCAGTCTCCTGGGCGGCTCTGCGCAGCGCGGAGCACACCTGATGCATCTGGCGCACCCCCGACATGTAGCCCTCGTTGTTGCGGAGGCGCTGGGCGTCTTCGAGCGTGATGGTTGGCCAGTCCACGGGAACCATATGCAGCGCGCCGCAAATCGCGATCGCCTCCCATAGATCCGTGGCATAGAAACATAGCGCCCCCGTCGGCACGTGGTGGATGCGATACCCGTCACCATCGCCATCCTCGACCACGCCGAACGCGCCAAATCGCAGGCCTTCGGCGAAGGCGGGCCGCTCGTCATTGCGGATGCGGATGGGAACGCGGCATGCGTACCGCACAAAGCGCGCGTTGGTGTGCCGAGCCAGCACGCGTTCCAGGAGCCTGAGCTTCTTCTTGGGCTTCATTGCGGATCTCCTTCGCCGCTGATCAGCGGCGCGTAGGCCCGGCCAGCCGTGGCCTCGCCGAGCACATCGTCGAGCAGCAACATGCGCTGCTGGTAGCGAAACGGCACCCAGACCGGCGCGGCGGTGCGGGTCAGCTGCTGGCCGCGCCACCAGGCGGGCTGGAAGCGGTCGAGCCGGCGCAGGTGGCGCGGCCGGGGCTCGCCGATGGCGACGACGCCGGCGGCCTGGGCCCGCCGCCAGGCTACATGGCTTATCCACTGCCGCGCGGCCACGCGCCGGCGCGGGTCGAGGCTGGCCCAGGCGGCGCGCCAGGCGTGCTTGGCCTGCCGCTTGGTGTAGCTTGATGGCGTCACGACGGCCAGCCAGATCCTGGCCGGCGGCAGCTTTGCCATCCGCCAGTCCTTTGTCACGTGTTCGCCCTGGAATACCTGTCCGGCCCGGGGCAGGTTGCGTCGGCTGATGGTCTGCTCGCCCTGGCGCGTGTTCCTGGCCGCGCCGTGGTGGTCGATGCAGCAAGATCGCCGCGATGTGGTCGCGCCGGCGTAGAAGAAGCCCGCCGCCAGGTAGACCCAGCCAGGGAGCGGGTGGCCGGTGCGCAGATCCGTCGCGGCCTGGTCGGCGTAGGCGACGAACAGCACCGGCACGCCGTATTCGTCTGTTACCTCACGCATCGCGTGGCGGAGCAGCTTGCTCTCGGGGATGACGTTTGACGGCACATCGTCGGCGACCACGAGGCGCTTGATCTGCCGCACCAATACGCCGGTGGCGATGCTGCGCTCGGCATCCTGCGAACCGGCCGGGCCGATGAGACAAGCGCCGGCGATCAGGCTCCGGGTCTGGTTCTCTGAGCTGGTCGCGCCGACGAGACAGGCGCCGGCGACCTCGTCGTCGGCCATCACCGCGAAGAGCTGGCCTGAGCCGCCCGATGAGCGCATATAGTGATTCGTGGCGATGTAGTGCTGCACGGCGCGGCGGAAGTCGCCGCCGAACACGCGCTGGATGCTGTAGGTTGGCATAGACGAAAAGCGCCACCTGGCTTATAGCGGTGGTCAGATCAGTTGAGCCCGCGCTCTATGAGCGCCTATCTAGTTAGTTGGCATGAGCGGCAGCCTCTCTGATATCGACGGAGGTTCCGCGTGTGGATGCACCTTCGTTCTTCACAGAATAGACCTTCCTGCTTCCGCTTGCATCTGGCTCAACCGTCTCGCCCACCGCTATAGAGCCAGGAGGCGCGCAAGATGTTGGGGAAGCGGAAGAAAATATCTATCCCGTCTTCGCACTTCCACCGCATCAGGGCAAGGTGCCTTCGATTCGAGACGGTGCGAAAGGGACAAGTATTTTCTTCCGCTTCCCTTGCCGAAGATTGCGCGAGCGAGTTGCCATTCGACATCATGGGAGATCGTGCCGTTAGGCATGTTTCAGAATCGGGCGATCCAGCTTGACAGTTTGAACTATCCGGTATGGGATTACCTTGAGCTGGCTGCCGCATCAGGATGCGCTGCAACAATCTGTTGCTCAGATCGAACTGTCAAGCTGGTTTGAAACATGCCTTAGTGAACCAGTCGCCGCCCAGGAGGTAGCCAGGTGCAGCCAGCGTTTGCCAACGATCGGCAGCGTCGCCTCGACGCCGGGTGCTCACCGTCGAATGGGCGTTGGGCGCCGCATCCCGAAAGCCCATGCCGAGCATTTACCGATGAACTACTATGTGTGGATAGCTTCACAGTTATAGATGTTCGTGCTATACTTCTGTAGAGTAGGTGAAAGAGATTACTGCGTATGAGGTTGATATGCTAAGTAATTGCGAAACTTTTGTTTGAGTGTAACTTGGATGGCTTCTCGACGTAATGCTACGGTCTTTCAGATCTGAAAGCCTAAGATATTGGAGGTGAGAAGTGGCAAGTTCAAAGACCGTCTTCTTGTCCTATGCTCCCGAGGACAGAGATGTGGCGTTGCAATTACGCGACATCATTACTGCTTATACTGGTGATCAGGTGTGGATGAGAGATTTTGACTTATTTGCTGGTGATTTAGTATCAAATGTTATAGATGATGCTGTTGTAAATGCCAAGTGGTTTGTAGTTTTTTTAAGTGCCAACTCTATCATTTCCCCTTGGGTGCAAAGAGAATTAAATATGACAACTACTCGTGCAATGATGGCAAGCGATTTTCGAGTGGTTGGAATAAGACTAGACGCTGCTGAACTATCAATTCAATTGCAGTTAGCTCTCCAAGACAGTCTGATTGATGTTTCAATGAAAGACAAAGATGAGATTGAGCGGAATTTTATGGCCTTAGCAGAACTTATAGACAAAACCATCACTACTAGATCTCGTGAGACACTTTATGTTGATAGAGGCAGTGATGGAGATCGTTTCTCTTTGACATCACGAAGGAATCAGATCGTATTTGTCCTTGGTTTAGCAGGTATTGGTAAGTCTTCTTTTGTAAAAAAGACTGTTTCGGAGAAACTGAGTAGAAGACCCATGACTATTGAATTAACACGCGGTCATTCAGAAGATCGCCTTGCCAGAGAAATTATTAAAGAAGCGCGCACTCTTCAACCCTTGGGTGATACTAGTATTTCTAAAGAAACTTTAGTGGAATTGGCACTTGATGCAGTATCTAAACGAGCAAATGATTATTATGTTTTTATAGATGATGCTGAAGAAGGGCTAGATGCATCTAATTATGTGCTGCCATACTTTGAGAGGTTTCTGGAAAAGTTTATCAAACGAAATATTGATACCCGTATTGTTGTTGCAATAACTCGCCGTCCTGAATATTCTGCATTAATCGCTAGTAATGCAGATGTTTTTCGTTTAGGAGAAATTGATGATGTATATATTCGAGAGTACATTGATTTGTTATTAGAAGACAGTCCCGTAAGAATCAGCGATATCAATGGCTCTGCTTTTGATGATACTGTTCAAATGATAGGAGGTTATCCTCTAGTGGCAAAAATAGTTGCCTCGCAGATAAAGTTTGGAGACTTAACGCTTTCGATCCAATCCAGGCAAAGAATACAGCTTAGCCTTGCACAACATATACTTCGTGCTATCAATCAAGAGCAATTGAGCGAAATTCAACACATGATACTACAGATACTTGCTGTTGTGCAAGAACCTATGTCTATCGAAGATATGATGGCTGTGAAGGTCTTACAAGCTTACTCTATAGAACAAGTTCAACAAGCAAGATTTGAACTTGTAAATAAGTTGATATTAGATTTAAGTGGTGAATATGTTTATATGCATCGGTTTCTTGTTTCGTACTTCCAGCGCCAATTAGAGGAACAATCTGAGCTAATGGATAGCATTGCTCGGGACTACGGAAAGTTTGCATTTGACAAGGCACTTTCCTCTAATCAGGAGCTATTGCATATTTCTCATGAGGCTGGGCTGTCAAATAACAATGTTGTATGGAAATCAAATGAAGTGCTTCGGTATGCCATTCCAGCCGGTCGCCTTCTTCGGTCTGTAGGTGAAGACGCGCTTGCAGAGCGTTTGCCTGTTAGCATAGAAGGCGTACTGCGAGAAATGGTTTTCTTCTATTATCAAACAAAACAAGATAATGATAAGGCTCTCTATTATGCGGAAAAGTGGTTACGCCTTAATCCAGATGATCTGGAAGTGATGCTTTATCAGGCTCGTAGTTATCGTCGAAAGCGTATTGGCTCAAGCCTGCAAAGAGCATCGAAAATAATAGAAGATCTTGAGAGAAAAGATTTCAGAAAACGATTTACTGCCCGGTTGTATCGTGAAAAAGCATTACTTGCTGAATATAGTGGCAATTTAGAAGAAGCAAAAGAATTGTATCGTAAGGGGATCGAAGTTTACAGTCCGCACCCTTATCCCGAGAATTATATTGGTCTTGCTCAACTTCTATTAAGGGAGTTAGAAGATAATCCCTTGCTTTCCGAAGATGATATTCGTCATAATGCACGTGAAGCCAAACGATGGCTTGAAGAGGCTCGTCGTCGTAGTTCCTATTTTGATCGTCTACATTTGGGTCTTTATGCTGAAGCATTGATTCAAGCAGGCTTTGAGGATCGTGCTTTGCCTTTGCTACACGATGCTCTTGATGAGAATCCTGATGATAGTAGATTAAATTATCGTCTTGCTGAGATATATCGAAAGAAGGAGAATTATAAAGATGCGAGGTTTTACGCCGAAAATGCCAGGCGATATGGTGCTACACAGGCAGTTCTAAGCCTGGCAAATATTATCTGGGCTGAAGTTTCGCAATTAACAGACAAAAGCGTCAAAGAAGAACAATTGAATTATGCGTTGCAAATCATTAATAGTTATAGACCAAAAAATCAACGTGATGAAGAGGTGATTGCTACTATTACAGCTAAGTTATATCGTGGTCTAGGTAATTGGTATAACGCTCGAAGAAGTATTCAGCCCTATCTTACTACAGGTAATCCTTATACTTTGTATGAGGCATACTGGGCAGATCTCGCTGAAGCACAATCAAAACTTGCTCAACATGAATACGGACAGGCTCTTCTTATTGCAGATCTCGCAATACAAAAATTGGAAGATTACAAGTCTTTGAAATACTCCTTGCCTCTAGTTGAACTACTGGAGAGCTTGGTGGCGATTAGAGAAACTATTAAGTCAATCATCGATTAGGGGGTTTTTACATGAAAAAAATACGTCCATTTGCTATCCTTATGAGTTTTTTGATTGCAATAGTTGGATTTGTATTAAGTCTCTTAACCAATTATGCGTCTGTAGATGTTCCTGATTTTATTAAAACAAATCCGGTATTATTATGGAGTATGATATTTGGTGGTCTACTCGTGCTTGTCTTATTGACAACCCTTCAAGTACTAGAACCCAAAGTCAATCGAAAGGCAGTTAAGATGAGTGTGATTGGATCAAATACGCCATTGTCGTCAACTCTTTACAAAAAAGATGTTTTTATTAGTTACAGTCACAAGAATGGCCAATGGGTGAGAGAAAAGTTGCTTCCTGCCTTAGAGCAGCGAGGGTTTTCAGTGATAATTGATATTCGTGATTTTCAAGCAGGAAGTTTTAGCGTGGAAGAAATGCAAAGAGGTGTAATAGATTGCAAACGAGTACTAATAGTGTTAACGCCTGACTATATTTCCAGTGAGTGGTCTAAATTTGAGAATGCAATGGCTCAGACTCAAGACCCTGGTGCATTACAACGAAAGCTGATACCTGTTTTGTTGGAAAATACGAGTATTCCGTTACGGCTCCAGATACTGCATTACAGAGATTTGACAAATGACGATCAACAGCAGTGGGAACTTTTATTTAGGGATCTAATGTAATGTGCTATGATCAATCCAAATATACATGTATATACGCAGTCTCTTTCTATATCAACTACCCAACATCACTCGCTCAGGAAGTCCCTGCGATCCACCACCTGTAGGGACTTCCTGCCGTACCGATGTGCGGCATGTCGCATGGGGGTGCTCAGGAAACCACTACGATCCACCATCTGCACGACACGAACATCCTATCCATCGAACCTGCCAGCGGCGCGCATACAGCTGAGCGTTGGTAGAGATGTTCATTCGTTCGCTTCGGACTGCTCGGGCTCGGGCTCATATGCGCCAGGCAGCAGGGTTTCCTCGGGGAGACCCTGCTGACGGCGGTAGGCCTGCCGGCGGTTCCAGCAGTCCCGGCACACCGGCTCGCGCCGGCCAGCCGGGTCGGGCTGGCCAGCGTCGTTGGCGCGGATGGACGGCACGCGCTCGGGGTTGAAGCTGAAGAACGCGCCGCAGCTGATACAGTGGCCGAAGGCCAGCATATAGCCGCCCATCAGGCCACCCCCAGGACGGCGCGCACCGTGGCCTCGAAGACGCGGTCGACGACCCAGGTCTTCGTCGCGCCGACCCATTCGCGGTGCTTCCACGGCACGGCGGCCTTGAGCGTGTCCTTCAGGGCGAACGGGCAGCGCACAGCAACGTGGGTGGCGTCGTAGTCGGCGATCGTCACCGTGTCCACGTCGCCGGCCGTGCGGGCGCGGGCGGGCGCGGGGGTGGGCTGGGCGGCCGGCTGGGTGTCTGCGGAGATCGGCAGCACGTCGGTCGGAGCATCCTCGACATCCACGCCGTACAGCGCGCTCAGCCCGGCCGCGTGGCGCGGGTTGATCAGCCACCGGGTGCCGGCCTCGTCCCACCAGCGATCCTCCATCGGCGTGGCGCTCATCAGCTGGGCGAGCTTGCCGTGGTCGTAGTGGCTGAAGGCCAGGCACAGCCAGCTCCCCAGCCGGTAGAGCCGCACGCCAGCCGTGCTGGGCGTCGGCGCGACCGCGATCGTCTCGGCCTCGGGCAGATCCTCGATCTCGGCCTTCAGCTCCGCGTAGGTCGGGAAGCTCAGCCCGGCCCGGCCGAGCTGCTCGCGGTAGCGCCAGGCCAGCTGCACCGCGTAACCGAGATCCTGGCGGCTCCAGCCCTGGTGGTTGGCAAGCTGGTCGGCCAGGTAGTGGCCCAGGTTCGCGTCGAAGGCCGAGAAGCCCTGATAGTCGCGGCTCACGGCGCCGTCGCAGACCGAGCGGAGACACTCGATACAGCGGGCGAGCTGCTGCACGGCGGGATGGTCGTGCTGGGTCGAAACCGCGTAGGTCTTGGCAACCATTGGTGTCCTCGCTTTCGAACGGTTGAAACGGCAAAGCCCGGCCACTGTGGGCCGGGCTTCAGGTCAGCAGGATGTCGACAATGATCAGGCGGTCGGGTCTGCGGTCGCGCGGGCGATAAAGGCTTTGAGTGTGGCGAACTCGGGCTCGCCGCCCATCGCCACGTTCATGCCGGCGACTTCGAGCAGCAGACCGCGGTTGTTGTCTGGCCCGCCCGCCACCAGGTCGTCGGGGTTTTCCTCGGGCGTCCACGCCTCGCACATCTGGCGCAGGACGGTGGCGACCTGGTTGTCGTTGAGGGCGGCGATCAGCGGCGGGATGCGCGGGTCGAACAGGATGTTCGGGCGAGAGGGTGTGCTCATGGGTTCCTCGTAAATTACCAGCCGGTCGGGCCGAGGCCGTGGCTCGCGCGCATCGCGTTGAGCGAGACCGCCAGGCCAATACCGGGGTCGTAGCGGAGCAGATAGCTGGCGAAGTACGCGTTGTTCCGGCGCTCCTCGTCCGGGCCAGGGAGCGCGAGCGCGATCAGCGCCGCGTAGGCCCGCGTCTCCAGCGTCGGGTAGCCCTTCGCGGGGTCGAGGATCTCGATGATCGCCATCTCGCTCAGCTCCTCGTCTGCGCGCAGCTCCACGCCCATCCGCTCGCGGATGACGGCGATGGCGAACCGGACGGCCAGCTCGCTGCCATCGTGGAACAGCGCCTCGTGCGCGGCTGCCGGCGCGGCGTTCGGGTGCTCGTCGAGCAGGTCGAAGCAGCCCTCCAGGTCGGCGAACTGGCGCAGTGTCTCCAGCGTCTCGGCTTCGTGCAGGGTTGTCGTGGTCATGATGTGTCCTCCACGCGGGTCTCCGTCTTTGTGTCCACTCATATTGTAGCACAACTAAGAGCGCCTGTCAATTATTATTCCGCATCCCAATGCGGTAAACGACCGCTCAGTCGATGAGCTGTTGCTGGCGGTAGCGTGCCTCGATCGCGTTGTGCTCCGGGTCGTCGAGCAGCGTGGCCGGGTCGGCCGGCGCCCAGGGTAGGCCGACCCGGTCTCTCAGTTGGCATAGGAAATAGGCGATCCGCGACTCGCGGCTGCGTTTCAGCTTTTCAGGCGAGAGTTCGTATCGCGGGGAAAAGTTTGGCTGAATATTTCCATACCCGAACCCGGCGGCGCGCAGCGGGCCGCTGCTGTCGAAGCTCTCAACCAGCGGTGAGAGCAGCGCGAGCTCGGCCCGGCCGCAGCCGAGCAGGTGGATGCATTAGGTGGGTCGCGTCGGGCTGGACGCACATTATGCTACCATATCGTCTCCCCCTGTGCGATCACGGGCACGGCTGTTGCGATATGATCGAGCGCAGGGCTCAGGGCGTAGTGTCCTGAGACCGGGCCCCCTGTCCCATCACCTATGATCGGGGATTTGCCATGAAACAGACCGACCGCTTTCTGCTCGCGATCATCTCCGGGGTTGTGGTGCTCGTGGTGGCCGCCCTGGCCCTGGCCCTGACCCGCACGCCCCAGGGCTACCTGCCCGACACGACGCCCGGCGGCGTCGCCCACAACTACATCCTGGCGATCAAGCAGCGCGACAGCGCGCGCGCCTACGGCTATCTGTCGCCCGACCTCAGGGGCTACCCGCCCACCGTCGACGACTTTGTCGCCGACATCGACTCGCGCTACAGCTGGTCCTTCAGCCGTGAGTCCTCCACGATCAGCGTCGGCGATGAGCGCATCACCGGCGACCGGGCGGCGGTCACGGTGAGCGAGACGCGCTTCTCCGAGGGCGGGCTCTTCAGCAGCGGCCAGTACAGCACCTCCTTCAGCATGAATCTGCGCCGCCAGGGCGACTCCTGGCAGCTGATCAGCGCCGAGTCGTACTGGGCCTCGTGCTGGGGCCAGAGCCGCCCCTGCGAGTAGGGTGATTGCAGATTGCAGATTGCAGATTGCAGATTGCAGAGCGTAGCGCGCGCGCCGCGTATATGGGCCTAAATGCAATACGTTACTCGAAAAGTATTGGGCCTAGCCTACATGATACCAACTGGAATTGAGCAAGCCGCCTACACGCCGCCGCCAGATCGCGTTGGACCGCCATGCACGGCAATCTGCAATCCAAAATCTGCAATCTGAAATGGTATGACATGATGAAAGCGTGGCACAACGATGAATAGCGTACGACGCTGGTATATCTTCCTGGTGGCGACGATCAGCCTGCAGTCGGTGGCCTGGGCGCTGATCGCGCTGCTGCGCAACGTGCTGGGGGTCTGGGGCAACAGCGGCTCAACTGCGGCGATCGCCTTCCAGGTCGCGGTGATCGTGATCGGCCTGCCGGTCTTTGTGATCCACTGGCTCTGGGCGCAGCGGCTGGCCGGGGGCGACCGTGAGGAGCGCGGGGCGTCGCTGCGCCGGCTCTACCTCTACACGAACATGGCCGCGCTGCTGGCGCCCTGGGCCGGCAGCGCCTACGCCCTGCTCCGCGGGCTGCTGGGCCTGCTGCTCGACCCGTCCGGCGGCTGGCACGGCGACTACCCGCTCAGCTCCGGGCGCAGCGTCGCCCAGGGCGTGATGGGCGAGCTGGCCGCGCTGCTGGTGCTGGGGCTGCTCTGGCTCTATCACCGGCAGGTGGCCTCGGACGACGCGGCGACCGTCCCGCCGGACGGTGAGGGCGCGCTCTTCCGCCGGCTGTACCTGCTGGGCTTCAGCCTGGTTGGGCTGCTGATGACCACCCAGGCGGCGATCGGGCTGCTGCGCTGGCTGCTCTATCAGCTCGGCGGGGCCACGACCGTCGTGGGCGACCTCGCTCTGATCAGCCCGGCCGCCGGCCTGCTGGTCGGCCTGCCGCTCTGGGTGCTGGCCTGGCGTCTGGCCCAGTCGCTCTTCCACGGCCCCGACATCGGCGAGCGCGAGTCGGCCCTGCGCAAGTTCTACCTGCACGCCGTGGTCTTCTTCAGCACCCTGGCTGGCGTCAGCGGCGCGACCCTCATGCTGGCCGGCCTGCTGCGCCAGGCCCTCGGGCTCGCCCCGCAGGGCGACATCCGCGACCCGCTGCCGGTGGTGCTGGTTGCGGCGGTGGCCTGGGCCTACCACAGCATGACGCTGCGCGCCGACGCGGCCCGCATCCGCGAGGTGCCGCGCCAGGCGGGGGTGCGCCGGCTCTCCTGGTATCTGGTGGGCAGCATCGGCCTGGCCGCCGCGCTGATCGGCCTCGGCGGCGTGCTCAGCGTCCTGATCCGGGCGCTTGGCGCGGCGGGCCTCGGCAACGACCTGCGCGAGCAGCTGGCCTGGTCGCTCTCGGCCCTGCTGGCCGGCCTGCCGGTGTGGGCGCTGATCTGGCGGCGGGCCCAGGGCGCGGCCGTGGCCGACGGCCCCGCCGGCGACGACGAGCGCGGCTCGCTGGTGCGCCGGATCTACCTCTATGGCTTTCTCTTCATCGCCACGCTGACCATCCTGGGCGGGCTGGTCTATATTATCTCCCGCCTGCTGCGCGTGGCGCTCGGCGACCCGCTCCCGGGCAGTCTGCTGGCCGACCTGGCCCAGGCCATCGCCTTCAGCGCCATCGCCGCCGGGGTGCTGGCCTACCACGGCGTCATCCTGCGCGGCGAGGGGCGCCGGAGTCAGGCCGCCCGTCGGCAATGGAAATGGCTTTTCGGAT
>NZ_JAIEWN010000020.1:24852-70666 GCF_019599295.1 Oscillochloris sp. ZM17-4 | reverse complement strand
TGGATCTCACGGGCCAGGTCGAGCTCCTGCTCAAGGCGCTGGCGGGCCTGGGCCTCCTGGTGCAGCCGCTCGCGCTCCAGGGTCTGGGCGAGCTGGTTGGCGAGCAGGCCGAGCAGCTGGGCCTCATCGTCGAGGAACTGGCGGGGCGTGCGGCTGTTCACCATCAGGATGCCCACCGGCGCGCCGCCCAGCTCCACCGGGATGCCGAGGTGGCCGAGGAAGCCCTGGCGGCACAGAAGCGGCGGCAGGTCGCTGAGCGACTCGTCGGCCAGGCTGCTGGCCCGCTCGGGCAGGTACCAGAGGTGCGGGCTGGCCGGGTCGAGCGGGGCGGGCCAGGCCAGGTCGGCGGGGAGGCTCCAGCCGAAGGCGGCGCGCAGCACCGCCCGCCCGCCGAGCTCATCGGCCTCGACGAAGGCGCAGGCGTCGGCCTCCAGCAGGCGCGCGCCGACGCGGGCCAGGCGCTGGAGGGCCGGCTCAAGCTCCTCGCTGACCATGAGCTCCTGCGAGAGCGAGAGCAGGGCGCGCTGCTCCTGCACCCGGCGCACCTTCACATGCTCGTAGAGCTGGGCGCGGGCGATCGCCGTGCCGAGCAGGAAGCCCGCCGCCGAGAGCAGCTGCAGCTCCGGCGCCGAGATCCGGCCCCACTGCGTGGTGGCCACGTTCAGGATGCCGAGCACCTCGTCGCCACTGCGCAGGGGCACCGAGGCGTGCTGGGCCAGGCCGCGCTTATCGCCGACGGCGCCGCGCAGGCGCGAGCAGCGGATCATGTTCACCGCCTTCTCCAGGCGCCCGCTGTAGCACTGCTCCTGACAATCGCACTCGTCATCCCAGGCTGGGCCGGGGTAGATGATCGCCGGCGGCAGGTTGTGGCGTGCGGCGAGGGCGAAGCTGCCGCCCTCGCCGCGCAGGAAGATCCAGCCCGTGCTCAGGCCCATCAGCTCGACAATATGCGGCAGGGCGCTGTCCAGCGCGTCGCGCAGATCCAGCGCCCTGTTCAGCGTCTGGGCCAGCGCGTTCAGCGTCGTCAGCTCGGCGATGCGCTGCTGTGAGTCGGGTTGCGGCATAGGGTACAGGGTACAGGGTACAGGGTACAGGGTACACCAGGGCGCACACAGCGTTGCCGCAGCGGCCTATACCCTGTACCCTGCACCCTTATTTCTTCCGGCAGATCGCCACGCCGTCGCGCAGCGGGATGATCACCGACTCGAGCTGCGGGTGGCTCATGAGAGCCTTATTAAACTCCTGGATGCCGCGGACGACGGGCGGCGCATCATCCTCAAGCACCTGGGCGCTACAGAGCACATTGTCGGCGATCAGCACGCCGCCGGGGCGCAGCAGGGGGACGCACAGCTCCAGCGCCTCGGTGGCCTGGCCGGAGTTGGCCGCGCTGCGCAGCACGTCGAGGAAGATCAGGTCGTAGCTGTGCTCCAGCGTGGGCAGGAGCTGGGTCCACTCGCCGTGCAGCAGCGTGATCCGGTCGCTCAGGCCGGCCTGGCCAATGATGCCCGTGGCGATCTCGATGCGGTCCGAGTGGCGCTCGATCGCCGTCAGGTGCCCGTCTGTCTGCTGGAGCGCGCGGAGCAGGTAGAGGGCCGCGTAGCCCGTGGTGATCCCCACCTCCAGCGCCTTGCGCGCGTTCATCGCGAGCGCCTGCAGGTAGAGGAACTGGCCCTGGACGGGCCCGACCAGCGAGAGACCCTGCTGGCGCGCCCGCTCCTCAAGCTGAGCCAGCACCGGATCGCGGGGCGGCATCAGCGCGGTCAGGTAATCCTCGATCTCGATGTTGGTGATGTCGTAGCGCACTGCTGTGCCTCCTCAACTATTTCTAGGGAGCCCGGCGAGTGGAGCCGGCGGCGCGGCGCGCCGGACTAGGCCCGGCCCGCCTCCGGCCTGCCGCATTATCCAGGCTGATTGTATCATAAACGGCGGGCCATTTCACCCGCTCTGTCAGTCTAGGCAGCCCCCATGAAATATGGTATCATCCTTAGCGATTCGCTCGTCTTAGTTCGAGGTACAGAACCGTGGCTGTAACCAGGATCCTGATCGTCGAGGACAACGACCTTGTCTCGCTCACCCTTGAGGAGCAGCTGAAGGGCCTCGGCTACGATGTGATCGGGATCGCGCGCAACGGCGCCGAGGCGATCACGCTGGCCAACCGCCTGAAGCCGGACCTGATCATGATGGACATCCGCATGCCCGAGATGGAGGGCACCGAGGCGGCCGCCCGCATCCGCGACCAGATGCCCGTGCCGATCATTATGCTGACGGCCTACGCGGACAAGGAGACGGTGCGCAAGGCCGAGGCGGCCGGCGCCCTGGCCTACCTCGTCAAGCCGGTGAACGAGAACGAGCTGCCCCCCGCGATCAACATCGCCCTGGCCCGCTTCAGAGAGATCCAGGGCCTGCGCTCCCACGTCGACGAGCTTGAGGACTCGCTGGAGGCACGCAAGCTGATCGAGCGCGCCAAGGGCATCCTCATGCAGCGCCTCGGCCTCAATGAGCGCGACGCCTACGAGCGCCTGCGCCAGCGCGCCCGCGACAAGCGCGCCAAGATGAAGGATATCGCCCAGGCGATCATCGAGGCCGAGGAGCTGCTCGGCTCCTAGCGTGATTGCAGATTGTAGATTGTAGATTGCAGATTGGGCCAATCTGCAATCTGCAATCTACAATCTGCAATCCCCTTGACGCCCCGCGCCCCCTATGCTATAGTCAGCCCGTAGCGATGCGCAGCAATGAAGTAAAGTGAGCCAATGCCAGCTCTGGCCAACAGCTTCTACGGCTATTACTTTACCGGCCCACATATGGCCCGGTCGCTTCGCACTGTCTAGAAACTTCTGTCAACAGACAACTCGTTCAGAGGGCGTGAGGCAACCGAGCCTCACGCCCTCTCTGTGTTCCCGGCCACACGCAGACTAGAGATGAGGGGACTATGACTATCTGGTGCCGAGGCGTCCGCGGGGCGATCACCTGCGACGAGAACAGCCGTGAGGCCATCCTCACCGCCACCCGCGAGATGCTCCAGACCATGATCGCGGCCAACGGCCTGCGGCCCGAGGATATCGCCAGCGCGATCTTCACCACCACGCCCGACCTGAACGCCGAGTTCCCCGCCGTCGCCGCCCGCGAGCTGGGCTGGGTCGACACCGCCCTGATGTGTGGCCACGAGATGACCGTGCCCGGCAGCCTGCCGCGCTGCGTCCGCGTGCTCGTCCACTGGAACACCGAGCGCCAGGCCAGCGAGGTCATCCACGTCTACCTGCGTGGCGCGAGCAACCTGCGCCCCGAGCACGCCGCCAGGATGGCGGCCCTCCGCACGTCGCCCGACCCCGCCGGCGGCGCGTAGCGCGCCATCCACTGGGAGAGAACGAGATGCCACCACCAATCCCCGAGGCCGCAACCGCCATCGTATGGGATCAACCTGAGACGGAGGCGGATCACCCTGTCCCCTGTTCCCTGTCCCCTGTTCCCTGTTCTATCGCCTGTGATACGCCTATGAAGGAGGAGGACCGCGCTATGATCGTTATCATGCAGACCGGATCGACCAGGGCCGATATCGACGCCGTGCTTGAGCGGCTTAAAGAGTACGACCTGCAGGGGCACCTGACCGTCGGCGCGGAGCGCACAGTGGTGGCCGTGGTCGGCGCCACGATCCCGCCCACCCTGCGCGAGGAGATGGAGCACTTTCGCGGGGTGAAGGGGACGGTGCGGATCACCCAGCCCTACAAGCTCGTCTCCCGCGAGGTGCGCCCCGAGGACACGATCGTCGACGTGCGCGGGGTGAAGGTGGGCGGCGGCAGCGTGGCGGTGATCGCCGGCCCCTGCTCCGTCGAGAGCGAGGAGCAGATCATCGAGACGGCGCGGGTCGTGCGCGAGGCCGGCGCCACCATGCTGCGCGGCGGCGCCTTCAAGCCCCGCTCCTCGCCCTACACCTTCCGCGGCCTCGGCGAGCTGGGCCTCAAGCTGCTGGCCCAGGCCCGCGAGGAGACCGGGCTGCCGATCGTCACCGAGGTGATGACCCCCGGCGATGTGGATCTGGTGGCGCGCTACGCCGACATGCTCCAGATCGGCGCGCGCAATATGCAGAACTACCAGCTCCTGGAGGAGGTCGGCCGCACCGGCATGCCCGTCCTGCTCAAGCGCGGCCTCTCGGCCACCATCGAGGAGTGGCTGCTCAGCGCCGAGTATGTGATCGCCCAGGGCAACCCGAACGTCATCCTCTGCGAGCGCGGCATCCGCACCTTCGAGACGGCCACCCGCAACACGATGGACCTGAACGCGGTGGCGGTGGCCAAGCGGCGCACCCACCTCCCGGTGATCGCCGACCCCAGCCACGGCACCGGCAAGTGGTACCTGGTGGAGCCCCTGGCCCTGGCCAGCATCGCCGCCGGCGCCGACGGGGTCATCCTGGAGGTACACCCCGACCCCGACCGCGCCAAGTCTGACGGCGGCCAGTCGCTCAACCCCGAGAACTTCGCCGCCCTGATGCCGAAGATCGCCGCCGTGGCCGGCGCTATCGGGCGGGGTCGCTAGCTATCGGGGGACAGGGCACAGGGGACAGGGGACAGGGGACAGAGAGCATCTGTCCCCTGTCCCCTGTCCCCTGTTCATAGCTTGACACTCACCGCATTGGAAAGCTATAATGCGGCAGGTTCCGCCCCCCACATAACATGCCCGGGAGCACTGCGCCCCGATGAATAGCTCCTCTCAGCTACGTAACGCTTTCTTCGCCATCCTGATCGTTCTCGCCATCCTCCTTGGCGCACAGTGGCGGGGCACGCCCGTGCAGGCGCAGGGAACGGGGGCAACGCTCATTGTCGTCACAGCCCCGGCGTCGATCCTCCCAGGGGGCACCGGCGATTTCGTCTTCCGGATCACGAACACCAGCGGCAGCGACCGGATATTCAACCTCACGACAAGCGCCACTGGCGGGGTGACCGTCATCTTCCCCAGCGGCACGCAGGTGTCCGTCGCCGATGGCAGCTCTGCCGATTTTACAGCGTCCGTCCTTGCCCCTTCGAGCGCGATCCCGGGCGCCAGCCTCACCCAGACAATGTTCGCCAACTCAACCACCCCCACTCCAAGTCTGGGAATATCTGAGTTCTTCACTGTGGTGGTCGGCGGGCCGACCTTCACCCCAACCACCACGCTCACCCCAACCACCGGGCCGGCCACGGCCACGCGGACGCCCGGCCCGGTCTGCCAGGATGGCTTTGAGACCGACAACAGCCCGGCCGCCGCGCGCGCCCTCGATGTGAACACGGCCCAGCAGCGCGCGATCTGCCCGGCCGGCGACGAGGACTGGCTGGTCTTCGGCGGCGTGGCCGGCAAGGTCTACACGGTCGATATCTCACGGCAGGACCCGGGCATCGACCTGACCCTGGAGATCTTCGACAAGGATCTGAACAGCATCGCCTTCAACGATGACTTCTATAACCGTGACCCGGCCAACCCGAACCCAGGCGACACGAAGCCGCGGATCACCATCCGCATCCCCTTCGACGGGCCGTACTATATTAAGGTGCGCGACGCGGCCGGCCGCGGCGGGGTGAACTACATCTACGATATCGCCCTGCTCGACGAGAGCTACGGCCCGACGCCGACCCTGGTGCGCGAGATCTGCCTGGATCTCTTCGAGCCGGACGGTCTGCCCGAGCAGGCCCGCCTGATCACCTCGAATGAGATCCAGGAGAATCGCCGGCTCTGCCCCACTGGCGACGCCGACTGGGTTGTCTTCTTCGGCAAGACTGGCAAGCGCTATATCATCTTCACCGATACGCGGCGCTACGTCGGCACCACCAAGGTCAATGAAGATGCCCAGGCCGGCGCCGATACGGTGATGGTGCTCACCGACCGCGATGGGGTGAGCCTGCTCGATGTGAATGATGACATCCCAGGCGGCAGGACGCTCGACTCACAGATCGAGTTCACCCCCGAGGTGGATGGCTTCTACTTCGTGCAGATCAAGAATGTGGGCGATATCGGCAACCAGTTCATCCGCTATGATCTGACGCTTAAGCTCTGCCTGCCTGGGCAGACCGACTGCGGCCGAGGTGATGCCTCGACAACCGCGCCGGTGCAGCCGATCACGCCGCAGCCAACGGGCACACCGGCCAGCGAGTTTGTGCTCGACCCGACAAACACGCCGCAGCCGACGGCCACGCCCACACCATAGGGGCGCAGCTTGAGTAGTAGCCCGCGTGATGAGGCCCAGACGATTAGGTCACCACCCACCCGCTACGCGCCGCGCCGCGCCACCGCCGCCTCTATGTCGCCGCCGCCGCCGCCGGTATCTTCGCCGCCCTCACGGCGATTATTCTGCCCATACCCGCAATTGCGCTCTCGCTCGCGGCGATCATTGTCCTCATCCTCGATGCCGCTGGCGCACCCCTGCTCAGCCTCGGGCCAACACGCATCAGCCAGACGATTATCGGCACACAGGCGATCGCCGGGGATGCGGGCGAAGGCTCGCGCGCGCCAAGCTGGCGCGTTGTGCTGGTCGCACCGCTCGAATCGCCGGTCGTCGCGACGGGCATCACCGCCCTCGCCGGGCCAAGGCCTGCGGCCGCCATGTCCCGCATCATCGCGCTCGCGCTGGTGGCCCTCGCGGCGCTGACCGATCAGCTCGCCCCACACCGTGGGTGGGTTCTGCTGGTCGTGCCGGCATCCATCCTGCTCGCCCTCCAGATCGTGGCCGCGCTGCGCGACCCGCAGCCCGACCCGCGCGACGGCGGGGTCGGCGCACTGGCCGCCATGCTGCTCGCCGCACAGCGACTGCACGACCTGGAGCATGTGGAGGTCTGGGCCGTGGCCGTAGGCGCCACCTCGCTCGATAGCATTGGCGTGGAGGATCTGCTCACCACCTACCCCTTCGAGCGCGATCATACCCTGGTGATCGCGCTGGAGCAGATCACCGACGGGACGCTGCGCTATCGAGTGAGCGCGGGGGAGTCGCGCCGCGAGGTCGACGCGCTCGTCACAGCTGCATCGGCATCCATCGCGCTCACCATCAGCAATGGCGGGCCAGGGGATGTCGGCGCGCTCGCAGGGCCGCTCCGCCGCAGGGGGATGCGGGCCATGACGCTGTATGGCCACGATGAGCGAGGCCTCCGTCGCACCGACCCGCAGTTGAGCGAGACGGCCGCCAGCCTGATCGTCGCGATCGTGGGGCAGCTTGAGGATACGGGCTAATGGCGGGGTCAATCTTCGATTGCGAGTCAATGCTCATCAGATCCTCCAGGTGCGGAGCGGATATGCCGAAGGGCCGACTCGATTCTAGCACATGCGGCCTCACTCCGCCCTTCTCGGCCGGTACTGGATGGCCTCGGCCAGGTGCGCCGCGCCGATGCTGTCGCTGCCGGCCAGGTCGGCGATCGAGCGCGAGAGCTTGAGCACCCGGTGGTAGCCGCGGGCCGAGAGGTTGAGCTGGCGCACGGCGGCCTTCATCAGACTCTGGCCGGCGCCGTCGAGCTGGCAGTGCTCGCGGATCTCGCCGGCGCCCATGTCGGCGTTGCTCAGGCAGCGCGGGTGCCCCTGGAATCGCCGGGCCTGGCGCTCGCGGGCGGCCACCACCCGCGCCCGGATGGCCGCGCTCGGCTCGCCCAGCCGGTCGCCGCTGAGCTTCTCGTACTGGACGCGCGGCACCTCGACGTGGATGTCGATCCGGTCGAGCAGCGGCCCGCTGATCTTCTTCTGGTAGCGGCTCACCAGGGCCGGCGAGCAGGTACACTGGCGCTCTGAGTCGCCATGCCAGCCGCAGGGGCATGGGTTCATCGCCGCGACCAGCATAAAGTTGGCCGGGAAGGTCACGCTGCCGATGGCCCGGCTCAGCGTCACCACGCGGTCCTCCATCGGCTGGCGCAGCACCTCCAGCTTCTGGCCGAACTCGGGAAGCTCGTCGAGGAAGAGCACGCCTCGGTGGGCCATCGAGACCATGCCCGGCTTGACACGGCCGGCACCGCCGCCGACCAGGCCCGGCTGCGAGGTGGTGTGGTGCGGCGAGCAGAAGGGCCGCCGGCGGATCAGCGGCGTGTCGCGGGGGAGCTGGCCGCTCACGCTGTAGATCTTCGTCACCTCCAGGGCCTCCTCTAGGGCCAGGGGCGGCAGGATGGAGAGCAGCGCGCGGGCCATCATGGTCTTGCCAGAGCCGGGCGTGCCGCCCATCAAAATATTATGTCCACCTGCGGCGGCCACCTCCAGGGATCGCTTCACGTGCTCCTGCCCCCGCACATCCTGAAAGTCCACTGGGTAGGTCAGCTCGGCGTCCTCAAAGCGGGCGCTGACCAGATGGGGGGTGATCGGCTGCGCGCCGGTCAGGTGGTCTACCAGCTCGGCCAGGGTGCGCACGGGTACGATCTGCGGCCCCTCGATCAGGGCGGCCTCGGCGGCGTCCTCGGCGGGCAGGTAGATCGTCTTGATCTGGCGGGATCGGGCCACGGCGGCCATCGAGATCACGCCGTCGGTGTGGCGCAGGCCGCCGTCGAGGCCGAGCTCGCCGATGAAGACCGCGCCGCCGGCGTCGCCCTCGACCTGCTGGCCGGCCAGCAGCAGGCCCACGGCGATCGGCAGGTCGTAGGCCGGCCCGACCTTGCGCAGGTCGGCCGGGGCCAGGTTGACGGTCAGGCGCTTGAGCGGGAAGCTCAGGCCCGAGTTGCGGATGGCCGAGCGCACCCGCTCGCGGCTCTCCTGCACCGCCGCGTCGCCCAGGCCGACCACGGTGAAGGCGGGCAGGCCGCCGGCGATATCGACCTCCACCTCGACCAGCACGCCCTCCAGGCCGACGATGGCGCAGCTGTACACTTTTGCGAGCATGTGACACACTCCGATTGCAGATTGCAGGTTGCAGATTGCAGATTGGGCGCAGGCTATGCGCCAATGCCTCGCATGTGTACCGCCGGAGGGGGGAGGGAGGATACGGCATCCTATAATTTAGACAAGGTTTCGGGCTACTTTACAATCTGGCGTCACGGATCGCTTGCTGATGCGCTCGGCCTGTACCCTGTGCCCTACACCCTGTACCCTTGTTAGCACAAACCACCAGAAATCCCATCCTCCTTTTTAGACATGTCTTCCGATGGACAACGGGCAGGCCGGCCCTAGAATGGGGGAAGATCCCAGGATTGTGATAGAAGACACATGACACGAACCCCCGCCTCCCCGAACCGAGGCACAATCCGCCGCACAGGCGCCGTCGTCGCCGACGCGCTCCTGCCCCTTGGCGCTGGCGAAGGCCACGCCGCTGCTGCTGGTCGGCCTGGGGGTGATCATCGCCTTCCGCGCGCAGGTGATCAACATCGGCGGCGAGGGCCAGCTGGTGGTGGGGGCGCTGGCGGCCACGGCCTGCTCGCTGGCCCTGCGCGATCTGCCGGGCTGGCTGCTGCTGCCGATCACCGCGCTGACCGGGGCGATGGCCGGCGGGCTGTGGGGGCTGGTGCCCGGCCTGCTCAAGGCCCGCCTCGACGTGAACGAGATCCTCAGCACGGTGATGATGAACGCGATCGCCGTGCAGCTGATGAACTATCTGCTGCGCGGCCCCATGCTCGACCCGGCCCAGGTCGCGGCGGGCACGAACATCCCGCAGTCAGCGGCGCGGCCCGAGGCGGCATGGATCGTGCGGCTGGTGCCGCGCACGCTCTTCCACGCCGGGTTCATCCTGGCGCTCGCGCTGGCCGTCGTGGTGGCCCTGCTGCTCTGGCGCACCACCCTGGGCTACCGCATCCGCGCCGTTGGCCTCAGCCCCTCGGCGGCGCGCTACGCCGGCATCCCGGTGGCCACGATCACCGCCACCAGCATGGTGCTCAGCGGCTGCCTCTGCGGGCTGGCCGGGGCCGTCGAGGTGATGGGCGTCCACCACCGGGTGGTCGAGGGCATCTCCGGCGGCTACGGCTTCAGCGGGATCGTGGTGGCGCTCTTCGGCGGGCTGCACCCGATCGGGGCCATCCCGGCGGCCGTGCTCTTCGGCGGCCTGCTGGTGGGCGCCGACCAGATGCAGCGCACGGTGCAGGTGCCCGCCGCCCTGATCACCGCGCTCAACGGGCTGGTCGTGCTGATGGTGGTGAGCAGCACCTACGCCACCCAGCGCCGCGCCGCCCGCCGCCAGAGCGAGGCCGCCCGCCCGAAAGACCGCGAGGCCGAGGGCGGCCCGCTCGACCCGCAGCTCACGCCGGATTTGTAGGGGCTGGTGTTGCCAGCAACACCACTGCGCGGTGAGGGTGTGGGAGAGCTCCGCTCTCCCACAAAAAAACTGATTGTGCTGCGGCGCGGCTATGCCGCGCCGCAGCACAATCAGTGCAGCATGTGCCTGCTGGGCACAGATTTGTAGGGATTGGGGGTTGGGGGGCTTACCGACGAAGAAGGCAGACAAAGGGCTGATGGAACAACTCTTCACAATCGGGACCCTGCTCGGCGTCCTGCACTCGACGATCCGCCTGGCGACGCCCTACCTCTACGCGGCGATCGGCGAGACGATCGGACAGCGCTCGGGGCTGCTGAACCTGGGAGTCGAGGGCATGATGCTGATGGGGGCCTACGTCGGCTTCTATGTGGTCTTCACCACGGCGAGATCGCGGCGATCATGCCGCGCGCCGAGGCCGACCCCGAGCGGATCGGGCTGCTCATGGCCGGGGCGAGCACTGAGTCACTGAGTCACTGATTTAGCCGCCCACCTTCAGCATATAGGCCACCAGCGCGTCAAGCTCGGCAGGGCTGAGGCTCTGGCCATAGCTGATCGGCATCAGGCCGGGCCGGTAGCCGGGTGCGATCTCGGCGGCCGGGTTGGTGATCGACATGCGCAGCCATGCCGCCGGGTCGGGGGTGGCGTTGGCCCGGGCGACCATCGCGTCGAGGCGCGGGCCGAGGGCGGCGGAGCCCACCTCGGAGATGGCGTGGCAGCCGCCGCACTGGATGGTGAAGGCGCGCCCGCCGGCGGCCACCGGGTCGACCGGCGCGGCTGGGGCGCCGCAGGCGGCGAGGGTGATCAGCATCAGGATGAAGATAATCTGTCGCATAGGTGTAAGGGCGCAGCAGGAGGCGCGATGAGGCGCAGCGCGCTGCGCCTCATCGCGCCTCCTGCTGCGCCCCAACGTCTGGTCTATCAGGAACATTCGCCCGCAGCTCCTCCAGCCAGGCCGTCGCCTCCGAGTCGCTGGGCGCGCGCCAGTCGCCGCGCGGCGAGAGCGAGCCGCCCGAGCCGACCTTGGGGCCGTTGGGCACCGCCGAGCGCTTGAACTGGCTGATCTGGAAGAAGCGGAACAGGAAGGTGCCCAGCCAGGCCTTGATCGTCGCCAGGTCGTACTGGGCGCGCTTGGCCTCGGGCAGGCCCTCGGGCCAGCTGCCGCGCGCGTCGTCGCCCCATGCGTGCTCGGCCAGGAAGGCCACCTTGCTCGGGCGGAAGCCGTAGCGCGTGATGTAGTAGAGGTTAAAGTCCTGGAGCGCGTAGGGGCCAATCTTAGCCTCGGTGCTCTGGGCCGGCTCGCCCTGCTCGCCCGATGTGGCGGGCACCAGCTCGGGCGAGATCTCGGTGTCGAGGATCGACTGCAGGATCACGTTCGTCTCGTCGCCGAACTGGCCGTCGCGGATGACCCAGCGGATGAGGTGCTGGATGAGCGTCTTCGGCACTGAGGCGTTGACGTTGTAGTGCGACATGTGGTCGCCCACGCCGTAGGTGGCCCAGCCCAGCGCCAGCTCGCTCAGGTCGCCGGTGCCGAGCACCAGGGCGGCGTGATGGTTGGCCAGCCGGAACAGGTGCGAGGTGCGCTCGCCGGCCTGCACGTTCTCGAAGGTCACATCATAGAGCGGCTCGCCGTCGGCGAAGGGGTGGCCGATGTCGCGCAGCATCTGGGTGGCCGAGGGGCGGATATCGATCTCGGCAGCGCTCACGCCGAGGGCGGCCATCAGGGCGTGGGCGTTGGTCTTGGTGCGATCACTGGTGGCGAAGCCAGGCATGGTGTAGGCCAGGATGTTTGTGCGCGGCAGCCCGAGACAATCCATCGCCCTGGCGGCCACAATCAGGGCGTGGGTGCTATCGAGGCCGCCGGAGACGCCGATCACCAGCTTGTTGATCCCGCTTGAGCTGAGCCGCTTGATCAGGCCGTGAACCTGGATGTTGTAGGCCTCATAGCAGCGCTCGTCGCGGGTGGCCGGGTTGTTCGGCACATAGGGGAAGCGCTCGACATCGCGCAGCAGGCGGATCTCGCCCGCCGGCACCTGGAAGGCGAAGGGGATGTGGCGCATCTGGCGCAGGCGCTCGCGCTGGTCGGCCACGCTGTCGGTGAAGCTGCCGAGGCGCATGCGGTCCTGGAGCAGCCGCTCCAGGTCGATGTCGGCGAAGATCACCTGCGCGCTGTCGGCGAAGCGCTGCGACTCAGCCAGGCGCTCGTTATTCTCATAGATCAGGGCGTGGCCGTCCCAGGCCAGGTCGGTGGTGCTCTCGCCGGGGCCGGCCGCCGAGTAGAGGTAGGCAGCCACGCACTTGCCCGACTGGGCCGCGCACAGGTCGCGGCGGTAGTCGGCCTTGCCGATGGTGATGTTGGAGGCCGAGAGATTACAGAGCACGGTGGCACCGGCCAGGGCGGCGAAGGTGCTGGGCGGCAGCGGCGTCCAGACATCCTCGCAGATCTCGCTGTGGACGAGCAGGCCGGGCATGCCCTCGGCCGCGTAGATCAGGTCGTTGCCGAAGGGGACGCTCTGGCCGAGCAGGCGCACCTCGCGGGCCAGGGCGTCGCGGGCGGCGGCGAACTGGCGCTTCTCATAGAACTCGCGGTAGTTGGGCAGGTAGCTCTTGGGGGCCACGCCGAGGATCCGGCCGCGGTAGATCGCGATGGCGCAGTTGAACAGCCGGCCCTCGAAGCGCAGCGGCGCGCCCACCAGCAGCAGCGGGGTCAGCTCGGCGCTGGCGGCGACCACCCGGCCCAGGGCGGCCAGCGTCGCGTCGAGCAGCGCATCCTGGTGGAACAGGTCGTCGTTGCTGTAGGCCGAGAGCCCGAGCTCGGGGAAGAGGGCCAGGGCGGCGTGAGAGTCCGAGGCGCGGCGGGCGAGAGCGATGGTGCCCTCGGCGTTGAAGGCCGGGTCGGCCACGCGCAGGGCGGGCACGCAGACGGCGGCGCGGGCGAAGCCGTGGGAGTATATGGAGTAGAAATTCATTGGCGTCCTGTAGGGGCGCAGCAGTCGCAGCCATAGATATGAGGGTACAGCAGATCCCATGCGCCAGCGGCTGCTGCGCCCTTACTCATCGCCCAGTTTCCGCAGCTCGCGCCAGGGCTGGAGCAGCGGGAGCTGGCCGGCGACGGGCGGCGCGGTCAGATTATAGCTGGAGATCTGCTTGTTGAGGTCGCGCAGGCGCTGCTCATACTCGGCGCGCAGCTGGCCTCGGTCGGTGGGGCCGAGGGCGGGCCAGCGGCGGTTGGACTGGGCGAGCCAGGCGGCCAGGCGCCCCTGCTCCTCGCGGATGCTCTTCTGGAGCTCGATCCAGGGTGGGGCGTAGCCGGCATTCTTGAGCATGCGGAAGCCGGTGCGCAGCTCCTCGGGGACGTGGGCGTCGTCGTCGAGCTTGAGCGGCTTGCCGGCGCCGGGCAGGTCGCGGAACTCGCCGGCCTCCTCGGCCGCGCGGACGTGCTGGTCGATCAGGCCCTCGAAGGTGCGCTGCGTCACCCGGCGCAGCGGGTGGCTGTCGCGCTCCTCCTCACGGTCGCGCTCGTCACGGGGCGGCTCGCTCATGAGGTGCCTCCTCTCGCGATCTGGATGTATAGTGTGTGAATAATAGCACAGGACGGGAGTTGGGAGTTGGGGGTTGGGAGTTGGTGTCGCTGCATCCCAACTCCCAACCCCCAACCCTCCAACCCCCAACATCAGACCCGTATCAGCTACATATCACCCCGCCAGCGATGAGCTCCCGCGCAGAGAGCGGTAACATATGGTAGGATATCACGCATCCTGACGATGCAAGCAGATCACGGCGTGGCCCACGAGTTGCTATAGATACAGTAGCTTCATCTGCTGCGTACCATAGCCTTGGGAAGCGCGCACCCTCATACGGATTATCGGAGAGTCTCATGCTCTGGCTCAGCCTCCTTGTACTCATGCTGCTCATCGCCGCCGCGCCCGGGATCTCGATATATGTCGAGCACCGCAGCGACGCGGCCAGACCCTCGGTCAATGCCAGCCCCTCAACCGGTGCCGACCCCCTCCCCAAGCGCTAGGCCAGCCGCCCAGCGCGTATGGCAACCGACCCTGTGCAGTGTGGTACAATCCACGCCGATGGCGCATGCGGGCGTGTGGACGCTACCGTCACACGCCTATCATCCTATCGGGCACATGGAGACGCCATGGACAGCAGCCTGCGCCCGCCAGTCGGGCCGGCGATCACCGTAGAGCCCCCGCACTGGATAAGCCGACGATCCCGGCGGATGGCCGTCATCGGCCTGATTCTCGCGGATCAGGCGCTGATCCTGATTGGCTTTGCGATCGCCTACTGGATGCGCTACCTGGCCGTCTGGCCCGAGCCGCTCAACCGGATCATCGTTGAGGTGGAGGACAAGAACCAGGTCGACTTTCTGGCCTTCCTGCCGATCATCTTCCCCCTGATGGTACTGCTCAGCCTGCGCTTCGCCGCGCGCGGGCTCTACCGCAGCTCGCGCCGGATCAGCCTGATCGACCAGATCAGCATCATCCTGAGCAGCACGCTGACCGGGATCGCCCTGCTGATCGTCTTCGTCTTCCTCTACAAGCCGTTCTACTACTCGCGCCTGATCTTCGTGTTCGTGGGCGCGGCGATCACGCTGCTGCTGAGCATCTGGCGCATCCTGCTCTCCGGCTACCGCCACTGGCGCTGGTCGCGCGGGGTGGCGCAGGAGCGGGTGCTGGTGGTGGGCGGCACCGGGCTTGGCCAGCAGGTGATGAACGGCCTGGCCGCCTCGCCCGGCCTCGGCTACGCCCTGGTGGGCTACCTGAACGACCGGCCGATCGTGGCGAACGGGCGCGCCCCGCGGATCTACCGCCACATCGGCCAGGTTGAGGATCTGGAGATCGTGATCGCCAAGCACCAGGTGCAGCAGGTGATCATCGCGCTGCCCTTCTGGGAGCATGGGCGCATGCCCGATCTGGTGCAGACATGCCGCGACCTCGGGGTGGGCTACCAGGTGGCCCCCGACTTCTACCAGCTCAGCTTCGACCGCGTCGATATGCTCCAGCTGAGCGGCGTGCCCCTGCTGCGCCCTAAGGAGATCTCACTGAAGGGCGCGAACCTGGCGCTCAAGCGGC
Source organism: Oscillochloris sp. ZM17-4 (assembly GCF_019599295.1). Lineage (GTDB taxonomy): Bacteria > Chloroflexota > Chloroflexia > Chloroflexales > Chloroflexaceae > Oscillochloris. The sequence continues at coordinate 55,414 of NZ_JAIEWN010000020.1, read as the reverse complement.
TGATCGATGTGGGGCTGGTGCTGCTCAGCGCGCCGTTCATCCTGCCCGTGGCCCTGCTGATCGCCATCGCGATCAAGCTCGACTCGCGCGGGCCGGCGCTCTTCCGCCAGACCAGGGTGGGCAAGGACGGGCAGCTCTTCGCCTGCTATAAGTTCCGCACGATGGTGCCCGACGCCGAGGCGCGTAAGGCCGACCTGCACGCGCTGAATGAGGCCGACGGCCCGCTCTTTAAGATGCGCGACGACCCGCGGGTCACTCGGATCGGCGGATTCCTGCGCCGCCGCAGCCTCGACGAGCTGCCGCAGCTCTGGAATGTGCTGCGCGGCGAGATGAGCCTGATCGGGCCGCGGCCGGCCCTGCCCGAGGAGGTGGAGCGCTACGAGCACTGGCAGCACCGCCGCCTTGAGGTCGTCCCCGGCTGCGCCGGCCTCAGCCAGGCCCTCGGCCGCAGCGATGTCTCCTTCGACGAGCAGGTGCGACTCGACCTCTACTACGCCGAGAACTGGTCGGTGGGCATGGATCTGCGCATCCTGATTATGATCATCCCGGCGGTGCTTGGCGGCCATGGGGCGTACTGACGTAAGGGCGCAGCAGAGGAGCAGGAGCAGCGGCGCTACGCCGCTGCTCCTGCTCCTCTGCTGCGCCCCTGCTCTGGCCATCCCCCTGGCGCTGCTGCCGCTGCCCTACGCGGCCGGGGCCGCGCTGGCGGCGGCGGTGGCACTGCTGGCCCTGATCCACCCGATCTGGGCGGTCTACGCGGCCATCCTGTCGGTGCCGGTGCAGGATCTGGTCGCGCTGCCCGGCGGCCTCACCGTGACCCAGGCGGCGCTGCTCGTGGCGGCGGCCGCCCTGGCGATGCACACGCTGGCCGAACCGGAGCGCCCCCTGCCGCTCGGCCGGCTCTTCCCGCCCATGGCCCTGCTGCTGCTGGCCCTCGCTGCGGCCACGGTCTTCACCCCCTACAGCCGCGCCGAGGCCCTGCGCGAGACGCTGCGCTGGGCCACGGTGCCGCTGATCTATGTGCTGACGCTGCGGTCGCTCCAGGGGACAGGGGACAGGGGACAGGGGACAGGTTCTGAATCTGTCCCCTGTCCCCTGTCCCCTATCCCCTTGTGGCGGCTCATCGGCCTGCTGGCCTGCCTGCTGCTGGCCCCGGCGATCGACGCAGCGGTGGGGCTCGTCCAGTTCTGGTACGGCATCGGCCCGGCGAGCTTCGGGGTCGGCGGCGGGCACGTGCGGGCCTACGGGACGATCGGGCAGCCCAACTCGTTCGCCGGCTATATGAACCAGGCCTGGCCCCTGGCGGTCAGCCTGACGCTGTGCGCGCTGATCTGGCTCTGGCGGGGCGCACCGCGGCGGCGGGGGCTGATCGCGCTGGCCGCCGCGGGAGGCGCGGCCGGGCTGCTGCTGGCCGCGCTGCTGACCAGCTTCTCGCGGGGCGGCTGGGTGGGCGCGCTGGGCGGCGCGGCGGCCATGGCCCTGGCGAGCATCCCGCTGCTCGCCCCGCGCCTGCGCCGAGTCGCCTGGCGGGGCGTGGCCCTGGCGGCGGGCGGGCTGGCGCTCACCCTGGCCCTCGGCGGCGGAGGCCTGCTGCCGGGCGCGCTGGCCGGGCGGCTGGGGAGCATCACCAGCAACCTGCGCATCTTCGACGTGCGCGGGGTGCTGATCACCCCCGAGAACTTCGCCGTCGTCGAGCGCATGGCCCACATCCAGGCCGGCTGGAACATGTTCGTGCGCCACCCGATCACCGGGGTGGGGCCGGGAAACTACAGCATCGCCTTCGAGCGGACGCCGGCCGCCTTCGAGCCGCCGACCACGGTGCGGCCCTGGTACGCGTCGCGCGGGCACGCCCACAACTACTACCTGAACATGGCCGCCGAGGCCGGCGCCCTGGGCGCGGCAGCCTACCTGCTGCTGCTGGGCGCCGTCGGCCTCCAGGCGGCCAGGGCCATCCGCCACGCGCGCGGCCTGCTCTGGCGCGGCGTGGCCGTCGGCTGCGCCGGCGTGACGGCGGCCCTGGCCGTCCACAATCTCTTCGAGAACCTGCACGTGCTAAATATGGGGCTGCAGCTCGGCACAACCTGGGCGCTGCTGGTTGTCGCCGAGACGTCATCGTCTGCATAAGGAGCGTACCCCTATGACCTACCTCGTCACTGGCGGGGCCGGCTTTATCGGCAGCACTCTCGTCGACGCCCTGCTCCGCAGAGGCGAGCGGGTCGTCTGCCTGGACAACTTCACGAGCTACTATACCCCGGCGCGCAAGCGGCGCAACATCGCCTGGGCCGCGGCGCAGCCGGGCTACACCCTGGCCGAGGCCGACCTGCGCGACGCCGAGGCGCTTGAGGATGTCTTCGCCACGCACCGGCCGAGCCGGGTGGTCCACCTGGCGGCCATGCCGGGGCCGCGCCCGTCGATCGCCGACCCGGCGCTCTACGAGGCGGTGAATGTGGGCGGCAGCGTGCGCATGCTCGACCTGGCCCGGCGCTACGAGGTGGAGAGCTTCGTCCTCGCATCGACCTCGTCGGTATACGGAAAGGCCGAGCGTCTGCCGTTTGAGGAGGTGGACCGCACCGACCGGCCGCTCTCGCCCTACGCGGCCACCAAGAAGGCCGCCGAGGTGCTGGCCTACACCTTCCACAGCCTGTACGGGATGCCGGTGAACGTGGTGCGCTTCTTCACCGTGTACGGGCCGCGGGGCCGCCCCGATATGACACCGTACCTCTTTGTGGATAAAATGGTGCGCGGCGAGCCGTTCGTCCTGTTCAACGGCGGCGTGGAGCTCTTCCGCGACTACACCTACGTGGACGATATTGTGGCCGGGGTGATGGCCGCCGTCGACCGGCCGCTGGGCTACGAGATCTTCAACCTGGGCAACGCCCAGCCGGTGGAGATGCGACACTTCGTGGGGCTACTCGAGCAGATCACCGGCCGCGCGGCGACCATCGAGAGCCGGCCGCTGCCGGCCACCGAGCCGCCGATCACCTTCGCCAGCACCGAGAAGGCCCAGCGCCTGCTCGGCTTCGCGCCGACGACCAGCGTCGAGGCGGGGCTGGCCCGCTTCTGGGAGTGGTACCAGGCCGAGGTGCTGCCGGCGTAGCAGCAATTGTAGATTGCAGATTGCAGATTGCAGATTGGCAAGCTCTTACCTGATAGGGCAGCAGCAATCTCTTCTCTCGATGAAAGGCAATCTGCAATCTGCAATCTGCAATCTGCAATTTCGTATGGAGGGAACCACAAGGATGATGCTAGATGAGACCGAGGGCCAGATATTGGGCGAGTCGGACGCCCCGGCGGGCTCGCCAAGTGACATCGAGGTCGAGCGCGGGGGCTTCTCGCTCTGGCAGCGGCTGCGCAGCCCACGCACCCTGATCTCGTTCGGGCTGGCCTTCGCCCTCGTCGTCTTCGCCTTCCGCGGGCTGAACATCGACGTGGCGCAGACCTGGGAGTACATGCGGGCGGCCAACCCCTGGCTGATGCTGATGGGGCTGGCGGTGTTCTACACCACCTTCCCGCTACGGGCGCTGCGCTGGCGCATGCTGCTGCGCAACGCCGACGTGCCGCTGGATGAGCGCCCCGGCAGCTGGGCCGCGCTGCCCGCGCTGATGGAGTACCTCTACCTCTCCTGGTTCGCCAACTGCATCGTGCCGGCCAAGCTGGGCGACGCCTACCGGGCCTACCTGCTCAAGCACAACGGCAGGGTGTCGTTCTCGTCGGCCTTCGGGACGATCTTCGCCGAGCGGCTGCTCGACATGATCGGCCTGTTCGCGATGCTGCTGATCTCGGGCTGGGTCACCTTCGGCGCGCACATGCCCGAGGGCACGCAGATCGTCTTCGGCTTCGGGGCGGCGCTGGTGGTGGCCATCCTGGCCGGGCTGGCCGGCATGCGCTGGCTGAGCCCGCTGATCCGCCGGTTTATGCCGGCCCGCCTGCACGACTTCTACGGCCGCTTCGAGCACGCCGCCCTGAGCTCGTTCAGCCCGGCCATCCTGCCGCGCCTCGTCCTGCTCACCGGCGCCGTCTGGCTGCTGGAGGGCGCCCGGCTCTACTTCGTGATCCTGGCCCTCGGCCACGAGGGGCTCTCGCTCGACCTGCCGGCGGTGATCTTCGTGGCCCTGTCCTCCTCGCTGCTCACCGCCCTGCCGATCACCCCCGCCGGCCTCGGCGTCGTCGAGGGCACGATCACCGTGGTGCTGACCTTCTTCGGCGTCGATAAGCACCTGGGCATCGCCGTCACCCTGCTGGATAGGCTGATCAACTTCTGGAGCATCGTGATCGGCGGGTTTGTGGTGTATTTGATCAGTAAGCGAAAGTGAGTAGGGTGGCAGGCGGCAGGTGGCAGGCGGCAGGAGCGCCATCTGCCACCTGCCGCCTGCCGCCTGTAGCCTGATGATCATCGGAGTCGACTACACGGCGGCGGCCTGGCAGGGCGCCGGGATCGGCCGCTACACCCGCGAGCTGCTGGCGGCGGCCATCCCGCGCGACCGGGCGCTGCGCTATGTGCTGTTCTACGCGGCGGGCGGCCTGCCGCCCGAGAGCCCCTACCTGCGCGATCTGGCCGCCCTCTGCGCGGCCAACCCCAACGTGCGGGCCAGGCCCATCCCGATCAGCCCGCGCCTGCTGACGATCATCTGGCAGCGCCTGCGCATGCCCATCCCCGTCGAGGCCATGATCGGCAGGATCGACATCCTGCACGCCCCCGACTTCGTGCTGCCGCCCACCCGCGCCCGCACCCTGCTCACCGTCCACGACCTGACCTTCATGGTGCGGCCGGAGACGGCCGACGCCAGGCTGCGCCGCTACCTGATGGCGGCCGTGCCGCGCTCGCTGCGCCGCGCCGACATGGTGCTGGCCGACTCGCAGGCCACCCGCGCCGACCTGGGCCGGCTGCTGGGCGTGGGCGCGGGCCGCGTGCGCGTGCTCTACCCCGGCGTCAGCCCGCGCTTCCGCCCGCTGCCCGCCGCCGCGTGCGAGCCGCTGCGGGCGCAGCTGGGCCTGCCCGACTCCTTCCTGCTCTTCGTGAGCACCCTGGAGCCGCGCAAGAATCTGGTGCGCCTGATCGAGGCATTCGATCGTCTAAGCGCTATGGGCGGGCCGCCCGAGCTGAGCCTGGTGATCGCCGGGCGGCGCGGCTGGCTCTACGAGGAGATCTTCGCCGCCGTGGGCCGCCTGGGGCTGACCGAGCGCGTGCGTTTCGTCGACTTTATCGACGATGCACATCTGCCGGGGGTGTATAATCTGGCCAGGGCCTTCGTCTACCCATCGCTCTACGAGGGCTTCGGCCTGCCGGCCCTGGAGGCGATGGCCTGCGGCACCCCGGTGGTCACGGCGGACGTGTCGAGCCTGCCGGAGGTGGTCGGCGACGCGGCCGTGCTGGTCGACCCGCTCGACCCCGGCGCAATCGCGGGCGGCATCCTGCGCGCGCTTGACGACGCCGTGCGGCTGCGCGCCGCCGGCCCCGCACAGGCCCGGCGCTTCAGCTGGGGGACCGCCGCCGCCGACCTGATCGACACCTACCGCGCGCTGGCCGGCCCGCGCTACTGACGGACACGACATGACACAGCAGAACGACCTGACCGCCGAGGCGCTGCGGCGCGGCGCCGTCCCCGGCAGGGGCTACGCCATCGCCCGCACGATCTCGCAGATCTTCCACCCCGTCATCCTGAGCATCATCAGCATCTTCATCGTCGGGCTTATGGGCGTCGCGCCGACAATGCACGGGCTGGGGTGGGCCGCGCTCTGCACGCTGATCCAGGTGCTCCCGCCGACGATCTTCTTCAGCATCCGGCTGCGCCAGGGAGCCTACACCGACGACGATGTCTCGGTGCGCTCGCAGCGCAACGAGCTCTACCTGTTCGGCATGGCCACGGTGCTGGCGGGCGTGGGCCTGCTGAGCTTCCTGGGCGCGCCGACGCCGCTGGTGGCCCTGCTCGCCAGCGCGGCCCTGCTCAACGGCACATCCTGGCTGATCAACCTGTTCTGGAAGATCAGCATCCACTCGGCCGGGATTGGCTCCTGCGCCACCATCGCCGCGCTCTACTCCAAGCCGCTCGGCCTGCTGCTCTGGGTCTGCGCCCTGAGCCTCGGCTGGGCGCGGGTGCGCACGCGCAACCACACGCCGATGCAGGTGGCGGCCGGCCTGGCCCTCGCCTGCGCCTGCGTGGTCGGGTCGTATATGGCCTTTGGACTACTGTAGAATCAGATCTTAGCGCTTTGACAAAGGCTGCCAGCGATGCTGGCAGCCTTTGTCAAAGCGCTACGTCAGCGCCCAATGACGGGCTTAGCCTGAGGAGACCTATGATTGTCGTGGTCGGCTCGCTGAACATGGATCTGGTGGTGCGCTCGCCGAGGCTGCCGAAGCCGGGGGAGACGCTGAGCGGCGGGCCGTTCGCCACCTACCCCGGCGGCAAGGGCGCGAACCAGGCGGTGGCCGCCGCCCGCCTCGGCGCGCCCACGGCGATGGTCGGGCGGGTGGGGTCCGACGGATTCGGCCAGATGCTGCGGATCGCCGCCGAGGTCGATGGGGTCAATATCGCGCGGGTCATCGACACGCCGGGCCTGTCCACCGGGGTGGCCCTGATCACGGTGGAGGATGGCGGACAGAACACGATCGTGATCGCCCACGGGGCCAACGCGGCCCTGACGCCCGAGGATGTGGAGGCGGCCGCGCCGCTGATCACCTCGGCCCGCGTGCTGCTGCTCCAGCTGGAGGTGCCGCTGCCCGTGGTGACCCGCGCCGCCGCCATCGCCCGCGCCGCCGGGGCGATCGTCATCCTGAACCCGGCCCCCGCCCCGGTCACACGCCTCCCCGCCGAGCTCCTGGCGAATGTGGACTACCTGGTGCCAAACGAGAGCGAGGCGGCGGCCTTCCTCGATGAGCCGAGCGGCGCGCCGCCGAAGATCCTGGCCCGCGCACTCTCCGCCGTGACGGGCGTGCCGAACGCGATCATCACCCTCGGCGAGTTCGGCGCCGTCCTGTCCGGGGTCGATGGCTCCGCCTACCACCCGGCCTTCCGGGTGAGCGCCGTGGACTCGACCGCCGCCGGAGTCGTCGCTGCCCCGCCGCGATGAGGTGCTGGCGCTGCTCGCCGAGCACTCGGCGTAGGGGCGGCGCGCGCGCCGCCCCTACGCCCGCCGCAAGGTCGCCAGGGCGATCCCGCCCAGGATGAGCGCGATGCCGACGGCGTGGAAGGCCTGGAACTGCTCGCCGAGAAAGGCCATGGCCAGGGCGGTGCCGAAGACCGGCTGCAGGTGGAAGAAGTGGCCGGCCCGGTTGGCCCCGATCAGCTCGACGCCCCGGTTGTAGCAGAGGTAGGCCAGGATGGCCGGGAAGAGCACCACGTAGCCCACCGCGCCCAGCGTCACCGGGTTCAGCCGCATGGGCTGGCCCGCGAGTCCCTCCCAGAGGGAGAGCGGCAGCAGCATGGCCGCGCCGATGCTGAAGGTGACGAAGAGGAAGCTCAGCGGGTGGATGCGCGGGCGGCGGCGCAGCAGGGTGGTGTAGGCCGCGTAGGCGAACACCGCCGCCAGCACGATCATGTCGCCCACGTTCAGCGAGAGCGCCCGCAGCACCGCCGGGTCGCCCCGGGCGATGATCGTCACCACGCCGCAGAGCGAGATCGCCACCGCCAGCAGCTGGCGGGGCGTCACCGTGTCGCGGAAGAGCAGGAACGAGAAGATGATGATCACCACCGGCTGGGCCGACTGCATGAGCAGGGCGTTGATCGCGGTGGTGAAGTGCAGCCCGGTGTAGATCAGGGTGTTGAAGATGGCGATGCCGAGCAGCGAGAGCAGCAGGACGACGCCGATCTGGGCGCGCACCACGGGCCAGTCGCGGCGCAGGTGGGGCGCGGCGAAGCCGGCGATCACCAGGGCACCGCCCAGCCAGCGCCAGAAGGCCAGGCCCACCGGCGGCACCGCGCCGCTCACCGCGCGGCCCAGCACGAAGTTGCCGGCCCAGCAGAGCACGGCGATCGTCAGCAGGACGTAGGGCCGGTCGTAGATGTGCCGGGCCGCCGGGCGGGCCTGTCCGCCGATCATAGGGTGGCCTCAGCCCAGGCGAAGAGCGCATCAAACACCCGCGCGCGCACCGGGGGCGCCGAGAGCACCAGGTCGTGCATGGCGCCCTCGACGCTGATCATGGTGACTCTGTCGCCCAGGCCGGGGCCGTAGCGCCGCATGTCGTCCACATCCAGCACACAGTCGCTGTTGGTGAAGCTCTCGTTCCACTGGGCGCCGCCGCCCGAGCGGGCCGCGTGCATGAGCAGGATGGGCTGCGGGATGCGCAGGCCGGCCCGCACCGTGCGCTGGGCCTGGTAGGTGGCGCGCACCCAGCCCAGGCGCGGGCGCGGCCCCATGATCGGCTTGAGGCGCAGGTCGAAGTCCCACGCGCCGCGCCCGGAGCGGTGGATGCTCTGGCCGTAGAGCGGCGAGAGCCCGCCCACGTTGAGGTTGGGCAGCATCCCGCCGAGGGCGGCCAGCAGCGGGCTGATCGCCTTCGTCAGCGGGTCGACCTTGAAGTCGAAGAAGGGGCTGTTCAGGAAGATCGCGTCGATCTGGCCGCGCCGCGCGCCCTCGCTGGCGTAGAGCGCCGCCAGCAGGCCGCCCGCCGAGTGGCCGTTCAGCAGCAGCCGGACGTCGCCCTCGTCGGCGAGGATCAGGTCGATCGCGGCGTCGATCTCGGCGAAGTGCTCGCGCAGGTCGCGGCAGAAGTAGGGGCGCTGGTGGGGCAGCATCGAGCGCCCGGACTTGCGCAGGTCGAGGGCGTAGAAGCTGAAGCCGTGGGCGCTGTAGGCGTCGGCCATGTGGGCCTGGTAGAAGTAGTCGATGAAGCCGTGGATGTAGAGCACGGCGCGGCCCGCCGGCGCGGGGGCGGGCCGGCGCACCAGGGTGGCCGTCACCGGGCCGTCGTAGTCGTCGGGGAAGGCCAGGGTCAGGGCCTCGAAGCCGGGCAGGAGCGCGTCGGGCGCCCATGTCGCCGCGGGCGGGGTGCGTGTCGTCGCTGTCATTGCCTCACCAGGAGAGCTTATGAGGGGTGGCGTCCACAAAGGGCTGCTTGCCGCCGACGAGCACGTCCCACCAGCCGAAGTTCATGGCCAGCAGGTGGTCGAGCTCGCGGGTGGCCTCGGATGGCCGCAGGGCCTCGCCGGGCAGGCAGTAGGCGGCGAAGGCCGAGGCGCGCAGCATGTGCAGCACCCCCTCCGACCAGCCCTCGCCGGCGTAGACGATGCAGCCGGGCATGCGCATGGCCTGGATATCGTCCAGGGCGTAGGGTATCTTCTCGTCGGCGGTGCCCTGGGTGGCCTGGAACTTACACTCGACAGCGTAGGCCAGCCGCGTCTCCTCGCAGACGAGCATGATATCGACGCGGCGGTTCTTGCCGATGATCGACTTGCCGGCGAAGACCTCGCGGTAGATCGCGACGCCGCGGCTCTGGTAGGTGTTGAGGATGTAGCGCGCGATCAGGGTCGCGTAGGCGCTGCTTGTCAGGGTCACAGGTAGCTCTTCTCTATAGCGTAGCGTAAGGGCGCAGCAGCGCGGCGCTGCTGCGCCCTTACAGAATCAGCCTCTACGCGTCAGGCAGCGTGGGTGGCGGGGCCGGCTCGTAGCGCTCGCAGAAGAAGGCCCGCAGGGGGCCGCGCTCGGCGTTGGGCACGCTCTCGACGGCGGCGAGCTGGCCGAAGCGGGTGTCGATGGTGATCGTCTGCTCCTTGCCGGGGCTATTCATGTCGTAGACATAGATCACGCCGGTGCCGTCGCCGTGGTCGTCGTAGCCGGTGGCGAGCACCTGGTGGTTGTCGAAGGGCGAGATCGAGCTGCCGATCAGGCAGAGCGGCCAGGGGTGGCCGGTGTCGATGTGGCGCTTCAGCTCGGCCCACTCCTCGCGGGCGCGGTCGAGCAGCCAGCCCGGCCCGGCGAAGGGCAGGGGCAGGTGGAGCATCAGCATCCAGTGCAGCAGCTGCGGCGCATTCAGCTGGAGGCTCTGGATCTGCCGCTCCCAGAGGTAGTCGCGCAGGGCGCGCCCGTGGGGCGTGCTGTCCTGGGGGATGTCGTCGTAGCCGCGCCCGCGGGGCAGCGGCACGCCTGCGGCGAAGTGGTCGGCGGCGGCGAAGGCCATGCCGCCGCACATGCCGTAGTAGTCGGGCAGGGCGGCGTCGATCCACTCCTCAAGCTGCGGGGCGATGCGGTTGCTCAGGAGCCCGCCGAGCCCGCCGGCCGCCGAGTTGCTGGCCTGGCCCGCTGAGCCGGTGAGGGTCTGGCGCATATGGTCGCTCTCGCCCTTATCGAGCTGCCACGAGTTGACGAAGGCGAAGCCGTTCACCTCGGCCTGAAAGCCTGTGCGGGGCATGGGCGGTGCTCCTTTTCCACTTGTTCGCTCAAGTATAGCACGGCGGCGCCGCGCGCTCACCAGCTCACGACGATCTCGGCGCTGCCGCCGGAGAGCGAGATGGTGGCATAGCGGCTCCGCTGGCTCGTGCTAAAGGCCGCCGGCTGCTCGACGCCATCGAGGGCGATGCGCACGTCCTGGGGGGCGTCGTCGGGCAGCAGGACGCGCACAAAGGCCACGTCGGAGCTGCTGCTCAGGCTGATCCTGATCGCGCGCCCATCGCGCCGCCAGGTGTAGGCCACGTAGCCGTCGGAGGCGGCGTAGCGGGCCACGGCACGCACCTGGGTGAAGGCCGGGTCGGCGGCCCAGCGCGGGCTGAGGATAAGGTCGCGGAGGCCACGGTCTTTGTCGCTCACCCCGGCGGCGCCCTCGATCAGGGCGGCAAGCATGGAGCCCGCGCCCCAGCCATCGGTGCCGATGGTGTCGGGGCCGGAGATGCCGGGGCGGCCATCGGGGTAGTACCAGAGGTAGCTGGCCCCGGTGAGCCGCGTCAGGTCGGCGTAGCGGCGCAGGATGTCGAAGCCGTAGGCCTCGGCGCCGTAGCGGAAGGACCCGCGGGACAGCTCGCCGCCCACCAGGGGCATGATCCCGCCGTTGACGTACTCGCCGGGGAGCTCGCCCTTGCCGCCGGCCATGCCGTAGCTGCCCGCCGGGAAGGGCGGGTCGATGCTGTACCACTCGGCGAAGGCTCTGCTAAAGTCGCGCCGCTGGAAGTAGCGCTTGACGATCAGCTCGCCCTGCTGCTTGCTCAGCACGCCCCGGTTGAGCGCGTAGGCGTTGGAGAGGCTCAGCTGGTTGCCGGCGTCGACCCCCGCCGGCTGGAAGCTCGGGTCCTCGGGCACAAAGTGGGTGAAGAAGCGCCCGTTCCAGCTCAGGGCGTTCAGCCGCGCCATGATCCCGTCGGCCTGCTGGTCGTCGCCGTCGGCCAGGGCCGGGTCGCCGACCCGGCGCTCCATCTCGCCCATCAGGCGCAGCGCCTGGGCCAGCCCGGTGTTATCGCCGTGGAAGGTGCCCCAGATCGTGTCGGGCGCGATCCAGTGGCGCGGGGCGGGCTTGCCGTCGGGGCTGAGCGTCGTCGGCCCGTAGGCGAAGTCCCACATGTCGATCGTGTAGGGGCGGCGCACCAGGCCGCGCGCCGCGTCCCAGCGCAGCGGGTCGCTCGTTATGTAACGCAGCGCCCTGCGCATCGCCGCCATATTCTGGGACAGCCAGGCGTCATCGCCGGTGGCCTGCCAGGCCTCGTAGACGCCCTGGACGAAGAGGAACTCCAGGTCGGACTCGACCTCCTTGCGGGTGGCCGTCACGAAGCGCTCGGGGTAGTCGATCACATCGGGGAAGCTGCCGTCGGGGCGCTGGGCGTCGCGGAAGGCGTCGAGCAGGCTGGTCATATCCGGCTCGAAGTAGCGGAAGGCCCGCCCCTGGTAGACGTGGTCGCGCAGCCAGAGCAGCGGGTTGTCGGGCGAGCGGTAGCCGCGCACGGCGCGGCCGTTCAGCTCGTAGCTGACCACATCCTGCTGCATGAATCCGAGGATGCGCGGGTAGAGCGCGTCGAGCTCGGCGTCGCCGGTCGTGATCGAGGTTGTCGCGTCGAGGGTGAAGAGCCGGCTGCGGGCGCCGGCGACCTGCCCGTCGACCAGGGCGATCGCCCACTGGGGGCCGAGCCGGCCCCTGGGTAGGACGGCCGCCTCGCCCCGGCCATCCGCCACCTCCAGCGCGACGGAGCCGGCGGGGCGCAGCTGGGCGTCGTAGAGGCGCAGCTCGGCCGGGCCGCTGTAGCCCTCCAGGCGCAGGGTGGCGGTGAGCGGGGCGAGGGGCTGGGCCACAGAGTCGTGGCCGTCGGCAAGGGAGATCGATGCCCGCAGGGGCGCGGCCGGCAGGTCAAGCAGGTCGGCGGGGTAGCCGGCCCGCCAGCCGGCGTCGAGCGGCTGCACCACGGCGCGGGCCGTGTCCACGGCGGTGACGCTGGCGGCGGGGAAGAACTGCACCTGGTAGTCATCGACCCAGCGCGGCGGGCCGAGGGGCGCGCCCAGGGCCGAGTCGCCCCCGGCGTCGCGCCAGGCCCGCAGGAAGGGCTCGACGATCCCGTGGGGGCCGACGGCGGGCGCGGTGGGGGCATCCTGCGCGCAGCCGGCGAGCAGGATGGCGGCCAGCATGGCCAGGTATGTGAGTCGGCGGGGCATTCGGGCATTATAGCAGGGGTTGGGGGCGAAGGACATGCCGAAGGGCGCCGGCTTGGCCGGCGCCCTTCGGCATATCAGAAGAAGCTACTTGGCGGTGCAGCCGGGCGGGTCGAACTCGCCGTCCGACATGGTGCCGGCGAAGTAGCTGCCGGTGGCGGGGTTGTAGCCGATGTCGAAGGTGTCGCTGAGCCGATATCCCTCAGGCTTGCGGGATGTCTGCCAGTACATCAGCGAGGGCTCGGCCCAGTTCCCCACCTTGGTGCGGTTCGGGCTGCTGATCGTGTTCATGAAGCTCAGCCAGCTGTCGGCGGCGAAGTAGCTGGTGATCTCGGCGATCGAGACGCCGTCGCTGCTCATCAGGACGCGGTTCTCGGCGGCGTTCAGGTTCCACGCCGCCGAGGTGTAGGTCGTAGACGGAAGCCTGAGGCTCGACTGTGCGGTCACGCCGTTGCTCGGCAGGCTGAACGCGCTCACCGGGGTGTGGGTTACGGAGTTGCTCAGGGTGAAGATCGGGTTGCTGATCGAGCCGGGCGCGATCGTGCCGCGCAGCGCGCCCCAGAAGAACGGCGCGGAGGAGCCAGCGCACTGCTCGTCCATCGCGCTGACCGCGCTGCTCGGTATCCTGCAGCGGATGTAGCTGCTGCCGTCGAAGGTGGCCGTCCCGGCGACAACCGGCAGGCTGCCGACAACCGTGCAGCGGGTCGAGATATCGAGCTGGGACGAGCCGGTGACGGACACCGGCTGGTTCAGCGTGGGGGCGCTCAGGCCCCAGTAGCTGGTCATGATCACCCGCGGGCTCGGGCCGGGGAAGTCGACCTTCAGGTGCCAGGCGTACCAGTCGGGCGGGGCCGGCTGGGCCTGGGCCTGCGGGGCGGGCGCGGCGCAGAGCGTAAGGGCGATAATCGCTGCGATCAGAGCGAGCAGCTTGGAGCGATGGTATGATGATACGTCCACCGGGACCTCCTCGGGTATAATAGGGTCTACCTAAAACGAATGACATCCATACAGTTTCTCTATCGATTATAGCCTCCGGCGCGGGCGAGAAGTTCCCAGGATCGGGGGCAAAGTTCCCAGGAGGATAGCTGGTTGTCGATTGGAGATGAGGCACCGCGCCTCTCGATTGGGATCCCGCGTGCGGCGAAGTGGCCTGACGACGACCCGCGCGGGGATGTGGCACCTATGACGCGCACCCAACACCACCCGGCCCTGCGCCCGCGCCGCCGGCTGGTGCCCGGCATCTCGCTGCGCCACCAGCTGGCCCTGTGCGCGCTGCTCGCGCCCTATCTGATCGGGAGCGTGGTGCTGATCATCCTGCCGCTGCTGCTGACCGCGCCGCTGGCGCTGACATCGTACGACGGGCTCTCGCCGCCGCGCTGGGTGGGGCTGGGCAACCTGCGCGCGCTGCCGGGGAACCCGCTCTTCACCACGGCCCTGCGCAACTCGCTGCTCTTCACGGCCCTGCTGGTGCCGCTGCGGGTGACGGCGGCCCTGGCCCTGGCGCTGCTGCTGCGCCGGGCGCGGCGCGGCGTCGCCCTCTACCGCACGGCGATCTATGTGCCGACGATCATCCCCGGCGTCGCCTACGCCCTGATCTGGCTGTGGGTGCTCAACCCGATCTACGGGCCGCTCAACGCGCTGCTGGCCGCCATCGGCCTGCCGGCGCCGGCCTGGCTCACCGACCCGGCGACGGCGCTGCCGGCCCTGGTGCTCGCCGGCCTCTTCCAGCTCGGCGAGAGCTTCGTCGTGCTGCTGGCCGGCCTCGACGCCATCCCGGCGGAGTACGATCAGGCGGCGGAGATCGACGGCGCGGGGCGCTGGCAGCGGCTCACCGCGATCACCCTGCCGCTGCTCGCCCCCTGGCTGCTGCTCACGACGATGCGCGAGCTGATCGCGAGCGCCCAGAGCAACTTTACGCCCGCCATGCTGATGACCGGGGGCGGCCCGTACTACGCGACGCTCTTTCTGCCGCAGCTTATCTATGAGGTGAGCTTCGACCGGCTGCGCTTCGGCCAGGGCGCCGCGATGACTCTGGTGGGCCTGCTGGGGCTCGCCGCGACCCTGGCGCTGCTCTATGGGCTCGTCGGCGGCTGGGGCTACGACGATGAGGTCTAAGCTCCGTCGGCTGAGCTTCCACGCCCTGGCGGGCGGGGCGGCGGCGATCTTCACCCTGCCGCTGCTCTGGGCCGTCGTCGCGTCGCTGCGCCCGGCGGGCCTGCCGCCGCCGCGCACGGTGGCCTGGCTGCCCGATGCCGTCGCGCTGTCGAACTACCGCGACATCTTCACGCTGCTGCCGATGGCGCGCTACCTGCTCAACTCGCTGCTGGTGGCGGCGGTGGCGGTGCCGATCACCGTGGTGGTGGCCTCGTGGGCCGGCTTCGCGATGGCGCTCCTGCCCAGCCCGCTGCGCGGCTGGCTGGTGCTGCTGGCGGTCGGCCTGCGCCTCGTCCCGCTGACGACGCTCTGGCTGCCGCGCTTCCTGATCTTCGCCAAGGTCGGGCTGACCGACACGCTCTGGGCGCTGGTGGCCCCGGCCTGGATGGGCACCAGCCCGTTCTATGTGCTGCTGTTCTACTGGTCCTTCCGGCGGCTCCCGTCCGAGGTCTTCGACGCGGCGCGGCTGGATGGCGCCGGGGCGCTCGCGACCTGGGCCAGGGTGGCCCTGCCCCTGGCCGCGCCCACGGCGGCGGCGGTGTCGGCTCTCTCCTTCGTCCACTACTGGAGCGACTTTATCAACCCGCTGCTCTACCTGCGCTCCGACCGCACCTACACGCTGGCGGTCGGCCTGCGCGCGCTCCAGCAGCTCGACCCGACCGGCATGCCGCTGCTGCTGGCGGGCGCGGTGGTGATGCTGCTGCCGGTGGTCGCGCTCTTTCTGTCGCTGCAGCGGCTGTTCTGGCTCGCCGAGGCGCCCGCGCGCGCCCAGGGAGGATGATGATGCGTCGGATCTGTCTCTTGCTGGCCCTGCTCGCCGCCGCGCTGCTCGCGGGGGCCTGCGCCGCCCCGGCCGCGCCGGTCTCGTTTATGATCTTTGGCGACCCGGCCGAGCGGGCGGCCTACGCGGATCTCGTCGCGGCGTTCCGCGAGCGCCGCCCGGATATCGCCGTCGAGCTGATCTACGTGCCCAGCCAGAGCGACTACCGCAAGCGGCTGGGGGTGGACCTGGCCGCCGGCAAGCCCGCCGACGTGGTGCTGATCAACTACCGGCGCTACGCGGGGTTCGCGGCCGGCGGCGCCCTGGAGCCGCTCGGCCCCTACCTGGCCCGCAGCGAGCTGATCCAGGAGGACGACTTCTACCCGCAGGCGCTGGGGCCGTTCCGCTGGGGCGGCGAGCTGATGTGCATCCCGCAGAACCTGTCGAGCCTGGTGGTCTACTATAACCAGGCGCTCTTCGCCGAGGCCGGCCTGGCCGAGCCGGCCGATGACTGGACCTGGGACGACTTCCTGCGGGCGGCCCAGGCCCTCACCCGCGACACCGACGGCGACGGGCGCGTCGACCAGTACGGCGTCGGCACCGACGCCTCGCTGTTCCGGGTCGCGCCCTTCATCTGGCAGAACGGCGGCGACCTGGTGGACAACCCGGCCGCGCCGACGCGCCTCGCCCTCGATAGCCCGCAGGCCCGCGAGGCGCTGCAGTGGTTTGTGGATCTTCAGGTGCGGCACCACGTGGCCCCCGACGCCGTGCAGGAGCAGGCCGAGTCGAGCGAGAGCCGATTCCTGAGCGGCCGGCTGGGCATGTACCTGAACAGCCGGCGCGGCGTGCCGACCTACCGGACGATCACGGGCTTCGGGTGGGACGTGGCCCCGCTGCCGAGGGGCCGCCAGGCGGCCGGCATCCTGCACGCCGACGCCTACTGCCTGCCCTCGGCGAGCCGGCAGAAGGGGCTGGCATGGGCGCTGATCGAGTTCGCCAACGCCAGCGAGGGCCAGGCGATCATCGCGCGGAGCGGGCGCACGGTGCCCTCGATCCGGGCCGTGGCCGAGTCGCCGGCCTTCCTCGACCCGCAGGTCGCCCCGAGCCGCAGCCGCGTCTTCATCGACACCATCCCGGTGATCCGCGCCGTGCCGGTGATGGAGTCCTGGGCCGATATTGAGGACGCCGTGGGCGAGGAGATCGAGCGGGCCTTCTACGGGAACGCCAGCGTGGACGAGGTGATCGCCGAGGCGGCCCGGCGCACCGCGCCGTTCTTTGCACGGTGAGGGTGCGGGAGCGCTTCGCGCTCGCACAAAAAACCGGTTCTGCTGCAGCGCGGCAGAACCGGTGCAGGAGGTGCCTATGACCATCGCACCGGCGAGCGACAGCCTCGCCCTCTCGCTCTTTGATCGCCACGTCAAGCAGGCGCTGCGGCTCTTCGGCCAGCCCGAGCGGCTGGGGCTAGAGTCGCCCCTGGCCAGCCCCTACGTGCTCGGCCGG
Organism: Oscillochloris sp. ZM17-4; assembly: GCF_019599295.1. Classification (GTDB taxonomy): domain Bacteria; phylum Chloroflexota; class Chloroflexia; order Chloroflexales; family Chloroflexaceae; genus Oscillochloris. The sequence goes on along the minus strand of NZ_JAIEWN010000020.1, from coordinate 38,439 downwards.
GCGCTGCGCGACCTGTCCGGCCCCGTCACGCCGCAGGCCCGCGGCGAGCTGCTCTGCGCGCGCATCCGCACGGCCGCCGGCCGGCTCTGGGGCGGCCCGCCGCCCGCCTCGCGCCAGGAGATGCTCGACGCGATCACCGAGGCCCGGCGCAACCCCGACGACCCGCGCTTCGCCTATGTGGTGCTGGAGCTGCGCTGCTTTAACGACTATATCGCGCCGAACCGCACCTCCGACATCTGGGAGCAGCCGCACCTGCTGCCGGGCTCGAAGTCGCAGCACTACCGCGACTTCGACGCGACGGTCAGGCGGGTGGCGGGGGTGCTGCTCGACGAGCTGCGCCCGGCGATCCGCCCGGAGCGCCCGCAGCCGCCGGAGGCGCTCTACGGCTACGAGCGCGCCCTGGGCCAGCTGGTCGAGGCGCTCGGGCGCGGCCAGAGCGTGGCCCTGGTTGGCCCCGGCGGCGTGGGCAAGACGAGCCTCGCGGCCACGGCCCTGGGCCGGCTGGGCGACCGGCCGGCCTTCTGGCACACCCTGCGCCCGGGCTTCAACGACAGCGTGGGCAGCCTGCTCTTCGCCCTGGGCGCCTTCCTGCACGAGCAGGGCGCGACGAACCTCTGGCAGTACCTGGCCGCCGCCAACGGCATGGTGGCCGACCTGAACCTGGCGGCCGGGCTGCTGCGCCAGGATCTGGCCGGCCTCGGCGCGCGCCCGCCGATCCTCTGCGTCGACGACATGGAGCACCTGTCGCCCGTCGGCCTGGAGCCAGCCCCGCCGGCCCACACCCAGCTGACGGATCTGATCGAGGGGCTGCGCGGCAGCGCGGTGATGCTGCTGATCAGCCAGCGCCCGCTGCCGGCCGCCGACCTGCGCCTGGAGCTGGGCGGCCTGGACGCGGCAGGGGTGGCCATGCTCTGGGGCGATGCGGGGCTGCCGATCACGCCCGGCGAGGCGCAGCGCCTCCACACCTACACCGGCGGCAACCCGCGCCTGCTGCTGCTGCTGCTGGCCCTCCAGCGCTCGGGCGAGGAGCTGACCGGCGACCTCGACACCGGCGAGGCGGCCCGCTCGCTGCTGCCGGCCTTCCAGCGGCTGTGGCGGCGGCTGACCCCGGAGGAGCGGCGGGCGCTCCAGCGGCTGGCGGTCTACCGGGGCTACGCCCCCGAGGACATCCTGCCCGCGGCAGTGCTCACGTCGCTGGCCCAGATGCGCCTGATCGAGGTCGACGGCGCGGGCGGCGCGGCCCTGCTGCCCGCCCTGGCCCCGGTCGTCCACGATGACCTCACGCCCGAGCTGCGCCAGGCCCTGCACGGCGAGGCGGCGATCGTGCGCCTGGAGCGCGGCGAGCACACCGCCGCCGCCTACCACTTCGCCCAGGCCGGGCAGGGCGGCCGGGCGGTGCAGGTCTGGTTCCCGCAGATGGCCCAGGCTCTGGCCCGTGGCGAGGCCGATGTGGCCGGCCCGATCTTCCTGGGCATGCCCCGCCAGGGGCTCGACAAGGCCGAGCGCAAGGCCCTCGATCTGATCGGCGCCACCCTGCGCCAGTACGCCGGCGAGCACGAGGTCGGCCTGCGCGATCTGGAGCAGGCCGACTGGGGCGAGCAGAGCGAGGCCACCGCCCGCCTGTGGATGCTGCGCGGCGAGCTGGAGGACGCCCTGGGCTACCCCGACCGGGCCGTGGCCAGCTATACCGAGGGCATGCGGGTGACGGCGCGGCTGCTCGGCCAGCTGACCGCGCTGCACCAGCGCAGCGGCATGCTCTTCAACCGCCGGCGCGACCTCAAGCTGAGCTGGCGCGAGGTCGAGCGGGCCGAGTTTGAGCTTGAGGTGCTGCGCGGCCTGCTGCGCGACGAGGAGGGGCTCTACAGCGACGCCCTGGAGGCCTTCCAGCGCGCCCGCAGCCTGGCCGACCAGCTTGAGGACGACAGCCTGCGCGCCCAGGCCGAGCGCTGGCTGGCCACGGTCTACGGCCGCCTTGAGCAGCTTGACGCGGCGATAACCCACGCCAGCAACTCGATCAGCATCTACGAGCGCATGGGCGACCGGCTGAACCTGGAGAAGATGCGCAGCAACCTGGCGTCGATCTATGTGCAGAACCGCCAGAACGAGGCCGCCCTGGAGGCCGGGGTCCCGGCATACGCCTTCTTCCAGGTGGTGCGCGACCCCTACTACGCCTCGGCGACGGCGGCCAACCTGGCCGTGGCCTCGCGCGATCTGGGCGACCTTGAGGCGGCCAGCCGCTACGCCAACGAGGTGCTGGCCTACGCGCAGCCCTTCAGCATCCCCTACGCCCGCTTCACCCTCGGGCAGGTCGAGATGGATCGCCACAACCTGATCGCGGCGGCGGCCCACTTCTCGGCCTCGATGCAGAGCTCCGCGCAGAATGACGACGCCTATATGGCCGCCTACGCCCAGCGCGCCCTCGGCGAGGCGCTGATCGCCGGCGCCGACGCCGAGGCCGGCCGCGAGCATATCCTCAGCGCCCTCGCCGCCTTCCGACGCATGGAGATCCCCAGCGAGATCGCGATCACCGAGGCGCTGCTCGCCAAGCTTGACAGAACCACCCCGGCGGACGGATAACATACAATACCCCTGGATATTCGACATAGGGCCACGTCGCCCACCAGCAGAGAGAGTAGAGACTCACCATGTCCTTCGACTTCGACCAGATCACGCCCCGCCGCGGCACCGGAAGCGCCAAGTGGGAGCTTCACCCCGATGGCGTCCTACCCATGTGGGTCGCCGACATGGACTTCGCCTCGCCCGAGCCGGTGATCCGCGCCCTGCGCGAGCGCGCCGAGCACGGCCTCTTCGGCTATGCCATGCCCCCCGCCGACCTGGTGCCGCTGATCTGCCGGCGCATGGCCGACCTGTACGGCTGGCAGGTGACGCCCGAGCAGGTCATGTTCCTGCCCGGCCTGGTCTCGGCGATCAACGTGCTCTGCCGGGCCACCGGCGAGCCGGGCGACCACGTCGTCACCATGACCCCGGCCTACATGCCCTTCCTCAGCGCCCCCGCAAACCAGGGCCGGGTCTGCGACACCTTCGATATGACCTACGAGCGCCGCGATGACGGCACGATCAGCTACAGCCTGGACGTGGACGCCTTCGCGGCCAGCCTGCACCCGCAGACGCGGCTCATCCTGCTCAGCCAGCCCCACAACCCGGTCGGCATCGAGTACGACCGCGAGACCCTGGCCCGCCTGGCCGAGGTCTGCACCGAGCGCGGGATCGTGATCTGCTCGGACGAGATCCACTGCGACCTGATGCTCGGCGGCACGCGCCATACCCCGACGGCCACCCTCTCGCCGGAGATCGCCGCCAACACCGTCACGCTGCTGGCCCCCAGCAAGACCTTCAACCTGCCCGGGCTGGGCTGCGGTATCGCGATCGTGCAGAACGAGGAGCTGCGCAAGAAGATCGCCCAGACCGAGGCTGGGATCGTGCCCCACGTGAACGCCTTCGGCTACATCGGCGCCTACGCCGCCTACAGCGAGGGCGGCCCCTGGCTGGAGGCCGTGCTGGCCTACCTGACCGAGAACCGCGACACGCTGGTGCGCTATATCGCCGAGCATATGCCGCAGCTGCACACCACGGTGCCCAACGCCACCTATCTGGCCTGGATCGACTGCCGCGAGGCCGGGATCGAGGGTGCCCCCGGCACGTTCTTCCTAGACCAGGCCAAGGTGGCACTCTCCGACGGCGCGGCCTTCGGCGAGAATGGGAATGGCTTTGTGCGACTGAACTTCGCCTGCCCGCGCCCTATGCTGCTCGACGGACTCGGCCGCATGCGCGCCGCCCTGGAGGGGCTGGCGAGCTAGCAGCACGACCTCTCAGATAAAGACCACCTGTTTGCGTATTCATGTTGGCGACTTCGTCGCCAACATGAATACGCATTGGCGAATTTTTGTGCCCAGCAGGGACATGCTGCACTGATGGTGCTGCGGCGCGGCTACGTCGCGCCGCAGCACCATTAGTTTTTTTATGGGAGAGCTTCGCTCTCCCACACCCTCACCATGCGCAGTGTTGTTGCTGGCAACATAATTGGCAGATTTTCATCGGCGGAGCCGCCCCAGCCGCGCTCCGCAGGTCTGGCCCACTGCTCCGTTTATCGCATTGTAATACAGTGATACGGTAAAGAAAGATGTGGTAAAGGTATGCGTAAAGGGAGATGGGCTAGGGGTGAGGGCCGTCCGGCGGCAGACGGTCAAGCTGGTTTGAACCTTGTCGAAGCGAGGAATTCCGGTCGGTGCCCTTCGCCTCGCTCAGGGTGACAGTGTTCCTCCTACGCTACTGTGTAAAATGGATACCGTCGAGGTTAGGCGGGGCGTAAGATGTCATAATAATCATCTCAAACCCCGCCTGTGTTAATCTCAACTATGCGCTCCCGCCCTAAGCTTGGGGTGCGGCAACATCATTTTGTACTTATTTTGCCTCCCCCGGTGTTGCTCACGACTCAAATACCTGTACCGGGTGAGCAATGATCCAGCGAGGGGCTGCGCATGAACCCGAGCAAGCAACGCGACGCGATCCATTGGGGAGAGCTGTTTCATAGCTGGCGCTATCAGAATGAAGGGCCGCGCGATCTCAGGATCGATCTGCTGCGCGGTTTTTGTGTGTTCGCGATGATTATGGTGCATATCCCTGGGCTCTATCCGCTACGGATTGTCTGGATCGCATCAGAATACATCCTTGGGGCCGAGGCATTCATTTTGCTTGCCGGCATGCTCAGCGGCCTGAGCGGGCTAGCCCACATCGAGCAGGGGCACTTTGGGTTGGCGGTACGCCGGAATCTGCTGCGGGCATTCAAGATGTATGTGCTGCTGGTTGTGCTCACCGGGATGGTCGCGGTGCTGGGCGGGCTGGCTGGGCTAGCGTGGGCTCCGCCGATTGACCAGATCCAGCCCGCTGTGCTCATCTGGCAGGTGCTCATGATCGACTCTCCGCACTACTACATGACTGATGTGCTGCTGCTCTACACCATCCTGACGCTGGCCACGCCCGTATTTTTGTGGCTCCTTAAACGTAACCTGTGGTGGGTGCTGCTGGCGGGATCATGGGGGCTATGGCTCGGCCACCAGCTTGCCCCCCAGATCTTCGACGGCTCGATGGTCTATGTCGAGTTTCACCCGTCGTGCTGGCAGATCTACTATGTCCACGGGATCGTGCTGGGCTACTATCTGATGCGGATTCGCGACTGGCTCAACTGGCGGCGTATCTCGATGATTGGCAGCATGGCCGTGGTTGGGGTGATGCTTGTCGGCGTGCTGTTCGTGGCCAACCTGCTCTACTTCGTCCCGCCCGCCATTGAAAACTCCGGGGATTTCTTCTCCAAGTTCGATGTGCGGCCCGGGCGCCTGCTCCTGGCGCTCATCACCTTCCCGGGCGCCTGGGTGATCACCACGCGCTACTGGCAGCCACTGTACCGGGCGACGGGATGGCTCTTCCTCCCCCTGGGCCAGCACGCGCTGATCGCCTATATCGCCCATCTGCCGCTGATCGTCGTCTTCCAGGCCCTGGTGAATATGCTGCCAGGATTCTTCGGCCAGGTCTGGGTCAACCGATTCTTCCCGATTGTCCCACCGCTGCTGGCCTGGCTGATCATTATGTTAACAAGCAGCCTACTCACAAGCGGCTCAACCGGCAAGGTGTCAAGCGGTGAGGTAGCTGGCGTGCGTCAAAAGCAGACGTAATGACCGACCTTACGGCTCCCCCGACAGCCCGACCGATCCTCAATGAGGGATCGGTCGGGCTGTCGGGCTGTCGGGGAAGCTATAAGGCGGGATTGAGACCTGACGTAGCATGATCGCTCACACCGATCACCGGTGCTACAATAGTCACAATGAACTCGCACGGATCCGAAGGAGCCCCTCGATGAGCAACCCGGCAGACTCTGCCCTGGCCGCCTACGCCGACATCGCCGTGCAGGTCGGCGTGAACCTCCAGCCCGGCCAGCACCTGCTGCTGCGCGCCGATGTGCGGGTCGCCCCGCTGGTGCGCGAGATCACCCGCAGCGCCTACCAGGCCGGCGCGCGCTACGTCCACGTCTTCTACGATGATGAGTCGCTGACCCTGGCCCGCTTCCAGCACGCCCCGCGCGACTCGTTCGGCGAGTTCCCCGACTGGCGGGTGCGCGCCCAGGTCGAGCTGATCGACGCCGGCGCGGCCCTGATCAGCGTCGCCTCGGGCGACCCCGACCTGCTGGTCGGCCAGGACCAGGAGCTGATCAGCATGGTCCAGCAGACGGCGGCCCACAAGAGCCAGCCGATCGGCCAGCGCGTCTCGCGCCCCGCCGTGAACTGGCTGGTGATCGCCGCGCCCTCGCCGGGATGGGCCGTCAAGGTCTTCCCCGGCCTGCCGGCCGACGAGGCGGTGGCGAAGCTCTGGGAGGCCATCCTCGCGGCCTGCCGCACCGGCGAGGCCGACCCGGTGGACGCCTGGCTCCAGCACACCGCCGACCTGGCCGCCCGCAGCGGCTACCTCAACGCCAAGCGCTACGCCGCCCTGCGCTACCGCGGCCCCGGCACCGACCTCACCCTCGGCCTGGCCGACGGCCACCGCTGGGTGAGCGGCAAGATGCGGGCCGAGAACGGGGTGGAGTTCGTGGCAAACCTGCCCACCGAAGAGGTCTTCACCGCGCCGCACCGCGCCCGGGTCGATGGGGTCGTGCGGGCCTCGAAGCCGCTGAACCTGGGCGGCAGCTTGATCGACGACTTCAGCCTGGCCTTCCGCGAGGGCCGGGTGGTGGATGTGCGCGCCGACACGGGCGAGGATGTGCTGCGCCGCCTGATCGCCACCGACGAGAGCGCGGCCCGCCTGGGTGAGGTGGCCCTAGTGCCCGAGAGCTCGCCGATCGCCCGCGCCAACCGGATCTTCTACAACACGCTGTTCGACGAGAACGCGGCCAGCCACATCGCCCTCGGCCGGGCCTACCGCTTCAACATCGACGGCGGCGTGGCCATGGACAACGCGCAGTTCGCGGCCGCCGGCGGCAACGAGAGCGCCATCCACGTGGACTTCATGATCGGCTCGGCGGAGATCGACATCGACGGCCTCGACGCCGACGGCAACGCCGAGCCGCTGATGCGCGCCGGCGAGTGGGCGTTCTCCGCATAGCGAAGAACCAGATCGCATCAGAACGCGATCAGGCGCACCAACGCGGGCTCAGCTGTTCGGCCCACCGCTATTTCATGATCGCTCGTATCGCGCAGACGTGCCAGCTTTGCTGGCACGTCTGCGCGATACGAGCGATCTATGGCCATTCGCCACAACCTACTACATGGCCCGTAGGTAACGCATGATCATCCCCCTGTCACCCATACCAATGCCTGCCATCAGAGCTATTGTGGAGTAGTGTGCCGCGCAGTATGCTAATACCCCGGTCTCAATAGAGGCCGTCGGTGAACCAGCGACGAGTAGGCGCAAGGCGATGATCAAGACGTTTGGACAGATATTTGGCTTCCGATCCCCGACTGAGTACCGCCCCGCGCCTGCGTCGCCGCCTGCGCCCCAAAGCCCCCGCAGCCCAGCGCCGCTACCAGAGGTATTCTGGCAATTTGAAGAAGAGCTGATCGCCCCCCCCGCCGGCGCGCGCTACGATCTGGTGATGGACACCTACTTTCAGGCCCGCCACTACGTGCGCATCGCCGGGTCGAACGGCCCCATCCACGAGCATACCTTTCGGCTCCAGATCAACTGCTCGCACAGCAGCCTGAGCGCCGATGAGCATGTGACCATCGGCTACCGCGAGGTGCGCGCCGCGATGATCCAGACGGTGCGCGCCTACGATGGCTGCCTGCTCAACGAGCTCCCGCCCTTCCAGCGCATCCAGCCGACGGCTGAGGTGCTGAGCCACCTGCTCTACTTGCAGATGCGCGCCATCTTGCGGCCGGCGGGCGTGAAGCTTACCAAGATCACCCTCTGGGAGTCGCCGACAGTCTCTATCTCATATAGCGAGGCGGAGGAGGCAGGATAGCCCCTTCTCGCAGTGACAACCTGATTCGCAACCACGTATGTTGTGTACCCATGCAAAGCAATCAACAATCAGCCCACAGCGACGATGGCCGACGCCTCTTGGTGGCGTCGGCCATTCTTACCGCCCTCGCCCTAGCGATCTTTCTCCCCCTGCTCGCGCCCGGCGGCGCTGCGCGTTTCCCCTGGGGCTCCGACACCCTGGGCCACGTCCTGAAGGCCAAGTACCTTGGCGAGCGCATCCGCTCAGGCTCGCTCTACCCCGCGCTGCTGCCCAGCTGGTATATGGGCACCCAGATGCTGCGCTACTACCCGCCCCTTCCCTACTACCTGCTCGTCGCGATCACGCTGCCCCTCGGCGACAGCGTGGCCGCGGCGGGCTGGATGGTCATGCTCTGCGCGCTGCTCGGCGGCCTCAGCTGGCTGCTCTACCGGCGCTGGGTCGGGCTGTGGGCGACCACGCTGGGCGGGGCGCTGTTCATGATCCTGCCGGACAACCTGCGGGTCGGGCTGGCCGAGGGCAACCTGCCGCGCGCCCTGGCCACGGCGCTGCTGCCGGCCGCCGTCTACGCGCTGCTCCGCGCGCTTGAGCCGGGCGGCCGCCGGCGACACCTGCTGGCGCTGACGGCGATCTTCGCCGCGCTGGTGCTGAGCCACGCGATGATGGCCGCGATCTATGGCGTCTGCGCCTTTGCCCTGGCCGCGCTCTGGGCGGCCTCCGGCCTGAGCACGCCGGCCAGGGCGGCGCGCGCGCTGGCCGCGGCGGCCTTCGGCATTATGCTCTGCGGCTGGTGGCTGCTGCCCAGCCTGACCGGCGGGATCACCGAGCTCAACGCCGACGCCATGAGCGAGGCGCTGGCGGTCATCCCGCTGCTCCAGTACCTGAACCCGCGCGGGCGGATCGGCGACCCGGAGGCGATCTATGTCGGCCTGACCCTGGTGGTGCTGCCGCTGGCGCTGCTCTTCGTGCGGGCCGGCCGCCGGGCCCAGCCGGTCGCCCTCAGCCTCGTCGGCCTCGGGGCGATCCTGATGACCGCGCCGGGCGTAAATGATCTGTGGCGCAGCCTGCCCTTCCACCAGCTCTTCTGGCCGCTGCGCTTCCTCGGCGCGGCCAGCTTCATGCTGCTGCTGGCGATCATCTGGCGACTGCCCGCCCTGGCCCTCGGCTTCCGGGTGGTGATCGGCCTGCTGATCGCCGCCGAGGGCGTCGGCTCGCTGCCGCTCATCCACACCCGCCCGCTCGCCCCCGACGTGGCCGGCATCGCCCAGCGCCTGGCGACGACGGACGGCTGGCGGGTGGCCACCCTCGACGAGAGCCGGCTCGGCTCCAGCGCCTCCTACGCCTTCAGCGCCGACGCCGGGCGCGAGCAGATCTTTGGCTGGGCCTACCAGGGCGCCCACACCGCCAGCACGGTCGCCATGCTCAATGAGGCGCTCGTCACGGGCGCGCCCAGCTACCTGGCCGACCGGCTCGACCTCTATGGCGTCGATGCGGTGGTGCTGCTGAACCGCCAGCCGCGCCGCCAGCAGATCGCGGCGGCGCTGGCGCAGCGCGGCTTCCGCGCCGACACCCCTGGCCCCGAGGCGACACTCTACACGCGGGGGGGCGGGCCGCGGGCGACGCTGGCCGACTGGCCGGCGCTCGGGATCGGCCGCGGCACGCAGGGGCTGTCGCTGCTATTCCCCGGCCTGATGCACGGCGACTCGCCCTACCTCGACGACTACACGCTCGATGAGCTGGAGCGCTACCAGTGCGTGGTGCTCGCCGGCTTCCGCTGGCACGACCGGGCCGCCGCCGAGGAGCTGGCCCGCGCCGCCGCCGCCGCCGGCGTGCGCGTCGTGGTCGATCTGACCGGGGTGGCGCCCGACCCGCTGGCCCACATCCCGCGCTTCCTCGGGGTCTGGGGCGAGCCGGTTGAGCTTGGCGCTGAGCCGCCGCTGGTGGAGGGCGCGGGGGCCAGCTACCGGCTGCTCCCGCTCGGCAGCGCGGGCGAGCGCTGGTACGCCAGCGTGCCGCAGGGGCTGGACGAAGCCACCCTGAGCTTCGACTACCTCGGCGAGCGGGCCGCCGCCGTCGGCTACCGCCAGATCGGGCCGGCGCAGGTCTGGTTTGTCGGGATGAACCTGCCCTACCACGCCAGCCTGACCCGCGACCCGGCCGCCGCGCAGCTGCTGTCCGAGCTGCTGGGCCTGACGCCGGACGCCGCGCCGCCCCGCCGCGCCATCCCGCTCGCCGACTATCGGGCCGACGACCAGGGCTACATCTTTACCTACACGCTCGACGCCCCCCAGCGGCTGCTGGTGCCGGTCGCCGCCTTTGATGGCGCGCGGGTGCGAGTCGATGACACCAACGTGCCGAACACCTCGTATGATCGGCTGCTGGCCTTCGACGCGCCGGCCGGCACCCACACGGTGACGATGACCGTCGGGCGCACGCCGATCGAGGCAGCGGGCTGGCTGCTGAGCGCCGCGACCCTTGCGCTAATAATCATGCTCGACCGGTGGGGTATGGCGCACGCCGCCGCCCCGATCAGGCACCCATACCCCGCCGCAGGAGGGAGCACGCCATGACCCATGCCCAGCCCTGGACATCTGCCGTCCTCCTGATCGCGCTCGGCGCGGCCCTGCTGCTCTCGCCGGCCCCGGCGCGCGCCCAGGGCGCTGGCTCGTGCGGGGCCACCGGCACCTCGGGCGGCGCAATCGTGCTCGACGGGCAGTTCGGCGACTGGGGCGGTCAGTCCTGCATCCCCGACCCCGCTGACGACTGTAGCAGCAGCCGGGCCGACCTGGCCGGCTTCTTCTTTGCGACGGTGGCAGATGACCCGACGGCCTACTTTATGGCGGAGACCTTCGGCGGCAGCAATCAGACGCTGAGCCTGCAGCTGCGCATCGACACCAACAACGATGGGAGCTACAGCTCGGCCGCCGACCGGATCGTGGTGGTGAGCTATAAGCCGGGCAAGAACAGCTCGAAGGTTGACATCGATGTGCTGGACGGGCGGGGCGAGAAGGTGGCGGAGATCTCCCGCGACGTAGACTGGGGCGAGTCGCAGGCGGATGGCGGCCACCGTGTCGAGTGGGGCGTCAGCTTCGCGCAGCTCGGCATCCAGGCCGGGCAGACCATGCGGATGACTCTGGACTCGAAGCAGGGCAACGGCGGCGGCAGCGGCTGGTGCGACAGCAGCCAGGAGGTGCAGTGGAGCCCCGCCGACGCGCTCGGGCTGGGGCTGCTGCTGGTGATCGTGCTGGGCGTCGCCGGGCTGGCGGCGCGCATGCGGGCGAGGCAGGCGTGAGCCTGTGGCTCATCCCGACCGCCCTGATCTGGGGCGGCGTGGTCCTCTTCCTGCGCGTGTACCGCGTATGGATCCTCTTCTACGTGGTGGCGACGATCGGCTGCGCCTATGGGCTGACCATGCTGGCCCGCGACCCGCTGAACCTGGACCTGCTGCTCGGCCAGTCGATCGCATGGAGCGTGCATCAGCTCTCTGTGCCGCTCAACCTGCCGACCCGCATCTTCGCCGGTGCGCCGACATCTCTGCTGGTGATGGTCGTGAGCCAGGATGTGGGCTGGACGCTGCTCAAGGTCGGGGTTGAGTCATCGGGCCTGCTGGAGATGATCGTCTTCATCAGCCTGCTGCTGTTCTACCCCGGGCAGAGTCGCGCGCAGCGCGCCCGCGCGATCCTGATCGGCTGCGGCCTCACCTGGATCGCCAACGTGCTGCGGGTGCTGCTGATCATCGCCATGCTCCAGCTGTTCGGCAAGGAGGCGCTGGTGATTGCGCACTCGCTGGTCGGCAAGGGCGTCTTCTTCATCCTCACGATCAGCATCTACTGGTACCTGCTCACCGCCCCGACCGTGCGGATGCTGGGGCGGGAGAATAGCCAATAGCCGATAGCCGATAGCCGATATATGAGCGATCTCATCACCAACCTGATCTTCTGGGGCGTCTGGCTGCTGGCGCCGATGCTGGTCGATGGGCTGACCACCCTGGCCAGCCTGGTCGGCACGCTCGCGCAGCGGCGCCGCCGCCGCTACCCTGCGCTCGCTCACTTCCCGCTGGTCACGATCATCGTGCCGGTCTACAACAGCGCCGACACGCTTGAGACATGCCTGCGCTCGATCGCGGCGCAGACCTACCCGACCGGCCAGATCGATGTGCTGCTGATCGACAACGGGACCAGCGACGACTCGTTTGCGATCTTCTCCCGCGTACACGGCGAGCTGCGGCTGGCGATGCACTGGCACACCCTGATCGGGCGCGGCAAGTCGCGCGCGCTCAACGCCGGCATCCACATGGCGCGCGGGCAGTATATCTGCAACCTCGACAGCGACGCCGCCCTCGCGCCCGACGCGATCGCGCAGATCGTCACGGTGATGGAGGCCGACCCGCAGCTGGCGGCGGGGACGGGCGCCATCCAGGTGCTGGAGCCGGAGCCGGGCGCGCCGCCCATCCCGCGCCTGCTCGGCGAGTGCGAGTTTCTGGAGTACCTGACCGCCTTCAACGTCGGGCGCACCTACCAGACCCTCCAGCAGAACCTCTACACGCTCTCGGGGGCCTTCTCGTTCTTTCGGCGCAGCGTGCTGCTGCGCACGCTGCTCTACAGCCAGGAGACGGTGACGGAGGACACCGACCTGACCTTCCAGCTCTACGAGGTGCTGACCGACGAGCGGATCAGCTGCATCACCGAGGCGATCGCCTACGTCCACCCGATCGAGTCGCTCGCGCGGCTCTACGCGCAGCGGGTGCGCTGGCAGCGCGGCCAGCTCGAGGTCAGCGCGCGCTACACGCGCCTGATGCGCCGGCCATTCTGGCAGCCGTTCGGCTTCGTGCCCAGCCGGGTGCTGCTGGTCGACCACACCCTGGCCTTCCCGCGCCTGATCTGGACGATGCTGCTGCCGGTGCTGATCGGCTTCGGCTACTCGTCCGCGCTGATCGTCAGCGCGCTGCTGGTGCTCTACGGGTTCTACCTGCTGGTCGAGGTCGGCTGGGTCGCCGTCGCGCTGATCGGGGTTGACGCCGCCAGCCAGCGGCGGCTGCTGCGCACGCTGTGGCTGCTGCCGATCATGCCGCTCTACCGCATGGGCATCTTCTGGTTCCGCCTGAGCGGCTTCATCCACGCCACGGCCGAGCCCGGCACCTGGAGCGTCACCGACCCGCTGAGCCAAGTGCGCGACGGGATCGCCGATCTGCGCCGGCGGCTACGCTAGGGCTGCCGCCCAGACCTAGCTTTCTGTTGGCGCGAATAAGCGCTGGGTCAAGCGGTGCCACGCTGGGCGTGCCCCCCGCTGGCGACTGAAGTCGCAGCGCGGGGGCCTGCGGCCAACCGCCCGCCTCCGCGGGCGGTTCCGGCGTCGGCGCAGGCCGACGCCCGGCGCGCAGCGCCGCTCCGGCGCGACTTCAGTCGCCAGCCGGGGGCTTGACCCAAGGCTTATTCGCGCTAACAAAGATCTCTTGGGGGTGGCAGTGCCACCCCCAAACCCCCGCCGCCGGCATTACCACGGCCGGTAGCCGGCATCCTGGTGGCGGAAGTAGGCCGAGTAGAGCTCGGCGTAGTGGCCGCCCGCCGCCAGCAGGGCGTCGTGGTCGCCCTGCTCGATCACCTGGCCCTGGCGCATGA
>NZ_JAIEWN010000020.1:19155-24752 GCF_019599295.1 Oscillochloris sp. ZM17-4 | reverse complement strand
GTCGCCCGCCCGCTGCGCTCACGCCCGGCCCGTAAACGGGCGCTCTCAGTCTACGAAGGCCGCTTCAGCGGCCTTCGTAGACTGAGCCGGGGGCTTCAGCCCCCGGCGGGCGGCGTCGCACAGCCTTGCTTCTGCGGTATTGCCAAAAAATCTGATGCCGCAGCATGTGCCTGCCATGCCCGCATCTCAGACTTTTGATGTACTTTTTGTCCAATATAGTCGTCACGTCCAGCTTTTCCTTGACGGCTGGGGGTATAGTAGATCCATGCACCGAACCGGCCTACGCTTCCTGCTGCCGTACATGCGCCCCTACCGCTGGGCGCTCGCGCGCGGCACGCTCTACGCCCTGATCGGGGCCTCGGCCAGCGCCTTCAGCCCAGCCCTGCTCGGCCGCGCCATCGACGAGCTGGGCGCGGGCGTGCGCCCCGACATCCTGCTGCGCTACGCCGCCGGCCTGATCGGGCTCGCCGCCATCCTCTCGGTCTTCCGCTACCTGCTGCGCATGCTCACCGGCGAGATCGCCGCCGGCGTCACCTACCGCATGAGCCAGGACCTCTTTCAGACGCTGCTGACCTTCGACCAGGGCACGATGCGCCAGTACGGCATCGGCGACCTGCTCTCGCGGGCGACGAGCGACTTCATCTACATCTGGCGCTTCTACTCGGCGGGCTTCCAGATGTCGATGCACGCCCTGCTGCTGCTCATGATCGGCTGCGCCCTGATGGCGGTCACCAGCCCGGGACTGGCCGCCGTGGTGGTGGTGATGCTCGTGATCAGCGTGGGGGCGCAGGTGGGCCTGGGGCGGATCGTCGAGGGCGCCTTCGACAAGGTGCAGCAGGAGATGGCCCACATCGCGCAGTTCTCGCAGGAGCACCTGAGCGCGGCGCGCATGATCACGGCCTACGGCCAGGAGCACGCCGCCGTGGGGGCCTTCCGGGCCACCAATGATCGCTACGCCGAGCGCAGCATCGCCTTCGCCCTGCGCTCGGCCGCGATCTCGACCCTGCCGGGCCTGCTGGTGCGCGTGGCCGCCGCGATCGTGCTGGGCGTCGGCGGCGCCCTGATCATCTCCGGGCAGATCACCCTGGGCGAGTACGTGCAGTTCATCGTCTACCTGGGCCTGCTCAACGGCGCGGCCCAGAACCTGAGCGGGGCCTTCGAGCGGCTCCAGCAGGGCAGCGCCGCCGCCGGACGCATCGGCGAGGTGCTGCGCCGCCGCCCCGCCGTGGCCGACGCCGCTGACGCGATCGACATTACGGCGCGGGGCCACCTGCGCTTCGAGGGCGTCAGCGTGCAGGCCGAGGGCCGCTGGGCGCTGCGCGAGGTCGATATTGACATCCCCGCCGGCAGCACCCTCGGCGTGGTTGGGGCCACCGGGGCCGGCAAGAGCACCCTGCTCGGCCTGGTCGCCCGCGTGCGCGACCCCGACGCCGGCCGGGTGACGCTCGACGGCCACGACCTGCGGGCGATAAAGCTCGACTCTCTGCGCGCCGCCATGGCCTACGTGCCCCAGGAGACCCTGCTCTTCGGCATGTCGCTGCGCGAGAACATCGCCCTGGGCGCCCCCGACATCACCGACGAGGAGGTGCGGGCGGCGGTGCGGGCGGCCCGGCTGAGCAACGATCTGCCGCAGCTGCCGCAGGGCATGGCCACGGTGGTGGGCGAGCGCGGGGCCACCCTCTCGGGCGGGCAGAAGCAGCGCACGGCGATCGCCCGCGCCCTGGCCCGCAGCCCGCACATCCTGCTGCTCGACGACTCGCTCAGCAGCGTGGACGCCCACACCGCCGCCGAGATCCTGGCCGAGCTGACCGCCGACCCCGCCCCGCGCACGCGCCTGGTCGTCAGCCAGCGCCTGGCCTCGGTGCGCGACGCCGAGCAGATCATCGTCCTGGATGAGGGCCGGGTGATCGAGCGCGGCACCCACCGCGAGCTGCTCGCCGTGGGCGGGCGCTACGCGGCCATGTACCGCCGCGAGATCCAGCAGGCCGAGGAGATCATTGATGAGTAGGGCCGAAGCATTCGCCCCGGATGCATAGCGGGCGAGCCATGATCCATGGGCGAATGCTTCGGCCCTACCGGACGCCGCCGGCCCCGGATGCATAGCCGGTCAGCCACGATCTCATGGGCGAATGCTTCGGCCCTACGGAACCGGGGGTATCGCCATCTCGGGGGGAGAACGACGCATGTCAGGCCAGAAGGCACGAAAGAAACCCTCAGAGCAGAGCCAGGACGCCGCCCTGCTCTGGCTGCTGCTGACGACGGCGGCGCCCCACTGGCGCTACCTGCTGCTGGCCGGCGTCATGCTCGCCGTCGCCGCCGGCCTGAACGTGCTGCCGCCCTACCTGCTCCAGCAGGCGATCGACGGCCCGATCGCCAGGGGCGACGCCGCCGGGCTCTGGCCGCTGGCCCTCAGCTACGGCGGCGTCGCCGTGGGCGCCTTCGTCCTGCAGTACGGCCAGGTCTATGCCCTCCAGATGGCCGGCCAGCGCGCCCTCTCCGACCTGCGGGTGCGCCTGCTTGAGCATATGCTGCGCCAGGGCCAGGGCTTCTTCGGCAAGCACCCCGTGGGCGACCTGGTGGCCCGCATCGTGGGCGACATCGACTCGCTCAACGCCCTGCTCTCCTCCAGCGTGGTGATCATCCTCACTGAGAGCGTGACCTTGGTGGCGATCATCATCGTTATGTTCAGCGTGAACTGGGCGCTGGCCCTGATCTCGCTGGCGGTGCTGCCGGTGCTGCTGGCGATCACGATCTACTTCCGCCGCCGCATCCGGCGCTCGTCCACCGGCGAGCGCACGGCCCTGGCCCGCACCAGCAGCTTCCTCAACGAGCAGATCCAGGGCATGCTGCTGGTGCAGCTCTTCGGCCGCCAGGCCGCCAGCGACCAGCAGTTCGACGGCTACAACAGCGCCTACCGGCGCGCCCTGGTCAACCTGCGCTTCCAGTCGGCGGTCTTCCTCTCGGTGCTCGAGGTGCTCTCGGCCTTCGGCATGGCCGCCCTGCTCTACGGCGGCGGCCAGGGCGTGCTGGCCGGCTGGGCCACCATCGGCACCCTGGTGGCCTTCGTGCAGTACACCGAGCGGGCCTTCCAGCCCATCCTGCGGCTCTCCGAGCAGTACAACTCGGTGCAGATCGGCCTCGGCGCCGCCGAGCGCATCCAGCGCACCCTGCTCGCCAAGCCCTCGATCGGCGAGCCCGCGCGGCCGGCGGCCCTGCCTCACATCCGCGGCGCGGTGGAGTTCCGCGACGTGCAGTTCTCCTACCTGCCCGGCGAGCCGGTGCTGCGCGGTGTGTCGCTGCGCATCCCGCCCGGCCAGAACGTGGCCGTGGTCGGGGCCACCGGGGCCGGCAAGTCCAGCCTGGTCGGCCTGCTGGCCCGCTTCTACGACCCCCAGGGCGGCGCGGTCTCCCTCGACGGCGTGAATATCCGCGACCTCGCCCTGGCCGACCTGCGCCGGGCCGTGGCCGTGGTGCCGCAGGACCCAGTCTGCCTGGCGGGCAGCATCGCCATGAACATCCGGCTCTACCGCGACGACATCAGCGACGAGGCCATGCGCCGGGCGGCCCGCGAGGCCAACGCCGACCGGTTCATCAACCAGCTGCCCGGCGGCTACGACTACGAGGTGCTGCCGGGCGGCGCGAACCTCTCGGTGGGCCAGCGCCAGCTGCTGGCCCTGGCCCGCGCGCTCTGCCTCAGCCCCGAGGGCGTGCTGGTGCTTGACGAGGCCACCAGCAGCATCGATACTGCTACCGAGACGCTGATCCAGGAGGCCCTGGGGCGCATCCTGCGCGCCCGCACCAGCATCGTGATCGCCCACCGGCTCAGCACCGTGCGCCGGGCCGACCGGATCATCGTCATGCACCAGGGCCAGATCATTGAGGACGGCAGCCCCGACGAGCTGCTCGCCAGCGACGGTGCCTACGCGCGCCTCAGCCGCCACCAGCTCGCCACCCGGCCGGAGTAGGGGTGGGTTCTAGGGAGGGAGAGTCCCTCCCTAACCCTCCGTTTGGAGGCACCATGGTCAAGACACCTGTCCTGTTCGTCCCGGGGATCACCGGATCGTTCAACCTACCGGTGCTGCTCGACTGGCGCGGCCCCACCCTGAGCGGCTGGGACTTCCCGCCCTTCGTCGGCTACGGCAAGCAGTTCGTCGAGAGCTTCCAGAAGGCCGGCTACGTGCGCGACACGGATCTGTTCGTGGCCTTCTACGACTGGCGCAAGGCGGTGAAGGACAGCGCCATCACCTACCTCAAGCCCTGGATCGACCGGGCCAAGCAGCGCTCCGGCCAGCCGAAGGTGATTCTGATCTGCCACAGCATGGGCGGCCTGGTGGCCCGCAGCTACATCCAGAGCCAGAGCTACGCCGGCGATGTCGCGCAGCTGATCACCGTCGGCACGCCCCACCGCGGCTCGGCCCAGGCCTACTACAGCTGGGGCAGCGGCGTGACCCGCGCCGACCAGACGACGCAGACGGTCTTCGGCGTCTACCTCTGGTACCTGCGCCACGTCCACCCCGTCCAGACTGAGCTCGACCCGCTGCGCACGATGCGTACCCAGATCCCGGCGGTGCGCGACCTGCTGCCGATCGACACCTACCTGATCAGCCAGGGGGCCGCGCCGACGCCTAAGGATGAGGACCGCATGGTCGAGCGCAACCTCTGGGGGGATATCCTGAACCTGCCGGCGAATGTGGAGGCGCTGCTGAGCAAGGTGTCCGCCGTCACCACGCTGAGCGGGGTGGGCTTCAGCACCATCCGCCAGATCGTGGTGGGCGCCCCGCCGACGCCGCCCGCGACCCCGGCGCTCTACCCGGACGGCGTGCCGATCAGCGACCAGGTCGAGGGCGACGGCGACGACACCGTGCTGCAGGCCAACGCCCAGATCAGCCACCCGCGGGCGAAGAACCTGCCGTCGGTGAATGTGAGCCACGGCGCGCTGCCCGACCACCCGGCCGTCCTGACGCAGCTGTTCGGCGAGCTCGGCGTGCGCACGCCGGCCCTGGGCGCGGCCCCGGTCCAGGAGCCGCAGCTGGTGATCATGACCGCCTCGCCGGTGCGGATGCGGGTGCAGACGCCGGCCGGCCCGCCGATGGCGCAGGCCGGCGTGCTGGGGGCCTTCCCCGAGGACACCGCGCCCAGCCGGCGCTCGCGGCGCATCCGCGCGCGCGACCACGGCCACAGCGGCAAGCACCTCAACATCGTGGTGGTGCCCAGCCCGGCGGTGGGATCGTACAAGGTGCAGCTCGACGGCACCTCCACCGGCGGATTCGCCCTCGGCGCGATGCTGATCAGCACGGGCGGGGCGCTGCTGCTCGGCGGCGACGGCTCGGGCGAGGCCCGCCCGGCGCCCGCGCCGATCACGACCATGGTCGGGCAGGCTGCCCGCGAGAGCGAGCTGCACTACGAGGTGATCTGCTCCAGCAGCGATAGCCCGCCGGAGATCCGGCTCGACGCCATGGCCACGGCCTACAGCACCCTGCGCAAGCTGCGCGCGGGCGTGCAGGCGGCGCAGGGTGGGGTGCTCGGCGGCGAGGGGGCCGACCCGCTGGGCGGGGTGCTCGGCGGCTCGGCTGGGGGCGACGAGCTGCGCGGCACGG
>NZ_JAIEWN010000020.1:0-19055 GCF_019599295.1 Oscillochloris sp. ZM17-4 | reverse complement strand
GCCCGTAGGGACGCAGCACGCTGCGTCCCTACGCACAACGGGGATGCGATGCGCCGAATGATGCTCTTCCTGCGCGGGGCGGTGCCGCTCTTGCTGGTGGGGCTGGCCCTGGTCGGCGGGCCGGCCCTGCTGGCCTGGTGGGTGATGGGCGGGCCGCTCAGCTGGCCGCATCTGCTGGTAGGGGTGCTGGGCGGCGCGGCGCTGCTGCTGATCCTCGGGCTGATCTTCGGCCGGGCGGTCGGGCGCATGCGCAAGTAGGGGTGGAGCAGCAGCCGCAGAGCGGCTGCTGCTCCACCCCTACTTGAACATCTTCTCGGCCCGGATGAGGTGCGGCGTCATCGAGCGGCGCATGCCGACGTACTGATCGGAGAGCCAGCGGCCGATGCGGCGCATGTGGGGTGCGCGGGCGGTGCGCAGGCTGCGCAGGCCGCGGCGGCCGACGAGGTGCAGCTTGCGCAGCGCCGGGTCGCGCCGGCCGAGGAGCAGGATGGCCACGAACAGCCCCGGCCAGCCGGGGATGATCGGCAGAAGCGCCCCGGCGATGCCGACGCCGAGAAAGAGAAAGCCCAGGCCCCGGCGGATCAGGCGGGCCGGGCGGATGGCGCTGCTGGTTATGCTCTGCATCGTGTCCCCCGTGTGTAGTGACTGGTCATTCATCGTCTCTGTCGTCACATACATTGTACGATCATAACCTCACACGCAGTTGCACATTCACGTGAGATCTTGGTGAGAGATCCGTCACCTGAATGATACACGGATGCATCTGGGCCTCGCTGCTCACGGTGTCAAAAGTTGACACCCCACAGCGGATCAGGTATCGTACTGCACCGATAGCCACTCATCGCGGGGTGCCCGGGACACGGCCGCCCGCCCACGAGCAATGATACAGCCGCCCCTGCCCCCTGAGCTCGCCGCCGACCTGCAGCAGGTCGAGCAGATCGTGCGTGCGCGAACTAGCGCGCGCGCGGCGGTGATCCGCGCAGCCGACCCGTACCTGCTTCGGCCCGGCGAGGATCGCCTGCGGGCCGCCCTGGTGCTGCTATCGGCACAGGTCGGCACATACCAGCTTGCGCAGACGATCCACGCCGCCGCCGCCATCGAGCTCATCCACGCCGCCACGCGCACCCACAACGATCTGGTCGATGAGGCGGAGCGCCGCCTCGGGCAGACCCGCCGGGGCGAGTGGAACCACGGGCTCTCGCTGATGGTCGGCGACTACCTGTTCGCCCTGGCCGCCGGCGAGATGGCGCGCAGCCCCGACCCGCGGGTGATCAGCTACTACTCGCAGGCGGTGATGCGGATCTGCGAGAGCGAGCTCGCCCCCGTGCCGGCGCTGCGCCCCCTCGACAAGGCCCGCGAGCAGTACTTCGCCCACACCGGCGGCGCGGCGGCCGCGCTCTTCTCCGCGGCCTGCCAGGCCGGCGCGGCCTGCGGGGGGCTGCCCGCCGATCAGATCGAGGCTCTCGCGGCCTACGGCCACGCCCTCGGGCTGGCCCTGCGCGTCGGGGTCGAGCTGCGTGACTTCGCCCGAGGCTCGGCGAACGGATCGAGCCTGGCCGGCGAGAGCCTGCGCCACGGCGCGGCCACCCTGCCGCTGATCTTCGCGGCGGCGGTTGGCGACGGCGACCGCCTTGAGCTCGCCCTCAACCGGGGCAGCGCCGATCGGGACTGGGCCGTCGATGAGGTGCGCCGCCACGGCGTGGGGCCGGCGCGCGCGGAGATGGGCCGGCACGCCGAGGCCGCCCGTGCGGCCCTCGCCGGGCTGCCCGCCGGGCCGGCCCGCGCAGCCCTCGACCAGATCGCCGCGAGCGCAGCCAGCGCCTAGCCGGCTCACGGCCTCCGGCGCACCGCGAGCCCGCGCCGCTGCGGCTTCGGCGGCGGCGCCGGCAGCATCGCAACGTCGCCGCCCTCAGGCGGGAAGGTCATCCCAAAGCTGCGCCGCAGAATCTCGCGCAGGGTCGCCTCCTGGTCGCGATCAGTGATCAGCGTGACCGTGAGGACCTGCGCGGCGTTGTCCGGGTCGTGCCCCACCTCGGCGCGGAGCCAGTGCGGCCAGCGGCGCAGCGTGGTGAGGATGGCGTCCTCATCCGCCCCGCGCAGGACGAGCCGCAGCTCATCGGGGACACTCAGATCAAGGGTGGTCATCGGCATGCCTTTCGGTGGGCGCGGCGATACCAGAAACAATGCGGAGGCGGGGGCGAACCCCCACCTCCGCATTGTGCAAGCGCAACTCACCAGCGCCGGCCAGGATTAGTAGCGCTCGCGGCGCCCGCCAAAGCCGCCGCGACCGCCGCCGCCGCCGCCCGGGCCACGGCGCCCCGACTCCTTATCCTCGGCCTGGTTGACGCGAAGGTTGCGGCCGTCGACCTCGTAGCCGTCGGTGGCCTGGATCAGGGCGGTGATATCCTGAGCTTCCATCTCGACGAAGCCGAACCCGCGCGAGCGACCGGTGTCGCGGTCGCTGATCACGCGCGCGCTCTGGACATCCCCGTGGCTGGCGAAGATCTCGCCCAGCTCAGCATCACCGACGCTCCAGGGCAGATTACCGACAAAAAGCTTGACCTGCATCTCTAACTCCTCATGCGCCTATGCGCAGCACGTGAGGGCGGCGCACTTGCCGCCCACGGAACACACATCGAATCTCGAATGGCCGGTGGCCGGGCGTATGCCCAGCGCGCTCGCTCCGGCGATAACAACATACATGCTTCGAGCGACGAAGTGTGGCCGTGGGATAGATGAGGGATATGGTCCGAGATCTCACAGCGATGATGTTGGCGAACCTACTAAGTATACCACGTCTGTCAATAATCGCATGGGAGGCGCGGGTTTGACAGGCCGCCCGCCCGGCACCACAATAGATTATCCGCGCGCCGCCTGGCGCGTCTGTGTAGCAGAGGCATCCCATGATCGATCTCACCCGGATCGGGCGCACGGTCGGTATCGCCGCCGGGGTGGCGGCCGGGCTGGCCGGCGTCGGCCTGGCGGCCGCCCTGCGCCGCCCCCTGCCCCGCACCAGCGGGCGGGCCGCCCTCCCCGGCCTGTCCGCCCGCGCTGAGGTGCGCCGCGACCGCTGGGGCATCCCGCATATCTACGCCGATGGCAACGCCGACCTGTTCGCCGCCCTCGGCTACGTCCACGCCCAGGACCGGCTCTGGCAGATGGAGCTGAACCGGCGCACCGGCCACGGCCGCCTCGCCGAGATCTTCGGCCCGGTCGCCCTCAGCTCCGACACCTTCGTCCGCACCCTGGGCTTCTCGCGGGTCGCCCGCCGCGAGGTTGATCTGCTCGATGCGCACACCCGCGAGATCCTCGCCGCCTATGTGGGTGGGGTGAACGCCTTTCTGGCGGCGAACAGCCGCCGTCTGCCGCTTGAGTTCGCCATCCTCGGCCTCACGCCGCAGCCCTGGGATCTGGTCGATATCTTGATCTGGCCCAAGATGATGTCGCTCAGCCTCTCGGCGAACTGGACGAGCGAGCTGCTCAACGCACGGATCGTGGCCGCCCTGGGCGCCGAGCGGGCCGCCGCGATCGCCCCGCGCTACCCCGACGAGGCACCGATCAGCGTGCCGCCCGGCGTGGTCTACGACCCGGCCATCGGCGCGGCGGCCCTGCGCATGCTGGCCGACGCCGCGCCCTTCACCGGCGAGCCCGGCGGCCCCCAGGGCTCGAACGCCTGGGTGGTCGGCGGCGCGCGCAGCGTCAGCGGGCGGCCCCTGCTCGCCGATGACCCGCACCTCGGCCTGGGCCTGCCCGGCGTCTGGTACCTGGCCCACCTGGAGGGCGGCGACTACCACGCCACCGGCAGCACCTTCCCCGGCACCTGCGGGATCATCCTGGGCCACAACCGCCGCATCGCCTGGGGCGTTACCAACGGCATGACCGATAACCAGGACCTCTACATCGAGCGCTTCGACCCGGCCGACCCGCTGCGCTACCAGTGGCGGGGCGGGTGGCTGCGCGCCGAGACGGCCCGCGAGGAGATCGTCGTCAAGGGCCAGGCCGCGCCCAGCGTGGTGGAGGTGCGCGTCACCCGCCACGGCCCGGTGATCGACCCGGCCGCCGGCCCCGCGGCCGGCCCGCTGTCGCGCCCCGTGGATGTGGCCGAGTCCTACCGCGAGGCCCTGGCCCTGCGCTGGACGGCGCTCGACCCCTCGCCCGGGATCACCCGCGCGGTGCTGGGCCTGAACCGCGCCGGCAGCTGGGCCGAGTTCCGCGCCGCCCTGGCCGACTGGGACGTGCCGCCGCAGAACTTTGTCTACGCCGATGTGGACGGGAACATCGGCTACACCCTGGCCGGGAAGCTGCCGGTGCGCGCCGCGAGCGATGGGCAGCTGCCGGTGCCGGGCTGGGACGGCTCCCACGAGTGGCGCGGCTTCATCCCGCCCGAGGCCATGCCCGTCGCCTACAACCCGCCCGGCGGCATGGCGGTGACGGCCAACAACCGGGTCGCCGGGTCCGACTACCCCTTCCACGCGGCGCTCAAGGGCGAGTGGCTGAACCACTACCGGGCCGAGCGGATCGCTGAGCTGATCGTGGCCGAGGAGCGCCACGACCCGCGCAGCTTCGCGCGCATCCACCACGATGTGCGCTCGCTGCCCGGCCTGGCACTGGCCCGCCTGGTGGCCGACCTGCCGGTGGACGAGCCGACCGAGCGCATGGCCCGCGACATCCTGGCGGCCTGGGACGGCGAGCTCGGCCCCGGCAGCGCGGCCGGCGTGATCTACGACGGCCTGCGCCACCACCTGCTGCGCATCGCCTACGCCGAGCTGGGCGGCCTGCTCGACGCGACGGCCGGGCTGGGCGCCTTCGCCAGCATCCCGGCCAATAACTACCTTGAGCGGGCGCTGCCCGGCCTGCTGGAGCGGATCGCCGCCGCGCCCGCGCCCGGCCGCCCCGACCCCTGGCTCGGCCCGGGGCGCACCTGGGACGACCTGCTCCAGACGGCGCTCTCTCGCGCCGTGGCTGAGCTGCGCCGGCTGGGGGCCGACCCGGCCCGCTGGCGCTACGGCCAGATCCACCGGCTGACCCTGCGCCACCCGCTGGGCGGCGTGGCCGCCCTCTCCCGGCTCTTCAACCGCGGCCCCTGGCCGGCCGGCGGCGATATCGACACGGTGAACCAGGCCTACACCCCGCGCAACAGCCCGGCCGGGCCGGTGTTCAACGCGCCCTCCTACCGCCAGATCATCGACGTGGGCGCATGGGATAACTCGCGGGTGATCCTGCCCGCCGGGCAGAGCGGCCACCCGGCCAGCAAGCACTACAGCGACATGGCCGAGGCCTGGCGCGACGGCGGCTACTGCCCGATGCTCTGGAGCCGCGCCGCCGTCGAGGGCGACACCGCCGAGGTGCTGACCCTGGAGCCGGCGTAGCCGTCACCCCGCAGGACAAGACGACACACGCGGCGCAACATCGTTGCGCCGCGTGTGCTATCTTGCCCCTGCATCCTCGTTCGTGTACAATGCCCGCGATAATGATCTCGGCCATATACCTGTCCCCTGTCCCCGATACCCTGTTCCCTTTTCTGAGGTGCGATGTCAACCCTCGATCTGCCTCGTCCCCAGGTCGCCGAAGCGGCGGCGAGCTCAGGCGATGCCGCCACACAGCACGCACCATCGGCGCGGGCATGGGCGCTCACCATGGAGCAGCTGGCCTACCTCGGGCTGGGGCTGCTGGCGCTGCTGGCTCACCTCTGGGCCTTGGGCGATCGCGCGCTGCACCACGACGAGACGCTCCACGCCGCCTACTCCTGGTTCCTCTACAGCGGGCGCGGCTACATCCACGACCCGCTGCTGCACGGGCCGCTGCTCTACCATATCGGGGCGCTCTGCTACTGGCTCTTCGGCGATAACGACTTCACCGCGCGGCTTGGCGCGGCCCTGGCCGGCACCGCGCTCACGCTGACGCCCTATCTGATCCGGCGCGAGATCGGCCGGCTGGCCGCCCTCGCCGCCGCCGTCTACCTGCTGATCTCGCCGGTCTTCCTCTACTACGGGCGCTTCATCCGCCACGACATCTACTCGGTGCTCTGTGAGATGCTGGTCTTCGCGGCGATCGTGCGCTACGCCAGCACCCGCCGCCCGGCCTGGCTCTACGCCGGCGCACTGGCCTTCGGCCTGATGTATGTGAACCAGGAGACGAGCTACCTCTTCCTGCTGATCATGGGCGCGCCGCTGGCCCTGGCCTTCCTCTGGCGGGTCTACCGGCCCGGCGTGGCGGTGCTGGGCGCCCTGGCGGTGGCGGCGGTCATCCTGGCCTTCGTGCTCCCCGGCGAGGCGCTGGTCGATGGCGGACATAACGCCACCCGCGACCCGCAGACCGGCGAGATGCAGTTCACGCCCGGCCCGCTCTTCGGCTGGCGGCCGCTTGAGACGGACGATAACGGCTACGCCCTGCGCATCCGCAACCGCGCCGACAACGACGGCGGTCGCGGCCTGCTGGCGAACCTCGGCCTCTACCTGCAGGATCTCGGGAAGTTTGTGGGCCACCCCGCCGTGCTGCTGGGGCTGGGCCTGGGGCTGGCCACGCTCGGCGGCCTCTGGTGGGCGATCTGGGGCCGCGGTGGGCAGAGCCCCTGGCGGGCCGCCCGTGAGGGGGGCGATCCGGTGGCCGACGTGTTCGCCAGCCTGGGCGAGGGCCGGCGCTGGCTGGTGGCCCTGGCGATCTTCGGCGCGGTCTACGCGCTCTTCTTCACCGCCTTCTTCACCAACCTGCTCGGCCTGATCACCGGCACCAGCGGCTCGCTGCTCTACTGGCTGGCCCAGCATAACGTCCAGCGCGGCGGCCAGCCGCGCTACTACTACCTCGTCCAGCTCGCTATCTACGAGCCACTGCTGCTGCTCTTCGGGCTGATCGGCTTCGGCCTGATTCTGTGGGACACCATCCGTCGCTGGCGCAGCCCGGCATTCAACATTCAGCATTCAACATTCAGCATTCTGCTCATCGCCTGGTGGGCCGTGGGCGCCCTCGTGATCTACTCCTGGGCCGGCGAGAAGATGCCTTGGCTGACCACCCACGTCGCCCTGCCGCTGGTGCTGCTCGCCGCCTGGGCCTTCCAGCGCAGCATCCAGGGCGCCGCGCTGATTGATCCTGAGACAGACGATCCTACCTCACCGCCTTCAGCCTTCAGCCTTCAGCCTTCAGCCTTCAGCCTTCAGCCTTCAGCCTTCAGCCTTTTTGCGGCCCTCTTCGCCGTGATCCTCGCCCTGTGCTACGTGCTGATGACGGCGATCGTCGGCTTTGGCGAGAGCGCCCTGCTCCAGCCCTGGGCCGCGATGCTCTTTGGCCTGCTGCTTCTGGCCCTGCTGACGGTGGGCTCCGGGCTGCGCTGGGGCGCGCGCTGGGCGATCGCGGCCCTGGCGATCTGCGTCGCCGTCGGCGGGGCGCTCTACACCGCGCGCAGCGCCTACCGCCTGGCCTACCAGAACGGCGACACCCCGGTGGAGATGCTGGTCTACACCCAGACATCCCCCGATGTGATGCGGGTCGTCCGCCGGCTGGAGGAGGCCTCGCGACGGCGCGGCAACGGGCTGGCCATGCCGGTGATGTATGACAACGAGACGGTATGGCTCTGGTATATGCGTGACTTCAGCAAGGCCCAGCGCACCCCCGAGCAGCTGGCCGGCCCGCCCGGCGATGACGTGATGGCGGTGCTGATGCTCGACGAGAACCTGGCGCAGTACCCGCAGAACCGCCAGCTGCTCGACGGCTTCGTGATCCAGCGCTACCCGCTGCGCTGGTGGTTCCCCGAGGACCAGATCTACCGGCTGTCGCCGGGCTGGCACGACGCGCCCCTGGAGAGCGTCTCGCTGCTCGGCCAGCTCCTGCGCGCGCCGTTCGACCGCGATGTGGACGCGCGGCTCTGGAAGTTCTTGATGTTTCGCGAGACCGGCTACCCGCTCGGGTCGTCCGACTTTGTTGTGGCCGTGCGCCCCGAGATCGCCAGCCAGATCGGCGTCGGCCTCGGCGGCGCGCTTGATGGGGCAAATCCGTAATGTAGAAGGCCCTCACCCCCGCCGCTGGCGCGGATCCCCCTCTCCCTTTGAGGGAGAGGGGGCTGGGGGGTGAGGGGCCGAGGTAGGTTAGCGACACCTATGGCAGTAGACACCCTCCCGCGCCGGGCCGCCGCAACGCCCTTCGAGCGTGCCATGAGCCTCTCACGGGTCAACTGGGAGATCGCGGCCTACCTGGCGATCGTCGCCCTGAGCGTGATCGCGCACCTGTGGGGCCTGGGCCAGATGGCCATGCACCACGATGAGAGCATCCACGCCTGGTCGAGCTGGCGCTTCTACACCGGCGCCGGCAGCTTCAACTGCTGGGGCGGCGTGACTGCGCCCACCTACTGCTACGACCCGGTGTACCACGGGCCGGTGCTGTACATACTCACCCTGGCCTCGTACTTCCTGTTCGGCGACGGCGACGCCCAGGCCCGCCTGCCCATGGCCGTGGCCGGGATCGGCATGGTCGCCTCGGCCTGGTGGCTGCGGCCCTACCTGGGCCGGCGCGGCGCGCTGATCGCCGCCGCCCTGCTGGCCTTCTCGCCCTCGCTGCTCTACTTCACGCGCTTCGCCCGCCACGATGGCCTGATGGTGCTCTGGGAGATCTGGATGTTCATCGGGGCGCTTCGCTGGCTCGACAGCGGCCGGCCCGGCTGGCTCTACCTCACCGCCGCCGCCGTCGCCCTGGCCATGGGCACCCACGAGCTCTACTACATCCTGTTCTTCATCTTCGGCGTCTTCCTGCTCATGCGCCTGCTGGCCGAGAGCCGATTCGCCCGCTACCTGCACTGGGGCCTGATCGGCGTCTTCGCCCTCTGCCTGCCGCTGATGCTGCTCAACCCGCCGCTGCCGATCGGCAAGGGGCTCTACCTGGGCGAGAAGGCCTTCCTGATCGCCTCGGCCCTGGCTATGGCCTGGCTCTGCCAGGGCCTCTGGGACCCGCGGCCCATCCTGACCGAGCGCCTGCTGACGACCTGGCGCGAGGATCGGCGCAGCGTCTGGGTGGCCCTGGGCGTCCTGGCGGCGATCTACCTGGTAGAGTACACGACCTTCTTCGCCTACCCGCGCGGCGCGATCGACGGGCTCTATGCCGGGCTGGCCTACTGGCTCGGCAGCCAGCAGGAGTACGCCCGCGGCGACCAGCCCTGGTTCTACTACCTGATGCAGCTGCCGCTCTACGAGCCGCTGGCTGTGCTGAGCGGGGTCGGCGTGGTGGTGGCGATGGTCGCGGCGGTGGTGCGGCGGGTGATCGTGACCAGGCAGCGGAGGCAGGAGGCAGGAGGCAGGGGGCAGGAGGTAGAAGGCAGGGGGCAGGACGAGCAGGAGATAGTGGAGGATGATGAGGACGATGGGGAGGCCGGGAGATCACCGAGGGCGCTCGCCGCGAACGCGGATGAGCACGCTGAAATGGCCGCCGCCCCACCCTCTGCCACCAGCCACCAGCCTCCTGCCTCCTCCCCCTGGCCGCTCGCCCCGCTGCTGCTGGCCTTCTGGTTTATTAGCGCGGTGATCTTCTTCTCGTGGGCCGGCGAGAAGATGCCCTGGCTGCTCGTCCACATGGCCCTGCCGGGCAACCTGCTGGCGGCCTGGGCGCTGGGGAGGCTATTGCAGATTGTAGATTGCAGATTGCAGATTGCCACGTCGATCAACGCAGAGGCGTCAGAGGGCGCACAGCAATCTGCAATCTCCAATCTGAAATCTGCAATTATCTTCGCCCCGCTCGGCACGCTGCTGGCGCTCGTCTCCATCGGCGTGGCCCTGTGGCGGCTGGGGCTGCCGGCCTCGGGGCAGGGCGCCCAGAGCAACCTGCTCCAGGGCCTCGTGCCGCTGATCATCGCCGGCGCCCTGATCTACGGCCTGCTCACCCTGGCCAGCCGGGCCGGCGGGCGGGCCGTGCTGGCCCTCTGCGGGCTCACCGTGGCCGGCCTGATCGGCGCCTACACCCTGCGCTCCACCTGGATGGCCGTCTACGAGCACCCCGACACCCCCGTCGAGCTGCTGGTCTACACCCAGACCGCCCCCGACGTGCCGCGCTATGTGGCCGACATCCGCGAGCTGGCCACCAACCTGACCCGCAACAGCCGCACGGCCAAGGACGCCACCGGCGGCCTGAGCATGCCCGTCTTCATCGACAGCGGCGACGACAACGGCGACGGCTCGCTGGCCTGGCCGCTCCAGTGGTACCTGCGCGACTTTCAGAGCCTGGTGTGGACGAAGAAGGACACCTTCCAGAGGAGCCCGGGGCCGAGCACCTTCGATGTGACCATGCCCGACGGCAGCACCGCCGCCGCGCCGGTCGTGCTGCTCTACAAGCCGCACGTCTCCGACGATGTGCGCAACGCCCTGGAGCAGAACTACGTCCAGCCCTACGGCCCGACCGGCGTGTTCAACTGGTGGTTCCCGGAGGGCCAGAAGTGCTCGCCGAACGACCCCGGCTATAAGAAGTTCTACTACAGCACCTGGACGAGCCAGGCCATCCTGACGGCCGCCCCCACCGATGAGGGCGGGCGCGGCGGCTGCGGGCGCGACATCAGCGCGGAGGTGTATGGCCCGCTGGCGCCCATCCTCTGGCCGCTCCAGCGCGATAACTGGGACACGCTCTACACGTTTCTGATCTATCGCAAGCTGCCCGAGTCGCTGACGCCCGGCGCCCGCGAGATGGAGGTCTGGCTGCGCAAGGATCTGGCCGGCGGCGTGGGCGAGGCGTCGGCGTCGGCGGGCGGCACGGCTGACCTGCGCCTGGTGGCCCAGACCTTGGCCAGCATGCCTGCCGGCAACAGCAGCCCCACCGGCGGCGCCGTGGACGGCCAGGGCAACCTGTACGTGGCCGACACCGGCTCCCACCAGATCCACGTCTTCAGCGCCAGTGGTGAGCTGATCCGCAGCTTCGGCGGCCTCGGCAGCGAGCTCGGCAAGCTCTACGAGCCACGCGGCGTGGCCGTGGATGCCCAGGACAACCTGTACGTGGCCGACACCTGGAACGCCCGGATCGTGAAGTACGCCCCCGACGGCCGGGCGGTCGCCAGCTGGGGCAGCGGCGAGCAGGACCTGGGCGACGGGCGGAAGGCGACGATCACGGACGGGGACAAGGCGAAGAATGAGGCCGCGCCGCTCGGCTTCTTCGGCCCGCGCGGCGTGGCCGTGGACTCGGCGGGCAATGTCTACATCGCCGACACCGGCAACAAGCGCATCGTCGTCACCGACGAGCAGGGCGTCTACCGCTACCAGTGGGGCTACGCCGGCTCCGACCTGGGTGCCTTCAACGAGCCCACCGGCGTGGCCGTGGACGCCCAGGGCAACGTCTACGTGGCCGACACCTGGAACGGGCGGGTGCAGGTCTTCGCGCCCGACGGCAGCGGCCAGGTCGGCCCCATCCCGATCGTCACCTGGCAGGTGAGCGGGTGGAAGCCGAACACCTATGACGACCCCTCGATCGCGGCCAGCCCCGACGGGACGGTGTATGTGAGCGTGCCGAGCCGCCAGCAGGTGCTCGCGGCCAACCTGCGCGGCGACGTGCTGCTGCGCTGGGGCGGCGCCGGCTCCGACCTGGCCTCGCTAAACAGCCCGAGCGGCATGGCGGTGGCGCCCGACGGCAGCGTGTGGGTGGTGGACCGCTCCAGCGCCCGCGCCCTGCGCTTCGTGCTGCCCCAGGTGCAGGCCGCGCCGTAGGGTCGCAGCAGCGCCGCGCTGCTGCGACCCTACGGCGTACGATACCTATGTCATACTCCCATCTCAACCACTATATCTCGCCCTCGTCGGAGGAGGGTCTGAGCGACGCCTGGCGCCGCTCGCTGAGCCGCCTGGGCGACTACACCGCGATCGTGGTGCGCTCGCTCAACCTGCGGCCCCTGGAGGTGCGCCTGCACGGGCAGACAGCCGACCACCTCCTGGTGCGGATCAGCCTGCCGAGCTCGCACCTGATCCTGCGCGTGTCGCCCGAGGACGACCTCGCGGCCTACGTCTATGTGATGCGGGCGCTGGCCGGCCACAACCTGCCGGCCCCCAGGATCATCCAGCGCGACCTCTCGCGGGCGCTGGTGCCCTTCGCCTTCACGCTGGAGTCCTATGTGCCGGGGTGTACGGCCGGCCAGCTGCCGGACGGGCCGCTGCTGCGCGGGGCGGGGCGTCAGTCGGGGCGGGCGCTGCGCCGGATGCACCGGATCACGGCGGGCGGCGCGGGGCGGCCCACGCCCGCCGGGCGCTGGCCGCAGCAGACGTGGCGCGCGGTGCTGCGCCAGATCGGCCGCCGCCTGGCCGCCCCCCCCGCCGACGCCCTGGTCTTCGGCGAGGCCGAGCGGGCCGCCGTGGCCGCCCTGCTCGACAGCCCGCTGCTCGACTGCCAGCAGCCGGTGCTTATCCACGGCGGCTTCGGCCCGCATGCCGCCCGCTGCACATCCGGCGAGAACGTCCACCTGGAGGCCTTTATCGACCCGGGCTTCTACGTGGGCGGCGATGGGATCTACGACCTGGCCTGCGGCCTGAGCGCGGCCCACCCGGCCACATGGCGCGAGGGGCTGCTTGAGGGCTACCAGTCGGCCGGGCCGCTCAGCGAGGCGGAGCAGCGCCGCCTGCCGGCCCTGCGGCTGCTGGCCAGCTACTGGGGCGCCTGCCGCAGCTACATGCGCGCCGAGCCCCACGAGGCGGCTCGCGCCGAGGCGATCCGCCTGATTGCAGATTGCAGATTGCAGATTGTGGATTGTGGGTTGTAGAACCGGGCGCTCAATCTGCAATCTGCAATCTGCAATCCGGGAGTAGCTATGCACGAGCCAGAGGTTCTGATCTTTCCGAAGGCCGAGGCGCTGGCCGCCGCCGCCGCCGAGCGCATCGCCGGGCTGGCCGCCGAGGCGGTGGCCGCCCGCGGCAGCTGTCTGCTGGCCCTCTCGGGCGGCTCGCTGCCGCCCCACGTCCACCGGCTGCTTGTCGCCGAGCCGCTGCGCGCCCGCGTGCCCTGGGAGCGCCTGAGCCTGATCTGGGCCGACGAGCGCTACGTGCCCTTCGACGACCCCGACAGCAACTACCTGATGGCCCGCCAGACCCTGATCGACCATGCGCCCATCCCGCCCGCGCAGGTCTACCCGGTGCCGACCTTCTCCGCCACGGCGGATCTGGCCGCCTCGGTGTATGATCGCCAGCTCCAGGCGCTGCTGGCCGCGCACGGCGGACAGATCGACATCGCCGTGCTGGGCATGGGGCCGGACGGCCACACCGCCTCGCTCTTCCCCGGCTTCCCGCAGCTTGACGCGCCGGCCGAGCAGCTCGCCGTCGCCGTGGATGGCTCGCCCAAGCCGCCGCCCACGCGGATCAGCCTGACCCCGGCCGCGCTCAACCGCGCCGCGACGGCGATCTTCCTGGTGGCGGGCGCCGACAAGGCGGCCAAGGTGCGCGCCGCCCTGCGCGGCCCCTACGACCCCCGCGCCACCCCGGCCCAGGTTGTCCGCCCCGCCGGGGGCCACGTGGTCTGGATGCTGGACGCCGCCGCCGCATCCAATTTGTAGGGCCGAAGCATTTTTGGTGTGTGCGCCTCTGGCGCACACACCAAAAATGCTTCGGCCCTACGGATGCCCGGCGCGCGCATCAATGCGGCGCGTGGTTCGCGCATGACCCGCCCGGGAATAATTCATCCACCTCCTCCTGGGCGGAGCGGGCCGGCGTGGGCACCAGGCGCGGGCCGCGCCGCTCCACCGCCGCGTAGAGCGCGTCGTCGTAGGGCCGGGTGCGGATCACCACCGGCATCGGCACGGCGTGGCCGAGCACGAGGGCCTGCTGCTTGCTGTCAAGGGTCGCCAGCACCGCCTTCAGCCCGCTGCCCCCGCTCACCCCGGTGAACACCGCGTCGATGTCCTTGTCATCGTTGAGCAGGGCCGTGATCCGCGTGCCCAGCTGGCTCATGACCTCGTTGTCGATCGAGGACGGGCGCTGGTCGACCACCAGCAGCGTCACGCTATACTTGCGCAGCTCGCGGGCGATCGTGCCGAAGATCGTCTGCTTGGCCGTGGCCGGGTTGAGGAACTTGTGGGCCTCCTCGATGGTGATCATCAGCGGGCGCGGCTTGTCGGCGCTGTTCTTCGAGTGGATGAACTTCTCGGTCTGATCCACCCAGCGCCGGTAGATGCGCCGGGTGATGATGTTGGCGACCAGCATGTAGACGAGGCTGTTGCTGTGCTGGCCGAACTCTAGCACCACATGGCGCCCGGCGGCCAGCGCCTCGATCAGGCGATCTATCGTCGAGAAGTCGGCCTGGTCGCGGATGAAGTTGAGCCGGGTGATCTGGCTGAGCTTGCGCTTGAGGGCGCCGATCGCCCCGGCGTGGGCGCCGGTGCTCTCGGCGAACTCCTGCACCGCTGCGCTGTCCATGTCCAGCAGCTCGCGCATCCAGCGCTTCTTGAACTTGTCGTACAGCAGGTACGAGGACTCGGTCGCCGTGCTGCTCAGGTTCAGCTCCTGCTCCAGCGGCGTCACGTCCTCCACCTCGATCTGGTCGAGCCCGATCACCACATCGCCGTCGTAGTGGCCCCGCCGTGACGACTCGGGGTCGAGCGTGTAGACCAGCACATCGCTGCCGAAGAGCTGGCGCAGCCCCTTCACAAAGCTGCCGCCCTCAGCGCGCGACTCCCAGCCATACTCGTTGTGCATGTCGAAGATCAGGTTGGAGGCGACCCCGGCGTGGATGGTGCCGCAGAGCAGCAGGCGGGTCAGGAAGCTCTTGCCGGTGCCGCTCTTGCCGAAGATGCCGTTGGATCGCTCGACCAGGCGCTCCAGGTTGATGCAGACCGGCACGTCCATGTCGAGCGGCCGGCCCACCTCGAAGTGGGTGGCGTCGGCCTGTCCGAAGACCCGGCTGAAGTCGCCCTCCTCGGCCTCGAAGACCGGCGAGAAGTGGCGGGGGATTGTCTTCACCGGCAGCATATTCTCGGCGCGGTCGGTGGGCAGCATGAGCTGCGGCTTCATCTGGAGCGTGCCGTAGGTGGAGGTGCCGGCGAGCACCTCGTGGATGAAGGCGTCGCCGTGGGGCGGGTCGATCAGCACCTTCTGGTTGGTCGCCTCCAGCACCACGTCGGTGATCATCGAGAAGAACTCGTGCTTCTCGCCCTGGACGACCACAAACTTGCCGACGCGCATATCCTCAACGCTCTCGCGGGCCTCCAGGCGCGCGGTGAGCCCCTCTGTGAGTGAGCCGCTGGTGATCACGCCGAGGCGGTTGCGCTGCTGCATCATATCTGCTCCTGTGAACCAACTCCCTAGCACAAATATACCACAGGCTGCTCGTTGGTGCGTTGCGGGCGATGCGCGCCTCGCGCAGAGATGACAGATTAGACAGCTAAGGCGCTCCAAATTGCTCACAAATACACAGGAGAGGGGCGTTCATATAAGCCCTAGCTGCGACACGGCAGCGAGGCCGCAGCATCTTAGAGAGCGAGCACGTCTATGCGGGTCCTCCTGGTTGAAGATGAGGCTGGCGTGCGCGCCTTCCTCATCCGCGCGATTGAGCACATTCTCCCCGACGCCCAGGTCATCGCGGCGTCCGACGGGCAGCTTGCCCTGACGGCATTCCTGGCCGCCCCGGCCGACCTGGTGATCAGCGATAACCGCATGCCGAATATGAGCGGGCTCGATCTGCTCCGCGCCCTGCGTGAGCGCTCGGCGGTGCCCTTCATTATGATCTCGGCCGAGCCGTCGGTGGAGCGCCAGGCCTACCGGGCGGGCGCCTCAGTCTACCTCGGCAAGCCGGCCACCCTCAGCGATCTGCGCGCCGCCATCAGCAGCGCGCTCGCGGCCCCGATCGGCTATACTGAGCCCTGCGCGAAGTGATGCCAGCCGGGGAGCTGTTTTCGCTGTGTCGCGTCATTGTTCCCGCATCCGCCCGCCCGGCGACTGAAGTCGCGGGCTCGCATTTGGCGAAGCCCACCTTCGTGGGCTTTGGAATGCCGCACAGGCGGCATTCGCAGATTCTAGCCCGCCCGTGTACGGGCCGGGCGAGTGACCATGACGTGGCCCTGCTGTTTTCGCTGTGCCGCCTTCGCCTGACACGGCGCGGCACCATCATGTGGGTTTTTTGCAATGACTCAGATCCCCGCCTACGAGGGCTATATCTTCGACCTGGATGGCACGGTCTACCTGGGGGACATCCTGCTGCCGGGGGCGGTCGAGCTGTTCGCCCGGCTGCGCCGCGACGGACGACGGGTGGCCTTTCTCTCGAACAACCCGACGAAGAACCGCGCGCAGTACGTGGCCAAGCTGACGAAGTTCGGCATCCATGCCGACCTGTCCGAGGTGGTGAACACCACCTATGTGATGGTCGAGTGGCTGAAGGCCAACGCCCCGGGCGCGGTCGTCTACCCGGTGAGCGAGCAGCCGCTGATCGACGAGCTGACGGCGGCGGGCTTCCCGATCAGCGAGCGGGCCGGCGAGGTGCAGTTCGTGATCGCGTCGTTCGACCGCACCTTTGTCTACCACAAGCTCCAGGTGGCCTTTGACGCCATCCGGGCCGGCGCGCGCCTGGTGGCCACCAACCCCGACCGCTTCTGCCCGGTGCCCGGCGGCGGCGAGCCCGACGCGGCGGCGATTATCGCGGCGATCGAGGCCTGCGCCAACACCCGCTGCGAGGTGAATGTCGGCAAGCCCTCGCCGATCATGGCCCGCACGGTCAGCGCGATGATCGGCATCCCCCCCGAGCGCTGCCTGATGGTGGGCGACCGGCTGATGACCGACATCGCCATGGGCGCCGAGGCCGGCATGGACACGGCGCTGGTGCTCACCGGCGACAGCTCCCGCGCCGACCTGCCCGCTGCGCCCCACCAGCCGACCTACATCCTCGATGATCTTACCGCGCTGCTCTGATAGTGGTGGCGTGGAACGATGCCAGCGAAGCTGGCATCGCTCATAATCCCCTTGACGGGGGCGGCGCTTGGCTCTACACTATCTCTTAAGTATCAACGAGAGGAGTGATCATGCCTCCTGCGCGACATACCCCATATGCCCTAATCCTTCCGCCGCCCGGCGCGGAGAGCTGGCACGCCCGCCGCACCGATGCCCCCGGCGACTCGTCGTGGCCGGCTGGCCTGCGCGCGCTCCTGCTGATCACCGGCGCCGTCTCCGCTGACGATGCGGCCCTCGCCCGTGTCTCGAACGATGACCTGGCCCTGCTGCGCGTGTCGATGAGCTTGCTGGGCAACAACGACCACACCAGCGCGGCATAGACCCTCTTTCGTTTGCGATGATGGCCGGGCCTGGGATAGCGCGACATACCCGCGCCGCCCCAGGCCCGGCTGCTTCTCTACCTGGCGACACCCATGCAAGACGATCCGCAGGCCTACCTGCCTCAGGATCGGCGCGCCGCGCTCGCCCTGGGCGCGCCGCTCCCCGGCCGCGCCCTCGGCGCGGTGATCTTCACTGATGTCACCGGCTTCACCCCCCTTACTGACACCTTCACCCAGGCGCTCGGCCCGCGCCGCGGCGCCGAGGAGCTTACCGCGCTGCTCAACCAGGTCTACTCGGTGCTGATCGCCCAGATTGAGGCCTTCGGCGGCAGCGTGATCAGCTTTAGCGGCGATGCGATGACCTGCTGGTTCGCTGATCGGGGGTTGGGGGTTAAGGGTTGGGGTTTGGGGGCGGCCCACCGCGCCGTCGCCTGCGCGCTGGCCATGCGCGAGGCCATGGGCGTGTTCGACGCCACCCCGACCCCCGGCGGCCCGGCGGCCCTGCGGGTGAAGACGGCGATCGCCTACGGCGCGGTGCGGCGCTTCCAGATCGGCGACCCGGCGATCCAGCTGCTTGATACCCTTGCCGGCAGCACGCTCGACCGGCTGGCCGCCAGCGCGAAGCTGGCCGAGCAGGCCGATGTGATCGTCGATGACGCGACCCTCGATCTGTTGCGTCCGGCGGTGATCATCGCCGCGCGCCGCGCCGACCCGCAGACCGGCGCGCGGGCGGCCAGCATCTCCGCCCTGGCCAGGCCTATCGCCCCCGCCGGCCACGCCTGGCCACGCCCAGACATCCCTGAGGCGGCGCTGCGCCCCTGGCTGCCGCCGCCCGTCCGCCTGCGCCGCGGCGGCGCGCCGCTGCTCGCCGAGCTGCGCCCGGCCACGGCCCTGATGCTCCAGTTCGGCGGCCTGGACTACGAGGCCGACGCGGCCGGCGCGCAGCTTGACCGCTACATCCGGCGGGTCCAGCAGGCCGTGGCGCGCTACGAGGGCGCGCTGGTCGATGTGACGATGGCCGATAAGGGCGGCTATCTCTACGCGGCCTTCGGCGCGACGCTGGCCCACGAGGACGACGCCGCGCGGGCGCTGCGGGCCGCGCTGGAGCTGCGCGACCTGGAGGTGACGCCGCAGCAGGGCGCGGTGCGGATCGGGCTCAGCCTGGGCACCATGCGCGCCGGCCCCTATGGCGGCGTCTCGCGCTGCGCGTACGGTGTCCTGGGCGATGAGGTGAACATGGCCTGCCGGCTCATGAGCGCGGCGGCCCCCGGCCAGATCCTGGCGGGCGGCCAGCTCCAGCGGGCGGCCGCCGAGGGCTTCGCCTGGCGCGCGCTGCCGCTGATGCGCGTGCGCGGCAAGCCGCAGGAGGTCGAGGTCTACCAGCTGATAGGCACCCTGGCATCCGCCGGGCGGACGCCGCCCCGCGCGGCGCCTCTGGTCGGCCGCGCGGCGGAGCGCGCGGCGCTCGCCAGGGCGGCCCAGGCGCTGCGGGCGGGCGCGGGCGGCGTGGCGGTGATCACGGGCGAGCCGGGCATCGGCAAGTCGCGCCTGGTGGCCGAGCTGGCCGAGGATCTGCGCGCGGGCGGGGCCGATCTGCTGAGCGGCGCCGGGCTCGGCGCCGAGGGGGACGCGCCCTACCGGGCCTGGCGCGACCTGTTCAGCGCCTATTTCGGCCTCGGTGCGGCGTCCGGCCCGGCCGAGCGGCGGGCGCGGGCGCTGGATCAGGCGCGGGCCGCCGCGCCGGAGCTGGCCGAGCAGCTGCCGCTGCTGAACGATCTGCTGGGCCTGGAGATCCCCGACACGCCGCTGACCGGCGCGCTGAGCGGGGCGGCGCGCAGCGAGCGCCTGGGCGAGCTGCTCGTCG
>NZ_JAIEWN010000002.1:346175-360121 GCF_019599295.1 Oscillochloris sp. ZM17-4 | reverse complement strand
CGCGCCCCGGACTCGCTCACCTTATGTTTAGCGCACCCCTCTCGTCGTCGGTCGATATGGTCCGGGTCGCTGTTTCAATCTGCCGCGCAGATCATCGGCTCCTTGAAGTCACCCCTGATCCCACGATCACCCCTGATCCCACGATGTTTCAATCTGCCGCGCAGATCATCGGCTCCTTGAAGCTCGGCAATCACATTCGTTGCCGGTGCCGGAGTGGGTTTCAATCTGCCGCGCAGATCATCGGCTCCTTGAAGGGAGTGCGGATTGTAGTAACGCGGGCCGGTGGTGGAGTTTCAATCTGCCGCGCAGATCATCGGCTCCTTGAAGCCCGGCTGCCCGAGGCCGAGGCCATCATGCGCGAGGTTTCAATCTGCCGCGCAGATCATCGGCTCCTTGAAGGCCAGACCAGCTGGCCTACCAGTTGGTGAATTTCTTGTTTCAATCTGCCGCGCAGATCATCGGCTCCTTGAAGTTCCATCTCCTTTTGTGCCGATTGCAGCATCGAGTTTCAATCTGCCGCGCAGATCATCGGCTCCTTGAAGGCGGGGATATCTACGCCAGCTGCTGGGGTTGCCACACTGTTTCAATCTGCCGCGCAGATCATCGGCTCCTTGAAGCCCAGCTCCGCTCTTGCCCTTGCGTATCATCAGTGTTAGGTTTCAATCTGCCGCGCAGATCATCGGCTCCTTGAAGCGCCCTCTGATGACGACAAGGGCGGCAAGGGTAAGTGTTTCAATCTGCCGCGCAGATCATCGGCTCCTTGAAGTTCGTAATCTGGTAATGCTCCTCCTGGTGCTTTGATGTTTCAATCTGCCGCGCAGATCATCGGCTCCTTGAAGTGCGACGAAACTTGCAATATCGCCCCATCTTCCCGTGTTTCAATCTGCCGCGCAGATCATCGGCTCCTTGAACGGCTGGACAGATACGGAGTGTATGCAGCCGTAAGCGTTTCAATCTGCCGCGCAGATCATCGGCTCCTTGAAGCGGGCCGGGCTGGCTCGATGTGGGCAGGGTGTTTCAGTTTCAATCTGCCGCGCAGATCATCGGCTCCTTGAAGCTCATTCAGCCGGGCGCCGGCTGCTGTCTCGCTGGCCCAGTTTCAATCTGCCGCGCAGATCATCGGCTCCTTGAAGAGTGGCGATCCCGATATTGGCGTCTGGCCACTGCTTCGTTTCAATCTGCCGCGCAGATCATCGGCTCCTTGAAGACGCTGGGAAGCTCTAAGATATCGTGAGCCATTGATGTTTCAATCTGCCGCGCAGATCATCGGCTCCTTGAAGTCCGTAGGAGTTACAGAGACGGAGACACTGTCATAGTTTCAATCTGCCGCGCAGATCATCGGCTCCTTGAAGACGAGCAGAGAGCGTAGACTCAGAGACAACCGAGCCGAGTTTCAATCTGCCGCGCAGATCATCGGCTCCTTGAAGGAAACGACAGCCACATAAAGAGTGCCAGTTTCCAGAGTTTCAATCTGCCGCGCAGATCATCGGCTCCTTGAAGGAAACGACAGCCACATAAAGAGTGCCAGTTTCCAGAGTTTCAATCTGCCGCGCAGATCATCGGCTCCTTGAAGACCGTGTACATGCTGTCGAGGTCGCCGTCCCGGCTAGTTTCAATCTGCCGCGCAGATCATCGGCTCCTTGAAGGGCGGTTCAACTTGAGCCGTAGCTACATCAAC
Source organism: Oscillochloris sp. ZM17-4 (assembly GCF_019599295.1). Lineage (GTDB taxonomy): Bacteria > Chloroflexota > Chloroflexia > Chloroflexales > Chloroflexaceae > Oscillochloris. The sequence continues at coordinate 358,443 of NZ_JAIEWN010000002.1, read as the reverse complement.
GAGCGTTTCAATCTGCCGCGCAGATCATCGGCTCCTTGAAGCGCCAGCTACGTCACCATCGGCCTGGACACCGATGTGTTTCAATCTGCCGCGCAGATCATCGGCTCCTTGAAGCTGCTGATAGCCTGCCGCGCGCCCCTGGCCGTTGATGTTTCAATCTGCCGCGCAGATCATCGGCTCCTTGAAGAGGCCGAAACGGGCTTGCAGCGTCCGACCGTCGTCAAGGTTTCAATCTGCCGCGCAGATCATCGGCTCCTTGAAGGCGGCTACTACGGACGCTCAAGCCCGGCCAGTTGATGTTTCAATCTGCCGCGCAGATCATCGGCTCCTTGAAGCCTGCCCGAGGTCGCGCCCCTGGCCCTGGCCTCGTATGTTTCAATCTGCCGCGCAGATTATCGGCTCCTTGAAGGCGGCATGACAACCCTACTCGTGAGCGGCGCTACCTCGTTTCAATCTGCCGCGCAGATTATCGGCTCCTTGAAGCTGACGGCTGGCGAGCTGCCCGGCGATTTGTTGAGCTGTTTCAATCTGCCGCGCAGATTATCGGCTCCTTGAAGCCCGCCGCTCGCGGGCGCGTCCTGAAGCCATGAAACACACCTGATTCGAGCGGCCCCGCGCAGGCACCCTCTGAGCAAGCGGAGCATGGAGCACATTCTTATCATAGCATATGTCGCGCCGCATTGGGAAGCCCCAGCGCATCATGCGAGCGACTCCCAGGGATTCGCCCCATGCTTCGCCGCTCGATCCGCCGCCGCTCACAGGATGACCGTCACCGGGTCGTGCGGCCGCGCCCCGCCCACGGTGATCACCTTGCCCTGGCAGCTCCCGCAGAGCGGGTAGAAGCGCACGCTGTCGCGCTCCGCGATCAGGTGCCGGGCCAGCTTCGCCCGCAGCTCCAGCAGCTGCCGCTTCGTCAGCCAGCACTCGAACAGCGAGTACTGCGTCCAGGCCCCGTAGCCGCACAGCGCACGATGCACCTTCGTGCGCCGCTTGTCGTCGGGGATGTCGTAGGCCACGATGTAGAGGGTCGTATCTTCAGAGGCAGGTGGCATAGTTTTCTCGTGATGCGTGATGCGTGATCCGTGACCTCACGCATCACGCATCACGCATCACGCATCAGCGCACCGTGAACGGCGCGTAGCCGACGAGCTCGCCCTGCGCGTGCTTGGCCAGCAGCCGCACCTGCAGCTCGATGCAGCGCCGGTAGCTCACCTTGTAGCCGAAGAGCGGGTGCTGCACCTGCTCGCCCAGCCGCGCCTCCAGCTTCTCCAGAAACGTGCGCCGCGCCGCGTCGCTCAGCCGCGCCGCCCCCAGCTCGTCGCTGAAGTCGCCCGGCCCGATCTGCCCGGTGTTGATCAGCGTCACCACCACCGAGTCGACGATGATCGCCCGGAAGCCCTCGACCAGATCGAGGGCCAGGGCCGGCTTGCCGAAGCCGGGCTGGTGCAGCACGCCCAGGCCGGGGTCGAGCCCGACCGCGTGGACCAGCGAGACCACCTGGTTGGTCAGCACGGTGTAGCCGAAGGAGAGCATCGCGTTGACCGGGTCGGTCGGCGGGCGCTTGACCCGCCCTGGGAAGCGCCAGTCGCCCTTGAGCAGCCGCCCGAAGACGCCGTAGTAGGCCGCGCTGGCGCTGCCCTCTAGGCCGAGCAGCGGCCCGAGCCCGTGCATGCGGTCGCTGGTGTCGGCGGGCGGCTCCAGGCGGGCCAGCTCGCGCAGACGATAGCGGATCTGCTCGGCCGCCTCCACAAGCTCCTTGCCGTCATCGCGGGCGCGGGCGTAGCGCAGCAGCAGGGTGCGCATGTTCAGCAGCTTGCCGGCCACGCACTGCCGGGCCACCGCGAAGCCCGCCGCCACGTCGCGGCAGAGCGCGTACTGGGCCAGCCGCACGCCGCTGTTCTTGCCCCAGTCGGCCACCAGCGACCCGCGCGAGCGGCCGCGGGCGGTCAGGTAGTGCACGGGGATGCGCCGCTCCATCAGGGCGTGCAGCGCCGGCGTGGTCAGCGTGACCTCGCCCAGCACCAGCACCTGCTCGACCTTGTTGATCGGCACGCGCACCACCTGGCCCGGCTTTCCGCCCGAGGGCTGCACGCGCAGGGCCTCGCCCTCGACCTTCACCAGGGTGTACTGCTCGGTCAGGTAGAGTGTCGCCATCATGATCTCCGCAAAGGATGAAGGATGAAAGATGAAGGATGAATGCTGCTCTGACTCTGGTTTGTCTTCGCTCATAGGGGTTCTGTTCCTTTCCCGCAATGACTGAAGCTGCCCGCTTCATCCCTCATCCCTCATCCCTCATCCTTCACCCTTACACATCACGCTCCCATCCGGCGACGGTCGCCAGCCGCCGCAGCTCATCGGGCAGGCAGAGCGGCTGGAGCGAGCAGTCGCGGCACTTGGCCGGGTTGTCCACCGGCGGCGGCAGCGCGCCGGCCTCCGCCAGCCGGTGCGCCTCGGCGGCCAGGGCCTCCACCTCGGCCCGCAGCGCGGGGGTGAAGGCCACCTCCTCGCGCCGGCGGGTGGCGAAGTAGAAGATGTAGCCGCGCTCGATCGTCTTGCCGGTGCGCTCCTCCAGGCAGAGCGCCTGGGCGCAGAGCTGGGCGTGGTCGCTCTTCCACTTGCCGGGCCGGCCCTTCTTGTACTCCACGGGGTAGGCCTCGCCGCCGCGCAGCTCCACCAGATCGCAGAAGCCGGCCAGGCCCAGCCGCTCGCTCCAGACATAGACCCGCCGCTCCTGCACCGCCTCGGCCAGCCACGTCGTGCCGGCCAGGTCCACGCCCTGGTGGCGCAGCACCCCCTCGACCACGTGCTCGTTCAGCAGCATCTCGGCCTGGATGAACTCGTAGCCGAAGCGGCGCGGGCAGTAGGCCAGCGCGTTGATCATCGCCAGCGGGATGTGGTCGAAGGATGAAGGATGAGGGATGAAGGATGAAGCCTTCGCTGGATCTGGTGTCTTCTCGCTCATAAGGATTCTGATCCTCGCTCGCCTTTTGCTCGTAGCTTGCGCACCGATGTGGTGAAGATGGCGATCAGCTCGTTGGTCTCGCTCGGCAGCGGATTGAGCAGGGTATCTGTCATAAGCCCCGCCTCTATCAATAGCTCGATCCAGTAGGCCGTCTCATCCAGCTCCTGGATGCAAATACCGAACTTTGCTGCCATCTCTGCGTTGCTGCGGGCGCGAAAACCCTCGTTAGCGCGAATAAGCGCTGGGTCAAGCCCCACCGGCTGGCGACTGAAGTCGCGCCGGAGCGGCGCTGCGCGCCGGGCGTCGGCCTGCGCCGACGCCGGAACCGCCCGCGTCGGCGGGCGGTTGGCCGGAGGCCCCCGCGCTGCGACTTCAGTCGCGAGCGGGGCCACCGACGCTCCCAGGTGTACCCAGCGCTTATTCGCGCTAACAAAAACCTTTGGGGGTGGCGCAGCCGCACCCAAACCCTCGCCGAGCGGCGACGGCCTTCCACACAAGAGGAGCGCGAGCGGTGATCGACACACCGACAATGATCGCGATGTTCGGGCTGTGCGGCGTGGTGGTGATCGGCGGGGCGCTGCTGGGCGGCCCCGTCGAGCGCAGCGGCCTGCCGCCGCTGGCCGTCTTCCTGGCCCTCGGCCTGCTGATCGGCCCCTTCGGCCTGCGCCTGATCCACCTGGATCTGGACTCGGCCCTGCTGCGGGTGGTGGCCACCCTCAGCCTGACCCTGGTGCTCTTCACCGACGCGATGACCCTGGACCTGCGCGAGGTGCGGGCCAACGCGCGCATGGCCGCGCTCATCCTCGGCCCGGGCACCCTGATCGCCGCCGCGCTGCTCGGCGGCGCCGCATGGCTGCTGCTCGGCCTGCCGCCGGCCCTGGCGCTCATCCTCGGCGCCGCCCTGGCCTCGACCGACCCGGTGATCTTGCGCGGCATGCTCCAGGGCAGCGGCATGGGCGAGCGCATGCGCCTGGCCCTGCGCCTGGAGAGCGGCATGAACGATGTGCTGCTGCTGCCGATCGTGGTGATCGCCCTGGCCTTCGTGGAGTCGGCCACGCCCCCCGAGGCCGGCGATCTGGCCCGCATGCTGGTCAGCCTCTTCCTGCTCGGCCCGCTGGCCGGCGTGGCCGTGGGGATGAGCGCGGTGCGCCTGCTGGTCTGGGTTCGCGACCGCTTCGGGGTGCGCCGCGAGTACGAGGCTCTGTATGTGATCGGCGTGGCGCTGGGGGCCTACGCCGCCGCCGAGGCTCTGGGCGGCAGCGGATTCCTGGCCGCCTTCGCCGCCGGCCTGGTCGTCTCCTCGCTCGATGTCGAGCTCTGCGACTGCTTCCTGGAGTACGGCCAGGTCACCGCCGAGATGGCGCTGCTCTTCACCTTCGTGCTGCTGGGCACCTCGCCGATCTGGAGCGGCCTGGGCGCGGCCGGCCCGCTCACGCTGGCCTTCGCCGCCCTGGCCCTGCTCGTCCGCCTGCCGATCTTCGCCCTGGCCATGCGGCCGCTCGGCCTGCCGCTCGTCCAGCGCGTCACCCTGGGCTGGTACGGGCCGCGCGGCCTCGGCGCACTGCTGCTGGTGCTGCTGGCGGTCTTCGACGGCGTGCCCGCCGGCGAGCGGCTGTTCTCCCTGGCCAGCCTGGTCGTCCTGGCCTCGATCGCCTTCCAGGGCGGCTGGCCGCTGCTGCGCCGCCGGCCCAAGGCCCCGCTCGCGCCCCCGCCCGCCGCAGTGATCCCGCTCACGCGCGCGCCAGGTGATCTGCTCGCGGAGCTGCTCGCGACGGCGCCGCCGGCCCCGCTGAGCCCCCCCGCCCTGCGCCAGCCCGACATGCCCGACCGGGTCAACCTAGAGCAGCTGCGCCGCCTGAAGTCGCGCGGCGAGCCGATCACGCTGATCGACGTGCGCACCGAGCGCAGCTACCGCGCCAGCGACACGGTGGCCGCCGGGGCGCTGCGCGTGCCGCCCGACCGGGCCGTCGCCACGCTGCGCAAGCACGGCGTGCCCGCCAACGCCTGGGTGGTGGCCTACTGCACCTGAACGCAGGAGGAGACCAGCGCCCGTGTGGCGCACGAGCTCCAGCGCGCCGGCTGGCCCCGCGCCCGCGCCCTCGTCGGCGGCTGGCGGGCCTGGCTCGATGCGCGTGATGTATTGGCTCAGAATGTCCGGTCACGGATCACGGATCACGGATCACGGAAACGTGTAGCGCATCCCGACCGGGAGGCCGCGCCCGCCGTCGAGGGCGTAGTGCGGGCCGCTGCACCTGGCGTTGGCCACCAGGCTGGCCGGCGGCATCGAGATGATGTCGAAGGCGCGCAGCGCGCCCGCCGGCACGTCGAGCGGGTTGAGCGGGCAGGCCGCCGTGTAGTCGCCGGCGGCCTCCCGCACCTCCAGCTCCGTCACATCGACCAGGGCCTTGCTGTGCCACTTGCCCAGCCGCACCCAGCGCGGCAGCCGCAGCGGGGCCGCGCTGACCACGTAGCAGCGGAACGTCGACTCGGGGGCGATCTCCTTGGCGCGGCCAAACGAGGGCGTGTTGCGCTCGGCCTGCTGCATCTCGACATGCAGGATCTCCTCGCCGTACTTGAAGGTGGAAAGCTGAAACGTCACCTGCTCAGGCTGGGCCGGCGTCACATAGACCTGGCCACCGAGTGGCCGTAGGTCGTCGGCGTAGTGCGGTACCTGCTCACGATGAAACCATGGCGATACCGCCATCCCGAAGGCGTAGGTGAGCGCATAGTTATGGATGTAGCGCCCGGTCTCGTAGAGCCGCCCCAGCTCGCGTGTGGCGTGAAAGAGCGGGTCTTGAAGCGTCAGGAGACAGCGATAGATCTGCATAGGGCGCTCCTACTTGCCGCGGCCCTTCTTCTGGATATAGGCCGCGTGATAGGCCGAGCTATCGCGCGCCGCTGCGTGCAGCAGCTCGCCCATGCCCGCCTCATCGCGCGTCCGTCCCCCTAGCTCATTGACAAAGCGGGCCAGATCCTCGCCCATCAGCAGCTGGCGGACTGCCACCCGGTCGGCGCTGATGAGCTCAGGGAGCAATGCCCGCGCGGCGCTGAGGGCTACATCGACGTTGATCGGCTGGCTCGGGTCGAAGTCGGGTGTACCTGCGACATGATCATAGAGGTGCTGTGTGAAATGTAGGTTCGAGAAGATCTCGCCGTCGGCCAGCACGATCCCGAGCAGGTGGTTGGTCATCGTGCCAGTGCGCGTGGTCTGCGCGCCATAGCGCCGGGCACGTAGCACGTTGCCGAGCACATAGAGGAAAAGCGGAGCCGTCAGGTCGCGCACAGTGATCACCGCCGGGAAGAGCGTCTGCGGGCGCACGTGATCCTGCTCATTGATTCGGCTTGTCACCTCGCCCTTGCGGCTCATCGTGCCGCCCTCGTAGGGCGCGTTGAGTGTGAAGGACTCGTGGCTGCTGTCGAAGGCGCTCAGGCTGTAGGCGGTATCGCTATACACCTTCGACTTCTCGGAGCCAGCGTCGCCGATGGCAAAGCCATAGCTGACACAGTCGGGGCACTGCTTACAGAAGTCGACGTTATAGTCACAGATCGGTCGCCCTGTCGGATCTATCGCCACACCGCGATCATCGGTCTTGCGATCCTTGCCCTCGGCGGCGGAATCGCCGCTGACCAAGCCATAGTGGCGCAGCAGCTCGCGGCCAATCAACCGCTCGGGGGTGGTCTGCTTGCGCTTGAACATGGTGATGCGCGTGATCAGCTCGTCGTGCGTGATCCCGGCGTGGACACGGGCCGTGTTCAGCTCGCCGTCGGTCTGGAACAGCGAGTAGGAGTCGGTCTCGCGTAGCAGCACAATATGCGCGTAGTGGCCCATCGGGCGTTGCGGCACGCTGGCGGGGAAGAAGGTCGTCGTGAGCATTGGGATGTGGTCTCCTGTTGTCATTAGGTAATCCGTGATGCGTGATGCGTGATGCGTGATCTGTGGCCTAGCACAGATCACGCATCACTCCTCGTCCTGCTTATCTTCCATCGCCTCATTCCGCTCGCGCCACTCGCGGCGCTGCTCGGCCATATAGATCGACTCGCAGGCATTCTTGAGCAGGTTGAGCTGCTTGCCGGCGATTGCGGCCCGATCCTGCTTGAAAATATCGCGGTAGATCGTCTCAACGAAGTAGCGGGCGAAGTCTTCAATCGCGGCCTGGAGCGCCGCGCTGCGCGTCTCCTTCTCAGGGTAGAGCCACATCGGCACGGTACCGTCGGCTTTGTTATGACCAACCCGCTCAATGAACTGCTCCAGGCGGCTACGCACCACCTCGAAGAGTGAATCTACGTCATTGAACAGGCGCAGATCGGCGCTGAGCAGGGCCTTGGCCGACTCGCTAAGCGGACGGACGATGCTGTTGCTGTTCAGCCGGCCGGACTTGTGGCGATAGAACTTGCGGTAGCGCAGGGTCAACTCGCGGGCGTGGGACATAGCGGTGCTCCCGTGTTGCAGGTAGTGATCGACCAGATCGACGTAGAGGGCGGCCTTTGCGGCCGGGATGCTCTCGCTGCTCTCGCGGCGCAGCCCTTTCTTGAGGTAGTGGAAAGCGTAGAGCGGTGAAGTCTCTAGGTTGCGAGCCAGGGCCGGGATCTCATGCCAGCGGTAATCGAAGCCGCCGCCTCCCATCTTTGCATTCCCATCGAGATGGATGAAGTACGCGGCGGTGAGTCGCTGGAGCGCGGGCAGGAGCTGGTCGAGGTTGAGCCGGGCCGGGCCTGCCAGCCTACCAACAAAGGCGTGGGGCGCATCGAAGGCAACCGTCTCTGGCAGCTCGCTGGCCTCCTGCACAATAGGAAGCAGGCTCTCGCTGGCCACCACCTTGATGTCGAGCAGCAGCGGCAGCACCAGCGCCAGGAAGGCCGGGTGTACCCACGCCTCAGCATCCTTGGCATCGCGCTCTGCGGGGGGCATGCCGACGAAGCTGAATGTGATCGGCTCAGCCGCCGGAAAACGCAGGCGGAAGAGCCGGTCATCCTCGGCGCGGGCAATCTCGCTCGGGTGGAGAAGGAACTCTTCGAGCCGCTGAAACAGCTCGGGGCTTAGGTCGAGCTGCGCATCGGGCGTATCTGACGACGGCAGCAGCTGGCTGCGCAGAGCGGTGAAGCTCACCCGCTTCAGCCGGTCGTGCAGCGCCCGCACCATGCGCAGGGTCTCCGGGGTGAAGAAGTAGGTCGGGTAGAAGAAGAGGTAGCGCAGCTTGCGCTTCTCGAAGTTCCCTCCGCTCTCGCGCCCGCGCTTCATCAGCAGCTGGCGCAGCATCATCTCGGCCCCACACACGGCGCAGATACGGCGAATAGCCTTGCTCCCGTGCAGCGGCTGCTTGTTGGTGTAGACCATGGGCGCAAACAGGATGGCTGCCTCTTGCTGCTCGCTCACGCTATAGGGCGATGAGCATAGGCCGCAGACATTCGTGGCGCCGCGCCCGCTCTTGCGCGCGCCGCTGTAGCGGGCAAGCTCCGTCTTGAGTCGATCCCGCAGATCATCAGGCTCGGCACCGCTGAACTTGAGATGATCGCCCACATAGCGCCGCAGCTCGTCCCAGCCCGCCGCAGCCGTGGGCGGCGTATCGGGCAATTGCGCTGCCACGCCGGCGGCCAGCGCGTGTATGCGATCAACCCACTGCTGCTCGTCGAGCCCAGGCGTGCGCTGGCGCGACACCCCGGCGGCGTAGTACCAGCCGTAGGGCACGCCGCCGGCGGTGCGGTTCCCATTGATCTGTCGCACCAGATCGCGCAGATCGGCCACGCCCATCTGCCCCAGCAGATAGCCATCGGCATCAAAATCCGGCGCATGCTCGGCGGCGATCTTCGACAGCAGCGCGCAGACCTCGGCGATCCGGTCAACCTCCACACTGTCGGGCAGATCGAGGTTAGTGTCGGCGGGAGCCATGCTCTTCGCGGCGATGCTTGTGTAGCGCTTCCCCGCAGCAGAGCTTGGCCCGATCCGGCGCTCTGCGAAGCGGGCTATCAGCTGCGCCAGCTCGCGGGGCGAAAAGAAGAGCCCGTAATAGTCGGCGTACTTGATGCCCTTGCCGCCGCGCGCGATGCCGGTCAGGTTCTCGCTCAGCTGTCGCTGGCAGAGGGCGCGGATACGCCCTATCGTCGCCTCAGCGACATCGGCAACCGCAGGTGCGGGCGGAGCCTCGCGGCGAGCGAGATAGACCACGCCGGTGGGCGCGTAGAGCAGCGGCTCGCGCTGATCCGGCACGGCGTAGGCCGCAACCGCCGCATTATTGATGATGCTCGTAAGGACACCGCGCACATCGGCGAGGTGGTGGTAGACCAGAGACGCCTGCACACGCTCATCGTGGAAGCTCTCAAACACGCGCCGGATCGACGGGTGGCTGACCACATCGACCGGGGTGCGGCCCAGGTAGGCCAGGTAATCGGCGAGGGTCGCGAGATCAGTGGCGAGGCGCAGGTGTCGCCCACGGGCACGCAGGCCGGGCAGGGCGGCGAGGTTGTGCATCACGCCCCACTGAAGCTGGGTGTTGGTGGCGATATAGATCAGGTCGTGGAGCGCCGCGCCGATACCGCCAATCGGCTGAAGAAATTCTGCAAACCCCAGCCGCTCACACCAGCCGCCCACGATGCGCTCGACATCCGGCAGGTGTGCGGCGACATTCACCGTGTGGTGCTCCAGGCCGACGGCGCGCAGCTCGGCGTCCACATCCGGCAGCTTGAGCCAGTCGTGCAGGGTATAGCCCGCGCAGAACAGGCGATAGGTCAGATCATCAAAATCATCGACAAAACGCTTTGCGCCCCAGCGCCGCAGCGTGCGCGCCACCTGAGCGGTTGGCAGCAGCCCATTAACGATATGGGCGCGCATGCTCTGGTCATCGCCATAACGCGCCACATCCTCGGCGGGCGTGCCCGTCTCACGCTTGCGCACGGCGAAGTTTCCGCCCTTGGCCGCCACATGTCCGAGCAGCGCCGAGAGGCGGGGTGCCACATGCAAGGCAAAGTCGGACAACACCACGTCGTCAGGGTCGATCACCTCGCGCAGCAGCAGGGCGAAGAGCGGCTCAGGGGTGAGCTTCGGCTTCTCGGCGTGATCACGCTTACTCAGTTGCTCCGCAGACTCTTCGGATACATCTTCCGTCTCGTCAAACGGTTCAGGTGGAAGATCGGAATCATCGTTACCTTGGGGACGGATCTGTACCATTGACATCACCTCGTCAAAAAATCATCGGCGCATCAGAGGAGCTAGGAAGCGGCTTGATTCGGAGCAAGCTATCCAGGAGTAAGGCGTTGCGCCCGAAGGCAACCGATCCGGCTTGTACTCCTGCATCGAGACTGTCGGCGGTGTATGGCCAGAGCTGGAGTCCTGGAGGTAGGTAGCGGGCACGCTGTACTTGGCGTGGCTCGTGGGCTGGGATAATCAACCCAACACATGGGTCATCGATCAGCTTGCTGTTTAGCTTATGCATGAACGCCTCATGTCCATTGCATCCCACCTGGATGCCGGGCAGCACCTGAGCGATTTGGTGGCGCTCCGATCCCCACTGTGCAACCTGTGGGCCGAGGATGATGTGTACTTGCTCACGCTGTTCGCGTAGACCGAGCCAGCGAAAAAAGAACTTCTGGTAACCACGCTGGTATGGCATATCAAGCTTGCCCATGCGCCGTACCGCCGCACAGAACGCCTCACGAGTCATCAACTCCAGATGAGCGTTTGCCAGAAGCCAGAACAGGTCATAAGTAACGACATCGCCTTCGTCTTCTTTAAGCACACCGCAGTCGAACGGACTCCCCCCACGAAATGATTGGGCCTCGCGGATCAATAATCCCTCACCTTGCTTGTCGCGCTCCTCCCACTCCTTGCATGCCTTTACAACGCTTGTACTGGTCAGGTCATAGAAGCGTTGCTTCAAATGATCGCGTACCGAGCCAAAGATCTGCCGAAGTTCTTTCCGCGATAGCTCCTGGTACACCTTCGCAGGCACAAAGCGCCCCCATAACCGTGTGTAATGCGTGAAGCTGACTGGTTTGGGGAAGGCTGTGTTGATGATTCGTGCCAGATCCTCGCGGGTGTAAGTTGCTCCATCGACAAATGGCGCTGGTTCGCCTTCCTGCGGCTGAAAGAGGCGCTCATAGATAAAAGACGGCACCAGCGCGTGGGCGGCGAAGGCGGCAAATCGCTGCTCGCGCTGATCACGGTCGGTAAACGTCGTATGTCTCCCAAGGCGTCCGAGACGCTGCAGGAAGGTGCCGGCACCGCTCGACTCAAAGATCAGCAGGTTGATCCGAAAGTCCACACCGACATCCACCGTTGATGTGCCAATCAGCAGATCCGCGTCATAGGAGGCTTTACGGATAGTACGACTAGTAATGCCCGTGTTAGGTTCAACCGTCAGTCCCTTATGCGCAAGCAGCGGCTTCAACCGACTCACCAGACGCAGCGCCGTTGCCACCGAGTTGACGATCAGGGCTGCTCTCGCACCGGGGCGATGCTCCCGAAACCAATTGAGTAAGATTTGATCACCCCCTGCTGCGATCCAGTCCTCGGCATTCCCTTGCGCAAAGCTGATATTACTGCCCTGCAAGATCGCCCGCCAGCCACTGCCAGGATCAGCACCGTGGTGATACCAGCCCTCACGCTGCGGGTCGATCATGCGCAGCCGCGATGCAAAGCCGGCGCGTTTAAGCAGGTCGTCTATCTGCGGGCTAGGCGTCGCTGAGAGAAAGAGCGTCTTTAGCCTTGGACTTTGGGTCGCAAGGAAGAGCAAGCCAGTGAGCACCGCAACGACCTCAGGCGTATCGAAGATATGAAACTCATCAAAGGTCAGCTGATCAAACAGCATCGCCATCTGCCCGGCCACGTGATCGGGACTCCGTCCGCGCTGCTGGTAGTGGAACTGGAGGATAGCATGCAAGATGTCAGGGTTAGAGAGAGTCAGACGGTGGTTATTCAGCTCACGGAGCAACAGATCAGGACGCTTCAGTACTTCGACGGTAGCTGACAGTTCATCGAGGCGCGCGCCATAGAGGGGGCCGACCCACTCAGCGGGGTGATTCCAAAGTGGTAGCATACGGCCAGCACTCGCGTACTGATCCTGAATCAGCTCGTTGGTAGGAAATAAGGAGAGCGTGCCGTTATGCCGAGGATTGACTAGCAGCGGCAACAGCCCGGCCAGGCTCTTCCCATCGCCCGTCATCGCCGTATTGATCACCACGTCCACATCATCGCTGCGCAGCGCCCGGTAGGTCGCTAGCTGGTGCTGCGAGAGCCGCCAATCTTTCGGCAGTCGATCCACGATCTCTTGGGGGACATCGGCCGTATCGGCCAGCTTCGAGTAGACCGGGAGC
>NZ_JAIEWN010000002.1:325626-346075 GCF_019599295.1 Oscillochloris sp. ZM17-4 | reverse complement strand
GCCGCTAACGCGGGTGAAGCCCTTATATCCCAGGGCTAAAGCTCCTGGGCTTTACGGGCTAGGACAGTAAGCGACAAGGAGTGGTATGTACGAGGATATGGCTGGCGCCGCCGCGCGCCGAGGCATGATCGATCTGCGGAGCGATACGGTGACGCTGCCGAGCCCGGCGATGCGCGAGGCGATCAGCGCGGCCGAGCTCGGCGATGATGTCTATGGCGAGGACCCCACGGTGAACCGGCTCGAGGAGCTGGCCGCCGAGCTGATCGGGAAGGAGGCGGCCGTGCTGGTGCCCACCGGCACCATGGGCAACCTGAGCGCGGTGCTGGCCCACGGTGGGCGCGGCGATCGGGTGATCCTCGGCGACGAGTGTCACATCTACCGCTACGAGGCTGGCGGCGCCTCGGCCCTCGGCGGCCTGATCTACCACGCCCTGCCCAACGGCGCAGATGGCACGATCGACCTCGACCAGCTGCGCGCCGCCGCGGCCGCCAGCGATGACCCGCACCAGTCGCCGCCCGGCCTGATCTGCCTGGAGAATACCCACAACCGCTGCGGCGGCGTGGTGCTGCCCCTCAGCTATATGGCCGCCGCCCACGCGATCGCCCAGGAGCACGGGCTGCCGCTCCACCTCGACGGCGCCCGCGTCTTCAACGCCGCCGTCGCCCTCGGCGTCGATGTGCGTGAGATCACCCGCCACGTCGATAGCGTGCAGTTCTGCCTCTCGAAGGGCCTGTCCGCGCCGGTCGGCTCGATGGTCGCCGGCACGCGCCCCTTCATCGCGCGGGTGCGCCGCATGCGCAAGATCCTCGGCGGTAGCATGCGCCAGGCCGGCGTGTTCGCCGCCGCCGGCGTCGTCGCCCTCAGCGAGATGGTCGGCCGCCTCGCCGATGACCACGCCAACGCCCGCCAGCTCGCCGCCGGCCTCGCCGCGATCCCCGGCCTCGACATCGACCTGAGCCGTGTGCAGACGAATATCGTCCGCTTCGAGCTGCGCGACGAGCGGCTCAGCGTGGCCGACCTGACCGGGCGGCTGCGCGAGCGCGGCGTGCTTGTGGGCGGCATGGGCGGCCAGACGATCCGCGCGGTGACACACTATGGCATCGAGGCGGCTGATATCGACCGGGCCGTGCAGGCGGTGCGCGAGGCGCTCGCAGGCTGAGGTGGCCGTAGCAGGAATATCGCGATCACCGCGGCGGAGCGTGAAAGCAACATGAGCGGGATTGGCATGAATCAGCCCAGCGATGATCATCAGCCCCCCATCCCTATCCCCTGGGACACACTCGTTGTCGCCAGCTCCGACGGGATCATGCTCCTCGACCCTGATGATCGGGTGCTGATGGCGAACCCGGCGGCGGCCCAGATCTTCGGCGACGGACTCGTCGGCTCCCCCCTCGCCAGCATCTTCCCGCCCGCCATGCTCAGCCCCGATGGCGTGACGCATATCCGGCTCGGGTTCGCAGACTTCACGATCCGCCGCTCCCCCCTTCGTGATCAGGGCTCGCTGCTGATGATCCAGGCCGTCCCCCAGGCCGATGCCGAGCAGCAACGGGACCTCCACGAGCAGAAGCTCTATGATCTGCTCATGATCATCAGCAGCTCCCTCGACATCCCCACCATCCTTGAGCGGGTGGCCCAGCATGCCATGGAGCTGATTGGCGCCGACGCCAGCAGCATCCCGCTCTATGATGCTGAGCGCGACACTATCAGCACCGAGCGGCTGATCAACCTCCCCGATGACCCCACCATCAGGGCCATGCACACCCGCAGCGTCGGGCTGGTCTGGGATCTAGTCGACACGCAGCGCCCGCTCATGATCAATAACTACCAGGGCGAGGCCCGCGCCATCCCGGCGCTCGTCAACGCCGGCGTGTCGGCCCTGATCGCCGCGCCGATCGCCGGCGTCGACCGCACCCTCTTCGGCGTGCTCGCGCTGTATCGGCTTGGGCCCGACAGAGGGTTCACCCGGCACGACCTGGAGCAGCTCGTGGTGATCGGTCGGCAGACCGGGATCGCCATCCAGAACGCCCGGCTCTACGAGGAGGCGCTGCGCGAGGCGGAGCGCCGGCACCTGCTCTACCTGGCGAGCATCGAGATCGGCGCCGCCCTCGACCCCGAGAACCTCTACCATGCGATCCACCGCGCGGCCAAGCGGCTGATGATCTGCGACAGCTTTACGATCGCGCTCTACGAGCAGGAGCGCCAGGAGATCGCCTATGTCTATATCGCCGATCATCAGGGGCGCTGGCCGAGCCGCCAGATACCCATCGGGCGCGGGCTGCTCGGCCACATCATCCGCCACGGTGTCTCGCTGCGCCTGCTCAACAGCGACCCTGAGATCGAGGAGATCTTCGGCGCGGAGCGTCTCCATGACGACGCCGATCTGACCCGATCCATGCTCGCCACGGTGCTGCACACCGGCGAGCAGATCGTCGGCGCGATCACCGTCCAGGCCCACGGGCCGCGCGCCTATACCAGCAACGATCTCGATGTGCTGGAGACGCTGGCCTCCACGGCGGCGATCGCCGTGCAGAACGCCCGCCTCTTCGCCCGCATCCAGGAGATGGCCACGACCGATGCACTCACCCAGGTGCCGAATCGCCGCCACTTCTTCGATGTGGCCACCTACGAGATCGAGCGCACCGATCGCTATAAGCGCCCGCTGAGCCTGATCATGTTCGATATCGACAGCTTTAAGGCGGTGAACGATACCTACGGGCACCTCGCCGGCGACGAGGTGCTCAGGGAGGTCGCCCAGCGCTGCTGTGACGACCTGCGCGATATCGATACGGTGGCCCGCTTTGGCGGCGAGGAGTTTGTCGCCCTGCTGCCGGAGACGAGCTATGAGCAGGCGATCCTGGTTGCCCAGCGCCTGCGTACACGCATCTGTGCGCGCCCGGTCGAGAGCGACGCCGGGCCGATCACCGTCACGATCAGCATTGGGGCCGACAGCTACGACGATGTGTTCGCCGGCAGCCTGGGCGATCTGATCGACCGGGCCGACCAGGCGCTCTATGTGGCCAAGAACAGCGGCCGCAATAAGGTGGTCGGCTTTCGCTCCCTGATCTTTGGCAAGACCGCGTCATTTCAGGCCAGCGCCGATCTGAAGAACAAGGCCAAGCTCTTATAGAGCACGGCCTGGTTGGCCGGTCGGTGGATTCCGTGGCCCTCGTCCGCGAACTCCAGCAGCTCATAGCGTACCCCTGACGCCTCTAGGTGTCGCACGACCTGGCGCACATTCTCCGGGGTGACGTTGGGGTCCTGCGCGCCCTGGACGATCAGCAGCCGCCCGCGGATCTGCGCGACGAAGTGGACCGGCGAGCGCTCGCGGTAGCGCTCGGGCGCGCTCGCTGGCGTGCCGCCGATCATCTCCTCGCTGTAGGGCCGCAGGTCGGGCCGGGTGGTCTCGTAGTCGATCACCAGGTCGGTCATCCCGCAGATCGGCGCGGCCGCCGCGATCAGCTCCGGCGGCGTGTGGACGATCTGGCACCAGGAGCTGTAGCCGCCGTAGGATGTGCCCGTCACGCCGATCTTCCCCGGCGCGGCCAGCCCGGCGGCGATCAGCGCCCGCGCCCCCGCCGCGATGTCCTGCTGCTCGCGGCCGCCCCAGCCGTCGGCCTTGATCGACTCGCGGAAGGCCATGCCGTAGCCGGTGCTGCCCCGGTAGTTCACGTCGAGCACGTGGAAGCCCTGGCTCGCCAGGTACTGGATCTGCGCGTTGATCCAGTCCTCGCTGTGCCATGTCGGCCCGCCGTGGATGAAGAGCACCGCCCGCCCGCTCGCCGCGCGCGCCCGGTAGAGCCAGCCGTGGATCGGCGTCCCGTCGTCCGAGGCCCAGCGGAAGTCCTCGGCGGGCGTGAGCTGGCCCAGGTCGATGGCCGCGCGCTCCTGCCAGCGGGTGAGCGAGGTGCGCCCTCCCGTGGTATCCAGACGCACAATATCCGTCGGCTCGGTCGACGAGTAGCTCAGCGCCAGCCACGCCCCGTCGGCGGCGCGGCCGAGCGGCAGCAGGTTGCCGCGCGCGGGCCGGGGGAAGGGCGTCTCCGCCGGTATGTCTGATCCCAGGTCGATCACCGACGGGGCGTGCCGTCCGTCGCGCACCTCGTCCACGACGATCAGCCCGTCGCGGGTGACGCTGGCCGCCTCGATCTGGCGCGCCGGGTCGTCGATCAGCCAGCTGGCCGCGCCCGAGGCTGTGTCATAGAGGCCGACGCGCTTGTAGCTGCCGCCGCCCGCCTCGGCCACCACCAGGATGCGCCGGCTGTCGGGCAGCCAGTCGGCCGCGACCTTCAGGTCGTCCCCCGCGCTGAGGATCTCGCGGTCATCGCCGCCCTCGACATCCACCAGGTAGACCTGCTCGCCGGCGGCGCTGCGGTCCTTGCGGGTGTAGATCAGCTGCGTGCCGGCGGCGTTCAGGCGCGGCACATCCCAGCAGGGCCGCGCGGGCCGGGCGATCGGCGTGCGCTCGCCGCTGTCAAGGTCGTGGCGGTAGAGCCAGCTCGGCTCGATCAGCGCGCCGGTGGCGACATCCTGGTTCATGGCGTAGAAGAGCGTGCGCCCGTCGGGCGAGATCTCGCCGCCGTAGATGAAGGCGGCCGGCGCGTCTTCGGTCAGAGGCTCCATCACGCCGGGCGCGTCGAGGCGCACGCGGAAGAGCCGCACGCGCTCATCGCCGTCGTGGTCCTCGGCCACGATCAGGCCGCGCGAGTCGGCGGCCCATCCGATCAGGCGCGTCTCCTCGGGCGTGTCGGTGAGCGCGGTCGGCGCGGCGCTGCCGTCGGTTGGCGCGACAAAGATGTCGATGTTGCGGCTGACCCGGTACCAGGCGAAGGCCACCCAGCGCCGGTCGGGCGAGAGCTCGGCCCGCTCGACGCTGGGCAGGCTGAGCAGCTGCGTGAGGAAGGTGTCGTCGGTCATCATTGACTTTCGGTTAGGTGCCGCGCCCCTACGCCGCGCGCTCGGTGCGGCGCATGCGCGCGAGGACAAACTCGACCACGATCGGCAGCACCGACACGAGGATGATCGCCAGGGCGACGAGCTCGAAGTTCTTCTGCACAAACTCGAACTGGCCGAAGAAGTAGCCGGCGCAGAGGAACAGCGTGGCCCAGAGCACGCCGCCGACCACATTGAAGGTGAGGAAGTGGCGGTAGTCCATCTTGCCGAGGCCGGCCACGAAGGGGGCGAAGGTGCGGACGATCGGCACGAAGCGGGCCAGGATGATCGTCTTGCCGCCATACTTCTCGAAGAACTTGTGGGTGCGCTCGATATACTCCTGCTTGATCAGCGGCTTCGGCCGGTCGAGCATCCAGCGGCCGAGCGAGGAGCCGATCCAGTAGTTCGCCGTGTCGCCCAGGATGGCGGCGATGATCATCAGCAGCAGCAGCAGCGGGAAGGGCAGGGCGTCGGGGTGCAGCGCCGCGATCGCCCCGGCCGCAAACAGCAGCGAGTCGCCGGGGAGAAACGGCGTGAAGACCAGCCCCGTCTCGCAGAAGATAATCACAAACAGGATGCCGATCGTCCAGCCGCCATAGTTGGTGACGAAGATTCCTAGATACTCATCGATGTGCAGGATGAAGTCGATGATGCCCTTCACAAAATCCATGATGTTGCCTTGTGTAATGCGTTATCTGTCGGGTCGCCGTGGGGATTGTATCATAAACGTAGGGGCGCAGCAGTAGGGACGCAGCGCGCTGCGTCCCTACTGCTGCGCCCCTACGTTATCGTTACGCTGTCACATCTTCCTCGGCCCGCTCGGCCGCCGACCCGATCGAGAAGTACTTGGCCTCGGGGTGGTGGATGACGATCGCCGCCGTGCTCTGCTCGGGCACGAGCTGGAAGGCCTCGGTGAGCGTCAGGCCGATCTGCTCGGCGGGCAGGATGGCGAAGAGCTTGGCGTGCTCCTCCAGGTCGGGGCAGGCCGGGTAGCCCCAGGAGTAGCGCTTGCCGCCCCCCTCGCCGAGGCCGAGGCCCTGGCGCACCACCCGGTTGGTGTACTCGGCCAGCGCCTCGGCCAGGCTCACGCCCAGGCCGTGGATGTAGTAGCCCCGGCTGTAGTCGCCCTTCTGCTGCAGCTCCTCGGTCAGGTCGTCTACCTTCCTGCCCATCGTCACCAGCTGGAAGGCGGCCACGTCATACTCGCCGCTCTCCACGCTGCGGAAGTAGTCGGCCAGGCAGAGCCGCTCGCGCCCCGGCTGGCGCGGGAAGACGAAGCGGGTCAGCTCCTTGGCGCGGTCGGCTGGGTCGTAGACGATCAGGTCGTGGCCCTGGCTCTGCACCGGGAAGTAGCCGTAGACGACCTTCGGCTCCAGCCAGCCGTCGCGCTCGGCCTCGCGCATCAGCTCGCGCACCTTCACGTCGAACTCGGCCTTGAGCTGCTCCCACTCCGCGCCCTTGGCGTTCTTGGCCCCCCACTGTAGCCGGTAGAGTGCGTTGCGGTCGAGGCAGGCCAGCACGTCGTCCAGGCGGATGCGGCTGGTGGCCTTGGCCCCCCAGAAGGGCGGCGTGGGCACCGGCACGTCGGCGCGGACGGCCGAGCGGGCGGATGAGTCGCCCATGCTGGCCTTGCCGAGGTCGGCCAGGGCCACCCGGCCGGTCTGCCGCCGGCTGAGCGACTCTGCGGCCTCGCGCAGGGTCGTCTCCAGATACTCCGCGCGGCCGGCGGCGTCGCTCAGCCGCTCCATCGTCTCCAGCCCCTCGAAGGCGTCCTTGCAGTAGAAGACCCCGGCGTCGTAGGGCGTCTCGCCCACGAAGCTGATCCGCTGGCCGTACTGCTTGTTGATCGCCGCGCCGCCCACCAGCACCGGGATGTGCATGCCGCGCTTGTGCAGCTCCTGCACGGCCAGGGGCATCTGCTTGCTGGTAGACACCAGCAGCGCCGAGAGGCCGATCGCGTCGGCGCCCACCTCGACGGCCTTCTCCAGGATCGTGTTGATCGGCACCTGCTTGCCCAGGTCGTACACGGTGTAGCCGTTGTTCGACAGGATGGTGTTCACCAGGTTCTTGCCGATGTCGTGGACATCGCCGTAGACGGTGGCCAGGACGACGCGGCCCTTGGTGGAGCCCTCCAGCTTATCGAGGTACTGCTCCAGGTGGGCCACGGCCTTCTTCATCACCTCGGCGCTCTGCAGCACGAAGGGTAGGATGAGCTGGCCGGAGCCGAACAGGTCGCCGACCTCCTTCATGGCCGGCAGGAGCACGTCGTTGAGCACTGTCACCGCGCAGTCGCCCTGGGGCGACGCCTCGGTGACGGCGTCCTTGATAGCGACAGCCGGGTCGCCGAAGGAGAGCCCGCGGGCGGTGAGCCGCTCGGCCACCGCCTGCTCGATATCGGCCTCGACGCCCTCCTTCTTGCGGTGCAGGATCTTCCAGCCCAGGCGCTCGTCCACCGGCATGGCCGCTGTGGCGTCGGCGCTCTGGGCCTTCTCCTCGCTGACATTCTCCTCGAAGTGCTGGATAAAGCGGGCCAGGGCGTCCTCGCGCCGGTTGAAGATCAGGTCCTCGCAGATCGCGCGCTGCTCCTCGGGGATCTCGGCGTAGGGCGTGGTGTGGGCCGGGTTGATGATCGCCGTGTCGAGGCCGGCGGCCACCGCGTGGAAGAGGAAGACCGAGTTGAGCGCGGCGCGGGCGTGCGGGGCCACGCCGAAGCTGAGGTTGCTCACGCCCAGGGTGGTGAAGCAGCCGGGGATGCGCTCCTTGACCAGCCGGATGCCCTCGATCGTCTCCACGGCGGCGCTGCGCAGCTCCTCCTGTCCGGTGGTGATCGGGAAGGTCAGCACGTCGAAGATCAGCGCCTCGGCCGGCACGCCATACTCATCGCGGGCGATCTGAGCGATCCGCTCGGCCACCGCCAGCTTGCGCTCGCGGGTGTGAGTCATGCCCTCCTCGTCGATCGTCATGGCCACCGCCGCCGCGCCGTAGCGGGCGATCAGCGGCATCACCGTGTCGATCTTCGCCCCGCGCCCGCCCTCCAGCGAGACCGAGTTGACCACGGCGCGGCCGGGGTACATGGCCAGGGCGTTCTCTAGCACGTCGGCCTCGGTGGTGTCGATCACCAGCGGCAGCTCGACGTTCATGGTCAGCTTCTTGAGCAGCTTGGTCATCTGCTCGGACTCGTCGGCCCGCTCGGTCATGGCCACGCAGACATCCAGCATGTGCGATCCGCCGTCCACCTGCTCGCGGGCCACCTCCAGCACGCCGTCGTAGTTATCGCCGAGCAGCAGCCGCTTGACCTTGCGCGAGCCGAGGGTGTTCACCCGCTCGCCGATCATGGTCAGGGTGCCGTCCTGGCGCAGGGCGGCGGCGCGGATGCCCGACGAGACGCTGGGGATGTACTCGATCTGGCGCTCCTTGGGCGTGCGGTCGTAGCCGATCACCTCGCGCAGCTTCGCGATATGGGCGGGGCGGGTGCCGCAGCAGCCGCCGACCACGCCCACCCCGTACTCGCCCACAAACTCGCCGATGATCCGCCCGAAGGGCTCCGGCTCCATCGGGTAGACCGTCTGGCCGTCCACCTCCATGGGCAGCCCGGCGTTAGGCAGGCAGGAGATCGGCCGGCGGGCGTGGGCGGTGAGGTACTGGATGGCCTCGCGCATATGCTCGGGGCCGGTCGAGCAGTTCAGGCCGATCACATCGGCCGGCATGGCCTCCAGGGTGGCGATCAGGGCCGGCACATCGGTGCCGAGCAGCATGCGCCCGGAGAGGTCGAGGAAGACCTGGGCCTGCACGGCGATGTCGGGCCGGCCCAGCTCGGCCTTGGCCCGGCGGATGCCGTCGAGGGCGGCCTTCACCTCCAGGATGTCCACGCTGGTCTCGACGATCAGCAGGTCCACCCCGCCCGCGATCAGGCCGGTGGCCTGCTCGCGGAAGATCTCGCTGAGCTGCTCGAAGGTGATATCGGAGAGGGCCGGGTCGTCGGAGGAGGGCAGCTTGCCGGTGGGGCCGATCGAGCCGGCCACAAAGCGCTGGCGGCCGTCCTGGGCCTCGAAGCGGTCGGCCACCGCGCGGGCCAGCTCGGCGGCGCCGCGGTTCAGCTCGACGGTGCGCTCGCCGAGGCCCCACTCCTCCAGGCGCAGGCGGGTGCTCTGGAAGGTGTTCGTCTCGACCACATCGGCGCCGGCCTCGAAGAAGGAGGCGTGGATCTGGCCGATCACATCGGGCCTGGTGAAGGCCAGGTAGTCGCGGTTGCCGAAGGTGCGCTCGCCGCCGTAGTCCTCGACGCTCAGGTCGAAGGTATCGATGCTGGTGCCCATCGCGCCGTCGAAGATCAGGACGCGCTCGGCGATGGCCTCAAGGTAGCTCTGTCGTGGCATGGGGCTCCCCTCGCTATAGACTGGCGCCGGAGGCGCGGCGCAACAAAAAAGCCTCCACATGCTGGCGTGAAGGCGTCTGCAACCTCATCTTCCAGCTTGCGCTGACGGAGTTAGCACCGTTCTGAATTGCAGATTGCAGATTGCAGATTGCAGATTTGCAGCCAATCTGCAATCTACAATCTACAATCTACAATCGCTCAGCGGTTGCCGGGGCTTCGACGGGCCGGTCCCTCCACCCCTCTGGATGAGCACTATGATGTTGTTCGGGCAAGTATAGCATGGCCATCGAGCGGGTGTCAAAGCGCGATCGGTGGCCATGGTCGAGAGCCGGATGCGCAGGGCCAGCGACGAGGCGATGTTCCAGATCAGCGTGTTCCCGAGGGCCGGGTCGTCCTCGGTGAGCGCCATCATGCGCGCGCGCGTGATGGCCAGCAGCGTGCAGCCGTGGTCGCCCGCCCGCAGCTCCGCGCTGCGCCGGCCGCCGTCTATCAGCGACATCTCGCCGGTGATCTGGCCGGCGAAGACCTGCGAGAGCAGCTTCTGCGTGGATGGGTCGTCGTCCACCGGGCTGCTCCAGATCTCGATCGCGCCCTCCTGGACGATCAGCAGGTCGCTGCTCTCCTCATTCGGCGCGGCGATGATCGCGCCGGGCGCGTGTACTCGCACGCGGCACTGGGCCGCCAGGCGCGTGCGCTGGGCCAGGGTCATCCCGCTGCCGATGTCGGACTTATGCAGGAACTCGGCCGCCCGGCTGACGACCTCGTTCGGGGTGGTCGAGTCGTCCAGGAGGGTGGTGACCACCGGCAGCCCGAGGTAGGAGGCGATCATCTTGATCGTGATCTCGGGCGTCTCGAAGTGCGGCCAGTGGCCGGCCTTCGGCACGATGCGCAGATCGACATTGCGCCACTCATCAGACACCACCCCGGCGTCGCGCAGGGGCACCGTGTTATCCTCGGCGCCCCAGATCACCAGCGAGGGCGTCTCGATCGCGCCCAGCTTGCCGCGCAGGTCGTGGTTGCGCATGGCGAGGTAGGTCTCGGCGCGCACGCGGCCCTGCCCTGGCCGGCGGGCGTCGGCGCGCAGCCGGTGGTAGGCCTCCTCGGTGATCTCGCTGCGCGCGGCGAAGGATGCCGGCCGCATGAGCCGGTCGGTGGCGCTGAGCAGGTAGGGCTCCAGGGCCGAGACGATCCGGTCGGCCACCGGAAAGCGCTGGAGCATAGTGATCGGCGAGATGAAGAGCTTGATCCAGGTCGAGAGGTCGCCGCTGATCGTGGGGCAGATCAGCACGGCCCGCTCGATCAGCTGGGGGTAGCGCAGGGCCAGGGTGGCGCTGATCATGCCGCCCATCGAGTGGCCGATCAGCACCGCCGGGCTGTCGGTGAGCTCCTGGATGAGCTTCGCGAGCAGATCGACGTAGCGGTCGATCGTCGTCGTGCCGTGCAGGCGCTCCGAGCTGCCGTAGCCGGGCAGGTCCACCGCGACACAGCGGTAGCGCCGCGACACCAGCGGGATCAGCGGCGAGAGGGCGTACCAGCTGCTCGACCAGCCGTGGATCATCAGGGCCAGCTGGGCGTTGGTGCGGCCCTCCTCGCGGGCGTAGATGCGGACTCCGTCGATCAGGTAGCTCACGGCCCACCTCCACCCTCAGATAGCCGATAGCCGATAGCCGATAGCCGATAGTTCGATACCGCGTATCTTCTGGCGCTCGACGCTCGACGCTCGACACTCGCACATACCCTCACCCCTCAGATAGCCGATAGCCGATAGCCGATAATTCGATAGCGCGTATCTTCCGGCTATCAGCTATCGGCTATCGGCTATCGGCTATCGGCTATCGGCTATAACCTCACCCAGCGGATCTCCGACTGGCCACGCTCGGCGATGGCGTGGTCGAGCACCCGGATCAGGCCGCGGTCGGCGCCCTGCTGTGAGAGCCAGCCAATCGTCGGCTCGTCGATAAAGTAGGTCTCGTCGTCCTCGTCGTCCTCCTCCAGCAGATCGATCAGGAACTGGAGCTGGGAGGGGCTGATCGAGCCGATGTAGATCCCGGTGTCGTCGTGGTAGAGGGCCACGCCTGGGTCGCCGGCGGGCGCCTCCAGGGGCGGCACCTCGGCCTCGCCGCTGGCTGCGGCGATGATCCGGCGCAGCTCCTTCTTGCTGAACTGGAGCGGCTCGCTGGTCTCCTCCAGCAGCTGGTCGACCACCACCTGCGCCGCGTCGGGCCGGCCCAGTCCCCGTGCGCAGGCCTGCATGTGCTCCAGGCGGCCCGCCTCCGCGAAGATCCGGTCGATCTTAAACGCCATTGTCAGCAGCGAGCGGCAGCGCACCGCCGCCCCCGCCTCTAGCAGGTGGTCGCTGTTGCGCTCCTCCTGGCCGGGGATGGGGTCCACCACCACCATGGGCAGCCCCGCCGCCATGCACTCCGAGGCGGTCAGCCCGCCCGGCTTGCCGACGAACAGGCTGGCCACCCGCATCAGGTCCGGCATCTCGCTGGTGAAGCCGAGCAGGCGGAAGCGATCCTCGGCGCCGCTGATCTGGGTGGCGACCTGCTGGCGCAGCAGCTGGTTGCGCCCGCAGATCACCACCGTCTGCACGGGCGTCTTCAGGCGCAGGATCTGGGCCACGATATCGCGGGCCGGCCCGCCGCCGAGCGCCCCCGCCGAGACCAGGATCACCGGCCGGTCGGCGCGCAGGCGGTAGCGGGCCAGCACCGCCTCGCGGTCCACCGGCTCGCCGAACACCGGGCTCACCGGGATGCCCGACACCGTGATCCGGTTCTCATCGACGCCCAGCTCGCGCAGGTCGACCTTCGTCTCCTCGATGGCGACGAAGTAGCGGTTGAAGACCCGGCTCAGCCACATGCCCTGGAAGTCATAGTCGGTGGTCACAATCGAGAGGGTGGTGCGCAGCTTGCCCTGGCTGAGCAGCTGGGCCACCACGCCCGCCGGCATAAAGTGGGTGCAGACGGTGATGTGCGGGTCGTAGTCGAGCACAAACTTGGCCAGGGGCTGGGCGTTGAGCGAGTTCCACAGCTGGAGCGCGCCCGTCTCATTCTTAAAGGGCTCGTCGTTCTGGTCGTACCACCAGCCGACAAACCAGGGGTTCTCCTTGACCAGCGCGAAGTAGACATCGGACGCCGTCACCTGGTAGATCCGGCTGGTGAGCTTGAGCGCGTCCTCGTTGCGCACCTCCACGCCGGGCTGGGCGCGGAAGACCTCTTCGATCGCCGCCGCCGCAGACTTGTGCCCTGAGCCGACGCTTGCTGAGAGAATCAGCACTCGCTTCTTCATATAGCCCCCGCCCGTAGGGCGATGTATGATATTGCTTGCGGACTACCGCACCATGGAGAGTATACACGATCTGTATCTGACACTACCTGTCGTCTACTCATTCCTCAGGGCGCGGATCGGGTCGAGGCGGGCGGCGCGCATGGCCGGGAAGATGCCGAAGAAGATGCCGATGCCGGCCGAGATCGAGGTGGCCAGGACGACCGAGAAGAGCGAGACGCTCGCCTTCACCGTCGGGTCCTGCGAGAGGGCGTAGAGCACGGCGCTGCCGCCGAAGGAGAACAGGTATCCCAGGCCGATGCCGATCGCGCCGCCGAAGAGGCAGAGCACCACGGCCTCGATCAGGAACTGCCACATGATGTCGCGGCTGCGGGCGCCGACCGCCTTGCGCAGGCCGATCTCCTTGGTGCGCTGGGCCACGCTCACCAGCATGATGTTCATGATGCCGATGCCGCCCACCAGCAGCGAGATCCCGCCGATCGTGCCCAGGAAGGCGCTGAAGCCGGCGGTGATCTGCTTGAACTGCTCCGATGCCTGCTGCGGGTTGCTGACCCGGAAGTCGTTGCTCTGGTAGCTCAGGCGGTGCTCCTGGCGCAGCACGGCCGTCACCTGGCGGATGGCCTCGTCGATCTCGGGCACGCTGCGCACCTTCACCGTCATGCTCGACACATCCACCCGCGAGCCCACGTTGTTGCGGAAGAGCCGGTCGCGCGCGGTGCGGTAGGGCACGTAGACCTGCTCGCTGGGGCTGGAGAACTGGCCGAGGGCGCCGGCGAGGCCGCTCTGCTTGGTGGTGCTGACGCCGATCACCTCAAACTGCACGCCGTTGAGGCTGATCCGCCCGCCGACGGCGCTGTAGATATCGCCGAAGAGCGTCTTCGCCACGCCGTCGCCGATCACGGCCACGCGGGCGTTTGCCGCGTCCTCGGCGTCGCTGAAGTAGCGCCCGTCGCCCAGGGAGGTGTCGCCGATCTGGAAGAAGTTCGGCGTGACTCCCTTGACCCCGAAGCGGTAGCGCTCGCCGCCGGCGCTCACCGCGCCGCTGCGGTTCAGCTCCAGGGCCACGAACTCCACCGCCGGCGCCGCGCCCGGCCGCATGATCGCCTCGGCGTCGATGGCGCGCAGCTGGGGCCGCAGGCTCTCGTCGGTGTTGCTGCTGTCCACGGTCGGGTTGACATAAAAGACGCCGACGCCAATCTTATTGAACTCGCGCTGGATAAAGAGCTGGTAGCCGTCGCCGATGGCGAGCATGCCCACCACGGCGCCCACGCCAATGATGATGCCGAGCATCGTCAGCAGCGAGCGCAGCTTATGGGCGATCATCGCCTGCCAGGCGACGCGGAAGGCCTCAAGGATGGACATCGGTCACCTCAGATTGCAGATTGCAGATTGCAGATTGCAGATTGCAAAAATCTGCAATCTGCAATCTGCAATCTGCAATTACTCCGTGCGGAGTGCGTCGATCGGGTTCAGCCGGGCCGCCGTGAGGGCGGGGAAGAAGCCGAAGGCCACGCCGATGGCGGCGGCGATCCCGCTGGCCAGCAGCACGTTGCCGAGCTGCACGCTGGCCTGGGCGCCCTCGGCCTGGAATACGGAGACCAGGATCCAGGTGCCAGCGAATGAGAGCAGGTAGCCGAGCAGGATGCCTACGCCGCTGCCGATCAGGCAGAGCACCAGAGCCTCGATCAGGAACTGCATCAAGATGTCGCTGCGCCGGGCGCCGACCGCCTTGCGCAGGCCGATCTCGCGGGTGCGCTCGGTGA
The DNA here is from genome assembly GCF_019599295.1 of Oscillochloris sp. ZM17-4. GTDB lineage: Bacteria > Chloroflexota > Chloroflexia > Chloroflexales > Chloroflexaceae > Oscillochloris. The sequence continues at coordinate 331,720 of NZ_JAIEWN010000002.1, read as the reverse complement.
CACTGACCAGCATGATGTTCATGATGCCGATGCCGCCCACCAGCAGCGAGATGCCCGCCACAATGCCCAGAAATGCGTTGAAGGCCCCGATCACCGCGCTGGCCTGCGCCGCGAACTGCTCGGGGTTGATGATCGTGAAGTCGTTGTCCTGGTAGGTCAGCCGGTGCTCGCCGCGCAGCACCTCGGTCACCTGACGCACGGCCGCATCGACCTGGGAGCGGTCCACGGCCTTGACGGTCATAAAGGAGACGTTGACCCGATCGCTGGTCTGGTTACGGAACAGGCGCGAGATGCCCGTCTCGTAGGAGACAAAGATCGCCTCGGCCGGGTCGGCGCCGATGCTCACGGCGCCCTCTTTGCTGGCCAGGACGCCGACGACATCGAACTGGACGCCGTTGAGGCTGAGCCGCTGGCCGACGGCTGCCTCGCGCGTGCCGAAGAGCTTCTCGGCCACGAGCTTGCCGATCACGGCCACGCGGGCGCGGCTCTCGTCGTCGGCGGGGGTGAGCAGCCGCCCGGCGGCCAGGGGCTGCGGGCTGATCACAAAGAAGGATGGGCTGACGGCGCGCACCGAATAGGTGCTGCGCTGGCCATCGGCGATCACCTGGAGGTCGTCGCTCCACTCGATGGCCAAGCTCTGCACCGCCGGGGCGCGGCCGGGCTGCATGATCGCCCGCGCGTCGGCGCTGGTCAGGCTGGCGGTCTGGGCGACGTCGATCCGGTTGGTGTCGATGAACGGCGCGACGTAGACCGTCCCGATGCCGAGCTGGTCGAACTGGCTATTCAGGAAGCCCTGGAAGCCGTTGCCCAGGGCCAGCATGCCGATCACGGCGCCCACGCCGATCACGATGCCGAGCATCGTCAGGGCCGCCCGTAGCTTGTTGCTCAGCAGGGCGCGGAAGGAGATGGTGAAGGACTCGAGTATATTCATAATGTTGAATGTTGAATGTTGAATGTTGAATGCCGCTCGCACAGCATCGCAGCGGCTAGAGAACGCTGTATGAGCGACTTCCGCCCATTCAACATTCACTATTCAACCTTCAACATTGCTCCGGCGATCGTCCGGCCCGCCACCGGCTCATCAGCGGCGACGGCGCCGTCGCGCACGCTGATGATGCGCTGGGCGTGCTGGGCCACGTCGTGCTCGTGGGTGACGAGGATGACGGTGATGCCCTGCTCGCTGTTGAGCTTCTGGAAGATGCCCATGATCTCCTCGCCGGTGTGGGAGTCCAGCGCGCCGGTGGGCTCGTCGGCCATGATGATCCGCGGCTCGTTGACGAGGGCGCGGGCGATGGCCACGCGCTGCTGCTGGCCGCCGGAGAGCTCATTGGGCTTGTGGTGCATCCGCTCGCCCATGCCGACGGCCTCCAGGGCGGCCTTGGCCCGCTCGTGGCGGTCGCCCCGGTTCTTGGCGTAGAGCATGGGCAGCTCCACGTTGCGCAGGGCGCTGGTGCGCTGGAGCAGCATGTACTGCTGGAAGACGAAGCCGATCTTCTGGTTGCGGATCGCCGCCAGCTCGTTGTCGTCCAGGTCTCCCACATTCACGCCGTCGAGCTCGTACGTGCCCCCGCTGGGCTGATCGAGGCAGCCGATGATGTTCATCAGGGTGCTCTTGCCGCTGCCGGACGGCCCCATGATCGCCACCATCTCGCCCGCGCGGATCGTCAGGGAGACGCCGCGCAGGGCGTGGACTTCAACGTCGCCCATGCGGTAGACTTTGGCTAGGTCGCTGACTACTATCAGGTCGCTCATAGTGCTCAAGGGGACAGGGGACAGGGGACAGGGGACAGGTCGGACACATGCCCGCCAAGCCCTAACCGCACTGACCCCTCTCCTCCGCTATAGGGGATAGAGGACAGGCTTGGATATGAATGATACCTCATCCTGTACCCTGTACCCTGTACCCTGTACCCTAATTCCCCGCCGGGTTAAACGTGCTGACGACATCCTGGACGAGCACCTCGTCGCCGGCCTGTAGGCCGCTGAGGATCTCGACGCTCTCGCTGTTGCTCAGGCCGATGGTGACCTCCTGGCGGGTGCTGGCCGGCTGGACGCTGCCGGCGCTCACCTCGGGCTTGCCGGCCGGGTCGAAGATCAGCACGTAGCTCTTGCCGCCCTCGGCGCGCACGGCCCGTCGGGGCACCAGGAGCGTGTCGTCCTTCTGGCTGGTGACGATCGCCACGACCGCCGTCATGCCCGGCCGCACCCCGGCGCTGCCCTCGTCGAGCTTCACCGTCACCGCGTAGGTGGTGGTGCCCTGGTCGCTGCGGGTGGCCTGGGGCGCGATGGCGTCGACGGCCCCGCCGATCTCGGCGCCGGGGAGGGCGTCCAGGCTGATCTGCACGCGCTGGCCGGGCTGCACCTGGGCGATATCGAGCTCGTCGATCGGCACGTCGATGTGGAAGCTGCTCAGGTCGACGATGGCGATGATCGCGGTGCCGTCGGCCGGCTCGCCGATGTTCATGTCGATCGCCGAGATCGTGGCGGCGAAGGGCGCCGTGAGGGTGGCCAGGTCGAGGTTGCGCTGGGCCTGCTTGAGGCCTACCTCGGCCCGCACGACGGCGGCCTCGCGGCTGGCAAGGGTGGCAGTGCTCGGGTCTGCGGTGAGCTTGTCGAGGCCGGCCTGGGCGATCTCGACGCTGGCCTGGCTGGAGGCCAGCTCGCTGGCGCGGTTGGCCCCGGTCAGCTGGGCCAGCTTGGCCTGGGCGCGCTGCACGGCGGCGCGGGCGTCGGCCAGCGCGTCGGCCTTCGGCCCGGCGATCAGCTTGTCGCGGCTGGCGATGGCGCTCTTCAGCGACGCCTCATTGGCCTGGAGGGTGTTGATCTCGTCCTGCTTCGCCTGCTCGTAGGCCGTCTGGGCGGCGCTGAGCGCCGCCCCGCCGTCGTCCACCGCGCGCAGGGCCTGGGCCTCCTGGTCCTTGCGGTCCTGCGGCAGGTCGCCGGGCAGGCTCTCCAGGCGTCGGTTGTCCCAGTAGACCTTGCTGTACGTATCCTGGGCATTGCGCAGGGCGTTGGCCTTCGCCTCCATATCGACGCGGGCGCGCTCCTTGGCCGCCGCCAGGTCGACCCGCGCCTGGTCGAGGGTGCTCTGGGCGCGCTGGACCTGCTCGTTGGCCGAGGCCAGCTCATCGTTGGCCGGGCCGGACTGGAGCTCGCTGAGGCGGGCCTGGGCGCTGGTCAGGTCGGCGCGGGCCGCGCTGATGTCGGCCGCGCTGACGCTGGTGGCGGCCTGCTGGTACTGGCTGCGGGCCTGCTCCAGGCGGGCGTTGGCCTCGGCCAGATCCTGCGCGCTGGCCCCGGCCAGCAGATCCTCGTAGTCGGCCTGGGCCTGACGCAGGTCGGCCTGGGCCTGCTCAAGCGAGAGCCGCAGCCCGGCGCTGTCGATGCGCGCCAGGGGCGCGCCGGCCTGCACCGCGTCGCCCTCGCGCACGAGGATCTCGGTCACGGTGCCGCTCTGGCTGAAGCGCAGCTTAGCCTCGGCGGCCGGCTCCACATTGCCGGTGGCGCTCACCGTGGAGGCGATCGTGCCGCTGCTGGCGGCCACCGTCTGCCAGCCCTCGGGCAGGGTGCCCGCCGCCGGCGGCTTGGGGGCCAGGTAGAAGGCGCCGCCCGCACAGGCGGCGACCACCAGAAGAACGCCGCCGATGATCAGGATCAGGCGGCGGCGGCCATTTTTCTTCTTGCGGGGGGTCTCGGCGGAGGCCATCGCTCACGCTCCTTATCCAATTGCAGATTGCAGATTGCTCTGAGAGTACCACACCATGCTACGACAGGTTGTGTTGGCCGGTTGCAAGATATCTGCCAACGCCCAGCAGATCGGTCAAAAGTATGATAGCTGCCTGATACGGGGGGCGTGTTGTGGAGGTGTGTCGCATGTGTGACCGAGTGTGAACGCCGAGATCGCGAAGGCCGTAGCGGCACCGCTACGGCCTTCGCGATCTCGGCAGCCCGGCGTTCGCCCGGCTTCTGCTGTGGAGGGAGTTATGGGAGCGGGACAGCCGTTGTCTCTGCCTGCACGGTGCCGATGTTGACACTCGCCCCTGCGACGGCGGTGATCGGATACTCGACCCCAACCCCGTCGAACGCAACGACGAGCAGCTGTGGGCCTGCGGGGACCTGCTGCAGCTCAAAGCGGCCGCTCGCATCGGAGCGAACGATGCGCTCGGTTCGCTCGATGATGATCTCGGCGGATGTTGGTACTCCGTTCGCGTTCACCACGGTGCCGGTAATCGTTCCGCTCCCGCTGATCAGGGAGACGACCCGACTCTGAGCCACATTGATCACAAGCAGCACGCCAAGGATCACGCTCAGGGCTACGATCACCGCGCGTGCCACGCGATGCCCGCGACCGGGATCTGGCGCGGGGGGCGGCATGCCGTCGGCGAAGTCTTGTAGAGATGGAGAGTCCTCGAGTGGCATAGGATTGTGCTCCTAATCAGGCGCTACCCATATCGCGCTTCAGCGCACACTGTAAACGCTCAGGTTGTCAAAGGAGGCCTGGGTGCTGTCCCAGGTGCGTAGCCCGATCCCACCTGAGGTGTAGGTGGAGTCGGAGGTGGTGAGCACGTGCTGTCCATCGATGCTGGCGGTGAAGGTGTCCCCCTTGACCGTTATTTGTAGCTTGCGGTCGCTGTTGTACCAGTCGTAGTTGGGTGCCTTGGCAATGGCGATCGGCGTTGAGATCTCGCTGCCATTGACCCACTTCCGAAAAGCGAACCCCTGCAGGCCAGGGTCGTACTGAAACGTGTAGCCGTTGACCTTGCCGAAGTTCTCGGTGCGGAAGAAGACCCCGTAGCCATTCCCCTGTGAGAGGCGGGCTGTGTCGATGTCAATCGTATAGTCGTCTGCCGGGATCGGGGTAAAGAGCCGGCCCTCGCCGGGGCCGCCGGAGAGCTCGCCGTTGTCGATCTTCCATGTTCCTGCGGCTCGCTCCCAGGCGTTCATGTTCGTAAAGTCATCGGCAAAGAGCAAGCGCGTGCCGCAGTCGCCGCCGCCAAAGGCGCTCACCACTTGGCACATGGCCGTGTCGACGCTGGTCCCCGTCGTGCTCAGGCCGACAGCAGCGATCACGGCGACCAGCGCGATCATCACGCCGATCTCGACCATCGATTGCCCGGGCAGGGTGTGTCGGGTGGATGTAGTCATGGGTGGCTCCTGGCTAGAGGTCAGCGCGATTTGGCAGAGCGCTGCTGGATACGCTGGGCGACACGATGCCAGGCTGGGGTCGGCTGGGCCGGCCGCGTAGCCCGATGCTCGGCGCTGCTGAGCATAAAGGCGAAATCCTCGAAGAGCGCGCCGAGCGGCGACTTCGGCGCGCTCATGACTGGTGGTATGCCCGTGTTGATCGCGGTGACAAACGGATCGGGGGCGAAGGGCATGATCAGGTTGAAGCTCTGTCCCAGGCTCGCCTCAATGTCCTTTCGCGCCAGGCCGTTGCGCTCGAAGGTCCAGTTGAGGGCCAGCATCATCTTCTCGGGCGGGTACTGGAGCGATGCGAAGACCTTGAGCGCAGATGACGCGGCCCGAACCGCCGCCATCTCGGGGGACACAACCAGCACAATCTGATCGGCGGCGTCGAGGCCGGCCAGGGTCTGCTCGCTAAAATCATGCGGCATATCGATAACGATGTAGGCGCTGGACTCCCTGAGCAAGCTCAGCACGCGCGAGATCTTCTCGCCGGTGATCAGCTCATGAAGCTCGGGCCGCGGGGGCGCCGCCAGCACGCGCACCTTGCTGGCGTGTGGCTGGAGCACAATATCGAGCATGTCGGCGTCGATCTCTGCAGGCGGGATGGGCCCGAGATCGGCCCAGGTATTGCGCAGCGTCAGATCGAGCATCAGCGCGCTCTGCCCGTTGGTCAGCGCCAGATCGACGACGGTTGTCTGATCCCCCCAGAGCTGCGCGAGGCCGACGCCCAGGTTCACCGCGATCGTCGAGACCCCGGACCCGCCGCGCAGCGAGTAGACGGCGAGTGTGCGGGCCTTCTGCTTCATCGCGCTCTCGCTCGCGACGAGCACCCGCTGGAGCAGTGCCTTCACCAGCGCCTGAAGCTCGCTGGGATTGACGGGCTTGCTCAGGTAGTTGTCTGCGCCGG
>NZ_JAIEWN010000002.1:301819-325526 GCF_019599295.1 Oscillochloris sp. ZM17-4 | reverse complement strand
GTCGGCGCAGGCCGACGCCGGAACCGCCCGCGACGGCGGGCGGGCGGCCGCAGGCCCTCCCGGCGCGGCTTCAGCCGCCCCCCCGCATGCAAGACGTTCCGTCACACCCGGCGGCGCCTACTGGGCGCTGCCTCCCGGCGCGTATATGCTATACTTAGGCGCTTTGCCCGGCAGCGCCGAGCACCTTTATTCTGGTGCGTTTGGAGGGGCTGGGCCGGCGTCTGCCGTGCGCCTCGCATGCAGAGAGAACGCCCAGTGGTACAGGAAGAAGATAGAGATATGGCACCTGCGACGATAGAGAAGATGGCTGATGCACCCCGGGCAGGCGCCCCGGTGCAGCTGAGCGCCATGCGCTGCGTGGCCTATGAGATCGCGCTCAACGGCTGGGCGATCCTCCGTGAGACGGTGAACGACTTCAGCCTCTGGCGGATCATTGAGTACCCCTGGTCTACGAAGGCGCTCGGCCTGCGCCGGGGCGACCTCGTGCTCGACATTGGCTCGGGGACATCCTCCTACCCGCATATGCTGGCGAAGGAGGGCGTCGACGTGATTGTGCTGGAGCTCGACGCCGACCGGGTGCGCTGGCAGCTCCAGAAGCGCCGCGCGACGGCTCGCCCCGGCGACGGGCGCTTCTTCCCGCTGGTGGCGAGCGCCACCGACATGCCTATCCGCAGCGAGAGCGTCGATCGGCTGGCCGCCGTCTCGTCGCTTGAGCACATCCCCGACGATGAGTCTGTGGGCCGCGAGATCGGCCGCGTCCTCGCCGGCGGTGGCCTCGCCGCTATCACGATCCCCTACACGAGCACCGAGCGCACCGGCTTCTTTCAGGGGATCCGGAAGTTCATCCAGGTGCAGCGCAACGCCTTCGTCCAAGAGGGGAAGGCCGGCTCCTTCTTCCGCTTCTATACCGACGCCGATATTGATCGGGTCTATGTTCGCCCGGCGAACGCCCGCATCGGCGAGTGGCGCGGGTTCGGCCGCTCCTGGCTGAACGGTCGCTACCACGAGACGAAGCTGACGAAGTACTGGCGTCGCTATGTGCTCAAGGATCTGCTGCTGGCGCTGCTTGTCCACCCGATAGAAGAGCGCCTTGATCACAGCGACCCGCTCTACGTCATGTTTACGCTGCGGAAGCCGTGACCATGAGCCGCGATATGCGTCGTGGGCGCACCCTAAAGCAGGCGCGTGAGCCCCAGAGTGTCGGGGCTGGCCGCGCTGCCCGCTCTACCCCCCTCGCCTCGCTCGCCCTCCTGACGCTCCTGCTCCTCTGCGTCGGCCTGGTCACGGTCGCCCGCGCCCGCACCCCCATGATCGACCTCGACATCGCTGCCGAGCGTCTGGCCGGTCCGGCCTTCGCCGACGGCATCTATGCGCTGGAGCGCGGGCCTGACGGCCAGCCCTACCGCTGGACGAGCGGCTCGGCGGTGGTGCAGCTGCGCGGGGCCGCCAGCGCCGCGCCGGTCTATCTGCTGACGGTGCGCCTGCGCGCCGAGAACACTGCCGGCCCGCAGCCGCTCTCCTTCCTGTCCGATGGCCGCACGCTGGCGACGACGACCCCCGAGCCCCGCTTTCGCACCTACCGCATGCTGACCCCCCCCGCCGCCGACGGCGAGCTGCGCCTGAACCTGCGCACGAAGACTTTTGTGGCACCCGGCAACCCGCGCGCCCTCGGCGTGGTGCTCAGCGACCTGCGGCTGCGCCCGATGCCCGCCGCCGACTGGCCTGGCGCGGCGGTGGTCGCCGGCGGGCTGCTGGCGCTCTGGGTCACTCTGCGCCTTCACGGGGCCACCACGGCCCAGATCATCGCCGCTGTTGCGCTGTCCGGGCTCGGCCTGGCCGTCGCCGCCGCACTCTACCGCCCGGCGCCCCTGCCCTTCGCTACCATCGCGGCCATGTTTCTGGTAGCGGCGCTGGTGATCGGGGTGATGCCCGCTCACCCCCAACGCGCCTCCGCTCAGGGGGGGGGCGATCATCCCCCCGCAAGGGAGGGGGGCCGAAAGGGTGAGCATTATCTCCCCCGCCTCGGCATGATCGCCCTGGCCCTGAGCGTCAGCTTCAGCGGCGTGATCTGGCCGAGCTGGATCTCTGACGACGCATTCATCTCCTTCCGCTATGCCCAGAACCTTGTCGCTGGGAACGGCCTGGTCTATAACATTGGCGAGCGGGTCGAGGGCTACACCAACTTCCTCTGGACGATTATCGCTGCCGGGGTGCTGGCCCTCGGCGGCGACCTTGTGATCTGGAGCTATGTGGGCGGGGTGGCCCTTGGGCTTGCGATTCTGCTGATGACCTATGCCATCGCCGCCCGCCTGCGTGGCCCAGCATGGGGGTTCGTGGCAGCTCTGGTGGTCGGCACCAGCCAGAGCTTGCTGCTCTACACCGCCCGCGGCGCCGGGCTTGAGACTGGTCTCTTTACCCTGCTGGCCCTGGCTGGCAGCGCCTGCTACCTCTTCGCCGATAGACGCCCGGCAATGCTTGCCACCGCCGGTGGCATTCTCGCCCTCGCCGCAATGACGAGGCCCGAGGGTGTCATGGTCTTCGGGATAACGCTGCTGGCAGATAGCCGATTGATACTTGCAGAATGGGGTCGCGGGAGGCCTGTCTCGTGGCGCGTCTATCTGCGATCCACACTTCATAATCTACAGTGGTTGGCCTCAGCCTTCCTGCTGATCTTCCTGCCCTACTATCTCTGGCGGCTGGGCTACTATGGCGACCTGCTGCCGAACACGTTTTATGCGAAGACGGGCGGCGGTCTGCGTCAGGTGCTGCGCGGGTTGTCGTACGCTGGGGAGTTCTCCCTCACACTAGGCGGCCCGCTGCTCCTGCTTATCTGTGTGCCATGGGTGCGCGGCTGGCGCGTGACACTGGCCTCTTGGCGTGGGTATCTGCTGCCCCTGGCCCTTGTCTACACTGCCTATATTGTTGCTGTGGGCGGCGACCACTTCCGGGGCGAGCGCTTCTTTGTGCCAGTGCTGCCCTGGCTGGCCCTGCTTATGGCCGATGGCTTGGCCGCGCTCATACCCGCCCGACCCGGTCGGGTGGCGACCATCACCCTGGCTCTGCTGCTGGCCGCTGGCGGAACCGCCGCCCTCGCTCGCAGTGCATTGATAGATACGACGATCAGCGGTGTGGATGAGAGCGTCTGGATCTGGCGCGATATCGGCTGGTGGATGGCCGACAACACCTCGCCCGACGCCAGCCTGGCTGCACTTGGAGCGGGGGCCGTCGCCTACTACAGCCAGCACCCCGTGATCGATCTCCTCGGACTCACCGAGAAACATATCGCCCGCATCACGGTCAGCACGATGGGCGAGGGCACCGCCGGCCATGAGAAGCGCGACCCAGCCTATGTCCTGCATGATCGTCGCCCCACCTACATCCCACGGATCTGGGATGACTACTTCGGCGGCGCGGCGGGCCTGCGCGACTCCTACACCCTGATCACGATCACCACCCGATCAGGCCGCGAGCTAGAGATGTGGCAGCGCTTGCCGTGATCGCGCACGCTCATCAAACCCTAATGCAACCTTTTGGCAGTTCTACGCGTTCTAGAGAGTAGAATCTCTATATCAGCTTCGTGCTAGAGAGAACGCCGCCACGACCGCGGCATCACCGACCATGCGAGTGCTCTACTTTATCCCGCGTTACGATAGCGCTGCGATGGGGAATCGAATCCACACGGAGGTAATCACTGCGTGGCGCGCCCAAGGCGTCACCGCCGATGTGATCAGCCTCGCGGCAGGGATTGATCGCCTTACCACGAGCGTCGAGGATGGCATCACCATCCATCAGCTCCCGGTGAGCGATCACCCCATAGTGAAGCTTTCTAATCGGATGCTTGCGACCCTCCTCCCCTACCCTTACCTCGCCGGTGCTATCGCCCACTACCGACGCTTTATTCGCGGCGCTCGCTATGACCTCGTCCATATCGAGACAGCCTTCCCGCTAGGCCTCGTCGCCGCCCTTGCCCCCCGCCACAGCTCACCGCCACTGGCGATCACACTCCCCGGCGCCGATATTATGGCCGAGCCTGCCTATGACTATGGCTACGCCCGATTCCGTGCGGTGCGCGCCGTCCTCCCAGCGATCTTTCGCAAGGCAATGGTGCTTCGCGCTGACTCGCCACAGATCCGCGACCTGGCTGTGGCGCGGGGGGCAGACCCGCAGAAAGTTGTCGCGATCCCCTACAACATCACCGCCGACAGCTTCCCTCCGACCGGCGTCTCCCTTGTGGATCTGCGCCGCCAGAGCCGGGCGATGCTCGTTGCCCGTCATCGGCTCGACCCTGCCCGCCCGATTGTCGTCAGCCTGAACCGGCTCCACCCCTTTAAAGGCATCGCATACCTGGTAGATGCACTGCCGCATCTGCGCGCGCGCGGCATGCGTCCGCAGGTGCTGATTGTCGGCCCGAGTCGAAGCACGCCACGCTTCGGAGACTATGGAGCCTATATGGGGCGTCGCGCCGCCGAGCTTGGCGTCGCCGACGATGTGCTGCTCGTGGGCGGCATCTCCCATGATGAGGCGATAGCCTACCTCGCCGCCGCCGATGCAGCCGTGGTGCCATCGGTGGCCGAGTCATTTAGCCGCGTAGTGATCGAGGCCGCCGCCGTCGGCACGCCTCCGGTGGTGACACGTACGACTGGGGCCAGCGCCTATGTGGCCGAGCAGCGGGCGGGGCTCCTGGTGGAGCCATGCTCTGGTGCGTCGATTGCCGAAGCTCTGATGACGCTTCTGTCGGATCGAGACACATGGGAGGGCTACAGCCGCCGCGCTGTAGCTATGGCACCGGCTTTTAGCTCGGCCCAGATCGCAGACGACCTGCTGCGGCTCTATAGGTCGGTTCTCGGCTCTGCGTATGCGTAGCTCGCTGGTGCGGGTAGTCTGGAATCAGCACACTGCGGGGTGTCACGGATCTTCTTGCACCGGTGGCCATGGCGGGCGGCTGAAGCCGCGTCGCCGGGGCGCTGCGCGCGGCTAGACACTGACCAAGATGGTGCCAGCGTCGCGTCAACCATGTCGTTGATCGCTAAACTCTGAGTGGGATGATGCTTTGCCTGACGGAGGGTATGCTTGGCTTCAGGAGACGATGTATGATGGAGGAGCGGCGCGGCAGAGACCTTCCTGAGCACCAGCCCCCACCTCTTACAGGCAAATTGACTCTAGCGGTGGAGCGGCGTTGGCATCCTATCGCCTTCCATGGCGGTGTGCTGACTCTCTATACGCTGCTGGCTATTGTCGTCAGTTGGCCACTCGCGCCATCCTTCACCAGTGCCATGATCGGTGCTGTTGGGGGGGTTGATGCCTACCAGTGCGCCTGGAACCTGTGGTGGGTTGCTGACTCGCTTCGTCAGGGCCAGTTACCCTTCACCACTGCATTGCTTTACTACCCATACGGGATCGATCTCTTCTGGCAGACGCTCCAGTTTTCGCAGGGTGTCGCCGCACTGCCCATAACACTGCTCCTGGGGCCGCTGGCTGGCTTTAACTGGACGGTACTCACGAGCTTTGTGTTCGGCGGCTACGTCACCTTCCTCTTTGCACGTCGTGTTACCGGCCACACCCAGGCGGCCCTCGTGGCGGGCATGATCTTCGCCTTCTCGCCCTATCACATGCAGAAGATGGTTGACGGCGGGCTTGAGGTCACGGCGATCCAGTGGCTCCCATGCTACTGCTTCGCGCTCTATATGCTGCTCGAACGCCCGTCCTGGCAGCGCTCTCTGCTCTCCGGCGCCCTGCTGCTCTGGGTTAGCCTGGGCAGTTGGTACTATGGGCTGTTTTGTGTGCTGACAACCGCATGCGCCTCGCTGGTCTGGCTGCTGGTCCCCGGTAGCGTTGATGCGCCAGGGGGGCAGCAGCAACGCTGGCGCTGGCCAGACGCCAAGCGCTGGATCTCCGCCGTGTGGGGCGTCACGCCGCTGATCTGGTGGGGGCTGGTGCTCGCGCCGCGCATTATCGGCCTGACCGCACAGCCTGATGCGCTGTGGGATATGCGCAGCATTCAGGCTGATCGCTCGGCTGATCTCATGGACTTCTTTTTACCTAACCCGCTACACCCGCTCTGGGGCGAGGCTCTGCGCGCAGCCCGCGAGCAACTCTATCCACAGGCGATCATCTGGAATGTCTCCCTGGGGTGGGTTGGCCTAGCCTTCGGGCTCGTCGGCGTGCTCGCGGCCTGGGGCCACGCCCGGCGCTGGCTCGCTCTGCTCCTGCTGACTATGCTCCTGGCGATGGGGCCGACGCTGCGGATGTTTGGCCACAACACGGGCTTGCCGCTCCCCTTCGCGCTGATCCAAAACCTGCCCGGCATTAGGTCGGCCCAGCGCCCGAGCCATCTGGCGGTGATCGCCAGCCTGATGCTGGCCATCCTTGCGGCATACGGCTTCGCTTGGCTGATCCAGCGCCTGCCGACGCGCTCGCTCCGGCTGGCGATCACCGCTGGAGCGCTCGGGCTTATCTTGGCCTTCGATACCTATGCCGGGCCGATGCAGTTGGTGAGCCGCACTGTTGATCCGTTCTACGCCACCATGCCGCCGCCACCCGCCGCTGCGCCGGGTCGCCCCAGCGGCGCCGTGATGCCGCTGCCACTCTACCTGAACATCAACCGCAGCGAGAATCTGACCACGCAGATGGTCCACCACTGGCCAATCCTTGGCGGCTACGTCGCCCGCCCCCCGACGTACACATTTGCTCGCTATACCCCCGGTGTGCGCGAGCTTGAGGGCCAGCTGCCGCCGCTAGACGATGTGGTTAGCCCCGGCTGGCCTGAGTCTGGGCAGCGCGGCCTGGCGGCCTACGCGATCCGCTACATAACCTTCGATCTGACGAGCGATAAAGACAGCTATTTCGCTAGGGTTCGCCACCACGCCGAGCTGCTTCAGCTTGGCCAACCGATCTTCGCCGACACGCAGCTAGAGGTCTACGAGGTGCCGCAGACGTGGCCGGTTGGCCCGATCGGATACCTGGGCGCGGGCTGGCAAGATCTTGAGCAGGCGCCGCCCTATCGCTGGCGCTGGATGGGCGAGCAGGCTGAGCTGCAGCTCTTTAACCCGCAAGACTATCCAGTACGCGCGACGATTGAGTTCCTTGCCGCGAGCTACCAGCAAGACCGGCCCCTCGACCTGCGCCTGGATACGAACATCCTTGCCCAGATCAACATTCCTACCGATGGGCCGCAGATGCAACATCTGAGCTTTTTGCTTGAGCCAGGGGAGCACAGGGTGCATCTGAGCGCCCCTGCAACGCCTGATGGGCAGCGCAGCAATATGCCGATCAGTGTGCGGGTCTTCGCGCTGAGCTTTCGATTCACCGAGCTAGGAAAAGGACTATAGCGGGTATATGCGATCACTATCACGCGCTCTCGCGCGTACCAACCGCGCGACCCGAACACTCAGTAGCATCCCCATATGGCTTGGCGAGGTGCTCATCATAGGGCTCCTCCTGGCCGCGTGGGTGCTGGGGGTGCGTGTGGTGCATCGTGCCCTGGCACCATATATGCTGGATCTGACTCAGCCGCAAATCGATGAAAAATTTGATCCGTTCGGTGATCTATTCGGTTTTTATGAGTTGGAATACAATTCCCAGTTCCCCTACCGCTGGTCAAGTGACTACGCCTTCGTCCAGATGCCCTTTGGCTACCATTTGGCACCACGCTACGTTGCGACAGTGCGGGCTCAGGCCGGTATGGGGAAGCCCAATCCACTGATCTTCCTAGGCAATGAACGGCCCGTCGCCAGTGTGACACCCACAGATGTATTTCGCGTTTATCGGTTGCTGCTCCCGCCCGCACCGCCAGGTGACGCAAACGTGCGCCTGGAACTGCAGACACAACCGCGCACCCTGAATGGGGACAACCGTCCGCTCGGTGTGGTGCTGAGTGACATCGAGCTTCGTGGGCTGCCGCATACCAACTGGCCGGCTCAGGCGCTGCTCCCTGTGGCGTTCGGGCTGATCTGGGGTCTGGCGCGCTGGAGAGGGGCGCGCATCCGTGATGCGCTGCTGATCTGCGTGCCCCTCGGGGCAGCCCTCCTCTCACTCTACGCCTTCGCTGGCCCAGGGCCGCTGTCCTATGCCACGCTGGCCGCAGCGAGCCTCGGGGCCGCAGCGGTGGCCATGCTGATCGCTCGCCAGAGCTACGCTCGCCTTTCCCTCGCGCTGCTCGGCACGCTGATCAGCTTCAGCGGCATGATCTGGTCAACATGGCTCTCGGATGATGTCTTTATCTCGTTCCGCTACGCCCAGAACCTTGTTGCCGGGAACGGCTTAGTCTACAACCCCGGCGAGCGGGTCGAGGGCTACACCAACTTTCTCTATACAATGCTCGCCGCGTTGGTGTTGCGACTGGGCGGTGATCCGGTCTACTGGACGTACCTCTCGGGCGTCGGCTTTGCGCTGGGGCTCCTGTTGCTCACCTACTGGCTGGCAGCACGCCTGCTCGGGTCATCATGGGCGCTCGTCGCCGCGCTGCTAGTCGCGACAAGCCAGAGCCTGCTGCTGCACAGCGCGCGTGGCGGTGGGCTTGAGACCGCCCTCTACGCGCTGCTGCTGCTCACCACTGTTGCCGTCTACCTGGGTGCGCTGCGCGGGCGGGGGCAGGTGAACCTTGCGCTTGCGATCACTGGGGTGCTGCTGGCCTTAGCCACCCTGACGCGCCCCGAGGGCGCGCTGCTCCTGATGATCACAGCGTTCCACTATACCGCCTACGACCTGGCTGGGGTAGATCTCCGGCCCGGCGCAATTGCCCGGACTATACGCCACAAGGGCGGGCTTGGTGCGCTCATTGGTCCGTATATGCTGCTGATCGTCCCGTTCTTCATCTGGCGCTACACCTACTATGGCGATCTGCTACCGAACACCTTTTACGCCAAAGTTGGGGGTGGACTGCGGGCCCTCCCTCGCGGGTTGGCCTATAGCTGGGGCTTCGCACAGACGATGGGCGGGCCACTCTTGTTGCTGTGTCTTGCTGGGCTGATCCCCGACTGGCGCGGGGCCCTTCGCAGCTGGCGCGGCTACATCCTGCTGCTGCTCGGCGTCTACACTGTCTATATCATCGCGGTTGGCGGCGACGTCTTCCGCGGCGAGCGCTTCTTTGTTCCGCTCGTGTCACTCGTCGCCATACTGTTTGCCGACGGTCTGGCGCAGATCGTCCGCACAGCGATGGCGCGCCCAACCTTGCGGCTGGTAACGCCGGTGTTGGTGGCCGTGTTACTGAGCGTCTACAGCCTGTACGCGCTTGAGCGGACCCGCTCGATCGACTATATCATCAAGGGTATGGACGAGAGCGTCTGGCTTTATCGCGAGATTGGCTGGTGGATGGCAGATCACGCTGGGCCTGATGAGAGCATTGCGGTGATCGGGGCGGGTGCCATCGCCTACTATGGGCAGCACACGACCATTGATATGCTTGGCCTCACCGATCATCATATTGCGCGAGTCGTGATGCCGAACATGGGCGCCGGGGCTGCGGGCCACGAGAAGAGCGACCCGGCATATGTCATAAACGAACGTCGCCCAACCTACATCCCCGATCTGTGGCAGGGTTACTTTACCGACCAGACCGAGTTGCGGGCAAACTATTATCTGATCACGATCAAGACACGCTACGGCAGGGATCTTGTGATGTGGAAGCGCCGCTCATGAAGGTTTGATCAGCACCCCTAGTCTGAGAGTATTCTCACAAACTCTTGTTGACAAATCGGGTGCGTAGATCTATGGTTTCAGTGTAAATGAGGAGTTACCATCGCAACCTGCGATTCCACCAAATACAAGCTATCACCATCCTATCAGAGTGACGAAGGCACCTGTCCATCTACTGCTTCGTGATGTGAAGCGCCCGTAGCCTGATGCGAAGTACTTCGGAATATGCGAAGGATTGCTCTATGCCCAGATACAACGAAGGAGCCATATCATGAAACGTCGTCAGCGTAGGAACAACCTCATCGCCGGTATTGCAGGTGCCCTCGTTGTTGTGATCGTTAGTCTGGCGCTTAACTTTTGGATGAGTAGCCGCGGTCAGGCTCAGGGCGAGTCACCGATACTGCCGACCCTAACCTTCCCACCAACGCCGACAATTCCGCCGAGCCCGACTCCAATGCCCATTCTTTCGAGCACCATCCTTGCCGCGCCTGAGTTTCAGAACGATGACTCGCTGAAGCTCTGGGAGTTTGTCGATGTTGGGGCCATTCTGCCTGAGGACAAATCGGTGTGGCGCGTGGTGGATGGCACACTGCTCCAGGATAACACTGCGATGGTGGGGAGCCCAAGCAGCACCAATGAGGCGATGGCCTTCATTGGCAGCCCCACATGGACAAACTACACGGTCAGCGCGCGATTCTATGATCAGGGCAACGGCAATGTGGGCCTCGTGGCCCGACGCCAGGGCGATAGCTTCTACCGCTTACGGATACTCGCCCAGTTTTATAACGAGACGCCAAGGATGGTTCTTGAGAAGGTGATCGATGGTAAGGCGACTGCTCTGGCGACCCTCGACGGCCCTAGCTATGATTTCCATGCTTGGTATGATATCGCGCTGAAGGTCGACGGGACGAGCATCCAGGCGTTTGTAAATGGCAAGCCGTTGCTTGAGGCCACGGATGATGCCCTGTCGAGCGGGCAGGCTGGCCTCTTCACCCGCGCCATGGGCAAGCTTCGCTTCAGCGACGTTGTCGTCACCGGGCTGTAGCTATCGCAGGCGAGCGTGGGCTGGGATGATTGCGGAGCGGCATCTGAGTCAATGTCACGTCCTGGCCCAAGGAAGGCTTCTACGCAATGATCCCACCATGCTCTGATGTTGCTCTATCGCAAGCTATAAACTAACCCCGCGTGTCATTGTCCCTGGCGACAAATTGATACGCACTGCCTGTATCAGTGAAGGAATCAGTATGATATTTCGTGCGTTTTTCATCGGGGTGTTCAGTGCAATGATCGCGCTGGCTGGAATTCTCCCGCTCAATACGGTCGCGCAATCAGCGGTAAATCTGCGCGCCCTGTCCCGCCAGATTCTACCATCTGCGATCGGTATCAAACTTGCCAATGTTGGTGCGGGAAAGGGGATCTCGACGATCTCGGGAAGTGCTGATAAGCTTGAATCGCGCATGTGGGTAAAGGCCGACACCGCAACAGAGTTCTCCGACGCGATTCGGCTTGGTGATGCGGTCGGCGACCCACGGCTAACGACCACAGCGCTCTCGGTTGCGCCGAATGGCGTTATAACCTACGCTTGGCTGAGCAGTGGCAGCGGCGGCCCGATCATGATGCGCCAGCGGGCGCTCGATGGCTCATTGAGCAATGCGAAGTCGACTGTCTCGGTTGGGACAAGCGCCTACCTTGCTGTGGTCGCGAATTCGACAGACGCGAACCCGACCGGCACAATCGTGCTTGCTTGGTCGGAGAATAGCCTCTTCCGCTATAGCTATTCGACCAACAATGGTGCGAGTTGGTCGTCCCCCACTCCGGTCTCCAATATCACAAGCTATGGCGCTCCGTCATTGAGCGCTGGGCCTGATGGTAAAATTGCGATTGCCTTTGGTGATTCTGATGGCGACATCCATAGTGGTATATGGAACGGTTCCGGCTTTACTATCGAGTCGATAACAACCGGAGGGAGATCTTCATCTCCCTTCGAGGTCAATCCGACCGTGACTATCGACCCGACTGGCATCGTGTATGTCGCCTTTCAGCAGGTCGGTAGCGGCTATTATTACTCGACTCGCACATCAAGCGGGGCGTGGACAACCAGACTTCTTTCCAACATGGCGGTGCTTGGGACTGCAGCCATCGCCTCCGATGAGGCTGGTAATCTTGCCTTCGCCTGGGCCTCGGACGCCAGCGGATCACGCGATCTCTATGTTGCCTACAAGACGGCGTCGGGTGTCTTTGATGGTCCCATCCATCTTGGTCAGGGCGGTGTCAGTACCTTTGATACTCGCGTGGCCGCTAGTATCAATGGCGAAACCTTGATCCATATAGCGCTGGATAGCTTCACCGGATCCGCAAGCACCGAGTATGTGCTGCTGTCGGCCCAGGGCAGTGGTTCGATCAGCGCGACGCCAAACATCGAGATTGATGCGCCCGTCGTAAAGGGCACCAGCGACCGGCTCGTTGGCAATACGCAAAGCGTCTCAGTGAGCTTTACTGATGTTGCCGGCTCGCCCACGCAAGTCCGTTGGCGCTGGGGCGCTGCACCCACAAACTCGGACAGCGACTCGCCGGGGGGGTGGGTGACCTTCACGAACCCGATCAGTATCCCGCTTTCCGATACGGTCAACACCCAGGACTGTAAGCCAGAGATACTCTACACTCAGGTTCAGAACGGCACGATCGAAGAGTCGGAGGCGAAGTCGGCCACGATCATTGTTGACAATGATGTCTCTAGCTCCATACGGGCCGTGAACCCAAATATTGCGAGTAAATCGACGCTCCTGACTGCGTCGCCGGCCGCTGCGCCGGCCGATCTCCTCACTGACAGTGGGGCAAGTGACGGGGATCCGAACTACACCCGGGTGCCGCTCTTCTATCTGGAGATCAACGGCGATTCAGACTGTGGCGGCCTCTCGGACTTCCGGTATGGAGCATCGGCCTCCACGCTCGGCTCCCCCTATGGTATCGCGAATAATCGCTTTATGAATATTCTGCCCTTGCCCAATATCAGCAATATCACCGAGGGACCCGCGCCGCTGACCGTCCGCCTGTCTGATAACCTCACCAACGCCATCACCTACACCAATGTCATCACCTATGACATAACCAAGCCGGTGCTAACGAACCCGCTTAGTGTGACGCTGGATATCATCCCGTCTGACCCGCTCGCGACCATCCTGACCGACCTGGAGTTTAGCAACGTTCAGGTTACTGATGCCTATCCCGGCGGCTACTGGGGCGTCTGGGTGGCCAATAGCTTGAGCTCCACCAACCCGCTTACTGACACGGCCCTGCTGTGGTCGCCGGTGAAGGTTGACCAGGCTGGGACGAGCCCGGTGGTGAAGAACTGGAGCCTGGCGACACGCCTGCCTGGGGCGACCACCCTTCTGCCACAAGGCGGAACAAGAACGTTCCACGTCTATGTTCGCTTCCTCGACGAGCACCCAGCGCCCCTCCGGGGGACGGAGACTCGACGGCGTTTGCGCTCAGGCTGCGGAGCGGGAAGCCTCAGCAGCACCCAGCGCCCCTCCGGGGGACGGAGACTCGAGGATCGTTTCGTACTCGCTCCCGTCGTTCACATCTCAGCAGCACCCAGCGCCCCTCCGGGGGACGGAGACTACTTTAGAGGGCCGGACTAGTCTTGGAAGCTAGTCGCTCAGCAGCACCCAGCGCCCCTCCGGGGGACGGAGACTGGATCTCATCGAACAGCAGCAGCGCCGTGTAGAGCTACTTAGCAGCAGCTAGCGCCCCTCCGGGGGACGGAGACATCACGGCATAATTTACATACCACTGCGCCGTATACCCTTCGGCAGCACCCAGCGCCCCTCCGGGGGACGGAGACCCCTAACCCTCGGCGCATGGCCGGGCCACGGCGGGGCTCAGCCTCACCCAGCGCCCCTCCGGGGGACGGAGACTCCGGCACGATTAACTTGGCCTCTTGCTGCCCAAGGTCTCAGCCTTACCCAGCGCCCCTCCGGGGGACGGAGACCTGGGGCCTCGAGTGCGACGACCAGCGCCTTGGCCTCCTCAGCCTTACCCAGCGCCCCTCCGGGGGACGGAGACCCTTGAGAAGAGTACCCTTAGGTCCGAAGTAGTTGCCGCTCAGCAGCACCCAGCGCCCCTCCGGGGGACGGAGACTTTGCAGCCAAGCTGCACGCTGACTGGTTTTGGTCCCTCAGCAGCACCCAGCGCCCCTCCGGGGGACGGAGACCCCAACAAAGGCGTGGACGAAGAATTCCTGATGACCCCTCAGCAGCACCCAGCGCCCCTCCGGGGGACGGAGGCCAGTTCGGCGCGGCAAACGATGCTATGCTACATGGGGGACTGATGTGTCTCGTATCATTGAGAGAGGGGGTCTCGGCATGATGCCGCCAACCCGCGGGCTCACCCTCGGCAAGTTCGCCCCGCTCCACCGCGGGCACCAGCTGCTCATCGACACCGCCCTCGCCGAGGTGGACGAGCTGGTGATCATCATCTACGACTGCCCGGAGACCACGCCGATCCCGCTCTCGGTGCGCGCGGCGTGGCTGCGTGACCTCTACCCGCAGGCCAGGGTCGTCGAGGCGTGGGACGGCCCGCTTGAGATCGGCGACACGCCCGATATCCGGCGGATGCACGAGCAGTATGTGATCGCGCGCCTGCGGATCGGCCGGGTCACGCACTTCTACTCCAGCGAGTTCTACGGCGCGCATATGAGCCGGGCCCTCGGCGCTGTCGACCGGCGGGTTGACCCGGCCCGCGCGGCGGTCCCGGTCTCCGGCACGCAGGTGCGCGCCGACCCGTACGCCTGGCGCGCCTCCGTCCACCCGCGCGTCTACCGCGACCTGGTGACCAATGTCGTCCTGCTGGGCGCGCCCTCGACCGGCAAGACCACCCTGGCCGCCCGGCTGGCCGAGGTCTACGCCACGGTGTGGATGCCTGAGTATGGCCGCGAGTACTGGGAGCAGCACCAGGTGGATCGCCGCCTGACTCTGGGCCAGCTCGCGGATCTCGCCGATGGCCACCTGGCGCGCGAGGAGGCGCTGCTGGCCCAGGCGAACCGCTACCTCTTCACCGACACCAACGCGATCACCACGGCGATGTTCTCGCTGGCCTACCACCGCGCCGTGGCCCCTCGGCTGGCCGAGCTGGCGACCCAGGCCCAGAGCCGCTACGACCTCGTGATCGTCTGCGATAGCGACATCCCCTACGCCGACACCTGGGACCGCTCGGGCGACGCCGACCGCCAGGTCTTCCAGAAGCAGATTTTGGCCGACCTGCGCACGCGCAAGCTGCCCTTCCTGCTGGTCAGCGGCGACCTGGAGGCGCGGGTGCGCCAGGTAGGCGCGCTCCTGGCCCGGCACCGCACCTACGCCAACCTGTTTGAGACGCTCGCAACCGGGTAGATCGCCGCCGTCCTGATGAGCTACGGAGCAACGCAGATGGGCAACCTCTTCGATGTCAACCTGATCGCCGTCACCGTCCTCGGCTACCCGCTGAGCTACATCGAGCTGGTGGGCACGATCTTCAACCTCTGGTCGGTCTGGCTGGTGGCCCGCCAGCACATCCTCAACTGGCCGGTGGGGATCATCGGCGTGCTGCTCTTTCTGGCCCTGTTCTACCAGATCCGGCTCTACTCCGACACGCTGGAGCAGGTCTACTACCTGATCGCCAGCGCCTATGGCTGGTGGCTCTGGACGCGCGAGGGCCGCCGCAAGGATCAGGCATTTGTGCCCTACCTCAGTACGGCGCGTACGCTCGGGCTGGTGCTGCTGCTCACCCTGGCGCTCTCGGTCGGGCTGGGCGCGCTGATGAGCCGCATCGATGTGCTGCTGCCGGGGCTGTTCCCCGCGCCGGCGGCGTTCCCCTACCTCGATGCCCTGACGACGGTGATGAGCTTGAGCGCCATGTGGCTGATGGCCCAGAAGCGACTGGAGAGCTGGGTCTACTGGATCATCGTCGATGTGATCGGCATCGGCCTGTACTATGCGCAGGGGGTGCGCTTTATCTCGCTGCTGTACGTGGCGTTCCTGGTGATGGCCATCAACGGGCTGGTCAGCTGGCAGCGCGCCGCGCGCCGCCCAGCGGTCGAGGTCGCCGTCTAGCGGCCAGGGTTACCGAAGTCCGTCACGCTGTAATGGCGCAATTAGTGCCCATTAGGCGGCCGTAGCCGCCGAAGGGCGCCACCGCCTGGCTGGCGTTGCAGAGGGCGATGCCGACCATCCCGGCCAGGGCGATCGTCTCGACGTAGGCGCCGACCCGCCCGATATGGTTACCGTTGATGATGGTTGCCGCGCCGGCGCCCAGGGCGCGGGCGATGCCGATAGCCGTCTCGGCGGCGAGCTGGGCGGCCGGCGCGCCCCAGCCGAGCCGGCCATCGACGCGGGCGGCCGCGCCGGACGTGCCGAGCAGCGCCGGGCGCTCGCCCGGGCGCACCTGGCCCTCGCGGGCCTGGCGGGCGTATCAGGGCAGCCACAGCACCCCGTGCGAGTCGTGGCCGACGAGGTTGGCCTCGACCAGCGAGCCGGCGACGATCTGGGCAATGTCGGGGTCAGTCCCAATGGCGGCGATCACACCCTCGGCGATCCGCCGCAGGCGCGGCGCGGAGACGATGGGCATAGGTAATCCTCTCTGATCAGGGCGCGGGTGACGCGGGAGACTCTGCGGCGGGCCGCGCCTGGGCCACGACCAGCCCGAGGACAACCCAGGCGACGGCGATCAGGCCCGCGCCCAGGGCGAAGACCAGCCGGTTGCTCAGACCGGCTCCCACCAGGGCCGCCCCGATGAATGGCCCGAGGATCCCGCGGACGCCGATGATCGTCGCCTGAAGCGCCGAGTACTCCGCCACCTGCTCCGGGTCGGCCAGCTCGATCCCCGTGCTGATGATCCCCAGGTCGATCCCGGCGGAGATGATCCCCTGGGCGATGAAGGCCGGCACAAGCATCCAGGCGTTGGCCGCCCAGATATAGCTCAGCGGCATGATCACCGCGATGGCGACGTTCGCCCGCAGCACCCACGCCCCGCCGCGCCGGTCGATCAGCCGGCCCCAGAAGATATTCCCCAGCAGCCAGAACAGCGACTGGAGCAGGCTCAGGTAGCCGATCGTCGTGTACGAGAGCTGCAGCCGGTCGACCTGGACGATCGCAAAGAGCGGCATGCCGATCAGGAAGCCGAGGCCGTAGATCGAGAAGCCGGCCATATACAGGGCGAAGCGCCTATCGCGGGCCAGGATGCCCCAGATGCCGCCGAGACTCTGCCCAGCGGGCGGGTTGTAGACCAGATCGCCCACGCGGAGCCGCGAGAAGAGCAGCGTGGAGGTGACGCCCAGGAGCCCGGCGATAGGCAGGATGAGCCGGTGGCCGAACTGGTCGAGCGCCCAGCCGGCCAGCGGGGTCGCCACGAGCATCGCGGAGACCATCACCACCCGCACGGTGCCGAGCGCCCGGCCGCGGTAGGGGTTGGGGTAGATCACCTGCATGATCCGGGTGTAGGCCGGGCCGGGGAAGGCCTCGAACAGCCAGAAGACGCCGGTCAGCACCAGCAGCCAGCCGGCCTGGGTGATGAAGGCCGCCAGTAGGAAGAGGCTGCGCCCGATCAGCCAGAAGGTCGCGCCGAAGGCCTTCGGGCTGCGCCCGCGCATGAGCATCACGCTGAAGGAGGCCAGCACCGAGCCGAGGTAGGTCTGGGCGACATAGAGCGCCAGCAGATCGGATGACGCCCCGAGGCGGCGCAGCACCACGGGGAGGAAGCTGATCGCCCCGGCGTAGAACACGCCGAAGGCGAGCGAGGCCGCCGCCTCGATGCGCAGGTTGACACGGATGAACTCAGGGAAGCCGCCGAAAAGCCACCGTTCGATCCCGCCGAGTAGGCTGCGCACATGGGCCTCGCATGTAAGCGACTATTGATAATGTAACGCGGAGGGTCGGGGGCCGCAGGCCCCGCGAATCTGCTGGTGTGGGGAGAGGTGCCAGCGTAGCTGGCACCTCTCCCCACACCAACGGAGGTTTTGTGCCAAGCAGGCACATAGGACACGCGCTGCTACGGCCCCAGGCCTCACGCCGCCGTCTCCTGCTCGTGTCTGGCCTCGGCGCAGCGCCCGGCGACATAGGCGCGCGCGCTGAGGGCGACGTAGGTGGCGCAGGTGGCGGCCATCGTGGCGCGGGCGGCGCTGGCCCGCGGGTTGGGGGCGGCCCCGCGCCGGCGGCCCATGAAGGCGCTGACGCTGCCGAGCATGCCGATGGCCAGGGCGAGGTGCATCGCCAGGCGGCGCGCGCCGGCCCGGTGGGCGAGGGCTCCGAGCAGCGCGAGCAGGCCGCCGGGGATCGTCGGGATCAGCGCCGTCTTGCTTGCCCGCCCCGACGCGAAATAGCCCGCGAGCCCCTGAATGATCAGCGCAAAACCGAAGGCGATCGTGGTATTTGGCATAGCGACACTCCTTTGCAGCGCGTGCGCCGACGCCATGCGCGGCGGCGCACTGCAACGTATAGCACCGGCCGGCGCGTGGCCGGCTAGACCTCGCGCACCATCGCGATCTCGTCGCAGCGATCCTGCTTGAAGCAGGTCTTGCAGTCCTGCCAGATCTTGTGCGGCAGGTGCAGCTTCGGCACCTCGCGGAAGCCCAGCCGGCTGAAGAATCCCATCTGGAGCGTGAGCGTGAAGAGCGTCGGGATGCCGAGCTGGCGGGCCTCGTCGAAGAGCGGCTCGACCAGCCGCCGGCCCAGCCCGGTGCCCTGGAAGTCCGGGTGGACGGCCACGCTCACCACCTCGGACAGGTCGGCCCAGGTGATATGCAGGCCCGCGCAGCCCACCACCTCGCCGTCGGCCGACGCTACATTGATCGAGCGCACGCGGTTGTAGAGCTGGTCCATCGTCTTGGGCAGCATATCGCCGCGCACCGCGTAGTAGTTGATGATCTCGTAGAGCCGGGGCACGTCGCCCACGCGGGCGCGGCGCACGACCACCTCGGCGCCGAGGTGCGCGTGGAGCCGGGGCAGCGAGACGGGCGGGCTGTAGAGCAGTGTAGACTGTGGCATGAACATGGCCTTTCGGCGATCCTCCTGTTGGGGCGCAGCAGCGCCGCGCTGCTGCGCCCTTACGCGACGGTACTGGTCAGCTCTCAAGCAGATCCCGCCAGCGGGCGCACTGCTCGCTGACGCGCAGGGGCGCGGTGCCGCCCAGGCTATCCTTGCGGGCCACGCTGCGGGCGAAGTCGAAGATCGCGTAGACGCCCTCGTCGAACTCGGGCTGCACGGCCTGGAACTCGGCCAGGGGCAGCTCGCGCAGGGGCAGGCGCAGCTCGATGCCCCGCCGCACCAGTCGGCCCACCTTGCCGTGGGCCTCGCGGAAGGGCACCCCCAGCCGCACCAGCTCGTCGGCCAGGTCGGTGGCGAGCATGGCGTCGTCGAGGGCGGCGCGCATGCGCTCGGGGCTCGCCTCCATGGTGTCCACCGCCGCCGCCGCCACCCGTAGCCCCAGGTCGAGCGTGTCGAGGCTGTCGAAGAAGGGCTCCTTGTCCTCCTGCATGTCCTTGTTGTAGGTCATGGGCAGCCCCTTGAGGGTGGTCAGCAGCCCCACCAGGTTGCCGATCAGGCGGCCGCTCTTGCCGCGCAGCAGCTCCATGCTATCAGGGTTCTTCTTCTGCGGCATGATGCTTGAGCCCGTGCTGTACTCGTCCGCAAGCTCGATAAAGCCGAACTCGGCGCTGCTGTAGAGCACCATGTCCTCGGCCAGCCGGCTGAGGTGGATGCCGGTCAGGGCGAAGGCGAAGAGCAGCTCGGCCACAAAGTCGCGGTCGGAGACGGCGTCGAGCGAGTTGCCGGCCACCGCGTCGAACTCGTCGAGCAGCTCGGTCAGCCGCTCGCGCTCGACGCCCAGCGAGTTGCCGGCCAGGGCGCCCGCGCCGAGCGGCAGGGTGCGCGCGCGGGTGATCGCATCCTCGACGCGGTGCCGGTCGCGCTCAAGCATCTCCACGTAGGCCAGGCACCAGTGGCCGAAGGTGATCGGCTGGGCGCGCTGGAGGTGGGTGTAGCCCGGCATCACCGTGGCGGTGTGGCGCTCGGCCTGTCCGAGCAGGGCCAGCTGCAGGCCCTGGAGCCGGTCGCCGACCAGGCGGGCCGCGCCGATCGCGAAGAGGCGCATGTCGGTGGCCACCTGGTCGTTGCGTGAGCGGCCGGTGTGCAGCTTGAGGGCCACCTCGCCGACCAGCTCGCCCAGGCGGCGTTCGACGGCGGTGTGTACGTCCTCGTCGCTCGACATGGCCACAAAGCGCCCGTCGGCGAACTCCATCCGCACCAGCCCCAGCCCCTGCACGAGCTGGTCGCGCTCGTCGGCGCTGATCAGGCCGGCCTCCTCAAGGGCGCCGGCCCAGGCGATGCTGCCGACGATGTCGCACTCGGCCAGCCGCACGTCGTAGCGAAACGAGTCGTTGTAGAGCGCCATGTCCTCGGCCGTCGGCGCGCTGAAGCGCCCGCCCCAGAGTTTGTGATCCATACCCCTGCACCTCACAGATTATTTGGGTTGAGCGTGCGCGGCGAAGCCGCGCACGCTCAACCCAAAGGAATATCCTCGGCCCGCTGGTAGTTCGGCACGTTGAGCCCGCATGTGGCGAGCAGGCGCCAGTAGCCGGCCACCAGGGCGCCGGCCGTCGTCACGATCTCGGGCAGCTCGCGGGCCGCCCAGAGCTGCGGGGCCAGCCGCGCGTAGCCGTCGGGCAGCAGCGGGAAGCCGAATGCCTGCTCCAGCCCGCCGTAGTAGTCGCGGGTGACCCAGCGCCGGTTGAGCAGGCAGAGCGCCGTCTGCATCTCGGCGAGCACCTCGAAGGCCGCGATCGGCGCGTCGTGGAGGTTGCCCCTGGCCGCGCAGGAGCGGATGCGCCCGTAGGACTCGAAGACCAGCCCGGGCAGCTCGGCCTCCAGTGCCGCGTGGAATATCTGCTCTTCAGGCGTCTGCCCTAGCTCGACCCAGCGCCGCACCTGCGCCCGGTCGCCCACCAACGGCTGGAGCACGTCTAGCACGCCCATCCAGAAGGGCCAGCGCGGGCCGGGGCTGGTGAGCGTGCGCTCCAGCTCGGCCCGGTCGAGCACGCTCACCCCCACGGCGATGCCCTGGAAGAGGAAGCTGCGCCCGGCCGGCCCGCCCGCGCCCTGGGTGACAACGAGCAGATCCAGGTCCGACCACTCCGTATCATCGCCGCGGGCCGTCGAGCCGTACACCCCGCCCACAACGATCCGCTCGCCGTAGGCCGCGGCGAGGCGGGCGGCGATGTCGCGGGCGAGCTGGACGCGTGTCGGGTGGTCCATTGTGTGATATCACCGTGGCACGTTTCTGTAGGGGCGCAGCAGCGCCTGTAGCTCGGGCGCGCTCCAGATGAGCGGGGGCTGCTGCGCCCTTACAAAGACACATATCCCTAGGTGCGGTACTCCGCGTTGATCGTAATATACTCCGGCCCAAAGTCGCATGTCCAGACCGTGGCGAGCCCCTCGCCGAGGCCGAGGTCGGCGTCGATCGTCACCTCGGGGACATTGAGCAGGTCGCTGGCGGCGCCCTCGTCGAAGGGCAGCGGCAGGCCGCCGGCGAGCACGGGCATGCCGCCGAAGGAGAGCCGCACCTTATCGGGGTCGATCTCAGCGCCCGAGTAGCCCATGGCGCAGAGCACCCGGCCCCAGTTCGGGTCGGCCCCGTAGAGCGCCGTCTTCACCAGCGGGCTCTTGGCGATCGTCATCGCGGCCTGCTTGGCGTCGGACTGGCTGGCGGCCCCGCGCACCGTGATCGTCACGAAGCGGGTTGCCCCCTCGCCGTCGCGCACTACCTCCTGGGCCAGGCGCTGGCAGACCGCCGTCAGGCCCGCCAGGAAGGCCTGTCCATCGGGGCTGGCCAGATCCTCGATCGGCGGGGCGTCGGCCGCGCCGTTGGCCATCACCAGCAGGGTGTCGTTGGTGCTGGTGTCGCCATCGATGCTGATGCTGTTGAAGCTCAGCTCGGCGGCGGCGCGCAGGGCCGCGTCCAGGCAGGCCGGGCTCACGGCGGCGTCGCTGGTGACAGTGGCGAGCAGGGTGGCCATGTTCGGGTGGATCATCCCGGCGCCCTTGGTCATCCCGCCGATAGTGATGGTATGGCCCGAGGGCAGATCGACGCGGGCGGCGCAGCGCTTGGGCCGGGTGTCGGTGGTCATGATCGCCCGCGCCGCCGCCGGGCCGTTCGCTGCCGCCAGGCCTCCGGATGCCGCCGCGATCCCGCCCAGGATCTTCGCCACCGGCATGGGCACGCCGATGGTTCCAGTTGACATAACAAATGTCGTATCAACCGGCAGCCCGAGGGCCGCCTCGACGGCCCGAGCCATCGCCACCGTCGCCGCATCGCCATCGGGGCCAGTGCATGCGTTGGCGTTCCCTGCGTTGATCACCACGGCGCGCAGGCTGGACACGCTGCGCCCCATCAGCGCCATATCGTAGCGCACCGGGGCCGCCTTCACCTTATTGGTCGTGAAGATCGCCGCCGCGCTACACGGACGCTCGCTCACCAGCAGCGCCAGGTCGTCCCGGTCGGCATACTTAATCCCGCACGCCGTCGTCGCCGCACCCCACCCGGCCGGGCTCGCCGCGTGGCCGTCATCAAGGAAGGTGATGGTCATGGGTGATACTCCCTCGCTACCGTGTCCTCCCAGCGCACCGACTCGGTCGCGCCGATGCCGTGGAGGTGCTCGATATCGTTGTAGGCGTTGAGCCGCCAGAGCTTGCCCCCGCGGCGATCCACCCGCTCCCAGTGCGTGATGCTGGTGTTGCGGGTGTGGAAGTCGGTGGCGGGCAGCACCATGCTCGGCATCTGGAAGAAGTGGATGAAGGAGCTGTCGATCACCCCGCCGTGGCAGACGACGACGATCGTCTTGCCGGCGTGCTCCTGGGTGATCCGGGTGAGCGCCCGTCCGACGCGCAGGGTGAAGCTGCCCCAGCTCTCGCCACCGGGGGCGATCGGGCGCAGCGGCTCGGCGTCGAAGTCGGGCCGGCCGTACCTGGCCCAGGCGTCGGCGTTGCTCATGCCGTCGGCCTCGCCGATGTTCAGCTCCTGCACCTCATCGTCGAAGATGATCGGCAGGCCCAGGGCGGGCTGGATGATCTCGGCCGTCTGGCGGGCCCGCGGCAGGGTGCTGGCGATCAGCACATCGGCAGCGATCTCGCCCGTGCGGGCCAGCCGCTCGCGCAGGCGCTCGGCCTGGGAGCGGCCGCGCTCGGTGAGCCCGACGTCGCCCTTCATCCCGGCGACGATCGGCTGGACGTTGGCCACCGCCTCGCCGTGGCGGATCAGGTAGAGGTGTGTCATCGTCGAAGGTAAAAGGTAAAAGGTAAAAGGCAAAGCTGCCTTTTTACCTTTTACCTTTTACCTTTTACCTTTCTCACTGCATAAAAGAAGCCAGCTTGCGCTCTGGCAAAGCTGGCTTGAAAACCTCACGGTGGGCAAGCGCGACTAGCCAGGGCCGATGGCTGGCTGAGGACGACGCTGACGACGGAGCTGCTTCTGCTGCACGGTGTCTGCCTCTTGTCGAATCGCTCGCTGACGTGCGGGAGTATACCATAGCCGCTAGGGCGCGTCAACGGCTTTGCGCATCCCCCCGTTTGCGGGTACAATCGGGCCAGCCCAAGGTTCAACCTCAATAGTGGCAGAGGAGCGCTATGCGCATCGTCGCAATGATATTGGCCGGCGGCGAGGGGTCCCGCCTGAGCGTGCTCTCAGAGAAGCGTGCCAAGCCGTCGGTGCCCTTCGCCGGTAAGTTCCGCATTATCGACTTCCCGCTCTCAAACTGTGTGAACTCGGGGATCTTCGATGTGGGCGTGCTCACCCAGTACCGCCCCCACTCCCTGAACGACCACATCGGGATCGGCAAGCCCTGGGATCTCGACCGCGCGCGGGGCGGGGTGCGCCTGCTTCAGCCCTACCAGGGCCGCCACGATGAGTCCTGGTACCGCGGCACCTCGGACGCGATCTACCAGAACCTGAACTATATCCGCGAGCGCCGCGCCGATCTGGTGCTGATCCTCTCCGGCGACCACATCTACAAGATGGACTACAACACCATCATCGCCACCCACATGCGCAACCA
>NZ_JAIEWN010000002.1:278243-301719 GCF_019599295.1 Oscillochloris sp. ZM17-4 | reverse complement strand
ACGCGTTTTGTGACGCTCCAGGTAGATCTGCCTGTACGCCGCTACGAGCTGGTCGGTCAGCCCGCCGATCTGATCGAGGTGTAAGTAGAACTCATCGGCGGCCACCAGGCCACGCAGCTGGTCGGCGCTGTCGGTGAGATCGCGCAGTTGCTCGGGGTCGATCAGACGCTCGCGCAGCTCCGGCCAGAGCGCGTCTACCGCCACACGTGCGCGGCGCAGCAGGTCGAGCTGGGCCGGCTTGAGCGCGTCGCGCATGCTGCGCACACGGTCGCGCAGCTCCTTAAAGGTGCGGCCCTCGCCGGCGAGCATGCGCACACCGTCGTCGGAGGCGGCCGCCTGCACGCCGGTCAGCAGGTCGCGGTACTCCTCCAGGGCTGTCTGGCCTGGGGCGCGGTTCGCCCGCGCCTCGGCGACGGTCGGCAGCAGGGCGGCCATCTCGTCGGCGGCCAGCTTCTTGAATGCCGCCGCGATCGCGCCCTCCTCAACATCGACCTCGTCGCCAGTCAGCTCCTCGTAGTTGCGCACGGCGGCGATCAGCGTCTTGAGGTCAATCGAGTCGCGCGGGGCGAAGCCGGCGGCCTTGAACGCGGTCAGATTGGTGAACGGCGCGCGGCTCTGCGGGTCCTGGTGGTTGCGGAAGCGGCGGGCCTGGTGCGTCACCTCGATCGCGCCGGCGCGCAGCAGCACCGCCAGCACTAGACGGATCACGTCGATGTCCCAGCCGTAGCCGATGCCCTGGAAGTGCTCGCCGAGGCCCTTGCCCGTCACGCGGTTGCCGTAGCTATGCTCGCGGCGCAGGTAGTCGAGCACCTCCTTGGCAATCTCGGCGCTGGTCGAGGGCACAAACTTCTGGCCCTCTTGCACGATCAGGCCGAGGCCGCCCTCGCCGCTGTAGAAGACCTGGGTGAGCGCGTTGAGGTTGGCGGCTTTCAGCACATCCTCGGCCTCCGTGCCTTTGAGCGGGCGGGCGCCCATCTCCAGCTTTGGGTAGAGGTCGGGCACGCACTTGTCGAAGAGTCGCTTGAAGATCTCGGCCGGCGTTCGGCCAAGCTCGGAGCCATCGGAGGGATTGCCGCGGAAGATGCCGGAGCCGCCAGTCAGCGCCTCGGTGAGCTTGGCGTGCAGGCGGCTCTTGAGGCTGCTCTCGCTCGTCCGCTCGCTCTCTAGGTTTGCGCCTTCTTCCCCCGTAATTTTCTGCTGGGCCTTGAGCGCGCCGTACTTCGCCACCATCTGGCGCGCGGCGTGAACTTGGGCCACGAGCTCGTCAATCTCGCTGTTGAGGGCGAAGACCCAGGAGATCTCGTTATATCGCTCGGGGTCGCGGCTCGCGACCCGCACGTCGTCCAGGCGACCAGCGAGCGCGCTCTCATCGTCGGCGATCACCAGGCTCAAGGGCACCTGGGCGTCGTCGTTGGACCGCACCCCGTCGATGGTGACGCCGACCCGGAAGGTGCGTAGTCCACGGTAGTTGTAGGTCTTGAGCGCCGCTTCGTTGAAGATCGACGCCAGGATCTCGCGCTGGATGTCTCTGCGCTCGCGCGGGCGCGGCTCTAGGTAGCGCCGCCGCTCCTCGGCCCAGGTCTTCTCCTGCGCGGTCTGGAGCTTGTAGCCCCGCTCGCTCTCGCGGACGAAGTCTTCGCCGATCAGCCGGGTGATCGCGGCATCGACCTCCGCCAGCGGTGCGGCGCGGCCCACCTCATCGACGAGCAGGGCGGCGATGTTGGCCGCCGTGCGCGGCAGGCTGGCGACATGCTCGGTCAGGGCGATCACCTTGCCCACCCGTGCCGCCCAGCCCTTATCCTCGGGGATGCCCTTGAATCGCTCGGCGATGTCGTCGATGTCTTTGCGCCGGCTTGAGCCAAGCAGTCCCTCGATCAGCTCGTAGAGGTTGTCCAGAGTCACCAGCGCGCCGACGGGGCGCTCGGCATAGTTGGTGCGCGGGTTGACCAGCATCTGGTAGACCTGGCTGATGATCGTGCGGTTGCTGCCGCTGAGCTGGCGCAGGGTTGAACCCTGGAGCCGCAGGCCGGACATGATGTCGATCGAGAGCTCGATATAGTGGGGCAGGTAGGGGTAGAATCGGACGAACTCGGCCTCGCTCAGCTCCGACCAGCGGTTGGTGCGCTCAAGCTGGCAGGCGACATTGAGCCGACCTTGATTCTCAGCGAAGAGCCGCCCCAGGGCTTGCACGCCATCATCGTTCTTCGCCAGCACGCGGCGGGTGGCCACCTCGCGGATGTCGGCGGGGGAGAGATCGACGCGGTGCTGGAAACGATCCTGCACCTTGGCGAGCAGCACGCGCTTGTCGTCGCCGAGTGCCGAGGTCACTTCCTCAAGCCGCTCCTGGGCGGTGACGATCACCCAGGTCGGCGCGGCGAGCTGGCCGGCCTTGATCCGGTTCTTGCTCTCCTTGCCGAACAGCTCGACCACCGCGCGCAGATCCTCCAGGCGATCCTGGCTGAAGGAGACGTAGGCACCGACCTCGTCGATCACAAAGGCCAGAGCCTTGCCGTCGCCCCGCCCGGGCCGGCTCATCAGTTCGAAGCAGCGCTCGACCAGCAGGCGCGGCGTGACCTCGATGCGCTTCTCGGCGAGGCCGTGGGCGAATGACTCGGGCGTCGGGTAGGTGCGCGGGTCCATCTGATGCAAGATGACGCCGATGCGGTTCCAGACCTCGGCGCCGGAGCGGCCGCGGCCGAGCCAGCCATTCTTCGCGTTGCCAGTGGCATACTCCGCGTCGAAGCGCCGCATGAACTCCTCAAGCCGGCCCTCGGCCTCTAGGCCAATCTCTAGCTCGGCGATGTCGAAGTCGTCGGCGTAGCCCAGCTCACGTAGGAGCACCCGGTACATGTAGGGCGAGATGCTCAGGTTGCCCTGGCCCGACTGGCCGCGATCCTTCTGCACATCGAAGAGCACCACCCGGTAGGGCATCCGGTGGGTGATCGAGTCGACCAGGGCGGCGATACGCCCACCGGGGTCTTGACTCTGCACCTGGGCCTTGAACAGCTCGGCCGCCTGCTCGCCGCGAACGCTGCGGTTGGCCATGACGTAGCCCAGGATCTTGGCGAATGACGACTTACCGGAGCCGAAGAAGCCCGAGATCCAGACGCCCACGCTCTCGTCGAGGTCCGACGGCCCACGGGCGATTGCGCCCAGCAGATCGACGTATTGGTCGCGGATGCGGTCGGTGACGACGTACTCGGTGATCTCCTCGTAGACCGACGCCTCATCGGCCTGGTCAACCTGGATGATCTCCTCGATCTTACGGCTCAGGTCGCGCTCAAGAAGGGCGTGTATCTGCATCGTTGTATCCTGATTCTTCACCACAGAGGCACAGAGATGAGATCAAAAAGGTTCGGCCTCTGTGTCTCTGTGCCTCTGTGGTTTAACCGTCTACCCCGTGAGCAATCGCGTAGGACTTGTTGGTGCGGCACTTCGCCAGCACCCGGTCGGGCCAGTAGCGTATCGCCGTGTGCGACCAGTCGTAGTCGCCGCGCTCGATGGCCTGCCAGCACTTCTTCGGCTCGGCGGCCCAGGCGGGCATGAGCGTGTACAGCGGCGCCATGTTGATCAGCACGCCGTCGTCAATCGTGGGCCTCCAGCCGACCACTTCGCCGCGCTCGTTGGTCTGCTCGATCACGGCGCGCACCAGGCGGGTCAGCTCCTCGGCGTCGGTGAGCAGGTCGGCGGCCTCGTCGCGCTCGCGCTCGGCGGCCTTGCGGGCCCGGCCGGGCGCTGCTGCGGAGACCTGGGCCTGGATCTCGTCGAGCCTCCCGCGCAGGGCGTTGACCCGGCCCTGGAGGTAGCGGTTGCCGAGGATGAGCGGCAGGCTGTCGCCGGTGAGCCGCTCGTGAAAGAGCAGGATGCTGAAGCTGCGCCGTGGCGACTGGAGCAACCAGTAGACCGGTCGGTTACGGTACTGGCGCGTGTGCTTCTTGTAGAAGTCGCTGATCAGATAGGCCGAGAGGGGCTTGCCGCCCGTCGCCGCGCTGATGAGCTGGCTGGCCGCATCCTCGCCGACCATGAGCTCCAGGGCACGCTCAATGCGCATGCCGAGGTCGTCAGGGTGCCCCGGCTCGATCAGGCCGAGCCCGTCCTCATCGGCCAGGGCGCGTAGCTGCGCGGCAAGCTCGGGGGCGAAGCGCCCACAGCCGATTGTGCCCGCCACGCCGGGCTTGAAGCGCCCAAGGGCCACGCCGAGGGCGTAGGAGAGCCATTGACGCGCCAGGGCTTCGCGAGTCAGCGCGGGCTCGTCGGCGCTCACATCCTCATCGGCTGGCGCGGCATCAGCATTCTCGTCAGTGTCGGCAAGCGTCGTCTTGTCGGCAAGCTCGGCCTCAATCGCCGCTCGATCTTCGCCTGAGATGCCGTAGAGCCGGTAGACTTCCTCGTCGATCTCACGCTCGAGAGCGGCGAGATCAGCGTGGCGCGCGGCCACGTCAGCGCCGCCCGTGGGCCACGCCGGCGGCGCCAAGAAGTCGTAGGTCGTCTCGCTCTCGGCGCTGTCTTCCTTCGCCAGAGCTATAGCCCGCTCGACAAGGCTTTGGAGTCCCTGACCAAAATTCTCAGGAATTGGAATGCGTTCTAGATCGGAAGTGTAGACATTAATAGTCTCGTTTGCCAGACGGATGATATAGGTCACTAACGACGAGTTCAATACGCCACTCAGGCTTAGCGTATCGGGTGGATTTTTTAGAAAGACACAATCACTCGCGCTGTCGAAAGGATAACCTAAAGGCATGTATCGCACGAAGAAACCCTTTGAACTGACAGCAGAGTAGGTGATTCCGGGTTGAAAATATGAGTTTGCATTTTTCAAAACCCACTCCCATTTATTATTCAAGTAAGGATATCGCTCGCAAATATAATTTTTCAATTCCTCGCCGTCGTTATGCCAATTCAAAACGGCCTCTTGGCTGCGCCACCAACGATATGTGCCACCCTCCTTCATGTAGCTAAACCACATTTTTCCACTGGATTTTGCAGTTGGACGGTCAGGCATGCCAAAGCCAATTCGCTTCGTTCCTATCTCCCACCAGTAGCGGATGAAGCGAAAATTGTCAGCGGTTGCTAATCCTTGTTGTGGTTGGGCGATAGAGCTCAAGAGGTGCAATGTACTAAATAGCGTCTTGATAGTTTCATTGAGCCGATAGACCCAAGGACTCCCAGGGATAATATGAAAATCTCCTTGTCGGTATAGGAATAAAATCGATTGACTCAGCTCTTTTTGTGAGAGCTTCTGAAGTGCTTGCTCAAACGAGATGCGCTTCATCTCAGCATTGGGTTCCCGCACAAGGCGAAAGTAGGTGCCGATGCTGTCTTGGCGGCGGGTATCGCTGCCTTCGCGCCTCAAGCTAAACAACGTCGTGTTTACTTTCTCACCACTAATCTCGGCAAAGGCTCGCGGGCCGACATGAGCCATCGTCTCGAGCGCCACGCTGCCATATAACTTCTCGCGTAGCTTCTCATAAGATGGGATAAACATGAATGATTGTTGGGTAATCATTCCTACCCGACCTCCTGGGGAGAGCACCTCAATGCAGCGCTGTATAAAGGCGGCGTAGAGATCACCTTTTCCTTCCGGGTATGACTTTTTTAGAAATTCCGCGCTAGAAGGAGGCATATTGCCTGAGCTCATATACGGCGGGTTGGCCACCACCACATCGTAGCGACGGGACAGCAGATCGAGGAGCTTGAGACCCTGATCGGCCCCCGCGACAAAGGTGGTGGCGTCGTCGCCGCGCTCGGCCTCCTGGCGGGCGAAGGTGTTGAGGGCAGCGCGCACCGCCGCATCGAGATCGGTTGTGCGGAATTGCCCTACGTCTACGTCCTCATAACCGGGCAGGCTAAGCATGCCCTTCTCCGCCTTGCGAGAGCGACTGGTGACGAAGAGCGAGCGCATATCGTCTTCTAGGCGCAGCAGCGAGCCCAGCTCACCGGCCTGCTTCAGCCGTGGCCAGAGTGCCCGGATGGCCGACTCCACCGCGGGCTTGGTATGGCCCAGGGCATCGACAAACGCGCCCAGGCGGTTGCCATTGAGCACCGTGACATCGGCGCAGACCAGATTACGCGGCGTCACGCTGCTCTTCGGGCTCAGCGCCTTGGCGCGCACATAGAGGCTGAGTGCGGCGAGCTGTACCGCGCGCAGGTCGATGTCAATGCCGAATAGGTTATTGGCAAGGATCGCGGCGGGGATGTCGTCGGCCTTCTCGACCGATGGCCGCGCAGGCCAGCCGGGCTGGCCTGCGTGTTCGATCTCCTCACGGTACATCGCGGCGAAGAGATCGAACGCCTGTAGTCCGAAGTGCATGGTCCCGCAAGCCGGATCGAGCAGAGTCAGCTCGCGCACCGGCTTGAGCGGCGCGGCGGGGATCTCGCCAGCCAGCGGCACCAGGTACTCCAGCCCCGCGCCCAGGAGGCTATCAGGGTGCATCTGCATCCAGTGGCGGCCGAGGGTATTCTCAACCAGGAAGCGCACAATCCAGCGCGGCGTGAAGAGCTGGGTCGCAGCGGGCAGATCCTCGCGGCGGATCTTCTGCTTCGACTTATTCTTATTCAGCCGCACAAAGACCGCGTCCTTCTCCTCCTCGTTAAAGTACTGGTAGACCCAGCCAATCGTCTCCTCATTCCCGGCGGCCCACGCCTGGCGCAGCTCGGGCGCGTTGAGCATATCGAGCAGCGCACGCAGGGCACGCGGGCGGGGAAAGAGCCGACTGGGCAGATTGGCCGGGTCAAAGAGCACCGGCACCTCGCGGGCAAGCTGGGCAGCCTGCCAGAGCAGAAAGTGGCGGTAGGCGATGTCGCGCGGCCCCTCCTCCATCGTGTCTTTGGGCATATCGCCAGCTTCGTAGTGGGCGTTGTCCTCGGGATGGTCGCTGACATAGAAGAGGAAGTCGTTGGATGCGTGGAACTTATCGAGCGTGCCACGGATGAGCTTGCGGGCCTCAAGCAGCTTAAAGGCCACCAGCCGGTTCAGGTGGGTAAAAGCCGTCTCGCGCACCAGGCGCTCAACCGCCTCAGCGCCCTTGCGCCCGGCGGCGGCCTCATCGCGGATGAATCGCTCCATGCGGCGGCGCGTCTCAGCGGCCTCGGCGATCGCCTGCACCGCGGGCAGCTTCGTGACCGGCTCAAAGCGCCCATCGGACGAGAGGCCATAGACAGCCGAGATCACGCTGCGGGTCTCGTCGGTGAGCAGGTGGCGCGCACTCAGGGCGAGGTCGTGGAGCTGGGAGCGAAGTGCGTCATCCATAGATTTTCACCCGATAGGTGCCGAGGGCATCGCGGCTGGGCAGGTTCATGAAGCGCAGCTGGTTCTCGCCCTCGCGGGCGCCGGGGTAGAGCAGGATCGACGTCACCTCAGTCCGGCCCTTCATCTGGTCGAGCAGCATCGACATGAAGTAGATGTGCGGGGCCATCGCGGCGACGCGGGTGAGGAAGACCACGTGGCGGCGCGGGTCGAGGGGCGCGAGCTTACTGGCGAGCAGGTCAGGCAGCGGCGCCCAGACCGGGTCGGAGAGATACTTCGTGATCTGGGCCTGGGCGGCGGCGAAGCCGCTGCGCTGCTCCATACGGACGATCGTATCGACGCCCTCGCACTCCTCCAGCGCCTCCCAGAGCAGATCCGCCAGGGAGATCATCACCACCTCACGGCCCGACTCAGCGAGACGGGTGGCCAGCAGACGCGCCTCGTGGCGCAGCTTCCACTCCTCGGCGGGGTCGTAGCGGAGGATGGCGAAGGGCAGATCACGGAAAACGCTGATCCGCATCGGCGATGCCGAGAGGTCGTTTTCGAGCTGCTCAATATGCTCCTTGAGAGAGGACACGGGCATACTCCTCCAGGGACTGAGTGGGGAACGCAATGCGGACGACGCGACCGGCGGCGTAGAACTCCAGCCGGTGTTCCTGGTGGGCCGTGACAAAGGAGCGCTCGACGGCCAGATCGGACATAAGCAGGACGCGCCACTCAGGGTCGCGCAGCAGCCGCTCGCCAGCCTGAAGCTCGCGGGAGCGCAGCAGGGCGATAAAGCAGAACGCCCCAGTGGGGATGAAGGGCGGCGTAATGCGCTTGTGGATGACACCCTGGAGCATGCCGAAGTCGCGCAGGGTGGCCATAAGCCCCCGGGCGACCCGCTCGACCGTGCCAGCGCCCCAGGGGCGCTCGGTGTGGCCGGCGGCCACCTGCTGCTGGAGCCAGCGCGCCACATCGGAGATCAACAGCTCCTGCTGGCCGCGCTCATAGGTGGGCGCGAGCAGATCGACGACGACATCGTGCAGCAGCGCATCGCTGCGCAGGGCCAGGTAGTAGAGGATGCGGTCGAAGGACTCGGCGGGCATCGGCGCCGCCGCCAGGGCCACCAGGGCCGCCAGGATGTCCGGGTCGTCGAGGTAGCGCTGCCGGAAGATCAGCAGAATATCCTCGACCCGCGAGCGCGAAGCCTTGCCAAAGAGATTCTCGCGCCGGAAGCGGTCGAGGTTCTCCGCGACAGAGGCGCCGACATCCCAGTAGGCCAGCAGCGTCTTCGTATCGGAGAGCAGCGCGCCGGCCTTAATGATCTTGCTGCTATAGGTAGCGTCAACGGTGGGCGTCATGCGTCTTTCGCCTCAGTCGCAAGTGAATGCCCCACGCGTGACACATCCCCAGCAAGCCCGACCGAAGCCGTGACCCGCTGCTTCTGCTGCTCGATCCAGGTATCAATATCCTGCCGCATGAAACGCCAGGTGCCGGCCACCTTAAAGCCCGGCAGCCGACCGCCATTCACCAGGCGATAGACCACCTTCGGTGCGACGTTAAGGTATATCGCGACCTGGCGCACAGTCATCGCAGAATCCATGATCCGACCTCCCGCCTGGCCAAGTGGAAAAGCAGGGTAATCTAGTACAAGATATACCACACCTATACCTGCGGTCAAGTGGCGATTATGCAATATGCAGCGGAGTGATGGTCACATGCGAGGAGGCAGGTAGAGCGATTCTGTAACCGGAGAGACGGGCTGGAGGAATGTGCAGCAGCCACATCGCACAGAATTGACACCGCCTGCCCGCGCCCCTATACTCCGCGCTAAGACCACGGCCAGCCCGTCTCTGTGGCGCGACGGCAGACCGCCGCCAGGCCACCCGGACCAGCGCACCACGCCCGTGCGCTCCGATTGCGCAGACGCTCAGGAAAGCCAGGCGCGGTGTCGGCGTCAGCCGCGAACCGGCCAAGCGAAGCTGCAAGGACACTCGGCCTCAGCACTGGGGCAAGGAAAAACCACCGGCAACGGTGGCTGACAGCGCTTCGCACACGCGGCGCGTAATCATGTCCTAGACGCGACTCATACCTCCGCCAGGAGAGCCGGCCCCTTCCGGGGCCTTCTCAGCATCTTGCCAAGGCCTAATTGATGGCCAGTGCGTGCAGAAGCTGACGGGGTGAGGAAACGCTAGGCCGAGGCGCTGAGGAGTTGATCGACCGTCACAGCGAAGCG
Source organism: Oscillochloris sp. ZM17-4 (assembly GCF_019599295.1). Lineage (GTDB taxonomy): Bacteria > Chloroflexota > Chloroflexia > Chloroflexales > Chloroflexaceae > Oscillochloris. The sequence goes on along the minus strand of NZ_JAIEWN010000002.1, from coordinate 292,255 downwards.
ATCCGCGACCCGCAAGACGAGATCGACAGAGGGCTGCTTCTGACCGCTTTCCAAGAAGCTGACGTGGGCGTGGGATGCCAGACCAAGCTGCTCCGCGAGTTGCGCCTGGGTGAGCCCAGCCTGACCTCGCAGGCGGGATAGGTTTGGTCCAAAGGCCGACGCTTCCACGGCTTCGCTCACTGTGCGCTGATACACTGGCTCCGCAGCAGCTTGCAGCGGCAGCTCCTCACGTATTAGGTACTCCACCCGCACCGCAAAGACATCGGCGACGGCAAGGATCACGTCGAGTGATGGCGTAAAGCGACGCGTCTCTAGATTACTGACGTGTGCATGAGACGCGAGCTGCAGGCGTTGGGCAAGCTCCGCTTGGGTTAATTGGCTGCCTGTGCGCAGGTAGCGTAACTTCTGGCCAAAGCTCCAGCCCATAGACTCCCGCATGGGGAGTCGCTTGACAGCGCAGATATGCGCGCCGTATAATGTTTGCGCCGGTTACATGCGGCAGGAAGAGGTGGAGACCTTCCATTCGGTCGACTCCCCAGTCCGCGGATGGAAGGTTCTCCTCGCCTCAGTTCGCGTTGCTCATTGTAGCATCTTCCTTCCCTCTCAACGCACAGCCCTACCTCCCTTGCGGAGAGCACGCCTCTTTCCGAGGCCAGACCGCCCTTGCAGCCCAAGGAGCGCCCATGTCTGGCCCGGTCTTTGTCGTAGATGCCGAGGGCACGCCGTTGATGCCGATGTCAGCCGCCTACGCACGCAAGCTCCTACGTGAGGGCAAGGCCCAGCGCCTTGCCCATTCGGCGTTCACGGTCATTCAGCTCTCGCGGCAGGTGGAGCAGCCTACTCTGCGACCCGTTGTGGCCGCGTTGCGACTTCACCTGCGCACCGCCGAACTCTTCCTGGTCGCCGAGGGTCAGCAGACGCTCCAGCCTCTTCTCCACATCATCATCGACCTGCGCACCGATTTGTCGCGCCGCCTCCGTCGCCGCGCCGGCCACCGTCGCCGGCGTCATGCAGGCCAGCGCTATCACGCGCTCGCCCGCCATGGCCGACCCTTCAAGCTGCGACGCCCCAGCCTGGCCCGCTCAACCTGGGGTTCAGCACTGCTTCAGCGGCAGTCACGGCGAGCAAAGATAGCCCATAGAAGCATGAGTGCCACCCCGCTACTCAAATGGCGTGCTCAGGCGCTCCAGCGGACGCTCATGGTGCTTCAGCGGCTTATCCCTATCAGTCACGTGCTCTTCGTCGATAGCCTGGGTGGCACCCACCACGATCACCGCCCGCTGACACCGGCGGAGCGGCGTGAGCAGCTTATCTTAGCCTATGGTGTCCGTGACAGTTTGGGCAAGCTAACCCCCATCTGTGCGTTCTGCCAGACCACTGAGGCGGCAATCGAGGTTGAACACCTTCTGCCAGTAAGCCGTGGTGGCACCGAAGCCTGGGAGAATCTCGCCTTGGCCTGTCAGGACTGCAACCAGCGGAAGGGCTCTCAGACGCCCGAAGAGGCTGGGATGCAGTTGCTGCTTTACCATAGTTTGCGTAGCCAGCATCGAGGCCGGCTACGACCCTACATTGACGGCACGCTGCGCGCCCTGCGCAGCGTGCTTCGCGATTCTGAGATGGTGCTCGTCGGCCCGAAAGTTGTTGAGCAAGGCGCTCTGTCGCAGGGCGTCATTGACGCTGCTCTTGCCACGGGCGCGGCCAGCCATTCAGCATTAGCGCCGGTCATCGCCTACCCCGTGCCGCGCCCGCGTAAGCAGCGCTTCAGCTCACGGAACTACCCGCTGGACGCGCCGTCGCGTGCAGATCAGGTGCGGGTCGGTCAGGCATTCAAGCGAAAGGTTCGAGTTAACCGTGGTCTGTGGCTCCATCGTGGGGGTAGGCGCACATCTCTTCAGGTCGTGCCATTGGAAGGTGCGGAGCGGCACGTGGATGGAGGACTGCTGATCGAACCCGGGATGCTCTGCGCTGCGACCCGCGCTGGCGTAGCGGTGATCGGGGTTGTCTCAGCGATTCATACGAGCGGGCGACTCTCCTTACGCACGGTCGTATCTGCCACGCGTGAGGCTGTCGTCTGGAGTGCGGTTGTTGTGAGCCCACGGCGCGGGCTCCGTGTGCTAGGTACCGATAGGGTGGTGTTTATCAGCCTCGCTACTCGCAAAGGTGGCGGGTGATAGTGGGTCATATCATAGAGCAGCCTATTGCAAACTCATGAGGTGATGCGGTGCATACACGTAATCGAAAGCCTGTCCAGAAGGCGGTGGCTGTTGCGAACCCAAACACGGATTACCTCCAGCTGCCCGCTCTGCCGCAGACTCAGAGTGCCTGGGCCTACTTTGCTGCCCACAGGCCGCGTGAGGTGCGGCGCACCATCCAGATGAAATTCCACCGGCCTTCCTGGGGCAAGGTGGATGAGATGCTGTGGGCGCACACACAGGGCACAAATCTCCGCTCAGAGATCCTGAGTCTGCTTGGCCCCTACTATGCCATCGTGTGCATCCACCAGATGCATCGGCTACGCGCTGAAGGGAGCACATCAAATCGAACACAGATCCTCGGTGAGATCATCGGGTCGTGCTTTCGGCCGCCCAGACGGAAGCTATATCGGCTGTTACTTCGCGAGCAGCCCTTTCTCTCGCTCTGGCTGGCGAGCGAGGAACATCTGAAGACCCTTGCTACGGTCGTTGCACTGCTCGATCTGGCAGCCACTGAACGCTTGAAGGAGCACTATGCCAAGAAAAAAGAAAAAGCCTTGAAGTTCTTGCGCGCACTCTGGCCAGCCAGCAAGGAGTACCTAAGCGAGTTTGCAGCTATGGTGACGCTGCAGACCTTAGCGGGTGCCGAGCCTCTTGATCCCCTGTCCACTCCACCAATCCGAGTGCTGTATCTCCGCGAGAAGTATCCAATCTGCCCAGCGCTTTTTGCCGGGGCTTGCCGAGAAAGCGCCCGCGACCTGCTGGGTTGGTACAATCGCCTGATTGGGGCAAACCCGGCAGATCTTGATGACGATGATCTCGCGGATGAGGATGGGCTAAAAGCTGAAGCTCTCGATACCCGAACACCGGAAGATGTCTACGCATCCTGGCTAGTTGCAATGGAGCCTTACAAGCGCGCTGCGAAGACGGTTATTCCATTTGGCCCTGACGAAGGCATGACCTTTGAACAGGTCGGACCTCGGGGTGTGCGCTGGCTTCAGACGCGTATGACGACCCGTGAAGCGATTGAGGAGACACTGGTTCATATTGAAGTACACCTTAACCCTGAACGCTACACGCCCGATGAGCTGCGACGCGCTCAACATGCCCGGCATCCTTGGAAAACAAAGGTCAGCTCCGAGCGTGCTCCACGGGCGAGTCGTTTCGCACAACATACCTTTGATAGCCACCAACCACGGGTGCGACTGTCTGCTCTGGAGCCGCAGGCATTGATACGGCTACGTGATGAGCAATTCGAGAATCTGCAATACGTTGATGAATTCCCGGCGCTCAAGGAATCTGCTGAGCTGTTTTTCAGCGGGCGGGGGCTGAAATACCCAGAGATCACCCCTGTCCTCAACGCGGAGGAACAGGCACAGCATTACCGGCAACTTGCGAGTCACCTTGAATGGTGTCGGGATCCGTTTCCAAGGGGGAGGAAGGATAGTGCTGATTTCTGTGCCGAGGATCTCGAAGCGGTTGAAACGACGCACAAATACGAGATAGAGCATCATGCTCGTGCGCTGCGTGAGCCTCGCTTACAGCCGCTCGTCTTCTATCGCTCCATGCGACCGCCGGTGAAAGGCAGCGATGATAGCGGGATCAAGCCCGCCTTTACGCTTTTGTACCGGAAATATGACCCTTCGGACGCTGAGCTTGATCGGCGGTACCGTTATCTTCCTCAGTCGCAGCGGCAGATGAAGATCCAAGAGGCTCGTGAACGTGGCCCAACCTATGAATACGTGCTCGCGGTGGTTATCCATGCCCCCGCTGCGCTCTCGGCTCCCTACAACCGGCGGCGCTTCGTGCCTCAGCTCACCGAGGATTTCTACTATGTAGACTACCCTGCGACACGATTTGTGCCGCCGGTCGGCGACGATATCTCGCTCATGATCTTCCCACTGGAATGTGGATGGGGGAGTGATAGCGCACCTCAGCCGCACAGCGACCAGTTGTTACGCAAGGTGATCGAAGAGCGTTTGGCTGTGCAACGTAGGCTGTACGAGCAGCAAGAGGGACATCAATGGCCGCTGGAGCAATGCCTTCCGTCAAAAGGCGCGTTAGGCTTCGCGCAAATTACCTGCACACGCAACCAGCAGGGCAAGTATGAGTTCTTCGTCAAGATACCGCTCCCCCGCCCCGTGCCGGAGGCACAGCTACCGGAACGCGTTATCGGCTTCCATGAACACGAAGAGGGGTATTCCTATGCAGTTTCAGGCACCGATGGAGCGGTGATCGAAACCGGCGATCTCATGATCCCATCACATGTCCAGCCTAAGGCTCATGAATGGTATCCACGAAACTACGTCTACGAGGTACGGAAGGCGATGGTGGCCTTGGCCGTCAAGCACAATGCTCACATAGGTATCGAGGATACATCGGACGCAAAGGAGCAGCCAAGCCTCTCGCGGGCGCAAAACCAACGACGCTTCCGTCGGCCATCGCGCACCATCATCAGCGAGTTAGCGTCTGCGGCGCTACTCGCCGGCCTGCTGAAGCCCCTCGAAATACGCGGTGTTCCGTCACGCTCCTGCGGTACCTGTGGCACAAAGCTTCATTCTGTCTCAAAGACGATCGTGCATCGTGTGACGAGCACATGTCCCAGCTGTGCCTCGCCACATCTGATCAACCAGCACGATGATCACCGGCGGCTCGTGTGTATGGCGTGCGGGTTGGCATGGAGATCCAGTGAGCCCTGGTTTATCTGCGATGGGTGTCATCATCAACGGGCGCCAGCGCATAACCAGGCGACGGTGGTGGCGCGGCTTACCCTGAGACGATTGGTGCAATTCCACGAGGCTGCGATGAAGCGCGATGCCGAACGTAAGGTTAAGAGGGAGGGTTCACGAACGACAAATATCTCTGGTAGCTGAGTAGCACGTACAAGACGTAATGGCGGATCTGGTTGGGCGAGCAGGGAAAAGGTTGGGGAGAAAACCTGCGAGTACTTCCCCGCAGGGTGCGACACCATTGTACAGGGTTGGTGAGCGCATATACGCCACAAGGCCCATGCCATCGGCGGGCGGCGCGGTGTAGGCCACAATTTTCGCAACTCCTTAGGTTGATTTTGAGCAAAACCGAGTTGCGAGAAAAATGTGCGATCTTGGCTATTTTCATGGCTTTCCAAAGCCATGAAATTCAGGGTTGCAGTGGTCAACATTGAGCTGTGGCAAGTGGAAGACAACGTGTATGAGAACATCTACGCGGCGCTGACACGTTGCAGTGGTCAACATTGAGCTGTGGCAAGTGGAAGTGCGCCCTGCGCGCGTACCCGGTGCCGGTCGGGGCGTTGCAGTGGTCAACATTGAGCTGTGGCAAGTGGAAGACTTCCAGGGCGGCTCCCTGGCCCTCGACGCGCTGAGTTGCAGTGGTCAACATTGAGCTGTGGCAAGTGGAAGTCTTTCCATGCGGTCGCCACCACGACCTGGTTATCTGTTGCAGTGGTCAACATTGAGCTGTGGCAAGTGGAAGTGGCTCGTACACGGTCACCGGGGCGTCCTCGGTGGTTGCAGTGGTCAACATTGGGCTGTGGCAAGTGGCAGAGCAGTGTGATCATGTGCGGAAAGGTGGTGATAACGCAAAGAATGCCATTGCTTCCCTACGAATACTTCCCCGCAGGGTGCGACACCATCGTACAGGGTTGGTGAGCGTATATACGCCACAAGTCCCATGCTATTTGCGGGCGGCGCGGTGTAGGCCATAACTTCGCAACGATAGGCCTGTTTTTGAGCAGGAATCGAGTTGCGAGGAAAATATGCAGTTCTAGCTATGTTCATGGCTTTAGGAAAGCCATGAAATTCAGTATTGCAGTGGTCAACATTCGGCTGTGGCAAGTGGAAGTTGCAGACGCCGATATAGTTCAGCAGATCCTGCTCGGTTGCAGTGGTCAACAGTAGGCTGTGGCAAGGTCACGCATTGGCGAGTACGTAGATGCGAGCGGAGACTCTGTTGATCTGATCACCCGACTCGAGTAAAGAGCGACCATCCAGATAGGCAATGCACAGCCCCACCGGCACGGTGGGGCTATTTTTGTGCCTCTCAGATGGGGCGAGTAAGGCAAAGCCCACTGAGCTGACTAAGGGTTCATAAAAGAATAACTTCCCTCACTCCGTGGTAGACTGCGGGCCAATCGTTGACGAGCGTGAGGTTGTCGATGCTCCCACCAGATCCTGCGCAGGTGCACCTCTGTGCGTGTGATGCCTGCCAAGCGGGCGATGATAGCGTCATCCAGCAGCACCATGAGCGGATCAATCTGCTGCTCAGTCGCTTAAGCGAGCCGCAGCGCCGCTGGTACGTTGGGACGCTCGCCGCAGCGCCGGAGAGTCCCGGCGTGCGGCAACTGGCCCGCATTACCGGCCTCGATCCCAAGACGATCCGGCAAGGACGGCGAGAAGTCGAAACGGGATTGGTCGATGTTCCCAGCGGCCGCCAGCGCCGCGCGGGGGCGGGCGCACCAGCCGCCGAAAAAAAGATCCGGAACTGGAAGCCATGATTCTGGCGCTGGTTGCTCCCCACACCGCCGGTGACCCGATGGGTTCGCAGAAATGGCTGAACTGTCGGCTGGTGGACATTCGCCAGGCGTTGGCGCAACGCGGCCATCGCGTGAGCCAGCCAGTGATCAGCCGCATCTTGCGCGCCCATGACTATCGCTTGCGCGCCAACCGCAAGTGCGTGACCGGTGCGCCCCATCCCGAGCGCGACCAGCAGTTCGCCTACATCCGCAGCCAACGGGCGGCGCATCAGGCCCAGGGGCAGCCCGTGATCAGCGTGGATACGAAAAAGAAAGAGCTGGTGGGCAATTTCAAGAACGGCGGGCAGATCTGGTGCCAGAGCCCGGAGCAGGTCGATGCCCATGACTTTCCTCAGGATGCGGTCGGGCGCGCCGTGCCCTATGGGATCTACGACCTGAGCGCCAATCGGGGCACGGTGTACGTCGGCTGTTCGGCCGACACGCCCAGCTTTGCGGTGGATAATCTGGCCCACTGGTGTCGCACCGAGCTGCGAGAACGCTATCCGCAGGCCACGCACCTGCGGATCGAAGCCGATAGTGGCGGCAGCAATGCGGCGCGCTCCCGCGTCTTCAAGCAGCAACTCCAACGGCAAGTGGCGGACGGCCTGGGCTTGACCGTCACGGTCTGCCACTACCCCACGGGCGCATCGAAGTGGAACCCGATTGAGCATCGGCTGTTTAGCGAAATCAGCAAGACCTGGGCGGGATGCCCCCTGCGCTCCTTTGCACTGGTCGCGCACTACATCGCCACGACCACAACCCAGACCGGCTTGGCCGTGCGCGCCCATCTGGTGCCTACCACCTACGCCACCGGCGTCCGTGTCACGACGGCAGAAATGGCCACGCTGAACATCGAGCCGCATACGATCTGCCCCCAATGGAACTACACGATCCGTCCCCGCCCAACACCATCCGCCGAGGGGGTGAGGGAAGTAATTTCTTTATGAACCCTAATCACCTGGGAAATGACGAAGGTTGCCAAAATTGCCAAGCGTAATTCTGAGGAGGAGAGGCTTTTTTTGGCTTTCTGAAGCGAATTGTAGAAACCGTGTAACGTGCCTACACCGTCGTCAAAATGCCTTAGGAATACCGTGCAGATCGCGAGTCCTTGCTGCTAAGCAGGGGGTGTTTTAGCGCATCAGGACGAGATCTTCAGAGTGCACTAATTTCCTGTTCGCCGAGTGCGCTGATTTATGGGGTCTGATACTCATCGGCGGCCACCAGGCCACGCCTGCGGGCCAGGTCGCGGGCCGCCCAGAGGATCTGGCGCTCCTCGCCGCCGGTCTTCAGGGCGCCCTCGGCCAGCCGGGGCATCCAGCCGCCCCGCGCGGCGTCGCGCACGATCTTATAGCCCAGCGCGTGCAGGGTGTGGCGGGCCACCGCGGCGCAGCGCGGCCACGGCTCCATGGCCCGGCCGATATCCTCCACGGCGGCCTTGTTGAAAGAGCTGACCAGGATGCGCCCCGGGGCGAAGACGCCCTCGCGCACCAGGCGCTCGACCCGATGCACCATCGCCGTCGTCTTGCCGGCGCCGGCGACGGCGAACACCAGGGCCGGGCCGCGCCCGTGGTCGACGATCTGACGCTGCTGGTCGGTGAGCTGGATCATTGGTGTCCCCCTATGTACGGATGTCCTATCCTACTATAGGTTCACCGATAGCGTGGGCGGAGAGGTTACGCCCCAGCCCGGGCGGACGCGGAGTGTATCAGGCGGGAGTATCATGGGCGGTAGCGCAGCACATGCGCGCAGGAGTACAGGAGCACCTCGATGACCGACGGAGCCATCCAGCGCTTCGCGGGGGCGGGCGGCGCGCGGATCTACCAGATCCCCGTGCGGGCCTTCCCCAGCATGAGCGCCCACACCTATGTGGTGATAGATGGCGGCTACGCCGCCCTGATCGACACCGGCAGCGGCGTGGCCGAGAGCAATACCGACCTGGATTCCGGCATGGCCGCGATCCGCGACCAGTACGGCGAGCAGGTCTCCTGGGAGATGCTCAGCCGGATCATCATCACCCACGGCCATATCGACCACTGCGGCGGGCTGGGCCACGTGCGCGCCCGCAGCGCCGCCCCGGCGGCCGCGCACCGCCTCGACCTGGCGGCCGTCCGCGACCACGCGGCCTTTATGGCCGCGCATCTGGAGGCGACGGCCAGCTTCCTGCGCTGGACCGGCGTGGCGGAGGGGCAGATCGGACAGCTCGGGCGGCTCTTCGGCGCGGTGGGCCAGATCGCGCCCGGCGGCGAGGTCGCCACGCTCATCGACGACGGCGACCTGCTCGACGGGCGCTTCGCGGTGATCCACACGCCGGGCCACTGCGCGGGCATGGTCTGTCTGCGCATGGGCGACGTGCTCTTCTGCGCCGACCACCTGCTGGCCACGACGAACCCCCGGCTGACGCCGGCGCACCTGGAGCCGCACAACGGCCTGGGCCTCTACCTGGCCTCGCTCGACCGCGTCGCCGCAGAGCCCGGGATCCGGCTCGGGCTGGCCGGGCACGAGGCGCCGATAGGCGATATCTACGCCCGGATCGACGCCATCCGCGAGTCGCACATGGGCCGGCTGGCGCAGATCCATGAGGCCTGCCGCGCGCCGCGCACGATCCTCGATCTGGCGGCGCAGATCTACCCGGAGATGCGCCACCCATCCCAGCTCCTGCTCGCCCTGCAGGCGGTCGCAGCGCGGGTCGAGTACCTTGAGCAGCGGGGCGCGCTGGCGGCCTCTGACACCGGGGCGATGACCCGGTACCGCGCCGCGTGATCGTATCCCCACATCTCAGCACAGAAAGAGCGCATATGTCTGTGGCCGCGCCCGCTCCGGCAGCGCCGGAGCACCCCTTCCTGCGATCTCCCAACGCCACCCTGCTCGCCCTCGCCGCCCCGGTGCTGATCTCGATGGTCGCCGAGCCGCTCACCGGCCTGGTCGACACGGCATTCGTGGCCCGCCTCGGCGTCGCGCCGCTGGCCGCCATGGGCGCCGGCACGATCGCGCTGAGCAGCATCTTCTGGATCTTCAACTTCTTGCAGATCGGCACCCAGACCGAGGTGGCCGGGCGGCTGGGCGCCGGCGAGCCGGAGCGGGCCAGCGCCGCCCTCGGCCTGGCCCTCGTGCTCAGCGCGACGATAGGGCTGGCCCTGGCCGCCCTGGCCATCCCGGCGGCCCCCTGGATCGCCGCCGCCATGGGCGCCGATGGCCCGCTGCTGGCCGACGCGACGGCCTACATCAGCCTGCGCGCACTCGGCGCCCCGGCCATCCTCGTCACCCTGGCCGCCTTCGGCGCGCTGCGCGGCGCCCAGGACATGCGCGCGCCGCTGCTGGTGGCCGTGGGGGTCAACCTGCTCAACGTGCTGCTCGACGCGCTGCTGGTCTTCGGGGCCGGCCCCGTGCCCGCCCTGGGCGTGGGCGGCGCCGCCCTGGCCAGCTCGCTCAGCCAGTGGGCCGGCGCGGCGTGGGCCGTGGCCGCCGCCCTGCGCCGGGTCGGGCGCCCGGCCCAGATGCCGCCCCTGGCCGAGGCCGGCCGGCTGCTGCGCGTCGGCGGCGACCTCTTCATCCGCACGGGCCTGCTCACCGGCTTCCTGGTGCTCACCACCCGCGCCGCCACCCTGATGGGCGCCGAGGCCGGGGCGGCCCACCAGGCCATCCGCCAGGTCTGGATCTTCACGGCGCTCTTCCTCGACGCCTTCGCGATCACCGGGCAGAGCCTGGTCGGATACTTCCTCGGCGCCGGTCAGGTCGCGCCCGCCCGCCGCGTGGCCGCCCTCGTCTGCGCCTGGAGCGTCGGGGTAGGGATCATCCTCGGCGTACTGATGCTGCTCGGCCGCGACGTGGTGGTCGCCCTGCTGGTGCCGGAGGCCGCCGGGGCCGCCTTCGGGCTGGCCTGGATGATCGCGGCCCTCGTCCAGCCGCTCAACGCGCTGGCCTTCGCCACCGACGGCGTCCACTGGGGCACCGGCGACTACCGCTACCTGCGGAACGGCATGGTCGTCGCCAGCGCGGTGGCGCTGCCCGCCCTGGCCCTGGCGCTGCGCCTGCCGGGCGACTCGCTGGCCTGGATCTGGCTCGTCACCGCGCTCTGGACGAGCACCCGCGCCACGCTGGGCGCGCTGCGGATCTGGCCGGGGATCGGCCGCGCCCCGCTGGGCGCGGCCGGCGGCGCGCGCTAAAAAGTCCTTATGTGTGGCTTCGCCACCCCCACCCCCCGCCGAGCGGCGACGGGGCGCTGTTGCCGGTTCCCGTGCGTTGGGGTATGATAGCCGACGAACGAGCAAGGAGGAGCGTATGCTCGAAGCGATCTTCTCACCCAAATCAGTCGCCGTAATCGGCGCATCGCCAGACGAACACCGACTCGGGCACGTGGTGCTCAAGAATATTATCATCAACGGCTACGCGGGGCATATCTACCCCATCCACCCGAGCGCCGCGACGGTGCTCGACATGAAGGCCTACCCGAGAGTCTGCGACCTGCCCGAGGTGCCCGACATGGCGGTGATCGTCATCCCGCCGCAGCACGTGCTGGGCGTGGTGGACGAGTGCGGCAAGAAGGGCGTGAAGGGCCTGGTGGTGATCACCGCCGGGTTCAAGGAGGTCGGCGGCGAGGGCAAGGAGCTGGAGCGCCAGCTGCTGGCGAAGGTGCGCGAGTACGGGATGCGCATGCTTGGCCCGAACTGCCTGGGGATCATCGATACGATCAGCAACCTGAACGCCTCGTTCGCCGCCCTGATGCCCGAGGACGGCGAGATCGCCTTCATGTCGCAGTCGGGCGCGATGCAGCAAGGTGATCCTGGCCTACCTAGAGGGGATCAACGACGGGCCGGGCTTCATCACCGCCGCCCGCAAGGTGACGAAGAACACGCCGGTGATCGCGATCAAGAGCGGCACCACCGCCGCCGGCACGCGGGCCGCATCCTCGCACACCGGCTCGCTCGCCGGCTCCGAGGCCGCCTACGAGGCGGCCTTCCAGCAGAGCGGCATCCTGCGCGCCCGCACGATGAACGAGCTGTTCGACCTGGCCCTGCTCTTCTCCTACCAGCCGCTCATCCAGGGCAACCGGGTCGCGATCGTCACCAACGCCGGCGGCCCCGGCATCATCGCCACCGACGCCGTCGAGCGCAGCGGACTGAAGATGGCCAGCTTCACCCAGGAGACGGTCGCCAAGCTCCAGGAGAAGCTGCCGCCCACCGCCAACTTCTTCAACCCGATCGACATCATCGGCGACGCCCGCAGCGACCGCTATCGGGTCGGGCTGGAGGCGGCCCTGGAGGACCCGAACGTCGACGCGGCGATCGTCCTGCTCACCCCGCAGGCCCAGAGCGACCTGATCGAGACCTGCCAGGTGATCATCCAGCTCGCGCAGCTGTATGGCAAGCCGGTGGTGACGAGCTTCATGGGCGGCTACAGCCTCGGCCCGTCCGTCGAGATGCTCGGTGCCAACCGCATCCCCAACTACACCTTCCCCGAGCGCGCCGTGCAGTCGCTCTCCTCGATGGTGCGCTACAGCGAGTGGCGTCAGCGCCCCCCGCCCAACTACCGCAGCTTCGAGGTGGACAAGGACCGCGTGCGCGCGCTCTTCGCCAGCGTCCGTGAGGCGGGCCGGGTCGAGCTGGGCGAGATCGAGGCCCGCGAGGTGATCGAGGCCTACGGCATGCGCCTGCCGCAGAGCCGCCTGGCCAGCTCGCCTGACGAGGCCGCTAAGATCGCCGCCGAGATCGGCTTCCCGGTGGTGATGAAGATCAGCAGCCCCGATATCCTCCACAAGAGCGATATCGGCGGCGTCAAGGTAGGTGTCGCCGACGCCGCCAGCGCCCGCGACACCTACGAGCTGATCGAGTACCGCGCCCGCAAGTACAGCCCCGGCGCGCGCATCTGGGGCGTGCTGGTGCAGGAGATGGTGCGCAAGGGCCGCGAGATGCTGGTCGGCGTCACCCGCGACCCGCAGTTCGGCCCGCTGGTGGCCGTGGGTATGGGCGGCATCTACGTCGAGGTGCTCAAGGATATCGCCTTCCGCCTCGCCCCGATCAGCGAGCGCGAGGTGAGCGAGCAGCTACGCTCGATCCGCACCTACCCGCTGCTGCGCGGCGTGCGCGGCGAGCCGCCCGCCGATATCGCCATGATCGAGGAGACCGTGCTGCGGGTCAGCCAACTAGTCACCGACTTCCCCGAGATCGTCGAGATGGACATCAACCCCCTCGTGGTGCACAATCAGGGCGAGGGCGCGATCGTGCTGGACGCGCGGATTATTCTGAAGTAGTGTTGAGTGTTGAGTGTTGAGTGCTGAGTGCTGAGGTCGGAAGCGACGGCAGCAGACAATGCTAACGCCCGAATCTCAACACTCAACACTCAACACTCAGCACTACAATGGAGGCAGCGATGGCTACGCTCTATGTCGCTTCAACTGAGACCTTCGTCGGCAAGAGCGCGGTCTGCATCGGCCTGCTGCGCCGCATGCAGCGCGATGGGTTTAACGTCGGCTATATGAAGCCGGTCAGCGTCTCGGTGACGCACACCGGCGACCGGGTGCTCGATGAGGATGCGGCCTTTATCCGCGAGACGCTCAGCCTCGCCGCGCCGCTTGAGCAGATCGCCCCGGTGCTGCTCACCCCCGGCGTGATCGAGTCGATCATGCGCGGCCAGCCGCAGAATTTTACCAAGGCTCTGCGCGACGCCTACCTGGCCGTCTCGCGCGAGAAAGACGCGATGGTGCTGGAGGGCACCAACACCTGGGCCGAGGGCGCCCTGGTGGACCTGAGCGCCGACCAGGTGACGGACCTGCTCCAGGCGCCGGGCATCCTGGTCAGCCGCTACGCCTCGACCCTGGCCGTGGATACGATCCTCTCGGTGCAGCGCTATGTGGGCGACCGGCTGATCGGCGTGCTGCTCAACCAGGTCGAGGACCCGCAGCGCGACTTTGTGCAGAGCCGGGTGGTGCCCTTCCTCGAGTCGCGCGGCATCCCGGTCTTCGGGCTGCTCCCGCGCGACAACACCCTGGCCGGGATCAGTGTCGAGGAGCTGATCGAGCACCTCGGCGGCCAGCTGATCGGCAAGCGCGAGTGGTGCGACAAGACGGTCGACTCGCTCATGATCGGGGCCATGGGTGCCGAGGCCAGCCTCTCGTTCTTCCGCCGCCGCCCGAACAAGGCGGTGATCACCGGCGGCGACCGCAGCGATCTCCAGCTGGCTGCCCTTGAGACGAGCACGAACGCCCTGGTGCTCACCGGCAACATCCGCCCGGCCTACCAGGTGCTCGACCGCGCCGAGGAGCGCCAGGTGCCGATCATTATCGTCCCCGACGACACGCTGGTCACGGTGGACCG
>NZ_JAIEWN010000002.1:272621-278143 GCF_019599295.1 Oscillochloris sp. ZM17-4 | reverse complement strand
GCGAGGTAGGGTCTGCGGCCCCCGATATTGATCATATATGTGGCTGCACCTGCCAGCTTCGCTGGCAGGTGCAGCCACATATATGCAGGGTTTGAGGGCGACAGCCCTAAGAAAGTGTGTGCTATGACCCAGGAGCCAGAACCAGAGCAGATTGGACCGCTCACCTTCGTCGAGAACGCCGACTACCCCTACCCCTTCGAGGTGGCCAGGCCGCCGCGCTTCTGGATGGAGGAGACCAGCGGAGCGCTCAACGCGGCCGTCGAGGTCTATATGCGCAGCGAGGATCTGAGCGCCGTCCAGCTGAATCTGCTCAAGATCTACCTGCGCCAGTATATCGAGCGGGCAGTGATCACCGACGAGGCCGACCGCCGCCGCCTGCTCGGCCGGCTCGATAAGCTGCGCGGCGTGCGCGATATGGAGCGCTTCGCCGAGGATCTCTCCGAGGTCGGCGTCGAGCCCTTTTAACACCCGCTAGGCGAAGCTATGCCAGGTCAATAGCCGACGTGCGATTGGCGCAGCTTGAGGTATGCTGGTATCAAGTCATTCGCCAGCCCCGCTTCGGTACTCAGCACATCGAAGAGGAGGCGGGGAAAGGCGCATCCTGGACATGCCTTGGAGCTATTGGCTGCCAGAGCCGTCGCTCCTTCGCGCAAAAAGTCAGTAACCTCGCGGCTTGTCATATCCCACACCTGTACATCGCTTCGGGTGATCGTCTCGTCATTCCAGAAGCAGCCAAGATGACCGCCACCGATCGTCTTGTGGTGTGTACCAGATGACTTGCCAATCTGAAGATAGCGATTCGCGCCGAATGATTTATAGCACTGCCAAAACGGGGCACCGCCCACCGCGTCAGCCAGCATTGAGGGATTGGATCGATTGACCTGGCACGCCGCCTTCAGCGCAAGCCAGTAGTGCAGACGTCGGGTGACAGGGAGCGTCTGATCATGGTGAGCAGCGATCATCCAGTCGACGATCCGCTCAAAGCTCGCAAGGTCGCCCATATCACCTGGCTGGTACATGAAAGCCGTCTGGGAAGGAAACGGGTTAATCCGGCAGCCAGGAAAGCTCTCGGCGAGCGCGGTAACGATCGACACGACCCGATTGACATTGGCGGAATGGATGACCAGATTGAAGAGGACTGCCGGTTGAGCTTTGCCAGCGAGAAGGCGCGCCGTATAGATGGCCTCAATCGCCTTCTGGCGCTGCCCATGAGTCCATGGGATGCTTTTCCATTCCGTGTACAGCGCCTCGAGTGGCATTGTGTGCAGCCGATAGATCTGCTCGGCATCTTCGAAGTCGTCGGCGCTCAGAGCAATAATGTCAGGCGGAGTCTCCATAATCTGCTCAGCAAAGCTGTGGTCGCGCATCAAACGCCGACCGGTCGTCGTGAAGTTAATGACCACGTCGGAGCGCCGCCGTAGCTCTGCGATGATGGTGATGATCTCGGAGTGCATCTCCGGGTTGCCCCCAAAAAGGTTCACCTCGATCATGTCGGAGCCTACGCCCGCCGTGAGAGCAGAGGCGACCTCCGGTGGCACGCGAAAGGCTGCAAAATGAGTTGGAAGGGCGCTACGAATCAACTCCTGGTTTGCAAGCTTAAGCCCTTCAATCGCAGTCTGGATGCCCCTTAGTAATATATCGGCAGGAGCAAAGCTTTTGCGAACAAATCCACGATTCAAAGATACTGCAGCTGGACATATATAATTACCACCCTCCATCGTACAGTTATGATCACAGAGTGAGCCATCGCTTGTCAGACCATTATGATGGCGAACAGCAGCATTTATATCTATCTGGATCCCCGCCGAAACAGGATAAAGCATGCCGAGACGTTCAAGTCGGCCTTTCCACTCGCTCATCAAGACCTCCCGCAATAGCCAGTTATGTTATGTAGCAGCGGTACTATAACCGGAAACCAAAGATGCTGCAAGGATGCGCCCGGCGGGTTTTAGTACGTAGGGCTGCTCCTGCGGAGGGGCTAAGCTCGACTTTATCCATTCGGTAGACGAAAAACGAGAGGCAGGGTACGCTTAGCTGGAACCTACCTGCGAGGAAGGAGCCAGTCATGCGCACCCTGCCACGAGCGATTATACAAGTCCTGCGTCAGTTTGAGCTGCTGTTCAGCGAGCGGGTATGGGAATGGGCCAAGATTCTGCTGGTCGGTGCCATCCTGGCGCCGGGCAAACGCACCGTCACGGCGGTGCTGAGCACCGATGCGACCCATGCGCCCAGCCAGATCGTCGAGTGGTTTGTTCAGCGCTGGCAGCTGGAGGTCACCTTCGAGGAAGCGCGCGCCCATTTGGGCATCGAGACCCAGCGCCAGTGGTCGGATCTGGCCATCCTGCGCACGACGCCGGTGCTGCTGGGATTGTTTTCGCTGGTGACGCTGTTCGCCCATCAGTTGCTCCACGGCCAGGAGTTACCGGTGCTTCACTACCGGACAGAAAATCCGTGCTATAGATCACTGAACCCATTCCATCCAGGCGAGCGCTTCATCCGCAATGAGAAAGACGGTAAAGGCGACCGGGATGGGCATCCCTTCGTTGAGGAAGTGCTCCAAGAGGCGTAGACCAAGCTGAAAGAGGCTCAGATCACAGCGCTCGGTGCGATGGATGATGGCGACCCAGCCTTCCACATGGGCCAGCGTGCCGAGATACACGATCCACAGATAGGCGAGGCACGCGGCCATCAGGAGCCGGATGAGCCGTTCCGGGTCGGAGAGATGGCTCTTATGGATCTGGAAGCCACGGCTTTTTTGGTCAGAGAAGAAGGTCTCGATATGGAACCGTTTGCGATACCAATGACACGCCTCATCCGCAAGTTCCAGGTTGCTCACTAAGTAGATCGGCTTAGCGGCCTCTTGTGCCCACCAGGCAATCACCGTGACGGGGCCATAGTCCTGATGGGTAAAGCCATCCACCATGCCACTGACGATCTGGCCGGGGGTGGCCAAGTCGCTGAGGACAAACCAGTCGCCGCCGATCTGTACGGGCAGGTTGCTCGCCGTGCGACAGACATAGCTCCAGCCCTGCGTCGCCAGCAGCTGCTGGAGCTGGAGCCCATCAAACTCTCCATCGCCCAGCAGGATGACCTGGGCCTGGGGCGGGAGCAAGGGAATGAGCTGCTGGAGCAGCTGGAGATGCACCGCTTCGGCAAAATGGCCTTTGCGCCCCTCGGCCACGAGCCAGGTCACCGGGAGTGCGCGCCCACGATACAGCACGCTGAGCATAAGCGCGACACAGCCGCGTCCGACGGTACTCCCATCAAGGACGAGCACGAGCGGGCTATGGGCCAGACTGGCCAAGAGCATTTCGGCAAAGGGAACATAGTAGATGGAAGACGTAATCGTCTCGTTGGCGACCCAACGCGCAAAGCGCTTGGTGCGGCTGGCAGGTTTCGCGCCATCGGGAACCTGGGCGGCGACTTTGTCCAAGTGCGTATGCTGGCTGCCGACAATGCCACTGATCAGCATCGCCAACGTGATCAGGTGGCGGGCCTGATGGCCATTCAAGCTGCGGGGATACCATTGCCGAAGTGCCTCTCGTATGGCACGATAGCGGCGGAGGTTGTCGCTCATGGAAGGCTCCTTTTTGGTGTTGGAGCCAAGAGCTTACCATAATGTGTCAACCTCCTTCCGCATCACAAATGTGTCCGGTAGTGAATTTCACGAACCGATTCCGAATATAAGCGAACGCCAAGGACATGGTCAAAATTCCGAAGGCGTTGCTCGACCGCCTGACAGACGCCCTCGCCTACGCGGCATAGCTGGCGGAGTATGGATAAAGTCGAGCTTATTCACGCCGGTGGGCTGTGTCACCGCTGGGATGCTCGCCGGCGCCTGCCCGCCGGCCGATGTGGTGGTCTCGGGGATCAACCGCGGGCTGAACAGCGGCAGCAACGTGCTGCTCAGCGGCACCGTCGGCGCGGCCATGGTCGCCGCCCTGTGGGGTCTGCCGGCCATGGCCGTCTCGCTCCAGTTCGTGGGCGACTCGCCCATGCCCTGGGCCACGGCCTCCTGGGCCGCCGTCCAGCTCTTCCCGCTGCTTGAGGGCCTGCGCGGGCGCGGCCCGCTGGTGCTCAACGTTAACGTCCCGCACATCCACGAGATCGCCGAGGTGCGCGGCTTCCGCCAGACCAGCATCTCGGACTTCTTCTACGGGCGCTACCTTGAGCTGCCCGTCGAGTCGGAGGACGCGGAGGGCCGGCGGCGGGTGGCCTTCCGCTTCGTGCGCGAGCGGGTGCCGGCCTTCCCCGAGTCCAGCGACGACGGTGCGATCCGCGCCGGCTACGTCTCCGTCACCCCGCTCTCGCCTCTGGTCGGACGCGACGATGTGAGCCTGGCGGAGGGGCTGTCCGCCGCTGGGCTCACCACGATTTAGGGCTATTGCAGATTGCAGATTGCAGATTGCAGATTGGGCGTAGCGCGCTGGGAGTTGAGCTTCCCGGAAGTTCAGCGAATTTCCGGGAAGCTCAACTAGCTCGCGGGCGCGATCGTCGCCCGCACGCGCATCCCGGCCAGCAGCCCGCTCTGGTCGTCGATGGAGATGCGCACGGTGTAGGTGCGGACATTCCCGCTCACCGTCGCCGCCGGGGCGATGGAGATCACCTTCCCGCTGAAGGTGACATTGGGCAGCGACTGGACGATCATGCTTGCTGCCTGGCCCACCTGCACCCCGGCGATGTCCACGTCGCTGACATCCACCTCTGCGGTGAGCTCGCTCAGGTCGATCAGCCGGATGGCCGCCGCTCCCGCGCTTGAGCTCGGGTCGCCCACATCGATGTTGACCTCGGCGACCACGCCGGCGAAGGGGGCCTTCAGGTCGGCCTGGGAGCGGTTATACTGCGCCGACTCGAGCGCCGCCTGGGCCTGGGCCACCGACGCCTCGCGCTGCGCCCGCTGGGACGCCGTGGTCGGGTTGGTCAGCGCGTCGAGCTGCGAGCGGGCCTGGGCGACCTGGGCGCTGGCCGCGGCGATCTGGTCGGGCGTCGCGCCGGCCTGGAGCTTATCGAGGGCCGCCTGGGACTGGTTCACCTGCTGCTCGGCGGCCTGGATGCCGGTCTGCTCCGCCAGGCGGGCGCTCTCTGCGGCGATCTCGGCCTGACGCAGCCCCTCCTCGGCGTTGGACACCGCGCGCAGCGCCGCCGCCTCGGCGTCCTTCGCCGACTGCGGCAGGTCGCCGGGGAGCTTCTCAAGCTCGCGGTTCTTCCAGTAGGTCGTGCTATAGCTGTCCTGGGCGCTGCGCAATGCGTTGGCCGCCTGCTCAACCGCAGAGTCAGCGCGATTCTTCCGCTCATATTCTGGAGCGCGCCGCCGAAGCCCACCACCACCTGGTCGCGCGGGAAGACGATCGTGTCGATCTCAGTCTGGAGCGCCTTCTGGAGCTCGGTCTGATTATGGCCCGGCCCGATGTTGGCCCCGATCACGATCTCATTCTGCATATCGGTGCGGCGCAGGCTGGTCAGGCTGGTGCCCATCTGCACATTGGCCACCGCGCTGATCGGCACGCCGCCCTGCGCCGAGG
>NZ_JAIEWN010000002.1:265292-272521 GCF_019599295.1 Oscillochloris sp. ZM17-4 | reverse complement strand
CAGCGCCCGCACCGACGAGGCCAGGTCGTTGCTGGTGATGCCGAGCTGGCCGGCGCGCACCGGGTCGACGAAGAACTGCACCTCCGGCCGGCCGGTCTGGTAGGTCGAGCCGACATCGACCATGCCCGGGATGGTGCGCGCCGCGGCCTCAATCTGCGCCGCGATCGGGGCCAGCTCGGAGGCCGGCAGCGCCGAGCGCACATTCACCTGGATGTTGCGCCCGGTGACGCCGGTGCCGCCCATGCCCGAGAAGCTCTGGGCGCTGTAGATCAGGTTCGGCAGGAAGGCCAGCTGGGGGCGCAGGCGCTCGCGCACGGTCTCGGCAACCGCGACGCTGTGTGTGCGCACGGTCAGCGAGCCGCGCTCGGGGGTGCCGGTGCCGCCCACCGACGCCTGCACCGCCAGCACGTCGGGGTCGGCCTGGATGAGCGCCTCGGCCTGGCGGGCCAGCGCGTCGGTGCGCTGGATCGAGCTGCCCGGCGGCAGCTCGAAGCCCACCACAAAGGTCTCGGTCAGCTGCGAGGAGAGGAAGTTCACCTTCATGCCCGAGGCGACGCCGATGCTGGCGACCAGCACCAGGGCGGCCAGGCCGAGCAGGATCAGGCGGTGGCGCAGGCTCCAGGCCAGCACGCGCTCGTAGCCCTGGCCGAGCCAGCCGATCTCATCGCTGGCCTCGTCCACCGGCGCGGCGTCGGGGTCGCCCCCCTCCGCGTCATCCGACACCGCCTGGTGGCCGTGGTGCGTCACCCGCTGGCTGCCGAAGAGGTTGGCCGAGAGCATCGGCGCGAAGGTGAACGCCTCGACCAGCGAGAGCAGCATGGCGCTGGCCACCGTCAGGCCGAAGGCCTTGAAGATAAAGCCGGTGATGCCGGTGGTCAGGGCGACGGGCAGGAACACCGCGACGACCGTCAGGGTCATCGCCACGACCGAGAGCGCCACCTCGGCGGTGGCCCGGCTGGCGGCCTGGCGGGCCGAGTAGCCGCGCTCCATATAGCGGAAGATGTTCTCGCGCACCACGATCGCATCGTCGATCACCAGGCCCACCGAGAGCGAGAGCGCCAGCAGCGAGATGATGTTGATCGTGATGCCGAAGAGGGCCAGCGCGCCGAAGGTGAGGATCAGGATCACCGGCAGGCCGGCCATCGTCACCAGGGTGTTGCGCAGGTCGCGGAAGAAGAACAGCACCACCAGCAGCGCCGCGATGATCGCCAGGATCATCTCCTCCAGCGAGCTGGAGACCGACTGGTTGACCTGGATCGACTGGTCGAGCGTGATGATCTGCTTCAGCTCGGGGTGGGCGGCGAAGAGCCGGTCGAGCTCGGCGTGGGCGGCGTCGGCCACGGCCACGGTGTTGGACTTGGCCTGCTTGACCACGCTGATGCTGACCGCGTCCTGGCCGTTCAGCCGCTCGTGGCGATTGGTGTCGGTCACGCCGTCGACCACCTGGGCCACATCGCCGACGGTGTAGCGGGTGCCGGTGATCGGCAGCTTGGCGATATCCTCGGCCCCAGTGATCTGGCTGGGGGCGCGCAGGCTGATGTTTTGGTCGCCGGTGTCGACGTTGCCCAGGCCCAGGTTGGTGTTGGCGTTGCGGATCGATGCGCTGATCTGCGAGGGGGCCACCTGGTAGGCGCTGAGCCGCTCCAGGTCGAGCAGCACATTGATCTGGCGGGCCTAGCCGCCGCTCACCGTGACCGAGCCGACGCCATCGATGCGCTGGATCGCGGGGACGAAGGCGTCGTCGATCATCTGGCGCAGCTGGAGCGGCGAGAGCGAGCCGTCGCTGGAGACGGCCAGCTGGAGCACCGGCAGCGCGCCCACGTCGAACTGCTGGTAGATCGGGTCGCCGGTGTCGCGCGGCAGCCGCGGGACCACGGCGCTCACCTTCTCGCGCACGTTCTGCAGGCCCTGGCTACTATCGACGCCCTCGCCAAAGGTGACCATGATCTGGGCGATGCCCTCGCTCGCGGTGGAGTTGATCGTATCAACCCCGCTGATCGTGTTGATCGCCTCCTCGATCGGCTGGGCCACCTGCTGGGCGACGGTCTCCGGCCCGGCGCCGGGGTAGGTCACCGCGACCGAGACGATCGGCATCGAGAAGTCGGGCAGGTTGTTGACCGGCAGCGAGCGGTAGGCCAGCAGGCCGATCACGATCGCCAGCAGCATCATCATGGTGATGAAGACCGGCTGCTGGATGGCGACGTCGGAGATCGGCATGCCCTTCAGCCGCTCTTTGGGACGGGTGCTACTCATAGACCGGCAACCTTATGGCGAGCGTAGATGGCGTCGTTCGCCAAGAGCGTAACATATATTTCGATGTTGTCAATATGAACGGCTTGCAAAATATTAGAAGTCGCGCATATAATAAGGCGCTGCCGCCGATAGCCGATAGCCGATAGCCGATAGCCGATAGCCGATATATCTGGCGCTATCAGCGTAAGACAAGATTTCAGGTTGCTTTACAGTTTGATGCCGTGAATAGCGTTCTTCTGCACCAAATCTGCAATCTGCAATCTACAATCTGCAATCTTGTCTAAGATAAGGGAGCCGGACAATGCCGCCCGAGCCACATCCGCTCTCCGACCCCAAGGCCGACCTGATCGAGACGGTCTTTGAGCTTCAGCGCCAGCTGTTCCTGACCTTGCAGAACACGGCAATCCCGCGCTGGATGCAGCTTGAGCTGACCATGGCCCAGTTTAAGACCCTGTTCGTGGTGGCGCGCAGGGGGCCGTTCACGGTGAACGGGCTGGCCGAGGTGCTGGGCGTCACCCAGTCCACTGTCAGCCACCTGGTTGACCGGCTAGAGAGCATCTCGCTGGTGGAGCGGGTGGCCGACGCGGATGACCGGCGGCGGACGATGGTGCAGCTGGCGCCGGCCGGCGCGGAGCTGATCGAGGCGCTCCAGCAGGGCCGGCGCGAGCACATCCACGCGCTGCTTGGCCGCCTCGATATCGCCGACCTCGCGGCGCTTGTGCGCGGCCTGAGCGCGATCCTGCGGGCGAACCAGACGGCTGCCAATACATCGACACCGTCGAAGTAATATACTCCACCCTCTGCAAAACCCCGAGGATGAGGACTCTATGGCAACTGAAACCGTAGGCGCTGAGCAAACCTCTGCCGCAGCGACACCGGCGAAGCGGGCGCGGCGGCTCGGCGGGCGTCAGCTGGCCCTCGGCGCCGTTCTGCTGATCGCACTTGTGATCGCAGGCACCGTCGGCTTTCGCTACTGGCGCGACGCCACGCTCTACATCTCCACCGACGACGCGCTGGTGGACGCGACCATGCAGTCGGTGACTTCGCCCGGCGCGGGCACCCTGGTGATCTGGAAGGCCCAGCCCGGCAGCCACGTCATCGCCGGCGAGGTGATCGGCGTTGTGCGGACGACGCCCGGCCTCGCCAGCGTCTCCTCCTACAATGTGATCGCCCCGATCGACGGCACCCTGCTGCGGGTCGACGCCCACGAGGGCCAGAATGTCAGCCCGGCGCTGCCCCTGGCCTATGTGGCCGACCTCGACCACCTGCGGATCACGGCCTATGTCGATGAGACCGCGATCGACGCCGTGCATGCCGGGCAGCTGGTGGACATAACGGTGGACGCCACCGGCGGCACGCCGTACCAGGGCACTGTCAGCGAGGTGATCCCGGCCACCGCCGGCCAGTTCGCCCTGCTGCCCTCGTCCGACCGCAGCACCGGCAACTTCACCAAGGTCACCCAGCGCGTCGAGGTTCGCATCGCCCTCCAGACGACCGGGGGCGCACAGCTCTACCCCGGCGAGAACGCCAATGTGCGCATCCACCGCTAGTGCTAATGTTGAGTGTTGAGTGTTGAATGTTGAATTCAATATTTGGCAATACCGCAAAACTCACCCTGTCACCCTGCGCGTGCCCGGCCCGTAAACGGGCGGGCTCTTGTCCAACGAAGGCCGCCTGCGCGGCCTGCCTGAGGCCGCGCAGGCGGCCTTCGCAGACCATAGCCCGCGGCTTCAGCCGCCGGGCGACGCCGCACAGGGCGAGTTTTGCGGTACTGCAATATATTTGGATAGGCTTCTATGAGCAACGCTAGCGTGTTAGCTGCTGGGGCGGACGATAGCCGGCTGTTCGGCCTGGAGTACAAGTGGCTGGTGGTGATCGCCGTGATCTTCGGCATCTTCACCTCGGTGCTCGACTCCACCATCGTCAATATCGCGATCTCCAAGCTCCAGGCCGTCTTCGGGGCCAGCCTCGACCGCATTCAGTGGGTCTCGACGGGCTACACCCTGGCGCTGACGGTCAGCATCCCGATCTTCAGCTACCTGGCCGACCGCTTCGGGATCAAGCGGATCTACCTGATCTCGTCGGGGCTGTTCGTGGCCGCCTCGGCGCTCTGCGGGCTCGCCTGGAACCTGGAGAGCCTGATCTTCGCGCGCATCTTGCAGGGGCTGGGCGGTGGCGCGCTGATGCCGCTGGCCACCGCTCAGATCTACGCCGAGTTCCCGCCCGCCGAGCGCGGGCGTGCTGCCGCCACGCTGGGCGTGCCGATCCTGCTCGCCCCAGCCCTCGGCCCGACCATCGGCGGCTTCATCATCGAGTACGCCGACTGGCGGCTGATCTTCTACCTGAATGTGCCGATCGGGATCGTCGGCGTGCTGGTCGGCATGTTCATCCTGCGCGAGCGCCGCTCGCCGGTGGTGCGCCCGCTCGATGTGCCGGGGCTGATCCTCTCGACCCTGGGTTTCGCCTCGCTGGTCTACGGCATCGCCGAGGCCGGCAGCAAGGGCTGGCAGTCGCTCACCGTCGGCGGATTTATGGGCTTCGGGCTGCTCTGCCTCACGCTGCTGGTGATCGTCGAGCTGGGCACATCCACGCCGCTGATCGACCTGACCCTGTTCCGCGACTGGAACTTCACCTTCGGCAACCTGCTCACCTGGACGCTCCAGATCGGCCTGTTCGGCGCGCTGTTCCTGCTGCCGATCTTCCTCCAGAGCCTGCGCGGCCTGACCCCCGTGCAGGCCGCGCTGGTGCTGATGCCCTCGGCCTTGCTGACCGCCTTTATGCTGCCGATCGGCGGCCTGCTGGTAGATAAGCTGGGGGCCAAGCCGGTGATCATCGTCGGGGTGATCGCCCTGACCCTGACCAGCTTCGCCCTCTCGCACCTGTCGCTCCAGACCCCCCCCCTCACCCTCCAGCTCTGGCTGATCGGGCGCAGCGTGGCGCTCTCCTTCACGCTCCAGCCGGCGCAGGTGGTCACGCTCTATAATGTGCCGAGGGAGGCGCTGGCCCGCGCGACCTCGCTGCTGAACCTGCTGCGCCAGGTGATCGTGGCCTTCGGCACCGCGATGCTCTCCACCTATGTGCAGAACCAGACGCCGCTGCACTACGCGCACCTCGCCGAGCGGGTGACGCCGACCTCGCCGACGGGGCAGGTGATCGGCCAGCTGGCCGCGCTCTACCAGAGCCGCGGCCTATCGTCGCTCCAGGCATACGCGGCGGCACTGCGCGTCGTCGGGCTTCAGGTGCGGCTCCAGGCGACCATCCTCGCCTTCCACGACGCCTTCCTGCTGACGGCGGCCATCGTGGCCTGCGGCGGGCTGGTCGCCCTGCTGCTGCGGCCGGCCCAGCGCCGCGCTGGCCCGGTCGCCAAGGCCGAGCCGATGATGATGGAGTAGAGGGCTGTGCGCCTGCTGCATAGTCTTCGCCAATATACAGAGGACAACCACCCATGACTGTGATCACCATTGAGTACCAGATGGGCTGCGGCGGGCGCGACATCGCCCGCAAGCTCGCGGAGCTGCTCGGCTTCAGCTATGTGGACCGGGAGATCGTGCGCGATGTGGCTCACGAGCTGCATATCGCCGAGGATATGGCCGACGCGCACGATGAGCGGATGGCCGGGCTGCTGGATCGGGCCATGACCATGCTCTGGGCCGCCGGCGAGCTGGCCGGGGGCGCGGCGTCGGCTGAGGTCGCGCCTGCGCCGATCGACGACACGCTCTACCACCAGGTGACATGCCAGGTGATTGAGGCCGCCGCCCGCCGCAGCAAGGTGATCATTGTCGGGCACGGCGCGAGCTTCGCGCTGGCCGGCTGGCCGGGCGTGATGCACGTGGGGCTGTACGCGCCCATGGAGCGGCGGGTGACGACGATCATGGGGCGCCTGAAGGTGAGTCAGGCCGAGGCGGAGCGCCGCATCACCCAGCGCGACCACGACCGCGCGCGCTATATCAAGCAGTTCTACAATGCGAACTGGCGTGAGGCCGACCACTACCACCTGATGATCGACACCGCGCAGCTCACGCCCGAGCAGGTGGTTGCGCTGATCGCGCAGGCGTGGCGCACGAGCGCCCTCGGCGTCGCCGAGGGTGTGCGCGCGTGATCAGCCCTGGCGCTCCATCCGGCGCAGCAGCAGCGCGCAGATCAGCGGCGGGTAGAGCAGGCTGCCGATCAGGTAGAGCCAGGCCTCGGGCGCGCCGGCCTGGAGCGCCCAGAGCAGCCGGGCTGGCCAGTAGGTCGGCACCAGGGCCAGCGGCAGCTGCCAGATCGCGGGCAGGTAGCGCGAGAGGGCCGGCAGGATGAAGAGCAGCCCCGAGAGCTTCATCAGGGCGATGCCCTGCACCTTGTTCTGGGCGATCGCGCCCAGCAGCAGGGCGTAGAGCGCGGACGCCGGGGCCGCGCCGACGGCGGCCAGGGCTAATCCCGCCGGCCCGCCGGCCGGCAGCCCGGCCACCAGAAAGAGCGCCGGGGTGAGCAGCAAGCCCACCAGCGTCGGCAGGGCCAGCCGGTAGAGCAGGTAGCCGCGCAGGCGCGGCGGGCCGACCCGCAGGGCCGCCAGCACCCCGTCGTCGCGCAGGTCGAGCAGCAGGAAGCCGATCACCACCCCGGCCAGCATCGGGGCCATCAGCAGCAGGGCGTAGCTCATCAGGGGCGTGTAGTGCGGGCCGACGTCGATTACGAAGGGCAGCCGGGCTAGCGCCTGGGCCAGCAGGGCCGGGATGGCCCCGCGCAGGGCCAGGGCGAAGGCCAGCGGCAGGATGATCACCCAGCGCAGCAGCGGGTCGCGCACAACGCTGCGGGCGTCCAGCGGGCCGAGCGCGCGGATCAGGCGGATGGTGTTCATGGGGTCTCTCCTGTTGGGGCGCAGCAGCAGTGTCATTTGGCAGCCAGGTGTGTCATGGCGGCTGCTCCTATTGGGGTGCCGCCAGAGGGGCGCAGCAGCAGTGTCATTTGGCAGCCAGGTGTGTCATGGCGGCTGC
>NZ_JAIEWN010000002.1:253739-265192 GCF_019599295.1 Oscillochloris sp. ZM17-4 | reverse complement strand
TTGGCAGCCAGGTGTGTCATGGCGGCTGCTGCGCCCGTACAGCTATCCTGGCGTATGGGGGGCAGGTCTATGCCTCAGCCGTTAGCCTCCGGCAGGCCCGCAGGGCGTAGCGCCCGAGGGCGATTGTCCAGAGGGCGCCGGCGATCAGGCAGTAGGCCAGCTCCCCGGCGGAGAGGGGCCGGAATGCGCCCTGCATCAGCAGCATGGCCGGCTCCAGCGGGTGCAGGTAGCGCAGCGGGCTCTCCCAGCGGGCCAGGGCGCTTAGCGTCGGCAGGGCCAGCAGCCCGGCTACCGCCGCCGAGGGCAACATGTAGGCGTTGATCGAGCCGTAGGGCGCGACGGTGATCAGCCCGGCCAGGCAGAACAGCGCCGTGCCCAGCACGACCCCGCCGGCCATCGGCAGCGGGTTGAAGCCCGCGCCCCGGAAGAGCGCGGCCATGCCCAGGTTCTCAACCAGGGCCAGCAGGCTCAGGCTGATCACCCGCGCCGCCAGGTACTCGCCGCCGCGCAGCGGCGTCACCGCGCGGGCCAGCAGCGATCCCTCGGCCTTCTCCAGCAGCACGATCGCCCCCACAAAGTAGAATCCGCCCACTACCAGGTTGCTCAGGATCAGCGGCGGCAGCAGCCACTCCGTGTCCAGGGCCGGCAGCGGGATGAGCAGCGCCGCCCAGATCAGCAGCACCAGCCCCGTCACCAGGTAGAATCCGTTGCGGGCCTGGAGCGTGATGTCCCAGCGGACGGTGTGGGCTAGGCGTCCCATTGTAGGCTCCTCCCTGTCACGCGGATAAAGATCTGCTCCAGGCTGGCCTCCTGGCTGTGGATGGTCTGCACGGCATGGGTGCGCAGCAGCTCGGTGAACGCGGCGCACGCGCCCAGCCCTTCCAGCGGGAAGTCGCGCTGCTCAGCACCCTGCTCCCCGGCGTACTCCACGCGCACCGTCGGCGCGCCGTAGCGCAGCTTGAGCGCGCGCGGCGCGTCGATCGCCGCGATCTTCCCTTCAGCGATGAAGGCCACCCGGTCGCACAGGTCGTCGGCGATCGCCATGTTGTGCGTGGTCAGGAAGATCGTCCGCCCGGCCGCCTGCTCGGCGCGGATGAGCTCCTTGACCCGCTGGCTGTTCACCGGGTCGAGCCCGGAGGTCGGCTCATCGAGGAAGAGCAGGTCGGGGCTGTGGATGAGGGCGCGGGCCAGGTTCAGCCGCACGCGCATGCCCTTGGAGAACTGGGCCACCGGCGTGTCGGCGTCGCCTTCCAGGCCGACCTGGGCCAGCAGATCGGCGGGCCGGCGGGTCTGCCCGCGGTAGAGCGCGGCGAAGTAGCGCAGGTTCTCGCGGGCGGTGAGCTTCATGAAGTGGTTCGGCAGCTCGAAGGCCACGCCCACCCGCTCGTAGTAGTCGCTGCCCCAGGCTCCCACCTCGCGGCCCATCACGCAGGCCCGGCCCGCGTACCCGCGCAGCAGGCCGATCAGGATCTTCTGGGTGGTGGACTTGCCGGCGCCGCTCGGCCCCAGGAAGCCGAAGATCTCGCCGCGCTCGATGCGGAACCCCAGCCCGCGCAGGGCCGGGCCGTGCGCCTTCGGGTAGGTGTAGGTCAGGTCGGACACCTCGATCATCGGGGGCCTCCATGTGTATTGGGGACGTTGGGGCGTAGGGCCGAAGCATTCGGCTGTGTCGCTACGCGACACAGCCGAATGCTTGCCACCCCGATCCGCAGCAGGGCCGGGCTGACCATCCCGGCGGCCCGGCCCAGGTCGCCGCCGGCCTGGGCCACGGCGGCGATCTGGGCCGTCTCCTCGCGGCTGACGCCCAGGCCGCTCAGCACCTCGTCGCTCATCGCGTTGGCGTAGTAGGCCACCTTCGCCCGCAGGGCCGCCTCGGCCTCCTCGCGGCGCTCGGCCACCGAGACCCAGATGCAGGCCGCCAGGTCGATGTCGGCCATGTCGCGCCCGGCCCGCGCGGCGCCCCCGGCCACGCGCGCGGCCACCTCGGCGTAGCGCTCGGGCGGGAAGAGCAGCGGCAGCCCGCCGTCGGCGAGCTCGCCGACGAGGGCGTGCATGCGCGGGCTCATGGCCCCCAGGTAGATCGGGATGGGCCGCGACGGGACGCGCATGTACGCCTCGGCGCCCCAGTCCGGCCAGCCGGTGCCCGAGAACGGCCCGGCCTCGCCGGCGAAGAGCGCCCGCAGCCGGCGGATCGTCTCGGCGGTGACGGCCAGCGGGCGCGGCTGGGGCATGCCCAGCCAGCCCAGGAACTCGCCGGCCCCGGCCGCGACGCCCAGGTGCAGCCGCCCGCCGCTCAGCTCGTCCAGCGCCACCGCCTGCATCGCGATCTCGGCCGGGTGGCAGGTGTAGGGGTTGACGATGCATGTGCCCAGGCCGATCCGGCGCGTGGCCACCGCGCAGGCGCTCAGGATCGGCCAGACCCCGCGCAGGAACAGGTCGTCGCTCACCCAGATCTGGTCGAATCCGGCCTGCTCGGCGATCTGCGCGAGCTCGACATAATCCTTTACGGGCAGATCATTGTTCAGACGGATAGAAAACTTCATAATGTTGAATGTTGAATGTTGAATGTTGAATGTTGAATGTTGAGTGCTCGGCATTAAGCATTCAGCATTCAACATTCAACATTCACAATCGCCTCGGCCTCGATCTCGACCAGCATCTCGGGGCTGATCATCTCGGCGCGGACGAGCGTGTTGGCCGGGCGGATGTCGGCGAAGAGCTCGCCGTGGGCGCGGGCGACCGGCTCCCAGTCAGCGATGCTGCGCACAAAGACGCGGGTGCGCACCACATCGCTCAGGCCGGCGCCCGCCTCGGCCAGGGCGGCCTCGATCTTGCGGATGATATAGCGCGTCTGCGCGCCGGCGTCGCCGGGGTGCTGCACCGCCCCGCTGGCGTCCGAGGCGGTGGTGCCCGAGACAAAGACCCGCTCGCCCACGCGCACCGCCCGCGAGTAGCCGGCCAGCGCCTCCCAGGGCGTGCCGCTAGAGATCAGCCTGCGCTTCATCGTGTGCCTCTCTTCGTGATACAAGGGTTTGCGCCATTGTAGCAGAGACTGGCGATACGCGGCGGGTGACTCAAAATTCACGATCCTCTGATCGTGTTTTGTTACATTCCACTGCCCACATGGGGTATCATACGAGGGAGAGACTTTTTGTATGCGGGCTGAGGAGGAGCGCGTGAGCGACGTCGATATTGCCGAGGTACAGGAGTGGGCACGCGAGGGCGGGGCGCTGGCCCGCCGCTACTTTAACAATGTTGCGCGACAGCGCAAGGCCGATCGCAGCTGGGTGACGCAGGCCGACGTGGAGGTCGAGACGATGCTGCGCGAGCGCATCGCCGCCCGCCACCCGGAGCACGGGGTGATGGGGGAGGAGCAGGGGGTCGGCGCGATCGACCGGGAATATGTCTGGTCGATCGACCCGATCGATGGCACGGGGGCATTTGTGGCCGGGCTGCCGCTCTGGTGCGTCTCGATCGGCCTGATGCGGCGCGGCAAGCCCTGTCTGGGGGTGATCTACCTCCCTATCCTCGATGACTGCTACTGGGCTGACGCCGAGGGCCCGGCCTACCGAAACGACGAGCAGATCAGCGTGCTCACCGCCCAGACGATCGACGGCAACGACTGGATGTCGGTCTCGTCCTACGCCCACCGCTCCTTCACCATCAGCTTTCCGGGAAAGACGCGCGCCCTGAGCAGCATCGCCGCCGACCTGTGCTACGTGGCGCGGGGCAGCGCCCTGGGCGCCCTGATCGGCCGGGCGAACCTCTGGGATCTCGCGGCCGGCATGTCCATCCTGCGCGCCGCCGGCGGTGTGATCCGCGGGCTGAGCGGGGCTGATCTGGAGACAACCGAGCTGCTCGATGGGCGCAAGCTGCCCGAGCCGATCATCGCCGCCGCGCCATCCATGATCGATACGCTGCGCGGCTATGTGTCACGAAAGCCGTAGGGACGCCGCACGCTGCGTCCCTACCCGCCCACCTCGCGGTCGTTTAGGAGGCCTAGCCCCACACCGAGGCTCCAGTCGGCGATGGATGCGCCGCGCGCGGCCGCGTAGATGCGCTCGAGCGCATCGGCCGCCGCTGCGGGGCCGTGCTGCCGCTCGACATACGCGCGGCCGGCGCGGCCGATCTGCCCCCGGTAGCGCGGGTCGTCGAGCAGATCGAGGGCGGCCTGCGCGAGCTCCCTCGGCCCATCGGCCAGCAGCAGGTCGCGCCCGCCGTCAGCCCGCAGGGCGCGGCCGATCGCCCGCGAGGCGATGAGCGGGGTGCCCGCGCCCATCGTCTGGAGCGCCTCGTCGGCCGACGAGGCGTCGCCGGGGGCGAGGGCGATCGTCGCCCGGGCGGCGGCCCGCCAGTCGTCGGCGCTCACGCTGAGGATGCGCGGGTCGGCCCTTACGCCCCGGGACGTGTCAGCGGGGAGCGGCCCGACCACCAGCAGCTTGATGTCGGCGCGCTGGCTCCAGATCAGGGGCATCACCGTGTCGGCGACCTGCCGGATGGCGGCCTCGCGGCCCTCGGGGGTGGCGCAGAGCAGCAGTGTGCCCTGCTCGCGCAGAGTCAGCAGACCGGGGCTGTTCCGCCCGCTAATCGCCGTGGGGACGACGTGGATGTTCGCCCTCAGGGCGGCGGGCGACGCGCTCAGCGCGCCAAGCGCCCAGGCATCCTCCGCCGATGCGGCGATGATGCGATCATAGCTCTGGATGTAGGCGGCCTCGTGACGGCGGGTGCGGGCGAGCTCGGGGGCGATCTGCCAGGCGCGGCGCCAGCTGTCACGCGATCGGCGGGTGAGGGCCAGGCTCTCGCATGTCGCGGCGTCGATGATGGCGGGCACGCCGATCAGGGCGCAGCCCAGGGCCGAGGCGGCCATCCCGTCGACGTGGGCGATATCGTAGTCTCCGCCGCGCGCCTCATCGCGCGCCGCCTCCAGAAGCCGCGGCCCGAATGCGGCGGCCGCCCGCGCGGGCAGCGGGCCTGGCGCCGCGCGCAGCGCGTTCCACCTGCGCTCGGCGGCGCTCTGGGGCACCGCCACCACGTGCAGCCCGCGCTCCCGCAGCGCGGCGATGTGCCGCTGGCTGCCGGGCGCGGCGCCGCACACGACGCTGATCCGGTGCCCCTGGCCCGCGAGCGCGCTCAGCATGCCGTGCGCCCGGATATGTCGCTGCGATGGCACGTCAGCGGATATGAAGAGTATCTGCATAGCCCCCCCTGTTATTGCAGATTGTAGATTGCAGATTGCAGATTATGGAGTGTGGATCCGGTGCGGCTCCCCGCTCTGCGCCCTGCGCTCTGCGCTCTGCGCTCTGCGCTCTGCGCTCTGCGCTCTGCGCTCTGCGCTCTGCGCTCTGCGCTCTGCGCTCCCCGCTCTGCGCTCTGTGATCCGCTCATACACATCGTCGATGGCCCGGTAGACCGCGCGCCACTCGTAGCGCTCCAGGACGATCTGACGCCCGGCCGCCGCGATCCGCCGGCCGAGGTCCGGCTCGCGCAGCAGCAGCCCCACCGCGTCGGCGAAGTCGCTGGGCGTGTCGGCCACAAGCAGGTGCTCGCCGGGGCGCAGGTCGAGCCCGGCGACCCCGACGCTCGTCGAGACGATCGGGATGCCGCGGGCCAGGGCCTCCAGAATCATCACGCGCATGCCGCCGCTCTGGCGCAGCGGCACGATCAGGCACGCGGATCGGGCGATGTAGGCCGCCGGCTCGACGAAGCCGGTCACCTCAATGCTCGGGTCGCGCTCGGCCAGCGCCCGCACCGCCGGGCCTGGCTGATCGCCGCAGATGAACAGCTGGCTGTCGGGCGCGGCCCGGCGCACCAGCGGGTAGACCTCGCGGGCGAACCAGGCGATCCCCTCGGCGTTCGGCGGCCAGTCGGGCGAGGCCAGGCTCAGCACCGCCTGCGAGTCGGGGGCGCGCGCGATCAGCTGGAGATCGCTGCCGTCAATGGCGATCGGGATCGTCGTCAGCTCGCGCGGGCGCGGCATCACCTCCAGCAAGGCCTGGCGATCCTCCTCGCTGACGGTGGTGACGGCGTCGAAGGCGCTGCAGAGGCGGCCCTCGTAGTCGCGCAGCAGCGCGGCCTCACGGCGGGCCAGCCAGCGCCGCAGCCAGCGTCGCTGGCCTTCGAGCGACTCGTAGATGCGGTAGATGGCGTTATGCTTGTCGAGCAGGCGCGGCAGCGGCAGCGACTCCGCGTAGGGCGCCATGTGCAGCTGGTCGGCGTGGACAAGGTCGAAGGGCGCGCCGGCCTGCCTGGCCTCGGCGACGAGGCGGGCCAGGAGCGCGTGCATGGCCGGGCTGGAGTCGCGCTCGACGCTAAACGGGCGCCCCGTGATCAGGCTGAGGGCGAGCGAGCGATAGTGGTGCAGGCGGTCATTCGCGAGGGGCACCGTGTGGATGGCCGCGCAGAGCGGGCGCAGGGCGCTGAGGTCGGCGCGCTCGCCGGCGCGGACGAAGCTTACGAGCGTCACCCGGTGTTGCCCGGCGAGGTGCCTGAGCAGGTGGTAGGTCTTGACCTTCGGCCCGCTGTCGGGCGGGTACGGGACAACGTTGGTGAGTAACAGGATGTTCATCGGCGTTCCCAGGGCGCGCCCGCGCTATTGGCGCTGCGCTCATCCAGCGGGGGCGAAAAAAGCCCCGGCAGGCCCGGATGATGCTGGCGACTCCCCCCTCCGCGCCAGCGCCACCCGTACCTAGCCGCGGCTCCCGGTGCCGGCTTGCGCCGTAGCTCCCAATCTCCGCTGCCAGGGTATCATACCCGCCGAGGATGAACATCGGCCACGCGCGGGCCGCCTGTTCGATCGAATATAAGTGCTATAATTTTTAGGACACGTCAGCATGCAGTGCCCTATGCCCTGTCCCCTGTCCCCTGTCCCCTGTACCCTTTGGAGTATGATCGATGGCGAAGGTCGAGATTCACCAGTGGTACCGTCAGTATCGCAAGCTGAAGGCCGAGGCCGAGGATGCGATCCTGCTCTTTCGCTTCGGCGACTTCTACGAGACCTTTGACGACGACGCCAAGCTGATCGCCGAGCTGCTCGACGTCACCCTGACCCGCAAGGACTTCGCCGTCGATAAGGGCAAGCCCAAGGATCAGCAGAAGCTCTGGTCTCCGATGGCCGGCATGCCCTACCACGCCGTCGAGCGCTATGTGAACGACCTGGTGGGCCGCGGCTACCGGGTGGCGATCGCCGAGCAGCTCAGCGAGACCGAGTCCTCGCGCAGCGACACCCGCCCCAAGTCGATCTTCGCCAGCGGCATCCAGCAGACGGCCCCCGGCGACCTTGAGCGCAAGATGGTCCACCGCGAGATCGTGCGGGTGATCACCCCCGGCACGGTGATCGACTCCTCGATGCTCACCACGACGGCTAACAACTACCTGGCCGCCGCGATCGTCGAGGGCGAGCGGATCGGCCTGGCCTACGCCGACCTGAGCACCGGCGAGTTCGCCGCGATCGAGTTCAGCGGCGAGCGGGCCGCCGCCCAGCTCCACGGCGAGCTCTCGCGGCTCCAGGTGGCCGAGGTGCTCGTGCCCGACGATGAGCGCCTGCGCCTGCCCGAGCTGGCCCCCGCCGAGGCCCGCCTCACCCAGGACCTCGCGCCGATGACCAAGGGCGAGCGCGACCTGCTGCTGCCCCACGAGCGGGTCGCCCGCCGCCTCGACCAGGCCAGCGACGCCCGCTGGGCCAAGGGCCACGTGACGGCATGGCCTGTCTGGCGCTGGGACGCCCAGACCGCCCAGGAGACGCTGCTGCGCCAGCT
This sequence comes from Oscillochloris sp. ZM17-4, assembly GCF_019599295.1. Classification (GTDB taxonomy): domain Bacteria; phylum Chloroflexota; class Chloroflexia; order Chloroflexales; family Chloroflexaceae; genus Oscillochloris. Next base: position 257,438 of record NZ_JAIEWN010000002.1, on the reverse strand, counting down.
GCGCGTCCAGTCGCTGTCGGCCTTCGGCCTTGATGAACGGCCCCTGGCCACCCGCGCCGCCGGCTCCCTGCTCCAGTACGTCCACCAGACCCAGCGCCACCAGGCGAGCCAGCTCAACAGCCTGCGGGTCTACACCACCGGCAGCTTCATGTTCCTCGACCCGCAGACCCGGCGCAACCTGGAGCTGCTGGAGAGCACCTCGTCGGGCGGCAAGACGGCCCTGGTGAATATCCTCGACCGCACCCGCACGCCTATGGGCGCGCGCCTGCTGCGGCGCTGGATCGCCCAGCCCCTGCTCGACCTAGCTCCGCTCCAGGAGCGACAGTCCGCCGTGGCCCGCTGCGTCGACGAGACGCTGCTGCGCGCCGAGCTGCGCCAGGCCCTCGGCGAGGTCGGCGATATGGAGCGCGCGGTCAACCGCGTGGCCCAGGGCACCACCGTGGCCACCCCGCGCGATCTCGTGCAGCTGCGCGCCGCCCTGCGCGCCCTGCCCGCTGTGGTCGAGGCGGTGGGCGAGGCGCTGGGCGATCTGCTACCCAATCAGGGGACAGGGGACAGGGGACAGGGGACAGGGAGCCGAGAATCTGTGCGAGAAGACGAAGAAGATTTGTTTGGCGATGAGCCTACCTCTGCCCCGGCCCTGTCCCCTGTTCCCAGTCCCCTGTCCCCTTGCCCCGACATCGCCGCGCTGCTGGAGCGCGCCCTGGACGACGACCCGCCGGCGCTGCTGGGCGCCTCGAACTACCTGCGGTCGGCCGAGGAGGGCGGCGAGCGCCCGCGGCGGGTGATCCGCCCCGGCTTCGAGCCGCGCATCGACGCCCTGGTGCGGGCCAGCCGCCACGCCCAGGACTACATCGACCGACTGGAGGGCCGCGAGCGCGAGCGCACCGGGATCAAGTCGCTCAAGGTGGGCTACAACAGCGTCTTCGGCTACTACATCGAGGCCTCGCGCACCACCGACGAGAAGCTCATCCCCAAGGACTACCAGCGCAAGCAGACGCTAGTTGGCGCCGAGCGCTACATCACCGAGGAGCTGAAGGAGTACGAGCAGGTGATCGACCGGGCCAAGCTCCAGCTGGTGGAGATGGAGCGCGAGGCCTTCACCCGGCTCTGCGAGGAGCTGGGCCAGCACACCGACCGCCTGCGCGGCGTGGCCCGCACCCTGGCCCAGCTCGACGCCGTCGCCTCGCTGGCTGAGGTCGCCGTGCGCGGGCGCTACTGCCGCCCGGCGCTCAACGACAGCACCCGCCTCCAGATCAGCGGCGGGCGGCACCCCGTCGTCGAGCAGATGCTCCCCGAGGCCTTCGTCGCCAACGACACCTGCGTGGACACCGAGGAGGCCCAGCTGCTGATCATCACCGGGCCGAATATGGCCGGCAAGAGCACGGTGATGCGCCAGGTGGCCCTGATCGTGCTGCTGGCCCAGATCGGCTCCTTCGTGCCCGCCGAGGCCGCCGAGGTCGGCCTGGTGGACAGGATCTTCACCCGTATCGGCGCCCAGGACGACATCGCCACCGGCCAGAGCACCTTCATGGTGGAGATGACCGAGACGGCCGCGCTGCTGGTGCAGAGCAGCCGGCGCAGCCTGATCATCCTCGACGAGGTGGGCCGCGGCACCAGCACCTACGACGGCATGGCGATCGCCCGCGCGGTGGTCGAGTATATCCACGACGAGCCGCGGCTGCAGTGCCGCACGCTCTTCGCTACCCACTATCACGAGCTGACCGCGCTGGAGGGGCCGCTGGCCCGGCTGCGCAACTACCACATGGCCGCCGTCGAGCAGGGCGACCACGTGGTCTTCCTGCACGAGCTGCGCCCCGGCAGCGCCGACCGCTCCTACGGCATCCACGTGGCCGAGCTGGCCGGCATCCCGCAGTCGGTCATCCGCAGGGCGGGCGAGCTGCTGGCCGAGCTGGAGGGGGCGCGGAAGGATGAAGGTAGAAGGATGAAGGATGAAGCGCAGGAGGGGCATGCGCTACCTCAGCCTGTGAGCAGTGTTCCCACACCTGTTCATCCTTCATCCCTCATCTCTCATCCTTCCCCCCAGCTCTCCCTCTTCGACCTCGCGCCGAGCCCGGTGGTGGAGTACCTGCGCCGGCTCAACATCAACGAGCTGACGCCGCTGGATGCTATGAATAAGCTCTACGAGCTGCAGAAGCTGCTGCGGGAGTAGCGTAGGGCGCGGCGAGAATCTGCCGGCCTCGCCGGCAGATTCTCGCCACGCACTGAATGTAGAATCTCTGACAGGTGTGGTACACTCCTATGCAGATCATCGCCGGAAGTGGAGAAGTCGCGCTGTGGAAATTGTCCGCTCGCTCGCGCCTGGGATCGCGCAGCGGCCCGCCGTGCTCACCATGGGCAAGTTTGACGGGCTGCACCTCGGGCACCGCCAGCTGATCGGGACGGCCGTGCGCCGCGCCCGCGAGCTCGGCTTCGTCAGCGCCGCGCTCACCTGGGACCCGCACCCCAACCTGGTGCTGCGCCCCGACAGCCCGCCGCAGCTGCTCACCAGCCTGGAGGAGAAGATCGACCTGATCGCCGCCCTCGGGCCAGACCTGCTGATCGTCGCGCCGTTCACCGAGGCGACGAAGACAACCAGCGCCGCCGCCTACATGGCCCAGATCTGCGCCGCGCTGCCCCTGCGCGAGCTGTGGGTCGGCGAGGACTTCGCCATGGGCCGCGGGCGATCCGGCGATGTGCCCAGCCTGATGACGATCGGTCGCGATCTGGGCTTCGCCGTCGGGGCGGTCTCCAAGGTGATGCTCGGCGGCGAGCCGGTGAGCTCCTCGCGCGTGCGCGGGCTGCTGGCCGCCGGGGATGTCGAGGGGGCGGCGGCCATGCTCGGGCGGCCCTTCGGCCTGCGCGGCACCGTGGTGCCGGGCGACCAGCGCGGGCGCCTGATCGGCTTCCCCACGGCCAACCTCCAGATCCGCCCCGAGCACGTGCTCCCCGCCGACGGCGTCTACGCCTGCCGGATCGCCCTCGATGGGGCCAGCCTGCCGGCGGTCACCAACGTGGGCGTGCGGCCCACCTTCGACGGCCTGCGCCGCACGGTGGAGGCCCACCTGCTCGACTGGGGCGGCGACCTGTACGGCCGGGCGCTGCAGGTGACCTTCTTGCACCGCCTGCGCGGCGAGCAGCGGTTTAGCGGGGTCGACGCCCTGGTCGCCCAGATCCGCAGGGACGCCGACGCGGCGCGGGAGCTGTTGGGGGCGGTGTAGGGGCGCAGCGCGCTGCGTCCCTACGGCGTGGCCTGGGGGATCAACCCTATAATCTGCGCCCAGAGGTTCTGGAAGAAGGCCGGGTCGAAGTAGAGGATGGCCCCGACGGCGACGGCGAGGGCCAGCAGCACGGCCACCGCCCAGATCACCCAGGACGGCAGGCTGCGTGGCAGCCGCGAGCCTCCGAGGGCCGGGAGCGGCTCATATTGTTCGACGTAGTGCTGCTCGCGGAACTCCGCGATCATTGGCTCGGGGTCGATGCCGAGAAAGGTCACATAGCTGCGCACCATCTGGAGCGCGGCGGGGCCGCGGGGGAGCAGGGTGTACTTCTCGTCCTCGAGGGCCTGAAGGTAGGACATGCGGATCTTCAGATCGTTCTCCACCTGCACCAGGGTGAGGTGGCGGCGCAGGCGCTCGTTGCGCAGGCGCGGCCCGAATCGCTCGTCGCTCGCTCCGGGCGCCGCCTCAGCCGGCTTTG
>NZ_JAIEWN010000002.1:247534-253639 GCF_019599295.1 Oscillochloris sp. ZM17-4 | reverse complement strand
CCCCGCTCGGATGCGGGCGCTGCGCCCCCGCTCGGATGCGGGCGCTGCGCCCCCGCTCGGATGCGGGCGCTGCGCCCCGCCCCCGCCCAGGGGGCCAGCCCCCTGGACCCCCGCTGGGGGCGCTACGCCCCCCAGACCCCCCGAATCTGATGCTGCGGGGTGCTGACTGCACGTTGTTTGGCCTTTTTCGTGTGTCGGGCAGCGGCATCAACGCTGCCTCAGGATCGCCCGCACCTGCGCAGCTGCCATGACAACGGGCATTGAAAAGAGGCAAGCTAAGATTCCAGGGTTCGAAGGGGCGGAGCCCCTCGCGGGGGTCCAGGGGCAAGCGCCCCCTGGCGCGGGGTCTGGGGGCGCGCAGCCCCCAGCGGAGATAGCGGGGCCTGGGGCGCAGCCCCCAGCGGAGGTAGCGGGGTCTGGGGGCGCGCAGCCCCCAGCGGAGGTAGCGGGGTCTGGGGGCGCGCAGCCCCCAGCGGAGGTAGCGGGGTCTGGGGGCGCGCAGCCCCCAGCGGAGGTAGCGGGGCCTGGGGGCGCGCAGCCCCCAGCGGAGGTAGCGGGTAGGATGGCACGCATCACGGCACGCCGCTCCAAGATGGTGGTCGAGCTTGAGCACCAGCGCGACATGCTGCGCCGCCAGCGCGAGCAGGATCAGCGTGTGCTCTCCGCCCTCTATAACATCAGCCTGGCCTGCCGTGACCGGCCCACCCTGCGCGCAATCCTGGAGACGATCTCCGGCGAGCTGTCCGGCGTCTTCAGCTTCGACGCGATCTATATCGCCCTCTGCGACGAGCAGCCCGAGACCTTCAGCGCCGCCCTGCTGGTGGACGAGGGCGAGGCCGCATATATCGAGGGCATGGAGTACGGCTTCCTCACTGGCGCGATCGTGCGCGACCGCGCGCCGCTGCTCTACCGCGACCTGGTGGCTGAGCGCGACCCATCGATGCCGCGGGTGATGTTCGGCAACACCGAGAAGCTCTCGCGCGCCTGGCTCGGCGTGCCTCTGATGGTTGGCCCCGACGCGGTGGGCGTGATCTCCATCCAGAGCTATCAGGTCGGCGTCTACACTGCGGCGACCCAAGATCTGCTCCAGCGGATGGCGAATGTGATCGCCGTGGCGGTGCAGAATGTGCGCCTGATTGAGCTCCAGGGCCAGCTCAGCCGCGCGCTCAGCGCGCAGGTGGACGCGCGGACCGGCGAGATCTCCGCGCTCAGCAGCATCGCCTCGGCGGTGGTGGCCCGCCAGCCCCTGCCCGCCATCCTTGGCCGAGCCCTTGATGTCGCAATGACGCTTTTTGGCTTCGACGCCGGCAATGTGCGCCTGATCGATGATACCCGCGCGCACCTTGTGCTGCAGGCCTATCGTGGCTTTGACCCGCAGTACGCCGAGGTGACGGCCCGCTCGCCGCTTGAGACGAGCCCGCTGCGCGATGTGGTGATCGAGGGCCGCCCCCAGGTGATCGAGCGCGGCTGGCGCACGCGCTATCACCCCGAGCGCTTCCCTATCCGCGTCTTCCCCCCCTTTGACTCGGCCCTGAGCCTGCCGCTCAGCATCGGCTCCAGCGTGCTTGGCACGCTCAGCCTGTTCGGCCTCAAGCCGCGCCCCTTCAGCGAGCACGAGCTGAGCCTGGCCCAGGCCGTCGCCAACCAGATCGCGATCGTGGTGGAGAACACGCGCCTGTTTGAGGAGCGCGAGCGCCAGATCAGCGAGCTGCGCACCCTCGGCGGCGTCAGCCGGGCCGCATCCACCGCCCAGGATCTGCGCCAGCTGCTGCGCCAGGTCCACGACGCGCTCAAGGGCTTCATCCCGCTCGACGCCTTCTCCATGCTGATCTACGACCCCGAGCGCGAGGTGGTGAGCGACGCCGTCTCCATCGATGAGGGCCACGCCTACGACTACTGGGGCAATCAGCCGCCGCCGCCGCGCTCGCTCAGCGCCTGGATCATCCGCAGCGGGATGCCCCTGCGCTTCGAGAATTTGCCCGAGCAGATTGCCGCCCACGAGGGCGTCGAGCGCCACATTGTCGGCGCGGATCGCCAATTCGTCTCATGGCTCGGCGTGCCGATGTTCGACCGCGAGGGCCGCGTGATCGGGGTGATCTCGGTGCAGGGCTACACCGCCGGTCTGTTCGACCCGCGCGATGAGGCGCTGATGCACAATGTGGCCGCCCAGGTGGCACTGCACGTCCAGAATGTGCGACTGCTCACCCAGCGCGCCCGCCAGATCGGCGAGCTGGAGGCGATCGGCCAGATCGGCAAGCTTGTCACTGCATCCTACGACCTCGACCTGATGCTCGATGAGGTGCGCCGGGTGGTGGCATCGCTCACCGACGCCTCGGTTTTCTACCTGCTCATCTGCGAGCCCGCGAGCCGCGCCGTCACCCACGCGGTCTTTGTCGAGGAGGGCGCGCATATCCCGCTCGATGTGCTGGGCACGACGGTGGGCGAGGGCACGATGAGCGACTGGATCTTGCGCAACCGCGAGCCGCTGCTCTATGACGACCTTCGCGACCAGCGCGAGGACACCGACCGCCGAGGGATCGCCCCGCGCGCCGTCGGCCCCGACAATGAGGTGCGCTCCTGGGCCGGCGTGCCCCTACTCGCCCGCGACGGCGAGCTGATCGGCGTGCTCTCGGTTCAGGACTACCGCCCCTACCGCTACGACTCGGGCACGATTGACTTTCTGGAGCAGGTGGGCAGCCACGTGAGCCTTGGCGTCCAGAAGATGCGCCTCTTCGAGTCTACCCAGTCTCAGGCCGCCGAGAACGCCCGCCTCGCGCAGGAGGCCCAGGCCCACGCCGCGGCCGCCGAGCGCCAGGCCACGCGCATGGAGCTGGTGCAGCGCATCGCCTCGGTGCTGAGCGCCCGGCTCGACCAGCAGGAGATCCTGGAGATCGCCTCGCGCGAGCTGGTGCAGCTCTTCTGGGCCGACCACACCGGCACGGTGCTGTTTGTGGGCGAGCAGATGGGCGTGGTGGTGGCCGAGTACCCGCCCACGGGGGCCGTCGGCCAGCCGGTGCCCCTGAGCGACAACCTGCTGATCGATGAGCTGCACGCCACCCGCCGCCCCCTGGTGATCTGGAATATCGAGAGCGACCCGCGTGCCGCCGTCTCGCGCGAGCGCTTTCGGGCGATGGGCATCACCTCGCTGGTGGTGGTGCCGCTGATCAGCCGCGACCGGGTCTTCGGCTCGATCTCGCTGGACAGCTATAACGAGCCGCTGATCTTCAGCGACGAGGAGCTGGACTTGATGGTGACGGTGTCCACGGCGGTGGCCGCCGCCGTCGAGAACGCCCAGCTCTTCGCCGCCGAGCAGGAGCAGCGCCGCACCGCCGACACCCTGCGCGAGATGGCCCGTGTGCTCAGCTCCTCGTTCAACCCCGACGAGGTGCTGCGGCTCATCCTGGGCGAGCTGCATAAGGTGATCGCCTACGACACGGCGTCGATCATGCTGCTCGACGGCGATATACTGCGCATGGTGGCATCGCGCGGGCGGCCCGACGGCGATGACCATCGCGGCATCACCCTCCCCGTGCATGGCAGCGCCGCCGGCGAGGTGGTGCGCCGCCGCGAGCCGCTGCTCTGGGTGGCCGGCAGCAGCGACGGCTCCTGGGCGCAGATCCCCACCTCGGCCAACATCCGCGCCTGGATCGGCGCGCCGCTGATCGCCCGCGGCAATATGATCGGCGTCCTCAACATCGATATCCGCAGCGCGGGCGGCGTCAGCTTCAGCGATCGCGACATTGAGGTGGCCCGCACCTTCGCCAACCACGCCGCCGTCGCCCTGGAGAACGCCCAGCTCTACCAGGAGTCGATCACCCGCATCGAGCAGGAGCTGGAGATCGCCCGCCGCATCCAGTCGAACCTCTTCCCCCGCCAGCTGCCCAGCGTCGCCGGCCTGGCTCTGGCCGCCCGCTGCATCCCCGCCCGCGAGACCGGCGGCGACTTTTACGATATGGTCGATATGGGCTCGCGCCTCGGCGTGATCGTCGGCGATGTCTCCGGCAAGAGCCTGCCCGCCGCCATGCTTATGGCGGTGGCCCGCTCCACCAGCCGCTCCGAGGCCCGCAACCACGAGACGCCCTGGGTGGTGCTCACCGAGACGAACCGCTGGCTGGTGGACGATGTGCCCAAGAATGCCTTTGTGGCGCTCAGCTACGCGGTGGTCGATCCATTACAGCGCCGGCTGACGATGTCCAACGGCGGGCAGCTCAGCCCGCTGCTGCGTCGGGCTGATGGGGCCACGTCGTTCATCACGGCTCCCGAGGCCCTGCCCCTGGGGATGATCCCCGACGCCATGTTCGGCCAGGTGGAGATCGACCTCGCCCCCGGCGACACCGTGCTCTTCTATACCGATGGCATCGTGGAGGCCCACGATACCTGCCGCGACCTCTTTGGCTTCGACCGCCTGGAGGCGCTGATCTCGCGCTGGGGCCATCTCTCGCCCGATGACCTGATCGCCCTAATCCTGGTCGAGGTGAACCGCTTCGCAGCGGGCGCCCCCACCCACGATGATATGACCCTGGTCGTGGTGCGCGTCAGCTGACGCGCCCATCTGGAATGCGGCCCTGCGCCGGCCCCGCCGGCGCAGGGCCGCGTCACCTATTGCAGGCATCCCATGCGCCATATCCTCACCGCGACATCTCACCGCCCCTGGCCGCTGCCGCGCCGCCCCTGGGTGATGGCCATGGAGTGGCACGACCTGCTCTTCATGCACTGGCCGGTGCGCCCCGAGCTGCTCCGCCCGCGCATCCCGCCCGCGCTGGAGCTTGAGACATGGGAGGGCTACGCGTGGCTCGGCGTCGTCCCCTTTATGATGCGCGGGGTGCGCCCGCGCCTCACCCCGGCGGTCCCGGGACTCTCGGCATTCCCCGAGCTGAACGTCCGCACCTATGTTTCCCGCAATGGCGTGCCGGGGGTCTGGTTCTTTAGCCTAGACGCCGCCAGCCGCCTGGCGGTGCGCGGCGCGCGCTACGGCTTCCACCTGCCCTACATGGACGCGCGCATGGCCTGTGAGCGCGCGGGCGACGCGGTGCGCTACCGCAGCCAGCGCACCCACCGCGACGCCCCGCCGGCCGCCCTCCGCGCGACATATCGCCCCACCGGCCCGGCCTACCAGAGCGCGCCCGGCGGCATCGAGCACTGGCTCACCGAGCGCTACTGCCTCTACGCCGCGAACCGCCGCGGCGACACCTGGCGCGGCGATATCCACCACACCCCCTGGCTGCTCCAGCCCGCCGAGGTGGAGCTGGAGCAGAGCCGCATGGCCGACCAGCTCCAGCTCCTGCTGCCGCCCGCCCCGCCGCTCGTCCACTTCGCCCGCCGCCTCGATGTGGCCGCCTGGGCGCTCGCATCGGCGTAGGGACGCAGCACGCTGCGTCCCTACGCCTGCGCGCCGCCCGCCGCCACCTGGGCGAGGAGGCTGGCGTAGATGACGCTGTGGAGCGGCGTGGGCACGCCGGACTCGGCGCCGAGGCGCACCACCGCGCCGCTCTGCGACTCGAGCTCCGAGGGCCGGCCGTCCATGATGTCGCGCTGGATCGAGGCCGTCCCGGCGGCGGGCACCCCGTCGATGAAGGCCAGCGTCGCCGCGACGCGCCCCTCGTCCACGGGGACACCGCGGGCGTGGGCGAGGGCCAGCACCTCGCGCAGCGACTGCTCGGCCATGGCGCGGGTGCCGGGCATGCCGCGCCACACGCCGATCGGCGCGCGGGTGATCGCCCCGATGCCGCCCCAGGTGACGATCAGCATGAACTTCTCCCAGAGCGCCACGCCGATGTCGTCCGCGAGCGTCGCCCGCACCCCGGCGCCGGTGAGGGCGTCCCGCAGCGCCTCGGCCCGCGGGCTGCGCGCGCCGTCGAGCTCGCCGAGATCGACCGAGGGCTCAATGCCGGTGTGGCGGATGTGGCCCGGCCCGGCGATGAAGGCGATGATCCGGCAGAGGCCGCCGAGGGCGTGGCCCGGCCCGAGCGCGGCGGCGAGCTGGTCGGCCGCCTCGACCCCGTTGAGCAGCGGCAGCACCGCCGTCCCCGCGCCGATCAGCGGGCGCATGGCGCGGGCGGCCTCGGGCAGCTGCCAGCTCTTCACCCCCACGATCACCGCGTCCAC
>NZ_JAIEWN010000002.1:244109-247434 GCF_019599295.1 Oscillochloris sp. ZM17-4 | reverse complement strand
GAAGTTAAAGAGCCGGAAGATGACCGCCGCCGGCACGGCGGCCGGGCCGACGCTGAGCTGGGTGAGAACCGCCACCAGGGCGGCCTCGACGGTGCCACCGCCGCCGGGCAGGATGTTGAAGGTCGAGGTGATCAGGGCGATGCCGAAGGCGGCCAGCACGACGAAGAAGCTGGTGTTCACGCCGAGGCTGTGCAGCACGAGGAGCATCGCCATGCTGTGGCCGCTGAGGGCAGTGAGCTGGATGATCACCAGCAGGGCCACGTCGCGGCGGCGGCTAGAGAGCAGCGCGCGCCCGCGGGCCAAGTCGGCGACGATATGGTCCACCCAGCCGTCGCCCCAGCGCTGCCCGAGCAGCCGGGCCAGGCCGTTCTTCAGGCCGGTGAGCCATCGGCGCAGAGTCTCGGCCCTGCGGGTGAGCACGAAGGCCACGGCGCTGATCAGCGCCACGCCGATGATCGCGGAGACGTAGCTGGCCTCACCAGTGGCCAGGCCACGCCCGGCCAGGAAGACCAGGCTGAAGCTAAAGATCAGCAGCATCGAGACGGCGTAGCTCAACGTCTCCATCGAGGCCAGCAGCGCTGCCTCGCCCGATGAGATGCCGCGGCGGGTGAAGTTGCTGAGCAGGAATGCGTAGCTCCCCACACCGCCTGCGGGGACGGACTGGCTGATCACGATCGCCACAAGCGCGGCCGCCCACAGCCGCAGCAGGCTCATCTTATAGCCGAGGGATCGCAGGACGACGTTGAACACCTGCGAGCTCATCAGGTAGCTCAGCCCGATCAGGACAAATGCAAGAATCAGCCAGCCCGGTTTCGCCTCACGGAGCAGCCCGAAGGCATCGATGATCCATGCGCGGTTCAGAAAGGCGAACACCAGGATCGTCAGGCTGATCAGGACGCTCGTGATGAGTTTCCATCGAGATTGTGGCATCGCGCGCCCTTTCATAGCTGCGGTTGTCGCTTGTTAGACGGTTTGGGCGCCTGAACGGTTGCGTGGAAGCGCCGCAGCCGGACACAGCAGGCCAAGGTGTGGGCGTGTCGCCGCGTCACCAGATGATCCCGAAGCTGCCCTCTTTTCCCGTGGGCTCTTCCCACGTCAGCTCAACCTTCGCGACCTCGGCATGCACAGGGCCGCTGTAGCACCAGCTGACGAGCTTCTGCACGGCTGGGCGTGTGCCCTCAAAGATGGCCTCGACCCGATCATCGCTGAGGTTGCGAACCCAGCCCTCTACACCCGCCTCGCGCGCCCGGTCACGCATATAGGCGCGAAAGTTAACACCCTGGACACGGCCTGAGATAAAGACATGTGCGCGCACCCGTTCCATCGCTCCACTCCTGATCACAACGACGGGCCGGCCACCACGGGCGTTCACCGCCCCGTGAGGATGCCCGGCCTTCCCGAGTATAGCGCAGCCCTGTACTCTCTGCAATAGGACTCAGGGTATGGGCAGGGCATGTGCAACGTCGCTGGCGGCTGAAGCCGCGTCGCGGGGGCCTGCGGCCGACCGCCCACCTTCGTGGGCGGATCCGGCGTCGGCGCAGGCCGACGCCCGGCGCAGCGCGCCCTGCCGGCGCGACGTCAGTCGCCAGCCAGGGGGGCGCGCAGGACGTTGCACATGCCCTGAGGGTATGGGGCGGCGGAGCGTTTTATCTGGTATGATTGCGTATACAACAAAATTGTCATAACACTCGGCGTAGTAGCTGTCTGCAATGTTGCGTTATGCGATTTGCCCCCTTTTTTTGTGTGCGCTCTTGTCATTTGATATTTATATAAAATGACTATACTCTAGCTGTACCTTTGGTTAAATTTATTAAGGGTGTGCCTTTATGAATATGAATAGACTTTCTGGTAGAATAGCCACGCTTGCTATCGTCATGATATTCGCTCTTGCGCATACTGGTCATTCGGCCTATGCCCAGAGTACTGTAGCCTATACATACTCCTTCGATATCCAGCAGGCCACGCTGCCGCCGCTGTTCTACACCGATCTTACCTACATTGCCCATCTCGGCGCGGTGAGCGCCCCCTCAGTTACCGTGAATGGGCGTGCGCCGCTGTCGAGCAGCTACAGCGCTGCCACCGGCGACCTCGTCTTCACCAGCGATCAGGTCGGCGCGGCGGTGATCTCCTTCAGCGCCGTCAGCGCCCCCGCCGGGATCACGGTGAACAAGGCATCGCTGAAGGGCAACAAAGCCTGGGCATGGTCGCACGGCATGGACGACAATGTCTATCTCCAGAATCAGATCGACCTAATCACGGCGAAGGGCTGGCGGGCCACCCTCTTCATGATCGGCAAAGATGTCTCGCCGACGAGGCAGGAGTCTGGATGGATCATCGATCAGCCGGGGCTGGTGGAGCTGATCGACCAGGGCTGGAGCGTCGGCGATCATAGCTGGTCTCATGCCTGTGGTAGTGGTCAGACAGCTGCCGAGATCACAAAGGGGTTCGCTGTGGTGCAGCAGGCGGTGGATGCGAGTAATCACCCGGATCATGTAGTGACCGCCTTTGCGGCACCCTGCTTCGACGCCGCCTATGACGCGCCATTTGAGGCGCTGCGCGATGGGGCAACCACCCTGCTGTTTAACGAGTCGCAGGGGAACCCGCTGATGAATGTGGATGGCGCTGACTACACCAGCGGCGGGGAGACGGCCAGCGCCATGGACTCGACTATCGACAAGATCGGACGGGATACAGGTATCGAGGCGAGTTCGAGCGGTGCCATAGCGACCTTTAACTGGATGTCGGCGAACGCCAGCGCAAATCGGCACTTCTGGTTTAATACGCTGAGCCATGGCAACCAGGAGAGTAACCTGACTAAAGTGCTCAATTCTGCCTACAGCACCTATGGCCCTGGCGGCACGGACGAGCTCTGGATGGCACCCTCTGATGAGATCTATAGCTACCTGCTGGTGCGCGATAATACGACGATCCTGGTCGGCACGCTAGCAGAATCGGGGAGGCCCACCAGCACGGCGACGAACACGGCGACGGCGACGAACACGGCGACGGCGACGAACACGGCGACGGGCACCGCGACGAACACGGCGACGGCGACGAACACCGCAACGGCGACGGGCACGGCGACGAACACGGCGACGAACACGGCGACGGCGACGAACACCGCAACGGCGACGAACACCGCAACGGCGACGAACACTGCAACGGCGACGAACACCGCGACGGGCACGGCGACGGCGACATCAACAACACCCGCCCAGGAAGTACCGGCGAATACGCACATTGTCCTTCTTCCTCTGGTCATCACGCCCTAGCTCTCAACGCATATCTCTCGCTTACTCATATGAACCCTGACCGCCTGCTCACC
>NZ_JAIEWN010000002.1:234587-244009 GCF_019599295.1 Oscillochloris sp. ZM17-4 | reverse complement strand
GAGCGGAGCTACGACCTGGCGCGGGTCGGGCGGGTGCGTATTGTGGGCAGCGGGAAGGCTGGCCGACCAATGGCCGCCGCCGCCGCCGATGTGCTGGGCGACCGGCTCTCGGGCGGGGTGATGGTGATAAAGCGTGATACGACCCAGGATGTGGGAGCAAAGCTCCCACATCCTGGGTCGTATCACATCCTTGCCGCCGGCCACCCCGTCCCCGACGAGCGCAGCGTAGCCGGGGCGCGGCGCATCGCCGATCTGCTCTCCGACAGCCGGGAGGGCGACCTGGTGATCGCCCTGATCTCGGGCGGAGGTTCTGCGCTGCTCAGCCTGCCGGCGCCCGGCCTGAGCCTGGCCGACATCCAGGCGCTCACCGGGCAGCTCCTGGCCTGTGGGGCCAGCATCGATGAGATCAACACCATCCGCAAGCATCTGGACATCATCAAGGGCGGCGGGCTGGCCCGCATGGCCCACCCCGCCGATCTCGTCACCCTGGTGCTCTCCGATGTGGTCGGCAGCCCGCTGGATGTGATCGCCTCCGGCCCGACGGTGCCCGACCCGAGCAGCTTCGCCGACGCCCTGGCGGTGCTGGATCGCCACGGGCTGCCTGATCGCGCCCCGCCGGCCATCGTGGATCGGCTGCGGCGGGGCGCGGCCGGCGAGCGCGCGGAGACCCCCGGCCCCAGCGACCCCTGCTTCGCGCGGGCCAGCACGCTGCTGGTGGGCGGCAACCCCCAGGCCGCCGAGGCGGCCGAGCGGGCCGCCCGCGCCGCCGGGCTCAGCGCGCTGATCCTGACCACCTACCTCCAGGGCGAGGCCCGCGAGGCGGGGCGATTCCTCGGCGCCATCGGCCGCGAGCTGGCCTCCGCCGGGCGGCCCCTGCCCCGCCCGGCCTGCGTGATCGTCGGCGGCGAGACCACCGTGACCCTGCGCGGCGACGGGCGCGGCGGGCGTAACCAGGAGCTGGCCCTGGCCGCCGTGGGCGAGCTCGCCGGCCTGCCCGATGTCGCCCTGATCACCCTGGCGACCGACGGCGGCGACGGGCCGACCGATGCAGCGGGGGCTGTGGTGACGGGCGAGACGCTGTCCCGCGCCCGCGCGCTCGGCCTCGACCCGGCCGCGAGCCTGGCGCGCAACGACGCCTACCCCTTCTTCACCGCACTCGGCGACCTGCTTCGCCCCGGCCCCACCGACACGAATGTGAACGACCTCGCCTTCCTCTTTGCCTGGTGAGCTTGCTGGCGCAGCTCGGCACCATCCCCGCCGGTAGGTGATACCTACGTCACCAAAGGACTTTTGGGCTGTCAAGCTGATTCGGCCCTTCTGAAACCTTGTCTAAAGTCTGTAATGCTGTCGTAGTTAAGAAATCATATATAGTGGCTTCATCGTCCCATCGCGCGAGGGAGCCCCGCTATGCTTGCCACTGCCACCGAGCGATCCCCTACCAACTCGATTGTTGATCATGCCGTCGCCCGGCTCGATGCATGGCTTGAGACCATGCGCGGCGCGCGCGGCTACGGCGGCCCGGTGACTCACTGGCGCCAGCAGTCGCTCATCTACACCGGGCCGGGGCGCGACTGGCGCTACGAGGGGATCATCGCCGGCTACCTGGAGCTCTGGCGGAGGAGCGGCGCGCAGATCTGGCTGGATCGGGCCAGGCGTGCGGGTGACGATCTGCTGGGCGGGCAGCAGGCCAACGGCCATTTCGCGGCATCGGCCTTTGAGTCTAACCCGGCTATCGCCGGCTCTCCCCACGAGGCCGCCTGCGATGTGGGGCTGCTGCTGCTTGCCCGCGCCCTGAGTCAGGTCGGCGACTCCTCGTGGCAGATCTACGCCGGCTGCGCCGAGCAGAACCTGCGCGGCTACTATATCTCTCAGCTCTGGGATGCGAACGCCGGCAGCTTCCGCGAGCACCAGCGGCTGTCCTCATTTGTGGCCAATAAGGCCGCCACGGTGTGTGAGGCGCTCTTCCTGATGTCTGAGCTACGTGGTGAGGATGTCTGGGGCGAGCACTATGCGCTGCCCACGCTGAACGCCATCCTGGGCCATCAGGTGACTGACGATGGCCCACTGGAGGGGGCGATCGCCCAGAATAGCTACAGCGGTCGGCCGGTCGAGACGTACTACCCGCTCTTTATCGCCCGCTGCATCCCGGCCCTGCTACAGGGCTACGAGCGCACTGGCGTCGAGCGCTACCTCGATGGCGCGGCCCGGGCGATGGCCTTTATCGAGCGCTGGGTGGGCGACAGCGGCGCGCTGCCGCTGATCATACGCGGCGACGAGCAGATATCCCCGGAGCCGCACCTGGTGGCGCCGCTCGGCGATGTCCTGCGCGCCGCAGATCTGCTCGCCGCCTATGGCGTCCACGTTGACCTTGGCGAGATGCGCCGGCGCCTGCTCGATGGTCAGGACGCCTCCGGCGGGATCTGCCTGGCTGCGGAGCCTACCGGCGCACGGCGCACCCGCCGCTCCGCGCCCGACTTCCGCGACGCCCTGCATGTGGCCGGCTGGTGCGACAAGGCCTTCCGCTATCTGGCGGCCCACACGGGGCCGGCGCTTCCCTCGGCCCGCAGCGAGACCGTTATCTCCGAGTGTGTGATCGCGGGGTGGCGCGTCGAGCTAGAGGAGAGCGCCGAGGCGCTTGAGGTGCGGCACCAGGGGAAGCTGCGCTACCGCTGGCGTAAGGGGCACCCCTGGGCTGAGGTGGCCGAGAAGGAGTTCTGGAGGAGGTAGGGATAGGGGCGCAGCAGGGCGATGGGGCGACACCGTAAGCGGCGTCGCCCCATCGCCCTGCTGCGCCCTTACCTACAGGATCTGGCTGAGGAAGAGCTTAGTGCGCTCGTGGCGCGGGGCGCTGAAGATCTGCTCGGGGGTGCCCTCCTCGACGATCTGGCCGCGATCCATGAAGATCATGCGGTCGGCCACCTCGCGGGCGAAGGCCATCTCGTGGGTCACGCAGAGCATAGTCATGCCGCTGCGGGCGAGCTCCTTCATCACGTCGAGCACCTCCTTGATCATCTCGGGGTCGAGGGCGGAGGTGGGCTCGTCGAAGAGCATGATCCGCGGCTCCATGGCCAGGGCGCGGGCGATCGCCACGCGCTGCTGCTGGCCGCCGGAGAGCTGGCCGGGGAACTTATGTGCCTGCTCCTTGATTCCCACGCGCTCCAGCAGCTCTAGGGCCTTGGCCTCGCTCTCCTTGCGCGTCTTCTTGCGCACCCAGATCGGGGCCAGAGTGACGTTCTGGATCACCTTGAGGTGCGGGAAGAGGTTGAACTGCTGGAAGACCATGCCCGTCTCGCGGCGGATGGTGTCGATGTTGCGGATGTCATTAGTCATCTCGATGCCATCGACGATGATCTTGCCCTCCTGGTGCTCCTCCAGGCGGTTGATCGTGCGGATGAAGGTGCTCTTGCCGCTCCCCGACGGCCCGAAGATCACCACCACCTCGCCCTTCTTCACTGTCGTCGTCACCTCGCGCAGGGCGTGGTACTCGCCGTACCACTTGTTCACGTTCTCGCAGATGATGATATCTTCGCTATCGGTGTGCCCGCTCATAGCTGCTCCAATTGCAGATTGCAGATTGCAGATTGCAGATTGTCCAATCTGCAATCTGCAATCTGCAATCAAAAATTACCTATGCCCGACGCTGAGGTTCTCCTCGATCGTCTTGCTGGTGCGCGACATGGTGAAGCTGAAGACCCAGTAGACCAGCGCGATCACCAGGAAGGTCTCGCGCCAGACGCCGCCGGGGGTGCCGAGCCACTGGGGCTGGCCGATGACGTTCTGTGCGGCGCCGAGCAGGTCGACCAGGCCAACGATCACGACCAGCGAGGTGTCCTTGAACAGGCCGATGAACTGGCCGACCAGCACCGGGATGACCGCGCGCAGGGCCTGGGGCAGCGTGATCAGCATGGTCGTCTGTAGCGTGTTCAACCCGAGGGCGCGGGCCGCCTCGGCCTGGCCCTTGGGCAGCGACTGGAGACCGCCGCGGACATTCTCGGCCAGGTAGGCCGCGCTGAACAGGGTGACCGCCACCATTGCCCGGATGACGCTGTCGATGCGGATCTGGCTGGGCAGGAAGAGCGGCAGCATCAGCGAACCCATGTAGAGCACCGTGACCAGGGGCACGCCGCGGATGAACTCGATGTAGATGATGCAGAACCACTTGACCACCGGCAGGTTGCTGCGCCGTCCGAGGGCCAGCAGCACGCCGAGCGGGAAGGAGAGCACGATGCCGCTGATCGAGAGCAGCATGGTCAGCATGAGGCCACCCCAGAGGTTGGTTGGCACCTCGGGCAGCGGGCCGCCGAAGCCACGGATAATCAGCACAGCCACAGGGTACACGAGCACCCAAGAGATCACCAGCGGCCAGCGCAGCGGCTCACCCACGCGCAATCCCAGCCCGTAGCCGAGCCCGGTCGTCACGCCGGAGATCAGTAGGAAGAACGGCCCGCTGACCGGCAGTGGCGCGGCGGCGGGGGGCAGGGCGAAGGCCAGCACGCCCAGGATCAGCATAATCACACCGAAGCCGATCGCCAGAGTCTGCGGGATGCCGCGCCAGACCCCGCCGCTCATGCCGAGCAGCAGGGCGACGATCCAGACCGCCAGGGCTGGCCGCCAGACTTGATCGGTCGGGTAGGTCCATGTGGTGAGCACCTTCAGGTTGGTGATCGCCGCCGACCAGCCGGGCGCGGTGAGCGCCCAGCCCACAAAGCCGCTCATCGCCTGGAAGACGACAACCAGGATCACCACACTGATGACGCTGTTATACCAGTTGTTGAACAGGTTCTGGCGCAGCCAGTCCCACAGGACAAATGCCGGGCGGTCGGGGCGTGCCCGCGCTACTTCGGTTGCCATGAGTCTCTCCTGGGTCGGGGGGTGCGGCAGCGCAGCGCTGCTGCGCCCTTACGGCGCGCCCGGTGTTGGTCGGCTACCGCTCGACGAGCTGAATCTTCTTGTTATACCAGTTCATCATCAGCGAGGTGATCAGGCTGAGTGAGAGGTAGCTCAGCATCAGCATGAGGATCACCGGCACCGCCTGACCGGTCTGGTTATTGATCGTATTGCCGACATAGAACAGGTCGGGGTAGGCGATCACCACGGCGAGGCTGCTGTTCTTCGTTAGGTTCAGGTACTGACTCGTCAGCGGCGGGATCATGATCCGCAGGGCCTGCGGGAAGATCACCAGGCGTAACGCCTGGCCGTTGGTGAGGCCGAGCGCGCGGGCGGCCTCGCGCTGGCCCTTACTGACGGCCTGGATTCCGCTGCGCACGATCTCGCTGATGTAGGTCGCCGTGTAGACCACCAGGCCGATCAGCAGCGCTGCGAAGCTGGGGGTGATCGTCGAGCCGCCCACGAAGTTGAAGCGGTTGAGCTGGGGGATCTCTAGGAAGAGCGGCCACTGGCCGCCGGTCAGCCGCACAATCATCATGCCGAGCAGCACCACGCCGCCGGCGATCAGGAATGCCTGGGGCATCGCCACGCCGGGCCGGTCGCGGCGGGCGAACTGCACGCGTCGCACAATGTAGAAGATAATGCCAGCGGCCAGCCCAACCCAGAGCCAGGGCACCCAGGCACCAAAGTCATCGCCCTCGCGGGGCCATGCCATTGTCACGCCACGGTTATGCAGGTAGAGCAGCCCGCCAAGGTTGATACTATCTTGCACGCGAGGGAACTCTTTGGTGAGCAGAAACCAGAAGATCAGCTGGAGCAGCAGCGGGATATTACGCACAATCTCGACGTAGGTGGTGGCGAGATTGCGCAGCAGCCAGTTGCTCGACATGCGGAAGATACCGACAACTGTCCCCAGGAGCGTGGCCAGGATGACTCCCGTGATCGCGATGCGTAAGGTGTTGATGATGCCGACCAGGAATGCCTGTCCGTAGCTACTCTCTGTGCTATAGGGGATGACGCTCTCGGAGATTGCGAATCCGGTTGGCTGAGACAAAAACGAGAGGCTTGGCAGTAGGTTGGCCTTGCGCAGCCCCTCGATCATATTTGTGTAGAGGAACCAGATCCCGACGACGACGACTAAGGTGAAGACGACCTGGAGGATGATCGCAATGATCCGCGTGTCGCGGTAGAAGGGGATGCTCGACCGCTGCTGTGGTGGG
This sequence comes from Oscillochloris sp. ZM17-4, assembly GCF_019599295.1. GTDB lineage: Bacteria > Chloroflexota > Chloroflexia > Chloroflexales > Chloroflexaceae > Oscillochloris. Next base: position 237,902 of record NZ_JAIEWN010000002.1, on the reverse strand, counting down.
GTAGCTACAGCCATGGTGTCTCCGTGTCAACACGTAGGGCCGAAGCATTGGGGTTGTCGCTACGCGACAACCCCAATGCTTCGGCCCTACCGATTTACCGGAACGGCGGCGAGTAGAGCAGCCCGCCGCTGGTGTACAGCGAGTTCAGTCCGCGCGGCAGGTCGAAGGGGGTCGTCGGGCCGAGGTTGCGGTCGTAGATCTCGGCGTAGTTGCCCACGCCCTTGATCACGCGGACGGCGAAGTCGTTCGGCAGGCCGATGCCATCGCCGAGCTTGTTATCGGCCAGGCCCAGGAAGCGCTGGATCTCCGGCAGCTCGCTGCTGGTGAAGTCGCCGATGTTGGCCGAGGTGATACCATACTCCTCAGCCTGGAAGGTCGCGTAGACAATCCAGCGCACCGCGTCGCTGAACTGCGCGTCGCCTGAGAGGGTCGAGGGGCCGAGCGGCTCCTTGGACATCGTCACATCAAGGATCTTGTGGTCGGCCGGGTTGGTCAGCTTGGACAGGCTCGACACCAGGCCCGACTTGTCGGTGGTGAAGCCATCGCACTGGCCGGCGTCGTATGCAGCCACCGTCGGGTCGTTGCTATCGAAGACCACTGGGGTGAAGGTCAGGCCGCGAGCCTTGAACTGGTCGGCCAGGTTCAGCTCGGTGGTGGTGCCGGTCTGCACGCAGACCGTCGCGCCGTCCATGTCCTCCAGTGTGTTGATGCCGCTATCCTTGCGCACCATCATGCCCTGGCCGTCGTAGAAGGTGGTCGGCGCCCAGTCCAGGCCGAGCGAGCCATCACGGCTCAGGGTGAAGGTGCTGTTGCGGATCAGCACATCGACCTCGCCGGTCTGCACGGCGGTGAAGCGGTCCTGGGAGCTCAGCGGGCGGTACTCAACCTTGCTCGGGTCGTCGAAGATCGCGGCAGCGATCGCCTTGCAGAAATCGACATCGAAGCCGGTGTAGGCACCGGCCGAGTCCACATTCATGAAGCCGGGGAGGCCGGTGTTCACGCCGCAGATCAGGTTACCACGGCTGATGATCGTCTGCAGGCGGCCGCCGGCGGCGGGCTGGGCGGCGTCGCTGGTGGAGGGGGCCGGGGCGGCGGTGGCGGCCGGGGCGGCGGGCGCCTCGGTGGCCGGGGCGGCGGTGTCAGCGGGGGCCGCCGGGGCGGCGGTGTCGGCGGCCACCGGGGCGGTGGTGGCGGCGGCCTGCGGGGTCTGGCCGCCACAGGCCGTCAGGGCCATAGCGAAGGCCAGAGCCAGCAACGGGAGAATCTGTCGCTTCATCAAGGTCGCTCTCCTTACAAAAGATCCACGCGACACGCACTCGGTGCCGAACCCTATCGGCGGTGTCGTGTCGCTACGAACCCATCCATTGCCCCAGCGTAGCCGATATCGGCTATGGCGGACATGCGACCACTCATCTCGGCACGTCCTAATGATGCCGTGTGAGCATCCCGTGTGTCATCGGTTTCACTGCCCGGTGCGCACTACAGCGGGGAGATCTGCGCGGGCAACGCTACACTGCGTGGTATTTGTCCTACTGGGATTGACCCGAATTGTAACATATACCTCCAAGGTGTGCAATCCTATGGCAATTTGGGGGTTGGGGGGGCTGTGCTTCTCGCGACTTCGCATTGTGATACAATGCTCAGCCGAACCATCTGCCTCCCTGTACCCTGTACCCTGTACCCTGTACCCTAACGCATGTACCTCAAGCGCATTGATATTCAGGGCTTCAAGACCTTTGCTGGTCGAACTGCTATCGATTTCAGATCTGGAATTACTGCCGTAGTTGGCCCAAATGGCTCAGGGAAGTCGAATCTGGCGGACGCCATCCGCTGGGTGCTGGGCGAGCAGAGCCTGGCCACGCTGCGCTGCAAGCGCTCCGAGGAGCTGATCTACTCGGGCGGCGGGCGGCGCGCCCCCGCCGGGCTGGCCGAGGTCTCGCTGACGATCGATAACAGCGACCGCCTGCTGCCGCTGGACTTTGACGAGGTGACGATCGCCCGCCGGGCCACCCGTGCCGGCGACAGCGAGTACTTCATCAACCGGGCCCGCGTGCGCCTGCGCGATGTGCAGGAGGCCACCGAGCCGCTCGGCGGCTCCTACACGATCATCAACCAGGGGCTGGTGGACGCCGCGCTGACCCTGCGGCCCGAGGAGCGCCGCCGGCTCTTCGAGGACGCCGCCGAGATCGGCGGCTTCGAGCTGCGTAAGGCCGAGGCCCTGCGCCGCCTGCGCGAGACGGACAGCAACCTGCAGCGGGTGGGCGACCTGCTGGGCGAGCTGGAGCCGCGGCTGCGCGCGCTGAAGCGCCAGGCCGGCCAGGCCCGCCAGCACCGCGAGCTGAGCGGCGAGCTGCGCGCGCTCCATGAGCGACACTACGCCGCGCTCTGGCGGGCCGCCCAGCTCGCCACCGCCCGCGCCCGCGCTGATCTGGCCGGCCTGGAGCAGGCCTTGGAGCAGGCCCGCGCCGCCCAGATGGCGGCCTCGCACGATCTGCGCGCCCTGCGCGAGGCGCTGCGCGGCCGGCGCGATGCGCTTGGCGCCCTGCACCAGCGCAGCGGTGAGCTGCATAAGCGGGCCGAGGATGCCCAGCGCGTCCTGGCCGTCGATGGCGAGCGCCTGGCGGCCTTGGCCCGCCGCGCCGAGGAGCTGGAGCGCCGCCGCAACGAGCTGGCCCTGCGCCAGGGCGAAGACGAGGACCGCCGCGCCGCCGCCGCCGAGGAGGCGGCCCATGCCGCGGCCGCCCTTGACGCCCAGCGCCTCGCCCAGCGCGCCGCCGAGGCTGAGCTGGCCGGTGCCGAGCAGATCCGCCAGGCCCTCGCCCGTGAGCTGCGCGCCGCCCAGGACGCCTCTGTGCGTGCCGCGACTGCCGTGGCCGAGGGGGCCAGCCGCGCCGAGCAGCTGCGGGCCCAGGCTGCGCGGCTTGAGCGTGACCGCGCCGAGCTGGAGGCCGCCGCCGCCCAGGCCGTCGCCCACCTGGCCGCCGCAACCGCCCAGGTCGAGGCGGCCCGCGCCGAGCTCGCCGCCGCCGAGGCGGCCCGCGCCGCCGCCGCCGAGGCCGAGCGGGCCGCCCGCGCCGAGCTGGAGGCCCTGCGCGCCGAGCGGGCCGCCGCCGACGACGAGCGGGCGGCAGCCCGCCGCGCCCTGGCCGATGCCGAGGCCCGCCTCGACTCGCTCGCCCGCCTGGCCCGCTCCTACGCCGGGGCCTTCGCCGGCGTGCGCGCCGCCATGCAGTGGGCCGAGAAGGCCGGCCGGCCCGGATTCGCCCTCGTCCAGTCGATCATCCGCACCCCCGCCGATCTGGAGACCGCCGTCGA